>NZ_BAPV01000001.1 GCF_025995175.1 Asaia krungthepensis NRIC 0535
GCTGTGATCCCGCCCTCGATCAGCCCTGTGAGGACGATATCCTGCAGCCACGGGCTCTGGGCCGATTTGAACACGGCAATCTGGGCATGGGCAGGTTTCTGCATCGCCGTCGTGGCTAAAAGTGACAGGGCGCCAACCGCAACTGTTTTGCGAAGTCGACGCGAGGCGTGGCGAAGCAGGTTCATGACCGATCCCTATCTCAAGGCCCACAGGGCAATGGCGATAACAACAGGTCCAACTTATTTTGGAACGATAATTGTATCAAGAAGGCAACATAATTCAATTATTGCTGTGTCTTTTCGATGACATATCCACATCGATACCAGTCAAATTGGATTTGTAACGCGCCATTTCCAACCGATATGACAAACTATGTCAATAATGGGGCAGGCATCGCGTTGGCGCTTCTGTCCGCCTGTTACTCGCCCGGCATTGCGGGGAAATAAGGAATTTCATGCGCGCTGTATTGTTATTTATTCGGAACGATAATACGTTTCGTTAAGATACTGACCGCAACATTATGGAATATGATGAGATGACGCGCCGCAACCTTCTCCGCTCCTGCCCCGTCTGGGTTTTGCTTTGCGGTGTGGCCGGTCAGTGTCTGACGTCATCGCCTGCGCTGTCTGCTGCGCGGCCTGCGTCGCAAGGTGTCGTTCCGGATGACAGGACTGCGCCCAACGGCAATCCATCATACCGTAAGATGCTAGGTTCAGGTGCCGGGGCAGGGAGTGCGCGACCGACTGTGGCCGCATCTGCTGCACAGCGCCGTAAAAAGGCTCTGCGACATGTTGCCGACCAACCAAAGGCCTCACCCGAGCAGATTACGGTCACGGGCAGTCATATCATTCGCAACGGGTTCAGTTCGCCCACACCTGTCACCGTACTTGGCAGCGAGGATATCGCGGCCCAGGTGCCCGCCAACCTGTCTGACCTTGTCAATCAGCTTCCCTCTGTCACTCAGGGCAGTACTTCTGCCACGAGTTCCGGATTTCTCTCCTCCGGTCTGGCGGGGATCAATTCAGTCAATTTGCGCGGGCTCGGAGCTAATCGTACCCTGATCCTGATTGACGGCCAGAGATCGGTCGCATCCTCCATCACGGGACTGGTGGATGTGAACACCATTCCGCAGAATTTGGTAGAGCGTGTCGAGGTGGTGACGGGCGGGGCATCGGCCCAGTATGGTTCCGATGCGGTCGGCGGCGTGATCAACTTCATCCTGAACAAGAAGTTTAACGGCGTTAAGGTGTCGGCCAATACAGGCTTCACCACCTATGCCGACAACCCGAATTACACGCTCAACGCGACGATGGGAAAAACATTCCTCAACCACCGCCTGCATGTGTTGCTCGATGCGCAATACTACCAGCAATTCGGCGTCAACACGATCGACCGCTCCTGGAACGACAGCGGCTATTTCCAGATCAACAACCCGCTCTACACGGCGACCAATGGCCAGCCCCAGCGTCTTGTTGGCTCCAATTTTGCGCCTTCAACCTATACATCAGGTGGATTGATCGGCTCCGGACCGCTGGCTGGCACCTATTTTGGTGCGCCCGGCCAGACCGGGAAGCTCAATTACGGCCAGCGCAGTGCTGCATCGAGCCCCTACATGATTGGCGGTGACACCGCCGAGACATTGCGTGGCCATGTAGGGACGAACTCCCTCACCCCGAGCGAGCAGCGCATCAGCATTTTCGAGCGCACAGCCTATGATATCAGCGACAAGACCGAGATTTTCGGGCAGTTCTCATGGAATAAGTACATAGGGAGCAGCTTCTATCAGCAGACCCCGAGCACGGGTGTGGTGATCAATGCGGATAATGCCTATCTGAATGCGAATTATCCCCAGATCGCGCGGCAGATGGCGGCCTCGGGGCTTCGTTCCTTCACCATGGGCACCAGCAATGGCGGCTTTCCCGTGCCCGGTAGCGATGTCGACCGCGAAGTGTTTCGCTATGTCGGCGGCATGAATGGCAAGTTCAAGTTCTTCACCAATAACTGGCACTGGGGGTGGTACTACCAATATGGTCGTACCCAGGAGAATGTGACGCTCAAGAACACCTGGAACCTGTCGCGCATGGCGCTGGCGCAGGATGCGGTGTTCTCGAACGGGCAGATCGTCTGCCGCTCCTCAATCGCCAATCCCGGCAATGGCTGCGTACCGATCAACCGTCTCGGGACATCGGGGCCGTCTGCGGCGGCGCTCAATTACATCTATGGTGGTCAGGGCGGCCAGCCGAGCCGCGACCAGACCTTGCAGCAGCACGTGGCCTCCATCGATATCGGGGGCGACATGTTCAAGCTGCCGGGGGGCAAGGCCGCCATCGCCATGGGCGGTGACTGGCGCCGTGAATCGGTCAAGGGTGCCGTGGACCCTGCTTATCAGTCCGGCTGGCTCTACGGCAATTATCTGGTCACCAAGGGGGCCTATAACGTCAAGGAAGGCTTTATCGAAATCGATCTGCCCGTTCTCAAGGGCGTCGATATCAACAGTGCCGGACGGTACACGGATTATTCCACGTCGGGCAGCGTCGAGACCTGGAAGACGGGCGCGACCTGGGCCCCGATCGAGGATATCAAGTTCCGCGGTACGTACAGCCACGATATCCGCGCGCCCAATCTCAACGAGCTTTTTGCGGCCGGGACTTCGCTCAACAATACGGTGGTGCTGCCTGCGAATGCCCCGACACCGGGCTCCCAAAGCTTCACCCAGATCCGTACGGGCAACACCAATCTGACGCCCGAAGTCGCCAATACCTGGACCGTAGGGACCATCGTGACACCGCGCTTCGCGCCCGGCTTCAGCGCCTCATTCGACTATTACGATATCGATATCAAGCATGCGATCGGCACGGTCACGGGCCAGAATGCGGTCGATTTCTGTTATTCGGGTGGCACGGTCTGGTGCAATAATATCCATTACGCCAATGGTGTGCTGCAAAGCATCCTGCTCCAGCCGTTCAATTTCGCCAGCCAGAAAGAACGCGGAATCGATATCGAGGCAAGCTATCGCCTGCGTCTGTCGCAACTGTGGAACAGGCTGCCGGGCGTATTCTCAGTTCATGGCGAGATCACCCATTACATCTCGAATGTGGTGAATAACAACGTCTATCCCATCAACTACGCCGGGGTGAATGGTGGCGGGCTGGCGGGCACCTATAATGCGCCGCGCTGGACCTATCGCATCAGTTCTTTCTATCGGGTCGACAACCTGACCTTCAATCTCGTCGCGCGTGGCTTCGGCAATGGTGTGTATGGCAATGACTACGTGCAGTGCACGAGCAATTGCCCGGCTTCGACCCCACAATACCGCACCATCAACAATAATCGCATCAAGGGCGCGGTCTATTTCGACACCTCGATCGCTTATGGCTTTGAGCTTTATCGTCATCCTGCCAAGCTGACATTCGTGATGAACAACATGCTCAATACCAGCCCTGTTCTGGTCGGGAGCGGCCCCGATGGCAACAACGTTCCTGCCTTCGCCCAGACCAATCAGGGGCTCTATGATTATCTGGGGCGCAATTTCCGCCTCGCCTTCAGCACCAGTTTTTGAGCCGGGCAGGGGCGCCAGGCCCTGCCAGAGTACCGACATCCTGCCGGGAGGGATCATGACCCGTCGCTATAGTATGGCCCTACGGGCACTTCTCCTTGCAGGGGGGCTCATGGGTTCTGCGCCCTTGGCCTGTCAGGCCGCGCCGCGGGACGTGGCGTCTTTGTTGCCGGTGCGTGTTGAAACCAGAATCGGCAAGGTATTTCTCACGCTGCCCGCCCCCGATCGTGACGGCGTGATGGGACGATTTCTCTACGCCAGCGCGCTACGAACCGGGGTGGGGTCAGCTAATATCACGCTCGATCATGGCATGGTCGGGCCCACGCGCATTCTGGCTTTTCGACAGATCGGCGGGCGTGTGGCCGTGGTGTTCGAAAATCCCCGCTTCATGTCGCGCGGGGGGGCTGCTGTCGCTGAAGGCGTAAGCCGCAGTTTCCCCTTCAGCGTCATTGCCATGCTCGATACGGTATCGACGACGCCGGGCGGCGGGGCCGTCGTCGATCTCTCGCCATTTTACCTGCATGACACCATGGCCATCGCCACCACGCTCAACGGCGGAGGGATGAAGCTGCCGGACACGCCCGGTGTGGAGTCGAAGGGATTTCGTCAGGTCGGGGAGCTAAGCCGCGTCGACACGGCGAGCGTGAAGGCATTTCCCGATAATATCGAAGCCGAATCGCTTCTGACATTCGCCTCTGACACCCCCGGCAAGGAACTGGCTCTTCTGGCGCCGGATGCGCGCCAGATCGGGTTTATCGTTCACCACTCCCTCGTGCGCCTGCCCGATGCCGGTTACGTGCCGCGTCGTCTCGACATCAGGTCTGGCAGCCATGGCACGGCTGTTTATGATTTCGGCGCGCCTCTGGGCGAGAATGTGCTGATCGAATACGCCAACCGCTTCCGCCTCACCAAGACCGATCCCGCAGCCGCGCGCTCGCGCGTGGTCAAGCCGATTATCTACTACATCGATAATGCAGCCCCCGAACCGGTCCGCTCCGCCTTGGCGGAAGGCGTGGCGTGGTGGAACAGGGCTTTCGAGGCGGCAGGCTATATCGACGCGTTTCAGGTGCGTATCCTGCCAGAGGGCGTCGATCCACAGGACATACGCTACAATATCGTGAACTGGAACGAGCGTCAGACACGCAGCTATTCCTATGGCATTGGCGTGATCGATCCGCGCACGGGTGAGGTGATACGCGGCAATGTCGTGCTCGAAGGGCTGCGGCTGCGTCAGGATATCATCATCTTCGAGGCCCTTGCCGGGGTGAAGGACGAGAATACCGGCAAGCAGGATGATCCGGTCAGGATCTCGCTTGACCGGATCCGCCAGCTTGGCGTGCACGAGGTGGGCCATACTTTGGGTCTCGTGCATAATTTCATGGCCAGCACGCAGGATCGCGCTTCGGTAATGGATTATCCCGGCCCGCGTATCGGGCTCCATGATGGCACACTCGATTTCTCGGACGCCTATGCGAAGGGTGTTGGCGCGTGGGATCGCTATGCCATCGACTGGCTCTATGGGGAACCGAAACCGGGCACGGATCGTGAGGCCGCAGCACGTGACAAGGCGCTCGAGGCGGAGCGTCAGTCAATGCGTTTCGGGACTGATATCGATGGACGCGACCCCGATACGGCGCTTGCAGGCAACAGCATGTGGACCGATGGCGCGGACGAGCCCGATGATCTCAAGCGGATGATGCAGATACGCGCCATCGCCCTCGCTCATTTCGGCCCGGGCGTGCTGCACACGGGCGAGAGATTATCGGATCTGAGGCGTAAATTCGTGCCGCTATGGCTTGTGCACCGCTATGAGGTGGAGGCAGTGGGCAAGCTCCTGGGTGGGTTGGCCTATCGTTACGCTGTGGTTGATGGTCAGAGTCCGGCACCCGTTCCGGTCGCGCCTGAAAGGCAGAAGGCGGCACTCGATGCGCTGATCGATACCTTGTCGGCACAGGCACTCACCATCTCGCCCGCCCTGACACTCATGCTGTCGAGCGGTAGCAACGGCACGGTCGATCCGCAATTCGAGACCGAGATTTTCCGTACGGCCGGGTCGAGCGTTTTCGATCCTCTGAATGCGGCGGAATCGGCGGCGCAGATCACCCTCAACACGCTTCTGGGGCCAAACAGGCTGGAGCGTCTGGTGCTGCAGCATGCCAGCGACCCTGCCCAGCCCGGGCTCGATATCGTGCTCGGACGTCTCGTCATACAGGTGGCAGGGCATCATGACACGGCGCTGGCGCGGCGCATTGCCTATCGTACGGTCATGGCCATGGTGCAGGCGCGCGACAACCCCAAAGCGTCTCCGGATGTGGCTCTTGCCCTCTCCGGCCAGTTGCGCGGGCTTGCTGCGAGCTATGGCGCCGTACAGGGGAATGACGAGGAAGGACACTGGTGCCAGGATATGACGGCATTGCTGCATGATGCACCGCGTCTTGCCCGCGAAGCCGCAAAAGGAACGCGCCCGGCACCCGCCGTTCCGCCGGGCACGCCGATCGGTGGTGAAGGAGGATGGCTGTCCGAGGATTTGCCGTTGTGAAAGGGCAGGAAATGAGCAGGGAGAGTATTTTGAAAAAGCGCCGTTTGAGCCGCATGGCTCGTCAGATCCCGCTCATCATGCTTGGGCTGTCCTTCGTTACGGCCCGGGCAGCCGAGATGACAAAGCCCGATCTCGCGCTGACAGGCGGCATGGTGTTCGACGGAACAGGCGCGCCCGCGCGGGAGGAGACGATCCTGATCGGTGGCGGCAGGATCGTGGCGATCGGGCCTGATGTGACAGTGCCCTCCGGCCTGCGCGTGATTGCCCTGCATGGCGCGGCCGTGACACCGGGGCTCTACGATTTGCACACTCACTGGACGCCCGCGGGGAGTCCTGCCGATATCCCCGGTATTGCACAAGCCTATCTGCGCTCCGGTGTGACCACCGTCAGCGATTTCAATGAGGCGCCAGAGGCTTTTGCGCCCTTGCGCGAATGGCTCTCTCATATTCCTTCACCGCATGTGAATTATGCCGCGCGTATCAGCACACCCGGCGGACATGGCGCGGATTGGGCCGATGAGAACACGACGCGCTGGATCAGCTCTCCGGACAGCGCGCGCGCAGCCCTTGATGCAGTGGCGGCCTATCACCCCGATCTGATCAAGATCTTTACCGATGGCTGGCGTTACGGCCACATGCCCGACAATACCAGCATGAACGAGGCGACGCTCGGCGCCGCCGTGGCGCAGGCGCATCGTCACGGGCTCAAGGTCATGACCCATACGGTCACGATCGAGCGGGGGCTGATTGCCGCGCGTGCCGGGGTGGATGCGCTGGCCCATGGTCTTCAGGACCATGTCCTTACCCCGGATGAGGCACAATTCATCCGGTCACGGAACATGGGCGATATTCCCACCTTATCGGTCTATGACCCCGCACCCTGGGCCCAGAGCGGCGCGAAGAAGGTCGTTTCCGATACGCATCTTTTCGATAACGCGCTTGCCAATGTCGGCATCCTCTATCGGGCCGGGGTCGTGATCGGGGTCGGGACCGATGCCGGTATGCCAGCCACCCCCCATGGCGCTTCGACGCTGCACGAGCTCGAATTGCTGGTGCGCGCCGGGCTGACGCCCGCCGAGGCCCTCGTGGCGGCCACACGATCGAGCGCGTACCTCCTTGCGCAGGATCATGACAGAGGCACGCTCGCCCCGGGCATGCGGGCAGATCTGGCCGTTTTCGACGGGCGACCATGGGAGAAAATCGGCGATATCCATCATCTGCTCATGACCTTCGTGGATGGCCATATGGTTTTTGGGCCGCAGAGCGAGAGCAGCCTCCGCGACTGGATGCCTGTTCCGCCAGCGCGTGCCCTGCCGGCAGGCAGTGTGATCGATGATTTCGAGCGCATCGACGGACGCACTCCGCTCGACACATTGCCCACCGAGGCGATGGATCGTGGGCCGGATCGAAGCGTCGAAGTGTTGTCTGTCATCCCGCGGGAGAGTGGCGAGGGGCATATTCTGGTCATGACGGCCCAGATGGCTGCGCAGAAAGCGCCTTATGCTGGAGTGGTCTTCCCGCTGTCACGCGGTGCAGTGCTGCCGGTGGATGTCGGGGCGGGCAAGGGCATTGCCTTCGAGGCGAGAGGGCGTGACTGCCCTGCCGAGCTCATTGTGACGGGGCTCGCAGGGACAAGCTGGTCGGCGCCGTTCGCGGTGAGAAAAGACTGGTCGACCATCCACGTTGCCTTCACCGACCTTCGTCCAGTGAAGGCAAGGAACAGCCTGGCGTGGTCGGGACGCGACGTGACTGCAGTGGAACTGCGCCAATCCTGCCCGGCGGGGAGCAACGCCTGGCTGTCGCTCGATACGCTTCGCCTCGAATGAATGGCCCGGCGCGCCTCTCATCCTCTTGAGAGGCGGCAGGTCTTTGCAGGTCGATGTTGCAGGTTCATGCTCCGACATTCCCTGTGACACTCCCGCGCTGGCGGGGAGGAGTTCTGCAATGGCCCTTCGGCACATTCTCTGCTTCGGCGATTCTCTCACCTGGGGGTGGAAGCCTGTTCCAGCCGGAACGCCCAGCACACGCTATGACTACGCGCAACGCTGGACCGGGGTAATGGCGCGCGCGCTGGGCGAGGGTTATCGCGTGATCGAGGAAGGGCTGAGTGCCCGTACCACCAGTATCGACGATCCCAATGACCCGCGCCTTGATGGCTCGGCCTATCTGCCAGCCGCCCTGGCCAGTCACATGCCCCTCGATCTTGTGGTCATCATGCTCGGGACGAACGATACCAAGGCTGTCTATCGCCGCACCCCGCATGAAATTGCACGAGGTATGGCCAGGCTGGTTACCCAGGTGGCGAAGAGCGCAGGGGGCGTAGGGACGGCCTATCCGGCACCGGCGCTGCTCATCGTGGCACCCCCCGCGCTCAAACCTATCCCGGGCGCATGGCTCGCCGCCGAGTTCGAGGGAGCGCACCCGAAATCGGAGAAACTGGCGCAGTCCTATCGGGCGCTGGCAGAGGCCACCGGAGCGCATTTCCTCGACGCCGGTGCTCATATCACAACAGAGGGCAGCGATGGCGTCCACTTCACGCCGGAGAATAATCACGTGCTCGGCGAGGCCCTCGCCCGGAAGATTGGCGAGATCTTCGCCTGATCACCGCCGGTGAGGGCGATTTTGTAACGCCCTCACGGAACGGTGATATATCGGCCACACCTGCCGCGCCGATGATGACCGGCGCGTTAACTTAAATTGCGAATGACTCGCAGTATCGCTATGGCTCTGCCGATTTCATCTGGCAGGACAAGATTATGCGCGCGGATTTCACCCGGACGGGTTTGGCGATGTGTGTTTCCCTCATGGCATTAATGGCGGGAAGCGCCCGGGCGCAGGACCAGAAACAGCAGAAAACGGCGCAGACCATGTCTTCTCCGGCGATGGCGGGACGTCAGTCCGTCACGCATGGGAGCCCGGCGTCACAGAGCAAGGCAAGCCCGGGTAGTGCGACCCGTGCCGCTTCGATGCCAGGCCGCAATCAGACGGCCGCCTCGCGCGCAACAGGTCCGACATCCAATGCTGAGATGCTGACCGTGCGTGGCCAGAAAGGAGCGACGATTGCGTCATCGGCCACAAAATCCTCCACCCCGCTGATCGAGACGGCGCAGTCCGTAACGGTTGTCACCCGCAATGAGATGGATATCCGCGGTGTGCTGACACTTAACCAGGCAGTGCGCTATGCGGCGGGTATTACCCCTGACCTGCGCGGGGGGGTCGGCACGCGTTACGATCTGTTCCAGCTGCGTGGCTTCACCATTCCCGAATTCCTTGACGGATTGCGTCTGCAGGACAGCCCGACCGGCTATGCCATTGCGCAGATCGACACGTCACGTCTCGACCGTCTGGAAATCCTGAAAGGCCCGGCTTCTGCGCTTTACGGTCAGTCGAGCCCCGGCGGACTGGTTGCATTGTCGAGCAAATTGCCGACCGATCGCGCCTCTTACGGTTCGGTCAATGCCACGGGCGGCATGTTCGATCTGTACCGTGTCGATGCCGATATGGGCGGTTACGCCACCAGGGACGGGTCGATCCGCTATCGCCTTTACGGGACGATTAACGGTCAGCACACGCAGCTTGTTCGTACGGGCAGCCGCCGCTTTTCCATTAGCCCATCGGTCACCTTTGGCGGTAACGGGCCGGACACTTTCACCCTGCTTGGCAATTATCAGTACGATCCCGAAGCAGGAACCTATGGCGGTGTACCGCTAGAAGGCTCGCTCAAGCCCGCGCCTTTTGGCGGCTATCTGCCCCGCAATTTCTACGATGGCGATGCGCGCTTCGAGAAGTTCAACCGCAAGCATGGCGGCATCACCTATATCTATAACCACCGCTTCAACAGCGACTGGAATTTCTCGACGCGCGGTCGTTATGACGACATCAAGACGCAATATCGCAGTGTCTATGATGCTGGATACTGGGACGCCGACGGCATGCTGCCGCGCTATGGTTTCGGGACCACCGAGCACACGCGCAATCTGGCGTTTGACAGCAATGTTCATGGCAAGCTGCGCACGGGGCCGCTCACGCATATGATCATGGCAGGCTTCGATTATCAGCAGCAATGGGCCAATGAAACGGCGGGGCAGAGCGCGGCCCCCGATCTGAATGTCTTCGCCCCGGATTACGACATGGGCATCGACCCGCTTGAGACCTATGCGCGCTACAAGGTGAATTCGCATCAGATCGGCGTTTACGGTCAGGATGAGATTCATTGGGGCGGTCTGGTGCTGACGGGTAGCATCCGCAATGACTGGTTCCGCTCGCGCCAGATCGAGTATTATTCGGCGTCCAATTCCAAGCAGAGCCCGAGCCAGATCACATGGCGAGCCGGGGGGCTCTATCACTTCAAGTTCGGCCTCGCGCCCTATATCAGCTATGCTACTTCGTTCCAGCCCCAGACTGGCGTGGTGCTTGAGACGAGCGGCGCCACGCATCAGGCCAATCCGTCGATCGGCAAACAGCTAGAGGGCGGTCTGAAATATCAGTTGCCCGGTACGCCCATCCTGTTGACGGCAGCAGGATTCCATATCGAGCAGACCAACGTGCTCGTGTCCATTCCGAATACGATCTACAACACCCAGCAGGGCCTGGTGCATTCTGACGGATTCGAATTCGAGGCGCATATCGATAGCTGGCACAACCTGATGGTCGAGGCCGCAGTGAGCGTACAGCGCGTGCATGACGATTCCACTGGCAAGCCGCTCATCCAGTCGGGCCGCGGCAACGCCTCGCTCTTCGGATTTTACACCATTCCCAAGGGCCGCTTCAAATCACTCGGTCTCGGGGCAGGCATGCGCTATTCCGCCTCGGCCTATGGCGGTGAAGCCAGCTATGGCAGTGTGAAAGTGCCGCAATACGCGCTGTTCGATGCCTCGCTGCGTTACGATCTGGCGAACGTCTCGAAATCGCTCAAGGGCTGGACGGTGGGTGCCAGCGTGCGCAATCTTTTCGACAAGAATTACGTGACCAATTGCCTCGCCTACGCGTCTTACGGGCAGGAATTCTGCTATTACGGCGAACGCCGCAATGCGCAGGGCACAATCGGTTTCGCCTGGTGATGTGAGCGCTCGGGGCTGTCGAGGCCCCGGCCGATCAGGAGAAAAACCCCGTAGCGCCGGTGCGCTACGGGGTTTTCTGTTTCATCCGGGCTTCGAGCTTCAGGGAAGGCGCGACAGGCGTTCCGTCAGCACCTGATAGAACCCGTCTGCATCGACATCGCGCATATAGAGCGCATTGGCAGGCCTGCCGGTCACGCTCCAATAATCCACAACGGTCTGGCCTGCCGAGAGCGGGCTTTGTGTCTCGATCTCCACATTGACGAGGCGCCCCTGAAACAGATCGGGGCGCAGCAGCCACATGATGGTGCAAGGGTCATGCAAGGGCGCACCGGGCCAGCCATATTTCTCGAGGTCGAAACGCTCGGAAAAGCCAAGCATACCGCCCACGCAGCGACCGGCAGCGTTGCCGATGGCGCGTATGCGCCCGAGCCGTGAAGGGGTGGTCAGCACCTGATGGGTGACATCGAGCGGCAAAAGGACCACCGGCACCCCCGAAGCGAGCACAATGGCGGCGGCCTCAGGATCGACATAGGCGTTGAATTCGGCATTGGGGGTGATGTTTCCCCCCTCGAAACAGGCCCCCAGCATGGACACGACGCGATTGATGCGCGGCGCGATATCGGGGGCCTTCTGCAAAGCGGTGGCCAGATTGGTCATCGGGCCCAGCGTCACGATGGTCAGGCTGCCCTCCGGCTCGTGACGCAGCGTCTCGATCAGGAAATCGACCGCGTGGGGAGAGTCGGCCTGTCTGGCGGGGGCGGGCAGGTCCGCACCATCCAGCCCGCTTTCTCCATGCACATGATCGGCGCGCACAGGCGGGCGGGCCAAGGGCAGGTCGCATCCGCTATGCAGCGGGATATCTTCACGTCCAGCCAGTTCCAGAATGGCGGCGGCATTGCGCGTGGTATTGGCGATGCCGCTATTGCCGCCCACAGTGAGGATCGCCTCGACCGTGATATCCTCTGGCGAGGCCAGCGCCAGCAGAATGGCAACGGCGTCGTCCTGTCCGGGGTCGGTATCGATGATGATCCGTGTGGGCGTCATGGAACGGTTCCCTGTCAGAGATTACGCCTTGCCGGCTTCTCCGGCGTCATCCCCTTCAGGGCCCTTGATCCAGGCTTCCACCTTGCCGGATACCTTGATGGTCATGGGGTTGCCCTTGCGGTCGAGTGTCTTGCCCACGGCCAGACGCACCCAGCCTTCGCTGATGCAGTATTCCTGCACATTCGTGCGTTCCTCACCATTGAAGCGGATGCCGATGCCTTTTTCCAGCAGGGCCTCGTCATAGAACGGGCTGCCCGGTGTGGCGCTCAGACGGTCTGGCATGGTGTCGCTCATGGGAATTCCTCCGGTTTGGCGCGTGTTCCAGTTCTTGTCATGGGACATAGCCCGAGTTCCGGCTCGCGCAAAGCGCCGGAACGCAAAACGGGCGCGGGGGTGTGCACCCTCGCGCCCGTTTGGGGCAGTTTTACGGCCTGGGAAGATGATCCCCCCAACCCGGTATGTCCCGGGCCGGTATGCCCCGGGACTTAGCTCAGCGTGGGCATCACGAAATCCGCGCCCTGACGGATGCCTGTCGGCCAGCGTGAGGTGACGGCCTTGTATTTGGTGAAGAAGCGCACGCCCTCGGCCCCGTGCATATGATGATCGCCGAACAGAGAGGCTTTCCACCCGCCGAAGGAGTGGAACGCCATGGGTACCGGAATCGGCACGTTCACGCCGACCATGCCAGCCTGCACGCGATGGGTGAAGGCACGGGCGCTATCGCCATCACGGGTGAAGATGGCGGTGCCATTGCCGAATTCATGGTCGTTGACCAGCTTCAGCGCGGTCTCGAAATCGGGCACGCGCACGACAGCCAGAACGGGGCCAAAGATTTCCTCGCGATAGAGGCGCATCTCCGGTGTCACATGATCGAACAGCGACCCGCCAAGGAAGAAGCCATCCGGGTTCTGCGTCGATTTGAAATCGCGGCCATCGACCAGCAGCCTGGCACCTTCCTCAGCCCCGAGCGTGACGTAGGAGGCCACCTTGTCGCGATGGACTCTGGTGACCAGCGGGCCCATTTCGGTCGCGTCATCCGTGCCATTGCCGATTTTCAGCGCCTTGACCTTGGGGATCAGCTTGTCGACCAGCGCATCGGCCACAGGACCAACGGCCACGGCCACTGAAATGGCCATGCAGCGTTCGCCTGCCGAGCCATAGGCCGCACCCATCAGGGCATCGACGGTCTTGTCGAGGTCGCAATCGGGCATGATGACGGCATGGTTCTTGGCACCGCCCAGAGCCTGAACGCGCTTGCCGTGGGCTACGCCGGTCTCGTGGATGTAGCGGGCGATGGGGGTGGAGCCCACAAAGCTGATCGCCTGCACATCCGGGTGCTTGAGCAGCGCGTCTACAACCAGCTTGTCGCCATGCACAACTTGGAACACGCCATCGGGCAGGCCTGCCTGCTTCAGCAGATCGGCGAGGACGAGCGAGGCCGAAGGGTCGCGCTCGGAGGGTTTGAGGATGAAGCAGTTACCGCAGGCGAGCGCCATCGGTGCCATCCAGAGAGGCACCATGACCGGGAAGTTGAACGGGGTGATGCCCGCAACCACGCCCAGAGGCTGGCGCATCGACCAGGCATCGATGCCGCGTCCGACCTGCTCGGTAAATTCGCCCTTGAGCAGTTCGGGCGCCCCCGTGGCGAATTCCACGACTTCCATCCCACGTGTGACTTCGCCAAGCGCATCGGACAGGACCTTGCCATGCTCCGAGGTGATGACAGCTGCCAGATCATGGGCGTGCTTCTCGATCAGGTCACGAAAACGGAAAAGAACGCGCGCACGGGCGAGCGGCGTGGTCTGGGACCAGCCAGGGAAAGCAGCCTTCGCAGCAGAAACCGCATCATCAACGTCCTTCGTATCGCCAAGGGCGAGCTGGGCCGTCACCTTTCCTGTGGCAGGGTTGAACACATCGCCGCGCTTGCTGCCATGGCCTTCGGTACGTGACCCGTTGATGTAATGCTGAATCAGACTGCTCATGAACGTCTTCCTCTTCCTTGCGGCCTTGCGACGTATCCTCATGGACCGTCACCCTCATTCCGCCTTATAGCATCTGTCCGTGCGCGTGGATTTCAACTCTCGCTGCGGGTCGACGCCTTGCTCTGTGTGGAAATTAATATTCCCTTTTTATCAGCAGAGAAGAAAAATTATTCCATATCGGATGTATCACGGTCACTTTCTGGTGAACGTACTCGGCAGATCGCGAGGGTCTGAGGGGCCTCCGGCCATTGAGATGGGTCATGACCGGCCTCTACTCAATATCCGGCTGTACTCATCTTCCAAGACCGTAGGCTGCGCGGCTTTTCACGCCCTTTTCCCTTGGAAGGGCGAGATTTCCGGGCGCGCTGCACGGCTGATCGTGCTGGGCGAATGGCCGAGTTGCACCCTGAGAGCGCGGCGCCACGAGGATACGGCCCCGTTCAGGCGATTACGGTCAGTGTCCTTGTCCGAACCGGTCATGCCCCGAGGCGTTTGCGGTATTCCCAAACGGGGGCTCCGACCCTTCGGGGCTCATTGCCGGTTTACCCCGTGGCTGAAAATCAGGAGCGATTCCCAGGGAAGCGCGTGGGAGGGGTTGCCCCTGCACGATACTCCTGAGAGTTTCCTGCCATCGTCACTCTCAAGATCGAAGAGGTCTGATGCGTTCTGCTCTTGCCATGATGGCTGTTTCCGCCCTGACCCTGACCGCCTGCGCCATGGATGCCGACGAAGACGCCGAATCGCGCTACGCTCCTGTCGCGGCCGGACAGGCCATCAAGCTCGAGCAGAAAAACGCGCCCATTCCCGGTACGGCCTATCGCATGGCTTATCGTAGCACCGATGCTCATGATCCGACCCATCTTGTTGCGGTCTCGGCCGAGGTCATGATCCCACGCGGCACGCCACCTGCCGGAGGATGGCCGGTCATGGCCTGGGCTCACGGGACAAGCGGCATTGGCCTGACCTGTGCGCCCTCGATCATGGGTATCGGGGGGCCTCAGGCGAGTTTCTACGGAAGCTGGCTGCGTCGCGGCTATGCGGTGGTGGCGACAGACTACCCCGGTCTGGGCGAGCCTGGCGCCGCGCTCTATCTGAACGCAAAATCCGAGGGCATGGCCGTTCTGGATTCTGTGCGTGCGGCGCGACGTCGCTTTTCGGCGCTGAGCGGCCATGTGGTGCTGCTGGGACATGATCAGGGCGCCCAAGCCGTTCTAGCGGCCTCAGCTCTTGCCCGATCCTATGCTCCCAGTCTTCAGGTCAAGGGTACGATCGCGCTCGGCGCACCTTATTTCGACGGGGATTCAGGTCACATCCTGACCCAGTCGCACGGTGCACGCCGCTTCGCACCGGGTGTCGTCTACGGGCTTCTGCTCGGGGCCTCTCTGGGCGCAGCGGATCCTGGTTTCGACCCATCGAGCGCCTTCAAGCCGCGGGCACTGCCTCTCTATCGCAAGGCTAGCGAACTCTGCCGTGGCGATTTTTTCGGCGCCGTGGAACACGCCGGTCTGACCCCCGACAATACGTTCCAGCCCGATGCTGAGAATGCCCTGGCGCCCGCGCTGCAATGGGCCCGCTATCCCTCCCTCAAGCTGACCTCTCCCGTGATGCTGGGGATTGCGACGAACGATACGCAGGTTCCTCCGGCGCAGCAGGAAAAGCTCAAACAAGCCCTTTGTTCAGCCGGGACGAGCGTGAGTGTGCATCACTATCGTGTCGAACATTCCCCTCTGCTCAATGCAGCCGAGAGCGAGGCCCAGACCTTTGCTGATCGCAGCCTCCAGGGTGATGCACTCTCGTCCGATTGTCAGTGAGGCGTCAGGTTATCAGGGCTTTGCCCTGAACCCTGCTATAGTGCGACCGCCCTCGAAAAATCTCTCCGCGACGGCTCAGCGCCTTCAGTAGAGGTCTCGTGAGAGGGATGTCGCGGCGAGTTGTAGGCCGCCGAGCAGGAGACACAGGGTGGAACTCCATATCCAGAAGGAGAAGCTGCCCCCTAGCCCGGCGATGTAGAGCGTTTCCATGTGGACGCCATTCAGGCGCAGCAGGGTCAGTAGAAAAATGCCGATAGCGCCGCGCCCCAGAAGCAGCGCAGTGACCGTGAAAAGAAAAAGCCGCAGAGCGGGCAACGGAAGTCGAGGGAGCAAGCGTGCCCCTGCCAGAGCGCAATAGGCTCCGGCAAGGAGAACAAGACCGATCCCACCGATGATTGCCGCCGGATGCCAGTCCCCCTGCAATGACTTGCGTACCATATCGGGGCCAGCGCCCATGAATCCGTAGGCTGACGGGCCGTAATAGAGCGTAGCCGCGTGAGCGGCAGCGGCGATCGCAAGCAGGAGTCCTGACAGTGTCAGAAGGCCTTTCGAGACGAATGGAGCATATCTGTAAATCATTGAGTTACTGTAGTGTATCGATCGTAGATGCGAAAACAGTATTTGTTTTGTATTTTTTATTGTACCGTTTCTCTCTCGAATTCCATAAGGGCCAGGCTGAAATCCGATGATGTCGGGTATCTCCGGTCAAGCCTCGCCCCATAAAGGATCTCTTATTTGAAAACACGGAATGTGGGACTCGTCTGTTGCCCTCTCCTGTCACTACTCCGGTCATCCCCAAAGACTGCAGTGCTGACGAATTCGTCAACATGTAAAGCTTGCTTTCCAGTGTCAGGTCTCTAATGTGTAAAGCGTGCTTTACATGGAGGGAGACATGTTCAGGTCAGCTCGTTATGGGATCGAACTAGGCGCGGCGATAGCGCTTTATGGAATTCTTCTTTGCGCGGCGAACAGGATTGAATTCCTTTACCATCCGATCGGGCTCTGGCTGTTCGCGCTCAGCATGATGCCAATGATCGGCGCGTTTGCCGGTGCCTGGGCGATTCTGCGAGGAATTCATCGCATGGATGAGTTGCAAAGACGGGTCCAGCTCGACGCGATTGCCATATCGTTTCTCGGCACGGCGCTGATTACCTTCGGCTGGGGTTTCGGCGAGAGCGCGGGTCTGCCTCCCTTGAGGGCTTTTGCGGTGTGGCCGATCATGGGCGGTATTTGGGGCATCAGCCTTATTTTCACGAGCTGGAAATATCGTTGAAAAACCGGATGCGCGATCTGCGTCTGACCAGGGGACTCAGTCAGAACGCTCTCGCGGAGACACTGGGCGTTTCTCGCCAGACCATTAACGCCATCGAGAATGAGCGTTACGATCCGAGCCTGCCTCTGGCTTTCGCCATAGCAAGGGTTTTCAACCTCAGGATCGAGGAAATCTTCATACCTGATTTCTGCTGATCACCGTCTCTCGCCGGGCCGTGCCTGTTGCAGAAATTGCGCATTCGCAGCCGTCACATCGCCCGCGTAGTCGATATCAATCAGTTCCTCCGCCGGTGCGGGGATCAATCTCGCCAGACGCAGCAGGGGGCGTGCCCCGTGATCGCTGTTTGGGTCGAGTGCGCTCAGAGACGAAACCGGGAAAATGGCAGGCGGTCCCCGATAATTAGGCGCGCAGGAGGCGATGATCTGATCGGGCACGGAGTCGCTGGCCTGCCTGAGGGCGAGGATATGAGTGTGCGACACAAACGGCATATCGGCGAGGCAGACGAAAACGCGGGCCGATGCGGAAAGCCCATTTGTGCCGAGAGCCAGCGAGGACCCGAGGCCTCGTTCGGGCAATGGATTGACCAGGAGCTCGAAACCCTGCGCAACATAGGCAGCGTGCCAGTTTCCTACAGTGCGGCAGACTGCGCGTTTTTGGTGCCATGGGAAATGATCGACGGCACTCAATATGTGATGGGCGAGGGGCAGGGAGCCGATCCGCGTCTCCAGCTTGTCTTCTGCCCCGAAGCGACGGCTCAGGCCGCCTCCCAGCACCAGCAGGATCATGTCCGGAAGGCAGGTCACGACGAACCTGTCTTTCGGGCCTCGATCAGGGCGAATAACTCGGCCAGAACGGAGATGGCCACAGACCTTGCCTCGCGTGAAGGACCGAAAAGACCGATAGGGCCATGGATGCGGGCAAGCTGCGCCGCATCATGTCCCTTGTTGCGCAACCTCGAGAGGCGACGTTGCTGGGTCTTCCGACTTCCCAGGCATCCGATGAAGAAGGCGTTCGTCTGAAGCGCTGCTTCCAGAACAGGAATTTCCAGATCCGGATCGTGATGCAGGATGATGATCGCGGTTTCCTGGTCCTTCGCGTGAAGGCAGACGGCCTCGATGTCGTTCCTGATCACCCTGACCTGAGCCGCTTCCGCCAGGGAGACAAGAAATACGCTCTCGAGTCCATCTCCGAACAGGATAATCTGGGGGTCCGGCCGAAATCCCGCCATGAAGACGGGACCCTCCCAGCCGGTTGGGGCATATACAGCCTTGCAAACCAGGCTTTCGGTTCTCGTGTCATAGAAAAGGGTCGCGGCCCGGCGTTGCTCGCGCAGGCCTAGGAAATCCCCGAGGGGGTGGTTGTCTCGCACCACATGGATATGGAGTCCGATGCCTCCGCGGCAGGGCAGGACGATATCGAACCAGGGCGACCCTTTGCCGTAGCGGGATTGGCGATCGCAGCCTTCGTCGATGGCTGAGCAGGCCTCAGTCACCAGACTGGCTTCAACGCAGCCGCCGGAGACGAGTCCGATATAATGGCCGTCCTCGCGTATGGCCATCAATGCGCCCAGTGGCCGGGACGCGCCGTCGATGATGTCGGTCAGAAGAACAAGCGCGCATCGGTAGCCACTGGCAATGCTGGAGCAAAGAAAGCGGATAGCGTCGTCGGGGTGATCACTTGCCATGGCGCGAATGGCCTGGACATGCGTCTTTTCCTGCTCTGTCTGCTCCGCCATGACATCATATTCCGCACCGATACCCAAACCGAGACTACCCTCGTCGCAGAGCGCTGTCCTCCCCGACGTGGCAGTTTTCCCACAGAGAATTGTAACCAAAATTATTTACTTAAGAAAATCGTTGACCGGGTTTTCTGCACATGATCTCATGTTTCGTATTCGGATCGATTTGAGAATTCCTTCGTAAACACGCACCCGAACAATTTGAGGCCGTCAATCTGTCGCCATGAGCAGAGCCGATATCGCGCGTCCAGTCGTTACGATAACGAACCGGAATAGCATAGTCGACGGTTGGTCCCGTTCATGACGCATCGTTGCGCTGTCGGAAGCCGCAGTTTCTCGTTTCGCATCTGGCTTTTTTCTTCTCTTTGCGCCCTGCCTGTCGCGGCGCATGCCCAGAGCGTGAGCGATAAAGCGCGCATACCGAACGTGCACTCAAAACATTACGATATCAAAACGAAAAGGAAGTAGCTCGTCCCGTCGCTCCCCATGGGGCCGGGGTCGAGGAAGTCGTTGTCACGTCCCGGCGGCGCAAGGAGACTGCTCAGCAGATTCCTGAAACAGTTCAGATTTTCACGGGGAAGGACCTGAATCGGCTGGGGGTGCAGGCTCTGCCCGATCTGATCAAATATACGACCAATGCCCAGAACCTCGACTTTTACGGCGGCGCCATGCCGACCTGGGTCATTCATGGCGTCAGCCTTGCGGATTTCAACCCTAACTCAACGCCTGCGGCACCGGTCTTCCTGAATGACGCCTATCAGCCGAGCACTGTCATGGGCACGGGTAGCCTGTTCGATATTGCTCGCGTAGAGGTGCTGAAAGGACCGCGAAGCGGTCTTTATGGGCGCAATACGATCGGCGGCGCCGTGCGCGTGCTGACAAACAAGCCGAATTTCGGGAGGGCGAGCGGCTCTATAGGCGTCTCTTACGGGCGATGGGGCGATGGTCATGTCAACGCCGCCTATGATGCCCCGATCACGCGCAATATGGCATTTTGTATTGCCGAGACATCCGATCAGGGTTGGAGCGGATGGCAGACCTCATTGCAGAATGGGGGCGTGCAGTTCAGCGCGGTGGGCGATCTGGGCGATCTGGGCGGTCTGGAGCTGACCTCTATCACCTCGCTCGACTATTTCGACTATGGTCTCAATTATAATGACGCGGCGACCGGTCCGGTCTATGCGACCCAGGTCGAGCACACGCCCATGCGCATGGCTCAGGAAAACCTGCGTCTGGGTTCCGGAAAGCCAAAGCGCCTGGACTGGCTGCTGGGTCTCGACGTGGCCTATGAGGATCTGGAGGAAAACAAGCAGTTCCAGCTTTTCGATGATGCGCTCGAGACGCTTTATACCGGTCTGTCGGGCGCTGCGAATGAAGGGATCCTGAGCTACACGCAGAAGACACAGTCCTATAGCGGCTATGGTCAGCTCACCTATCACATCCTGCCCAAACTCTTGCTCGATTTTGGCGCAAGAAGTACCTGGGAATACAAGACTTACCACGGGGCTTTCCAGCAATCGCCGGGCTATTACATGGCATCCAATGTGACGCGCCAGTATCAGCTAAAGGATCATGTGACCGGCAAGGCTGTGCTTCGTTACCAGTTCGATCCTCTAAACATGGTCTACGCTTCAGTAGCGCGTGGCTATAAATCCGGCGGGTTTTACGGGGGCTTTCCAATCGCGAGCACTGCACAGATCGATCCTTATCGTGAGGAGCAGGTCTGGGCGGTCGAAGCCGGGTTCAAGGCGCAGACGAAAGACCGCAAGCTGATCGTCGATGGCGCCGCGTTCTATTATCGCACCTATAATTATCAGAATTTCACGACGGAATATTCTGCGGTCAGCAAGACGATCACCTCGACCCTGACCAATCTGGGAACAGCGGTGAATCAGGGGCTGGAGGGCAATATTGTCTGGAAACCGGTGCCGACTCTGACCCTCAATCTCGGCGCAGCCTATAACGACGCAAAAATCGTCAAATCCTCGCAGTACCAGCTCGATTATGCCGGCAATCTGGTGGCATGGCAGGGGCAGCCCAGGCTGCCCCGGAAGCGTCCTTCAGCCCGAAAGCCTATGACCCGGTCAAGACCGAGCTCGTACTCAATCTGGTCGTGACCTGCACCGATCCGGTAAGGCCCGGTCCGGAAGGCGCGAGCAAGGACGGCGAACGGACTGAAATCTGGCCGATCATCGGCGGTCGCTTCGATGGCCC
Organism: Asaia krungthepensis NRIC 0535; assembly: GCF_025995175.1. Lineage (GTDB taxonomy): Bacteria > Pseudomonadota > Alphaproteobacteria > Acetobacterales > Acetobacteraceae > Asaia > Asaia krungthepensis. The sequence continues at coordinate 21,218 of NZ_BAPV01000001.1, forward strand.
GAATATCCATGGCACAGTTGAAGCGGGTGGGGCCGATCTGCCGGTTCTGTGTCCCGATGGCGTCGGGGTTGTCGATGCCTTCTACCGGCTCCGAACGGATGACGGGCAGATCATCGCCATCCACAACAAGGGTCTGGCGTACCCGATCAATGGTGGCAGGGACTACAAATATCGCCTCAGCCCCGAGTTCATAGCCCCCAAGGGTCGATATGACTGGTTGAATAAAAGCATTTTTGTTGCCACTCTCGTCTATCCGGTGCCTAAAGGGATGGAGCTCGCGAAGGGCCCTCATCAGAATGACCGGTCGATTCAGGTTCTCCGACTCAACTGAAATTCCTATCGATATTTTTCCGGGATCTGGCTTGCACGAAATGTCCTTGAACGAACCTGTCGCCGTGACCTCGAACATCGACCGTACTCTGGGCAATACCATCCGCGAGAGAAGAAAGCAGATCGGTTATCTGCTCAAGGACGTCGCATCGCGTGTCGGTATCTCGCTGAGCCATCTGAGTCAGATCGAGCGCGGGGCGTCATCACCAAGTATCCGCGATCTCATGAAGATTTCCGACGTGCTCGAACTCGACATGTCGAATTTCTTCGGCTCGATCAAGGGGCAGTCCCATGACAATCCGGCGTTCTACACGCGTATCGAGGATCATGGGCTTCTGAGCTTCGGGGAGGGCATTACCAAGGTCATGCTCAATTCGCAGAGCCCGGATCTGCTACGTACCTATCTGATGATCATCGAGCCCAACGGCCACTCAGGTGCCAAGATCCTGACCCATAGCGGGTTCGAATCCGGCCTCGTTCTGCAGGGATGCCTGCATCTTCAGGTAGGGGGGCAGGACTGCATCCTGCGCGAGGGGGACTCGTTCTCTTTCCCCAGTGAGACACCGCATCGTTACAGCAACGGGTCGTCGCAGGTCACACGCGTGGTCTGGGCGAATGTTGACACGCCCTGAACATCGCGTGCGCAGAATGCGGTGCCGTCTGCCTCTGAGGCGGACGGCTTAGCGGTCATGGCCTGAATTTTTTGGGGTCGATGGTCGCCTGTACGCCGCCAAAATGCCTGAGCATCCAGCCGGAAAGCGCCGAGAGCTCTTTCGGCGTGTAGACGGCGGTGAAACCCTGCATGCTCATCCTGCCATGATCGGTTTGCAGGGAGGTCCCTTCCCTGAGCACTGCAACGAGGTTGGTGGCTGAAGGGTCGCTGAGGGAGTGACTGCCACCCAGCGCACCCCAGTCCGATTGTCGGCCTGTACCATTTTCCAGATGACATCCGGCGCAGGCCTGCTGGAAAACATGACGCCCCTCAGAGAATCCGCTGTCCGGCTCCAGCGCACCCTCATGATGTGCGGGGCCATCCGCGCGGGCCGGAACGCTACGCAGATAGACGATCATATCGCGGATATCCTGTGCCGGAAGCCGGCTCAGACTATGCTCGATTGCCTCGGCCATCGGTCCTGAGGCGGGGCCATGATTTCTGGCCTGTCCGGCGGAAAGATAGCTGAACAGAGCGTCGTCGCTCCATCCGCCAAGCCCGTGCTCGCGATCGGATGTCAGGTTATAGGCGGTCCAGCCAACCTGGACTGCCCCGGCATAGGCCCGGTGACTCAGGCCGAACATGAAATTGCGCGGTGTATGACACTGGCCGCAATGACCAAGGGCTTCGGTCAGATAGGCCCCCCTGTTCCAGGCTGCGGATCGCGCCGGGTCAGGTGTCATCCTGCGATTGGGGTTATTGAACCAGTTCCAGAAAATCATGGTCCAGCGCTGGTTGAACGGAAAGGACAGCGCATTCATGGGCGGTGTCGCACGCAGGGGCGGCAGGGTGAAAAGATAGGCCTTGATGGCCAGGGCATCCTCGTCACTCAGCAGCGTGTAGGAGGTATACGGCATGACGGGATAAAGATGCTTGCCGTTTCTGCCGACACCCTTGCGCAGCATGGCGAGCCAGTCACTGTCGCTGTAGGCCCCGATACCGGTATCGCGGTCAGGGGTGATATTGACGGCATGAATCGTCCCGAAAGGCAGGGTGAAGGCCCGGCCGCCCGTAAGAGCGCGACCATCTGCCGAAAGGTGACACGCCGCGCAATCGGCGGCGATGAACAAGGCCTGCCCCCTGGAGACCTGGTCGTTCCCGTCGCGTTGCCCGTCGGGAGGACTCGTGTCACCGGAGGGGGAAGTTTCGGCACGGGCACCTCTTCCTGCGTCCAGCGCTCCCAATGTGAGCAGGGTCGAGCCCAGACAGATCGCTCTGAGGAAACGGGTGCCGGGGGCAGGGACGTTGCGTCGCATCGCGCCTCTCATGCTTTCTTCTCCCCGGTCGGGTTCATGGCCAGTTGAGGCGCAAAGGGGATACGGCGCAGGCGTCGGCCGGTGGCCGCGAAGATTGCGTTGGCCAGAACCGGAGCCGCTGCCACCGTGCCGACCTCTCCGATACCGCCAATCTCGGCGTCCGGGTCCGAGACAAGGTGAACGCGGATATCGGGGGCCTCATTGAGCCGCATCATGCGATAATTATGGAAGTTGCTCTGTTCTGCCTGACCGTTGCGGAAGGTGATTTCGTTATAGAGCGCCATGGTCAGACCGAAGATCAATCCGCCCTGAATCTGCGCGCGCACCGCATCGGGGAAAACCACGGGGCCGCAATCGACAGCGGTATCGGCCCTTATGAGACGGATCTCGCCGCCGCCCCCGACCTCGACTTCCAGCACTGTCGCGGCCCAGCACTGGAAGGAATAATGCAGGGCAATGCCCAGCCCGTGACCCTTCGGGAGGGGACGCCCCCACCCCGCCTGACGGGCGGCCTCATCAAGCACCTTGAGCCCGCGCGGCGAATGGGTCAGGTGGCGCCTGCGGAAACTGAGCGGGTCGGTGCCGCTGGCATGAGCGAGTTCGTCGATCATGCCTTCAACGACGAAGACGTTATGGGTCGGCCCGACACCGCGCCACCACAGGGTGGTTATCCCCTCCGGTTCGCATTGCACGGCCTCGTTTCTCTGGGAGGGGATGGCATAGGGCGTTTCCGTCGCGCCCTCTACAGCATCGGAATCGAGTCCGTTCTGCAAACCTTCCGGCGCCCAGCGCGCCAGAACGAAAGACCCGGTCGTGCGATGGTGCCAGGCCTTGATCAGCCCCTTGTCATCAAGGCCCGCCGTGATGCGATCGTAGTAGAAAGGACGGAACTGGTCCTGACGGATATCCTCTTCACGGGTCCAGAACAGCTTGACCGGGAATGGCACCTGTTTCGCCAGACGCGCGGCCTGACCGATGGAATTGGAATCCAGCCTGCGACCGAAGCCGCCACCAATCAGGTGGTTATGCACGGTGATCCGTTCTGGCGGGAGCCCGGTCGCATCCGCCACCTCCTGCCGTGCACGGAGAGGGACCTGTGTACCGACCCACACATCGGCGGAGTCGGAGCGGATATGGAGCGTGGTATTGATCGGTTCCAGCGCGGCATGAGCAAGGAACGGCGATTCGTAGATTGCGTCGATCCGGACCGGGGAGGAGGCCAGAGCCGCTGTGACGTCGCCCGTATTTTTCGCGACGATACCGGTTTTTTCCGATGCGCTGCGTAAAGCCTGGAGTTGAGTGGCGCTCGACATGCCCGAATGGGGGCCGTAATCCCACTCGGGCCTCGCAGCTTTCATGCCTGAAATAGCCGCCCAGCTATGATCGCCAATCACGGCGATGGCGTCGGGAAGCGTCACGATATCGGTCACACCGGGCGTTTTAAGGGCGGCCTCCCTGTCGAAGCCCTTGAGCCTGCCCCCCTTGACCGGACATGCCATGATCCGGCCCGTTTTCATGCCCTCAACGCGCACGTCCATGCCGAAACATGCGGTGCCATTGCTCTTCGCATGGGTATCCATGCGTTGGGGGCTGGTGCCGATCAGCTGGAATTGTGACGGATTTTTCAGGGGGACGGGGTCGGGTATCTTCTGATGGGCAGCATCGTCTGCCAGCGCGCCGTAATCGAGACGCCGGCTTGACTCAGGATGCAGGACCGCGCCATCGCGGGCCACACAGGTGCTTGCAGGCACTGACCAGCGCGTACTGGCTGCCTGAATGAGCATGATGCGCGCGGCTGCTCCTGCCTGACGCAGAGGCACCCAGCTGTCCCGCGTCGAGGCCGAGCCGCCTGTCACCTCCTCACCCGCTGACTTGTCGATATAGCTGGCATTGGCTGGCGCTGCCTCGAGCCTGACCTTGTCGAGCGACACCTCAAGCTCCTCGGCGAGCAGCATGGCAATGCCGGTATAGATACCCTGACCCATCTCCACGTGACGCATGATGAAAGTGATCGCGCCGTTCCGGTCGATCCGGATGAAGGCGTTAGGCGTGAAAGCGCTGCCGCTCTGTGCGCGTGCACCCGGGAGACCGGGGATCATGCCTGACAACATGAGACCGCCGCCTGTCGCGAGTGCAGCGCGCAATATGGCCCGACGGCTGAGGACCGGGTTGATATCATGGGGTTTACGCATTGCTGGCAGCCTTGTGGATTGCCGCGCGCACGCGCACATAAGTCCCGCAGCGACAGATATTGCCTGACATGGCATCGTCTATATCGTCATCGCTGGGTGAGGGTGTGGTCTGGAGCAGTGCGGCCGCCGCCATGATCTGTCCCGACTGGCAATATCCGCACTGAATGACCTGCTCGTCGAGCCATGCCGCCTGTACACGCTGTCCTGTTTCCGTCTGCCCGATGGCCTCGATTGTCGTGACCGGACGCGTACCGATAAGCGAGACGGGCAACTGGCACGCCCTCGCGGGTTTGCCGTCAACATGCACGGTGCAGGCACCGCATTGTGCAATGCCACAGCCATATTTCGTCCCAGTCAGTCCGAGAACATCCCGCAATACCCAAAGAAGCGGCATGTCATCCGGGACATCGACGTCATGCGATTCACCATTGATAAGAATCGTTCTCATGTCGCTGTTATCTTTCGGTTTTTCGGCTGCGGGTCACCGTGGCAGATTCATCGGTGTCGCCGTCTAATGCAAGGCTGTAATTCATATATGGAGAAAACCGGTTGTTTTGATGTTGACACGTTTTTGTGGCCCCGGGATGATCGTCAGATCCTATTTCAGCAGGACTTCATGACGCAGGACGCAGACCGCCCCACTCCCTTGCCCTCCTGTCCGGTACCCGGGGGAGGGACGAGGCGACGGGATGTGCTGTCGACGGTAATTGTCGGAGCGGGATGCGCAGGAGCCTGCGCCCTGGCCTATCCTTTTCTCGACAGTCTGAACGGCACAAAAAATACCGAGCTCGGCGAAGATGACTTGATCGACGTCGATATCTCCACGCTCCGGCCCGGCCAGCAGCTTGTTGTGACATGGCGCGGCTGGCCTGTATTTATACAGAGACGCACACCCGAAATGCTCGCTTCGCTCAGAATGGTCGATATTACGCAGCGTTTGCGCGACCCGGACTCGAAAATCCTGCAACAGCCCAGAGATGCCGTGAACTGGCATCGCTCGGTCGTGCCGGAAATCGGGGTTCTGATTGGTATCTGCACCCATCTTGGCTGCGTGCCGTCCTATGCAACGCCCTCGCCCAATGATCGGTCGGGCAAATATTCCTGCCCCTGCCACGGATCGCAATTCGACGTGGCGGGTCGCGTCTTCAAGGATGCGCCGGCCCCCTATAATCTGCCTGTGCCGCCCGTTACCATGCTGTCTGCAACGCATGTGCGTATCGGCCAGAGCAAGGGGGACCCCGATTTTTCCATCGCCTCCATCCAGCAGATCTGAGCGGCGACCATGAATGAACCCAATACTCCCCCGACGGGCTGGCTGGAAACACGTCTGCCCATCGTCTCGGCATTTCGCCGCGAATATGTCGATTTCGCCATGCCCCGCAATCTGTCCTATCTGTGGAATTTCGGGGCGTTCGCAACGATCGCGCTCGGATTGCTGATCGTCAGCGGTATTTTTCTCGCCCTGAATTACACACCGAGTCCAACCGAGGCATTCAGCAGCATCGAAACAATCGACCGTCATGTCGCCTCTGGCTGGCTTGTGCGCGCTATCCATATGGGCGGCGTCTCAATGCTGTTTGTCGCACTTTACGTGCATATGGCGCGCAGCCTCTATTATGGATCCTACAAGGCGCCACGCGAACTGCTCTGGCTGACAGGGCTAGGACTCTTCATACTGGTCATGATTGCAGCCTTTGCCGGGTATATTCTCCCCTGGGGGCAGATGTCGTACTGGGGCGCCACCGTGGTCATCAATGCCCTGAACGCGGTACCGCTGATCGGGCCGTCCCTTGCCTCATGGCTGCTTGGTGGCGAGGGTCTGGGTTCTGTCGCGCTGCACCGCATTTACGTCCTGCATTTTGTCACCGCGTTTTCGATTATCGGTGTCATCGTTCTGCATGTGGCCGCTCTGCATGTCACGGGCTCGAACAATCCCACCGGCATTGAGCCGAAAACAGCAGAGGACGTGGTGCCCTTTCACCCGTATTACACCACCAAGGACGGTCTCGGTCTTTGCCTCTTTCTGATGGTCTACGCGGCACTGATTTTCTTCGCTCCCGACCTTCTGACGCTCGCCAATAATTACGCCATGGCCAATCCGCTGGTCACACCCGGTGACATCACGCCTGAGTGGTATTTCGCTCCCTTTTACGCCATTCTACGCGCTGTACCGTCCAAGCTGGGCGGCCTCCTGCTGTCGGCAGGCAGTCTGGCGGTCCTTTTTGCTGTGCCATGGCTCGACCGGTCGCCCATCCGTTCAGCGCGTTACCGCCCTGTTCTGCGCTGGGCTCTGCTGGGCCTTTTTCTCGCTTTCATAGCGCTTGGCGTTGCGGGTATGCATAAACCGACCGGGTTCTGGCTCGGCGTCAGCCGTCTCGGCGTGATTTACTACTATCTCTATTTTCTGGTTTTGCTGCCTTTCCTGCCACGCGTGGAAATTCCGCGCTCCCTGCCTGCCACATTGCGCGGAGAGGGCGCATGAAGCGCATTTTCTTTCCGGCATTCTTGGCTTTTCTCGCGACAGGTATCTGCAAGAATGCTGCCCTCGCGGATACTCCCCAGCAGCGTGGGTTTCAGGTCTATCGTCAGGTATGCAGCACCTGCCACAGCCTCGATCAGGTGCGCTTTGCCGATCTTTCAGGGATCGGCCTGTCGGTTGCGGATATCAAGGCTTATGCCGCGAGCCGTCAGGTTCCTGACGGCGTGGATGATGACGGCGATCCCAAAACCCGACCGGCCCATCTCTCAGATCTCATCGGCTCTCCTTATCCGAATGAGGCCATGGCCCGCATGGCCAATCATGGGGATTTACCCCCTGATTTTTCCCGCCTTGCCATGACGGAGGAGGGCGGGGCCGCCCGGATAGAAACTATCCTGCGCAGCTATGCGCCCAAGCCGGCCGATCTTGTTCTGCCGCCAGGCTCTTATTACAATACAGCCTTCGCCCAGAACCATATCGGCATGCCGCCGCCTCTGCATGACGGTCAGGTCAAATATGTCGATGGAACAGCGGCGACGCTGCCGCAGATGGCTCAGGATGTGAGTGCCTATCTGGACTGGGTTGCGCATCCGCATTCAATGGAACGGACCCATATAGGACTGGGTGTTCTGGCCTATCTGGCGGTATTGACCGTCCTTCTGGCAATCATGAAACGGCGCGTCTGGAAGCGTGTGAAGGGAACGGGATCATGAGCGAGACCACAACCCTGCTTTATATGCAGGTCATGATATGGGTGATTGTGCTAGGTCTTTGCGCGGTCCTGGTCATGATGGTGCGTCGTGTCAGAGGGTTTTATCGCCGCATCGCTCCCCTGGGGGCGCTTGCCCCAAGCGGGAGCGCGATCGACCATCTTCCGGCAACAACGCTGCCGACGCTGGCCGGTCAGAAGGTGACGCTGGGTGGCACCCGAGCTGATGGCGGCTCTCAGCTTCTGGTTTTCGTCTCCGGTGCCTGCCCGGTTTCCCGCAAGATGGTGCCGATCGTCGATGAATTTGCGCGGCGTGAAGGGCTTGCCCTGACCTATTGCGGCGATGAAACGAAGGACATGGCGCTGCCCATGCTGGCCACTCTGGGATTGGCCGCGTCACGTTTCGTGAATGATGCCGCTATCGGGCGTCTTCTGGGCGTGGACAGGGTGCCTTTCGCCGTGCTGCTGGACGAACAGGGCAGGGTGCAGGCGCGCGGGCTGGTCAATAATCTTGAGCATCTGGAGAGTCTGCTTGGTGTGCAGGAAACGGGATATCGCTCGCTTCAGGGCTTCATGACGGCCCATCCCCAGGCTCTTGCCGGGTAGGATAACGCCCACCGGTCAGGCTTCCACACCGGTCTGACCGCGCTGGCCGTCGCCCGAGGTCGGTGCCCTGTTGCAGCATCATGCCACGACACGGGACAATGCTTTCTCAGCGCCCCGATTTCTCAAGACACATAAGGCGGATACTGCCGGGCAGTGCCTTTGTCTTGACGAAGGCGGACTCAGTGCGGGCAGGCCGCACGTGCGCGACTGAGGACCTCTGCCCTGAGAGCCATGAGATCGTCGGTCTGGAGCGGTTTGGCGCGCAACACATGTACCTCCTGCGCTGTGAACGGCTTCGTCCCTTGCGGTGTACTGATGCCCCCCAAGCGGAAAAGTACGAAATTGAGTACATCCGCCAGTTCCTGATCATCGCGTATCAGAGACATGGAAATGCCGGGCACACGGACCAGATAATCGCGTCCTTCGGGCGAGCAGGCGAACCAGCCGACCTGATCGCGCAATGTCGGAACGAATGTCTTGCCGGAAATGCCCTCGATGCCGTGGCAGCCACCGCAATGGGTCAGATAATTCGTGACCGTATGAGACTGGATCGCCGCCCGGGCAGGACCCGGGAAGGCGACGCCCAGCAGGGCGAGGGCCGCTGCAAGGCAGAAATCAGGGAAGCGGATGCGCGTCATTCAGAGCCTTTCTCTCCGCAAGGATTTCCTTGGCTTTCTTGGGCGTGGCACGCGCGGCCTTGACCTCGTCAGCCCTAAAGGCGGGAGCGCCAGGCGTGTCGATGCTGCTGATATAGGTCAGGACAGCAGCAAGCTGATCATCGGTAAGAGCCTTGAATGAGGGCATGAACCCCATATAACTCGAGCCAGCGGCATCGATGGTGCCATGGACACCGTTAAGCAGCACGTCGGCCACATAGGTCTTGCCCTCGGCTGTAGCCGCGATCTTGCCGATGCGCCCGGCAAGGGGGGGAAACTGCCCCGGCGATCCTGCGCCTGCCGCCTGATGGCATACGCTGCAATTGCTGTTGTAGACGGCCTGCCCATCTTCGGCATGGGCCGTGGATGCTATGAGAGCGGGCAGAACCAGAAGCCCTGCCAGAGGAAGAAAGCGTCTGGTCATGAGGCATTCCCGACGATGACGGATGTTGAGCAGTTATAGACGAGCGCACCTGTGCCGAAGCACCAGATGATGTCGTTATTCGCCTGAGGGCGATAGCTGGGCTGGTCGCCATCCGTGCCCAGGCATGGCGGCTGGCTGCAGGCGTCCTGACCGCAGCAATCGCGATAGGCCACGAGGTAGGACTGCCCGTCCTGCGGGTTGAAGCATGTGCCGATCCACGAGGTGGGGGAAGGGCGTGTCCCCGGTGGGCAGCTATGGACGCCACCGCCGCATGAAGCGCACAGGAACCCATCGATGGCGCAGTAGCGCCAGTAATCGCAGGCTGTTGGATCGGTTGTCTGTGCTTTTGCGGCAAAGGGTGAGGGAGCCTTGACGTGCGACTGCGCGGCAGGGGCGGCCTTACCGGTGCCGGGTGGGGTCGCTGCCGAGGCACGCTCGACTGGCAGGAGCGGAACAAGCGCGCCGAAAGTGGCCCAGGCCCCCAGACGGCCGAGCACGCTTCGGCGTGAGCTGTAGCTGGCGACATGCCGGATCAGCCGTTCTGTAATTCGGTCGAGAGGGCTGGACGGGGCACCGTCCTGGATCGCGCGGCCCGAAATCAGCTCAGACTGCGTCATGGAGGAACTCCTTGGTCTCTGGCGAGGATGAAGAGGAAGCAGGAAGCGTCGCGATCAGCGCTTCGACCTGCTGTCGGGTATTGGCGACATCACGCGCGGTGATCACGCCATCCGGGTTGAGGGTCACGAGGGTGGGAAGCCTGCCTATCTGAAGCAGGAGAAGCAGTTCCTGGCTGGTGACGAAGGGCGTCGCCCCAAGCCTGATGGTTGAGGCCATGGCGTGCAGGGCGGTGACATCCCCTTCGCCTGCGAGGACGAGATCGAGATCGTGGATCGCGGCCTGGGCCTGCACGATGGGGAGCACGCGCTTGCAGACCGGGCAATCGGGCGAGACGAACAAGATCAGACTCGACCGCCCACGGTCATGACGTCCGCCCATGGAAAATCGCGTATCGTCCAGCGTCCGGGCAGTGACGCGCGGCAGGGCCTGGCCGGCCTGCAGTCCGGCAAGAACAGGCTGCTGCCCGATCGGGGCAATACGCTCGTGCAAGACGCCGATCTGACGGGCGAGAACGAGGACGGCAAGCGTGAGAACGCAGCATAATGCGGCGAGCAGTAACGTCGAGATCAGCAATAGCGTCATCATGCGGCGTCTCCTGCATTGCGAAGCTGGAGAAAGGCGAGGGTGAGCAGGATCAAGCTGATGCCGCCCATGAGTGTCGCGAGGGAGAGCAGGGTCCCGTCCGGGCGGCCGGTTTCGGCAGCTCCCAGCATCAGGACAGCCAGCATGATCGTCCGGAGAACGGCTCCGCGTGAGAGGGGCATATCCTGCCCCGGCAGGCAACCGCAGGAGAGGCCAGTGCGACCGCGCGCGACGTTGATCCCCATCGCAAGGGCAAAAGCCGTCAGCAGGATTGCGGCTGTGAGACAGGCTTCACGAGGAAACATGCCGGAACACAGCCACGCTCCCAGAACGAGCTGCACACCGGTCAGAACCCGGGCCACAGGAAAGGCCATCCCGAGCGGAAAGAGCCTGTAGGCAGCAATGAGCGATGCAAAGCCGGACTGGTCCAGGGCTTTGGACAGGGCTGTCCCGATGAACAGCGCCCCCATTGCGTTCACGCCAACCGCGCCGATCATCTGCAGAGCGAGCGTGCTCATCAATCCCCCAGAGCGGTCGTGAAATACAGATCGTCGCCAAGATGCTTCATGGTATGGGCGATCTTCCCGGTCTTCAGATCCCAGATGAAGAAATCACCCGCCTCATCATTGGTGAACAGCTGGGGAGAGGCGTCCTGTGTGACGCCGACCATAGAACTCGGCCTGGGGAGCTTGATCCGGCGGAGCAGCTTGTGCTTTGCCACATCCAGCTCCCAGATTTCCGTGCCCGATACCTTGTGGGTCCAGAACGTGCCCTGATGCATGGCCACGTAAAGACGGCCGCTCGCATGATGCATCGCTGCCAACTGCCATCCACCGGGGCGCCATGTGACCGTGAACGGGCTGTCCGCATTGGTCGCGGCTTTCATGCCTGCGGCTTCCTGTATCGACCATGGCTTGTCGATCGTGGTGGTAGCCGACAGGGTCGCCGGGTAGACAAGGCCGCTATAGGAAATGAACCAGGTCTTGCCATCGGCACTGCGAGACGGGCTATGTTCGAAGACCGCATCCTTTTCAGGGTCGAAAAAGGGTTTGGTATGGGTGATATCGGCTTTCTCAGCGCCAATGCTGACATTGGCCAGGCTGCCATCGGCGCAGATCGAGGTGAACCCGTCCTTGCCCCAGGGATAGGTCAGCGCACAGCCGGGAAGACCGACATTCATCGCGACCTTGTGCGTGGTCGTATCGACGACATGAACCGCGTTGGTTGGCACCATGTCATACACGTAGATCCTGCTGCCATCGCTGCTGATCGTCAGATCGTTCTTTTTGGGCGTGACGAGGGCGCGGCCAGGCAGAACCTCATCATTCGTGATTTCGAGGGTTTGCGGGTCGTAAGTGGCGAGAAGGTCCGCCCGGTCGCCACGATTGCCGCGCGACCAGACGGTTTCGGCAACGTAAAAGGCACGACCCTTGGGGTCCTGAACGACATTGCCGTTATAGGCCGCCTGAACCATGCCCAGCAGCTTGCCCTGATCGGCATCGACCACGTAGACGCGGCCGTCCTTCGCATGATGCCCTACCGGGTCCTGAACCAGAATACGGTGAGGCGTCACAGGAGAGAGCTTGATGATGTCGCTCTCTTCCGTTTGCAGTACCGGCTCATCCGCAAGGGCCATGCCGCAGGGTGCCAGTGCCGCGCCAGCCAGCAGGAACGCCGTCATGCCGGCCAGTTTTCGGGAGGTGAGACGCATTGGAGATCGGTCCTTGCGGAGAAGCGGAGACAGGGTTGAAAGGCACGCGAAACGCGATGGTGAGGGGAGTGATCCAGAGGCGACCCCGCCGGAGCCGCCCGTCCATAGGTCAGAACTCGGTACTGACAGTTCCGAAGAACTGCTTGGGAGATCCGCGTTCGAGAGACTGGTAATCACCGGATATCGGGTTGCCGTTCTCTCCCATCATCGAGATATATTTGGAATTCAGAAGATTATAGACGTTGAAGTCGATCGTGATGTTTTTGGCGAAGCCGTAATTGCCCACATTGTATCTGGCCCCCGCACTGGTGAGCCAGTAGCCCGGCACTGAGGTATCATTCGTATAGCTGAAATACCGTTTTGAATAGTAATGGACGTCGAAATGCGTTTCGAGTCCCTTCCAGCGATAGGACAGATTCGCTTTGTACATGAACTGAGGATAGTTCACGACCTTCTTGCCTTTGGTGAAATAGACACCATCGGCGGTGGTGATGTTCCCCCCATAGGTCGAATGATTGTAACTGACGCTGTTGTACAGGGCGAGGCCCTTGATGGGCGTCAGCGTTACGGCGGCATCCACTCCATTCGTATGGACGCTGGTCTGGGCCACGCTCGATACGGGGTTTGTGATTGTGCCTTCCGTCGCTGCCTGCAAGCGATGATTGGCATCGGCGTGATACCCTGCGAGGCTCGCCTGCACATATTTGTCGGTGTAGCGATATCCGACGGCATAAACCCAGTCGCGCTCGGGTTTGACGGTCTGACGAAGTTGCTGGAACGTGGCCTGGTCCTGCACTGACCACAGCGCGTTACCCACGCCGTTGGGGAGCACCTGATAGCTGCGCATGTTCTCGGCGAGATCGAAGTAGAATTCGTGATGCGGCAGAAAATGCCAGCTGCCGCCGACATGAGGCAGGAACGCCGAGGAGGCGGTCATGCTGCCATTAGGGAGGGCATCGGCGCCGGTATAATCCGGATTATTGTAATTCGCCCCGCCAGCCGTGGTCGACAGCATCGATTTGAATCCGGCCGTCAGACGCAGATTATCGAGCGGGCGCCACGTATCCTCGAGATGATAGGTGAAGGTGTTGGTATGCCAGACAAATCCGTAGCCCTGCAGGAAAGCCGGACCGTAAGTGTCGTAGGGCCCGACTGTCTTGAGCGGCGAACCCGTTCCGAGGAGCGGTTCGTTGTACCAGAACAGATCGGCCTGCTGGTTGTTGTTTTCGAACCAGACTCCCGTGTCGATCGTATGCCTGGCGATCCGGTAATTCAGAGCTGTTGTGAATCCGTAACGTTCCTGCCGGGTCTGCCAGACTTCCTCGGAAAAGGGAGCCCCTGTGCCCGCCGACGGTGTGCTGTAATCGGAATAGGTGTAGTAGCCCGTCTGGCTGGTGCCATAGAGCGTGGATTTCCAGCGCAGATGATCGGTGAGGGCCAGATCCATGTTGAGGCCACCGGTGTAATCCACCTCGGCCTGACCGCCGTCATAGAGATAGGGCTCATCACCATTGGCGATAATGGCGTCCGAAGTGGGCAGGGAAACCGCACCTGAGGCATAGGCCGTCGCCAGAGCGTAATTCGGATAGAGATGCGGCACCCGCCATCCCAGCGTGTTCAGCATGGCCAGCGACGTATCCTGATAGCCCCATTCCTGAAGATCGCTCCAGTTGAAGAAAGCCTTGATCACACTGTCATGGCCGACAGGCTGAACGACTTTAGCGTCGACCTGCTGCTGGAACTGGGTGCCCCCACCCATCCATTTACCTTCCTCGCTGCGCGAATAGGCCACGAAGGCCTTCGTGCCACTCGGGTTGAGCACACCCGAATCCCCGCGAATATAGGTGCGGTAGGAGCTGTACGTGCCGAAGCCCTGTGAAATCTTGCCCCCCATTTTATCCTTGGGGTCCGTCGTTTCGAATTCCAGCGTTCCCCCCAGCGTGGAGGTTGAGGGGACATTGACCCCGCCCGGCCCTTCGGAGAGCACCGAGCGTTCGATATCGTCGGAAATCGATGCCTGGATGACATTCAGGCCATTATTGCTTTCATAGGTCTGGTCGTTCAGCGGAATGCCATCCAGTGTCACGCCGAGCTGATCCATGAAAAAGCCGCGCACATAGATGCTCGATCCCCAGGTATCGATGCCGAGAGGATCCGTGGAACTGAAGCTCACACCGGGCAGACGATCGACAGCCTTGAGGACGCTGGTTCCCGGGGTGAACTGTGCCATGACGGCTTTGGAAATCACGTTGTCCGCGCCGCGTGAGGCAACGCGGCTGGCACTGATCGTCATGGTCTCGTTACCTCCTGAGCGGGAGGCACGCGCCGGATTGCGTTTTCCGGGAGATGTGCGGGGCGAGGCGGGGTGCGCCCGATGGGAAGAAATCTTTTGGCCGTAATGCGCAGCACCCTGAGGAGCGGCAACACCGGGACGCGGGAAAACGGCCAGAAGCGCCGAAGCACAGAGCAGGATGCGAAGGGAGACGGGCTGACCGCAACATCGCGAACCAAATCGGGTGGGGCGGGTTATTTTGACCATTTCCGTTCCATTTTGTTTGGCGTTCGTAACAATCCGAGCGTATCCGCTCCAGCCAGCCTCCGAACGGGTGTTACAGAAAGGCCGCGCATGTCAGAGCACATTGATCTTGAAGATGCGGACAGGACCGGCGGCGTGCAGAAAACACCGTCCGGACATGCCGTCATCCTTTGTCAAACTCTATGTGCATAAAATCGCAGACGCAACGTTTTTGTGGAAATAATGGGCGAGGGAGCGATGCCCGATGAAATTCGGGCATTAACGATGTCATGCAGGGGCTGATCGGGGTGAATTCTGTGCGGCCCATTGCGTGAGGAAATCGAAAACTTCGGGCCTGTCGCAATGGGTTATGTTGAACCTCAGCCACGGCGACGGCGTGCTGTCGGGCGAAAAATACCCCCCGGGAGCGAGGAGGAGATTGGCGCGCGCCGCATCGCGGGTAAGTTGATGCACATCGCGATCCTGGGCGAATCGCATCCACAGGAACATACCGCCATCTGGTTTGCAGAACGGTGTCAGCCCGCTGCGCGCAAAGCGCCTGAGCGTTCTGGCTTGCAGGAGGGAAAGCTTTTCCCGGAGCCGTGCAAGATGCAGGCGATAACGGCCATCGGCGAGAATGTGATGCACGATTGCTTCGGAGATATGGGCGCTCGTAAGGCTGCTTGCCATTTTGAGCTTGAGGATATGACGCGCCGTCGCGGCACCGGTGGCGACATATCCCACACGCAATCCGGGCGATATGGTTTTTGAGAAACTGCTGATCCGGATGACATGATCGAGCTGGCCCAGATAGGCCAGCGTCGGGCTGGTATCGGGTGCCAGATCGCCAAAGATATCATCCTCGATCAACAGGATTCCATGGGCCTCGGCGATGCGGAGTAATTTATGCAGGACAGGCGCCGAGCAGGAAGTCCCGGTCGGATTATGGAGCCGCGTGTTGAGCACGAAGGCTTTCGGCTGTTTTTCGCGCAACAATCTCTCGAAGCTTTCGAGGCAGGGACCGTCTTTCAGCCGGGGAACCCCATGAAGCGTCAGGCCCAGCGCCCTCAGAGCAGGAAAGAGATTGCAGTAGCCAGGATCCTCCACAAGAATGGTATCTCCGGGGCGGGTCAGGCTGCGAATTGAGAGTTCCAGAGCCTGACTGGCTCCATGGGTGAGAATTATTCCGCTGCGCGGGCAGTTTATTCCCTGACGCGCAAGGCTGAGTGCGATTTGTTCGCGCAGCCCGTCATGACCATAGGGATTGCCATAACCCATACCCGGTATGTCTGCGTGGCGGCCCAGGCTGTTGAGCGCCTGACGAATGCCCGAGCCCATAAGGCAGGGTTCCGGCAGCCAGCCGCAACCTGCCTGGATTGTCCGGGCGTCGCCCTCATAGGCACGCTGTAACAGCCATAATGAATCGACTGAAGGAAGAGGGCTCACTGCCTCCTTCCGGGTCTCTTCCACACGCGGTTCATGGGTGACGAAATAGCCACTGGCGCGACGGGCCTGTAAGAGCCCTTCTGCGACGAGCCGGTTATACGCATTCGAGACGGTGAGGGGGCTAGTGGCACTTTGCGTCGCTAATTTTCTGATGGAGGGCAGTTTCGTGCCATCCGGCCATGTGCCTCCTAGAATGCGTTCGCGTATCTGATCGACAATCTGCGCGACAAGTGGCTGCGCTGAGGCGTGGTCGAGCCTGATCATCAAACGTCGCTTCCGTCTGAAAAATGCCGGGGGTATTTCGGCAGGGACTACAAAATCTCTCTGACAGCCCGGGAGTGTATCGCTCCGTGCAGCAATACGGATCCGTTTGGCCAGAACCGAACTGTATATAGACAACGTCATTTCGCAATTGGAATAGTGTGGGCATCACGGAATTCTCGCATGACGGCTTTGGCTTGCCGAAGCGTCGCGACACAGGAAAGCCGCATCATGGGATCCTCTCCCTCGGAATTCGACCCGGCGCGCAGCCTGGCCACGGGCACGTACTGGATGCCGTTCACGGCCAATCGGCGCGTCAGGAAAGACCCGCAATCGCGCCTTATTGTTTCGGCCAAAGGCAGTTACTGCCACACGCAGGATGGCAGTGCGCTGTTCGATACTCTCTCGGGCCTGTGGTGCACGCCGCTCGGTCACGGCCATCCACGGATTGTGGCAGCCCTGCAGGAACAGGCGCAGACGCTGGATTACTGTACGGGGTTCCAGATGACCAACCCGGCGACAGTCCGGCTGGCCGACCGGATCGCTGCCCTGGCGCCCGAGGAGCTCGATCATGTGTTCTTCACCAATTCCGGGTCGGAAGCGGTCGATACGGCACTCAAGATCGCGCTGGGCTATCATCGTCTGCGCGGCGAGGCTGGCAGGTTCCGTATGATCGGGCGCGAGCGGGGCTATCACGGTGTTGGTTTCGGTGGCTTGTCCGTCGGGGGGATTGTTCCCAACCGCAAGATGTTCGCTGCAGGAATGCTCAATGGCGTTGACCATTTGCGGCACACCCACGATCCGGCCGGGGCTGCCTTTTCGCGGGGACAGCCAGCGGAAGGGGCCGACAGGGCCGATGATCTGGAGAGGCTCGTGGGCCTTCACGATGCCGGCACGATCGGCGCGGTGATTGTCGAGCCCGTGCAGGGATCGACCGGTGTCATCGTGCCGCCGCTCGGTTATCTGCACCGCCTGCGCGACATCTGCACAAGGCACGGCATCCTGCTGATTTTCGATGAGGTGATCACGGGATTCGGTCGTCTTGGCGCCCCCTTTGCTGCCCAGCGCTTCGGCGTTGTGCCGGACATGATCACCTTTGCCAAAGCCGTGACCAATGGTGTCGTGCCGATGGGAGGTGTGCTGGTTCGCCATGATATTTATGAGACGTTCATGACCGGTCCGGAAAACGCCATCGAGTTTGCTCATGGCTATACCTATTCCGGTCATCCTCTCGCCGCGGCAGTAGGCAATGCCGTGCTCGATATCGTCGAGGATGAGGATCTCTTTACGCGTGCTCTTTCTCTGGAGCCGGTGCTGGAGGAGGCAGTGCATCATCTGGATCGCGCACCGGGTATCCTCGATATCCGCAATATCGGTCTTGCGGCGGCCATCGACATTGAGCCTGATCCTCGCGCCCCCGGCGCGCGGGGTCTGGAGATTTTTGATCTGGGGTTGAAGAACAATCTGCTCCTGCGATGCACAGGCGACACGGTCTCGCTTGCCCCTCCGTTCATCTCAACGCCTCAGGAACTGCGCGACATGGTCGGCATTCTGGGGCGTCTGATCGCGACAGTCACACGCTGATCTTCCTGCACGCTGTTCATTTATCAAGGAATTCGTCATGCCACTGCTCCATTTTCACCTGATCGAAGGACGCTCCCCGGGCCAGATCAGGGAATTGCTGGATTCGGCGCACGAGGCGATGCTCGAGGCCTTTGAGGTTCCGCGCAGAGATCGTTATCAAATTGTAACGGAACACAAGCCGTCTCATCTGATCATGGAAGATACCGGTCTGGATATTCCACGCACGAAATCCATGATTCTCGTGCAGATGTTCAGTCGCCCCCGTGGAGAGCAGGCTGTCGAGCATTTTTATCGTCTGCTCACAGCGCGTCTCGAGAGGGATTGTGGCATCCTCCCATCCGATGTCATGATTTCAGTGGTTGAAAACGGGGATGCCCACTGGTCGTTCGGCTTCGGTCGAGCCCAGTTTCTGACCGGAGAGCTCCCGCTTCCGGTAGAAGTCTGACCGAATCCGGAACATTCCGGACATGAAG
Source organism: Asaia krungthepensis NRIC 0535 (assembly GCF_025995175.1). Lineage (GTDB taxonomy): Bacteria > Pseudomonadota > Alphaproteobacteria > Acetobacterales > Acetobacteraceae > Asaia > Asaia krungthepensis. The sequence continues at coordinate 39,772 of NZ_BAPV01000001.1, forward strand.
GATCGTGCATGACAGAAAACGCGCTCGCCCGCAGTCTGCGCCTACGCCATATCGCCATGATCTCGATAGGAGGTGTTGTCGGTGCCGGTTTCTTCATAGGGGCCTCGACGCCGATCTCGGTTGCAGGACCGGGAGCGCTCCTGTCCTACGCTCTGGCCGGGTTGATGACCTTTCTGGTCAATCTGATGCTGCGCGACATAGCGCTGCGCGCCCCCGGACATGGGTCGTTCGTCAACCAAATCCGCCATGCGCTCGGTGGGCATGCCGGTTTCATGACCGGGTGGACCTACTGGCTTGTCTGGGTCACGACTCTTGCCATCGAGATCATGGCCGCGGCTGCCTTGCTGGCCCCATTGGTCCATCTGCCCTTCGGTGCGGTGGAGGTCATCATTCTCACGACCATGACGGCGGCCAATCTCATGGCGGTCCAGGCCTATGGCGAGATGGAATACTGGTTTGCGATGCTCAAGATCGCGGCTATTGCGCTTTTCATCATGATCGGGCTTGCAGCTGTTTTTCATGGTGACGGGGCAATCCATCAGAGTTTCGCAAGCCCCGCAGGTCTTGTCCCACATGGCTGGATGGCCCTGCTCGCAGTTATTCCTGCCATCGTGTTCTCGATGTCCGGCAGCGAGGTCGTGACGATTGCCGCGCTCGAATCCGATGCCCCCGATCGCAATATCGCCAAGGCGACACGGGCCGTCGCCCTGCGGGTCGTCGGCTTCTACCTCTGTTCCGTGGCGCTCATTCTCTGTCTTGTGCCCTGGTCGCAGATTGTGCCGGGTGAGTCGCCTTTCCTGCTCGTGCTCAACCGTCTGCATGTCCCCTTCGCAAGTGCCGCCATGGAGGTCGTGATCGTTTCGGCCATGCTCTCCACGCTCAATTCAGGGCTCTATGCAACGTCGCGCGTCTTATTCGAATTGGCGGATGTCGATGACGCGCCGGCACAGTTCATGCGTCTTGACCCCAGAACACAGGCGCCACGCATTGCCGTGCTGTTCAGCGCGGCGGCGGCGCTCGCCATTTCTGCCATCGCCATTGCCTCGCCCAATACTGTTTTTGCCTTTCTGCTCAGCGCAACCGGCGCGCTGATCATTTTCCATAATGCCCTGATCGTTCTGACACGGATCCGTTTATGCGGAATGGGGGCGACGCCTCTCCTGACCCTTGTCCTGCTGATGGGGGCACTCGTTGCGATGGCGATGGTCGCCCATACGCGACATGAACTCGCTCTCAGCACGGTCACGATGATGCTGACGGGATGCGTCGCACTGCTGCGTCATCTCATGGGCAGGGCCCCAAGGCGTGTCTGTTCCCTGTCCCGACCGGGACGTTGATTTCTCCCATCGCTCTCACCGCTTGCAGGATTGTCGTTTTCCATGTCCCACGCTCTCGAATTCTACATCAATGGTCACTGGGTCGCTCCGCATGGCGCAACCCGCATTGATGTGATCAATCCCGCAAACGAGCAGCCCTGTGCCAGAATTGCCCTGGGCGATGACATCGATGTCGAGCGTGCCGTCTCTGCGGCCAAGGCGGCTTTCGCCGCATGGTCGGGTTCATCCCGTGAGGAGCGTCTGACTGTGCTCGAGCGTATCCTCGCCGTGTACAAGCGACGCAGCGAGAACATGGCGCAGGCGATCTCGCTTGAAATGGGGTCGCCAATTGCGCGGGCGCGTGACAGCCAGAGCTGGGCAGGGCTCGCGCATCTGGAAGAAATGATCAAGGTCCTGCGCGACTTCTCCTTCGAGGGGCCGGAGGGGGATGTCTACATCACGCGAGAGGCGGTAGGGGTGTGCGGCCTGATCACGCCGTGGAACTGGCCGATGAACCAGATCATGTGCAAGGTGGCTCCGGCGCTGGCAGCGGGCTGCACCATGGTGCTGAAGCCAAGCGAAGTGGCGCCCCTCAGTGCGCTGGTCTTTGCCGAGATCCTGCACGAAGCCGGGGTACCGGCTGGTGTCTTCAATCTCGTCAATGGAGACGGGCCGGGCGTCGGGGCCACACTGGCGGCGCATCCCGATATAGCCATGATCTCGATCACGGGGTCGACCCGAGCCGGGTCGGCTGTTGCAAAGCTCGCCGCCGATACGGTCAAGCGTGTGCATCAGGAACTGGGCGGTAAATCCGCCAATATCATCCTGCCCGATGCAGACCTGGCCGAGGCTGTGCAGCGTGGGGTGCGTGGCTGCCTGAGCAATTCCGGACAGTCCTGCGATGCACCGACCCGCATGCTTGTGCCGCGCGCACAAATGAAGGAAGCCATGGCGCTGGCCGCCCAGACGGTGTCCTCCCTGCGCATGGGCTCTCCCGCTGACGAGGATACCCAGCTGGGGCCGGTTGTCAGCAAGATCCAGTATGACCGCATCCAGGCCCTGATCGCCAGAGGGATCGATGACGGTGCGACGCTGGTGATCGGGGGACTGGGCAAACCGGAGGGGCTTGAAACCGGTTACTATGTCCGACCGACGGTCTTCGGGGAGGTCTCGCCCGATATGGCCATTGCACGTGAAGAGATCTTCGGGCCTGTGCTGTCGATCATCGCCTATGACGACGAGGAAGAGGCCGTCCATATCGCCAATGACACGGTGTATGGTCTGGCAGCCTATGTTCAGTCAGGCGATCTGGCCCATGCAAGAAAAGTGGCTCGCCGTCTGCGTGCGGGCAACGTGAACATCAACGGAGCGGACTGGACCGTTGCGGCGCCCTTTGGCGGCTTCGGCCAATCGGGAAATGGACGTGAATGCTCAATCTGGGGGCTGCACGATTTTCTCGAGATACGCGCGCTGATCGGTTATGGCGGCTGAGCCAGTCATGGGAGGGGCGAACATGAACCCCAGTCTCTATGCGGTCAGACCCGGTACACTGGGGCTCACGTCTCTCAACGGTGCGACAAGGGCCTCGGTGGCGGTTATCGGGGCGGGTCTGACAGGCATTTCTGCGGCCCTGCATCTGGCCGAATCAGGGCATGATGTCGTGGTTCTCGATGCTCATGAGGTGGGATGGGGGGCATCGGGTCGTAATGGCGGCCAGATCAACCCCGGTCTCAAGACCACGCCAGAGCAGGTCATGCAGGATTTCGGCCCCGAGCGTGGTGATGTGCTCGTCCGACGCGCCTGGGGCGCTCCGGATCTGGTTTTCGACCTCGCGGCGCGTCACGAGATTGCCTGCAACGCGGTACGGGGGGGAACGATACGGGCGGCGACGGCTGAGAGCCAGATGGCTCCGCTCGAGGCGCTCGCCCGGCAATGTCAGGCTCTCGGCAATCCGGCCACGGTCCTCTCGAGAGAGGCAATCGCCCTGCGGAGCGGCACGACGCTCTACCACGGCGGTATGATCGATCCGATGGGTGGTCAGCTCGATCCGCTGGCTTATACGCGCGGTCTGGCCCGCGCGGCATTGAAGGCTGGAGCGACGATATATGAGCATTCAGCAGTCACTGCCCTTGAACGCGATGGGGAGGAATGGCGCCTGAGCACGCCGGGCGGCACGGTCAGAGCCAGGCAGGTCATCTGCGCGACGAATGGCTATTCCGGACATGTCACGGGCAGGCTTCGTCGTTCGATCATTCCGGTCTTCAGTGCCATCGTGGCCAGCGCTCCCCTTCCTCAGAATCTGCGTGAAACCCTGCTGACCCGGCGTGAGTCGCTTTACGAGCTGGGAGAAATCACCACCTATTATCGGGTCGATGCTGAAGGACGGCTGCTGATGGGCGGGCGTTCGGCCTCGCATGAACTGCGAGGCGCTGCGGCTTTTCCCTATCTGATTGCCCGCGCAGAGAAACTCTGGCCTGCCATTGCCGGACAGAAGTGGGAAGCCGGGTGGAATGGCCAGCTTGCCCTGACGATGGACCATTACCCCCATCTGCATCGGCCTGAGCCGGGGCTGATTGCCTGTCTGGGCTATAATGGCCGTGGCGTGGCAATGGCCACGCTTATGGGGCTCAATCTTGCAGAGATGGCGCAGGGTGGGGCGTCGCTCTTCCCGGAGACCCGCATCAGGCCGATCCCGTTCCATTTCGCCTGGAAAGCGGGCGTGCTGGCCGGTATCGCCAAAGGGCGGATCAGGGACAGGCTGCGCCGTTAGCGGCGCAGCCCGCCATGACCCCTGATGAACTCAGGATACGAAAACGCTTGCCGGGTACCCTTGGGCAAAAAGATGCGCGCGCAGGGTCGAATGATTGACCTGCATATCGATCATCTGACGCACTTTCGGCTTGCCCTTATAGGCAATGCCCAGACCGGCCACGGCGAGCATGGGCAGATCATTGGTCCCATCGCCCGTGGTGAGAGCGGCTGAGGCTTTCACACCACGCTCCTCGAGAAGGCGGTTGAGATGCTCTTCCTTGCTGTCGGGGCCCAGAACGGGGGCAGCCAGCTTGCCGGTGAAGATACCGTCCACAATCTCGAATTCATTGCCGTAATGCTCGGCAAAACCGCATTGTTCGGCCACGCGACTCGTGAAATAGGTGAAGCCCCCCGAAACGAGCGCCGTGCGCGCGTTATGCGCATTCATGGTCTGGACCAGTGTGCGTGCGCCCGTGTTCAGGGTCGAGTTCTGCCATACCTCCTCAAGGCAGGCGGCAGATTTACCTTCGAGGAGAGCCACACGGGTACGCAGGGAGTCCTCGAAATCCAGCTTTCCGTTCATCGTATCGAGGGTGAGTTGGGCGACATCGTCACCTACGCCCAGCAGAGAGGCGACCTCATCGAGGGTCTCACCGTTCAGGATAGTGCTGTCCATATCGGCCACCAGCACGGCCTTGCGGCGACCGCGTGTCTTGACCAGCAGGGCATCCACCTTATGACGGGCCAGTGTTGCGCGGATGGTGGCAATGGTGGGTGCGCCGGGTGCAGGAGCAGGGCAGGGAATCTCGACGGCTTCGCCCGAGGAGAGAACGACAGGATTCTTGCCCTTGACCATGTTCCGCGCAATGTCGATGGCATCTTTGGACAGGGTGCCCTGTGCAGGGTCGGCAACGAGAACGAGAACGTAAGGTAAGGTCATCTTGGCCCATCAGGTAGAAACGCTTGGGACAACAAGACAGAATGGCTGACGCTCCGATTGCCCTGGCCCCTATGGCCCTTATTGTGGCGGGACCGACCTGTTCCGGCAAGTCGGCGCTGGCGCTGGGTCTGGCCGAGCGCTTTCGTGGCACCGTGATCAATGCCGATTCCATGCAGGTCTATGCCGATCTGCATGTGCTGACAGCACGCCCCGATGCACAGGACGAGGCACGCGCGCCGCATCGACTCTATGGCGTGCTCGACGCTGCACAGCCGGGCAGTGTGGCCTGGTGGCGCGAGGTTGCGTTGCAGGAAATGGAAGCGGCTCGTGCCCAAGGGCGACTCCCAATCCTGTGTGGCGGCACGGGGATGTATCTGCGCGCGCTGCTGGAGGGGCTGGTCGAGGTCCCTGATCCCGGCGACGCCGCGCGCGACTGGGCGCGCGCGCTCGTGGGTGAACAGGGCAGCGAGTCCGCTCATGCGCTTCTGATGCGCGATGACCCGGAGACGGCATGCACGTTGAAACCCGGCGACGGACAGCGCGTGGCGCGTGCGCTGGAGGTGCTGCACGGCACCGGGCACGGGCTGTTGTACTGGCGTACCCGGCCCGGGCTGCCACCGGCCTCGTTTCGCTTTGTCTCCGTCAGGCTTCATCCGCCGCGCGAGGCATTGCGCGAGGCGATCGCAGAGCGGTTCTCACGCATGATGGCGCTTGGAGCAATGGACGAGGTCAAACGCCTTGTGGCGCGGGACCTTTCACCGTCTCTTCCTGCCATGCGTGCCCATGGTGTGCCCGAACTGAGCGCCGTTCTTGCCGGAACCATGTCAGAGGCAGAAGCGATACGCCGTGCGGTCATTGCCACGGGGCAGTACACACGACGCCAGGCGACGTGGTTCAACCACCATGCGCTGGGCGCAGAGCAGGATTGCATGATTTCCTTGCAAAGATATAACGAGAGTACGCAATTTTCGAAAAGAGAATTCGAAAATATCGCAACTTTCATACAATCCGCCATTGACGAATCCTCGCCACCGTCATAAACCCGCCCGCTCAATGAAAGGGGTGCGCTCACATGAACGCGTCAACACAGCAGACCGGAAAAACTTCGACAGCGCCGCTCAATGGTGCCGAGGTGCTCCTGCGCGTGCTTGTGGAGCAGGGTGTCGAGGTCATTTTCGGCTATCCCGGCGGCGCGGTGCTGCCCATCTATGATGCGCTGTTCAAGCAGGATCATATCCGCCACGTTCTGGTGCGCCATGAGCAGGCCGCCGTTCATGCGGCAGAGGCCTATGCGCGCTCGACCGGTAAGGTGGGCGTGGTGCTGGTCACCAGCGGCCCTGGAGCCACCAATGCTGTGACCGGTCTGGTCGACGCGCTCATGGATTCCATCCCGCTCATCTGCCTGTGCGGTCAGGTGCCGACGGCGCTGATTGGTAATGACGCGTTTCAGGAAGCCGATACGACGGGCATCACGCGTCCTGCCACCAAGCACAACTACCTTGTGCGTCGCGGACAGGATCTGGCGCCGATCGTGCGTGAGGCGTTCGAGGTGGCTGCTGGCGGTCGCCCTGGCCCCGTTCTGATCGATCTGCCCAAGGATATTTCGGTCGGCAACGCGCCTTTGCCCGCACCGGGTGAGGGCCGCCTGCATCGCCCCTATCGTCCGAATCTCGATGCGGATGGCGAGGCGATCCGTCAGACCATTGCGGCCATGAAGCGCGCCAAGCGCCCGCTTCTCTATACGGGCGGCGGCGTGATCAATGCGGGCCCCAAGGCTGCGGAAGGTCTGCGGGAGCTGGCGCGCCGTACCAATTTCCCGGTCACGTCGACGCTGATGGGTCTGGGCGCTTTCCCGACGACCGACCGTCAGTTTCTGGGCATGCTGGGTATGCACGGCAGTTACGAGGCCAATCTGGCCACGCATGGCTGCGACCTGCTGATCGCGCTCGGCTCGCGCTTTGATGACCGCGTGACCGGGCGTGTGGATGCGTTCTCGCCCAATTCGTTCAAGGTCCATGCCGATATCGACCCCTCGCAGATCAACAAGATTATTCGCGTGGATGTGCCGCTGGTTGGTGATGTCGGCCGCACGATCGAGGCGCTTCTGGCCGCCTGGGATGGCGAAGGGCAGGATCTGAGCCCCTGGTGGGCGCAGATCGAGGGCTGGCGCGCGCTGGATTCTTTCGGCTTTGTGCAGGATCAGGCCCCGAGCGCCATCATCCGCCCGCAATATGCCATTCGCCGTCTCTATGAAGCCACGCAGGCTCTGGGTCGCGACACATTCGTGAGCACGGAAGTCGGCCAGCACCAGATGTGGGCGGCGCAGCACTTCCAGTTCGACAAGCCCAATCGCTGGCTGACCTCTGGCGGTCTCGGCACCATGGGCTACGGCCTGCCTGCGGCGGTCGGCGCCCAGGTGGCGCATCCCGATGCGCTGGTGATCGATATTGCCGGTGAAGCGTCGACGCTCATGAATATTCAGGAGCTCGGCACGATGGCGCAGTATCGCCTGCCGGTGAAGCTGTTCATCCTGAACAACCGCTATATGGGCATGGTGCGTCAGTGGCAGGAATTGCTGCATGGCTCGCGCTACTCACAATCCTATAGCGAGGCGCTACCTGATTTCATTCGTCTGGCGGAAGCGTTTCACGGCAAGGGGCTGCGCGCCACCTGCGTGGGTGAGCTGGATGGCGTGATTGACGAGATGCTGCGCCATAACGGCCCGGTCGTGGCGGATATCTGTGTGGCGCAGGATGAAAACTGCTTCCCGATGATTCCGTCGGGCGCCCCGCATAACGAGATGCTGCTTGGCCCCGATCAGGAGTCCAATGCAGCCCGGATTACACAAGAAGGCATGATGCTGGTCTGATGGCACAGGATATCCAGAGAGCCGTCATTGCGGTTCTGATCGAAAACGAGAGCGGTGCCCTGGCCCGCGTCGTCGGTCTGTTTTCAGGACGTGGCTATAATATCGAAAGCCTTACCGTCTCTGCCATCGATGCCTCGCGCAATCTGTCGCGCATCACCATCGTGACGTCTGGCACCGAGATGGTGATCGCCCAGATCAAGGCGCAGCTCGATCGTCTCATCCCGGTGCATGGGGTGCGCGATCTGACCGAGAGCGGTCCGCATGTGGCGCGCGAGCTGGCCCTGATCAAGGTGGTCAGCAAGGGCGAGATGCGTACCGAGGGTATGCGTATTGCCCAGGCGTTCCGCGCCCATGCTGTCGATACGACGGCAGGGTCTTTCGTTTTTGAACTGACGGGAAGTGCCGAGAAAATCGATGCTTTCGTCGAATTGATGCAACCGCTTGGTCTTGCGGAAGTGTCCCGGACCGGAATCGCCGCTATAGGCCGTGGTACCGAAGTCTTTCAATCCATCGAGGAGTCTTTCTGATGCGCGTCTATTACGATCGTGACTGTGATCTGGGCCTGATCAAGGGCAAGAAAGTTGCCATCATCGGTTACGGCAGCCAGGGCCATGCCCATGCCAACAACCTGAAGGATAGCGGCGTGACCGATATGGTCATCGGCCTGCGTCCTGAGTCCTCGGCTGTTGCCAAGGCAGAAGGCGCTGGCTTCAAGGTCATGAACCCCGCCGATGCCGCTGCATGGGCCGATGTCGTGATGGTCCTGACGCCTGACGAAGGCCAGGGCGCGCTTTACAAGGACTCGCTCGAGAAGAACCTGAAGCATGGCGCGGCGCTCGTCTTCGCTCACGGTCTGTCGATCCATTTCCGCATCATCGAAGCCCGCCCCGATCTGGACGTGTTCCTTGTGGCACCGAAGGGCCCCGGTCACACGGTCCGCTCCGAGTACCAGAAGGGTGGCGGCGTGCCGTCGCTCGTGGCTGTTGCCCAGAACGCAACAGGTCAGGCGCTTGAAATCGCCCTGTCCTACGCTTCGGCCAATGGCGGCGGCCGCGCAGGCATCATCGAGACCAGCTTCAAGGAAGAGGTCGAAACCGATCTGTTCGGTGAGCAGGCTGTGCTTTGCGGTGGTCTCGTGGAGCTGATCCGCGCCGGTTTCGAAACGCTCGTCGAGGGCGGCTATGCGCCTGAAATGGCGTATTTCGAGTGCCTGCACGAAATGAAGCTAATCGTGGATCTGATCTACGAAGGCGGCATTGCGAACATGAACTACTCGATCTCGAACACGGCTGAATACGGTGAATATGTCACCGGCCCGCGTATCGTGACGGCTGAAACCAAGGCCGAGATGAAGCGCGTTCTGACCGATATTCAGGACGGCACCTTCGTGCGTAACTTCATTCTGGAAAACCAGTCGGGCGGCGTCGGCTTCAAGGCTATCCGCGCGCGCAACGACGTTCACCAGATCGAAAAGACCGGCGAAAAACTGCGTGGCATGATGCCCTGGATTGCCAAGGGCAAGCTGGTCGACAAGGCCAAGAACTGAGTTCTTTTCCCTTTCGGAAGAAAGCACAGGAAAAGGGGGCCTTGGCCCCCTTTTTTATTACCTGGCGGGAATATGCGTCGCAGAAGCTCAGATAATGCCTGGCTATCGCAACGCCGTCGTACGGCGTTCGATGTGGGGATCATGTTCTGCTGAAACCGTGGACGTCCCGGCGTTGAGCAAATAGTGTTTTGTGGTGAGCCAGGGTTTGAGCATCGCGTTAGTCCTGCCCTTATCCTCCCCGGACCATTCAGAAACGCGCGATCAGCGCGACGCCAGCGATCATCAGCACGGCACCTGCGATACGATAGGGGTTGAGGCTGTGCACCTCCATGCGCAGCAGCCCGAAATGATCGATCAGCAGGCTGGTCACGAGATTGGCCGTAATCGTCAGGCCGTTGACCGGGCCCGCCCCCAGTTTCTGAATCAGGAGCAGCCCTGCGAAAACAGCCACGGCCCCCGTAATGCCCCCAAGCGGCGCCCACCAGGGCATTGCGGCAAGATCACCCGCGCTGGGAAGCGGGCGCGGCATGCAGGCAAACAGGGCGATGGAGAGAAACAGCACCAGCAGGAACGAGACCGACGTCGCAAGCCACGGATTGACGAGGGATTTCGCCAATGCCCCGTTCATGGTGGCGCCCAGCGCCTGAAGCGCACCGGCAACGAGGATGAAAGGAAGAGCCCAGCCGTTCGACATGCACACGGTCCTCCAGCGACGCCGGAATGATTGTTTCTCAGGGATAAGGGCGCTCCTCCAGGGAGAACGTCACAACAATCCCGACCGCTAACGTTACCCGCGAGAAAAGGCTGCCTCTTCTCGCGAATATCTATTGAGACGAATCATCAGGCAGGGCTCTCAGTGTCTGGCGGTAAAACATGCTGTGCTCGAGGCGAAATCGTAAGAGACGTTCCCATAGAGCAGCAGGTTGGCTGTAAGGGACATTTTGGAGTCGGCGCGAGCATAGGGTGCCAGGATTTTCTGCACCTTATCGTGTAGCCTTACCCCGTAGAGCGATGTATCGATCGGGGTCTCGACTGCTCGGTAGAAACCCAGACCGTGCGTCGTATCGCCAGCCGTTGGGCCTGATTGTGCCAACTCTGCAGGGGTGAAATGGGGCGTGACCGTGAAAAACGCTGTTCCACCCTGTAAGCCCGTAGAGAAGGCACTCCACTGCGGGCTATGATGTGAGACAAGCGGAAAGACGAGGCTTAGGGCCGTACCGTCCATGTTCATCGATAGATGGATGGGGGTTGTACAGCGATAGGGTGCGCTGCCGCCAAAATCCAGGGCATTTCGCGAAAGCGTCGCGTGCGGGAGTTGCCTCAGGAACCCCATACCCAACGTCAGGAAATCGGATTTTGTGACCTTGAAGATGACGTTATGGAAAGTGCTTTTATCGAGAGTGATCGTATCGGCCATGACATAGCGTGCGGCTGTCTTTCGACCCATCGTATCGACTGAAGTGTCGATGTGACCTATCTCGCGATAATGGCCAGCATTGAACATTTCCATGGGCATGGCACCAATGAAACTGCCTGTTCCTAATTGAAAGTTCATCGGCGCTCCGTTGAGCGTGCCTTTGATATGGGGATAGACGCCTGGTTGCCCGACGAATCTGGACGGAGTACTGAACTCTACATGGTTTTCGGGAGCGATATCGGCCGATTGCTCGGGGATGTCTGCAACCGGAATGCTCGGTTCAAGAACATCCAGATCGCTGAATACCAGACCGGGTATGTTGAGCGCCTGCCGAACAGGAACGACGTAGTGATTACGCACCGAGTCGATGGCTCTGATCCAGCCGGTCATGTCGCCCTCAAGGATTTTGTTCCCTGCTTCAAGGACATCGGCAAAATAGGCCAGTGTCTCGACGTCATACGGAACACCCATGTCTCGTACAGACTTTTTGAGTAATTCGGTGTCAGAAACAGCATCGCGAACACTGCCTGTCATTCTGTCTACGACGATCAGGGCCAGTAGTCCGAAAAAGGGGCTACCTTTCTTTAAGGCAGCGCGGGGCGCTGACTGATCGCCGGTAGCCATGCCTTCGATGATACCATTGCTGTCACCAAGTCCAATCGACGCTGTACCGTTGCTGTGCTCAACCAGGAGGTTCTTGAAATATGGTGAAACTCGTTGCGTCTGTGCGCTCGCGGAGTGAGTAGACAGAGTGAGGAGTATGGTAGAGATGCTCGATATGTATCTCAAGCGCGACGAGAGGTGCATGGTTTTCCATTTTCTTTCGAGGTAGAGCTGACACGTTTGGGAAGAAAGCTCTGCTCGTGCAACTATATCAGCGAGATTATTATCTTTCACAGTTTAATGAGTATTTAATTTTTATTTCTTAAAGTGAATAGAGACTCAAATGGCACGCAGGCTGCATCGGTCTTCCGCGTCACCCTTATGCTGAGTGTATCCATCACCATGCAACATCACGGCCTTTGAAATCGCGGTAGATGAGTCCACTACCGGCTTGATGGGCGCTCAGGACGTCCACCACACCAGGAATCGTTTCCTCGATCGAGAAGCGTGCCTGCGCGCCACCCAGTGACGTACGCACCCAGCCCGGAGCAATGAGGGCGAGGGGGCGTGACCGGCCGATACGCGCGTCGTAACAGCGCATGAATTGGTTCAGTGCCGCCTTGCTGCCACGATAGAGTTCGCGCTGCCCGCCATTGTTATTGGTGACACTGCCCTGTCCCGAGGACATCACCCCTATCAGTCCTTGCGGGCTGACGAGACAATCCAGCGTCTCGATCACCCGCATGGGGGCAAGGGCATTGGTCAGCATGATCTGCATGAAATCCGAGGTGCTGACCTGACCGATGGGCTGATCGGGCTGGGCATTGGTTGTCCCCGCATTGATGAACAGCATGTCGAAGCGCTCGTCGGTGAGCGTCTGTCTGAGCGCTGCGATCTGGGTGTCGCAGGTGATGTCGAGCTTCTCAGTCACCAGGCAGTCAGGAAATCGCGTGGCCAGCTCGGCCAGCCCATCTTCGGGTGTACCGCGTCGTGTGGCGGTAACGCGCCAGCCGCGCATGAGAAAGGCCTCGGCCAGGGCAAGGCCAAGTCCACGAGACGCTCCCACGAGAAGCAGATGCGGGGGAGGCGGTGCAGACAGGGGTGTTTTCGTCATGGCGTGGTCCTTTGCCGAAGCAGGAAAAGCATGGACTTCAAGAGTGGAGGCTGGTCCATGATGGCGCCAGATGCATGAATTGCAGCATATCAATGCATCAAACGCTCTTCGTGGCGCTTGGCCAAAAAGGAGGGGGGTCATGATCCCGAAAGATCTCAATCTGCTCGTTGCTCTTGAGGCGCTGCTGAGAGAGGAGAGTGTGCTTGAGGCGGCTAAAGCGCTTGATCTGAGTCCGTCTGCCATGAGCCGGACCTTGGCCCGACTGCGAGTGGCGACAGGCGACGCGCTTCTGGTGCGGGCGGGGCGCAGCCTTGTGCCGACACCCCATGCCCTTCTGCTGCGTGATCAGGTGCGCGAGGTCACGGCTCGGGCCTCTGTGCTTCTCTCCCCCGCCGAGGAAACCTTCGCGCCCGAGACACTTGAGCGCGTCTTCATCCTGCGCACCAATGACGGATTTCTCGAAGCTTATGGAACAATCCTGACCGAAGCTTTGCTGGCAGAAGCGCCCTCGGTGACACTCGTTTTCCTGCCTCGTCGTGACAAGGGGGCTACTGCCCTGCGTGAGGGCAGGGTCGATCTGGAAATCGGGGTGATCGGGCCGGATGACTTCGGGCCGGAGATGCGTATGAAGCCGCTTTTTCATGATCGCTTTGCGGCCGTGGTGCGTGACGATCATCCTGTAGTCGCGGCGCCCCTCACACCAGAGCGTTTCGCAGCCTGTCGGCATGTCGTGACCTCCAGGCGTGGCGCTTTGCGGGGTCCTGTGGATGAGGCTCTTGAGGCCCTTGGGCTGCACCGTCGGGTCGCGGTTGTTGTGCCAGGCTTCGATGACGCTCTGCGCCTCGCGCAAGGGGGGGCGCTGGTGGCTTTGGTTCCGCGGTCCTGCCTGACGCGAGCTGGAACGAGTGGGCTGCGCGCTTTCGACCCGCCGGTTGAAACACCAGGAATCACTGTTAGCGCGCTGTGGCATCCGCGCCTGAATGCCGATCCCGCCCATCGGTGGTTGAGGGATAGGATCATCGCTCTGGTGCGCCAGAAAGCTGGTCCGGATGCCCTCCGATCATGACTGCCGCTTTCGCTGCAATGGCGTTGGGAGGCGGCGCCTTGAGCGCCAGGCCTTCTCGCTTATCTGCCAGGAAGGATTGCTCATGTTTCCGTGCCCGGACGGCATGAGATCACGGCCGATCCATGTCTGGCCAATGCGGGTAAGGGACCGCGACAGGACAGGTGAGGACCGGTTCGATTGATTTGGGGTTCCCCCGCCCATGGTCTATAACGCCTGCTTCTTCACATCGGGATGGCGTCGCGTGCTTGCAGAAAAAGTGACGGATGATTTGTTCTCGGCGCTCGATCGCCCGGACCTGCAAAGCCTGTCGGATAAGAGTGTCTTCAATCTCTCCCCGCGTCTGACCCAGGCTTTCACCGTTTCTGCCGACTCCATCACCCTGGGCGCTCTGGCCTTCGAGCGCCCGGATATGGCACCGACCCTTCTCCGTTACGCCCTTGAGTGGAGCTTCCTGCTGCAGGAACTGCCCGTGCGCGACAGACCGCTTGCGGCGATTGTCGCTGCCCGGGTGGCGGCGCGATTCCATCTCCTCGATTGTGAAACGCTCGCGCTCCCCGTCGAGCTGAGCTGGCTCGCGGAATTTTCTGGAGAACATCCGCCCTGCGCAGAGCGCGTCACCGCGCTCTGGCCTTTTCTCACGCAGTTCTGCTCCCAGGCATCGCTTTCTCCCGTCGAGCCTGCGCTGTTGCTCGCGCGGCTCGAGCCGCTCTGGCCGTGGCTTGCTCCCTCTGAGGAGCTGATGGCCGATGGTGGAGATGAGCGTCTTGTCATCGATCCCGCAACCGGGCTCAATCGGTACGGATGTTCGCACCGCCCGCGCCCATGGGCGGTGACCTTTTCTTCCTCTACAGCGTCGTCGCTTTCCGAACGCGGCTATCTGGGGGCGGAAACGGCACGACGGAAATTCCTGATCGAGGCGTTGAAAGGGGCATCGGCGCAGCAGGCCTGCGAGAGCGCCTGTCTCTCTGTGCGTGATGGTCTGGCGGCGCTATACGGGCTCGAAGGCCGCGATCATGTTGTGCTTGCTGCATCAGGGACGGATTGCGAACTGGCCGTACTGGCGATCGGGCTCAGGCGCGCTTGCGGAGCGCCGGTGGTCAATATTCTCATCGCGCCCGATGAGACAGGAAGTGGCGTGCCTCTGGCGGCCCAGGGGCGTCACTTCGCTTCTGGCACCGCGCTCGGTACACAGGCTGACAAGGCGGAGTTCCTGGCAGGCTTTCCCACGGCCACCCGGCTTGTGGGGATCGACATCCGCCACCCGGATGGCACACCACGCGATGAGTCGGAGCGCGATGATGCGATACGATGTTGCGTGTTGCAGGAACTCGCCCTCGGGCATCACGTCATTCTTCATCAACTCGATATGTCCAAAACCGGTCTCGTCGGCCCCCGTGCCGAACTGATAGACAGCCTCATGAAGGCTTATCCGGATCAGATCACAATCGTGGTCGATGCCTGTCAGGCCCGCCTCGCCCCCGAGCGCATCAACGCCCTCGTCCACAAGGGCATGCTTGTCATGACCACGGGCTCCAAGTTCCTGACCGGGCCTCCATTTTGCGGCGCGGTTCTCCTGCCGCGAACTGAACCCGCTGCCCTGGCCGGTTACACGCTTCCGGGCGGCCTTTCGGCCTATTTCAATCGATGCGACTGGCCCGCAACCCGCCTTCCCACGCCCCTGCGCCGTGGGGGCAATTTGGGGCTCGCCTTGCGTTGGAAAGCGGCCCTGGCTGAGAGCGCCGCCTTCACCTCTGTGACGCCCAAGCGCATCAGCGACATCCTGCGGCGCTTCGAGACCAATGCGCGTGACGTGATCGACCTCCACCCCGCCCTGACCCTGCTTCCGGTGCCGGCTCTTGAACGTTCAAATCTGGGCGGGCAGGAAGTCTGGGATGTGATTCCGACCGTTTTCTCCTTCCTCGTGCAGGATCCAAAAACGCCGGAAAAGCCACTGGCACTGGAAAAGGCGCGCGCACTGCATCGTTGGTTGAATAGCGACCTGTCACCCTGGATCGCGGCATCTCCGCTCGCTGAATTGCTCTGCCATCTGGGGCAGCCCGTGCCCGTGCCGCACCCGGCTCTGGGGGGCGAAAATGCCGGGGCGCTGCGTCTCTGCGCCGGGGCGCGACTGGTTTCGGGTGAGCCCTCCCATGCCGGCATGACCGACAAGGTGCGTCTCGCGCGGGAATTTGCCGATATGCGTCGCGTTTTCGACAAGCTTTCTCTCATCCTGCGGCACTGGGACCTGCTCGAAGCGGCTGGCCCTGTCCCGCGCTATGCGCCTCACTCTCATTTCTCGCGAAAGTCTCTGGTATCATGACCCAGCCGAATACGCCCCAATTCAATGATATCGGGGCGACCGCGCCCAAGGCGCACGGTCATTTCCTCGATTCCATGCAGTTACCCTCGGGTGTCACGCGGTTCTGGCTTATTCGTCATGCCATTGTGGAGGCAACCGCCCGGCTACGTGTCTACGGGTCTCTGGATGTCGAACTCTGTTCCGAGCATCTGGCTCTGCAGGTGCCCTATTACACGGCGCTCGGGCGCAGGCTTCCGGATGAAGCGAATTGGGTGGTCTCGCCCCTCAAGCGCGCGCAGGATACGGCAAAGGCTATTTTCGCAGCCGGGTACGGTGCCCGCACGTTGACCATCGAACCGCGCCTGACCGAGCAATCCATGGGGGAGTGGCATAACCTTCCTCATGAGGAACTGCCGATGAAGCTGCGTCAGACCGCCCATAATTTCTGGTCTCTCTCGGCATCGGAGCAGCCTCCGGGTGGGGAGAGCATGCTGGATGTGTGTGCGCGTGTCGGCCATGCGCTGGATGAAATGGCCGACCATCATGCGGGGCAGGATACGGTGGTGGTCAGCCATGGCGGGGCCATTCGCGCGGCGCTTTCGCATGCCTTGAATGTCCATCCTGATACAGGACTGCGCTTCTCCATCCAGAATCTGTCGCTTTCGATCATTGAGCGTATTAATGGTGTCTGGCGTGTGGTGACGGTCAATGAGCTTCCGACCGCGCCAAGCGTGGAATAAACGACAAGACCCCCGGGCGGGCAATTAGGAGGCAGGCCGTGACAAGGCGGCCAGCACTCTGTGACTTTTGCTTGTCGCACGCATCGACGGTGTAGGCCTTTTGGTGACGGTCAATGAGCTTCCGACCGCGCCAAGCGTAGAATAAGCGACAAGACTTCCGGGCGGGTAATTAGGAGACGGGTATGTACTGGGAGCGATTTGTGGGGGGCATGCCGGGGGCGCTGCACCATGCAAGGAGGGCCTGGCCGTCTATCGGTGATGGCAGGCCATAGGTGCCCCCTGGCGACGCGATTTCCGCCCAGGAACAGTCATTACATTGACGTTACAAAGCCATGATCTTGCCTGCTTCTACTTCTAACCGGGGATTGCCCGCACTTGACCCCGGTGAGGAGCAAAAAAGATCATGCAAAAAATTATGCCTCCCTTTCTGATCCGTTTTTCGTCGCGGGCGTTGCGCGCCTTCGGCCTTCTGTTTTTGGTCCTTCCAATAGCGGAGGCCTGTGCCTCGGAGTATCGGCAGCCTGCCCTTGGAGGCCCCGATGCCCCCGCCCTCCACGCTGTCGCCATGACCTTCGATGACTTGCCTTACGTGATGGCGCCGGGCGCCTCGCCGCAAGCCAATCGTGCGGCGGCTCTCTCAGCCAATGCGGCTATTCTGGATACGCTGCGTCGACATGCCATTCCGGTCACCGCCTTCGTCAATGAAGACAAGGTACAGGCGCTGGGTGCGGAAGGGCCGCGACTTGTTCAGCGCTGGAACGAGGGGGCGTTCGTGCTGGCCAATCACGGGTTTCATCATTTCGACAGCAACACACTCACGCCTGTCCAGGTGGAGCGGGAAATTACGCAGGGGGAGGCGACGATCGGACCGCTTGCGCATCAGGCGGGGCGCACGCTCACGTTTTTCAGGTTTCCGTATAACCATGTCGGAGACACCGAAGCGAAGCGTCTGGCCCTTTCCGATATTGTGCATCGTCATGGGTATCGTCTGGCGGCGACCACGATCGACGTCGAGGATTATCTTTTCAACGACGCTTATGAATGTGCTTTCGCCCATGCGCGAAGCGACGCGATGGGGAAGATCGAGCGCGCTTATCTGGACTATGTTCGGGTCGAGATTCCCTATTATCGTGCGCTCGATACCCGCGTCATGGGGCGTGAAATTCCCTCGATCATGCTCCTGCACAGCAATCGGCTGAACGCAGTGGTACTCCCTGCGATCATCGATATTTTCAGGAAAGACGGAACGCGCTTTATCACTCTGGAAGAGGCCCAAGCCGATCCTGCCTATGCTATCGAGCCCAGAATGGCTACCGTCTACGGACCTATGTGGGGCTATCGCTGGGCCAGGGAGCGCCATATTGCGGTCAATGGCGCGCTCGAGCCCGAAGCGCCCGCGTGGATACGAGGCTACTGCAAGACGAACTGAGTGATTTCTCTCGGCATTCTTGCGCAGCGCGTACTGTGTCGAACGGCGTATCCGACAGGTGCCGATAGCGGGAGGTGGCGCCCCAACGCAGTAATCCATCCGGTGCATCGTGATACAGGCAGGGTGGAGGTCAGAGGATCTGATATCCGATAATCGGGCGCGATGGCGACCTCGCGCGTGACCTGTATCTGGTGAATAAGTCCGATGGCTGGAGCTTCCATGCGTTGGGAGCAGGGGGGAGTCGCGATGCCGAATGTCTGGCTCTGCTCGCTGAAGTCTCTGCGCTGCCTTTCGCGGTGGAACTTCCCTTGCGTATGCGCCGGGGTATCGATGCTGCGCCCTGGCGCAGGGTGCGGCGTCTCGAACTGGCCTATATCGAAGAAAGGATCAATGATTCCCTGACTTTCGTTCGAGATATTCTGCCAAGCGAGGTCTCGGTTGCGTGACACCAGGCCTCTGAGCCATGCCGATCGCGCCGTTGGTAGGCGACGCCGAACCCTGGCGAGGCGTCAAGGTGACGAAAATGTCATTTCCCTGAAATGCGAAAGTCATCTTACCTCGTTTCCGCAAGTTAAACGTTTAACTAACGGGAGCGATGATGCCGCGCAGACCGGGTAAGGTGTCGATACGTCATGTCGCCGAGGCCGCGGGCGTGTCCGTTGCTACCGTGTCCAACGTCGTGCGTGGCCGCAAGAATGTATCCGATGCCGTTCGTGCGCGTGTCGAGAAGACGATCGATACACTCGGCTATCTGCCTAATCGTGCCGCCATGCAGTTGCGCGAGGGGCGCAACAGGATCGTCGGCGTGCTCGTGCCCAGCCTCGATAATCCTTTCTTTACTGCGATCATCGCGAGTATCGAAAATTGCGCCCGTCGCGACGGCTACGACATCATCGTGGCCAGTGCTGGCGAGGATAGCGCGCTGGCTTCATCCCGTCTGAAGGCGCTGCTGTCATGGCGACCGGCGGGTATGATCGTTCTGCCCAACGACGATTGTTTTGCCGATGCAGGGCTGCTCGACGCCTCAGGCGTGCCCTATGTCGTTCTGGACCGCCTGCCCGGTGCCAGCGTCGCCGATACGGTGGCCGTTGATAACGAGCAGGCAGCAACCGAAATCGCGGCGCATCTCGCCGGGCTCGGTCATCGTCATATGCTCGTCGTGGCCACCACGCTCTCTCTGGCCAATATCCGCGAACGCTGTGCGGGTATTCTAGCCTATTGCGCGCGCGCCGGTCTTCCCGAACCGCGCGTTCTTGAAGTCGGTCATCATTTCGAGGACGGGCCGCCCGGCCTGACCGAAGCGCTTGCCGGTGCGAACGCGCCGAGCGCCGTGATCGCCCTGACCAATTCCATCACTCTGGGGGCACTGCGTTGCCTGCACCAGAGCGGATACGCCGTACCCGGTGACATGTCGCTTGTCGGGTACGACGATTATGCATGGATGCGTGCCACCCTGCCGCCCATTACCGCCATCTGCCAGCCGGTGGATGCGCTGGGCGCCGAGGGCTGGTCGCGCCTCATGCTGCGTATTGCGGGCGAAGGCACTGCCCCCCTGCAGGTCAGACTGGCCTGCACGCTGGTGGTGCGCGGTTCGACCGCACCCCCCAGAACAGGAAATCTGTCATGAACAAGCTCGGACTCCACGCTTTTGTCTGGACTGCTGGCTGGACGCCTGAAGACGCCGCCATGGCCATCCGCTCGACGGCTGAACTCGGCTACGATCTGATCGAGGCCTCGACCATGGACCTCAAGGCCTTCGACGTGCCCGCAACACTGCGCGAACTCGAAGCCAATCGTCTCGGGATCACCATGTCCTTCGGCTTGACTGCAGATATGGATATCTCCTCGGGCGACCCGGAGCGTATCCGTCGGGGAGAGGCGCATCTGCTCGATGCCATTTCCCTTGCCCGAGATGTCGGGGCGACCCATGTCTGCGGCATTCTCTATTCCGCCTTCCAGAAATACGCGACGCCGGTGACGGCAGAAGGCGTGCGCGGCTCTATCGAAGTGGTGCGTCGTGTCGCTGAAAAGGCGCAGGCCAGTGGCATCACGCTGGGCATGGAAGTGGTCAATCGCTACGAGTCCAACGTGCTCAATACGGCACGTCAGGCGATTGCCTATGTGAAGCGCGTCGAGATGCCCAATGTGAAGCTGCACCTCGATTGCTATCACATGAATATCGAAGAAGCGGATTCCGCCGAGGCCATTCGCGAGGCGGGCGATCTGCTGGGCTATTTCCATACCGGGGATTCGCATCGCGGCTATCTTGGATCGGGTTCGGTCGATTTCCCGAGCATATTCCGCGCGCTGGAGAGCATTCAGTATCAGGGGCCGATCACTTTCGAATCCTTCTCCTCAGCGGTGGTCGGTCAACCGCTCGAAGGGATTCTGGGCATTTGGCGCAATCTCTGGGAAGACAGCCGTGATCTCGCGGCCCATGCCAAGGCCTTCACCGATGTGCAGATGAAATCGGCACGCGAGGCGCTCGGCCGCCAGAAGCGCTAAAGACGCGGCTTTTCTCCCGAACCCCATCCCGTCACGCGGGTGTCCCGACGACGCCCCGTGACGCTCTGAAAAGGTCGAGATCATGACCCTTTCCCGCCGCGGTTTCATGGGCGTCGCCGCCAGCCTGACCGCTCTCTCTCCTTTCGCTTCTGCCCGTTTCTCCGGTGCCTATGCCGAAGGGGGTCAGAAGAAAATTGCCATCGTTGCCAAGATCGGCGGCATACCGTGGTTCAACGCCATGGAGCGCGGTATCCAGAGCGCGGGCAAGGAGACCGGCTGCAATGCCTGGATGATCGGTCCCACCCAGGCCGATGCCGCCCAGCAGGTCAGTGCCATCGAGGATCTGATTGCACGCAAGGTCGATGTGATCGGTGTCGTGCCCAATGATGCCAGTTCACTGGTGCCGGTTCTGCAGCGTGCGCGCGCGGCGGGTATTCATGTGATCAGCCATGAAAGCCCCGGCCAGCAGGGCGCGGAATGGGATCTCGAATTCACGACCCCCGCTGCGGATGGCGAACGCCATATGGAGGCGCTGGCCAAGGCGACCGGCGGCAAGGGGGGGTACATCATCATTGTCGGGTCTTTGACCGTTCCCCAGCACAAGATGCGCGCCGATGCGGCCATCGCGTTGCAGAAGGCGCGATATCCCGACATGCATCTGATCGGGGATCGTTTCGGCTGCGGTGAAAGCGTGGATGACAGTTATCGCACCGTCATGGATCAGTTGCGCGCCCATCCCGATCTGACCGGGGTGCTCGCCTTCGGGTCGCAGGGGCCGATCGGAGCTGCACGTGCGGTCGATGCGCGCGGCAAGATCCGGAGCGTTGCGGTGGTCGGGCCGTTCTCTCCTGGGCAGGGGGCGAAATATGTGCGTTCCGGCGCAATACGCTGTGGCTATATCTGGAACCCGCTTCTGGCCGGGCAGACCTTGGTGCGTCTGGGCATGATGATGGCGACCGGCAAGCCCATCACCAATGGTATGGACCTGACCGATATCGGTGCCTTGCAGGTCGATCCGGCCCAGCGCAGCATTCTTGCTCCAAAGATGCAGATCATCGATCGATCGACCATCGATGCGCTGGTGGCGCTGGGGCTGTGACCGGCGCAGTCTTTCTGGAGCTCTGCCATGTGCACAAGACATTCGGCAGTTTCCAGGCATTGCGCGGGATCGACTGGGATGTGCGCGAAGGCGAGATCCATTGTCTCGTGGGCGAAAACGGATGCGGCAAATCCACGCTGATCAAGGCCGTATCCGGCGTACACGCCCCCGACCCAGGCGGGGACATCCGTATTGGCGGTCGGAATGTCCTGCCGCTCGATCCGATGCGCGCCCGTGCTCTTGGCATTCAGGTGGTGTTTCAGGATCTGGCTCTTTTCCCCAATCTGAGCGTGGCCGAAAACATCGCCTTCGATGCCAATCTGGGGCGTGGTTTTAGTCCGCGCGCTGCGATCCGGCGCAAGGCGAAGGAAATCCTGTCCCGTCTCGGGCATGATCTGCCTCTGGAGTGTCCGGTGGATGCGCTGTCGATTGCCGAGCGGCAGATCGTGGCCATTGCGCGCGGCCTTGCGGGTGAGGCGCGTCTGATTTTCATGGACGAACCCACGGCGTCGCTCACACGTGCCGAGGTGCGACGCCTGCTCGATCTGGTGCGCAAGCTCTCGGCAGAGGGGATTGCAATCGTCTTCGTGTCGCATCGTCTCGACGAGGTCTCTGCCATTGCCGAGCGTATCACGGTGATGCGCGATGGACGGATGGTCGGCACATATGCTGCATCCGGTCTCGACCAGAGAACGCTGATCCATCTCATGACCGGTATCGAGATCGCGACCCATCATGCTCCCCGCGATTGCAGTGCTCGTCCCGCCCTGCTTGAAACCCGGCAGCTCACGCGCAAGGGCGAGTATGAGAATGTCTCGATCACCCTGCATGAGGGCGAGGTTCTGGGCCTGACAGGCCTTTTGGGTGCCGGACGGACAGAATTTGCCCTCTCGCTTTTCGGCATGACCAGACCGGATTCCGGAACACTGCTCGTGCATGGCCGGGAATGCCGTTTTCGGACCAATCAGGATGCTCTGGCAGCGGGTCTGGCTTATGTCTCTGAAGACAGACTCAATCTCGGGATCAACGCCGAGCAATCCATCGTCGATAATCTCGATATTGCCGTTCTACCCCGCCTGGCCAATCGATTTGGTACCATCACCGATCGGGCGCGCGTGCAGCTTGCCGAGGACTGGGTGGCGCGTCTGAATATCAAGGTCAATTCTGTTCAGGATGCCATCAACACCCTGTCGGGTGGCAACCAGCAGCGCGTCATTCTGGCACGCTGGCTTGCATCCCATCCCAAGATTCTCATCCTCGACAGTCCCACAGTGGGTGTGGACATCAAGAACAAGGAGGGGATCTACGCCCTGATCCGCGAATTGAGCGCCCAGGGCGTGGGCATTCTCGTGATTTCGGACGAGATGATCGAGCTTTTCGCCACCTGTGATCGCATCCTGCATATGCGCAATGGCCGTATCGCGGGTGATTACTCCCCGGCACACATCACCGAACAGGCGCTGGAGGCGCAGATCTATGCCTGATTTTGCCACGCTGCGCAGTAGGCCCGAGTTCTGGCTGGCCGGGGTGATCGTGATTTTATGTGCAGCCCTGTCCCTGTCGACGCCAAGCTTTCTCAGCCTGTCGAATTTCGTCGATCTGACCGAAAGCTACGCCGTGCAGGCCATCATGGCTACGGGGCTTTTCGTCGTGCTCATCGCAGGGGGGATCGATATTTCCTTCGCGGCCACGGCTTCGGTGGCGCAATATGTCGCGGCTCTTCTGGCCACGCATTATGGGCTCTCGCCCTTCCTCGTTATCCCCGCCGGGCTTGTCGTGGGAACGGGGCTCGGCTTTTTGAACGCCGCGCTGATCCATTATGCGCGTGTCAATTCCATCATTATCACCATCGCCACCATGAATGTGTATTTCGCCCTGCTGATGTATGCGACGGGCGGTCACTCCATCTATAACCTGCCCGAATGGTGGAGCGAGCGCGTCACCTTCCTGCAATTCGAGACATCCGGGGGCGATCTCATACGCATCACTTTGCCCATCGTGGTCATGGTGGTGTCGCTCCTGTTGTGCTGGGTCCTTCTTACCCTGTCCAGAACCGGCAGGCAGCTTTACGCCATGGGCGGCAATGCCGAGGCGGCGCGTCGCATCGGCCTGAATATCTCGAAGCTGCAGTTCTTTGCCTATGGCTTTGCCGGTTTCATGGCGGCTCTGGCGGGGCTGGTCCAGGCCAATCGCGTGGGTGAAGCCGTACCGAATGCGCTTTATGGCACGGAATTATCGGTCCTTTCCGCCGCGGTTCTGGGCGGCGCATCGCTTCTGGGCGGCGTGGGGACGATCGGCGGGATCACGCTCGGTATCCTGCTGCTCGCCATCATCCAGAACGGGCTCAACCTGCTCGATATCTCGCCCTACTGCTTCGAGATCATCACGGGCGCGATCATTCTCGCCTCCACGACGCTCACTGCCCTTTCGGTCCAGAGCCGCAAGCGCTCCCGGCTTGTCGAGGAAGCGCCCATCCCGGAGCAAGCCCATGTCTGAAAATCTGCCCGTGACCGGCAATAAGACAGGACATTCCGCCTCCATGACCGATCTTGCCGCTCCGTTCCGGCGGCTGTTTCCTGCGCGTGTGTCGGGGCAGGCTCTGGCCGCGCTGGCGCTCGCCATCGGGTTCAGCCTCATCGTGCCCGGGTTTTTCAGCCTCGGCTCCATGCGCTCCATGATGTTCCAGCTCCCGCAGCTCGGTCTTCTGGCGCTGGCCATGGCGATCCCCATGATGTCGGGCGGGTTGAATCTGGCCATCATCGCGATTGCCAATGCCTGTGGCCTCGCCATGGTGACGGTGCTCGGCCATCTGCCTTTGGCGGGCCATGGCACGGGCTATGTCGGGTTCTGCATCGTGATCGTTCTCATGGTGGGGGCGGTGCTGGGGACGGCACTGGGCGGCGTGACCGGATGGCTGATCGTGCGGACGAAAGTCCATCCCATTCTGGTCACGCTGGGGATCATGTCGATTGTCGAGGGCACGAGCATCTGGCTGACGCGTGGTGAGGTGGTGTCGGGACTGCCTGCCCTTTATGGTCAGATCGGCAATGCCTCGCTGGCGCAGATACCGCTGGCCTTCCTCGCCTTTCTGGCGGTGGCGGGCGTGGTGCACCTTCTGCTTCAGCATACGGCTTTCGGGATTTCGATCCGCATGATCGGGTCGAATGCGCTCGCCACACGCTATTCGGCGGTCGATGTCGACCGCGTAACGATCAGGATATACGCGCTTTCGGGTTTCCTGTGCTTCTGCGCTGCCTGCCTGATGCTGGCGCGATTTAATTCGGCCAGCGCGGCTTATGCCAAATCCTATCTGCTGGTCACGGTTCTGGCCGCTGTTCTGGGCGGAGTCGATCCTAATGGCGGTTTCGGACGGGTGACAGGGCTGGTTCTGGCCATGATCATGCTTCAGCTGATTGCGACCGGGTTCAATCTGCTCGGCTTCAGCGATTATCTGACGCTCGCCATCTGGGGGCTGGTGCTGATCGGGGTGGCCTGTGCCCAGTCCATGGTTAAAAAGAGGCGCTGAGAGCGCCCCTTGACGACCTGAATCCTTAAAAGGGCGGCGGCTCTTACCCCGACCGCCCTGAGGGTTTTATTCGTTATCGGCAGAGGGCATGGTTTCCGCCGGAATGAGCGACACATAAGGCTGAACTGCCAGACGCGCCGCGTGATCGGCCTTCGCCGCTTCGAGCAACTCCGGATTGGTCGCAAGGTCGAGCCCGGTCAGGGCCATGATCTTCGCAACATGCACCATGCCCTTATGTGCCACCGCAGACTGCCCCTGGGCGGTCATTTGCCAGGAATGAAGCTGGGTACCGATAGCGCAGGTTGCGCCGAGCGCCTGAACGGTGGGCACGGTCCAGCTCACATCGCCCACATCGGTCGAGCCGAGAGACGAGCGATTGCCCCCGGCAGGCAGAACAAAATCGGCGAGCGGCTTGTCGAGATCGGGTCTGGTCCCGGCGTGATGAAAGGCGGCGATGATGTCGCTTTTGGGGAAGGTAGCCTGCATTTTTCGGGCGAAATCGCGGTCAGCCTCATCGAATGGCGGCGGTCCAAGACGCTCGACATGACCCTGCATGGCGGCTTCGAGCGGGGGGCAGGGCAGGATATTGGCCATGGCGCTGATCACGCGCTCTTCCACCTGTGTTTCGGTCATCAGCGCGGCACCCTGGGCAATCTTGCGTACACGCTCCGTCAGCGGCACCAGATCGGCCAGATCGAGCGTCCGTACCACGTAGCGTATGGTGGTTTTCGCCTGCACGACGTTGGGCGCAGCGCCACCTGCATCGAGATAGGCGTAGTGAATGCGCGAACTGGGCAGCATGTGCTCGCGCAGATAATTGACCCCCACATTCATGAGCTCTGCCGCATCAAGCGCGGACCGCCCCAGAAAAGGGGCAGCCGCAGCATGGGCGGCTTTGCCGGTGAAGGTGAAATCGAGACGGATATTGGCGAGAGAGGAGGGGGGGAACACGCCGGTGAAAAACAGCGGATGCCAGGAGATCGCGGCATCGACATCATCGAACACGCCTTCACGCACCATGAAGGCCTTGCCTGCGCCGCCTTCCTCGGCGGGGCACCCATAATAGCGCACGCGCCCCGGCAGATCATGCGCGGCAAGGAAGTTCTTCAATGCCGTGGCAGCGAGCAGCGCGGCGGAGCCCAGCAGATTATGGCCGCAGGCATGGCCATTCCCATTGCCGGGAAGCGGGGTGTGTTCCATGACCCCGGCGGCATTGGTCAGGTCGGGGAGTGCATCATACTCGCCCAGAAAGGCGATGACGGGTCCATCCTGGCCGGCCTCACCCATGACGGCTGTGGGCATGCCGGCTACGTTGCGTGTGACGCGAAACCCTTCTTCAGCCAGTTTCTCGGTATGGAGCGCACAGGAGCGGACTTCCTCGAAATTGGTCTCGGGCACTTCCCATACTGCATCGCTGAGCGCGATCAGGCTTGAAGCGCGGTCATCGACAAAGGAGAGGATGGCATCGGTGTTTTTCATGAGAAGAAGATCCTTGTCGGCGGAAGAGGAGAGCAGGCCCAGCGCGCGCGGAGGAGCGCGCTCAGGCAATGTCAGGAGGCCATGTTAGCTGGGGGATGTCACAAGGCGCGGTCGGGCAGGGGGGAAAAGGCGCCTGGGCGATGCTCTGGCTTCATGAGGTGCCGCAGTCCTAGATAGGCCAGAAGCGAGAGGGGCGTCAGCACACCGATCATCCAGGCAGGCACCATGGCATCATGGAAACGGGCGATCAGCAACACGGTAATCGGCTGTGTCAGGCCGCCGAAAACCGAGACGGCGACGGCATAGACGAGGCCAAAGATAAAGGCGCGGCTATGGTCGGGGATAGCGTCGAACAGCAGGCGCCATACGGGGGCGATGAGCAACCCCGAGGAGAGAAAGATCGTGACGTTCAGGCCTATCTGGGTCCAGAGCCCCGGATAGGTGATGGAAAGCCCATAATAGACCATGCAGAGCGGCGTGCCGAGGAGCGAAACCCAGAGCACGAAACGCATCGGATCGGGATTGCGATTGGCGATACGCATCCCGGCGATGACCGCCGTGACGCCGCAGATCAGGCCGATGGTCATGGCGAACATGGCGATACCGGGCGGCAGATGCAGCACCGCAATGGCATAGCTGACACCGAATGTGCGCAGGTAATTGGTGATGGTCCCGCAAATGATCAGTGCGAAGACCAGCAGGATTTTGGGCGTGACCAGCAGGCGCAGCGTTGCGCCGAAAGGATGGGGCTCATGCTGTGCCGTATGGGCGGCGGGAATTTGCTGACGGAGCCAGAATCCGAACGGGAGTATGGCAACGCCGATGACAAACGGCACGCGCCAGCCCCAGCTGTAAAGCGCATCATGGGAAAGGACGAGCGAGAGAATCAGCCCGAAAATGACCGCCACCAGCATGCCGAGGATCTGCGTCACATATTGCATGATGCTGATAATGCCGCCTTTGCCGGGCGGAGCGGCATCGTAGAGCATGGCGGTGGCCGGTCCGACCTCGCCACCATCGGAAAAGCCCTGCATCATGCGCGCCAGAACGATCATGAAGGGGGCGACAATGCCAAGCCAGCCTGCCGGCGGGGTGGCGGCCAGAAGCAGGGAGCCCACTGCCATGATGGCAAAAGTCAGCATGAGCGCGGCCTGATGGCCATGGCGTCTGGCATAGATACCGACGCAGAACGCGCCCAGAGGCCGCAGGAAAAAACCGGCACCGAAGGTAATGAGCGCATCGAACAGACCGGCCAGACCGCTCGTATTTGGGAAGAAGGCTCTCGCGATCATGGGCGCGAAAAACGCATAAGCCATGAAATTATAGAACTCGAGAAAATTCCCGACACAGGCGGCCATGATGATCCGCTTCCTGTCCTGTTCCGATCCTGTCATGGCGTCTCTTTCCTTGCGGGTGGGGGCGTTCAGTAGGTCAGGCCGATCCGGCCGCCGATAAAACGCGGCGGGCCGGGAATACGGAAATACGTCGTGGTCGATTGCGAACTCGTGGTGAAATACTCCCTGTTCAGGATATTCGACGCATAGAGCGTCGCTGTCCACGGTCCTTTGAGCGGATGCACAGTGAGATGCGCGCCGAGCAGGAAATAGGCCGGAAGCTGATAGGGACCGGTGCCGCCCGGCACCATGGATTGCGCGGATCGGAAATTCCAGTCGATCCCGGCCTCGCCTTCATAGCGCTTGAGGAAGGCGATGCGATAATCGCCGGAGCCATTAAGGGTCAGTTTCGGGTTCATGCCTTCTGTACCGGCATAATCGGTGTAGATGGGCGCCCATATGCCCGTGCGCGCGTATTGGGCATTGACGGCGGCAGCGTTGATGGCCTGGAAACGCTGGTATTTGCTGCGCAGATAGCCGAAATTCTGCGTCAGGTAGACATGGCGTATCGGATTGATTTCGGTATTGAACTCAATCCCCCAGATCTCGGATTTGGGGATGTTGTCGAAGCGCCCGAGAGGACCATAGCTGGGCACGACATAGGTGCCGAGATATTGCTGGTCGTGATAATCGTAATAAAAGGCGGCTGCATTGAGCCGGAAACGATTGGGAATGAGATCGGCCTTGAAGCCGAGTTCATAGGCCAGCACGGTTTCGGGTTTGAACGGGTCGAGCTGTCCCTGCACCACCGTGTTATTGGCGGTCATACCGCCCGGCTTCATGCCCCGGCTGACCTTAAAATAGGTCATGACGTCTTTCGTGGCCTGAAATTGCAGGCCCAGCGTGCCGGCAAACTGGTTCATGTTGGACCCGGTAGACTGGAACTGTAGGGAGCGCCGTCCGAACTGGACCGTACGCAGATCCAGCAATTGTCGGTCATCTGCCTCATGGGTCAGACCGCCGATCAGCGTCAGGCGATAGGGCAGCTTGTACGCCAGATGCACGAATTGCGAGAATGTCTGCTGGTTCTGGCCGAAGGATGTTTCCTGAAGATAGCCGCGTGTGGGCACGTAATCGGTGAAATCGAAAAAGGATTGCTGCGTCATGCGCACACGGTCGTAATAGGCACCGATCACCCAGTCGAGCGGCCGGTTCTTGCGTGATTCCAGACGCAGTTCCTGCGAGAAGCTGTTGGCAACGATATTGCGGTAGTTATCGCCCGTGGCCCAGAGCGTGCCATCCTGATCGGTATATTCGCCCACGCGCTCGGTTTCGAAGGCGCTGATGCTCCTGAGCGTCGCAAAGCCGAAATCATGCGACGCCTTGAGATCGGCCCCCCACATCGTATTATGCTCGCTGGGCTTCAGATTAGCCGGGCGGCCGATCAATCTGGCGAGACGCGTATTATAACCCCATTGGGCCTGCTGGTAGGTGAGTGACGGGTAGGGGCGGCTTGGCAGGAAATTCACGACGGGTTTGGCTGCGACGACCTCGGAATCATCCTGGACCCAATGCCCGCTCAGCATGATTTCCGTATGCTCTTCCGGCCGCCAACGCAGTTTGGCGCGCAACGCGCCCAGATTTGCATCCCCCAGATGGGCGCCATTGCTCGGATTGGTCTGCCAGCCGCCACCTTGCATGGTCTGCCCCGCGATCCTGAAGCTGAGCTTGTCTGTCACGATCGGACCGGACACAAAAAGATTGGTGCGGCTGCGGGCGTAGGAGGCAATATCCTGTGAAACCCCGCCATGCCAGTCATCGGTCGGGTCATTGGTATGAAATGCCACCTCTCCCCCTGTATCCGCCTGGCCATGAGAAAAACCGACCGGCCCGGGCTCGACAGCCGCGCCGGCGATATCGAACATCATGCCGGACGCCATGCGCGCCAGGGGATAGGCGACGTCGTCATAATAGACGAGAACCGAGGACATGTTGTTCTGGGTGTAGTCGTTCAGCCCTATGCCGCGCAGGAAGAAATTGGTCGTGCCTGTGCCGTTCACGCTCTGAACGGTCAGGTTTGGGGCCACACGGGGCAGATCGAGCAAAGACACCACTCCCTGACGCGTCAGGGTCTCGGCCGTAATATGGGTGGTGGCATCGGCTTCATGCTGGGCTGCGGTAAAATGGAAGCGCCGTCGTGCTGTGGTGACCGTCAGCGTTTCGGAGCCGCTTTTCATTGCCCCGGGACGTGATGCCCTAAGACGCGGTGCCCCGGGACGTGATGTCGCGTCCCGTGCGCTGCGGTTTCGTGACGATGCAGGGGCTGAGGCATGGCTGTATGCCCAGGTCGCCGGAGAGGCATGCCGCGAAAGCGCCTTGCGCGCTCCGTGCCCGCCTCCGGCAGAAGCAGCCTGAGTCTCAGCCTGGGCCTGAAAGCCGAGAGCTGGTGTCAAGGCCGTCGCTATCAACAAAAAGAAGGATGAACGGCACCACAGGGCCTTTTGGCGCGTCTGGAATGGCTTGTCTGTCATCATGCTTCCTGCCGGTTATTATTAGTGCAGGCGGCGGTAACACCTGCCGCCCTGCGCGGGCTGTAGGAAAATAATGAAATCAAAACGTTTCGTTATAGAAGCGAAATAAGGTTATGCTGCGTCAACCGTCTGGTTGTCGAAGGAGCGGGCAGGGCATGGTGACTGGATCGAGGCTGCATCGTCAGCTCAAGCTGCGCCATCTGCATTTGCTGGAAATGCTGAATGCGACGCGCAGCATGCGCCTGACCGCACAGAGACTGAACATCTCACCCGCCGCTGTCTCGAAATCCTGCATCGAGATCGAGGCCCTGCTCGGTCAGCGCCTGTTCGAGCGTGTGCATGGCCGTCTTGTGCCCCTGCCAGGACTCGAGCGTGTCTTGCTGGCAGCACGGCGGATCGATCATGAATTGCAGGCGCTGAGTGAGGATTTCGTGCGTGAGACGGCCCTGCTGCATGGCAAGGTCCGTATTGGCTTGCAGGCTCCGATGCTGGAGAGACCGCTTATCGCGTGGGTGTCGCGCATGAAGCGCGAGCAGCCCTTCCTCACTGTAAGTATCGAATATGGCATGCGTCAGCGTCTGCTCGATGACCTGCATGCCAGCAGGCTCGATATGGTGGCGATCAACCTCCTCGGGGTCTCCGTCTCGGGACGGTTCGAAACCCGGACGCTCTGTCTGGAGCATTGTCTGATTCAGGCCGATGGCGCGTTACTGACCGTCTCGGAGGTGCTGGATAACTGGGTCCATTATGTGGATCGCACCTGGCTGTTGCCCGTCAAGGGCATGGCGATGCGCGACCGCCTGGATCAGGTTTTACAGGCGCGAAGTCTGCCGCTGCCGGACAGGTTGATTGAAATCAGTGTGCCTCACAGGCTCGAAGAGTTGCGTAGCGCCTGTGATGCGGTGGCTCTGGTGCCGGTATCGTTACTTTCAGAGGCGCAGCATGCGCGTCTCCCGGTTCTGGATGGAGGATTGCCGGGGGATGATTTCTTCATGGAGCATGGGATTGCCTGGGCGAGGGGTATCGAACGTACCGCGCCGGTTGCCTATGCTCTGTCGGTGATGTCGAGCCTGCCCGAACCCTATGGCGTTTCCTGAAGTGCGGCTCCCGGGTCGGGCTCCCCAGGGGAGTCCTCTCCGACAAGGTATCGTCAGAGGTTACGCAGATAAAACGAAGGGGCAGGCAGGATATCGGACGGGCGTTCGCCAACAATAACGTTTTGGTGAAAATTTCTCTTTGATGAACTTGTGATGAAGCACAGTTAACATTTTTGACGCACATTGCCCATTCTTTGAGCCGTCGGATCATGTGGGGCGATCTGACTGTCGATACAGCTTGGAGTGACGGTTCTTCTTGCCGTTATCCAAAGTGTTGACAGATCTTCCGTCCATACAGGGCCGGTGGCTTCACTGCTCCAACGGCTTTCGGCATGGCGGGCCTGCATAGCGGGCAAAGCTTTGCCCGGGGGCGTAGCGTGAGGATGTCCCGTGCGACGCGTTGTTCCTTTATTATGCACCCTTGCTGGCCTGGTGATCGGGTTGCTCGGTGTGGCTCTGGCCCTCGGCGGGGCCTATCTCGCCTGGCTTGGCGGAAGCTGGGCCTATATCGTTCTCGGTCTGCTTATGGCCGGTGTCGGGTTCTCGGTCATGGCCCAGCGGACCATTGCCCTTCCCTTGTCGATTCTGCTCAGCCTTGTTGCAGCGGGCTGGGCGTTCGGTGAGGTGGGCGATGTGTTCTGGCTCGTCCTGCCGCGCGTCGGGGTGTTTCTGGTTCTGCCCATTGTGGTGGGTGTTCTGGCCCCCTTTTTCGGCTCGACAGAGCGTAACCCTGTCGGTGGAGCAGTGCGTTCGGGCGCCTTGCGCTCCGGCGGTGTCCCACGCGCCTGGGGGCTCGGGATCGCCGCGGTCTATGCGATTATCTTCTGTGGCGTCATACTCGGTGTGTTTCAGCCTCATGCCGAGGTCACGGCAGATGCATCGCAGCAGCCCAAGGCCGATGGGGCGCTGGGGCAGCAGAACGGCAATGACTGGCCTGCCTGGGGGCGCAACCTGACGGGTGACCGTTTCGCACCCTATACGCAGATCAACGCGCAGAATGTGACCGATCTCAAACTCGCATGGACCTTCCATACAGGGGACCTCGCCATTGACGGGTCTGAATATCAGGTTACGCCGCTCAAGATCGCGGATACGCTCTATCTCTGCACACCTCTGAACAAGGTGATTGCGCTCGATCCTGTCACGGGCAAGCAGAAATGGCGTTTTGACCCGCATATGCAGGTGACGCGCGGCAACAAGGGCTGGAAGCGCTGCCGTGGCGTCAGCTATGCCGATCTCACGACCATGTCGCTGCTGGGGCCCGATGCGAAAGCATTCGGCCCGGAGGAAACTCCTGCGTCTGCCGACCAGGCCTCCTCCGTGCCAGCGCCCGCTGCACCGCCTGTAGAAACCGCGACGCCCGCGCCTGTCGCCATCACGGCGGAAACGCCCTGTGCGCGTCGTATTGTCAGCACGACCAACGATGCCCGCCTCTTTGAACTCGATGCCGCGACCGGAGCGCTCTGCGAAGATTTCGGCGATCATGGCATGGTGAATCTGCTCGAAGGGCTCGGCCCGACGGCACCTGGCTCCTATTATCTGACCTCCGCCCCGCTCGTGGCTGATGGCGTGATCATGGTGGGTGGCAAGATCAACGACAACATGACCGTCGGTGAGCCCTCGGGCGTCATTCGCGGCTATGATGTGCGTACGGGCCGACTGGTCTGGGCCTGGGATGCCTCGCGCGGCGACAAGGACAGCCGCCCACTCCCCGCTGGACAGATCTATGCGACCGAAACCCCGAATTTCTGGGGCACGGCCTCCTATGATCCCAAGCTGGGTCTTGCCTTCATTCCCATGGGCAATCAGACGCCGGATTTCTGGACCGGTAATCGCCATGACTATTCGGACGAATATACCGACGCGATCCTGGCACTCGATATCCGCACGGGCCAGGAACACTGGCATTTCCGTACAGCCAATAACGATATGTTCGACTATGACGTGACGTCGCAGCCGATCCTGTACGATATGCCCGATGGCAAGGGTGAGACCACGCCTGTCGTGGTTGCTCTGACCAAGCGCAGCCAGATTTTCGTGCTCGACCGCCGTACAGGCAAGCCTGTCGTGCCTGTGACCGATCGCAAGGTCGCGACTGACGGTATGCCCGGGCAGCGCATCAGCCCGGTTCAGCCCTATTCCGCCCTCTCCATTGGCGTCGATCCGCTGAAGGAAAGCGATATGTGGGGCGGTACGGTGTTCGACCAGCTCTACTGCCGCATCGCTTTCCGGAAGATGCGTTGGGAGGGGGAATTTACCCCGCTGAGCGACAAGCAGAAAACCCTGATCTGGCCCGGCTATTACGGTGGCTCGAACTGGGGCGGCGGAGCGCTTGACCCGCAGACCGGTGTGCTGGTGGTGAACGACATCCGCATGGCGATGTGGGGACAGTTCATCAAGCGCGAGGACGCCGCCCATGCCGGCCTCGTTCCCTCGACCGAAGGCGAATATTCCGAGCAGCTTGGCACGCCCTGGGGCGTGGAGCGCTCGATGTTCGTCTCACCGCTCGGTGCGCCTTGCTTCAAGCCGCCTTATGGTTCGCTGACGGCCATCGATCTGAAGACTCAGAAGACGCTCTGGCAGGTGCCGGTTGGTAGCATTCAGGATGCCGCCATTCATGGTGTGTTCGGCCAGAAGGGAATCATTCCGCATCTCTACGTGCCGATTGGCATGCCGACCATGGGCGGACCGATGCTCACCCAGGGCAATCTCGCCTTCTTCCACGGGTCACTCGATAATTATTTCCGCGCTTTCGACCTGCGCACGGGTAAGGAAGTCTGGCGTGAGCGCCTGCCTGTCGGCGGTCAGGGTACGCCCATGACTTATGTCGAAAAGGGCAGGCAGTATGTGCTGGTGGTCGCGGGTGGCGCGACGCGTACCGGCACTAATGCGAACAAGGGCGATTACGTTCTGGCCTATGCCCTCCCGGCAACACCCTGACGATCCCTTTCGCTCCCTGCCGCCTTGACGCGGCATGGGAGCCCCTACGAGGTTCCGGGTCTATCGCGGAACCTTGGTCAGGCCCGCGCTCTGCCGGGTCTGACACCTGGGGAATGATGTCGGGTAACGCTGCGGCAGATGCATTCCCGCAACGAGGTCCGGCTCGGCCAATACTCCCTCGGAATCGATGACCTGGGGGCAGGATGATAAGGTCCCGCCAAGCAAGCCGAATATCCGCTTCATCTTCCCTGTCAGTGCTAGTCTGTCGGCGCAGTCCCGGCTGACGTGCCGGAAAAACCACCATTACCGCCTCAAGCGTGTCTCTCTATCTAAGCTCTCGACCTTTGGCCTTTCTCTACACAGTCGTGCGGGCCGTGTGATCCGCAATCATGCCGGTCGTGCGCTTTCCGGGTGAGACGATGGGCAAAAGAAAACCCCTCTCCCGTTGCCGGAAAAGGGGGCACGGCTGAGTCGTGGAGGCTTGGCTTGTTCAGGCTGTGCGTCCAAGAATGCGATTATAGAGCGTGACGAGTTCCTGCGCCTGATCCTCGTAGCTCGGAAGGCTGCCCTTGTTCGGGTTCACATAGGAATCGAACCTGCTCTTCTGATCGAGGATGGCTTCAATCGCGGCTTGGAGCGGAGCGGGATCGTCGATGATCGGGATGAGGGAGCCATTCACGCCATCCACGATTTCCTCAGCCTGGCCGCCCGGTGCCGTCGAGATCACCCAGACATCGCGCGACAGGGCCTCGCGCACGGTCAGGCCATAGCTCTCGCGCCATTGCGAGGGGAAGAGCAGCACGTCCACCTGATCATAGAAATCATCCAGTCCGGACTGGGTGTAGGCTGGAACGGTGCGGATCGTGCCCTTCACCAGCCATTCCGACGTATCGATTGAGGGAAAACCCAGATTGAGCGTGTTATCGACCAGTACCAGTTCCCAGTCATCGCGCTTGGTGCGCTCCAGCGCCTTGCGGATCAGGTCATAGCCTTTGACAAACCCGATGCCCCCGACAAAACCGAAGCGCAGCTTGCTGCCTGGCGGGCGTTTCGCCTTGGGCCGCGAGGGCCAGGTGAAGCCGTTACGATTGATCAGAATCCGGTCAGAGGGCACGCCATTGCGCACATAAAGCCCCTTATGCTCTTCCGAGGGGCTCAGAATGGCTGCCGCACCCGCCAAAGCCTGGCGCATGACCTTGCGGCGTTCATTCAGGTAATAGGCGCGTGTTGATTCACCAGGGGCAAGCGGCACTTCGTTCTTCTCAAGGTGGTACTGCCCGTCATCGCGTGTGATAAAAAGACTCTCTGATAGCCACCAGCAATCATGCAAGCTGATCACATAAGGCACGCCACGTTGTTGGCAGATGCGGGCCATGCCGACACCCATTTCCTGGATGGCATGAAAATGCACCAGTTCAGCGTCCCA
Source organism: Asaia krungthepensis NRIC 0535 (assembly GCF_025995175.1). GTDB lineage: Bacteria > Pseudomonadota > Alphaproteobacteria > Acetobacterales > Acetobacteraceae > Asaia > Asaia krungthepensis. The sequence goes on from NZ_BAPV01000001.1 coordinate 75,799, forward strand.
TGCATCGATCCAGCGCTCAATTTGACGGGCGATGGCAAGGTTGTCTGTCGCTGCGTTACGTCCAGCTACGATGGAAAAGACGTCCGTATCCAGAACTCTGTAACGTAAGGCTCCATCGGGCAGAGCGTCCAGCACAGGACGTGTCGTCATAACGCTGTTCTCGAAGCCGGCCTTGGCGAGCGGCTTGAGAAGGGCTTCCACTACGATCGTGGCCCCGCCGAAAGAGCGCGGGGCCATGAAGATGTTCACCTGCAGGACACGCGGCGCCTTGTGGGCATAGGCAGGAGGCTCGCCGAAGATGGGAGCGGCCTGCTGGGTCAGGATACGGTCGGGCGCATAGAGTGCGAGCGCCGTCTCGCGTGCTTTCAGACCGATGTGGCGACGCAATTGCGCGTCGCTGGCCAGTGCCAGAACCATGTCGCGCCACTCTTCGGCCGTGCACGCGAGATATCCGTTATCACCGGACTGGATGACCCGGTGATAGGTATCGGTAGGTGAGCAGATAGAGGGAAGTTCCAGAATGGCGGCTTCCAGAAATTTGATATTGCTCTTGCAGTCATTGAAGAGCGTGTCCTCGAGCGGCGCAATGGCGATGTCGGCTTTGGCCAGTTCTTCCAGATAGGCGGCATAAGAGAGTTCGTTCCGACGCTGAATGCGCGAGCCGAATTGTGCAAAGAGCGGAGAGATCTTCAGTGGGCCGATAATCAGGAGATTCAATCGCGGCTCTGCCTTCATGGCCGCGATCAAACCGGTTTCAGCGATCTTGAAATCCATGTCATGGGCGCGGCTGCCCGAACCGTAGCAGACCCAGATCCTGTCGTCATTGCGCGGGGCCGGGTTGGCAAGCAGGGTTTCGGCCACCTTAAGCGTCTGGGTGTCGAGCGCGTTCTCCAGAACCAGCACATCCTCGATGCCGACCTTGCGCATTTCGGCGGCCAGGGCTTCCGTGGAGGCCATGCCACGCCCACAGGCACGGAGCGCGCGCAGATAAAGATCGGCCAAATGGTAAAGGCCCTGGCGCTCATGATAACTCAATGTCGCGAGATTGCCGTTGCGCCGGTAGAGGATCTTGCTGAACAGAAGATCGTCGATCTCCCAGCGCGGCTTAAGACCTAGCCTTTTTGCCTCGGCGATCAAGCCGAGTATCGAGGGAACGCCCGGGACGCGATAGAACAGAATTTCGGTCGCCACCTGGAGCGAGGAGAGCGCCTCGCTGCTGTCCTGCCAGTCGACGATCTGTACGGTCCAGCCGAGACGACGGATCAGCTCGGCCTTCTGGGTCACGCGATATTTGGTACATTGCTGCAAACCTAGATCGGCGATCAGCAAATAATGGGGGCGCAGCATCTGTGTCGCCTTGGGCGCCGGGCGTCGCAGAAAGGCAGCAAGCTCCTTGGTCGGGACAAAAAGCGGATCGCCCGCCTGATCACTATGCCGTGAAAGACGCCGTTTCGCGATTCCCCCGGCATAAAACCGACCCATCGCTTTAAAGAACCCTTCGGTGCGATAGGAATCGAGCCACTGCTCCCAGGCCTCGTTGATAGGAATGCCGCGCGGCAATCTACCGAGGGTCAGGGCCCGAACCCAACGCAAAGGCTCCATGACTCGCCAGGATAGCGAACGGCGCATCAGCTTTAGCTGTTGGTTCGTCAGACGAAGCTCTGCCTGGAGTGAGTCTGCCCGAAGTGTTGCCAGATAGGCAGAGGATCCGGCTACATCTTCCTGAGGAGCATTCGGGTCAAAAGCAGATCGTGTCTGTCGGTCATCAATATCAGGCAAGAGGTACTCATTCGGCGACGAGGTGAGGGATCAAAATAGTAGTCCACCGCTCTTCTATAACCGAATTTTACCATCTGGAAAAACAAAGGCCCGATCTGGGAGATCGGGCCTTTGCAGAGGCAGGCGTCCTGAGATCGACGGCAGCAATCAGCTGATGACGATGTTCGATGCCTTCAGATCGGTCACGCCGAGGAAAGTGACCTTCATGTTGTTGTCGAGCTGCAGCGTGGTGTTGCCGCCGGTCACGGTTGCGGTGGCGAGCAGATCCTTCACGGCCTGATCGGCATCGGCAGGCTTGTAGTTGTACATGAAGAACATGTTGCCGGCAGCACTGCCGAAATCGGTGATGGTGATGTCGCCGCCATTATGGCCTGCCAGAACACCGAAGCTGTTGGCTGCGCCGTCACCACCGGTCACGGTGGCGAAGCTGTCACCGTTCGAGTTCTCGAACTGTGTGCCGAACACGAAGTGATCGGAACCCGAGGTGCCGATAACCGTGTTGTTGCCTGCACCGGTCCAGGCTTCGAGCGTACCCTTGGAGGAGGACGCATCGATATACTGGCTGCCCGTTGTGTTGGGCTGGTTTGCAGTGAACAGGGCGAGGCCGTTCGTGTCGACGGTAGCGTGCAGGTCGTTTGCGCCCCAGATCGTGCCGAGCCCGGCATTGATCGAGGTGTTGCCTGTGCCCGAGATGAACTTGAGAGCACCCGACACGCTGATGGACTGATCGCAGCCGTGATAGACCGAGAGGTCGCCTGCTGCCGAGATGGTGTCGCCGATGGCGCCGACGATGGTGCCCGAGTTGCCGGTGAAGTCGACCGTGGAGCCCGTGCCGCCGAAAACCGTGCTGTTGATGCCGACAGAGATGCGGCTGCCCACAAGGGCCGCATCGACGACAGCCGAGTTGGACTGCAGCGTGACGATGGAGTTGCCACCCAGCAGGGTGACCGTGTCGGAAGCGTTTTCGACACCGGTGATCGTGTCCTGACCTTCGGAGGCGACGAAATTCGCACCTGCGCCCAGGGTGATCAGGTTTTCGCCTTCACCTGCGCGGATGTTGTTCACGCCGTTGCCGGCAACGATAGTGTCATTGCCGTCACCCGTGGCGATCGTCCAGTTGCCTGTGCGATCATCTGCGTGGAACAGGTTGTTGCCCATCGTCGAGACGAAGGTGCCGTTATAGTTCCCGGCATAGAAGCTCACGCCTGCCGTATTGCCCGCAAGGATCGACAGGTTGTCCGTCACCACACCGGTAGCATCGACCGCAACCGGTAAGTTCAGGGGGGCGACCGGGGTGGCTTCCTCCGGGCTCAGATAGGGCGCACCCTGCGCACCGATCACGAGGTTGGAATACTTGCCCTGCATCGAGAAGGCGCCACCGGTCGTCACGACACCCTGGATGACACTATTCGCCGAAGACGGACCAGCATTCGACCCGTTGACCAGATCAACTGAAGTCAGGTTGCCGCTGGTCGTCGCGTCCAAGATCTGCTTCGCGTAGCTCGAGGCCAGCGTCTGCATACGGGCACCTTCCACAGTGACCTGCACAGTCATACCAGACGAACCGACTACCGTTACGATCGCCATGCGATCAGCTCCTTTATTATTTTTGGAGGCTTCAGACGCAAACCGTTACATTTGGGCTGTCGCATGGGGCCGGACGCTGTCGACCCATCATGCTTCAGTGGTTGTGCCGTCTGGCAAGACCCGCATTGAACACTAACTTCCTTATGAATGTCTTAACCTTCCCGCGGAGTCAATAAATTGCAGGTATTGGACATCATTCGATACCGGTTTGAAGAAAACCTACATATTGGGAAATCGTTCTCTATGTAGAAATGTTTTGAAATTCCCAGATTTCAGAGGGATATCCTTGCAAATCATAGGATTTATCCTGATGTCTTCAGCGTGACCGAAGCGCACCCGATCAAAAATATGTGATTATTACATAAAATTTCATGATTCCATGTCTCCGCTCGCTCGAGGCTTCGTCAAGCTGAGGCCGCATCGTTCATTCGCGATGATCTGGAAATCTCTAGAAGTCCGCGCATTCAGTGGCATTCGTGTTTCAATAATGACACGTCGTGTTACAGGAAGTCGTTGAGTAAAGTGCTGATTTAAAACAAAAAAAGGCGACGGATGCCACGCATCCCTCGCCGTAAGGTAAAAATGTACGAAAAATCTGGTAAAGGAAACCTGAATATTTCAGATAAATAACTAATAGTCCCTCACAGTTTTATGAAGAACATGTCCCCCCGGAGCGCAGGGTAAGCACTCAAGAAAGGTCGATACCCTCAAGTTCCTCCAGCCAGGCTGCCGCTGTCCCGTCAGAAGGCGCCCGCCACTCGCCCCTGGGTGAAAGGCTTCCCCCTGGAGAGAGCTTGGGCCCGTTTGGCAATGCTGAACGCTTGAACTGGCTGAAACCGAAGAATCGCTTCACGAAGAGGATGAGCCAGCGGTGAATGGTGTGGGGATCATAAGCATAGCGCCGGTCGTCGGGATAATGGGCTGGCCAGATACCACGCTCCGCTTCTTCCCATGCCTGCATGGCGAGGAAGAGGATCTTACCCGGCCTGAAGCCGTGACGAAGCGTGTAGTAAAGATTGAAATCCTGAAGCGGATAAGGGCCTATCTTTTCTTCTGTTTTCTGCACACCGCCGGCGTCGGCCGGTACGAGTTCGGGAGTGATTTCCGCCGAGACGATCGTCTCGAGAACCGTCCCTATTGATGTCCCGAGGATTTCTCGTCGGGCGAGCCAGCGTATCAGATGCTGGATCAGTGTCTTGGGCATGCCCGCATTGACATTATAATGAGACATCTGGTCACCCACGCCATAGGTGCACCAGCCCAGCGCCAGCTCGGAGAGATCGCCCGTCCCGATCACGATCCCGTTGCACTGGTTTGCCAGTCGGAACAGGAAATCCGTGCGCAGCCCTGCTTGGACATTTTCGAACGTCACGTCATGAACGGCTTCGCCGGCGGCGAAGGGATGGCCGATGGTGGCCAGCATCTGCATGGCCGTTGGTTTGATATCGAGCTCATGCGCCGAAACGTCGAGCGCGTCCATCAGCTCATGGGCCAGTCCGAGGCTGGTATCGCCTGTAGCGAAGCCCGGCATCGTATAGGCTTCCACCCGGTCGCGTGGCCAGCCCATCTCGTCAGCCGCACGTGCCGCGACCAGAAGCGCAAGGGTCGAATCGAGGCCCCCCGACACGCCAATGACTACCCGCTCGACCCCGCTCGATCGCAGGCGCTGGGTGAGCGCACGCACCTGTATGGTCCAGGCCTCGTAGCAGTCCTGATCGAGACGCTGAGGATCGCCGGGCACGAAGGGGAAACGGGGCACCTCGCGTTCGAACCCGATATCGCCCTTTGGGGGCGACAAAGTGAACCGGATACGACGCCACAGGGTCGTCGCGCTGGCGCGTGCGCAATCATGGAAACTGCCCATCCGCATCCGTTCCTGACGCAGCAGGTCGAGATCGACATCCACAAGAGTCTTTTGCGCGGTCTCCGGAAACCGGGTTGATTCGCCGAGCACCCGACCATTTTCGTAAACCGAAACCTGTCCGTCCCAGGCTACATCGGTGGTGGATTCTCCCGCCCCCGCCGCAGCATAGATATAAGCGCAGATTGCCCTTTGCGACTGCGCGCGGCAGAGCAGATGACGGTCTTCGGATTTGCCGATCGTGATCGTGCTGGCCGAGGGATTGCCGATGATCGTTGCGCCCGCCATGGCCAGAGCCGTGCTGGGCGGGCTGGGAACCCACAAATCCTCACAGATTTCGATTCCAAGTGAAAAGCCAGGGAGATCATCGGCCTCGAAGATCAGATCTGTTCCAAACGCGACCGTCTCGTCGCCCAAAACGAGCGTTTCGCCGGTTATCCCTGTTCCCGGGGTGAAATGACGGGAGTCGTAGAATTCGCGGTAATTGGGCAGATAGGATTTGGGGACAATGCCCAGAAACCTGCCGCGATGCAGAATGACGGCGCAATTGAACAGCCTGGCCCGATGCACGAGGGGGGCCCCGACCACCAGCACACTCCCCCAGGAGGCTGATTTCTCCCGCAGGATGAGCAAAGCCTCGATGACGCCTTCGAGCAGTGCGTCCTGCTGGCGCAGATCATCGATGGCGTATCCCGAAAGGCCCATTTCAGGAAACACAGCCAAAGCAGCGCCCGCGGCATCGCATTCGGCAGCAAGGGCGATGATCTGGGTCAGGTTATAGCGTGGGTCGGCAAGGCGTACAGGAACGGTGCAGGCGGCAACACGAGCAAAACCGTGCCGGTACAGAGAGCGGAACGTGCTCATGGGATCATCTCCTGTGCCTTATAGCCCACGGCGCACTGCCGGGTTCATGCCCAGAAACGTCTTTCCAGATTAAAAAACAAGGGGTGTGCAGGTGGAAGGCAAACCTGTCGCAGACTGATCCGTTCACGCTCAGGCCCGGACCATGACGATTTTGTTATGTTCCAATCAAGGAGTGATCGCCATGGACCTGTTGCGCTGGACAATCGTGTTTCTGATTCTTGCCCTTCTGGCAGGCCTTCTAGGTTTTGGCGGTATTTCTGCCGACTTTGCATCCATCGGCAAGATTCTCTTTTTCATTTTCCTCGTTCTGTTCGTGCTCAGCTTCATCTTCGGTCGCGGCCGTATGCGCTGATCCTCGGACCGGACGCCCGGCGGCCTCCCTGTGATGGGGAAAAGGCCGGGCTCGCCGGTCAGGACCAGGCAGAGGGATGAGCATCCTGCATTATCCCCTCCGCCTGGGTGTCAGTACCCGTTAGGATCCGGATCTCCCGGATAAGCGTAGCCCTGAGCAGGGTCGCACCCCGCGTAGCCACCGCAGGCATAGGTGTACGGGGCGGCGGCGTAGGGTTGAGCCCCATATGGGGCGGCATAGTAAGGCTGCGCCACGGCAGCGCCAATGACGGCACCTGTCGCCAGACCCACGCCGAGACCGCCCCAGCCGCCACCCCAACCCCAGCCGCCCCAGCCCCAGCCACCGCCCCAGCCCGGCATACCCCAGCCATAGCCCATCCAGCCCGGGCCACCCCAGCCCCAGCCGGGACCACGCCAGCCACCACCCCAGGGTCGGCCCCAGCCGCCCCCACCGTACCAGCCTGGCCCACGCCCACCCCAACCGGGGCGACCATAGCCAACTCGGCCGTAGCCAGGGCCACCACCCCGGTAGCCACCACCCCAGCCACCGGGGCGACCACCACCCCAGCCGCCGGGCCCACCAGGCATACCCCCGCCGGGGCCACCACCGTGGAAGCCCCCACCCGGGCCGCCTCCACCGCCGTGAAAGCCCCCGCCGGGACCGCCGCCTCCGTGGAACCCGCCGCCCCGCTGGGCTTGCGCAGGTGACATGAATGTCAGGGGGACGAGGCAGAGCACCGTCCCGACAAGATAGCGATTGCGCATGGGTTTGCTCTTTCCTTCCTCGGAAAGCGGATCAATCCGTCTCTCGTCACGATTATATCGTGCCTGGGAGCGGCGGAATAAAGTCGAACGCGTAACCGCCGGATGACGTTTCGTGACAAATTACCCGCCCTGGCGGACGATCAGCCCGACTGAACGCGCGAGCCCAGATCGTTTCGTTATCGCCGGGGGCGGCGGCGTATATGGCCACCCAGACGGGACAGGACCTCCTGAAGCTCACCCTGCTTCATGTCCGGTATCGTTATGGGGGGCGGAGGCGTACGCGCGGCCGGGGTTGAAGGGCGCATGACCGCGGGATCCTGAACGATTCTGATTTTCCGTACGAGGGTCGTCCCGTCATCGAAGCGCAGGTCGCGCCCGGTGCGCAGCGGGCCACAATGGTTGTTGATACGCTCGATAAGCTGTGGTGCCAGATGTTGCAGCTCCAGGGCAACGGGGCCCGTGCAGGCAATCGTCAGCGTTCCCTGGCTGACCCGGCGGGGCTCGGTCTGGGCCGCAAGAGCGGGGCCCACGATTTCGGCCCAGTCCAGGATCAGTCTCACAGCCGGGGCCGGACGCTTGTTGAACGCCGGACGCGTCACCTGCGGAATAATGGCACCCAGGGCCCGCCCTGCCATGTTCCGGCGTGGTTCCAGCGACCCAGCCTGCGCAGGCATGACGGATCCGGGTACCTTGCCGGTGACAGCGGGTTTGACCGTTCTGGCCGTGCGGGGGCGCGTCATACCATCAGTCTCCGCCTCACGAGGGCCGGAAAATCGGACACTGGAAGCGGTTCCTCGGGTGGGGGAGGGATGAACACCCTTGCCGGATACGTTCTCGCGCTTCATATCGCCCGGGTGACTCCTTCTGCCTCTTCCCTGCTCGACTGGTATGCCCGTCAAAGACGGATCCTTCCCTGGCGTGCCCTGCCGGGGCAAAGCGCCGATCCCTACGCGGTATGGCTGAGCGAGATCATGCTTCAGCAGACAACGGTCGTGACCGTTATGCCCTATTATGAGCGCTTCCTGAAGCGTTATCCCACGGTGCACGACCTTGCAGCGTCGCCCTTGCAGGATGTGCTGAGCGCCTGGGCGGGGCTGGGCTATTACAGCCGCGCACGCAATCTTCATGCCTGCGCCACGATCGTATCGGCGCGTGGTGGCTTCCCCGACACGGTTGAGCAACTCCAGGCCCTGCCGGGTATCGGCGCCTATACCGCCCGGGCTATTGCGTCGATCGCTTTCGGCGTGCCGGTCGTTCCGGTCGATGGAAATGTCGAACGCATCACGGCGCGGCTCCACGCAATGACGGAACCCCTGCCTCAGGCGCGTCGTCAGCTCGATAAACTCGCAGAGCACCTCAACCACGATCCCGACGCCCGACGTGCCCCTTCCGATTTCACTCAGGCTCTTTTCGATCTCGGGGCAGGGATCTGCACGCCGCGTCGACCCTCATGTCTCGTATGCCCGTGGCGCAACCCGTGTAAGGGGCATGAAACAGGGGATCCGGCTCGCTTTCCGGTCAAGGCGCCACGCAAGGCGAAACCGGAACGCCATGGTGTGATCTTTGTCATCAAGAGCAGAGAAGGCGCTCTCTGGCTGCGTCATCGGCCCGAGAAGGGTCTGTTGGGGGGGATGACCGAATTTCCGGGAACAGCTTGGCTCGACGAGCCGATATCCCTGGTCCATGCCCTGTCGCAGGCCCCCGTCGCGCTTGAGCCGGAGGGGCGGACATGGAAAGTCGCTGGACAGATCCGGCATGTTTTCACACATTTCGTCCTGAATCTGACTGTCGTGAATGTTGCGATTGCCGATTTTTCACCGCTCCATAATCAGGATGGATTTGCCTGCCCTCCCGACGCCCTGAAGGACCAGGCCCTGCCGAGCGTCATGAACAAATGTCTGGCTCTGGCCCAATAGGAGAGGTCAGTGATCCGCTCCCTTTCCCGGGAGCGCCGTCTGGCCCATGACTGATGAAAGGGACGCCTGTCCATGCTCTATGCCTCCGCACGTTTCTGGCTTCTCGATTTCTTCGGCCATGTTGTCGATCATGATCCGTTACGGGATTGCCTTTTCTCGGTCGTACCCCCTCCCGGTCGTTATCCAGGCCTCTTCTTCTTCGCCGACAGCGTTGCGCTTCAGCAATTCACTGTGACCCTGCGCAAGATCGTCTCGCTGCCGGTGCCTATTCCCCAACTCCAGGCCACCCGCCAGACGAATGGTCTCATCACGCTTCAGCGCCTCGACGGAACGGGGCGTTATCTGCGCAGCGTCGAGAATGCAGGGATCGATTTTCAGGCAACGGAGGCGAAGGACTGGGAGCATTTCCTGATCCTCTCCGAGCCGATGATGCACAGTTACGCCATTCTCAGTCAGGGAGAAGTGAGCGTCATCACCGACCCTGACGAAGAGATCCTTTCGCCGATGAGTTTCGTCGAGGGCTTCAAGGGGCGTATCGGACCTCACGATTTCAGCCTTGCCGCCAATCTCACAGCTCTTGAGGATCTCTCGTCGCTCGAGGTCGGAAGTGGTGCCCCCCTGGTCCTTCGTACCGATCAGGGAGAGGAAATCACCCTGACCGTCACACGGTCATGAACTGCGGGTCTGGCGATAGGCTTTCATGGCGCGATCGCGTCCTTCGTCGAGTGAAACAATCGGCTTCGGGTAGTCGCGCCCGAGTTTGATACCGGCCTTGTCGAGTGTTTCCGGATCGGCCTCCCAGGGGGCAGCGAGCGACTCTTTAGGGAGTTTGGCCAGTTCGGGAACCCAACGGCGGATATAATCACCCTCGGGATCGAATTTGGCCGCCTGGCGCAGCGGGTTGAAAATGCGGAAAAAGGGTGAGGCTTCGATGCCTGTGCCTGCAACCCACTGCCAGTTGACGGCATTCGACGCAGGGTCGGCGTCGATCAGCGTGTCCCAGAACCAGGACTCACCCTCACGCCAGTCGATCAGCAGATGCTTCGCCAGAAATGACGCAACGATCATGCGCGCCCGGTTATGCATCCAGCCTGTCTCCCAAAGCTGTCGCATCCCGGCATCGACAACGGGAATGCCGGTCTGGCCGCGCTGCCAGGCCAGGAGCTGCTTTGGGCTCCGCCGCCAGGATAACTTGTCGAATTGCGGTTTCAGATTGCGCTCGGGTAATTCGGGGTTGTGGAAAAGCGTGTACCAGGAGAAGTCGCGCCAGCCGAGTTCGGACAGATAGGTGTCGCGGTCGGGGGTACGCCCTTTATCCTTGCAGTCATGCCAGATCTGACGCGGTGAAAGCACGCCAAGCCTCAGATAGGGCGATAGTCGTGAACTACCCTCGGCCGCCATGTCATTGCGACCTGTATCGTATTGTCCCAGCGCTTCATGGGCGAAATCGTGTACCAGTTCGGCGGCCTCATCCTCTCCATGCTCCCAGTATTCACCCATCTTTTTCCCCCAATCCGGCTTGCTCGGCAGGAGAGCCTTGCCGAGGGCGCAGGGCTTGAGCGTCTTCTTGCCCTTGAGGGTGACATCCTGGAATTTAAGCTGTCCCGGCACCGGCAGAGGTGAGGGGGGCGTACCGAGCGCCTGAAACCCTTTCCACCAGGCCGAGAAGATCTTGTACGGCGTGCCTGTCTTTGTTGTGACAGATTCAGGATTGCGTAGCACGGTGCCATGGGATCGATTGAAAGCGCAGTCCAGCGCGTCGAGCTTTTGGGCAACCGCCTCATCCTGGGCGCGGGCCTGCTTCTGGTAGCGATGATGACAGAACACGGCACGCGCCCCTGTATGAGCCACCAGATCGGGAATGACCGTGACCGGATCGCCCTCGAGAATCAGGCAGTCGCCGCCATGCTCTCTGAGACTATCTCTAAGCGCCTCGAGCGCGCCATGCAGGAACCATTTATAGGCGCCCCCCGGTGCGCGTATGGCGTCTGATGTGTCCAGCACATAGACGCACAGGATCTTGCCTCCCTTCTCGCTGGCGGCAGTGAGGGCCGGGTGATCGGCAAGGCGCAAATCATCGCGGAACCATACGAGGGAAAGCGGGGCTTGGGTCATGGTCGGGCTACTCGGGAAGAGGGACGGGCCGGGAAGAGGCGAAGCTCAAATCGTGAGGCCATGAGCATCACGGTTGCGTGTCCAGCGCGTCAGAGCGGCTTTGGTTTGTCGGCTGCCCCACTGGCGGCGCATGCGTCAGGCTTTGTCGGTCCGCGAAAGCTGTGGCCGGGGCGCAACAGCCATGCCGATACCGATTTGTAACGAAGCGAACCCTCTCCCGGCAGGAGCGTTCTGAAGCCCAGAACTTTTGATAAGGAATTGTTTCATGACCACGGCTTCCTTCTTCCGCACCGGTGCTCTTGCTGTCCTTCTGGCTCTGCCGGCCCTGGGTCTATCGGCATGCAACACGGTTGACGGTGCCGGTCGCGATGTCAGCTCCATCGGTCACGACGTCAGCCGTGGCGCTGGCGCCACCCAAGGCGCGATCCACAACTCCGTGCCGCAGGCTGCCACGCACTGATCAGGGCAGACCTGAACCGGGCAGGCCTTTCCCGGTCTGTCCGGTAACGAACGCCGTCCCTCGTTTCATCGGGGTATCGGCAGAAAAGGCGGTGCCTTCGGCATCGCCTTTTCTGTATCGGCGTCCCGCAAGGCTCGCAGGGTTGTCCTGGGTAGTCCGGGCACGACTTGCAAAATTATCCGGACACAGCACATAGTAGAAAACCGGCCGGTCAGGTCGGCTGATAATTTGACGTTCTCAGGGCGGGGTGGAACTCCTCACCGGCGGTAGGTGCCTTTGCACGAGCCCGCGAGCGCCTTCGGTCCCTGGACCGAAGGGACAGCAGATCCGGTCCAAATCCGGAGCCGACGGTCATAGTCCGGATGGAAGAGAACAGGTTACGCTTTCGCAAGGGGCTCCCTCTTGTGAAGACGCCAGATGTTCGCGCCCGGGGACCGTCCAGACAGGATGGGACCGTATTACCGTGCCGGGAGATTTCTCCTCCAGCCCCGTTTTGCATATGGGGCAAGCGCCACAGAGCGTTTCAGCGTCGGAAAGCCGGGCAGTGCGCCAAGGCTTCGAGGCAGCGCTCAATGAGGCTGCACGCTATCTGGGCGCCACTTCTCCCAATCCTGCCGTGGGCTGTACTTTGCTCGACCGCGAAGGCGGTATCCTTGTGGTTGCCGCCCACCATCGTGCAGGCGCGCGCCATGCCGAAGCGCTGGCCCTGCATCAGGCGCGTGAACGAGGGGTGATCGACCGTGTCGTGACCGCGCTTGTCACGCTGGAGCCGTGCAATCATGTCGGGCGCACGCCGCCCTGCAGCGAAGCGCTGCGCGACAGCCCGGTCGAGACCGTCTGGGTGGGTGTGCGCGATCCCAACCCCGTGGCGGGCGGGGGGATTGCCCGGCTGCGGCAGATGCCAGAAGGGCGTCAGGTGCGCCTGCTGGAGGATGAACCCGGTTTTGCTGATCTTCATGAGGGCTGTCAGGCCCTGATTGCGCCTTTCGCAACGCGCATGGTCAAGCAGCGTCCGTGGATTACGGTCAAGCAGGCGCTTGATGCGCAGGGCTCCATGATACCGCCTGCAGGACGCACCACTTTCACCTCGCAACAATCGCTCGAGATCGCTCATCGCCTGCGTCGCGCAAGCGATGCGATCATCACCGGCATTGGCACCATCCTGTCCGATAATCCGCGTTTCGATGTGCGTCATGTGCCGGACCATGAAGACAGGGCCCCTCGGCTTGTCGTGGTGTGCGACCGGCAGAATCGCCTGCCGGATTCCTGGCGCGAGAAAATGATCGGCAGCGGATTTCGTGTACTCGTTTCACGTGATCTCGCCGAAATTCCGGCCCTGCTGGGCGATCATGGTGTGAACTGGGCCATGGTCGAGGCAGGCCCCTCCCTGCTCGACGAGATCAGGCGTCTTGCCCTGTGGGATGACTGGCTGGTTTTCCATGCCGGGGAGTCCGGGGCAGGGCAGTCCGGGAGCGCGCCCTCAGACAGGGATCGCGCCGTAATCACCTCTCATGGGCCTACGCCCCTGCGTTTCATTCTGGATGAAGGGGCGCATCCCCTTCCTGCTGACAAGGTTGCACTCTGATGTTTTCAGGCATTATCGAGCATATCGGCCGTATCAGGACTGTCGAGACACGCGATCAGGCCATTCTGTTGCAAGTCGAAACCGGCTTGTCGGACATGGATCTGGGAGAGAGCATTGCCGTCAATGGCGTCTGTCTGACGGTTGCCGCTTATGATTCGACCGGGCTTGCCGATTTCTTCGTCAGTGCCGAAACCCTGTCACGCACGGCCCTCGGACGTCTGTCGGATGGGGCGCGGGTCAATCTCGAGCGTGCCAGCACACCGGCCACGCGCCTGTCGGGACATATCGTGCAGGGTCATGTCGACGGTCTTGCGCATCTGGTTTCAGTCAGCCCTGTTGGTGAGTCGCGTCATATCGTCTTTCGTCTCCCTGCCGCCCTGCGTGGCTATGTGGTGGAAAAAGGGTCGATCGCGCTCGATGGCGTTAGCCTGACCGTCAATGAGGTCAGCGATGTCGAGGGCGAGGCCTTCACGATTGCCCTCATGATCATTCCCCATACCTGGGACCATACGGGGCTGTCCGAGATCAGCCCGGGTGATCCGGCCAATGTCGAGGTCGATGTTCTCGCCAAATATGTCGAGAGCCTGCTGAAATACGGGGTGCGCTCATGACCGCGATGCTGTCCTACCCGCTTGCGCGCGCGATTGCGGCGCTGCGCGAGGGGCGCATGGTGATGATGATCGACGATGAAGGGCGCGAAAATGAGGGTGATCTGGTGATTGCCGCCCAGTTTGCGACCCCCGACGCCGTCAATTTCATGGCCACCCATGCGCGCGGACTGATTTGCCTGCCGCTCGAGGCAGAGCAGATCGATCGGCTCGGTCTGCCCATGATGCCGCGCCGTGGCCATGATCCACGTGGAACGGCTTTCACGGTTTCCATCGAGGCGACCACCGGGATCACGACCGGCATCTCTGCGGCGGATCGCGCACGAACGATCCAGGTTGCGGGCCATCCTGATGCGCGGCCCGACGAGATCAGCACACCCGGGCATATCTTCCCGCTGCGTGCCCATCCGGAAGGCACGGTCGCGCGTGACGGTCATACGGAGGGCGCGATCGATCTGGCCCGTCTGGCCGGGCTCCATCCGGCGGCGGTGATCTGCGAAGTCATGAGCGCGGATGGCACGATGGCGCGTCTGCCTGAACTGCGTGAGTTCTCGGCTCGTCACGATATCCCGGTGATCTCGATCGAGGAGATCGCGGCGTGGTGCCGGGTGCATGGTCGTGCCGCGCTGGGTGATCGCGTTGCGCCGGAACCCGTACCTCCTGCGGTCGAGCGTATTGCCGAGGCCGCCCTGCCGAGCGTTTATGGCGGGCATGATCTGCGTATCCAGGCCTTCCGCGCGCCGGATGGGATCGAGCATGTCGCCCTCATCAAGGGGGATCCATCGCAGGGTGTGCCGCTTGTGCGCCTGCATTCCGAATGCGTGACCGGTGACGCGCTCGGTTCCCTGCGCTGCGATTGCGGTCCCCAGCTTCGTGAGGCGCTGGAGCGTATCTCCGCCGCGCCGTCGGGCGTGCTGGTTTATCTGCGTGGTCATGAGGGCAGGGGGATCGGTCTTGGCAACAAGATACGTGCCTATGCGCTTCAGGATGACGGCAAGGACACGCTCGAAGCCAATCTGGAACTCGGCCTGCCCGGTGACGCGCGCGACTGGGTGACCGGCGCGGCCATTCTGCAATCGCTTGGCATCGACGCGCTGACCCTGCTGACCAACAACCCGAGCAAGGTGTCGGGTCTCGAGGCGGCAGGGCTGCGCGTTGTGAGCCAGGAACGTCTGGAGGCGGGGTACAACCCGTTCAACCGGGCCTATCTTCATGCCAAACGCACCCGGATGGGCCATCAGCTGAGTGATGCCTGGCCGGATCTCGTCGATTCCGTGATTGAGAAATAAGGAAGCCCCATGAGCAAATCCATTCCCGTCGCCCCCGATCTCACACTGGTGCCGACGCCCAAGCTCGCCCTTCTGGTCAGCCGTTTCAACACGGATGTCACTCATGGTCTGCGCGATGGTGCACTCGAATGGCTGGAAGAACACGGCATTCGCGATGTCGACGTGTTTGACGCGCCGGGCGCCTTCGAACTGCCTCTCATGGCGCAGGCTCTGGCCAAGACAGGCACCTATGAAGGGGTTATCTGCCTTGGCTGCGTGATCAAGGGTGACACGGCGCATTTCGAGTTCATCAGCCTTGGCGCGACGATTGGCATCATGCAGGCGCAGCTCGCCACCGAAACACCGATCTGCTTCGGAATCCTGACCACTTATACCGATGAGCAGGCCCAGGCGCGGTCGCGCAAGGACGTGCATAACAAGGGGCGCGAGGCCTCGGCTGCCTGTGTGGAGACGCTCGCTTTCCTGCGCAACACCCGCAGCTGAGTCATTTCGTGACAGCCCTGTGACAGGGGCGGTTTCCCAATCAGGGGACAATGCTCTAAACCTGCCCGGACCATGGCGCTTTGGCGTCTCTCCGTGGCAGGGTTTAACAAACGTCAATGCTCGCAAATCTCATCGGATCGATCGTCGCGTTCTGCACAAGGCGCGCCCTTGTTGTTCTGACGCTATTCACGCTTCTGACAGCCGGAAGCCTGTATCTCACCGCCCAACGTCTTGGCGTCACCACCGATACCGATGAGATGTTCGCCTCCAGCCTGCCCTGGAAGAAACGCAATGCAGAGCTGAGCCAGCTTTTCCCGCAGAATGACGATCTGATGGTCGCCATCATCAAGGCGGACATGCCGGAACAGGGCCGCGCCACGGCGCGCGAGCTGGCCAGAATCCTGAAGGCGGATCACAAGAATTTCCGCACTGTGCGTCTGCCCGACGACTCCCCGTTCCTCCAGAATCACGGCCTGCTTTATCTCGACAAGCCCGTCCTGGGGTCACTGCTCGACTCTATCGTGGCAGCCCAGCCTTTCCTTGGCACGCTCTCCGCCGATCCGTCGTCGCGCGGTATTTTCACGGCGCTCGGTCTGCTGGGTGAAGGGCTCTCGGCAGGTGAGGACATTCCTGCGAGCTTCGATCCGGAACTCAGGGGCTTCGCCACCGCCCTGCAGGATGCAGCGGGTAATCACCCCAGGGACCTTTCCTGGCAGAATCTGCTGGCCGGACCGCTGGGCGATATGGCCGGGCGCTATCAGTTCGTGATGACCCAGCCGCATCAGGATTTCGGGTCCCTTCAGCCGGGGGGCGAGGCGAGCGCCGCCATGCGCAAGGCCATCGATTCCCTGCCTTTCGTGAAAAGCGGCAATGCCATCGCCATGATCACCGGCCCGGTCCAGCTGAGCGATGAAGAGTTCTCGACCGTTGCCCATGGCATGGGCTTTGGGCTGCTGACCTCGCTCGTGCTTGTGGCTGCCTGGCTGGTTCTGGCGGTCCGTTCCATGCGGGTCATCGTGCCGATCCTGATCACGCTCGTGATCGGCCTGCTGCTCACAACGGGGTTCGCGGCTATTGCCGTGGGCAAGCTCAATCTGATCTCGGTGGCTTTTGCTGTACTGTTCGTGGGTATTGCCGTCGATTTTGCCATCCAGTTCTCCGTGCGTTTCAGAGGGCAGCGTCAGGTATCGGGCGCCGCAATGACACCGGCCGATGCCTTGGCCGAGACAGGGCGTGAGACAGGGCATCAGATCCTGGTTGCTGCTTTGGCTACAGCCGCCGGGTTCCTGGCCTTTGTCCCGACCAATTTCGTCGGTGTGGCGCAGCTTGGTCTGATTGCCGGTATCGGCATGATCATTGCCTTTTTGTGCACCATGACGCTTCTGCCGGCACTGCTGCATCTTTTCCGTGCGCGCCTGAGCCGTGGCATGCCGGGCTTCACGCGACTTGCTCCGGCAGATCACTTCCTGCGGCGCTACCGCAAGCCGGTTCTGGCCTTTTTCGGCATTCTGGCCGTGACGGGCCTCGCGCTCATTCCGCGCCTCAGCTTCGATGCGGACCCGCTGCATACCAAGAACCCGGACACCGAAGGCATGCGGGCCATCCATCTTCTGGAACAGGACCCGCGCGCTTCGCCTTATGACGGTGAGGTAGTGGTTCCCAATCTGAAGATCGCGGCAGAGCGCGCCAGGCAGTTCGAGGCCCTGCCGAGCGTGTCGTCAGTCATGTGGCTGGGCATGTTCGTGCCGGAGAACCAGACCGAAAAACTGGCCATGATCCAGGATACGGCCTCTATCCTGCTGCCTACGCTGGTCGGGCAGGAGGTTCAGCCCGCGCCCGATGCTAATGCGCTGCGTGCCAGCGCGGCTTCTGCCGCGAGCAAGCTGGGCGCCGTGCTTGACAAGACTGCCCCTGACTCGCCGCTGCGCAGCATCCAGCACTCGCTTGCTGAACTTGCTAAGGCACCCGACGCCCAGATCCTGGCCGCCAATACGGCACTGACGCGCTTCCTGCCGGAGCAGCTTGCCCAGCTCGTCGATGTGCTTCAGCCCACGCCGGTCACCATCGAGAGCATTCCGCAGGATATCGCTCGTGATTATGTGGCCCCTGACGGGCGCGCGCTCCTCAAGATCCTGCCTAAGGGGCGTATGTCGGACAGCAAGGTGCTGTACCACTTCCTGAACGACATGCTCACCGTCGACAAGAATACGGCAGGCACGGCGCTCGAAGTGGTGGAGAGCGCGCATACGATGGTGCATGCCTTCTCTACAGCGGCGATTTCGGCTCTCGTGATGATCGCCATCATCCTGTTCGTGGCTTTGCGTCGCCTGCTGGACATGGTGCTGGTTCTGGCCCCGCTCCTGCTCTCCGCATTGCTGACCGTAATCCTCATCGTCACCGTGCCCGAGACGCTGAATTTCGCGAATATCATCGCGTTGCCGCTGCTTCTGGGCGTGGGGGTGTCGTTCAACATCTATTTCGTCATGAATTGGCGGGCGGGGATCAAGAGCCCGCTTACCTCGCCCACCGCGCGCGCCGTGCTGTTTTCTGCGCTGACCACTGGCACGGCTTTCGGCTCGCTTGCAGCGTCAGAGCATCCCGGCACGGCCAGTATGGGCCGTCTGCTGCTGATGTCGCTGGCCTGCACCTTGCTCGCCACGCTGACCTTCATTCCGGCTTTGCTGCCCAAGCGCAAGATCGACGCGGAGTGATCTCTTCCGCATCCCGCTTCGCAATGCGCGGAGCAGGGATGCGTAAAATCGGACTGGTCAGACACGGTTTTCCGGTGTTAGGGACGAGCGATAACGTATCTGTGAGTTCGTCCCGATCGTGCCGAGTCAGTTCTTTCGCTGGAGCCTCGCCGTTGCCTGTCTGGCGGGGCTTTCAGGGCCGTTGCCCGTCTGGGCGGCCGATGACGAGGATGAGGAAACCGGCTCGGAGCCGAGTTACCAGATCAACGATCCCTTTCCTGACCGACCCTTGCAGCCGACCAGCGTGCCTGCATTCGGTCAACCCAAGGCCGTTTTCTACAACCCGTTCGGTCTGACGGACTGGTTGCGTCGCCGGGGGATCGGGCTGCTCTTCGACAATATCAACGAATATGCGGCGGCGGTCACGGCGCCGACAAAGCATGTCGGCGATTACAGACAGGGCTCGAGCAATGCCGGGCAATATGCGCTCTCGCTCAACGTGGATTGGGAGCGTATTGCCGGGATCAAGGGGTTTGCGACCCATATGGTCGTGACCGGACGCTATGGTACACCCGCCAATCGCATGTTCGGCGACTGGCTCAATCATTCCTCCGAGATTTATGGGGGAGGCGGCAATGTGGTGGTCCATCTCGTCATGGCCTATGGCGAGGAGACGCTCTATGGCGGCAAACTCTCCATTGCAGCCGGGCGCATGGCCGAGCTGTCCGATTTTGCCGCAAGCCCCCTCTTCTGCACATTCCAGATCAATGCAATCTGCGGTCGTCCCCGTGCAGCGGCCGATACCGGCTATGCTTCGACTTTCCCGGCGGGGAACTGGGGAATCAGGGTGCGCGGCAGACCTTTGCCGCAATCCTATATCCAGCTCGGGCTCTACGTGACCGAAGAGGGTATGTTCTCCTACACGATGAACCGGAGCGGCTTCAAATTCGACGGCGCGTCGATCAATGGCGTGCGTTTGCCACTCGAGCTCGGCTGGGAGCCCAGGATGCGCGGGCATTTGCCGGGCCATTACCGCGTGGGCGCCGCCCTGACCACCACGCCCCTCTCGGACATCCATCAAGATCAGTATGGCCAGCCTTATGCCCTGACCGGGCTGAACCAGCGCCAGCATCGCGCCAGTTACAACACCTGGGTGATGATGGATCAGAAATTCCTGACCTATCGCAAGGACGCGGCAGGGCAGGATACGGATTCCGGCCTGACCGCGCTCTGGGGCTTTCTCTACAACGACAAGCGTGTGTCGCTTCGGAACTGGCAGGTCTATGGCGGTCTGATCAGCCGTGGCACCTGGAAGTCGCGCCCCGAGGACACGATCGCCGTCGCTTTCAGCTATACGGCGATCTCGCCGGGTGTGCAGCGCACCGAGGAACTGCTCAGAGCACGCGATGCGGTGCTGCCCTATCGTGCCACCGGCATACAGCGCCATGCCATCGTCATGGAGGCGAATTATGGCTGGCACGCATGGCGCGGGGTCTTGATGCAGCCGATGGTCGAGCTTTTCGTCAGACCCAACGGGCAGGGCAACCTCAAGGATGCCGTCCTGCTCGGCTTCAAGACCCACGTAGAGTTTCTCTGAAACCCGTTTCCCCTTGCGTATCGCGGCCAGGGCCGATGCACGGCAGAAACATGACGATCCGGCAAGCCTGCGTCTTTATGCGTGAATGCCGGGACGCTCTCATGCCATGATTCATGTCTCAATGTTTCAGGAGGATGCCGCATGGAAGCCCAGATTGACGGGTCGCTCTTTCCCGTATTGCGTATTGCCCTCCAACCGGGCGAACGCCTGACCGCGGAAACCGGCGAATTGTCGTGGAAGAGCCCTCATGTCACGCTCACCACCAGCACCTCGGGTGCGGGGAAGAGCGGATTTCTGGGCTCGGTCTCACGCATGATCGCCGGAGGTGGACTATTCATGACCGAGTATCGGGCCGAGGGGGCTCCCGGGATCGTGGCCTTCGCCGCCAAGATACCCGGACACATCACCGAGCATGCGCTTGACGGATCGCGCGCCTATCTTGTGCATCGTCATGGCTTCATTGCCGGGACCGAGGGGGTACGTCTCGACATGGCCTTCCAGCGCAAACTCGGTGCGGGATTATTCGGTGGCGAGGGGTTCATCCTGCAACGTCTCTCCGGATATGGCCGGTTCTGGGCGGAGATGGGTGGCGAGATCGTCACGCATGATCTGGCACCCGGGGAGCAGATCGATGTGCATCCCGGCCATGTGGGCATGTTCGAGGAAAGCGTGCAGTTCGACATCACGACCCTGCCCGGCATACGCAACAAGATCTTCGGCGGCGATGGCGTGTTTCTGGCCCGTTTGACCGGGCCGGGACGCATCTGGCTGCAGACACTCACCTTGTCCAATCTCGCCGGAGCGCTCAGCCCCTATCTCGGGATGACGGAAGCGACAGGCGCAGCCGAAGGCACTCTGCTCGGCTCCCTGGTGCGCAAGGCGTTCGACTGATCCCGACGCCGCGCGATACGCCCTGTTTCAGGGCAGTCGCGCCTCGCGCAATCTGGCGAGGAGCTTTTTTTCGGCCGGAGGATGCGCGTAGAGCACTCCGAGAGGAACAGCGTCATGGCCGAGCATCCAGGCGACTTCCAGATGATAAAGTCGATAGAGTCTGCTCCGTCGCACATCCATTGAGGGATCATGCGCCTGGAATCGCGCGAGATTGTCCCGCATATCGAAGTCACCACCCTTGCCGATGAGATCGGCATATCCCTCATTGAGCCATGTGGGGCGGGTCAGGGCAAAGAAGCGTCCGAAGCTGCGGCCTTGCATCACATGCGTCGCCTCATGGGCAATGTAATAGGCGAGCGGGCGTTCCTTCGCATCTGCCATCGGTCCGGCATGGGGAGGAATGATCCTGTCATGAGGGATATCCGACTCACGAAGATAGATATTGGATGTGAGCGGCGCGATCACGATGCCCCCGACGCTTGGGTGAAACAGCCCATAGAGCTGTAACCGCCAGCGCGCGTTGCAGAAAAAGACGCGGAAGCGCTGCTGTGGCGTGTAGAGGCTCGATGTCTGCAAGCGCCGGATCGCGTCGTCCAGAACGACGGTGACAGCGCTGTCGATAGGGCGATCCGACCAGAGGGCGAATTGCCGATACTGCATCCGATAGGCGAACGCCGGTTCAGGATAAGCCAGGACACCTATATAGGTGGCGACCAGCCCAGCCAGAGCGAGCGTCCCATGGCGCAGCCAAGGCAACAGCGTCCTCACTCGCGAGGGCGTTGTTGCCGGAGGCACTCCTGGAGGCCCCGATGTCAGATCACGTAATCCACGGGAGGCAGACGCTGATCCATACCCAGAGCTGGCATGGAGGTGTGGCGCGTGCCAATCCGACGGGCCGGATTACCGACCACCGTGGTATAGGGTGGCACGCTTTCGAGAACGACCGACCCTGCCCCGACCTTGGCCCCCTCGCCGAGTTCGATATTGCCCAGGACGATGGCGCCTGCCCCAACCAGGACGCCGCGTCGCACCTTGGGATGACGATTACCGGTTTCCTTACCCGTACCGCCGAGCGTGACACCCTGAAGCAGCGAAACGTCATCTTCGATGATGCATGTTTCGCCAATGACGATGCCTGCGCCGTGATCGAAGACGAGGCGACGTCCAAGCTGGGCTGCAGGGTGAATATCCAGACCGAAGCGCTCGCTCACAAGGCTCTGGAGATGGCGGGCCAGATGCTGTCGATCATGACGCCATAGCCAGTGCGCAATCCGGTAGGCCTGTACGGCGTGATAGCCCTTGAAGAAGAGGAATGGGGTCACGTAATCCGGGCAGGCGGCATCGCGCTCGCAAATGGCGATCATGTCTTCTGCGGCGGCGGCTGCAATTTCGGGCTGCTCGATGAGCGCCGACGTGACGAGGGCCGAAAGCACGGGGGCGGAGAGCGCGCGATCCGCCAGTTTCGTACCCAGCAAGGCTGCCAGCGCACCCTGAAAATTGCGGTGATCGCTGATCCCTGTCGCGAAAACGCCCTGAATCAGCACATCGCAACAGACATCGCTCTGTTTGAGCATTTCCTGCCAGATGGCCTCGAGATCGGGCGAGGGCTGGTCCGAAGGGGCGCTCATAGTCCCATGGCCTTCTTCACGAAGGCGCGCTTCAGACCGGGAAGGCGACTCATGGCCTCCAGACCCAGATCGCGCCCGAAGCGCAAAATCGGGTTGTCATTGCCGAAAAGACGCTCCAGCCCGTCGCAGGCGGCCATCATGGCCATGTTGCCCGGTCGGACACGACGCTGGTAGCGGGCCAGAAGATCGCTGGCGCCAAGATCACCGCCTTGCTTGAAGCGCGTTTCCAGCAGATCGGTCAGGGCAATGATATCCTTGAACCCGACATTGAGTCCCTGGCCCGCGATAGGATGCAGTCCGTGGGCTGAATCACCGGCGAGGGCGAGGCGTGTCGCCGTGTAGCGCTGGGCGTATTGCGCCGAAAGAGGATAGATCCAGCGTCTCCCGACAGGCACGCAAGCCCCCACATCATCTCCCAGACGCTCCATGATGGCACGGGCGAATGCTGTGTCGTCCAGCGCATAGAAGCGTTCCGCCCTGCGGGTAGCCTCGGCCCAGACAATGGCCGAACGATGCGGATGGTCGCTGCTGGCAGGCAGGGGGAGGCGCGCAAATGGCCCCTGGGGCAGAAAGTGTTCGAGCGCCCGGCCGTCATGAGGGCGTTCATGATGGATGATGCTGATCAGGCCGCACTGGTTATAGGGCAGCTTCGTGACCATGATTCCGGCCTGCTGGCGCAGCGGGCTCTGTCGACCCTCTGCCGCAATCACGAGAGACGCCCGATAGACAGCGCCTGAGCTCAGCGTCACCTCGGCATGGGTGTCATGGAAGATGAATTCTCCGGTTTCCGGCGCAGCGAGTGTGAGCGGCCCCTCATGGGCGGTCAGAGCCCGGTTGAGCGCCGCCCGCAGATCGCGTGCCTCGATCATCCAGCCAAACGGGGTTGCTGCACCGTTTTCGACCGGCGCGTCCTCAGGACCGAAACGCAGCCCATGGGGGGAGGCGGGCTCGCCCGGTCGGCCATCGCTGACGGCGATGCTCTTGATGGGCTGCGAAGGAGCGGGCAGGTGCTGCCATATTCCCGCCGCGTCGAGCATGCGGCGCGAGCCCTCGGTGATGGCATAGGCGCGTCCGTCAAGCGATGGATGCTCCATGCCGGGCAGGGGAGCGCGGTCGATGAGCAGAACCCGAAGCCCCGATGCCGCGAGACGACAGGCCAGAGTCGCCCCGACAGGACCCGCGCCGTTGATGCAGATATCGACCTGGTTCATGGGGCTTTCTTCTCCACAGCTCTTGTGACCGTGGCTTTTTTAATGCAGCCGCAGGAAATGGGAAATGGAGCTCTCTAGGCTCTTGCCAATCTCGTTATGAAACTGGCACGATTTGGTCTTACGAGAACTGGCAGGACTGTTTGTAGAAACAGGGGCCTCTTGCGGTGCGGAGGAATGTAATGAAGCTCATTACGGCGATTATCAAGCCGTTCAAACTGGATGACGTTCGCGAAGCCCTGACCCCATTGGGGGTACAGGGCCTAACGGTTACCGAGATCAAGGGTTTCGGTCGTCAGAAAGGTCAGACGGAGATTTATCGAGGCGCGGAATATCAGGTCAGTTTCTTGCCGAAGGTCAAGATCGAGATCGCCGTTACTGACGATATCGTCGATGAAGTGGTCGATGCGATCCTGAATGCCGCCCGCACCGGCAAGATTGGCGACGGCAAGATTTTTGTCTCGCCGCTCGATACTGTCATCCGCATCCGCACCGGCGAAACGGGAGAAACCGCCATATGAGCCGTATCCTCAAGGCGATCGCACCCCTCACCGTCGCATTGATGCCTCTTCCCGCCCTCGCAGCCCCTCCGGCCATCGACACAGGCGATACTGCCTGGATGCTGGTCAGCACGGCGCTTGTCCTGCTGATGACCATTCCCGGCGTCGGCCTGTTCTACGCGGGCATGGTGCGCAAGAAGAACGTGCTGGCAACGCTGATCCAGTCTGTCGCGATCTGCTGTATTGCCAGCATCGTCTGGATGGTTGTCGGCTACAGCCTGGCCTTTGGCACGGGCACGCCCTGGATTGGCGACATGTCGCGCTTCATGCTGAACGGCGTGGCCGAGCATATCAGCAAGGGGGCCGATCAGGCCTTCGTCATGGGGGCGAACTCCGCCAATCCCGTGGCGATGACCATTCCCGAGAGCGTCTGGGTCATGTTCCAGATGACCTTCGCCATCATCACCCCGGCTCTGATTGCAGGCAGCTTTGCCGAGCGTATGAAGTTCTCGGCGCTCTGTGCTTTCACGGTGTTGTGGTCCATTCTCGTCTATGCGCCGATCGCGCATTGGGTCTGGAGCCCTCTCGGCTGGGTGGCCGGTATTGGTGCCGTCGATTTCGCCGGTGGTACGGTCGTTCATATCAATTCCGGTGTGGCCGGTCTGGTGGCCGCTCTCGTTCTCGGCAAGCGTCGTGGTCTCGGGCATGAGGATTTCTCGCCCTTCAACCTGACCTACGCCATCATTGGTGCCTCGCTGCTCTGGGTTGGCTGGTTCGGTTTCAATGCAGGTTCGGCTGGCGGTGCCAATGGCCGTGCAGGCATGGCCATGCTGACCACGCAGGTTGCAACGGCAGGCGGTGCCATGGCCTGGATGGTTGCGGAGTGGATCCATTCGCGCAAGCCGACCGCACTCGGCATCATCTCCGGTGCCGTGGCCGGTCTCGTGGCCATTACACCTGCTGCTGGTTTCGTGCTGGCGGGTCCGGCTCTGATCATCGGCCTCGTGGCGGGTGTTGTGTGTTTCTGGGCTTCTGCCATTCTCAAGCCGCGCCTTGGCTATGACGACAGCCTCGATGCTTTCGGCGTGCATGGAACGGGCGGTATCGTCGGCGCATTGCTGACGGGCGTGTTCGCCTATGGTCCGCTTTCCGCCACCGATGCCAATCCGGCTGGTGTGGTGGGTTCCTTCGCGCAGTTCGTCCGTCAGGCCGAAGCTGTGGGCGTGACCATCGTCTGGTGCGTGATCTTCACCTTCATCATCCTGAAGGTTGTGGACCTCACAATCGGCCTGCGTGTCACCCGTGACGAGGAACTCGAAGGTCTGGACATGGTTCTTCATGGCGAGCGGATCAACTGATCCGCAAGCTTCTTCACTTCGGGGACATACCCATGGCACTGAAACTCTCTCATGGCCGCGTCTTGGTGGCCGGTCTTCTGCTCGGTGGGGTGGCTGTCGCCAGCCCCTCCGCCCTGGCCCTGTCGGCCAAGGAATGCCATGCGAAGTTTCAGGCTGCCGAAAAGGCCGGTACGCTGAACGGGCAGAAATACAAGGATTTCAAGGCTGCGCAGTGCGGTGACGTGTCGACGGCCACGGCGCAGCAGGCGATGCCCACCCAGGAAAAGGAAGCCGCGACCGACAAGAAGGTCACCACCGAAGCTCCTGCATCGCCCGGTGCCGGGATCGCCTCAAAGCCCTCAACCACGGCTTCCGGTAATGTAGTCTTCCCGACCTCTGTTTCTGCGGCCTATGCCAAGCTCTCGCCGGGCAAGGCACGTATGAAGACCTGCCTCGACCAGTATCATGCCAACCAGCAATCTGGTGGCAACGGGGATCTGAAATGGATCCAGAAAGGCGGCGGGTATTACTCGCAGTGCAACGCAAAGCTGAAGTGATCAATTCACCCTGACGCTATTGTTCGAGAAAAGGCCCGGTAACGGGCCTTTTTTTATGACATGATCATCCTGATAGGCGGGAAAACAAGTCGTCGCTCACTCGGGGCGTCGCCACGGGAAGGATGACAGAGCCCTGTGTCCTGACGGGCAATGATCTTTCGGGCGGACTCTCCTCGACCTTGGCAGAATGCAAGCAGGGGGTTCGTTTTGCGAACACTGCAAAGCTCACGGATCTCCCCAGGATCCGTTTCGAAGATGGAGTCATTGTGACCTGGGTTCCGTAAGGCCTCCCGATTAGGCGCTGCACCAGGATCAAATTGTCATTATATTTTCGGTAAGATTATTGTCGAATCGATAATTATTATCTCTATAATAATAAAAAATGTTCAACGCAGAGAGAAATGGCATGAGTAGGTTCGTATTCGCCACAAATTATAACGAGGGAGAAGATTTCCTCGCACTCTACATCGAAAATTTCCTTCACTATACGGATGAATCCTGTTCCCTGATCATCAATCTGGCCCCCGGCCGCCGATTGGCTGATCCGGCACTACGCAGTGCCGGTCGAGTCCATATCTTCAACGGCGAGACACACAGATCAAAATGGGGAATGGGCATCGCGCTCGGCCATCTGGAGTCTTACGCCTACGCAGCGCGTCATCTCGGATCGTTCGACTATTTTTGCACCCTGGCCTCGAACGCGCTGTTTTTCCGTGCACTCGACAAACAGGCCATTCTGAACCGTCTCGCCGCGGGAGGCATTTTTCCAGAAGCTCACGGGCGAGATTACCGGGCGGACCATGACATTCCGGTGACGGGTTTCGAGAGAGATGAGGGCAGTTGGGCATGGGTCGGGTTCAACCAGTCTGCAAGTTTTCGACGTTGTCTGGCCGATATCTGCCGGATCGAGCGCTGCACGGTCACACAGATCGAGGGGTTCGTGGCAAGCAGGGAAGACTGGGACATCATTCTGGCCTTTGAGCCGCAGATCCGTCTTCTTCAGGCTGCGCTGGCCATGGACCCGGATGATCCGCGCAATTACATGGCCGTTGAGGAAATGCTGTTCTCGACTTTTGTCATGCAGCACGGAAGTGGCCGTTTTACCCATCTCTGTTTCATGTTCTGGGACGGTCTGGGTCGCGTAGGCCCGAAAGAGCTGCTGTCCACCCTGCCAGCGCTGCCTCCCTATCTGTGCAGTGCAAAGTGGTTCGAACGCAGCATCACCGATCCCGGGGCTATTCTGGTCGGTACTGAGGCGGGGCGTGCATTGCTCGATGCCTGTCGGGGCGGGCCTGCCATTCGCTCGACGATGCTGGCACAGCTGCGGCACGGGCTCGATGGTCTGGAGGCTGCGCCGCTGGAGGAAACCAGCATTGCCATGCACTGGGGCGATCTTCCAGGATGGATGGGCTCTGCCTCAATCCGGCGCACACTCTACCTTGCGCGGCAATATGAACAACTGCTCGCTGGGCCGGGTGACCCGCTTGCGACTCATGCGCCGTTTTTCCTTGCCGAAATGGCGCATGTGCCCTTCGAACTCTCGCTTGAACTCGCCGGTGCTGAGAACGAACTGAGCGTGGTCGCCACGGGCTCGTTTCCGCTCCAGAGACAGAGCACGGCTCTGGCCGGGTATGTCTATCTTTCCTGCCGGCGCCCGGTCAGTGAGTTCATCCTCGCCTTCGATACGAGGGAGGGTGCCGAGCGTGTGAAGGACAGGATCGTCGTTTACGACAACGCCCATGACTATCAGCTCATGTCGCCGATCAGGATCTCTGGCTCGGAGGGTAATGTGCGTTTGCACTACCAGATGCGCAATGAGGCAAAGCACCGCATCATGTCTATCGGTTTGCCCTGCTACGGAAGGCTGTTCACCGCGACACGCATGACCGTTCTGGAAACACCGGTTCAGGCTGAGTTGTCGGAGGCCCCTGCACTTGTTGCCTGACAGATCGGTATGAAGGTCCAGCAAAGAGCCAAACCGCGCCAAACCTCTTGGCAGAACGATGGTATGCGTCGACGCTGATCATGGGTCGGCGCACAACCATACTCTGGGGTGAGTTTCCGCGGGGCTGGTGACGCATATGTGTGAACGCACACGGATATATGTCCTGACAATCCTCTACGAACGATCTCATTCTCATGGCGAAAACTGTACAGGCAGATAAGATCATGACGTCCAGAATAGTGCCAGGCGAGCGTTCCGGGGTGAGACTTTTTCTCGATACGGCCGATCGCGAGGCGCTGCAGCGATGGCTGTCGACCGGGCTTTTCCATGGCGTGACCACCAATCCGACAATCCTGGATCGCTCCGGACTGCGCAGTACGATCGGCGATATTGCGCCACTGATCAGCGAGATCCTCGACTATGACGTGCCTGAGGTACAGGCGCAGTGCTGGGGGACCGAGACGGAGGCGCTTGTCGAGTCAGGGCTGGCCCTGGCAGCGCTCGACCCTCGCCTTGTGGTCAAGGTGCCGATCACCGAGAAGGGAATCAGGGCCGTGTCGGTGCTGCACAAGCATGGCGTCCGGACGACGCTCACCGCTGTGTATGCTGCGCATCAGGCCCTTACGGCTGCCGCAGCCGGGGCAGATTATGTGGCTCCTTATTTCGGTCGTATCGGCGATAGCGGACAGGATGCACCAGGTATCCTGAGGACCATGCAACAGATTCTGGTGGCCAGCGGTCGCTCCACCAGGCTGCTTGTGGCGAGCCTGCGCCGAGCAGATGATCTGGCTCTTCTGGCCTCGATGGGCTGCGATACCTTTACCTTCAGCCCTGCTGTGGCCGAACAGTTGTTCAGCGAGAGTCTGACTATCGACGCAGCAGCCGTTTTCGAAAGAACGGCGGCCGGGCTCTGAATGACGTCCGGCTTGAGCAACGCCGCCATTATGGTGGCTCCGACGGGCCAAGATGCGAAAGAACAGTCATGGGCGGTTCAATACTCTGCCTTGGTGAGGCAGTGATCGATTTCATTCCGGTCCGCGCCGAAGGGGGAGCGGCCTACCGCCCCTGCCTGGGGGGCTCACCCTATAATGTTGCTCGCGCACTCGGGCGTCTTGACGTGCCGACCGAATATGGCTGCGCAGTCTCGACCGATCTGTTTGGCGACCAGTTTGTCGAGGGGCTGACGCAGAGCAGGGTAGGGCAGCGCTTCCTTCGAAGGCTCGACGCTCCTTCCACGCTGGGTTTCGTCAGTCTCGAGCAGGCGGAACCGGCTTACGCATTTTTTGATCAGGGCGCTGCAGACCGTATCTGCCGTGACATGCCTTCTGGCAGCGCGCTTGCCGGGGTTGGTACATTGCATTTCGGGTCTATCGCTCTGATCCGTGAGCCTGCCGCGTCGGCGTATGAAACACTGTTCCTTCGCGAAGCACGTGGGCCACGCCTGATCAGTTTCGATCCCAATATCCGTGCCTCCCACGTGAGAGACGAGGCTGCCTACCGTGCTAGGCTGGAGCGGTTGCTCCACAACGCCGATATCATCAAGATCAGCGGGGCCGACCTTGACTGGCTGCTTCCGGGCCATGCTCACGCGGAGGCCGCGCGCAACTGGCTGGGCCACGGGGCGAAACTCGTTGTGATCACGCATGGCAAGGCGGGGGTCAGCGGCTGGACCCAGGATAGTTATGCCCATGCCGAGGCGCTCAGCGTGGAGGTTGTCGATA
Source organism: Asaia krungthepensis NRIC 0535 (assembly GCF_025995175.1). Taxonomy (GTDB): domain Bacteria; phylum Pseudomonadota; class Alphaproteobacteria; order Acetobacterales; family Acetobacteraceae; genus Asaia; species Asaia krungthepensis. Next base: position 105,536 of record NZ_BAPV01000001.1, read on the forward strand.
CGGTGGGGGCCGGAGACAGCTTTATGGCAGGACTGCTTGCCGGGCTTCATGAGGGCGGGTGCTTGACCCGGGAGACGCTGATCTCCCTCAGTCCTCAGATCCTGCATGAGGCACTCGCCTATGGCCAGTGCGTCGCCAGCCAGACCTGCACCCGCCGCGGCGCCGACTCGCCCTGGCGGGAGGAGATATCCGCGCTTCAGGCGCCTCCCATCACGTTTCCGGATCACAGGGCATAGGTCCGGGGCGCTTGCGCCCCGTGAGGTCTGAGAGGGTATTCCCGGCCTCGTCCTTCCACTCGGTCCAGCCATTGGTAGACCGGCCATTCACCATGTCTCCGGCAGCGCTGGGAGAGCTGAAGTTCACGTCCTTGCGGAAATAGAGGCGTTCACCCACTATTTCCAGATCACCCGACCCGATGAGGATATCACGTTTCTTCAGGCGATTCGGTGTGATCGATTGCGTCGACATTTGTGCGCGTCCCTAGGAGCCGGCCAGAACAACCAGCCCGGTCTCAGTGTAGCGCCCCGTCGCCTGGGCGCGATCATTGCGCAAATAGATCGCAATATCCCTGGACGCGTCTTGGACTGGCGGTTGTTGCTCCCTGTCGCCTGAAGCCGCGAGCATTGGAGCCTGCCGGAGAAGCGGTTCGAAAAGGGGATAGCCGAGCGTGGTCAGGAGGATATCGATGGTCGCGAAAATTTCCCGGCATTCCGCATCGAGCGCGGGTGGCGCATGGGGCCTGCTTCCCGCCGTGCCGTTCATGAGGCCGTAACGATGCGCCTCAAGGGCGCGATTGATCGACTGCCATTCCAGATAATGGGCGTGAGTGACGGTCAGACTATGGGTGAGGGAGAGGGCGACGAGCGCCCGGTTCCAGAAATCCTTGCCGTCGTGATGCTGCTTGAGGCGCGAGCCCAGGGCACTGGTCTGCCCGATATAGGCTTTGGGCTGTCCGGTTTCTTCATCCTCCCCGAAAAGCCAGTAAACCCCCACATGAGCGGCCTCCTTCATGGTCAGAAAATCGCTCAGCCGCGCACGCGGTATTTCTATGACCTGTATGATTCGGGTCGTGATTGCAGCGATGCGTATACCTTGGGGATCTCCATCCGGAAGGAAGATCTGGATTGTCTGGGGATGAGCCATGGATGAAGCTTTTTGGTTTTGATGAGATAGAGCCAGAGACGCTCGGTCATATGGTGCGAACCATTGAATTTTGACGTCGCCGTTGGGGAAGAATGCGCGAACGCAGTATATTTTCCTACCCTAGAAGCGAGAGGCCGGACTTGCCATTCTGTTTCGAGTGGAATTGGAAGTAATTGAACCGGTTTCAGTGCGATTACCTTACCGCCAGTTCCAACCAATAACAGAAATGTTTCCAAGCGGCTTTCCCGCTCCGGAATTAACTCAGGCTGGAACCGCCTGTTCCATGCCGCGAGATATCGGAACACCTTCCTTGAGAGGCAAGGCCGTCTACGCTCGAGATGGCCGAGAGGTCGGCTTTTCGTTTGCCGACCTCAATGATGCGCCTCCAGTCAGGCAGGGAAAATCCCGGCCTGGCACTGCTCAGCTTATGAAGCTCAGGGCAACGGCTTGCCGCTGAGGGGTTTCTGGGGAGCGGCCACGAGACGGTCCATCAGATCCTCGAACCGGGGGACGTCGATCTTCTGCACCACGATCGTCTTTCCTTCGCCCAGACCGGGTTGGTAGCCCGGCGTCCAGGAGAGGATATCGCCATAGGAGGGGCCGAACTGGCTGTTCACATCTACGTAGAGTTCAGCCTTCTGGGTGATCAGGCTTGGGTCGAGCCAGACCGCCGCGGCAATTTCGTCCCAGAGGGGGAAGCCGGGCTCTCGTGTCTTGAGCGATTGCGCAACCGGGGTGCCGGAGCGTGACAGGCGCTTGAGCAGCGCAGGGGTCAACTCGGTATCGGTTGAGGGGTCCACAGGGATCATCGTGATCCTGGCCCAGGGTGCGCGTAGGGCGATGCTCGCCCCCTCGGGATCGAAGCGGATATTGAATTCGCGACGCGGGGCATTGAGGAATTCGCGCGCAAATTGATGGGCGACCTCATCCGGGCGTGTCTGACGCGGATTGAGGCAGCCCCCCATATAGACCAGTTCTTTCGCCAGAGAGGCGAATTCAGGATCCAGACGCTGGGCCAGGGCCAGATTGGTGAGCGGCCCCGTGGCGATGATCGACACCTGGTGCGGGTAGCGATGCACCATATCGATCATGAAATCGGCCGCGCGCTCCTGCTGCGCCTTGATGGTGGGGTTGCCTTGCGGAAGATCGGGCACCACGTCCGGGCCGTGATAAGGCGGGAGTTTCTGAAGGGTGGGTTCCACCCAGTGCTTCATCCATACGCCCTTCCAGACCAGCTTGCCGTACAGCGCTTCCCAGCGTTCGGTCTGAGCCTCCGTGTTCACCAGAGGATAGGTGGCTCCGGTATAGACGGGCAGGTCGGGGCGTCCCGCAATCTCCACACCGCGCAAGGCGTCGGCGGTGGCTTCCTTCGTCCAGGCATCGCCCGTGACCGTCGTCACGCCCAGAACCTGCACATTCGGGGCCTTGATGACCATCCACTGCGCGAGGGCAAAGCCATCATCATCAAGGATCACCTTGCGAGGCTCGGCATGAGCGGCCGCAGCGCTAGTCAGCAGACCCGCAAAGGCCAGCGCCATACGCCATGACAGCAGGCGTCTTGGTCCGGTTTGGCTCATTTCTTCAAGGCTGCGGGCATCACGAGGCATGGGTGAGGAAACTCATCATCTTGGGGGCTCCTTAAATCGATAGCGGCAATCGGAGCGGGGCACACCCTGATTGCCTTGGCCAGACGCGGATAAGACGCGTGACAGAGACGAGCGATTAGTGTGAAGCCTGAGACCCCAACCAGCAATCGGTTAAAGCCGGCTGCAACCTGACAATGAGGCGAGGAGGGATAGGAGTCATGGCCAGGAATATGCTGCGGGGCGCCTTTGACAGGCACGCCCGGTGCCTTGTCGGGACAGACATCGCCCGGTCTGGCGGGCCCGGCCGGACGCAATGCGGGATTTCCGCACACCTCTGATTCAGAGCCCATATCTGCCCGGACAGGCCAGATTGTGAGCGCGTCAGCCTGTGCAGGACTTAAGATGTCAGGGGAAGCGAAAAGTTCGCCGTAAGGCGCACGTTCAGGCAGAGAGGCGCCCGTGCTGGACTGTGTCTCAGGCCGGTTTTTCCAGCGGATACCCTGTCGGTAGGATTTCGGATTTTCAGGAAAGGGGACCTGGTGGAGAGAGTTGGATTCGAACCAACGTAGGCGTACACCAGCGGATTTACAGTCCGCCCCCTTTAGCCACTCGGGCATCTCTCCAGGTCGGGACGGGGAATATGGCGGATCAGGATCGGTGTCAACGGGCATTCTTCATTTTTGTTGCATGATACGGCCGTTGCTCCCATAGAGCGCTGATGTCCAAACGCCCCTCCCGCCCTTCCGCCGCCCGCGCTCCGGCTGGCCGTTCCGCACGCTCATCCGAGGGGCGCTCGACCGCCTCGGGCTACTGGATGTACGGCCTTCACGCCGTTGAAGCCGCCCTGCGCAATCCGGACCGCCAGGTTCATGAGTTGCTGGTGACCAAGGAGGCTCTTTCGGCGTTAGAGGCCAAGCAGGCACCGATCCGTCTCTCCCCCAATGTGGTGGAGCGCCAACGTCTCGATCATCTGTGCGAGCGTGACGCCGTACACCAGGGTGTATGCCTGCGTGTCGAACCGCTCACACCGCCTTTCCTCGATGAGGTGCTCGAAAGCCGGGAGGGGCCGCTTCTGATTCTCGATCAGGTAACCGACCCGCGCAATATCGGTGCGATCCTGCGTTCGGCCGCGGCTTTTGGCGCCGCAGCGCTGGTCGTGCAGGATCGCAATACCCCGCAGGAGGGTGGCGCTCTGGCCAAGGCGGCCTCGGGTGCGCTGGATGTCGTGCCCGTACTGCGCGAGGTCAATCTCTCACGCATCATCGCTCAGCTTCAGAATGCAGGCCTCTGGACGGTCGGTCTCGATGCCGACGGCTCGGTGCTGAACGGGCGGGGCTTCGCCGGGCGACGTGTCGCTCTCGTGCTCGGGGCTGAAGGGGCGGGACTGCGCCGCCTCACCCGTGAAAGCTGCGACGAGATTGCCAGCGTCTACATGCCGGGTGATATGGAGAGCCTGAACGTCTCGAATGCCGCAGCAGTCGCCCTTTACGAGCTCGTACGCCCGGCCTGAGAGGCGTTCGCTGACGGCGCGCTGACAATCCCGAAGCGCATGAAAAGCGCATAAAGAAGTGCGCGCCGGGCCAGCGAATCCCATGGCCGCGTTTCCTTTGAGAGCCTTGATGTTCTTCTGATCAGGGCTGCGTCTTACAGTGGCACTGTGTTAGCCTTCCCTCCTGCTGAGTCGTCTCAAGAGGGGAGCCCGCATGAAAGCGGTTGGCTACAAGGCGCCTGGCGCGCCGGAAATCCTTGAGGATATCATCCTCCCCGACCCCCTGCCGCCTCAGGGGCGTAACCTTCTGGTACGGATCAAGGCGGTCTCGATCAATCCCGTGGATACGAAGATCCGATCCCGCGCGGGTGCGCTCGAAGGCGCGACATGGCGCGTTCTCGGGTGGGATGCCGCAGGGATCGTTGAGGCGATTGGCCCGGATGTGACGTTCTTTAAACCCGGCGACCATGTTTTCTATGCGGGCGAGCTCATGCGGCAGGGAAGCAATGCCGAGCTTCAACACGTCGATGAAACCCTCGTCGGGCATATGCCGCAAGGTCTTGACTGGGGGCAGGCGGCATCGCTCCCCCTGACAGGCGTGACGGCGTGGGAAATGCTCTTTGACCGCATGGGGGTTACCAGTCTGACCGAGGGCATTCTGCTGGTCGTCGGTGGGGCCGGGGGTGTTGGGTCGATCCTGATCCAGCTTGCACGCAAACTCACGGGACTGACCGTGATTGCAACTGCATCACGCCCCGAAACGGAGGCATGGGTACGTCGTATGGGGGCGCATCATGTGATCAATCACCGCGCCGATTTGGCGGCCCAGATAAGGGCGCTGGGAGACGATTCAATAACTCATATCGCCTCGCTCACGGCCAGTGACCGTCACCAGGCTTTCTACGAGGAAATTCTCGCGCCGCAGGGGCATGTGAGTCTGATCGATGACCCGGCCAGTTTCGATATCATGGGGTTCAAGCGCAAGAGCGCGGTGATCTCGTGGGAGTTCATGTTCACGCGCTCGCTCTTCGCCACGCCCGATCGGGGGCGTCAGCACGAGATACTGGAGCAGATTTCCTCGCTCGTTCAGGCAGAGGCAATCCTGCCGACCGATCATAAACGCGCCCAGGGTCTGAGCGCCGGCATTTTGCGCGGCCTGCACGAGGAAAGCGAGAGCGGTACAAGCATCGGCAAGACTGTACTGGTCTATTGAGACCCGGCTCCCACAGTCACGACGCTACCGAGCCAGCCCGGTGCGTAAAAGTCGAAACGACCGGGTAAGGACAACCTTGTCCGCTTTCAGGCGCTGTTACAGGGATGAAGGAGGGTGGATGGGTACGCCTCATTCTCGCTCCGCCGTTTGGGCCTCTCGCACTGGCGCCCGATGGCTGTCTGAACTGAACAGAGGAAATCATGGGTATTTTCAGCACGATCATGACGAAGATCTTCGGACACGCGGAAGCTGCACCGGCTAGCGGGTCTGCGGGCAATGCCACGCCTGCTGCCGAAACCGCACAGGGTGCCGCGCCGAACGTCCCTTCGGCACCGAGCGCCCCGGTGGATGTCGATGCCGTATTGACCCATATGGCCGCCGAGAAGGGGCAGACGCTGAACTGGCGTACATCGATCGTCGATCTTTTGAAGCTGCTCGATATGGATAGTTCTCTTGAGGCACGCAAGCATCTCGCCCAGGAACTGCATTATACCGAAAGCACTGAAGACAGCGCTGCCATGAATGTCTGGCTGATCCGTCAGGTCATGCAGAAACTGGCGGAAAACGGCGGAAAAGTGCCTGAAGATCTGCGCCACTGATCCGGGGATGAGGGATTGCCCCAACGACCGGGGCGGTCCCTTCTGTTGCGGCCTCTGTCATCGCATGAGGCCCACATCGATAAACCGGGTGGATCCTCGTTCGGTGTGAAGCGGAGCTTGCAGGCAAGGCTGGTGGAGCCTGAGCCTATACGGCGAACTGACGCACCATCTGATTGAGCAGCAGAGGGTCCTCAGTCAGCATGACCTGACGATAGAGATCGTCGCATCCTGTCAGGGACAGAGAGCGTATCATCCGCTTGACTGGCGGAAGAAGCGCCGCCGACATCGAAAACGACCGCAGCCCCATGCCGATCAGCAGCGCGACCACCCGTGGGTCCGAGGCCATCTCGCCGCAGACACAAACAGGCCTGTGCGCCCTCAGAGCCTCATCGACCGACAGGCGCAGCAGGCGCAGAACGCCGGGGTGCAGAGCCGTATACAGTTCCGATCCCATGGCTGCCGAGCGATCGACAGCAAGGGTGTACATGGTCAGATCGTTCGTTCCCAGGGCGAGAAACTCTGCCTGACGCACGAGGGCCCCTGTGGTCAGGGCGGCTGCCGGGGTCTCGATCATGACGCCAAGCGGTGGAAGCTCCTGAGGGAGCTTGACGCCCCGACGGCGCAACCTCTTGGCGCATCGCTCATAGATCTGTCGCGTGGCAGTCACCTCGTTGACCGAGCTCACCATGGGCAGGAGAACACGCAGCCTGCCATGGAGGCTGGCACGCAAAATGGCGCAAAGCTGCGTTTCGAGTATCTCGGGATGACGGAGCAACAGCCTGAGTCCGCGCACACCGAGCGCCGGATTCTCTTCTTCCTCTTCCCGATGGATGCCAAGTTGCCGCAGACGCGCCAGTCCCTTTTCACCACCCCAGTCCAGAACCCTGATGGTTGTGGTCATGCCCGGCATATCGGCTACGATCCCGGCGTAGGTCTCGTATTGTCCGTCCTCATCCGGCAGGGCTTCGCTCTCATCAAAGAGGAACTCTGTGCGAAGCAGCCCGATCCCGGCGGCACCATTACGATGCAGCAGGGGTAGTTCGTTGGCCAGCTCGACATTGGCCAGTAATTCGATGTCTTCGCCGCTCACCAGCCGGCTCGGCAGACGCCTCAGCCTGCCGATTCCCTTTCGCTCCCTGGCTTCGTCGGCCATGACCGAACGCGCCTCGGCGAGTGTGGCCGAATCAGGATGCAGGATGACCTTGCCGGTCGTGCCGTCGATGATCAGCAGATCGCCGTCATTGATCCGGTCTGTCAGATGGGGCACGGCCAGAATAGCCGGCACATTGAGTGCCCGGAGCATGATGGCCGTGTGGTCGGTGACTCCGCCGCCTTCGGACAGTACCGCGGCGATCCTGTTCGGGTCGATCACGGCGGCGTCTGCCGGGCGGATCTGTTCGGCTACGAGGATCGAGCCCCCGGGGATATCGGAAAACGCCCGGAAGGAAACACCGGTCAGATTGCGCAACAGGCGGCGTGCCACCTCCCGGAATTCTCCTTCCCGACGACGCGCGCCTTCGATTTCCTCTTCCGGCATGCCGGGCTGCGGTCCGGCCATGGCTGCAAGGGCATCGCTCTCGACCTGGACCGCCGCTTCGGCAGTGATACCGTCTTCGGCGATGCGTCTTTGAGCCGCGCGAACCAGACGGGAGTGATTGAGCATCCGCTCGTAAACGCTGAGCAGGGCGTCGATCTCGATGCGCCCTTCTTCCGGAAGGGCATTGAGCTTGGTACGCAGCTTGCGCAATTGCTTGAGCGTCAGGGCGATCGCCTGATCGAGACGAGCCTGTTCAGCCTCGATAGTCAGCTCCGAGGGGAGACGTTCGATGACCGGAAGCGGGCGCTCATAGGTCAGGCTGGCCCGTGCAATGACAACCCCGGGGGAGATACCTGCCCCGCGGAGCACTTCCATGGGCAGGTCATCGACGGGCAGAACGGCTTCGCTGGACGGGCGCCGCAGTCGCTTAATCACGTTCGCCGAAGCCGTCCGCAACGAGGGCTATCAACGCGTTGAGCGCGGCACTGGCCTGCGGGCCAGTCGCAGAGAGACGTACGGTTTCGCCCCGGCCAGCACCCAGCATCATCAGCCCCATGATGGAAAGGGCCGACACGCTCTGCCCCTGACGGCTGACATCGATGCTGGCGTCGAATCCCTCGGCAAGGGTAACGAATTTCGCCGCCGCCCTTGCATGAAGACCGAGCCGGTTGACGATGGTCACATCGCGTTCCAGCGTCGGCGCGAGGCTCATCGGGCGACCTGGCGCATGGGGGCCAGCAACGGGGAGATTGGGGGGAGGGGGGACACGTATTTCATGGTGGTCGTCACCACCATTTCACAGCTTTTCCCACCTTGCAAACATGAGGGCGGCAACTGGGATGCGGCGGCAATGTATTTACGCCCCGCCATAGTGGCCAGTTCGGCGCACTCGGCCAGACTGCGTGTGCAGCGTGTCTTGGCCAGCTTGACCAGCATGGGCACATTGACCCCGGCCAGTACCTCGACACGTCCTTCCTGACGCAGGGAAAGCGCGAGGTTGGAGGGGGTGCTGCCGAACATGTCGGTCAGGAGAAGCACGCCGTCTCCGGTATCGACCGAGATGATGGCGGCGTCGAGCAGAGGGCGGGCCGCGACGATATCGTCGTCGGGCGAAATTCCCATTGTCGCAATCTGGCGCTGGGGTCCAACGACATGGGTCACGATTTCAAGAAGAGACTGGGCCAGAGAGCCGTGTGTGACCAGAACGATCCCGATCATCGGGGCCTTCCTTCATGGGGTATGTGACGCCAGTTTTGCGGCGACCCCAGAAGATATTGGTCATCCAAAGACGTTATCAAGACGGCTCGGTCCGTATCTGTTCATCCGGCGTGACATGCTGCTGGGGAGCACGAACCCATCGCCATGAGCTGCGTCCCTGACGTGCCAGTTCACGATGCATGACGACGATCGGCACGTCTGACAAGAGTTTAATCTCGTCCAGGTTGCATAACGTTGTCGCGAGTTCTTCAACAAGTGTTACCGAACGGTGTTGGCCGCCTGAGCAGCCTATCGCAATCGTAGCATGCTTCTTTCCCTCGGCGACGAAACGAGGCAGTACAAGTTTCAACAGGTCGAGGATGCTCGTAAAAAAGACCGGGTAATCGGGATCCTGCTGAACGTATTCGCGCACGTCGACGTCCAGCCCGGTTTTTGCCTTCAGTTCCGGGTCGTAATGCGGATTGCGCAGGAAACGTGCATCGAAGACCAGATCGGCTTCACGCGGTAATCCTGCGGGATAAGCGAAGGAAAGCAGGGTGAGCGTCATCGAGTCGCCATCATTCTGATGACCGAATCGCGATTCGATGAGTCGTCTCAGATCATGCGGCGGCAGGTCTGAAGTGTCGATCACGAGATCGGCCGCCCCGCGTAACGGGGCAAGCAAGGCGATTTCCTGATCGATGCTGGCGACCAGCCCTGGTGCTGTGCCTGTGCTGTTATCAAGCGGATGGCGGCGTCGCGTCGCAGTGAAACGGCGAAGCAGCACATCTGTCTCGGCAGTGGCATAAAGCAGTTCGACATGAAGATCGTGCTGGGTACGCAGATGGGCGAGCGCCAGCAAAACTGCACGGGCTTCGAAGCCGCGCGTACGGACATCGATGCCGATGGCCAGAGGGTGTTCCGTGCGCGCCGCGAGGGCATCGAGCAGGGTCAGAGGCGGGTTGTCCGTCACTTCATAGCCAAGATCCTCCAGCACGCGCAGGATCGATGACTTGCCCGCTCCCGAGAGACCCGTGACCAGAAGGATGCGCCGCGCCGCACTCACAAATCGCTACTCCGTTCGAACAGCCTGAAACTTCGGTTCGAGCTTAGCGAGCTTCCCGCGCGCTGGGGAGGGGGAGACAGTCATGCGAGCCGCCATTAACGCCGCAGACAAGCGTCAAATCGCCGCGAATGCAGCGCATGACCGTGCGAATGACCGCCACGGCATCGGCATGAAACCCGTCCATGGTGATCTGCCACAAACCTGAGGTGGCATCGATCTGTCGTGGTGGCAGACGTTCGGGCACGATGCCGGGTACCAGATGAACATGGAGCACAAGGGTTGTCTGGGGCGCAGAGGGCATCTGTACCAGACCGACACCGCGTATTTCGACCAGCCCGGCCAGAGCCGAGGCAGGGCAGGCCAGCTTGCCCGCAAGATGGATCTGGTCATCGCCCACAAGCATGAACCCGCTATCGATCAGGCGGAGCAAAAGACTCGATTTCCCGGCACCGGAACAGCCGGTCAGCAGAACGCCTGAATCGCCCAGGCTTGCGCATGAGCCATGCACCAGCCCCGATGGCGGAATGTTGAAAGGCGATGTGCAGCTTTGGGAATGTGCGTTATGCTTGGGCTCATGCACGATCATTCCTCCCCTCCCTCCCGTCCTGTCCTGCAGGACAGTGTGACCTATTACGGTGTGACAGGGCTGGGCCCGGACGGAAAGCCTCCGGAGAGTCTGATCGAGGAATGCCAGAATGCCCTGGCGCGTATCCGGGATATTCTGGCGACCCATGACCTTGTGCCCGAGGATATCGTGCATCTGGCCTATATGATTCCTGACAGTGTCACGTTCAGCGCCTGTCAGCGCGTGATTGCCGAGGCTTTGGGTCCGGCGCGGCCGGCCATGACCCTGAGACTCAAGCCTTCATTCGATGTGCCGGGTCAGCGACTGGAATTCAATTTCATTGCCTCTGCCTGAGGCGCCCGACGGGATGACCCGTGTCCGGGCGCTGTGCATGCCATTGGGGTGATAGGGCGGACCACCGTGCCGGGCATCTTGATCTGCCCGGCACGGGGGGAGGGTTGATGCCTGCTCAGTGACGCGCGGAATAGAGGGTCGTCAGGCGGTCTGGTGTGTTGGCAATACGTTCGAGATGCGGGTAGCGCAGTCCGTCATGATACGGAATGGATACGGTGCGGAAGTGCTCGCCTGACTTGACCAGCAGCGTGATAGGCGCCTTGTCGGTCTTCGCGGCCTTGATGGCATCGATCAGGACTTCGGGGGTAAAGCTGTCGCCATTGACGGCGATGAGCTGGTCATGGATGGCAAGACCCGCCTTATAGGCCGGGCTGTCCCAGGCAACGGTGCCCAGCGTGCCGTTCTTGGCGTTGATGATCACGCCCAGTGAGAAACGAAGCCCCACGCGGTGGCGGTTCTTGAGCAGCTGCGCTTCGAAGGCATTCTCCTGATCGGTATAGACCAGCTTGTAGCCGCCTGCTTCGAGCCCGTTCAGCGGCGCGCGCTTCTGGACCGTGCTGATGCGCTCGTTCAGGAACTTGGCCCAGTCATAGGGGACGATCTTGTTGAGCGTCAGAACCACATCGTCGAATGTGTAGGGGCTGACGATGATGCTGCCGTCATTCGTGCCGAAAAAGGCCTTGGCAAAATCATCGATCGACTTGGTGTCATGGGACAGCTTGCGGATGGTCATGTCGGCATCCAGCCAGACGAGCTGGCCCTCGACATAATAATCCTCCGAGCGCTGGAAGTCGCGCCATGAAAGCGGCGAGCGCTGGGCGATGATCGGGTCATTGGTCGTGTCGGCCACAGGGCGCCAGCTACGCCCTGCCTGCGAATCATAGGTGGCGGCCATCAGGGCAAGGCTGTCGAAGCCCTGGTCCTTTGTCACAAGCCCCGAACGCGCGGCGAGGATGTTGCCCCAGAATTCTGTCTGGCCCTCATAGACCCAGAGAAGCGAACCGCGCTGGGGCGTGTTGAACGTGGCGCCGTAGAGATCGGCCGGACGACGATACTTGCCGTTCCAGGAATGGGTGTATTCATGCGCCAGCAGATCGCGCTGCGGGAAGGAATGCTTCCAGTCCGTGAAATAATCTTCGGACACGCTGTCTTCGCTTGACTGATGATGTTCGAGACCGATCCCGCCAAGCTCGTCGGTCAGCGCCATCAGGAAGTCGTAATGTGCGTAATGCTGCGAGCCGAAGGTCAGGAGCGCCTGCGTGACCAGATTGCGATGGATCTGCAATTCGGCGTCGTCATAGGCCAGGTCGCTTGGTTTGTCGGCCACCATATTGAGCGTGACGGGCACGCCGCCCGGGGCATTCAGCGCAACCTTCTTGACATAGGCGCCGGCAAAGATCGGGGAGTCGACCAGCGTGTTATACGGCACCGTCCCGAAGGTGAGCGTATCGCCCGTGGCCGGGCCCGTCGGACGCAGGGCGGTAGCGGCCTGCCAGCCATGGGGCAGGGTCAGGCTCGCCTGATAGGGCATGTTGCGCGAGTAATAGCCCGCCGGATAAAGCGAGACCTCGTTCCACTGCACGTTGACGATATGCGGGGTCATGACCACGCGGCCTTCATTATCCGTGACAGGCGAAAGCAGCTTGAAGTCCAGATCGAGCTGGGTCTGCGCCTTGGTGACGGGCACATGAAACGCAAAAACGTCCACGGGATCGCGCAGCCAGGAGAGGCTCTTGCCTCCCGAATGCACTTCGAGCCCGCCAAGCTGGGTGATGGTTCCCTCGGGCGCATGACCGCCCGGCACCCATTTGGGATAGAGCAAAACCAGCTCGCCCGCCTCGCGTGCGGCCTGGGGCACAGGCAGGGTTTCATGAATGCTCATCACGTGATGCGCCAGATCGGTGGCATTGACGCTGAGCTTGATGGTGCCGGGGAAGGCGCCGTCCTTTGCCTGAGGCAGAGGCGAGGGGAGCGGCGTCGCCTCGGGCTGCGGTTGGGCAGCCAAAGCGGGCAGGATCGGGCTGCCAAGAAGCAGGGCGGTCAGGAAACTGCCGGCGCGAAAGAGGCGGATCGTCAAGCGGGAACACTCCGGAAATAGGGTCTTGGCTGAAACGGTTCATTACCAAAATGGAAACAGAGGCGCATGGCAACCCATATTCCGGGCATAATTTCTCCCCCGTTGCGAACTCTGTCTGATCGCCCCGGCGAGGAGGGCCATCACCGGACCGTGCAACCCGTTATCGCCCAGGCACCGTCATCCCGACGCAAGGCCTCGTGGTGAGCACAGGGTCCCCCCGGAAATGCTGCTTTGCCTCGATCCGGGAGATCTGTCCTGTGCGGGTATGCCCCGGGGTTCCTGACGTTATCGGGGCGTTCGCCACATCAGAGAGGTCTGAAAATCTCGGCCTGCGAGGGGGGAATACCGCCTCAGCGCGAGGTCAGAAGCCCGATATCGCCACCGAGTGCGGCATGGTTGACGGTCACGACGCACTCGCTCAGCAGCCATTCCGGGCGCACCGTATCGAGATCATAGACCGGCACGACCATTCCCTCCCGGGCGGTTACCGTCAGGGCGGCCTGTTCGGCGCTCTCGGCGCCTCGCTGGATGATCATGGCATCGCATTCCGGCAGGGCGCCGGGGTCGACGCGAGTGATGATATTTGCGAGCTGACGCGATACCTGACGCAGCCATTCCACGGCGGGATCGGGTGCGAGCACAAGCACGGTATTGCCCGTGCCCAGAGCCAGACCAACCGCATGAAGCAGAGCTGGCCAGCTTTCGCAGGCGCAGAGAATGACGCCGCGCGGGCGCAGGGTATAGCGGTTGCTCTCGCCGGAGGGAGCGGGCAGATCGAAAGATAATCCGCTCAACCCGTGGGCAATGACGGCCCGAACGCGTCGTGCCGAGGGCGGATCACGCGGCTCGAGAAAAGACAGGAAAGCCCGTGCCGCGGAAGGAACAGGGGTTTCCGGCGCCGCGATGATCGGGCAGGGCGCGCCATGCATCAGCCTTGGTAGAAGAAGAGGCCCGCCCAGTTTGGGTCCGGAGCCGGACAGGCCCTTGCCACCGAAGGGCTGCATCCCGATCGTGGCCCCGATCATGGGGCGATTGACATAGATGTTGCCGGCTCTGCTTCGCGAGCAGGCACGCTCGGTAGTCGTGGAAAGGCGGCTCTGCACGCCGAAAGTGAGCGCATAGCCTGTCGCATTCAGCGCATCGATCACGCCATCGAGCTCATGCCGCGCGTAGCGCCGCACATGCAGGACCGGGCCAAATACCTCTTGTCCGATATCGGCCACGCGTCCGATCTCGATCAGGGTTGGCGCCACGAAATGCCCACGCAGGGTTTCGGCCTGCATGTCGGGCTGCCAGACGCGATAGCCGGCGCGCCTCATACGCTCGATATGATCTTCCAGTCGTGCCCGGGCACTGGCCGAGATCACCGGGCCGATATCGGTCCTGAACTGATCGGGTGCTCCGATGCACAACTCGCGTATGGCGGATTGAAGCCGCTCGATCAGCGTGTCGGCTCCGTCTTCCTGAATTAGCAGGACGCGCAGAGAGGCACTGCGTTGCCCGGCGCTGTCGAAAGCGGAAGACAGGATATCGGGAATGACCTGCTCGGGGGGCACGGAGCTGTCCACGAGCATGGCGTTCTGCCCGCTCGTATCGGAGAGCAGGGGCACGGGCTGACCCGTACGCCCGGTGCGTCCGAGCAATTCGCGACTGATGGTTTTCGCAACGGCTGTCGAGCCTGTGAACATCACCCCGTCTATGCGTGAATCCGCGACGAGCGAGGCGCCGACATTTCCCTCACCGGGCAGGAGCTGAAGGGCACGCGCGGGAAGTCCCGCCTCCAGAAACAGGCCGAGCAGCCGGGCGGCGATCAGCGGTGTTTCCTCGGCGGGTTTGGCAATGACGGCATTGCCCGCGGCTAAGGCCGCCGCAACCTGTCCGGTGAAACTTGCAAGCGGAAAATTCCACGGGCTGATACACAGAATAGTGCCAAGAGGCGCGCCAAGCCCGCCTGTTTCAGCAAGGCTGCGTAGCTGGGCGGCGTAGTACCGCAGGTAATCTATCGCTTCTCGCCATTCGCCCGCGGCATTGGCCAGGGTCTTGCCTGCCTCGCGTATCAGCAGGGCGATCAGGGTCGTCTGATCCTGCTCAAGAGCCAGGGCCATGCGATCGAGACAATCGGCGCGCGCAGCGGGCTCGGTGCGGCGCCAGATCATGTCGGTTTCGGCAGCGTTGAGCGCGGCGTCGATATCGCGTGGTCTGGCGTAGACCACCACCCCCACCCTGTCCTCATGGGTGGCTGGGTTGCAGATGGCGCGTGGCCTTCCCTCGGCTCTGGGCATGGCGGCGCCCATCGGGAGTGCCTGAAACGGGCCGAGCTGTGTCGGCAGACTGGCCGCGAGTCCTCCCAGTGTGAGTGGGTTCGCCAGATCGAGACTGGCGGCAGAGACCCGCTCGGGCAGAAACAGTTCGGTAGGGGGCGTGATGCGCTGGCTTGGCATGCCGCGCGGCAGGACATTGCGCGCCTTGGCCACCGGATCGGCGATCAGCGTGTCCAGGGCAATAGTCCGGTTGGCGGCCTGATTGACGAAAGAGCAAGGAGCCCCGTTCTCGAGCAGACGACGCACCAGGGTTGGGGCGAGGCGTGAATCGGGGCCGATCGGGGCCATGATCCGACAGCCCGGCCTTGCAGCATTCAGCCCCGCGTTGCTATGCCCCGCAACGGGAACGGCGTTGGCGCGCATCAGCGGGGCATAGAGCGTTTCGCCCATGCCATGCAGGGAGCCGAATTCGTATCGACCCGGGGTGAACGGTCCAGCAAGGGCCATGATGGTCGCGACGCTGCGGGCATTATGGGTGCCAAATTGCGGATAGAGCGCTTCCGGCGCCTCGAGTGCCCGCCGGGCGCAGGCGATGAAGCTGACATCGGTGTGGCATTTGCGCGTGAAGACCGGGTAATCGCTGGCCGATTCCCTCTGGGCGTCACGGATCTCCCGATCCCAGAACCCGCCCTTGACCAGACGGAGCACGAGGCGTCTCTCGGTCTCGCCTGCCAGCGCGATGAGATGCTCGATGACGGGCAGGCACCTCTTGTCGCTGGCCTGCACCGTGAAGCCCAGCCCGTTCCACCCGGCCAGCTCATGCAGATGGCAGAGAGCCTCGAACAGATCGAGTGACAGCTCCAGTTCGGTGCTGCGTCCGGCATCGAATATCAGGAGAATGTCGGCGGCATGGGCGCGTTGCGCCAGCGTGGCGAGAAAGGGCAGCAATTCGGCCCTGATCCGCGCGATCTGGGTCATGTCGAAGCGGGGATGCAGTGATGACAGGCGCAGCGAGAGCGCTGGACGCTCGAACAGTGAATTCCCCCGTGCCTGTCGCCCTAGGGTATCGATCATTGTCAGGGCATCGCGCCGCGCCATCTCGGCTTCCTCGGCGGTCTGGGCTGGCTCGTGCAGCGCGGCATAGGCGAGTGTGAAACCCTGCTGTTCCAGCTTCCGCCCGCGCCGCAAGGCCTGATTCAGGGTTTCCGCCAGAACGAACTGGCTGCCCATCATCCGTATGGCCTTTTCCACCCCATGCCGGAAGAAAGGGGCGGTTCCCCGCATGGCGAGACTGCGCAGTCCGCCTGTGACGGCATTGAAGCGCGACGAGGTGGACATGGCCCAGCTCGCGGCATTCAGGAAGAACGGATGGTCATGGCCTCCATGATGCAGCCACTCCCCCTGGCCGATCTGGTCATGGATCAGAGCATCGCGCGTTGCGGCATCGGGAATGCGCAACAGCGTTCCGGCAAGGCAGAGCAGGGCCTTTCCCTCGGATGAAGCAAGGGGGAAGGCCTGCATCATGGTCTCGACCCCTTTTGTATCCGCATTGTCGCGCAGGGTCGTCGCAAGGAGGCGGGACTGGGTCTCCACCTCTTCCAGCTGGCTGTCGGTCAGGGTCGCGCGGGTCAGGAGCGGGGCAAGGATCTCCGCCTCGGGACGGCGGGCAGCATGGGCAATGGCCTCACGCGTGGGCGAGAGCGCCGGACGGTGGGGGAGGAAACTGGAAAACGGGGTCATGCTGTCTCGATCACACGAGGACTTAAAGCCTGAGTCTAGACGGGGGAACGAAGCAGGAAAACCCCACGGTCGTTACTTGTGAGTCATGAACGTCTCTGGCCCGGTTTCGCTTCCGATCGGGGTAATGCGGCGGCAGGTCAGGCCTGGGAGATTGCAAAGCCAGTGACCGTAAGGAGTGCCGTGGGTCACGCCTCCCTAGGGTGTTCCTCGGCGGAGTTGCAAACGGTCAGGGGTGATGTCTGTTGAAGAGTCGCACGCTACGCTCCTCGATCTTAAGTTCGCGCAGCGCAGCAGCGAATTTTTCGAAATGCGGCGTTTTCAGATGCGCCTCGAAGGCTGCTCGTCCAGTATAGACTTCATGGAGCACGACGATGCCTTGGTCATCCTGCGGAGTCAGGACATCGAAGGTCAGACACCCCTCTTCATCTGCACGCGAACGATCGCTGTCATACCGGCAGATATCGAGAAATGCGGTCAGGCTTTCAGACGGAACGGTGAATTCCGCGATGACAGTAAAGTGCTCTGACATGTCCGTAACTCCGTCGAGTTTACTGAATTGACTTTTCTGCCCCAATTCTGCGAAGAGTAAACACCGATTCACGGGAGAGACCGGACAATTTTTCCGGCGCCGAAGGAGCAACCGCCCCGGAAACTCTCAGGCAAAAGGACCGCGATCGGCTGGAACTTCTGGAGAGAGGCATCCCTGTGGGGTGTCCGCCGACGGGATAGCGATCTCAGGCAAAGGCGACAGAAGGGGCGACGATTTTTTCGTTTTCTGCCTTGGGGGATTCCGCCCGTTGTTCGACCCGCTCTCATTCACGCCGCTCAATGACCTGCATATCGAGCTCGGAGCTCGCATGGTGCCGTTTGCGGGCTATTCCATGCCCCTGCAATACCCGGCCGGGCTCATGGCAGAGCACCTGCATACGCGCAAAAGCGCAGGGTTGTTCGACGTCTCCCATATGGGACAGCTGCGGATCACCCCCAAACAGGGCACGCTCAACGATGCCGCTCTCGCGCTGGAAAGCCTGATCCCGGTCGATCTGGCGGGTCTGGGCGCCAACCGCCAGCGCTACGGTTTTCTCACCAATGACGCAGGCGGTATCCGTGACGATCTGATGGTCGCCAATATGGGTGACTGGTTGTTCGTGGTCGTCAATGCCTCCTGCAAGGCCGCCGATACGGCGCTGATGGAAGCGGCTCTCGGGGATCGGGTGGTGATCGAGAAGCTCGATGATCGCGCCCTGCTGGCCCTTCAGGGGCCGGAAGCTGTCAACGTTCTTCAGGATCTTTGCCCGGAAGCCGCCGAAATGCGGTTCATGGATGCGATCGAGGCTGACATCGATGGCGTTGCCTGCACCCTGACCCGCTCGGGTTATACGGGTGAGGATGGCTATGAGATCGGCATCCCGGCCGAGCATGCCGAGCAGATCGCCCGTGCGCTTCTGGCCGATGAGCGCGTTCTGCCCATCGGTCTGGGTGCGCGCGACAGCCTGCGTCTCGAATCCGGTCTGTGCCTGTACGGGAATGACCTGGACGAAACCACCACACCCGTCGAGGCCGCTCTTGGCTGGGCCATGCAGAAGGCGCGCCGTGAAGGCGGCGCGCGTGCAGGGGGCTATCCGGGCGCCGAGATCATCATGAAGCAGGCGCGTGAGGGCGTGTCCCGCCTGCGCGTCGGTCTGGCTGCGGAAGGGCGCGCGCCCGTACGCGCTGGTACCGAGCTTTTTGCCGATGAGGCTGGCACGCAGAAGGTGGGTGTCGTCACCTCCGGTGCTTTCGGTCCGAGCATCAACGCCCCTGTGGCGATGGGCTATGTCGAGACGGCTTATGCCGTTCTAGGCACCACGCTTTACGGCGCCCTGCGCGGCAAGTTCGTGCCGGTTCAGGTGCGCGCCCTGCCTTTCGTCCCGCCCGGCTTCAAACGCTGAAAACCGTCAACTGAGAGAACGCGATCAATGAGCACCACCTATTATACCCCGTCCCATGAATGGATCCGTCTCGAAGGCGATATCGCCACGGTCGGCATCACGGCTCATGCTTCCGACGAACTCGGCGAGCTGGTTTTTGTGGAAGCCAAGGACGAAGGCACCGAAGTGCCGCAGGGTGAGCCCGCCGCCGTTGTCGAATCGGTCAAGGCCGCTTCGGACATCTATGCCCCGGTGAGCGGCGTTCTGGCCGGATTCAACACCCGTCTTTCCGATGAGCCGACCCTGGTCGGGACCGATCCGGAAGGCGAGGGCTGGATTTTCAAGCTGCGCGTGAGCGATTCCGCCCAGCTCGAATCCCTGCTCGATGCGGATGCCTACAAGGCGTCGCTCTGATCTGACCGCCGGGCTGGCTTGCCGGTCCGGCTCCTTTTGTACCGTCAGATCCGGATGGCCGGTCTGATGCTTCCTTCCGAGCACAGGGTGGCCCGTGCCGTCCTGACTCGTTTGCGTTCCTGACGAGGATCTGCCGAGACGTGACCCGTAACGCCCCGCTCAATACGTCGCCCAATACATCGCTATGGCCCGCGCATGAAGACGACCAGTTCGTCTCGCGCCATAACGGCCCGCGTCCCGGCGAAGTCGTTTCCATGCTCAAGACGCTCGGTGTACCGAGCATCGATGCGCTGATCGAGCAGACCGTGCCTTCTGCCATTCTGGACCGCAAGGCCTCTGGCGTCGGTCCTGCGCTGACCGAGAGCGAGGCACTGGCGCGGCTGAAGCAGATCGCAAGCCGCAATGTGGTCATGCAGTCCATGATCGGGCAGGGCTATCACGGCACGATCCTGCCTCCCGTGATCCAGCGTAACATCCTCGAGAACCCGGCCTGGTACACGGCCTATACGCCGTATCAGCCTGAAATCAGCCAGGGTCGCCTCGAAGCGCTGCTGAATTTCCAGACGCTGGTCTGTGATCTGACCGGGCTCGATATCGCCAATGCGTCGCTTCTGGACGAGGCCACGGCCTGCGCCGAAGCCATGGCGCTCGCCCAGCGCAACGCCAAGACCAAGAGCACGGTATTCTTCGTCGATTCCGACACGCATCCCCAGACCCTTGCGGTGCTGCGGACACGTGCCGAGCCTCTGGGCTGGACCATTCAGCTCGGTAATCCCGAAACCGATCTCGATCCTGAAGCCGTTTTCGGTGCGCTGCTTTCCTATCCGGGCAGTTCGGGTGCGGTGCGCGATTTTCGTGGGGTGATTGCGTCCCTGCATGAAAAGGGCGCGATTGCAGCCCTTACCTGCGACCCGCTGGCTCTCGTCATGCTTGAAGCGCCTGGCAAGCTGGGGGCAGATATCGCCATCGGCTCCATGCAGCGTTTTGGCGTGCCCATGGGCTTTGGTGGTCCCCATGCCGGGTTCATGGCCGTGCGTGATGCCTATAAGCGCACCATGCCGGGCCGTCTGGTTGGTGTGTCGCGTGACA
The DNA here is from genome assembly GCF_025995175.1 of Asaia krungthepensis NRIC 0535. Lineage (GTDB taxonomy): Bacteria > Pseudomonadota > Alphaproteobacteria > Acetobacterales > Acetobacteraceae > Asaia > Asaia krungthepensis. The sequence continues at coordinate 125,776 of NZ_BAPV01000001.1, forward strand.
GCCGTGGGGCTTCGGCCTATCGCCTCGCGCTCCAGACTCGCGAGCAGCATATTCGTCGCGAGAAGGCGACCTCAAACATCTGCACGGCACAGGTGCTTCTGGCAGTCATCGCCTCGATGTATGCGGTCTATCACGGCCCGGAAGGTCTCCGCGCCATCGCCCATCGCGTGAACCGTCTTGCATCCATTCTGGCCGAAGGTCTGCGCGAACTGGCCGTCAAGGTCGAGACCGGCGTTTTCTTCGACACCATCACGGTCGAAGCCGGTGAGTCCGCGGCCCTCGTGCTCGAGCGCGCCCGCAAGGCCGGGATCAATCTGCGCGATGCCGGTCAGGGTCGTCTGGGTATCGCCTGTGACGAAACCACCGAGGCGAGTCATATCAAGGCGCTGTGGCGCTGCTTCTGCCCGGATGATGCGCGTCTTGCCGCGCTCGAAGCCAAGCTGGACGGTAACACGACCATCCCGGAATCGCTGACGCGCAGCGGGGCGTTCATGACGGCCGCCGTCTTCCACGCGCATCGCTCCGAGACGGATCTGTTGCGCTATATGCGCCGACTGTCCGACATGGATCTGGCGCTCGATCGCACCATGATCCCGCTCGGCTCCTGCACCATGAAGCTGAATGCCACGGCCGAGATGATCCCCATCACCTGGCCGGAATTCGGAGCGCTTCATCCTTTTGCGCCAGCCGATCAGACCGAAGGCTATCAGGAGCTTTTCGGCATTCTCGAACACGCTCTTTGCGCCGTGAGCGGGTACGATGCCGTTTCGCTCCAGCCCAATTCCGGCGCGCAGGGCGAATATGCCGGATTGCTGGCCATTCGCGCCTATCATCAGGCCAATGGTCAGAGCGAGCGCGATGTCTGTCTGATTCCGGCCTCGGCTCATGGCACCAATCCGGCTTCTGCCCAGATGGTTGGCATGCGTGTGGTCGTGACCGCCTGCGACGCCTCAGGCAATGTCGATCTGGAGGATCTGCGCAAGAAGATCGCCCAGAATGAAGGCCGTATCGCAGCCCTCATGCTCACTTATCCCTCGACGCATGGCGTGTTCGAGGAGGCCGTGATGGAAATCTGCGATCTCGTCCACGAGGCGGGCGGTCAGGTCTATCTGGACGGCGCCAACATGAACGCGCAGGTCGGTCTGGCGCGTCCCGGTCTGTACGGCGCCGACGTGTCGCATTTCAACCTGCACAAGACCTTCTGCATCCCGCATGGCGGCGGCGGTCCGGGCATGGGACCGATCGGGGTCAAGGCGCATCTCGCCCCGCATCTGCCCGGTCGCCCGGAACGTGGCGATGCCCGCGCGGTGTCGGCAGCCCCTTTTGGCTCGGCCTCCATCCTGCCGATTTCGGTCGCCTATGTGCTCATGATGGGCGATGACAGTCTGCGCGAGGCCACCGAAATGGCGATCCTGAACGCCAATTACATCGCAGCCCGTCTCGAGCCGCATTATCCGGTGCTCTATCGCGGCAGCAACGGACGCACCGCGCATGAATGCATCATCGATCTGCGTCCGCTCAAGGATGCTGTGGGTGTCACGGTGGATGACATCGCCAAGCGCCTGATCGACCATGGCTTCCATGCCCCGACGGTCAGCTTCCCCGTGGCAGGCACCTTCATGATCGAGCCGACCGAGTCCGAAGGCAAGGCCGAGCTGGATCGCTTCTGCGACGCCATGATCGCCATCCGTGAAGAGATCCGATCAATCGAATCCGGAGCCATCGCCATGGAGGCCAGTCCGCTGCGTCATGCGCCTCACAGCACCGCCGATCTGGTGGGTGAATGGGACCGTGAGTACGACCGTATGCAGGGCTGCTTCCCTAACGGGCTGGACCGCGTAAAGTATTTTGCACCGGTCAACCGTATCGATAACGCCTGGGGTGACCGCAATCTGGTTTGTTCCTGTCCGGATATTTCCAGCTACGCCGAAGCTGCGGAGTAAGCTGGGTCGACCCTCGTCCCTTTTGAGGGGCGGGGGGCTTCTTTTTCTGGAAGAAAAAGAAGCAAAAAGACTTTTTTGGTTTTGGCTGGAGGCATTGGGGAGCGCTTTAGCCCTCGGACCGCCGGAGGCATTCTATCAATCGGCGGTGCCCCCTGAACCGGCACTTGCGCCTTCTTGCCCCCTCCCGGCTCAAACGCTCATCGAATCAAAAGTTTTTTGGTTCTTTTTTCCAAAAAAGAACGCTCACTTCCCATCCTGCCGCACATGAACCCAAACCCCGCCTGTCAATTCGATAAGGCGTTGCGGCGTCATGCGTACCGAAGCCGTGATCGACCCGGCGGCGGGGATGATTTCGTCGAAGGCCTGGAGGGACTCATCGCAATAGACGGGGAGGGGAGCGGGCAGACCAAAAGGGCAGACACCGCCAACCGGGTGGCTGGTGACGTCGAGCACGGCTTCAGGGCCCAGAAAGCGGGGCTTGCCGCCCAGCGCTTCGCGGGCGCGCCTGTTGTCGAGCCGTGCCGTGCCCGCCATGACCACGAGTACGATACGCCCGCCCACATCCACGCACAGCGTCTTCGCAATCTGGTCGGGCTCCACATTGTGGACTTCGGCCGCTTCGAGAACGGTGGCGGTGCTGCGGCCGTCATCGATGATCGACAGATCGGGGGCAAGGCGGGCGAGTTCGTCGCGAACGGAGTCCAGGCTCATACGGGTCTCAGCGTCTGATCAGGATATAATTGATGGTGAGGTCGATATCGAAATGGTCGCCCTTCATATCGGGCGGAACGGGGGGGAGTTGGGCACCCTGGAACATGCCCGTGGTCGCGGCATCGAGCGAATAGGAGCCTGACTGCCCGGTGAGTCGTACGGACTTCACCCGTCCGTTGCGGTCCAGAACCACATGCACGGAGGAGGGGCCGTCCTCGCCATTCTTGATGGCGTCCTCGGGATAATAGAGATGCGCGCGAATCCAGCGATCGATCTCGCTCCCATAGTCATCGCTCACCCCGCGAATGGAGTTGCGCGTCATGAACGGTGCGTTGATCTGACCATTGGTCGATAGTGGACCGAGCGACATGTCGATCGGCGCACCCGAACCGCCACGGCGCCCGCGCTGGCGACGCGGGGTGGAGGGGGCCTCGCCAAAATCGAGCGTGGTCATGTTCGCGAAGGGGTTATCCGACTGCCTGGTGGTCGGGCGGCGGCTCGAACGATGGCTATGGGCCCGTGTCTGGGTCTGCTTGCCCGATTTGGCAATGCCGGGGCTGACCGGACGGTCTGTCTGGGTCTTGGGCAACTCTGTCGAGGGGCCTTCGGGGACAGGCGGGGCTGCGGGCGGTGTGGGCGTCGGGACGGCCGGGGTCGGGGTGGATTCGGCCTGATCGGGTTGTTGCTCCTGCTGTTGCTCGGGGCTGGAGGCCGAAGGGGCATCATGGCTCGATGAGGGTTTTTCCTCACCGCCCGGCTTGTCCTCATGCGGGCCAGCCATGCCACTGCGGGAGGGCGGCGCGAACATCATCTCGACCTGGGGTTGTTCCATACCGTCGGGCAGGCCACGCGCATGGCGGGCGCCTTCGAGCAGCAGCAAGCCGATCAATAGGGCATGGGCGATGGCCGAGGCGATGAGAACGGTCGTGACGCCCGGGTCTTCCAGAACCTGAGGGCGGATCAGTGACGTGCTTGCGGGCTTGAGATCGGGTTCGAGACCTGTCCTGGGCTCGTAATGGGTGATGGGCGCGCGCGCACCCTTCATGGGCGGCAGGGCGCGCGCCGATCGTGCCGTCGGTGCAAAGAGCAGCGGCTCGTTTCGCACCCGTTTTCTGTCCGGGCGCGGGCCATTGGCCCCACCGGGAGAAGGTGAAGCCGGATCGACGGGTCGGGTGCGTTTCAGAAGAACACCTGCAAGAATCGGAACACACGCCGCCACGCAGCCGGGCAGGCACTCCCTGCATCACGACACGATCTGGCATCTGGCGCTATCATGGCATTGGACCCATGATCTTGCCAAGCGCATCAGCGCCTTACCTGTTACATAAGGGAAAAACGCGTGTACGATATTCCTGCCCTTTATGACTGCCTTGGGCAGGATCCGGCCCTTGCCGAAGCGATCGAGCGCATCGGTCCCTGCCGTCTTCGCGGAGCAGATGGCAAGACACCCTATCAGGCCTTGTTCCGGGCCATTATCGGACAGCAGCTTCATGGCCGTGCAGCGGAAGCCATACTGGGCCGGGTCTGCGCCCTTGCTGGCGGGGAAATGCCCTCTCCTGAGGCCCTGATTGCCTTGCCGGAAGAGGAACTACGCCGATGCGGATTATCCGCAGCCAAACTTATTGCATTGCGCGGGTTGGCGCAGGCGCGACTGGACAACATCGTCCCCGGTGCTGAGGACGCTGCCATGCTGGATGATGAAACGCTGGTGACACGCCTGACTGCCCTGCGTGGCGTCGGACGCTGGACGGTTGAGATGTTACTCATCTTTACGCTGGGGCGGCAGGATGTGCTGCCGGTCGATGATTTTGCCATAAGGGCAGGCTGGCAGAAGCTCAGGGGTATGGAACTCCCACCTCGGCCCGCCGCGCTGCGGGGAGAGGGTGAGCGTTTCGCGCCATGGCGGTCGGGCCTTGCGTGGTATCTCTGGCGTCTGTCCGAAGAAGGCAAGACGATCAAGAATGCTCTGACCGGCTAGACAGGGTCGGCCATGGCCGACCCGCCGTCAGAGGCTGGCCTGGTTATTTTCTGGCAAGATCCGGAATGAGCGAGAGGAGGAAATGCAGTCCGGGCGTGATGGTCGACAGGGGCACGCGTTCATTGAGCCCGTGACTGAAATCATCAGAGGATTTCATGAAAATGGGCGATGCCCCGTAACTCGGTATGTTGAGCGCACGAAACCACATGCTGTCGCTCGCACCCGAACTCATGCTCGGAAAGACAGGAACATCCGGATAGGCTTCATGCGCGGCGCGTGCCACGGCAGCCGAGAATGGCGTATCGAGGGGGGAAGGCTGGGTCTCGACCGACCCTGCGGTCTGATCTGCGATATGGACCGACGGGTCATCGATCACGGCGGTCAGCTCCCGGATCATGTCGTAGCGGGAGTGGCCGGGAAAGATACGGCAATTGATGTTGGCCTGTGCGCGCTGCGGTAGGGCATTTGGGGCATGGCCGCCATGAACCATGGTCACTACGCAGGTTGTGCCGATACTTCCCACCAGAGCAGGGTCTGCGCGTAGGATCGCAACGGCCTTCGCGTTGTCGGGGCTCGCTGCAAAGATACGCATGGCTGCGGCTAGTTTGGGGGGCGAGAAGCGAGCTGCATTCATGAAATAGCTGCGCGTCAGGGCATTAAGCTCGGGTCGAAAGCTATGGGCCTGGACCTTGAGGAGTGCCGCCGCAAGTACATCGATCGCATTGCGAGCGCGTGGCTCCGAAGAATGTCCGCCCGGATCGGCTACATCGAGGCTGAGATCGGCATAGGTTTTTTCCGCACCTGACCAGGTATAATAGAGGGGGCGGCCCGTTTCCTCGTCCAGTGTGCCACCGCCCGCGTCGAGATTGAGGACCTGGGACGCATTGGAGAACATCTTGGCCAGGATCTGGCCGGTCTTCATGGAGGTTTCCTCGTCCCCTGACAGGGCAAGGACGATGTCACGCTCTGGCTTGTAGTCGTGCTGGCGCAGATGGATCAGCGCCGTGATGGCCAGCGCATTGCTCATCTTCATGTCTGTGGAGCCACGGCCGAACAGATAACCGTCTTCCACGACAGGAGTGAACGGGTCGCGTGTCCAGTCTGTGGCGTTAGCAGCGACCACGTCCATATGCCCCGAGATCACCAGCGGCTTCAGCGAAGCATCCTGGCCCCGCCAGCGCAGCACCAGAAAAGCGGTGTCATCCTGACGCGTGATCGTGATGGCTGACTCGGGAAAGCCGCCGGACACGAGCGCCTTTCGATAAAGCTCTGCTACCGATACCGTCTCGTTCTGCGCACCCGCAACCGAGCGGAGCGATATGGAGGATTCTGCCAGAGTGAGGGCCTGCAGCCCCTCACGGGTGAGGGCGGGCAGCGGCTCGGCCTGTGCGGTACCGGTCGCGAGCAACAGCAGCAGGGCAGCGCGTCTGAACATGGTCATCCGGAATCCGGAAAAAGAGAGAAGGGGCATCATATGGAGTTGATGAAATCGAGCATTTTCTCGGAGAAAAGCTTGGGGTTATCGGCGTGGAGCCAGTGTCCGGCATCCGGAATGGTCTCGAGCGTGTAACGAGGAAACAACCGGCGCATGACAGGTTCGTGATCCTTGGCGATATAGGGGGAATGTTCGCCACGCAGGAAAAGTGTTGGCCCGTCATAGACATAGCCTTCGGGCACATAGGGCCAGTTTTCGATGTTGGGCATCGAGTTCGTGATATCCCTGAGGCCAATCTGCCAGCCAGGCTCGGTGCCCAGACGAACATTCTGGAGCATGAGATCGCGTACGCTCCGGTTTGGGATTTCCTTCGCAAGAAGCTGATCCGCGCCCTGACGGTCGAGATGATCCGGGAAATGGATGTGCAGCATGGCCTCGGCAAGCTTGGCCTGACCGAAGCCCGTCCGTGCAGGCGCCATGTCACCTACAAGCAGTCCCGATACCAGTTCGGGATGCTGCAGGGCCATGATCATGGCCAGCTTGCCGCCCATGGAATGACCGACAAGAATGGCGGGCAAGGCATCATGGGCGCGCAGGGTCTCCACCACATCCTCTACCATGGCCGGATAATCCATAGGTCCGTGAGGGCTGTCGCCGTGGTTGCGCAGATCAAGCGCCAGTGTGCGATGCGTATGAGCCACCTGACGCTGCAGAAACCCCATATTGCGTGCGCGTCCGAACAGGCCATGCAGGAACACGACCGGCGGATGTCCGGCCGGCTGGGCCGATAGGCGTTCGATAACGTTCAGCTGCACGATGAAGGGGTCCTTTCAGGCATTTGACCAGTCGGGCGCCGTGTGAGGCAGAGGCGGAGTCTGGGGTTTTCTGTTGCCTGGGGCAAGTCGGACCGACAATAAGGACAGCGATCTGCTTCGGTCCTCAAAGTCATGTCAGGATCTCTCTTGGGTTCAGGGTTCCACAAAGCTGTACGCCGGCAGGCCGTCACGCGAATCCGCCAGATGGTGCATGTTCCGTACTATGCCCGCGCCCTCGTGCGATCCAATGAAATCTGGTTGACTGTTCTATCGTCTTGTGTCGGCGCTCTTGCAGGGGTGAGCGTGTGGGTCATGACCTGCAGCACGCTTGCAGCGCATCGCTGGCTTTATGACCTGCATAATGATGGGCGCCTTTCCGGACTGACCAGCCTCGCCCCATGGCGCACTCTTGTGATGCCGTGTCTGGGCGGGTTGGTACTTGGCCTGTTCGGGCTACTGATCGCGAAACGCTTCCGCCATCGACCCGTTGACCCGATCGAGGCCAATGCCCTGCATGGTGGACGTATGTCTGTGCGTGACAGCGCTATCGTGGCGTTCCAGACCTTCCTCTCCAATGGCAGCGGCGCCTCGCTGGGGCTTGAGGCTGGGTTCACGCAGATTGCAGCGGCACTCGGGAGTTTCTGCGGCCGCCTTTTCAGGGTGCGCCGCGCCGATTTGCGTATCCTGGTGGGATGCGGAGCTGGGGGCGCGATCGGGGCGGCTTTCGATGCCCCCATCGCGGGCGCGTTCTATGCGTTCGAGCTGGTGATAGGGACCTATTCCCTCGTCAATCTGGCGCCTGTGGCGGTAGCGTGTATCGCGGCTGTGGGGACGGCTCATCTGCTGGGAGGCGTCAGCACGACGCTTTCTCTTCTGCCCCATCCTCAGTTGACCCTGCGCGATACGCTCCCGGTGCTGGCGCTCGGCGTGTTCTGCGGGCTGATCGGCATTGGCACCATGCGGGGCGTCACTCTGGCCGAAACAGTGTTCCGCCACCTGTCGTTGCCGTCTTGGCTGCGTCCTGCGCTGGGCGGGCTCATGGTAGGGGGGCTCGCGCTTTATTCGCCCTCCATTCTCTCGGCGGGCCATGCTGCGGTCAGAAAGGTTCTGGAGGAAGGGCAGGCTCTCGGGCCCATCTGCCTGCTCCTCATTTTCAAGGTCATGGCCTCGTCCATTTCCATCGGCAGCGGCTTTCGGGGTGGGCTGTTTTTCGCCTCGCTTTATCTTGGGGTGCTCTCAGGGTCGCTTTTTGGCTTTGGCCTCGAGTCATTGGGCCAGGGAGGCCCCTCGGTCACGACCTGCGCCGTGCTCGGTATGAGCGCCACGGCGGTCGCGATCATCGGTGTGCCCATGACCATGACCTGCCTGATCCTTGAGATGACCGCAGATCTGTCGCTTGCAAGCGGTGTGTTGCTGGCCAGCGTGCTCTCTCTCCTGACGGTGCGCCAGCTCTTCGGTTATTCCTTTGCGACATGGCGGTTCCACCAGAGAGGGGAATCGATTCGCTCAGCTATCGATGTGGGCTGGCTGCGCGAACTCGTGGTCGAGAAACTGATGCAGCGCGAAGTGCCCTGTCGCGCCCCGGAGATGTGTCTTGCCGAGGCGCGGCTGAGCTGCCCGCTTGGTATGGGGCCGCACATCGTTCTGACAGAGCCGGGGGGGCGTTATCGCGGGATCGTGTTGCTGTCTGAGATTCACGCCCCCGATCATGCGCCCGAGCGGTCTTTGGCGAGCCTCGCCCTGCAGAGGGAGACGGTTCTGATACCGGGCATGTCCTGCCGTGAGGCGGTCGGACTGTTCGAGCGGGCCGAGGCAGATGCACTTGTTGTTGTGGCTGATTTTGCCTCCGCAAGGGTCGTGGGAATACTGAGTGAGAAATATGTCCTGCGCCGCTATGCCGAGGCTCTGGACCGCACCAGAAGGGAGCTGGCCGGAGAGGCGCGTATGGTGTGACACGCAAGGCGCAGCGGGGCGAACCGGGCTGAAGAAATCATTGTCCAGCTGTTACGAGGCGTTGACACGACACGTCGACATGGGTAGCAGACGCGCACCAAGGACTCCCCGCTCAGGGGAGAAAAGCGAGGTATGGAATCGTGGGCGCACAGGACGACCTGAACGTTTCCTCGCAAGCGGGCGAAGGTGCTGAGAGCTTCGACAAGAGGCTTGCAGAGGCTGAAGCCCGGATGCGCGGCAAAAGCGGCAAGTCGGACAACGTTTCCACGCGGGATAGTGGCAATGCCGATTACTCGGCATTCGGGCTGGCAATGAGGATCGGGACCGAGATGGTCGCGGCGCTGGTTGTCGGTGTGGTTCTGGGGTATGGGCTTGATCGCCTGTGCGGGACCAAGCCTCTTTTTCTGATCCTGTTCTCGCTCGTCGGCGGTGCGGCAGGAATGCTGAATGTCTGGCGTGCGGTGAAAAACGCCAACGTCTGACGTGCTGGCGCAGGGTCATGTGCCGGTTTTTGGGTTTTCATGGATCGCCGGGGTTCTCCCGGGGTCTGCATCGTAAACGGGAGAGGCAGCTTGGCCGCCGGATCAACGATTGACGCGCTCGGCCAGTTCGAGCTTCATCCTGTTCTCGGGCAGATCGGCGAGGCGCTGCGCTTCAGCCAGTCTCCGGCCTTCATGCTGGTGGCTATCGTCCTGGTTCTCGGCTTCCTGTATATTGGCATGCGCCCCGCCGCCGTGGTGCCGGGACGAATGCAGGCCGCGGCCGAACTGGGCTACGACTTCATCCATAACATGGCTGTCGAAACCATCGGCAAGGAAGGCACCGCCTTCTTCCCGTTCGTTTTCGCTCTGTTTTTCTTCATTCTGGCCGGTAACTATCTGGGCCTGATCCCTTATTGCTTCACCTTCACGAGCCATATTGCGGTCACGGCGTCTCTGGCCATCCTCGTTTTCGTGGTGTCGATTCTGGCCTCGCTGAAATACCAGGGCATCAAGTTCTTCGCGCATTTCATGCCTGAAGGTGCTCCTGTGTTCCTTGCGCCGCTTCTGATCCCGATCGAGATCCTTTCCTTTCTTTCGCGACCCGTCAGCCTGTCGATCCGACTTTTCGCCAACATGATGGCTGGTCACGTTCTGCTCGAAGTTTTCGCCGGCTTCACCCTGATGCTGGCTGGTCTTGGAGCTTTCGGGTCGGTGCTGGCCGTGGCGCCTGTCGTCATCAATGTCGCACTGACGGCTCTGGAATTGCTGGTGGGCGTTCTGCAGGCTTATGTGTTCGCCATCCTCACCTGCATTTATCTGCGTGAGGCTGTGGCGCACTGAGTGCACGCCCCGATCCACGCTCAACTGTTGTTTCGTTGTAACCAAGGAACCTGACTCATGGACGTCTCTGCTGCTCGCGAAATCGGCGCCGGTATTGCTGTTATCGCTCTTGCCGGTGTCGGCATCGGCCTCGGCAACATTTTCTCGACGCTGGTGAGCTCGATCGCCCGCAACCCTGCCGCTCGCCCCCACGTGTTCGGCCTCGGCATGCTCGGCTTTGCGCTGACGGAAGCCGTCGCACTGTTCGCTCTTCTGATCGCCTTCCTGATCCTCTTCGTCTGATCGAAAGGCAGGGATAGCCATCATGCGCCTTCCGTCTCGTAATCTCGCTGCCCCGCTGGCCATTGCGCTGGCGCTCGGCACTGTGCCGGGACGGGCCTGGGCCGTTGGCATGCCGCAGCTTGACTTCTCCAACCCCTTGCTCATCGGGCAAGTGGTCTGGGGAGCAGTCATCTTCGCGGTTTTCTACGTCATTCTGAGCCGCTCGGCCCTGCCGCGCATCGAAGGGGTTCTGACCCATCGACGCAACCGGATCGAGGGCGATCTCGATATTGCCCGCCGTGCCCGTGACGACGCTGATCGCGCCGTTGACGAGCTGCGTCGCGCCCGTCATGACGCGGCCGCACAGGCTCAGGCCAATATTGACCGGGTCGTTCAGGAAGCCCGTTCGGCTGCCGAAGCCCAGACCCATGAAATGAACCATCGGCTCATGGCCGATATTGCCGAAGCCGAGAAGCGCATCGCCTCTGCCCGTGCAGAAGCGCTCGCGAGCCTGCCTGGCGTGGCGACCGAGACGGCCCAGAGCCTGATCGAGAAGCTGCTGCGCCCCGCCGGTATCGAGAATGCAATCTCCGAGGCACAGGTGCAGGACGCCGTCCGCACCGGTCTTGCGGCAAGCAGAGGCTGAGGGATAACGCGATGTTCCACGATCAACGTTTTTGGGTCGCCGTTTCCTTCGTCGCCTTCTTCGTGCTGTTCGGTGGCAGGCTTTGGAAGGCCATTGCGGCCGTTCTGGACGCCCGCGCCAATCAGGTCCGTAGCAACCTCGATGAAGCGAGCCGACTGCGTCGTGAGGCCGAGAAGATGCTTGAGGATGCCACGCGCGAGCGTGAGCAGGCTCTGGCCGAATCCCGCGCCCTGATCGAGCGTTCGCGTGAGGAAGCCGCAGCTATTGCCGAGCATGCCCGCCGCGAAGCCGAGGCTGTCGCGTCGCGTCGCGAGCAGATGGCGCGTGACCGTATTGCTGCGTCCGAGCGCCAGGCAATTCGTGAAATGCGCGAGGTTGCAGCCGATGCCGCGATCCAGGCAACACGCGCTCTGGTTGGCCAGTATCTGCGCTCTGAGCAGGCCGGGGCCTCAGCCCTGCTCGATCGGGGTATCAGCGACCTGCCCCAGGCGCTCAAGGCATCGAATGAGGCCGGATCGCGCAGCCAGAGCGCTGCGTGACCGATCTGTCCGGGCTCCATGCCCGGACAAGCCATAGGCGGTTTCTGCCATGAGTGTACGACTTTCCATCGTCATTGCTGTTCTCAACGAGGCGGAAAATATCCGTCCGGTTTGCGAGGAACTCGCGAACGTCTTCGAGAACGCCCCCGATATCGAAATCCTTTTTGTCGATGATGGCAGCACGGATGCCACCTGCAAGGCGCTTCTGGCGGCGCGCGGGGAGCTGCTTCCCGGACTGCGCCTGTTGAGCCATGATCGGCGTCGGGGTAAATCGGCAGCCCTGCGCACGGGTATCGAGGCGGCGCGCGGGCATTGGGTCGCCACGCTCGATGGTGACGGACAGGACGATCCGGCGGTCATCATCGACATGCTCAAGCGGGCCGAGGCCTGCAAGGAGGGTGAGCCGCTGGTGGTGGGTGTGCGCCTCAAGCGCAGCGATCGGTTGTCGCGTATCATCGCCACGAAGCTGGCCAATGGCCTGCGTCGTCGTCTGCTCAAGGATGGCTGCCCCGATACCGGCGCCCCGATGAAGCTTTTCGCGCGCTCTGCCTTCCTGCGTATCCCCCAGTTCGAAGGCGTGCACCGCTTTCTTCCCGCCCTGCTGGGTTGTTACGGCGCAAAGCTCATCTGTGTGGAGACGCGTCATCGCGCCCGTCTGCACGGACAGTCCAAATATACCAATTTCAATCGCGCGCTCGTCGGCATCCGTGATCTTCTGGGTGTCATGTGGCTGCTCAATCGTACGAGACTGCCGGGCCGCGTAACCGAACGCTGAGGGCTCTCATGACTCTGACTTGGCGCCACTATCTCGGCGTGGCCTTGCTGACCCTGCTGATCTTCCTGCCGGGACGCATGACCCTTGTACCGCTCGATCGCGACGAGCCGCGTTACATGGAAGCCTCGGCCCAGATGATCGAGAGCGGCAATTATGTCGATGTCCGCTTTCTCGATCAGCCGCGCTATCTGCAGCCCGCGGGGATCTACTGGCTCGAGGCGACTGCCGAGAGAATCGCAGGCGGCGCTCACAGGCGTCATGTCGCCTGGCCCTATCGCATCCCCAGCCTGATCGCCGCCATCGCGGCGGTGACCCTGACCGCCTATCTCGGCGCGAGCCTTTTCGGTGGGGTGGCCGGTCTTCTGGCGGCGGGTTTTCTGGCGGTTTCCACGCTGCTGACCGCTGAAGGCCGCATGGCCACGATCGATACGGTGCTGCTGCTCGATATCCTGCTGGTTCAGACCGCGCTGCTGCGCGCCTATATGGATGAGCAGCGTAACCGTGTGACGCCGCTCCCGATCGCGCTGCTTTACTGGGTGGCGCTTGGCTGCGGGCTCATGCTCAAGGGGCCGGTGGTGCTGATCCCCGGTCTCGCGACACCTCTCGCGCTCCGTATCATCGAGCGTCAGGCGCGCTGGTTCCGGCGCCTGCGTCCGAGCTGGGGCTGGTTGCTGACCCTTGCCGTGGTACTGCCCTGGTGCATCGCCATCGGCGTGGTGAGCCATGGCGAATTCTTCTCGCGTGCCGTTGGGACGAATTTTCTGGGGAAGATCGGTCATGGGCAGCAGGCGCATGGTTCGCCCCCGGGCTTCCATATCGCGGTCTTCCTGCTGGCTTTCTGGCCCGGTTCGCTCTTTCTGGTTCTGGGCCTGCCCGCCATCTGGGCGCGTCATCGCGAGCCAGCCATCCGCTTCCTGCTGTGCTGGATCGTTCCGCACTGGCTCGTTTTCGAGGCGATCGCCACCAAGCTGCCGCACTACGTATTGCCCACCTATCCGGCAATTGCCATCCTCACAGCCGCGACCCTGACCCGCTGGCCACTGCATCGCCCCAACGCGCTCTGGGCGAAAGGCATGATGGGGCTTTATGGGCTTCTCTGGGGGGTACTCTCCCTCGCTTTCGTCGTGGCAGGGTCAATCCTGCTCTGGACGAGCGAGCGTCGTCTCGATTATGGCGCCCTGATTGCGTTTGCAGGGGCCTTGCCGCTGGTACTCTACGCATTCTGGCTCATCTGGAAGACTGAGCGCTTTCGGGCAGCCTGGGTCATGCTGAGCGCGGCCGTGGTGATCCATGCAGGGATTTTCCTGACGGTCATCCCCAATCTGGGTCTGTTGCAGCTCGCACCGCGTGCTGCCGCTCTGTACGATGATTATCGCCCCTGCGAGGACAGTACCCTCGTTTCCGTTTCCTACTCCGAACCGAGCCTGGCTTTTCTGGCAGGGTCGAACACGAAGCTTCTGGGAGTGGGGCCAGCGTCAGACTATCTTGCGAAGAATGCGTCCTGCGCATTGGTTCTGGTCGACCGAAAGGATGAAACAGCCTTGTATGCTTCTATGGCAGCCAAAGGCTTCGGTCTGACGGAATATGGCCGTGTGAACGGGCTCAATTATTCCAATGGTCATCATCTTGATCTGGGACTTTTCGCCCCTGTGCGTCAGTAGAGCCTGACAGGATGAGTAGCTTGAAGAGGGAAAGCGGTCTTATTTCTATTCGCTTCACTTCTTCAAGTAATCATCTATCCAACCGTGGAGTGATCAGGCGGTACGGTCGGCAGCAATCGTGGCAACAAGAAGCGCGCCAATAACGGGAATGAAGGAGATCATCGACAGGGCGCTCAGCGCGCTGAACGGGTGAGCAAGAAGATTGGCGATTTCGACGGTGAACATGTGAATTTCCTTGGGTATCTGATGTGTCGGCGCGGTAAGAGCGCTTAAACCGATCCAAAGGCAATCTCATAAAACGCGTTCCAGCAATGCAGTAAACGCATGGAACGAACATGGTTTCTATTTACGGGTTACTGGGGGTATTAAAGGGATATAAAATTCCGCCTCCCCCACCCTCGAACGTTATCTTGTTGCTTTGATGAGCGCCATCGGCTTGGGAAGGGCACCGTCTCTTTTCAGGCCATGCCATGCAAGAAGCGTGTCGACCAGAAAGGAAGAGAGCGCACCGACCGTGCAGAACAGGGCGCCTCCAAACAGAAAGATGAGCCAGGCGACGGTCTGACTGTTGTGCAGGCTGCCAACGAAAAGCGCCAGAGCGGCGCCGCAGGTCGAGGCGCCTCCCACCCCCCCCAGCATGATGGCGCTGTCGAGTGCGAAGACACGGCGTCTCAATCGGCGCTGATGACGCTCGAGTTTTGCGCGCTCCTCCGGATCATCCGTCTGGCCGTCCAGACGATGCGCCACTTCCTCCACGTGATCGGATACCCGGGCCAGGCGTGTATTGAAGAGCGTCAGGAGGGAGGCCACGCCGGACAGCATGAAAACCGGGGTCAGCGCGGTCTGGATGACATGCGCAACGCTGTCGATGGGTTCGGGGGCCAGAAGGGCGTTGAGGCCGACAGGGTCGAGCGCCATGGGGCAGGGGCTCCGGAGTCTGGAGGGCAGGAGAGGGGCAGGTTCTACAGCCCTGGCAAAACTCTGCAACATCAAGGGCCCGGCACTGGCACGGGGCCGAAGCTGTGTTAGAACAGGCTGTAACAGAATGCTCCCTGCTTCAAGGTGGAAATTCCGCGCGTGCCGAACCTTCTCTCCCTGCGCCAGCGTCTCTGCGCCGCTCTTCTGGTTGCCCCACTGGCTCTCGCCGCCGCACGGTCTGCAAAAGCTGCAAGCGTCGAATTCTCCCGCCTCACCTGGACCGAAATCCAGACTCAGATTCGAGGCGGCACCGACACCATCATCGTGCCCGTGGGCGGGACCGAACAGAGCGGCCCCTATATTGCGGTCGGCAAGCATAATGTGCGGGCTGAAGTGCAGGCTCAACGGATCGCCCAGGCGCTTGGCCACACGCTGGCCGCGCCTGTGATTGCCTATGTGCCTGAAGGCGGGACGGATCCGCGCAGCTCCCATATGCGTTTTGCTGGTACCATCTCGATCCCGCCCGCCGTGTTCGAAGGGGTGATCGAAGGCGCGGGAGAGAGCTTTCATGTGCAGGGTTTTCGTCGTGTCGTGTTTATCGCCGATCACGGGGGATATTTGTCCTATCTCAAAGCGGCTGTGGCCAGGCTGAACAATAAATGGCGCGGTCAGGGAGAAGCGATCTACCTGGCCGCTTATTACGATAGCATCGGGTCCACCTACGCTCAGGTCCTGCGTCAGAAAGGCTTCGGGGCCGATCTGGGCAAACATGCCGATCTGAGCGATACGGCGCTCATGCTGGCCATCGACCCGGGGATGGTACGTGAAGAGGCCCTCAGGGCGGCGCCCCTGCCAGGCGTGGCCCAGGGTGTCTATGGGGGCGACCCCCGTCCCGCCACTGCGGATCTGGGGCGTATCGGCACGGAGATTCAGGTTCAGGCAGCACTCAATGCCCTCGGCAGATCCCGCTGAGATGAATCGTTTTCAAGGAGCATCTATGAAGTTCTCACGTCATGCGTTCGTTGTTTCGCTGTTGGGTCTGACGCTCGGCGCAGCCCCTGCGACACGAGCGCAAGAGGCCGCACCGAAAACGGTTCCGGCCAGCCCTGCCGCCCCGAACGAGACGGCACCCGCAGGCTCCGCGGCCCCGGCAGCCCCCGTCACGAGTGCTCCTGCAGCCGGGGCTCCTTCCGCTGCCCCGGGCGCGCCGGCAGCTCCTGCGGTGGCCGATGCCCCGATCCAGACCATACCGGGAATGCCGCCCGTGCTGGATCCGCACGACATCTATAGCGAGACGGTGGCGGGCAAGATTTCGCCCGCGATCAAGGACGATCTGGCACGGGTCTATGTGCCCAATCTGCGTGGCAACAGCGTATCGGTCATCGATCCGGCGACCTTCAAGGTCGTCGACACCTTCAAGGTCGGCCGCAGCCCGCAGCATGTCGTGCCGAGCTGGGATCTGCGCACGCTCTGGGTCACCAATAATGCCGAGGGCAGCAATGACGGCAGCCTGACGCCCATCGACCCGCGCACCGGCAAGCCCGGTCAGGCCATCACGGTCGATGATCCTTACAACATGTATTTCACCCCCGATGGCAAATACGCCATCGTCGTGGCCGAGGCTCACGAGCGCCTTGATTTCCGTGACCCGCACACGATGGCGCTTGTCGGGTCGGTCGAGGCACCGCAATGCAAGGGCATCAACCACGCCGATTTCTCCATCGACGGGCGCTACGCCATTTTCACCTGCGAGTTCGGGGGGTATCTGGCGAAGATCGACACGGTCAATCGCAGTCTGATCGGCTATCTGAAGCTTTCCAAGGGCGGTATGCCGCAGGATATCCTGACAGCGCCTGACGGGCATAAGTTCTACATTGCCGACATGCATGCCGATGGCGTGTTCGTGGTCGATGGCGACAGTTTCAAGGAAACGGGCTTCATCCCGACCGGCCCGGGCACCCATGGCGAATATCCCAGCCGCGACGGCAAGTTCATGTATGTGGCCAATCGCGGATCGCACAAGATCCATGGCCCACGTCGCAGCCCCGGTAGTGTCTCGGTCATCGACTTCGCGACCGACAAGGTGGTCAAGACCTGGCCGATCCCCGGCGGCGGGAGCCCCGACATGGGCAATGTCAGCGCAGACGGCAAGCTGCTCTGGCTCTCGGGTCGCTTCGACGATGTTGCCTATGCCATCGATACCGAGACGGGCGACGTGAAGAAGATTCCTGTCGGTGCGGAGCCTCATGGCCTGACTGTCTGGCCGCAGCCGGGCCGTTACAGCGTGGGTCATACCGGCATTCTGCGCTGATCCTGCTTATCCCGCTCCGGTACCAACTTTGGCATCGGGGCGGGGCTTGCTTTGAGCACGCCGTTGCCCTCCCGGTCAGCGCCCGGGAGCTGGCGCGTCATCCAGCCTCACAGGTCAGAGTTCGCTTGAACAGGCCCAAGGCCTGACTCTCCGCCTGCATAATGGCGGGGAGTCAGACGAGCAGATCATCGCAACGCACAGGCCGTCCTCCAGGCATTCCGCGAATACGGGCACATGGCAGGGTCCGCGATAGGCCGGCCCCGGTGGGCCACGCCCTTCATCACCTTATCATGGCGTTTCGTCAGCAAATCCGGGATCCGATGGCGGCACAGGATCATGCGTGTGAGACACGCTTTCGCCAAACACCGCTCTCCTTAGGAGCCCCAGCTCGAGGCTGATCGCCGCGCCCCGATGGATTATCACGAGGCTGCGCGGTGGAGGCATCCCCCGTTTCTGTCTCACGGCATCGATGAGGGGGCCTGGGCGGGATATACGTTTGGCCGTGACCCGGCGGATCTGCCCGCAGCCATGTGGCCATGACTCTGACCGGTGCCCGGGTCATCGACCAGCTGACGCGGGAGAGGCTGGTCAAGGCGCTCTCCTGACATCCCCTCCTTGGCGCTCGGGGCAGTTTCTGCCCCGGCTCATAGCGGGATCTGAAATTGCAGCCAGTAGCGGTCGCCCCGCGTGCTGTTTTGAACACCCATCTCATGCTGCCATTTCAGGGCTACCGCGTAGGGCGGTCTGAAAAACCAGATCAGTTGCGGACCGAGACCGTATTTGGCCAGGCGATTGCCATCCCCCACACGATGACCGTTCTGGACGTCATTGGTGAATTGCGAGGTGACGAACCCGTTCAGCCCCAGCCGCAATTGCGGCAGAGCCGGGCTCAGCATGTAATTTGCGCCGAAATCGATATTGATGACATTGCCCGATTTATAGTCCGTCGCGCCATTGCGGGCATTGATCTGCAATTCCCCTTCGGCCGAGACATCGAAGCGTTTGGTCGGCATCCAGGTCAGTGCGGCTTCCTGATTGAACCCGAAAACATGCGTGGATTCATTCACTAGATCCGTCCTGCTGAAGGAGCCGATCGGCATAAAGGCGCCCTCACCCAGATAGACGTGCAGTTTGGGCGTATGCCAGGACAGGTAGAGCGGTGCCAGGTAGAGCCAGTTCGGTCCAAACGCCGTACTCCCCTGACCGCCTGCACGCAGGGTCAGGCTGTTGATGGCCAGAATGGCGCTGCTCGAGAGCGTCGCGCCCAGAAACTCTCCGTGCCAGCTATGGAACAGGCGGGCTGCATTGGCGATGGCCGTGGCCCTGAAACCGGGAACCGACGATTTCCTGCTGGTGCTTGAATAGGCCCCATTCGGGTTCACCACAAAATAGTCCTGCCAGTAGGTCTGGCCTGGCGGAGGGGTGAGCGCAGGATAGATGGTCTGAACACCCGAGGCCCAGTTGGTCTGCCCGCCCTCAGTTGCCCGGCTGGCGGGTGTCAGCGCGCCGATGACCGCCATCAGACAGACCGAGCGCGTGAGATGCCCTGTGAACTGCGTTTTCATCTGATCCCCCATGGTGATGCCGTGGGGAAAAAATCATCATGAGCGAGGCAGGTGGTTCTTGTCCGGGAGAGAGGATTTTCTTGCTGCGGGCTCGCGCTTTGTCCCTGGGCGGAACAATAACGATACCGCAACGTATTGGGGCGTGATATGGGCGGTTTCAGGCCAGATGGGGGCACGAAGGGAGGGCAGGGAGCATGCCGCTCGTCATGCAAAGCTATGATACGCTGGGTCTGTCGCCACGGGCGGGTCTGGAATTCTGGCAGGATGTCGTCTGCCGGTCTTTCGTCCCGCTGGAATGCCGCGCTCAGGGGGCAGGGTTCCACGGGGCGGTAAGGCGCCTTGAAATGGAGGCGTTCAGCCTCACGACTGTCTGTTCCGGCGCGCAATCGGTTGCCCGAACGCGTCGTCTGATCAGCGCGGCCGGGGAGAGCCATTATCTCGTCAGCCTCGGCGTGACCGGCAGGGGGCAGGTTATCCAGGATGGACGGGAAGCCATCGTGACGCCCGGCAGTTTCGCCCTCTATCATACCGACAGGCCCTACACGTTGCGCTTCAATGAGGATTTCGAGCAGATCATCCTGATGATGCCGACTGAGGCGCTGGACGCCCGGTTCGGCCATGCGCCGGGCCTGACCGCCACAGTGATGGACGGGGCCAATCCGCTTTGCGGTCTGGCTGCGTCCTTTTTTCACGGGTTGACCGGGATCAGCCGATCCCTGCCGGATCTGCTCGTCCCGCGCCTGACCGCGCAGGCGGCTGAACTCGTGGCCTCGATGCTGATCGCCTCTGGATATCGTTCAGGCGCGCCGACGTCGCATCGCCTGACCATGGGGCTCCAGATACGCAACGCGATAGAGACGAAGCTGCGTGATCCTTCTCTGGGGCGCAAGGCGCTGGCCGAGCAGTTTCGTATCTCGACGCGCTATCTCGATGACCTGTTTGCCGATCAGGGCATGGGCGTCTCGGAATACATCATGAAGCGTCGTCTTGAGTGGGCGCGTGAGGCGCTCGCCGATCCTTGTCGTGATCGCTACCAGATCGGCGAGATCGCAGCGATGAGCGGCTTCGTCAGCCAGGCGCATTTCAGCCGTGTCTTCGCTGCGGCCCATGGCTGCGCGCCACGCGCCTTCCGTCTGGCCAGCCGTGAAACCCGAGAGACCAAGGGGCTTTCGGATGGCTGAACGCCTGCCTTGCATGCCGGATATCATGAGGCATGTTTTGCTTCCGTAGCGGACAAGACAGGTGATCGTTGCGCTCTAGGATCGATCCTGTGCCGGGCTCTCCTGTCCGGCTGGAGATCTAGTGACGGAGCGGAACAGTGAGCCTCAAGCACCCTCGATACAAGGTCGCTGTCGTACAGGCAGCCCCTGTCTACCTTGACCTCGACGCCACCATCGACAAGACGATCGCCCTGATCGATGAAGCCGCAGCGAAGGGGGCGGCGCTGATCGCCTTCCCCGAGACATTCATCCCCGGCTATCCGTGGCATATCTGGCTGGACAGTCCCGCCTGGTCCATCGGGAGCGGTTTCACCGGGCGGTATTTCGACAACTCGCTGGCCTATGACAGCCCGGAGGCCGATCGCCTGAGGGGCGCGGTCAAGCGGGCAGGAATCACCGCCGTGCTGGGTCTGTCCGAGCGTCAGGATGGGTCGCTCTATATCGCCCAATGGATCATCGGCCCCGATGGGGAGACGATTGCCACCCGACGCAAGCTGCGCGTGACCCATGTGGAGCGCACGGTCTATGGCGAGGGCGATGGCAGCGATTTGGCGGTCCATGCCGTGCCGAGTCTGGGGCGCGTAGGGGCGCTCTGTTGCTGGGAGCATATCCAGCCCCTCACGAAATACGCGATGTACGCCCAGAACGAGCAGGTGCATGTGGGTGCCTGGCCAAGCTTCTCGCTCTATGAGCCCTTCGCCCATGCGCTGAGTGCCGAGGTGAATATTGCTGCCTCACGCATCTATGCCGTGGAGGGCGGCTGTTTC
The DNA here is from genome assembly GCF_025995175.1 of Asaia krungthepensis NRIC 0535. Classification (GTDB taxonomy): domain Bacteria; phylum Pseudomonadota; class Alphaproteobacteria; order Acetobacterales; family Acetobacteraceae; genus Asaia; species Asaia krungthepensis. The sequence goes on from NZ_BAPV01000001.1 coordinate 146,596, forward strand.
GTGCTGGCCCCGTGCGCCGTGGTCTCCGAAGCCATGATCGAGACATTATGCACGACGCCTGAGAAGCGGGGTCTGCTCAAGGCAGGCGGGGGCGCTGCCCGCGTCATTGGCCCGGATGGGCGCGATCTTGTCGCGCCCCTTGCGCCAGATGAAGAAGGTCTTCTGATCGCCGAGATCGATCTGGCCGCGATCCCGATTGCCAAGGCTTCTGCGGACCCGATCGGGCATTATTCGCGCCCTGATGTGACGCGCCTCCTCTTCAATCCGGTACGGGCGCGCCGTGTCGACTACATGCGCCCCCGTGACCCCGACCCGGTCGAGGCAGGCTCCTTCTGCGTTCCACCCGGCCTGGAGGATTGAGGATGGAAAGCGCCATTGCCCCCCATCTTCGTTGCCCCCGGCATGATCCTGACCTCAATCCGCGCCGCATAAGCGATGATTTCCTGCCGCCTTTCCCGGCCTGGACGGCGAGGGACAAGACGGAGCAGGACCAGAGCGTCATGGGGTATTTCGGCGTGCAATGGCGCGATCCGGCGCTCAGGGAGGCCGCAGATCGTCTGCTCGACACGCTGGCACAGCGGCTGGCCGGATCTGCCGTCAATGTGGAGCGGGCGATTTTCGAGGATGGGGCGGGATATGCCAATGCCGTGCTGATCGGCTATTGGCCGGACCCTCAGGCCCATGCCGGATGGTGGCGTGTGCAGCAGGAATGGTGGCAAGGGCAGGCCTGTGCGCTCGGTGGGCTTGGGCTGTATCGGGAGGTTTTCCTGCCGCGCAGTACCCATCTGGAAACGCTGTTCAGCGCGTCGGACCGGCTGGAGGGCATCGGAGTGATGCTGGGCGGGCGCAGCGCTGAGCCCATTCAGGAACATGGTTATTGGGGCGGGATGCGCGACCGTTTGCCCGCCAGCCAGAAGGAGGCGTTCGCAGCCTCCGGAGGGCGGGAGATCGTGCCGATCGCGCCGGGTGCACGGCTGGTGATCGGGCATGAGGGCCTGGCCCTGATCCGGTCCGGTCAGGACTGGTCGGATGTGATCGGGCAGGAACTGGCGCTCTATCGGGACCGGATCGAACCAACGCTGCGCGCAGGCATGATGTTCCTGCGCGATAAGGGGGTGGAGATCGGCTGCTATTTCAATCGCTACATGCAGGTGGATGAAACGCGGGGAGGCAAACCCTGCCGCAGTTTCGGCATGAGTGTCTGGCGCGATCTGGCCTCTCTGGAGCATTGGGCCGAGCATCACCCGACCCATAAGGCGATTTTCGGCGATTTCCTCGAAGTGGTTCAGGCGCTCAGAGGCATCCTGAGCCTGCGCCTGTTCCATGAGGTGGCCGTCCTGCAATCCGACGCACAGATCTACGAGTATCTCGGCTGTCATGACCGTACCGGTATGCTCAACGGATTGGCATAGGGTGCCCTGCCAAGGACAGGCCCATGAGTCCGAAGCAGCGCGATCAGAATCTGGGCGAGGGGGGCAGTGTGCCACTGCCCGCTCCCTCTCAGCGGGTCGGAAAAGTTTCGCCCACCATCGATTCGCTCAACTTCCAGAGTCCCTCGGCCCGTGCCGGATCGACGGCATAGGCGCGCACGCCGGGGATGGTGATGCCGAGGGGCTCGTCATCGGGGACAATGGCGCTCACGCTGCAATTCTCGCCGTAGCGCCCGCCAATGGCCTGCGGATCGGCTATGGTTGCCGCCCAGACTGCGCTTGCCGCGCCTTGCGGGATGGATTTGAAAACGAAGGGCGGTCGCCCGGCCTCGGCCTCCTGCCGGTTGATCCCTTCGACCATGGCCTCGATTGCGCCCTCGGGCATGTGGCGTACGAGTTCCGTGGCGATCCCGCCGGGATGCACGGCCATGGCCCGGATATCACGGAGCTTGTGTCGCGCATCGAGCGCGACGGCAAACAGGATATTGGCCGTCTTGGAACGGCCATAAGCGCCGAACGGTGTGTATTCGGTGCGCTCGAAATTCGGGTCGTCCAGATCGACATCGTCATAGCGATGCCCGGCAGAGGACAGCATGATGACGCGCCCGCCTGGCTTCACGAGGGGCATGAGCCGGTTCACGAGGACGAAATGCCCGAGATGATTGGTCCCGAACTGCGTCTCGAACCCGTCTTTCGTATATCCCAGCGGTGTTGCCATCACCCCCGCATTTGCGATCAGCGCATCGAAGGGAAGATCGGTGGCCAGAAGACGATCGGCACAGTCACGCACGCTCGCCAGATCTGCGAGATCGAGGGGTGTGACACTGAACAGGGCGGGGTCGATCATGTGTGTGGCCTGTCGGGCCTTGGCGAGATCACGCGCCGTGCCGACAACCTGTGCCCCATGGGCGACCAGCGCCCGGGCGGTTTCGACGCCGAGCCCTGCTGAAACGCCAGTGACAAGATAGCGCTTGCCGGTGAGCGACACCCCGCTGAGCACGTCATCGGTCGTCGTCTGTGCGTTGAGAGAAATGGACATGAACGGCCTCATGGGCAGAAGGCGCCTGCATCTTGCCGGCCGACAGGACACAAGCTAAACGGAAGCATACTCCGCTTTTCATATACGGAATCATATTCCGTTTAACAAGAGGGTTCTCTCCGATGACCGACACCCCCAAGGCGCGCCGTCCGCGCTCCGATGGGCAGCGCAGCCGCCTGGCGCTTCTGGCTGCAGCGCGCAGTGCCTTCATGGCGGGGGAAAGCGATATCCGCATGGATGCCATTGCGTCGCGTGCCGGGGTCGGGGTTGGGACGCTCTATCGTCATTTCGCCGATCGTTCCGCCCTGATCGAGGCGGTTTATGCCGATGAACGCGATCAACTCGTGGCGTCGGCTCCGGTTTTGGCCGCCCGCCACAAACCGCTCGAAGCGCTGCGCCAGTGGATGCAGCTCTTTGTGGCTTATGCCGCGACCAAGAAGATGATGACTCCGGTGCTTGAAACCGTGACCGGCGGCGCGGCCTCTTTGCATGAGCGCTCTGGCGCACCGATTATCGACGCCATGCAGCGCCTGACATCGGCCTGTGTCACGGCAGGCGCTCTGCGAGACGATATCGATCCTATGGACATGCTGCGCGCGGTCTACGGGGTCTGCACGATTGCCGGAGACAGGCCGCAACAGGCCGTCCAGTTCATCGATATCGTTCTCGCTGGCGCCCGTCCTGGAGTAACGCCCTAGGAGGGCTGCCTGCCTGCCTGCCTGGCGGGCCGGGCGCAGTAGGCGCTTATTTCATGGGGAAGCCGAGCGCGCGCAGGGAAGACAGTATCGTATCACGCCCATGCAGGGCTGCCCGTGTCGCGATTCGTGCTGCCATGGTTTCGGACCATAGCCTCGGCGGCAGGCCCTGCTCCTTCTGGAAATCACCGTCGCGCGCGTCATGCAGTGCGATCAAGGATGCCTCATCCGCGACGCCATAATGCTCGTGATGGAGCACGACCGGCTGTGGCAGGCGTGGCTTGACGCTGGCCGGACGAGACGGGTCGGGATAGCCGACGCAAAGCCCGAAGACTCCGATGCAGCGTGCGGGAAGGCCGAGTTCGCGAGCGACTTCTTCGGGATGGTTGCGCAAACCGCCGATATAGACGGTTCCCAGTCCCGCAGCCTCGAGCGTGGCGACAGCATTCTGGGCAGCAAGAGCCGTGTCGATGGCGGCCAGAAGCGTCAGCTCGGTATAGTCGAGCGCCTCGTGGCCCTGGCCGCTCGCGCTGGCAACCCGCTCGAGGCGGGAGAGATCGGCCAGCCACACGAGGAAAACCGGGGCCTGGGCGATGTGGGCCTGGTTGCCACAAAGCTCAGAGAAGCGGGCCCGCCGCCCGGGATCGCGTAGCGCGACGACGCTCCAGGCCTGGAGGTTGCTCGAGCTTGGGGCAGATTGTGCGGCAGCGACGGCAGCTTCGATGGTGCCCTCGGGCAGGGTGTCGGGCAGATAGGCGCGCACACTGCGATGGGTCAGCAATGAGTCGAAGATATCGGTCTGTGCAGCGGGTGTCTCTGCCAGCTCCGGGGGAGGGGCGGTACGATACCGTTGCTGCCAGAGGGTGGTGAGGCGATCGGTCATGACGGGCTCCACTTGGGGCCCGTCCTTGAAGGAGCAGGACGCAGCCCGTGGCGCACCTGCCCGACGGGCCTTCAGGCGGGGTAGGTTAGGAGTGAATGCAGCGGTACGTCCAGCTTGTCGCGGCCGCCCAGACCATCCAGCTCGACCAGAACCGAGGTGCCAACCACTTCGGCGCCAACATTCTGTAGCAGCCTGATCGAGGCGGAGAGCGTGCCACCTGTGGCCAGGAGATCATCGAGCACCACCACGCGCTGGCCTGGCTTTACGGCGTCTTCCTGGATGTGCAGTTCGTCCTGACCGTATTCCAGTCCGTATTTGAGCGCGATGGTCTTGCCCGGGAGCTTACCAGGCTTGCGCAGCATGATGAAGCCGCAACCCAGGCGCATGGCGACCGGAGCGGCGGTCAGGAAGCCACGGCTCTCGATTCCTGCCAGCAGATCGGGCTGCCACGGGGCGATGGCGCGTGCGAGGCGGGCAGTTGCGATCTGCCAGGCATCGGCATTACGGATCAGGGTCGAGATGTCGTAGAACAGGATGCCCGGCTTGGGGAAATCCGGGATCTCGCGAATATACTTCTTGAGATCGAGTTCCGGCTGGTCGCCGTGCGTCACGTTCTGGGCCATGGTCCTGCTTCTCTTCCCTGGTTTACTGGAGCATCAAAAGGCGCGGCATCTAGCCGCTTCGGGTCGCAAAAGTAAATGTCGGGCCGCCCCAAGGCTCAGCCCTTGGGCGCCTCTGCCGCCGTGATCGCCTCGAGCAGGGCGGCGCGTCGGAATGGCTTGGGCAGGATCACGGCACCCGGCACCAGATCGTCACGCGACGAGGAATCGTCGAAATCACCCGAAATCAGGATCACGGGCAAAGCAGGGCTCGTGTCCCTCAAGCGCAGCGCCAGTTCGGCTCCAGAGCTGCCGGGCAGGTTCAGATCGGTGATCAGAAGACCGGGCATGGTGTTTGCGGCCAGAGCGAGCGCCTCGCTGGCCGAGGCTGCGCGCGACACGCCCCGGTCGAGGGTGGAGAGAATCGTTTCAACGATAAGGGCAATGGAATCGTCATCCTCCACAAGAAGGACAGGCGAATCGGGCATCTCTCAACTCTCCACCACGGGCGTTGCCGATTATTCGGCAGCCGATACGGATTTGTGGCCGTGAGGACGCAAAATGGCAAATACGCCCATCATCAGAGCCGCAAACAGCATCAGCGCGGCCATAGGCATGGGGGTATCCGCAGGGAGGAGCCCGATAGCCGTGCTGGCCAGTGAACCCAGCGCGTATTGCATGGTTCCTGCAAATGCCGACGCGCTCCCGGCAAATTGAGACTGGTTGCTCAAAGCCCCCACCATTGAATTGGGGCCGATGATACCGGTCATGCCCAGGGTAAGCATCATGCAGCCCACAATCGGGATCAGCATGATCGGGCGGATGTGATGGTTCGGGCCCAGATACTGCTCTGCCAGCATCACGACCACCAGAAGCGCGATGGCGCCGAGGATCGCTATGACAAGCGCCCAGCCGAGCATGGCCGACGAACTGACCCGCCCGACCAGGGCGCCGTTGATCTGTGACGAACCGATCATGCACACCGCGAACAGGCCGAACAGCATGCCGTAATGGGCGGGGGTGAAGCCGAAGATATGCTCGAACACGGTGGGAGCGGCCGTGAGATAGGTGAAGGACAGGAAGCCGCAGAAACCCCAGACCAGAGCATTGGTAATGAAGCAGCGCTCACGCGCGATGAAGAGATAGCGGTGCAGAAGCGAGAGCGGCCGCAACTCGCGACGGCTCTCGACAGGCAGCGTTTCGGGAAAGGCACGCAGCAGGAACAGCACGCACACCCCGCCATAGACGGCCGACACCCAGAATATGGCCCGCCAGCTGATATAGTCGAGCGCAATCCCGCCCAGCATCGGAGCAAGAATGGGCACGATCCCCTGAATGAGGATCAGCTTGGACATGAGCTTGGCAGCTTCGTTCCCCGTCGAGAGATCGCGTACGCAGGCACTCGGAATCACGATGCTTGCCGAAGCCGCGATGGCGGCCACGAGCCGGAAGACGCACATCCAGCCCATGGTCGTGGCCATGGCGCAGCCTACGCTGCCCAGCGTGTAGACGATCATGCCAAGCAGCATGGGAATGCGTCGCCCGAAGCGGTCGGCCAGAGGCCCCATGCTGATCTGCCCGATCGCCAGACCGACCATCCAGGCCGAAAGCGTCATTCCGGCACTGCCTGCAGGGGAGTGGAGCGACTTTTCGAGCGCCGGGAAGGCAGGAAGATAGATATCGGTCGAAACCGGACCTACCGCCGTCAGGAACCCCAGAAGCAGGGGAAGCCAGCCAGGCATGACGACGGGAGCGGCCCGGGCAGGGTCGCCCCGCAATCCGGTGGCAGAGTTATCAGAAAGAGAAATCCCGTCGGGAGAGGCCATGAGGCGCTCCTGCTGGATGATGGACTGCAAGATGGTAGGCTTATGCCCTGTGTCAGACAGGTGCCGCGCTCTTCAAGCGCATCATAAAGAAGGCGGTTTTTGGACCAGTCTCTGGCAATGACCTGTCAGATATCGCAGCGCTCAGGTTTTTCAATGACTTTTTTCAATCTTGTCCGGGACTTTTTTCGCTGAAGAGCGGCCCAAATGATGCTTGAGGGGCTACAGGCGTTTCACTTTGCGTTGTCTTCCGGAAGGTCTTCTGACAAGGCAGCAAGCGCGCCGCCCTCACGCCTTGCCCGCCTCATGAGCAGCCACGCCAGAATCGACGATCCGATGAAAAGCAGGAACCCGAGACCGATCTGGACACCCTGACCGAGCTGGGCCCCTGCACCGACAAGGACGAAAACGAGGTTTTGCGGAATGGCGCCCAGAAATGTGGCCCAGCCAAACGCCGCCAGCGGCACGCCGTAAAGTCCGGCGGCTACCGTCACCATGATGGCTGACCCGACGGGCATCAATCTGAGGGTGAGCACCGCCTGGAATGGCGTCTTCTCAAGGACATGGCCTATGAGCGTCAGTCGCCCCCTGAAGCGGGCCTGCCAGAGCGCACGCTGCGCGGGAGAAGCCATGCGTCGTGTCCAGAGGAAACCGAGAAGGGCACCTGCAAGGCTCGCAGCGCTCGCCAGACAAAAGCCTGCCAGCGCCCCGAAGACGAGACCCGCCACCACGCAGAGCGCCTGACGGGGCAGGCCGAACAGGCTGTAGGGAATACCGATGGCGAGGAAAACCAGTGGCGCAAGCGGTCGATGTTTCCACCCTTCGATATAGCCAAGCAGGGCACGGGTCAGCGAAAACTCCCTCACGGCAAGCAGAAGCGCCGTGACCAGAAGCAGGGTCAGAACAGGTTTGGAGAGCGCCTTGAGCTGCGACCGGCGCGATGGGGAGGAAACGGTCAGAACGTGGCTCCATACGGTGTGTCACGAGCGATTAGCAGCCCTTTAACGCCAGAGGAAGGAGCCTATGATGCAGATGGGTAACAGTGGGTGACGATTCTGTCACCCGAGCGCAATTGTCACGCAGGTTTCGTTGCTGTTGGTGAACGTAACTGGTAGCCGGAGAGTGAGTTTCTGTTTGATGTCGTAACGATATTGACGACGTCGGGCAGCGACACTCTGATCGTCTAGTGCCGAGGGAACCGCTACTCTATGTCGTCCAGTTTCACGCATCGCTGTCTTATGACGCTTCTTGCAGGCACCGCCCTGGCAGGAAGCGTTCAGGTCTCGACCGCCGCGCCGACCCGTCACAAGCACCATGCGTCCACCCACCGGACGGCAAGCACGGCTCCCGCTGCGGCAGCGACCCCGGTCGCAGCGCCGGTCGCTCCGGTTGCGCGCCCGGCTCCGGCGGCAGTCATGGCACGCACGCAGCCCGAGGAAATTGCCGTGACAGGCCGCAGCAGCCGGACACGCCAGCCCGGCGCCGGTCTGCTGCGCGTCGAAACGGCCCCCAAGGCCGTTCAGACCATCACGCATGACTTCATCGCCAAGCTCGCTCCGAGTGTGAACCTGCAGCAGGTCATCGCCATGCTGCCCAGCACCAACGTGGCGCAGGCCGATCCTTTCGGTCTTTACACGGGTCAGGTGAACGTGCGTGGCTTCGACACGACCGAAGTGGGCTGGCTGCTCGATGGCGCGCCGCTGAACGATATCGGTGGCGGCCAGTTTTATGCGAACGAGGTGCTCGAATCCGAGAATCTCGAAAGCGTGTCCCTGCAACCCGGATCGGTCAATATCGACACCCCGGTCATCAGCGCCTCGGCAGGCATGACCTCGATGACCATGAGCAACCCGACCCATCATTTCGGTGGGGTGATGGACGTGTCCTTCGGATCGTTCGATACGTTCCGCCAGTTCATCCGCCTGAACTCGGGCGATATCGGCAATAGCGGCGTTCGCGCCATGTTCGCTTTCAGCCACACCAAGGGCAATACCTGGCGCGGTCCCGGTCAGGCCGAAAAATACCATTACGACTTCAAGATGGTGAAGGACTTCCGCAACGGGAGCCATACCGGTCTGACGGTGGCCTATAACGACCAGACGAACGACTTCTATCTGGCCCCCAATCTCAGCCAGTGGCGCACCACGGGCTACTCGACGAATTATGCGACGGATTATGCGGGGCCGACCTCGGCTGGCGCCAATTATTACAAGCTGCACGTCAACCCGTTCGAGAACGTCGTTGCGTCGCTGCCGACCCATATCGTCATCACGCCCAAGCTGACGCTCGAGGATTCGCTGTATTTCTGGCACGGTATCGGCAACGGCACCGGCGCGTCAGTCATCAATGCCTCGTCCTATATGGGCAATCAGGCGGTCAAGCTCGACCTCGGTGGCGCCAAGAGCGTGCTGGCCCTTGCGCCGTCAAACCAGGAACAGTTTCGTACCGGCAACACGATCTCGCTGCACTACAAGCCCGATCATCACCACGATATCTCGCTGGGCTGGTGGTACGAGTACGCCAATCTGTACCAGTACTCGCCTTATGGCATCGTGAATCAGTCGACGGGTGAAGCCAACAATATCTGGGGCACCACAGACGTCATCAAGACGACCACGGGTCAGCCTTTCCGCGCTCGTGACTTCCTGTCGCTCACGCAGGTCAACATGATCTTCATCGGCGACACGATGAAGTATTTCAATGACCGCCTGAACATCCAGATCGGCTTCAAGGAAGCCATGGTCACGCGCCGGATGTACAACTACACGCCGGGCACGCAGTATAACCGCAACCTGCACACGCCCGAGCCGCTGCCGCAGATCGGTATCGCCTGGAACTTCAACAAGCAGCATCAGATTTATGTCTCGGGCAGCACCAACTTCAAGGCGCCGTCCAACACCTCTCTGGTCGATTACTATAACACGGCAGGCGCCCGTACGCAGCGCGGCGGATCGTCCAAGCCCGAGTATACGATCGAGGAGGAGCTGGGGTATCGCTACAACGGCGATCTGATCGTCGGATCGGTCTCGTTCTTCAACTACAACCTGACCAACCGTCAGCAGACCCTCAATTATTATGATGGTGCATCCGGCGCGAGCTACAGCCAGACCGTCAATGCCGGTGGTCAGACCACGCGTGGCGTTGACGTTCAGCTCGGCACCCGCTCCTGGCACCATTTCCGTCCTTACGTGACGTTCGAATATCTGCGTTCGACCATCGACAACAATATCCGCGTCGGTGCGGATCTGCTGCCGACCGCTGGCAAGATCGCCATTCGTTCGCCGTCCAAGCAGGCCAAGTTCGGTCTCGATTACGACGATGGCAGCTTCTGGTTCTCGGGTCAGGTCATCTATGTCGGCAAGCAATATGCCAGCTTCATGAATGACAGCTCGGTTCCGCAATATGTCACGAACCAGGTGGGTATCGGCTATCGCTTCAAGAATGCCGGCTTCATGAAGTCGCCGCAGATCCAGCTGAACATGACCAACCTGACGGGGGCCAAGTTCCGCAACGGCGTGTATGGCTTCACCACCAATGCCAATGCGACACGCGGTGTGTATGGCACCATGATCGCTTCCGGCGGTCAGCCTTCCTACTATCTCAACCCGCCCTTCTCGGCGATGGTCACCCTCTCCACAGGGTTCTGATCATTCTGCAAGAGGTGCCACCGTCCAGCCGAAATGGCTGGCGGTCGGTTCGGGGGTGATCTCGCATTGCAGGCCTCTGCGGCCTGCATTCACGAAGATCGTTTCCTGTTCGAGCGCGTGTCGGTCCAGAAGGATCGGCACGCGTTTTTTTTGTCCGAACGGGCTGATGCCGCCTGTCTTATAGGCGGTCAGGCGTTCGGCATCGGGCGGAGCCATCATGGCAGCAGATTTCCCCCTCAGGGCAGCGGCGACCGCCTTGAGATGCAGCTTGTGATCCGACCGGATGATCGCGCAGGCAGGTTTGTCCTTGTCTACCCAGACCATCAGCGTCTTGAAGACACGTTCAGGCGAGACGCCGAGCGACTCAGCCGCCTGTAGTCCCTTGCGGCTCGCCTCAGGGTCATAATCGTGAGCATGCAGGGTGTAGGCTATGCCCTCTTTCTCCAACAGGACGAGGGCAGGGGTCTGGCCAGAGACGGGCTTCATCGCGGGGGTTCCATGAAACGTGTGATTATGCCTCATCAGAAAACCGCGCTACCTGTCTGTCAAATCGTCCCGCAGTCGCGTCCCCGTACCGTTCCCCGGCAATAGTGCCTTACCCCTGTTCGACTTCCACGGGTTGAGGCAGCGGCCTGCGGCGCAGGAATGCCAGCACATTACCCAGCAGGATCAGCACCAGCCCCGCCAGCATCGGCGCAGACCAGGTCACCTTTTCGAGGAATGCCGACATGCCCAGGGCAATGACCGGTGAGAGAATGGTCGCATAGGCGGCGCGATCCGCTCCGATGCGCCGCACCAGTTCGAGATAGAACAGAAACCCGGCGACCGAGCCGAACAAGGCAAGGTAAAGCAACCCGCCCAGCCAGCGCGTCGTAAGCGGGAAGTGATAGCTATGACCTGAGAGCGGGATGACAACGGCAAGTAGAGTGGCACCGCAAACCATGCCCCAGAAAATGGTGTTGGTGAGACTCAGATCGAACGCGGCCAGATGGCGCGAGAGCATGTTCCCGCAGGAAAACAGGAACGTCCCCAGCAAAGCGAAGCCCATGCCCGCAAGCATCAGGTGCCAGTTTTCATGAGCCATATCGCCGGCCAGAAGAAGGGCCACGCCACATACTCCCAGAAGCCCCCCGGCCAGCACACGCATATCCGGCGTCTTGCGGAAGAATAGCCAGAGATTGAGCGTGTTGAACAAGGTGGCCATGCTGAAGATGACTGAAACTGTCCCGCTCGGCAGATAGAGTTCAGAACTGTAGATGCCGAGAAAGTTGCAGGAGAACAGGCAGGCACCCATGCCCGCAATCCAGTGCCATGCCGCTTTGGGTGGTACACGCAGCCTGCCGGTCAGGGCCAGACCGGCCCCGATAAGCGTTGCCGAGAGAACAAAGCGCCAGAAAATGGCCACGTCGGCAGTCGTTCCGCCAATCTGGAGATGAATGGCGAACCAGGTCAGCCCCCAGAGGATGACAACGGCGAAAAACAGGAAGGGGGCCATTTATGCGCTTTCTTGATCCCGGAGACAGGGGAAACCTACCTTATGGGATCGTTCTTCCCAGAAAAAGAGTAGCTCATGACGAAAACGTCATATTTCATGCGACTTTGAGCAGGATGATGCGTTGAGAAACCCGTCCTGTCAGCGGCGTAAAGCCAGACGGCAGAACCTTGCAAAAAGGAACAGTGTCATGAGTTCATTCACGGACAAGGTCAGCGGCACCGTCAAGCAGGTGGTCGGCTCGATCAAGGAAGAAACAGGCAAGCTGACCCATAACGAGAGATTGGAGGCCGAAGGCGCCGCCCAGAATCTCGAAGGCAAGGCCGAGAAAACAAAGGGCGATGTCAAAACTGCCGTCAATAACGGCATTGATAGCGTCAAGGATGGCCTCAACAAGCTTTGAGGTTTTCATGAAATCCGCCTCGCACTATCCCGCGAGGCGGATTTCTTTTGCCTGATCACTCAGCCGATCAGAAGGGTGAGGGCCGATATCGTCAGCAGGCCCCCCATGAAGCGATTGATCAAAGCGGTATGGCTCGACATCGCATCGAGACGATACAGGGAGAGCCCGAGTACCGCCCAGCCGAGTTGAGACGCGAGTCCAATAACGAGCTTGATGCTGATCACGAACGCCAGCGTCCGTAACCAATGCGGGCCTTGGGGAAGGTAGGCTGTGTCGGTCGTCAGCGCCAACATCCATGCTTTCGGGTTGGACCAGCAGAGCAGGAGCGCCCGGCTCCAATGAAGCAAGGCAGCTTCAGATGCTGCATCGGGGCGCTGACAGGCAATTGACCAGACGAGATAGAGCATCCAGTTGGCCCCCAATGTCCCAAGAACACGGGTAAGAATGGGCATGGGCAGAAGAATGATGCCACCGCCGATTACGCCGACAACGAGCATTGCGCCGAACGCCAGGGTAATAGCTGCGATGCTCGGCAGGGTACTCCTCAGCCCGGAGCGTCCGGCAATGGTCATGATTAGCAAATCATTCGGCCCGGCGCTTGCAGAGCTTGTCAGCGCGAAGACCAGAAAGGAGGCGATGGCCTCACCGGAGAGGCCAAGGGAAGTCTCGAGGGGGAAAGTTGCTTGCATCGAGGAAGCACCGTGTCAGGTTCACGCGGCAAGACCTCAAAATGTCCCGCCGTTAAAGCGGGGCTGGGAGGGGGCCTAGCAGAAACTCTGCAGGCGCACCCGCCCGACCCTGTCTGTGCAGGAGACGGGTACGACGAGGGGGAGATGCTACTGTGCCATGGAAAGATGAGCTCAGCGGCCTCCGGTGCACTCGCAAGGACGCGCATGCGCGCTGGTGAGGGGGAAATTTTCGTTTTTTTCGGATTAATTTGGTTTTGTTGTGTCGGGGATGGGTCTGGGAATCGGGAATGGTCTATGTGTGGTGTGGGTTTTGGGTGTTTTGAGGAAGTGTTTGACA
>NZ_BAPV01000002.1 GCF_025995175.1 Asaia krungthepensis NRIC 0535
TGTCAAACACTTCCTCAAAACACCCAAAACCCACACCACACATAGACCATTCCCGATTCCCAAACCCATATCCAACACAACGAACCTAAATTAATCCAAAAAAACTCACAAAACCGGGAAAGAAGGGCTGAGATGTCCCCCCTGCCGTACCGCCTCGATCCGTGTGGCCAGCCCCGTACGGTCATCCGTCTCGACGAAAACCCCGCATATAGTCGCCTCTCCCTCTGCAGGCTGCAGGCGCTCACCCGGCAGCTTGCGCACAAAGCGGTACAGAGAGGCCTCCTTTCCCATGCCGATCACGCTGTCGTAGTCACCGCACATTCCGGCATCGGTCTGATAGGCCGTTCCCTTGGAAAGCACGCGATAATCTGCGGTCGGCACATGGGTATGCGTGCCAACCACGAGAGAAACCTTCCCGTCCAGATAATGACCAAAGGCCATTTTCTCGCTGCCTGTCTCCGCATGCAGGTCCACGATAATAGCGTGGGCCGTCATCCCCAGCTTGTGACGCGACAAACACTCGCTCACAGCGCGAAAAGGATCGTCGAGCGGATCCATGAACAGGCGCCCCATGACATTGATCACCAGCACCTTGCGACCGTTCGGCAGCACGATCACGAAAGATCCCTGCCCCGGGGTCCCCGGCGGGAAATTGAGTGGTCGAATGATCCGCGGTTCGGAGTCGATATCCCGCAGCAACTCCTTCTTGTCCCAGGCGTGATTGCCCAGCGTGATCACATCGACCCCGGCCTTGAACAGATCGGTCGCAATCGCGGTGGAGAGCCCAAAACCATGGGAGGCATTCTCTCCATTCACCACCACCACATCCAGCTTGAGCGACTCACGCCACTCCGGCAGACGGGCTATCACGGCCTCCCGCCCTGAACGCCCGACGATATCTCCAAGAAAAAGTAGTCTCACTCTGCTTTGCCTTTCCCGGCCCTGGGGGTGATGATTTCCTGCTCGGTCACGATACGGTCCAGAGGCGCGTCATACGGCCCGATGGGTACATGCGCCACTTCCTGCCATGCGAAAGCGAACCCGATCCCTCGGCAGCCGAGAGCCGCAAGCGTCCGGTCGTAATAACCCCCGCCATAACCCAGCCGATTGAACGACCTGTCAAAAGCGAGAAGAGGCACCAGCAGAACATCTGGACGCCCGATCACTCCGTCAGGATGCATTGTGCCAAAACGGCCTGTGAGCATCGCGCAGGTCGGTGTCCAGCGCCGGAACAGGAGCGCGCTCCCCCTGGGGGTCGTCTCTGGCAGAAAAACGTCGCGCCCGGCAGCAAACAGGGCATGACAGAGCGGGCGCAGATCCGGCTCGCCCGGCAAAGGCCAGACACACCCAATCGCAGGCGCAGCGGGTTCATCAAGCAGGCTTGCAGCGAGGCGCTTGTTCAAGAGATCCAGAGAATGGGGAGGAGTCACCGTATGGGCCCGGCGCTGGCGCATCATGCGCCGCAGATCCTGCTTTTGCTGATCTATCATCATGTGTGGAACCACCCTGGCCGTCGGTCTTTCAGCCCTCCCGGACCTGCTCACGCAGGTGGGCGCCAGATATCATGACCACGATCACAACAGAGCCAGCTCCCTAAGGAAGTGCTTATCGGCCCAGGGGTTGAGTTGCCTGACGTACCGGGCAGTCCCACCCGACACTAACTAGGCACTCTCAAGCTCGGCTGCAATGCCTTCGGCGCGCTCAGCCAATAAATTAAGCTTCTGCTCAAGCGCCTCGTTCTCGGTGATGATCCGGTCCGCGCGCTGCACGCGCTCACTGGTCGTGCTGGGCAGAATCTCCTTCGCCAGATCGTGCAATTCGTCCGCCATAAGCAATGCGGCCATCACCAGCGTCCAGGATTCGCCCCCCTGGGTGCCGAGCCCGCGAACACGCTCAATGCGGCGCTCCACTTGCCTGGCCAGATCCTGCAGGTAACGCTCTTCGCCATCCTTGCAGCCGATCGTGTAGGAATATCCATTCAGCCGGATCGATACCTGAGCCATATTCAGACCTCCCCTTCGTCACCAAGACGCTCAATCAGGTCCCGCACCCTCAGGTGCAATGCCTCGATATTGGCGGCAACGGGGCGCCAGTCCGTCGCTTGCGGTGTGGGCGATCGGCGATGATGCAAGGCATAGGCAATACGGTCGAGCGCTTCCTCGATCCGCTCTTCCGGGGTCGAGGTCTGGTCTGCAGTCTCGGTTCGATCCGTCAAAACACCCTCATCGTCCACACCCGGTTTTCAAGACTTTTAAGGAAGCCTGCATCCTGTCACAAGGTCAAGCATGAAGCCTGAGGATACACTACCAGCCAAACTCGTTGCCCTGGCCGACCCCTCGCTGCTCGTTCACCTGATTCAGGCAAGACCCTTGACCCGTTTTGGCGTCATTTCTGCTGAAGGTGTGGGACGGATCATGGGCTATCCATGGTGGCGCGCCCTGACAGAGACACTCGAAGTGCCGTGTCTCTTCGATGCAGACGATGCCCCTGCCCTTGCCGCATCCGCCCTGCGGCAGGGTGCGGACTGGGTCGTCTGTACCGGCCCGGCACCCGCCATCGCCACATTGCGAGAAACCGCGCGGGTGTGCGGAGGCCATGTTTTGACAACCCGGCCCGACGCTCTCACTCTTGGCAGACCACCCTATAACGCTTATCGAATCGGTCAGCTTCACACGTATCTGGCGTCTTGAACTGCACGCCTCACCGGACGGATTGCCTTCATGCTGCCCTGCGAACTCTATCTGGTTACAATGCCGGATTTCGACCCGTCCCGCGAACTGGCCGATCTGGCAAAGGTGCTCGCCCGCTGGACCCCCGCTGCCTTGCGCCTGAGCACCACCGATGAAACGCGCGCCCGAAGCTGCGTGCAAGCCATCCGTGAGACGGTCCAGTCCCATGGGACGGCACTGATCCTGACCGACCTCCCCGCCCTGGCCGGGGAACTCGGATGCGATGGGGTGCATCTGTCCGGCAGCCCCGCACAATGCTTGACTGCACGTGGCGAACTCGGACGCGACCTGCAGCTTGGTGTCTATTGCGGCACAAGCCGCGACGATGCCATGAGCGCCGGCGAACTCGGAGCGGACTATATTGCCGTGGCTCCAAATGCGCCTGACCTTGCTGCGTGGTGGTCGCTGATGATGGAACTGCCCGTCATCGCGGAGGATATCGAAACACCAGAACAGGCTCTGGCCATGCTCAAGGCCAATGTTGACTTTCTGGCCGTGCCGCTCAGCTTCGTCGATGCCGACGAAGCCGGAGCACGCCTTACCGCCATCATCAGCCGCGCGGCGGAAGAATATCCTGGGTGATGTAGAGCGTGCCATTCGATTGGGGCGCGCCGTTCAGCCAGAGTTTGACGACACGTCCGGTAGTGTTGACCAGTACAAACTCCCCATTCGACGAGTCACGCTGAATCATTAGCATGTCGCCGCTCAGGGTTTTGAATGCCAGACGGTCGACCCTGCGGCGTGTCATCGCTTTCGCCAGTCGGGCTGGCGACCAATTGCCGCGTATGATGGTGTAACCCAGCACCTGTTTGAGCGCCGCCGCATTCGGTGCAGTCATCAGACCGCCAGGAACCTGACGCGCATAACGCTCGAAGGGCTCGTTGGGAATCGCGAACACCGTAAAAGGACCGGCGCGTCCCAGAAGAGGCAGCATACCGGACTGGCGCAGAGCTTGCCTATAATCGGCGAGTTCGAGAGAGTTCGACATGTTCTCGAGAATCGGCCGGTCGGCGAACGAGAATGTCGGTGGCTCGTTATACGCGACAGGGCTCGATGTCTCGGTCTTGGTCGAGGCATGATACATGTGAGTCGAACTGACAGCGGGCATCTGCACCGCTGCCAGCGAATTCGGCAAGGGAAACGGGTCCTGCCGGGCGCCGCTCTCACAGCCTGCGAGACCGAGAACAGTCAGAAGGCTACAGGTGTATGTTATTGTTTTTTTTGTACCGAGCAGCGCCATAGATTTCAGCATCCATCTCCACGCATGGTCCAGCCAACCACGCGACTATTAGTCAGTTCGAAAGTCGTCTGACAGGTTGTGTTGTAATAGCTGGGCGGGAAGCCGCCAAAGCCGCCACCGAAACCGCCATAGCCGCCCCAGCCGCCACCCCAGCCACCATAACCGCCCCAGGGACCGCCACCCCAGCCCCAGCCCCAGCCACCTGTGCCGGGAGAGTAATTGGTTTCATTATCGATATAGGCCAGGAAGTCATGGCCGCTGGCCTGATAGGTGCGCGTGGGCACGCCAAAGGTGCGAAGCACATCGACATCGCTCTTGCCGATCATGGAATCCAGCACCTTGCGCTGCTGCACCGTCGGGACATCGCATGCCGACAGCGTCAGCAAAGCAGCACACGACAGAAAAACCGTTTTCTTCATCATCCTGATACCCTTTCCGAAGCTGAAGCCGCCTGCCGGATCAGTTCGAAGCTGGCGCCACTCTAGGCCATGAGAACGAGTTTGCCCCCAGAAAAGGTTCATGGCTATCCGAAGGTTTAAGAAAACCACATAATGTCACAGAGCCGGGGTGCACCCGTGGCCAACATGACCAGCCTGTCGAAGCCCAGAGCGATACCGCTGCACGGGGGCAAACCCTCCAGATCCCGCAGAAACGCCTCATCAAGAGGCCAGTCCTGATCGGGTGCCAGAGCGAGACGCCGCGCCCGATCCACCTCAAACCGTGCGCGCTGTTCTGCAGGGTCGGTCAGCTCCTCGAAAGCATTGGCCAATTCAACACCTGCCCCATAGAGCTCGAAGCGAAGCGCCACGCGCGGATCCTCTGGATCGCGTCGGGAAAGCGCGGCCTGAGCCACGGGCCAGTGCGTCAGGAAGGTCGGGCGGTCGCGACCGATACGGGGCTCGATCCGCTCGAGAAGCAGGCGGAAAAACAGATCTTCCCAGTTCTCACCGGCGCGCAGGGTCGTTCCCGCCTCATTGGCCAGACGCGGCGCATCCTCGCCGATATCCAGCAGATCGACCCCCACGTAGCGCGTGAAGGCCTCCGCCATGGTCAGGCGCTCGAAGGGAAGATCGATACGCAAGGTGGTCCGGCCATACGTCACTTCGGGAGGAAGGAGACTCTGCAGGAGGGCTTCCGTCTCATCCATGAGCGATGCCAGCCCCGCGCCGGGACGATACCACTCAAGCATGGTGAATTCCGCGGCATGGAGCGCGCTCTGTTCCCCATTTCGCCAGACACGCGCCAACTGAAACACCGGCAACCCCGTTGCAGCCACAATGCGTTTCATCGCAAATTCGGGGCTCGTATGCAGAAAGCGGTTCATGCGTGTTCCGTCAGGGGCTTCCAGTTCCGTCCGGAAACACCGGAGATGAACCTCCTCACCCGGCGAGGCCACGGCGTAGGGCGTCTCGACTTCGAGATACCCGCGCGCCTCGAAAAATGCCCTTACGCTGCGTTGCAGCAACGTACGCCTCTGCATGAGCGGAAGTTTGTCCGAAACCGCGTTTCTGAGGGCCATGATCTGAGCTCTTTGGTTGCGAAAGCTGATGGGCTTGCAGTACAGCGCCCTGATGTCAGAAAAGGTCAATCCCCCCGGCACGTCTGGACCCGTCCTGCGCAGTGTCGCGCAGCTCGTCGCACACGGGCTCGTACCGGAATCTCAGAGTGAAGCGCTCGACGCTGTTGCGAAGCAATTTGCGACAGCCATTCCTCCTGCGTTCCGTGACCTGATCACCCATGCCGATGACCCGATTGCGCGTCAGGTCGTTCCGACCCCAGCCGAACTGCATACTGCGCCGTGGGAGATGCACGACCCGATCGGCGACGATGCCCTGTCGCCCGTTCCCGGCATCGTGCATCGCTACGCCGATCGCGCCCTACTTAAACCGCTTCTGGTCTGCCCGCTCTATTGCCGGTTCTGCTTCAGGCGCGAGCATGTCGGCCCCGATGGTGGCCTGCTCTCCGAAGAAGACCTGACCCGCGCCCTCGACTGGATTGCCGATCATCCGGCCATCAGCGAGATCATCCTCACCGGGGGAGACCCGTTGATGCTGAGCCCGCGCCGCCTGCGCCGTATCATCGAGGCGCTTTCGGCCATGCCGCATATCCAGACCATACGCCTGCACAGCCGCGTGCCGGTGGCCGATCCCGCACGAATCACGCCCGCCCTGCTTGATGCGCTTGAAACAGACCGCGCCCTTTGGGTGGTGCTACACGCCAATCACGCCAGCGAGATGACCGCCCAAGCCCGCAGCGCTACGAGAATGATCCAGAGCCGCGCGATCCCGGTGCTCAGCCAGTCGGTACTCCTGCGCGGCATCAATGACACCGAGGAAGCGCTCGAGGCGCTTCTGCGCGCTTTCGTTACTGCACGCATCAAGCCCTATTACCTGCATCAGCTCGACCCGGCGCCGGGCACGGCGCATTTTCATGTACCGATCGATGAGGGGCGCGCGCTGCTCGCCCGGCTGCGCGGCCGTGTGACCGGGCTGGCCTGGCCTACCTATGTGCTCGACATTCCGGGAGGCGCGGGCAAAGTCCCGCTCGGGCCCGATTACTACCGCCCCGACACCCATCCCGGCCTTGTGCGCGATCCCTGCGGCCGGAGTCACACGCTGGACGCCATGCCCCTGAAAAAGCCTGTTTCAGAGGGGTGAAGAGCCCGAAAGTACGGAATTCAGAAAGCGCCTGAGCACGGAAAGGGTCAGGCGGCGCAGTTGCGGCGACACATGATAAGGTTCGGCCTGCGGATCCGGCAGCGCGGTAATATGATCACGCAGAGCCCCTGTGAGCACAGGAAACGCATTGACCCCCGTCACCCGTTCCAGCGTGACAAGCGGAACCTGCGTGCAGCTTGGCGTGACCGTATTCTTGCACACATAAACGGTGACGGCCTGACGATCGGGCAGATAAACCGCCTTCCAAGTCGAGCTCGGCACAGGCAGTTCCTGCGCGCCAATGCGCACCGGCATATCCGTCCTGTAAGCCGGACCAGTCACCACATAGGCTTCCCCCTCAGCCAGCACGCGCTCACGAACACGCTTCTCGACCCCGGCCCACAAACCACGATTCAGGTCTGGCGTCTGGGGCACCATATTGGCGAGCGAGAACGTCTCCTGCTGGGAGGCACGATCAGGCGCATCGCCACTGGGCATCATATGCCCCCTGTCGAAGCCTGAACGCTGGTAATCGCTCAGTCTTGCCCGGTCAGCCTCAGGCTGGCGCGTCTCTTCATGGAATTTGCCTTCGCGCAATGCGTGCTGGGCACGACGTATACCCTCACGCGTCAGATGCTCTGCCACCCAGATTGGCTCATGGGTGACGCCCGATACCAGAACCGCAAAATCTGTGTTGCAG
The DNA here is from genome assembly GCF_025995175.1 of Asaia krungthepensis NRIC 0535. GTDB lineage: Bacteria > Pseudomonadota > Alphaproteobacteria > Acetobacterales > Acetobacteraceae > Asaia > Asaia krungthepensis. Next base: position 7,327 of record NZ_BAPV01000002.1, read on the forward strand.
AGAAAGACCATGCGCGTGAGCGGTGCCGGAGCCGTCACCACGGGCGCAACGCCCGCGAAAAAATCCTTCCTGCAAGCCTGGTCACCCTCTACTGACCCGACCTGTCTCGTCTGGGGAGACGCTTCACCATAGGCACCCCCTGCCCATGCCGACCCCGAGGCCATGACCCCATTCAGGAGCATTGCGATCAAAACCATCAGGGAAGCGTTCGGGAGGGTGCGCAGTGTCATGAGCGGGCTCCTAGCGTCCGCTTGGCAAACGCACAACAACGCCCGTCCCAGTCACGGCGGCAGCGCATGTCGCGACTGACCGGACTCCATCTCGCTTGCTCTTGCGCGCCCGCTTCGTTAGAACCCCGCCTTTCACGGCGGCACGGACCCGTCGTATCCACATCACGATTCCCGGGATCTTTCTTCCATGAAGCAGCAGGCAAACCTGATTCGCGCCGGACAGGTTATTGAGCATGACGGTCGTCGCTGGACGGTTCTCAAGCAGCAGATCATCACACCGGGCAAGGGTGGCGCCTTCATTCAGGTCGAGATGCGTGACCTGAACACGGGCAACAAGACCAATGAGCGCTGGCGCACCGCCGACACCGTCGAGCGCCTGATGACGGAAGACAAGGACTACACCTATTCCTACACGGATGGTGACAACATCGTCCTGATGGACCCGGAAACCTTCGAGCAGGTCATGCTGCACAAGGACATCTTCGGCGACCAGCTGCCCTTCCTGCAGGACAACATGGAACTGAACGTGAAGCTGGTTGAGGGCGATCCGGTTGGCGTGTCCCTACCCCCGCATGTCACGCTCGAGATCACCGAAGCCGATCCGGTTGTGAAGGGTCAGACGGCCAGCTCGTCCTACAAGCCTGCCCTGCTCTCCAATGGCGTCAAGACCATGGTTCCGCCCTTCATCGAAGCCGGTGAGCGCGTGGTCGTTCGCACGGATGACGCTTCGTACGTCGAACGCGCCAAGGCCTGATCACCCCACTGACGGGGATGCGCTTCTGGCGCGCCCCCGATCGCGAGGCCCGGTGACGGGCTTTGCCAAGACACGACGACCCTGCTCTTTCACAGTCTCTCATCAGGATTATTGCCATGCGTCTCTCGCCGCATATGACCGTCATGCAGAATGCTGCGCAAAAGGCAGCAAAGCGCCTCCTGCGCGATTTCGCCGAAGTCGAGCAGCTTCAGGTCAGCATCAAGGGACCGGGCGATTTCGTCTCGCAGGCCGATCTGCGTGCCGAACAGACAATCCGTGATGAACTCGCCCGCGCCCGCCCCGGCTATGCTTTCCTGATGGAGGAGAGCGGCAGTTCAGGCGGCGATAACTGGACATGGCGCTGGATTGTCGATCCGCTGGACGGCACCTCGAACTTCCTGCATGGCATTCCGCAATGGGCCATTTCCATCGCCCTGCAGCGTCGCCATCCGGATGGATCGACCGAAATCGTGGCCGCCATGGTCTATAACCCGGCATCCAATGAAATGTTCTGGGCTGAGAAAGGCGTCGGGGCGTTCCTGAACGAGCGTCGCATCCGCGTTTCCGCGCGTCGCGACCTTTCGGAATCGCTTATCGCAACCGGCATTCCGTTCGCCAAGACGCCCGCCGATCGTCGCCTGCCTTTCGGTCGCACCCTCGCCGCCCTCATGCCCCATGTCGCCGGGTTCCGCCGCTTCGGTGCGGCAGCTCTGGACCTCGCCTGGGTGGCCGCTGGCCGCTATGAGGCTTTCTGGGAAATCGGACTCAAGCCATGGGATTGCGCTGCCGGTCTGCTGATCGTTCGCGAAGCAGGCGGCTATGTGACCGACCCCGAAGGTCTGGAAATCACCGACCTCGATAACGACGTCACGCTCGTTGCGGGCAATGCCCAGCTTCATGGTCCGATCCGGACCATCGTGCTCGACGCCCTCACACGCAAGGCCTGACGCATACAACCGACTGCATGACGTCAGAATGGCGAGGTCCGGCCCCGACAGCCTGACATCGGCGTAAAGGCCGGAATTTTCTCCTGCCCGCTCCATCAGGACGGGCAGGCGCGCAAAAAATTCCAGCGCGCGAGGGAACCCACGGAAACATCGTCTCATTCCCCATTGCTTGCGCGGGGTGAGCGCGATTAGGATCGCCGGGTCATGAAACGGCCGATCCTTCTCTCCCTCCTGTTCTCGGCCGGTTTTCCGGCTGCCACACTGAATTCTGCGCCCGCCATGGCCCAGGTGACGTCCAATGACGATGCCCTGCCTGCGGCCGCAGCCCCATCGAAGTCTGCTTCCGGCAAAACAGCCGCCAAGAGCACTTCAGCCGCGACGGGAAAATCGTCTCATGCGTCCCCGCACAAGCCGTCCGCAGAGAAAGCAGCTTCCGGAAAATCTGCCGCAGCGAAATCCGGGTCCGGAACATCAGCTTCGCAGAAAACTCCAGCCAGCAATACCTCTGCACCGGATACTGCCCTGCCCGGCAAGAGTGCTTCCCCGCTGGTCTCTCATGCGCCCGCCTCTCAACGCGTAGGGCTTCCCCCCGATGTGCCCGAGCAGCCCCCTCGCCCTGTCGTTATTCCGCCACCCGGCGTCGCCGTCCCGACCCATCCGCCGGTTCCCCCGGAGGAGATCAAGGCGGATCCCGATGCCAAGGGAAAAATCGAGAAGCAGGCACATGGGCTGCGCGTCCTTTTCGACGCCAACAGCAGCGCCATGAATCAGGCCATGATCGATGCTGTGCGCGAGGAGGCGAGGCAACTTGCCGGCAAACCGACACTTCGCGTGACGCTCTGGGCATCGGCAAGCGGCACGAATGAAGATCTCTCGACGCCACGGCGCGTCGCCCTGGCCCGCGCCCTGGCCATACGCTCCATCCTGATTCGGGAGGGCGTTGCCACGACGCGCATCTACCCGCGCGCCACCGGCCTGGCCCATGCGGGCACGGAGCCCGCGGATCGTCTCGATATCATCGCAGAGGGTGCCGTACCGGCCCCGATTTCTGAAGCCCAGTTCGGAACCGCATCGAGGACCCCCACCCCATGACCCGCCCGACGCTCTACCTCCTGCGCATGGGGATCTTTCTGGTCCTTGTCGCCGCTGTCGCAGCACTGCTGAGCAAGACGCTCTACGCCGCCTTCTTCGCCAATCCTGCGCTGGACGGGCTGATTCTCGGCGTGCTGATCATTGGCATTCTCTGGAATCTGCGCACGGTGCTGCGTCTCATGCCCGAGGTGAAATGGGTGGACCAGCTGCGCGTGAACCGCACCGGCCTCGCCCAGCCCGAACCCCCGCGTCTCCTCGGTGCGCTGGCACGCAATCTGGCGGCGCGTACGTCAACGGGGCGTTTGAGCCTGTCGCATCAATCGGCTCAGGCAACCCTCGACAGCCTTTCCGGTCGCCTCGATGAATCGCGCGATATTTCGCGCTATATGACCAGCCTGCTGATCTATCTCGGTCTGCTCGGTACTTTCTACGGGCTCCTGCTCACGGTCAGCTCCATTGCAGGGGTGATCGGCGGCATGAGCGTTGGCGATGGCAATCTCGATGCGATGTTCGGTCAGCTCAAATCCGGCCTTGCCGAACCGCTCAAGGGCATGTCGACCGCCTTCTCAGGCTCCATGTTCGGTCTGGCAGGCGCACTGATCCTCGGCTTTCTCGATCTCAATGCGGGGCAGGCCCAGAACCGCTTCTTCAATGAAGTCGAGGAATGGCTGGTTGGCATCACCAAGCAGGGCGGCACGCTGATCGAAGGCGGTGACGCCTCCGTTCCCGCCTATGTCCAGGCATTGCTGGAGCAGACCGCGGAGAACCTCGAAACGCTTCAGAATGTCGTCTCACGCAGCGAAGAGAGCCGCATGCAGCAGCTTCAGGTGATGGACGGGTTGCAAGAACGGCTCAAGGCCATGACGGATCTGCTTCAGTCCAACCAGAAGATGATGAACCGCGTGGCCGAGGGGCAGGCGCTTCTTGGCCCGTTCCTCAAACATGTCGGCGAGGCCGCGACACCGGGCACTGCGGCCTTCAACGATGCGAAAGACAGCCGCGAGCAATTCAGCCGCATCGAAGGGCATATCGTGCGCCTGATCGAGGAGCTTCACAGCGGACGTGCCCAGATGGCTGGCGAGATTCGAAACGATCTGCGCGTTCTAGCCCGCACCATCGCCGCCACCAGCCCCGGCGGCTCGACGGTCGTCCCCCCCGTTTCTCAATAAGGCGAGGCGGCTCTCATGGCACGACGCTCCCGACGCAGTTCCCATGGTGGCGAACTCAATGCCTGGCCCGGCTATGTGGACGCGCTGTCCACGCTGCTCATGGTCGTTACCTTCGTGCTGCTCGTCTTTGTGCTGGGCCAGCAATTTCTCTCCGTCGCCCTGAGCAAGCGCACCCATTCGCTCGATGCGTTGCGTCAGCAACTTGCCGCCCTGCAGCAGACCCTGTCGATGACAGAGGCCAAGAACACCCAGCTCAATTCCATGGTGGCGAGCCTCACCACCGATCGCGACAGCGCCAAACGCCAGGCCGACGTCCTGACGCAGCAGCTTGCCACGCTGAACGGCACCATCGCCGAAAAGGAGCAGGCCCTTGCGGCCGCCGGTCAGGCCACGCAATCCGATCAGGCCACCATCGCGCAACTCAAATCCCAGCTCGAGCAGCTTAATCAGCAGCTTCTTGCTATCGGGCAGGCGCTCGATATCGCCAAGAAGGACGTCACGGCGCGTGACCAGCAGATCACCGATCTGGGCAACAAGCTGAATGTGGCTCTGGCCGACAAGGTCAACCAGCTCAAGCGCTATCGGTCAGAGTTCTTCGGCCGCCTTCAGGACATCCTGAAGAACCAGAAAGGTGTGGAAATCGTCGGCGACCGGTTCGTGTTCCAGAGCTCCATTCTCTTCCCGCAAGGCAGCGCCGATCTGACCTCTGAGGGTGAGAAGGAAATCGCAGCGCTCGCCCATACCTTCAAGCAGGTCTCCAGCCAGATCCCCACCGATATCCCCTGGATCCTGCGTGTGGACGGCCATGCCGACAAGCAGCCCATCCACACGGCCTTCCCCAGCAACTGGGAATTGTCGAGCGCGCGCGCCATTACCGTGGTCAAGGTGCTGATCCGCGAAGGGGTGGATCCGCATCATCTCGCAGCCACGGGCTTCTCTGATTACCAGCCCCTCGACCAGGGCAATAATGCCGCTGCGTACACACGCAACCGCCGCATCGAATTCCGCCTGACGGATCGCTGATAACGTTGCCCTCAAGGGCAATGAAACGTCAGGGAGAAATCGTTTCGCAACGGTTTCTCCCCAATGACAAGAACGGCGCAATCGCTTATGTATCGCGCCATGACCGGCACGCCCCTCTCCCAGATCCGCAATTTCTCGATCATCGCGCATATCGATCACGGTAAGTCCACACTGGCTGACCGTCTGATCCAGGCCTGCGGTGCGCTCACGGCGCGAGAAATGAAGGAGCAGGTGCTCGACAACATGGAGCTCGAGCAGGAGCGCGGTATCACCATCAAGGCGCAGACCGTGCGCCTGACCTATCCGGCCAAGGATGGAAAGACCTATATCCTGAATCTCATGGACACGCCGGGCCATGTCGATTTCGCTTATGAGGTCAGCCGCTCCCTCGCAGCCTGCGAAGGGTCCATTCTGGTCGTCGATGCGTCCCAGGGTGTCGAGGCCCAGACGCTGGCCAATGTCTATCAGGCCATCGACGCCAATCACGAGATCGTCCCGGTCCTGAACAAGGTCGACCTGCCCGCCGCCGATGTCGAACGCGTGCGCGCCCAGATCGAGGAAGTGGTCGGCATCCCCGCCGATGACGCCGTCGAGGTCTCTGCCAAGACCGGACTGAACATTGAGGGCGTGCTCGAGGCCCTCGTCACACGCCTGCCCCCGCCGAAGGGCGATGCCAACAAGCCGCTCCAGGCCCTTCTGGTCGATAGCTGGTACGACCCGTATCTCGGCGTCATCATTCTCGTGCGTATCATGGAAGGCACGCTCAAGCGCGGCGACAAGATCCGCATGATGCAGGCAGGCTCGACCTACCACGTCGATCAGGTGGGCGTGTTCCTGCCCAAGATGACCGCAGTCGAAACCCTTGGCCCGGGCGAGATGGGCTATATCAATGCTGCCATCAAGACGGTGGCCGATGTGGCGGTGGGTGATACCGTCACCCTCGATCGTACCCCTGCCGACAAGCCTCTGGCCGGGTTCAAGCCCTCTATCCCTGTGGTGTGGTGCGGTCTCTTCCCCATTGATGCCGACGATTTCGAAAAGCTGCGCGACTCGCTCGCCAAGCTGCGCCTGAACGATGCCTCGTTCCATTTCGAGGCAGAAACCTCTGCGGCCCTCGGCTTCGGCTTCCGCTGCGGCTTCCTTGGCCTGCTGCATCTTGAGATCATCCAGGAGCGCCTGTCGCGCGAGTTCAATCTCGACCTGATCGCGACCGCACCGTCCGTGGTCTACAAGATGCATCTGACCAACGGCACGCAGGAAGATCTGCATAACCCTGCCGACATGCCCGACCCCGGCAAGATCGAGAAGATCGAAGAGCCGTGGATCAAGGCGACGATTCTGGTGCAGGACGAATATCTCGGCAGCGTGCTCACGCTTTGCAGCGAACGTCGCGGCATCCAGATGGATCTGACCTATGTCGGCAATCGCGCCATGGCCGTCTACCGCCTGCCGCTGAACGAGGTGGTGTTCGATTTCTACGACCGTCTGAAATCGCTGACACGCGGCTATGCCAGCTTCGATTACCAGATTGATGGCTATGAGGAGAGCGATCTCGTACGCATCTCGATCCTCGTCAATCAGGAGCCGGTCGACGCGCTGGCTTTCGTCGCCCATCGCACGGTTGCCGAAACACGCGGGCGCGCCATTTGCGGCAAGCTCAAGGATCTGATCCCCCGCCAGCTCTTCAAGATCGCCATTCAGGCCTCCATCGGCTCACGCATCATTGCGCGCGAGACACTCGGCGCGCTGTCGAAGGACGTGACGGCCAAGTGCTATGGCGGCGATATCTCGCGCAAGCGCAAGCTTCTGGAAAAGCAGAAGGAAGGCAAGAAGCGCATGCGTCAGTTCGGCAAGGTCGAAATCCCGCAAAGCGCCTTCCTCGCTGCGCTCAAGATGGACTGACCCCCAAGGGTCCAACAAAACAAAAAAGGGACTCTGTCATGGCTTCCACCGCCGCCATCCTCTTCATCCGCAACGATGCTGACGATATCGGCTGGTGGATCGCCTATCATCTGGCGGTAGGGTTCGACACGCTCATCATCTACGACGACGCGTCAACCGATGGCACATGGGAGGTCATCCAGACTGCCTCGGGACTTTTCCCTATCGAGGCCCATCGCGTGACGCCGGATGACCGGTCTTTCGCCGAACGCCGTTCCGCCTGTCTTTCACAGGCCATCGATCAGGCAAGCGGGCGCTTCGACTGGGTCATCTGCCTCGACAGCGACGAATATGTCTGCCCGCAAGATGCAGTTTCCGTCCCGGATTATCTTGACCGTTTCCCCAACGCTGACGGCATCACACTCAACTGGTCTATTTTCGGTTCGGCCGGGCATGTCAAGCGCACGCGTGAGGCCCCTCTCTCCGCCTATACGCAGCGTGCGCCACTCAATTTTGCCGATCATGCCCTGGGCAAGACATTCATCCGACCCTCGGCCTATACGGGTCATGCCATCGATACCATCCACTGGGCGCTCGACCCACACCGCCATGTCCATGCCGATGGTACCGTGTTCGACCCGTCGCGCCCCCCGAACTGGGAGGGTGCGCGCCTTCTGCATTACGTGACGCGCAACCTCACCCGCTATACCAGTCGCCTTGCATCCTGCTCACCGGGGCAGAAGGCACCCGATCTCTGGTCTCATTTCAACCGCAATGATGAGACCGATCATGGAGCATCACGCTTCCTCCCTGCCACACGTGACTACGCAGCAAGGCTGTGGCGTGCCGGGCTCGAAACGCTTTACTGGCGGCTGCGCAAGGATATTACGGCACAGAGCCTGAGTTTCCTGCCCGATTCCGCTCTCACGGTCAGAGCCCATCGCAGTCTCACCTCACCACCCGAATTGCTTCTTGCGCAGCCCGGTACGCCGGATGGCCGGATCCTGGTTTGCGATCTGAGCACGGGCACGCTCGCCGTTGTCCCACCCGAGTCCCAGTCCGAAAAGCAGGAGCCTGTCTGGCTCGTTGTCGAGACTCACGATTCTGGCTCCACCTCCCCAGAGGCTTCGAGCAGCGGCTTCCTGATGCTGCCTGAAACGCGAGGCGCTGCCCCGGCACTGGGCGTCACCCTGACCCATTGGCTTCCTGTACGCGTCACGGGTGCGCTCACAACGGAGACGCACGCTCTCGTCGGAATCAGCCTTTTGCCCGAAGAGAAACCAATCGGTCTGATCGAGACGGAAACCGTCGGGATTATCGATGATAGCACGCCGGCTTTCTGCGCCCGCTTCCGTGCAGCAGATCCCGTCCTGCTGGCCAGATTACGCGCTTATCTTGCTCTGCGCGGGCAGGGTGAAACCCTTCATGATTTCTGCGTCGGCATGGATCTCCTGCGCCATCCGGAGCCGGACGCCATGGGCTGCGCCATGATGCATCTCGACAGCGCAGCGCGAGCCGTACTGGAAACACGTTATGCGGGCCTGGTCCCGCCATGGCTGTACGCCTGACACGACAACCGCAGTCACCCCCTGCCGAAGAGGCAAGGAACTCCTTTCTCGCAACATCGTAATCTTACGACACCGCCCACCGGGCACGGTCGCAGCGCGAGCACAGTATCGCGGTGTGATCCGCCTGAGGTGAGCACACGAGGATGACGTTCAAGCAGAAAGGCAAGACACGTGGCAGAAACCGGCAATCCCCAGACCAGGCCGCCACGGCGTCCCATAAGGCGAACCCTCGGCATCGTCTCCGGTGCTCTCGCGGGCCTGCTGATCCTGCTCATCATCCTCTGGAACTGGGACTGGTTTGTCCCTCTCGTGGATCGCCGCGCCAGTACCGCGCTTCATCGCCCTGTCACCATCGCCCATCTGCATGTGCGGCTGGGTCTGACAACCACAGTCTCTGTCGATGATCTCAGGATTCAGCAGCCAGACGGCTTCAAATCCGAGAAGGAGCTTTTCGCCAGCGCCAAAAAAGCAACCGTCTCGGTCAATGTGTGGCATTACATCACACATAAAGGCCTCGAGATCCCGCTGATTGCCCTCGATACACCCAAGGGTGACATTGTTGCCCTCGCCAATGGCCGGAATAACTACAGCTTCACAGATCCGAACGCCAAACCCGCCTCCACCACCCAGAGCAACGCCTCGACCTTCCCCCGCATCGGCACGGTAACGATCACTGATGGCGATATTCGCGTAGCGCTCGCCAAGCTCAAGACGGACATGCATGTGCTCTTGCACACCACCCCTGCAAAGGGTGACCAGGATGGCACGATCGTCATTGATCTGAAGGGACGATACGCTCAGGCTCCGATAAGCGGCCATATTGTCGGCGGCTCTCTCCTGACCCTGACCAACTCAGCGCGTCCTTATCCGATCGACGCCCGGCTCGAGAACGGTCCTACCTACGTGACGCTGCGCGGCTCGGTGGACGATCCGCTTCATTTCAAGGGTACGAAGCTCATCCTGCATTTTGCCGGGCCGGACATGTCCCTGCTTTACGCATTGACGGGCATTCCCATTCCGCAGACGCCGTCCTACAGCATCTCGGGGAATCTGGATTACACAGCTGCCCATATACGCTTCAGCGATTTTGCGGGCAAAATGGGTTCGTCCGATATCGGCGGCACGATCTCCGTCGATCCCCAGACGAAGCCGATCAATGTCGACGCCACTCTGCATTCCCATAATGTCGACCTGAAGGATCTTGGCGGCTTTATCGGTGCCAAGCCGGGTCATGAAGAGAGCAAGAAATCCGCCACGAGCGACCGCATATTGCCGTCGACCCCCATCAACGTACCCAAGCTGAATGCGGTCAACGCTCATCTGGTCTACAAGGGCGAGCATATCGAAAACAAGGATATGCCTCTCGACAATATCCTTGCCGATATTGCCGTGCAGGATGGCGCCATCGCCATCAACAAGCTGAATTTTGCTGTCGGGAACGGAACGCTTGCCCTCTCCGGCGCTCTCGACCCGGTAGCAAACGGCCAGTTCAAGACGCATTTCAAGGTCGATGTGTCTCGCCTCTCGATCCAGCGTCTGATGAAGGCGACCGCCACATTCAAGGGTGAGGGCACGCTGGGCGGTCACATTACCCTGGCAGCTACCGGCAATTCCATCGCCTCGCTTCTCGGCAATGGCGATGGTGGCGTGACACTGGTGGTCGATCACGGCGGCGACGTGTCGGCTCTTCTGCCCGATCTTATGGGGCTGAAGGTCGGCAGTGCCATCCTGTCAGCACTCGGCATTCCACAGCGATCCGACCTCAAATGCTTTATTGCCGATATGCCGCTTCGTCAGGGCATTCTCAGCACAAATTCGCTCCTGCTCATGACCAATAACACCCGTACTCTCGGTGGCGGAACCGTCAACCTGCGCAGCGAGACGCTTGATTATCATGTGACGACACGATCGACCTCGTTCAATGTCCTTTCCTTCCCGGGTCAGGTAAACATTTCCGGCCATCTGAAGAGCCCGACAGTCATGCCCGGCGCAGAAATCATCGGGCGTGCCGCCGCTACGGCCGGGCTGGCCATCGCATTCCCCCCGGCTGCGCTTCTCCCCACGATCCAGTTCGGAGTAGGACAGGGAAGCGCCTGTGAAGACGCGCTGGGGAAGGCCAATAGCGACCCGGCAGCGGGCATCAAGCCGGGTGCCACAACCGGAAGTGGCCCCGCTGCCGTCCAGCCGAATGCCCCACCGCCTTCTGCAAAGAAACTCAGCCGCAAACAGATCCACTCTGTGTGGAAGGAGCGTCTGAAGCAGAACTGACCGATACGTCAAACGACCCGCTCAAGACGATTGATCGGAACGCGCCATCCTGCCAGTCTGGACGGATGGCGCGCATCTCTCTCCTGTTGACCTTGTTCCTGTGTCTGGCTGGCTGCGAAACTGCCCCGCCTGTTTCCCGACCGGAGATCGCCGCCGGGTTACCGCCTGTCATTCTGGTATCGATCAACGGGTTCCGCCCCGATTATCTGCATCGTGGCGACACGCCCATGCTGGATGCCCTCACCGAACACGGCGTGTCGGCGCCCATGCGGCCATCATTTCCTTCGCTGACGTTCCCCAATCACTACACGCTTGTAACCGGTCTCAGGCCTGATCATCACGGCATCATCGGAAACACCATGATCGACCCCGATATCCCGGGGGAAACATTCAGTGTGAGCAAGAGAACCGGCATCGACGACCCGCGCTGGTGGGATAACGGCACACCTTCCTGGGTCACTGCACAGATGCACGGGCTCATGAGTGCGTCGCTTTACTGGCCTGGTTCGGATGTCCCGATCCTCAATACGCGCCCCGATATCTGGTATCACTTCGATGGCAAGAATCCGCCCGATGACCGGGCGGGAACGATCCTTTCATGGTTTGATCGTGCGCCCGACAAACGCCCGGCGCTTTCACTTCTTTATTTTGATGGCGTCGACCATGCCGGTCACGTTGATGGCCCGTTCTCCCCTGAAACCCGATCCGCCATCAGGCAGGTCGATCATGCGATCGGCGTTCTGGTCTCGGGCCTCGAGCAACGCCACATCGCTGCCAACCTGATTATCGTTTCCGATCACGGTATGGCCGCGCTGAGTCCCCAGCGCGTGATTCCCCTGACCAGCCTTGCCCCTGCCAATGCCATGACCATCGTCACCTCGGGTCCTTATGCCGGGATCAATGCGGTATCCGGTCATGAGCGGGAACTCGCGCGGGCTCTGTCAGCCCCCCATGACCATGTCACCTGCTGGCCCAAGGCCCATATTCCCGAGCGCCTGCATTACGGAAGCAATCCCCGCGTCCCGGCATGGCTTTGCCTTGCGGAGATCGGCTGGACCCTCACGCGCGACCCCCATGACCATGTCTCGAAAGGCGGACACGGCTTCGACAATGCCGCCCCTGACATGTTGGCGAGCTTCATCGCATCGGGACCGGCCTTCCAGACGCACAAGACCTTGCCCACCATCGATAATGTCGATGTCTACCCGCTGGTCATGATGCTGCTGGGTCTGCTTCCCGAGAATAATGACGGTTCGCTCACCCCCCTCCAGGGCGGCCTGCGCGACACCTATCGCGCCATTCAGTAACGCCTCCGCCCATCCGCGGTGACCGGCAGGCTTCCGGCGCTCGCATCCCGACATAGCCCTTGTCGTCAACGCCCTTTCCTCCCTAGAAGGGCGCCACGCCATTCCCCTGCCAGGAGCCCGCCTTCGTGTCTTCCTCTCCAATCGCCTCCTGGCTGGACCGCCGTTTCACCATCGGACAGAGAGGCTCGACCGTTCAGCGCGAAATTCTCGCTGGCCTGACCACATTCGGCGCGATGGCCTATATCATGGCGGTCAATCCGAAGATCATGGCCAGCGCCGGGCTCGCGACACATGACATGATCATGACCACAATCGCCGCTGCCATATGCGGCACGCTGCTCATGGCGCTTTTTGCCAACATGCCCATCGCGCTGGCTCCCGCCATGAGCAGCAACGCGATCTTTGCCCAGATCGTGGTCAGGCAGATGCATGTGGATGTGCGTACGGCTTTCACGATCGTCCTGCTCGGCGGCGTGGCATTCACTGCCCTCTCCGTCACGAAACTCCGGCACAAGATCATCCAGGCTTTCCCTGAACCGATCGTCCTCGGCATTCAGGTTGCCATCGGCATCTTCATCGCCCGGATAGGCATGGTGACCGGCAATCTGGCTGTCACCACGCCGAACGGCTTCCAGTTCGGATCGCTGAGCGACCCCTCGGTGCAGCTCACCCTGTTCGGAATCTTCCTCGCCGGGGCCCTCATGGCGCTCCGTGTTCCGGCCGGTATGCTGATCACGATCCTGACCGTGACCGTCGTCAGCCTGTTCGTGCACAAGGATGGCCATGCTCTGGCCAGCCTGCCCCAGCAGCCGGTCGAACTGCCAAGCTATCCGACGCATCTCCTCTTCCCCTTCAACTTCGCCGATTTCTTCTCGCATCTCGAACTGCTTCTGCCGATCACGCTGTACTTCCTCATCAGCGATTTCTTCGATGCCACCGGGACAATGTACAGCGTCGCCAATCGTGCCCGCCTGACAAAACCGGATGGGACGACACTGCTCGGTCGCGCCGCCTTCGCCGCTGACGGATCGGCAAGCATTATCGGGGCCTCATTGGGAACGAGCACGGTTTCGGCCTATGTCGAGAGTCTGGTGGGGGTCGAGGCCGGAGGCCGAACGGGGCTGACGGCGCTGGTCGTCGCTCTGCTGTTTGCGGCATCGTCCTTCCTGTGGCCCCTCATTGTCATGATTCCGTCAGAGGCAACGGCTCCTGTCCTGATTCTGGTAGGGCTTTCCATGCTCTCAGCGCTCGGGCAGGCAGCGAACCACTCCCAGGAAGCCCTTCTGACGCCAGCCTTCATGCTGCTTATTGCCGTCCTGACCGGCAATTTCATGATCAGCCTTGCTCTTGGACTTCTGTTCTATTCCCTGCTGCTGCTCGTCACACGGCAGTTCGTCCGCCTGACTCCGATGGTGCTTGGCCTCGATGCCGTTTTCCTTTTCTACCTCGTTCTCGTGGCCCGGACCGGTCTGGGTCAGGGGTGAGCCAACCCCACCACTGCCCGGGGCCCCTCTGATGACAGGCGTACAAGCGAGCCGGCGTTTCATCCTGAATCGTCTGAAGCCCCAGTTATAGGAGAACGGCTCCAGCAGTCACGACCTCTGTCCTCTCGTAATGATGTGATGGGGAACTGCGGTAACTCACTCCGTTCGTCAGTCGTTGACTCGGTCAAGCAGGATACCCCCGCCCGGGTCCCTGCATGAACGAAGAAGGCTTACGCAATGTCCTCCCTCCTCGCTGACCTCGCTCCACTTCGCGACGAATTCGTCGCGCTGCGCCACGATCTGCACACCCATCCCGAACTCGGCTTCGAGGAAAAACGCACAAGCGCCATCGTGGCGCAAAAGCTGGAGAGCTGGGGTTACACGGTCGACCGTGGTTTCGCAGGGACCGGTCTCGTTGCCACGCTGCGTCTCGGCACCGGTACGAAAACAATCGGGCTCCGCGCCGAGATGGATGCCCTGCCGATTCTCGAGACATCCAATGTGCCATGGCAGAGTGCCCACAAGGGAACATCCCATATGTGCGGGCATGATGGACACACAACGATGCTGCTCTGCGCTGCCAGATATCTGGCAAGCTCCCGGAGTTTCGACGGGACGCTTCATCTGATCTTCCAGCCTGCGGAAGAACTGCTCTGTGGCGGCAGCCACATGATCGATGACGGCGTTTTCGAAAAATATCCCTGCGACATCCTGTTTGCGCAGCACAATATGCCCGGCTATCCCGCAGGCAATTTCTATTTCCACAAACAGGCGGCCATGGCCTCCTCTGATACGGTGAAGATTACCGTCAACGGAACAGGGGGGCATGGGGCGTTTCCGCAGAAAGCGCGCGATCCGCTCCTGGCTTGCGCGCATCTGGTCACAGCACTGCAGAGCATCGTCTCACGCAATGTCGATCCTTTTGCTCCCGCCGTCGTCACGATCGGTGCGCTCACCTGCGGGACTGCGGCCAATGTCATCCCCTCACAGGGCGAAATGCTGCTCACTATCCGCACCATGACCGACACCGTGCGCGAACTCGTTCTTTCCCGCGTGACCGATATCGCCACCCTGACTGCAGAGTCCTTCGGCTGCGCGGCCCGGGTCGACCATCTGAATGGCAGTCCCGTGCTGGTCAACGATGCCGGGGCTATCGACATGGCCCGTTCGGTGGCTGCAGGCATTATGGGCGATGATCATTGCCATGACGGACCGGCCTTTATGGGGAGCGAGGATTTTGCCTTCATGCTGCAGGCTCATCCAAATGGCTGTTACTGGTTCATCGGCAACGGCACCGAAGGCTGCAATAGCGTTCCGCTCCATAATGGGGGGTTTGACTTCAACGATGCCAATATCCTGCCCGGTGCCGCGATGTTCGTCGGGCTGGTGCAGCGCTATCTGACTCCGGCACAAATCTCGTGACCGAAACGCCGCCCGAGCCGTCTCCGCCAAAAAGCAGTGCCTCACACCCGATACCTGACCTCGAGCCCACCGGCCCGGGGTTGGAAGTGCAAGGATTGAGGCAGGCAAGGCCGCGAAAAATCCTGCGCGTCAGAAAGCAGTGTGAGGGTAACGTGACGCGTAAAATGTTGCAGTTGAGTAATAATATTTTATCATTGCAGGAGAATTAATCGGTGCGATGGGCGGGTCGGCCTATTTTTCGACACAATATATTAGTTCATAATATGGGTGATACCGGGAGCGTGATGCAAAACTTCCCCGGTATCGCCCCTCCCCTTGCGATCATCCGGCACTGATACCGCGCGTGGATTTATCTGTCCCTCTGGAGCGACAGATGTGGTCTGAGCCCTGATCGGGTAAGCCGATGAAGCGATACCGCCTCAGTAGTCCTTGCTGATACCTGTCGTCAGAAAAGCCTTCATTGCTTTCTGCGCCGCAGCCGCATCGCGTCCCAGCGCCATCAGCGCCGGAATCTGGCCGGGCTGACGCATCAGGCTGGCAGCCAGCTTGAGCGGCGAGATACCGCCTCCTTTCAGCACATCACAGGCAGCAGGCGGCAGATCGCGGTGCGAGTCGTCGCACACAACCCGAAGCACCGCGAAAGGCAGCCCAGCGCGGGCAACGACCCCGCTCTCCATATCGACAGCCAGACAGCCCGTGCGGGCATGAAGGCTTGTTTTCTCTGCCGCTGTGGCGATCAGTTCGTCGCTATGCAGAAGCCCACCATGAAGCACGCCGGTCTGCCCCACGCCAAAGCGGCGAGACAATGCTCCGTCGGTCTTCGCTGACCTCCCGTCTACGAGCACCCATTGCGGAATGATCAGGGCTCCCGGCCTCAGGTCAGGAGCCAGACCCGCCGCGCATCCGAATGAGAGCAGCGCGGTCGCCCCTGCCGCCAGAAGCCGCTCGACGCCCTGGCGCGCGCCCTCTGCGGTCGCGCCGCTGATCGCGATGGGGGAGTCCGGACAATACGGCCTGATCAGCCGCGCCTCGGCTTTCAGACCGACCAGAATACCCAGCATGTCAGAAACCGTGCTCGACCCGTCCGGAATTGCTTAATCCGAGATTACGGAAGCGCGACAGGGCCATGAGGGGGAAGAACTGCTTGTAGCCATGGTAACGCAGATAAAAGACCTTGGGGAATCCGACAGCGTTGTAGGGCTGCTCCTCCCACTCGCCTTGGCCGTTCTGCTGCGCGACGAGATAGGACACGCCGCGCTTGACGGCCGGTGTCTCGCGACGCCCGACAGCCATCAGCCCCAACACAGCCCAGGCTGTCTGGGTTGGTAGGCTCTTGTCATACTCACCCGGTGTGGCCCCTTCGTAAGAGGCACAATCCTCGCCCCAGCCACCGTCTTCGCGCTGGACGCTCTCGAGCCATTCTACCGCACGCAGAACGGCAGGATCGTCATGCGGTACACCAGCGATATTGAAAGCGCAGAGGACCGACCAGGTACCGTAGATGTAGTTGGTGCCCCATCGACCGAACCAGCACCCTTCGGGTTCTTGCTCACGACGCAGATAGTCGAGGCCGCGCTCGATCACCGGGCGATCCTCGGGAAATCCCAGTTCGCATAGGAAGGACACGCAACGGGCCGACACATCGGCAGTGGGAGGGTCAAGCAGCGCGCCATGATCGGCAAACGGGATATGGTTCAGCGCATCGAGATCGTTATCGATATCAAACGCACCCCAGCCGCCATTCGTGCTCTGCATTCCCACGATCCACTCACGGGCACGGGAAATGGCTTCCTTGTTGCCGTCAGGGTCCTCGCGATTGAGCAGCATGCCCACAACGGCCGTATCATCGACATCGGGATAGTAGTCGTTTTCGTATTGGAAGGCCCAGCCGCCGGGACGCACATCCGGGCAGTTGATCGCCCAGTCTCCCTTCACGTTCAGGATCTGCCGTTTACGCAGCCAGTCCATGCTGCGCTGGAGCCTCTCTCGCGTTTCCTTCGGGCGAGTCGCATCCGGACCCGACGAAGCCTCAGCCATGGCGAGCCCGGAAAGACCCGTATCCCAGACTGGCGACACACAGGGCTGGCAATAGGTCTCATCGCCATTGGTGACGAGCAGGTCCTGAATGCCCTTCCAGGCCAGTTCTACGCGTGGATCGTTATCCGGCACACCCATACCGCGATACATCATCACGACATTGGCCATGGCGGGATAAATCGCTCCTAGCCCGCCTTCACCCAGACGAGGCTCGATGAAGTCGAGCGCCGCCTTGATAGCCTTCTTGCGCAAAGCTGCGGGGAAACGCGGTTCGATGGGGCGCAGCACCGTGTCGACCTTCTTGAACACATGGCCCCAGATCGATCGGTAGGGCCCGCGGATCCAGTCCTTCACCTCTTCAGGCGGGGTGACGAAGAGCTCCTGAATATGGATGTTGCGCGGATTGATGGCGCGCGGCTCAAGAGTCCGAAGAACCAGCATGGGTGCCACGACGCTGCGTGACCAGTAGGACATGTTCCACATCGAGAACAGGGCCGCCTTGGGCATCAACATCAGTTCGACCGGCATGACCGGCGTCGCGCGCCACGGAACCTCACCGAACAATGCCATCTGAATGCGGGTGAAGACATTGGCCCGCGCCGCACCGCCACGATCGAGAATGGCCTCGCGGGCGCGCTGCATATGCGGGGCGTCGATATCATCCCCGATTGCCTTCAGGGCGAAATACGCCTTCACGGAAGCGGAGAGATCGAATCCGCCATCGTGATAGAGCGCCCAGCCACCATGGGACCCCTGGGTACGACGCAGATAGACGCCGATACGCGCCTGCTTGGCGTCATCGATCCGGTCGAGATAATGCTCGAGCAGCACGTATTCCGCCGGGATGGTGGCATCGGCTTCAAGCTCGAATACCCAGTGTCCGTCGTCATTCTGCCTGTTGGACAGGGCGGCATGGGCTGAATCGATAGCCTGACGCACCTGGCCCATATCCGCCTCGGCCGGAATTTCGGCTTCGTGACGCTCCAGAACGTCGGAATAGATCAACATTGCCCGCCCTTGTCCTTTTCGCAGTTCGGTTTCGTTGTCAGAGGCCCAGAGCCCTGATGGCTTCTGAACCGGAACGGATCGCCCCTTCAATGGTCGAGGGGAAACCCGTCTGGGTCCAGTCCCCGGCCAGGGCCAGATTCTCCAGCGCTGTCCGGGCTTGCGGTCGCAGGCGATCCTGTGCCGGGGTCGCGGCAAAGGTCGCCCGTTTTTCACAGACCAGACGCACTGGCGGCACGGCAACCGGCAGGGTTTCGACCAGCACCGGCCCGACGGCCTGACGGATTTCCGACCAGATCTTCGCGATCAGCTCGTCATTATCGCGATCAGCATAGCGATTTGCCGCGCTGACAGTCACGGAAAGAATCTCGCCCTTGAGATACACCCATTCTGCTACCCCGCCCACGAGACCGACAAACCCGACCTTGCCGAGCATGCCACGTGCCTGAACCGGCCCGGGGAGGCGATAATGGACGTTGATGATGCTCTCATAGGCGTCGGGCGCTTCAAACCCTGGCAGATGAGCCTCCAGCACGCTCCGTGCCACTTGCGAAGGCGCCGCAAACACCACCTTGTCTTCCGGTCCGAGCGCGATCGTCTCATTGCCGATCCGCAGCCCGCGGACGCGCCCCTGGGCGACATCCACTCCCGACACACGCGTACCACAGCGCACCTCGCCCTGAAGCCGCGTGATATGCGCGATCGCTGGGTCCACGAAACTTTCCGAAAGACCCTCTGCCGGATACCAGGGACAGCAAGCCGTCCCGCCCAGAGCAAGTGTCTCGCGCATGATCGCGCCAAGGAGGGCAGCGCTCGCGGTCTCTACAGGGGTATTGAGAGCCGAAATCGCAAATGGCTCGAGCAATCTCTGGCTCAGCATGCCGTCGCCCAGATACTCGCTGACCGTATCCTCCGGACCTGCCTTCAGGATACGCCCGAGCATCGCCAGTTCCGACAGTTTCATCCCCGGGACACGGCGATTCCGGGCGAAAGCCCAGAAAGGCACACGCCCCTTCGAGAGCTTCAGCGTCCAGCCCAGATTGGCGGAGAGATCAAACCACGGAAAGAGCGGCGCGCCTGGCCCGGTCAGGGTTTTCTCCGCCCCGATCAGCCCCAGATACCGGAATGTCGCCTTGTTGGCCGAGAGCAGCAGGTGATTGCCGTTATCGATCCGTGCGCCCAGTGCCTTGTCGTAATAGGAGCGTGCGCGCCCGCCGCAGGCCGGGCCTGCCTCATAAATCGTGACACCGGCGCGGCCGATGACATCGACCGCTGCGGACAGCCCGGCGAGCCCACCGCCGATGATGTGAACATGCGTCATGGTTCAGCGATAATAGGCTAGCAGGGAACGCAGTACGCGCGCAGCCTTGCTGACCTTCACCGGGGTTTCGGGATGGCGCCAGCCGCGACGCAGCATCGCCGTGAGAACGGGCCTGTAGGAAGCCGCCATCATACGCGCCGGGCGCATGGCGACCGAATCGCATTTCTGCATGGCGCGGCGCGCCTCCCGGAAATGATCGGCGGCGCGCACCGCCAGAATGCGGGCCAGCGGGTCGAGACCGAGCGCATAAAGCGCTTCCTGTGGATCCAGCGGCACATTATAGCGCTGCAGCAATTCACGCGGCAGATACAGACGCCCCCGATCGGCATCCTCCTGCAGATCGCGCAGGATGTTGGTCAGTTGCAAAGCTCGACCCAGATGATACGCCACGCGATCGGCTTCTGCTGAGGAGTCACCGAAAACCCGCACAGAAAGACGCCCCACGGCAGAGGCTACGCGGTCACAATACAGATCGAGCATGGCCTCATCAGGTGCCACGATCGGACCGGCCGCATCCATTGCCATTCCGTCAATCACGGCGGCAAAATCTGCCTTGCGCAGGGAAAAACGCGTGATGGTGGCGACCAGAACCCGGTCAAGCGCATCCTGCGTCGTGCCCTCAAACAGTCGGTCGAGACGTTCATGCCACTCCTTGAGGGCAAGATCCCGGTCAGGGACCTGCACGTCGCCATCAGCAATGTCATCCACTTCCCTGCAGAACGCATAGACCGCATACATGCCATAGCGCCGCTCGGCAGGCAGGATCTTCATCCCTTTGGCAAAAGACGTTCCGGCACGGGTGACGATCGAGCGGACATGCTCAAGATCGGCCGAAGAACAGCCCAGCACCGCTTCCTGTTGAAACCCGCTCACCGCTTCATCCCTGTATCTTCCGGCGCAGCGCTGTGGCTGCGCGGCCCTGTGCCAGTCAGATTTGTCCGAGTACCGCATCGTTCCAGCGCGGCACCATCCAAGTGCAGGGCCTTTTACCTGCAAAAAATCAAACAGCAAAATCCGTCCCGGTCTGCCTGCGTTCCGTTCCCGATGCCTCTACCCACCGGAGATGGACCATGCGCCCCGTTCCCCCTCACGCCCTGATGCCAAAGCCCAGCCGTAAGGGGGCTCGAATGCTTCTCGCAGCACTGCCGCCCGGTCTCGCGCCCTGGTCGCCTCGCTTGGCGAGAACCGCAACACTCGTCGCGCTTTCTGCAGCGGCTCCCATGGGTCTCGTGCCCCTGACGTCCTCCGTTGCTCACGCCCAGCAAACGGCCTCAGCCCACGCCGACCATCTGCTCAAGGCCGACCGCTCCTGGAATGGCAAGCCCTATCTCAGTTACCCGCCCGGCCCTCCCACGCTGAGCATGATCCGCTTGACCATCCCGCCGCATACGGCTCTGCCATGGCACACTCATCCCGTCCCGAATGCCGGTTATGTTCTCGAAGGACAACTCACCATCCAGGACAAGGCTAGCGGCGCGAGCCACGTCTTCCATCAGGGTGAAGCTTTTGCCGAAAGTGTCGATGACGCCCATCGCGGAGTCTCGGGCAACACCCGCACGGTGCTCATTCTCACCTATGCGGGTGGCAATAATCTTCCGACCTCGATCCCCCTGAAAGGCGAAAAGAATGAATATTGAGGGACCGGGCGCAATTCCGTTTCGAAAATGATTTGACAAGCGAAACGAATGGCCTTTTCCTTGCCGGTATCTGATCCACCGGAGACACGCTCATGACCGCGCCCCTCACACAGGAAGCCAAGGAAGACCTTCTGGAACGTGGATATTCACGTCGCCATTTCGGTCGTCTGACCACGCTGCTCGGCATGAGCGCTGCCCTGACCCAGTTCGGTTCGTCCGCCTTCGCCGCCATCAAGGCCCCCGGCGATGACCCATTCGTGGGTCATCCCGACATGGTCCGCATCGGCAGCAATGAATGCTGGACCGGCCCCTTCCCGAGCGCCGTCACGGCCGGTCAGGCGCAGGTGCCTTTCGGCAACCGCTACGAGCCCGATCATCTGCGCTCCACCCTCCTGCGCACGGCCTCCTCAGTCGAGAACATCTCCGAAGAGCACATCCTTCCCTGGCCCGGCTCCAGCGATCCGCTCTGTCGTTCGGTCGTGACCTTCTGCTCACCCGAACGCGGACTGGTCACGGCCAACCCGACCTACGAAGCCGCTTGGCGTACCGCCGACTGGATGAAGATCAAGCTGACGCGCGTGCCGCTCTCGGCCCATAACGGCTATGCCACCGATGTCCGCGCCATGCTCAAGGCTGACCCGAATGCGGGCGCCTATTACATCTGCTCGCCCAACAACCCGACAGGCACCGTCACCCCGCTCGAAGACATCGCGTGGTTGGCCGACAACAAGCCCGCTGGCTCGGTCATCATCGTCGATGAGGCGTATATCCACTTCTCGGGCGCTCCGAGCGCGATCTCCCTGGTCAAGCAGGGCAAGGACGTGATCGTTCTGCGTACCTTCTCGAAGATGTTCGCCATGGCCGGTCTGCGCCTCGGTCTCTCCTTCGCTCGTCCGGACCTGCACAAGCGCATGATGCGCTATGACGGCCCGAACATGATCTCGATGCTGAACATCGTGGCTCTTGCGGCCGGCGCCGTGAGCCTTACCCAGGCCGATGCCATCAAGGCGCGTCGCGACGAGATGATCGCTGCGCGCACCATGACCTTCGATCATCTTGCCAAGCGCAATATCCGTATCGTGCCCGGCAGCCAGGCCAACATGTTCCTCGTGGACTGGAAGAAGCCCGCTTCGCAGATGAAAACGGCGTTTGCTGCCAAGAAGGTCGAAATCGGCCGTAACTGGGATATCTGGCCCACCATGTCGCGCGTCAGCGTCGGCTCCATGAAGGACATGGAGGCCTTCTGCGCCGCCCTCGACCAGATCCTGGCCTGAAGAACCCCGTTGTCATGGGGCTTTGCCCCATGACTGCCCTAGAATAACTCTCGGCCGGTGAAATACGGTTCCGAGAAGGATGGTTGGGGGAGCCATACCTGTGCACAGGTTCTGCTAGCCCCTCCACCAAGCCTGATTTCTCGGGCGCCTTCCTATGGGGAACAGCCTTTTGACCTTGCGACGAAACGCTGGTCTCCCGCAGCCTTCCCCTGATCCGCTCCACGCAGAGGCAAAGGGCCTGCAAGGGATACGAAGTATCGCCTTGTGAAGCGCTCTCGAACGTCTCAGCCAATCCGGCTTTTCAGCCGATCAGGGCTTTGGCTCCGCGCAACAGCGCCAGCAAGACATCAACCCGTCCCAGCTTGACCCGCCCTGCTACCGGATCCTCGCGGCGCAGACGGGCGGCCAGACGATGAGAGAGCGCAACAACTACCGCGCAATAGGCGCGCATGCGCCGATCCCGCACGAGCCCCGGCAACTGCGCTGCCTGGCGATTGAGATGATCGACTTCATCCAGCAAGCGATTGAAAACGTGACGCAGACCGGGCTTGCTGCGCGCCAGCAGCACGTCCTCGACCTTCGCACCGTCTGCCGCGAGCATGTCCTGCGGCAGATAGGAACGATCAAGGGTTTTCAGATCCGAGGTCACGTCCTGCAGGTGATTGATCACCTGCAGGGCACTGCATAGCGCATCCGACAGTGGCAGCGTCTCGGCGCGCTCGCCATGCAGCAGAAGCAGAAAACGACCGACAGGATTAGCTGAGAAACGGCAGTAGCCCAGCAATTCCTCCCAATCCTGATATCGGTTCTTGACCGCATCCTGACAGAAGGCCGTGATCAGATCGGTCGCCGTTTCAAGCGGCACGCCGGTCTGAAGCAGATGGCGTCGCAAGATAACCGCAGTCTGGGCATCGGCGCGCTGCGGGGCTTCGGCTTCGCCGCGAATGACGGCTTCCATGCCCCTGAGCCGCGCAATCTTTGCCTCGGCGGAGAGCTGGGCATTATCGACCATGTCGTCGATGACCCGGGCAAAATTGTAATAGGCCGAGACATGCGCCCGATTGGTTCTGGCAAAGAGGAGCGACCCAACCGGGAAATTTTCGTCTGAGGCTCCCTTGCCAGACGTCACGTCGCGCTCACCCCAGACCGGATCGACGGCCTTGCTGACAGCATTCATCAGGCGTGGGTCTCCTCGGTATAAAAGCGGCTTTTCCACTGGACCCCCCGGCCACGGTGGTGATCGACCGCCGAGCCGATTGTCGCAGCCATATAAAAGGCTGCTACCACGGGCAATGTGAGCGCGCGCAAGGGCGAGAGCTTGAAACGGGATAGAGTCGGCAGGAAGGACAGGATACACAGCATCATCGACGCCCCCCCCATCGCTCGTACACGCCCTCGGCCGAACAGGGCGAAATACAATGGGGCGAGCCAGACCAGCGCCATGCCGAGAATCGTGCACAGCAGGATCACGGGCGAATAGCGCAGTTGCACATAGGCCGTACGGGCGATCATCCGCCAGATTTCCGCTGCTCCGCGATAGGGCCTGATAGACCACGCAAGCGTGCTGTGGCCCAGATAGAGCCTGCCCCCGGCCTGCTTGATATTACTTGCCAGAGAACAATCGTCGATCAGCGCGCCGCGAACCGATTCGATACCGCCGATACGCTCAAGCATCGTCCGGCGAACGAGAATAGTGCCGCCCGCAGCCCCGGCCACAGCGGAGGCCGGGTCATTGACCTTGTCGAAAGGATAGAGCATGGCAAAGAAATAGACGAAGGCTGGAACAAGCAGACGCTCAGCCGCGCTCTCGCAGTTCAGCACCACCATCTCCGACACCATGTCGAGCCGGTCGCGTTGCGCCTTTTCGACAAGCGTCTGCAAATGCAGCGCAGAGTGAAGAATGTCGGCATCCGTGAGCAGGATGAAGCCTCCGGGCCCGATCTGCTCAAGCGCAACGGCCTCTCCCTGATGCACCGCCCAGAGCTTGCCGCTCCATTCCGGGGGACGTTCCCGGCCCGTCAGAACCGTGAGACGACCATGAGGGTCCGGCACGCGGCGTGCAAGGTCGCCGGTTCCGTCCGTGCTTCCATCATCGACGATGACCACACTCAGCTTGCCGGGATAATCCTGCTGCAGGAGCGTGGCTACACAGGACTGGATCGACTCTGCCTCGTCACGGGCGGGGACGATCACCGCCACGTCGGGCCATTCCACCTGCTGCGGGGCAGTCATCGGCGTCAGTCTCGTCCCGGTACGCCAGAACCGGCCATGAGCAAAAAGCAGTTTACCCCACGCGGCCAGCGCAGACGCGGCCATCACATTCCTGATCATTTCGTGGCTATCCGCCCATGTTCGCGAAACCATGTGACTGCATCGGCCACAGCCTCACGCGCAGGCCTGGGCGCGTAACCAAGCTGCTCCTGCGCCTTGAGCGAAGTGAAGAACATCATTTTCTTGGACATGGCGAGCGTCTCGCGCGTCACACGCGGTTCGATCCCAAAGCCACGTGCCAGCCATTCAGACACGATTGCAACGGGCTGAAGCCAGGACTGCTTCAGCTTGATGCGCGGTGGCTTGACGCACGCCACTTCGCCAATCAGGGCGAACAGATCGCCCAGCATGTAATTCTCACCGCCGAGAATGTACTTTTCGCCGATGACGCCCTTTTCCAGCGCAAGGGCATGCCCTTCAGCCACGTCATCCACATGAACGATGTTCAGCCCGCTATCGACATAGGCTGGCATATTGCCTGATGCCACATCGACAATCATCTGTCCCGTGGGAGTCGGTTTGATGTCGCGCGGCCCGACCGGGGTAGAGGGATTGACGATGACCGCAGGCAAGCCATTCTCGCGCACCAGCCGCAGGACTTCCTGCTCTGCTCGGTATTTGGACAGCTTGTAAACGCCGATCACATCATGCTCGGTCACGGGCGTGCCCTCATTGGCGGGCGTCCCGTCCTTCGTCAGCCCCAGTGCCGCCACTGATGAGCAATAGACAACACGCTCCACTCCAGCCTCGATGGCCGCCATCATCAGCCGTCGTGTGCCCTCTACGTTGGCCCGCATCATCACAGCCGGGTCGGGCACCCAGAGACGGTAATCCGCCGCAACATGGAACAGGTAGCGGCAATTCTCGAGGGCCGGTGCGAAGCTCTCCGGTGCCGTCAGATCGCCGATAACAAGCTCGGCGTCGAGGCCCTCGAGATTGGACAGATCGGCTCCCGCTCGCACCATCAACCTGATCTTGTGTCCGCGCTGCTTGAGAATACGCGCCACAGCCGAACCAACAAAGCCGGTCGCACCGGTAATCAGCGTGTATTCACTCATGATACGCCTTGGTGCTTTCATTTATTGTAAATCGATAACGCACCATACCGCCCGCGCAAGGACAAGCAACCTGCCCGCGATGGCTTTTTCGTCATATTCGGCCCCGGAGTAGCGAAACCGGACTGTCTGGTGTAGACAGCCGCAGACACTCGACAGCGCGACTTGTTCTCGCCATGCCGCAGAAGCCTCGTTCGTCCCTTTCCCGACAGGACGATGCTCCACTGCAACCCCTGCGTCGTTCGGATCAGACTGGCCTTGAAAACCCTGACTCTCATTCTCGCCCTCATGGGCCTTGCGCTTCTGACGGGCATCATGGCGTGGCTCGGTATTGGCCATGTCTTCAGCGCAATGCAACGCATCGGCATCGGTGGCTTCCTTGCCATTGTCGGCGGTCAGGCTTTGGTCGATATCGGGCTGGGCATTTCGTGGTTCTGCGCCTGTCCGGAACTCGGGTTGTTTCGCGCTATCGCCTCACGCGGCGTGCGCGATGCGGCGGGCAACTGTCTGCCTTTCTCTCAGCTTGGCGGCATGGTGATCGGCATACGCGCCACGTGCAGCATTCCGACCCTGACCCGCAAACTTGGCCCGCTGCAGTGGCCCGCTGCTGTCGCCACCAACATCGTCGACATCACGACCGAAGTCCTCGGCCAGATCGTGTTCGTCGTTATCGCCCTGGCATGCCTGTTCGATCACACAGGTGCCAACAAGTTCACCTGGCCCGTGCTGGGTGGAATGGGGTTGCTGGCCATGGGAATCGCAGGGTTCATCTGGACCCAGCAACGCGGCGGTGCAGCCATTCATCACGCCGCGCGCTTTCTGGGCCGTCATATTGCCGAGGGCTGGCGCAATTCGCTCATCGACAACATGGATAATTTCCAGGCCGAGCTCGATCTCCTCTGGGCTCGTCCGGGCCGAATCGCGGCTGGCGCGCTCATCCATCTGGGATGCTGGGTCGGCGGCGCAGGAGTAACCTGGCTCTCGCTTGAATTGCTCGGAGCCCATATCGGCTTCATGGGGGCCATTGCGATCGAGGGCGTTGTCTGCGGCCTGATGTCGGCCTCATTCCTGGTTCCGGCGGCTCTGGGCGTGCAGGAAGCCGCCTATGTCGCCTTGGGCTATTTCTTCGGGATCGAGGCTGAGATCTCGCTTGGTTTGTCCCTGCTGCGTCGCGGTCGCGACATTGCCATCGGCATTCCGGTCATGGCGCTGTGGCAGATTTCCGAAATGCGCCGTTTGCGCGTCACGAAACAGGCTGATAGCCACTCTCTCGATTACGGCGAGCCATCCTCCCGCAGCGAGGCGTCATGACCGACCCCCTATTCGGCACGCTATGTGTCATCGGACCCGGCCTCATCGGCTCGTCGGTTCTGCGCCGATTGCGTGCGCACCCGGAACTGGTCAGTCATCTCGTCGTGGCCGACCGTGATCCTGGGGTGCTGGAGCGTGTACGCGATCTCGATCTGGGTGATATTGTCACAGACGATCTCTCTGCAGCCGTGCGCGACGCCGATTGTGTGATGCTCTGCGTTCCTGTCGGGGCCATCGCGCCCATTGCAGAAGCGATCATGCCCCATCTCAAGCCTGGGGCCATTCTGACCGATGTCGGCTCGACCCGTCGCAGCGTCGTCGATGCCCTGACCCCGCATCTGCGTGGCGACATCGCTTATGTCCCGGCCCACCCCATGGCGGGTACGGAGCATTCAGGCCCGGATGCCGGTTTCGCCACGCTGTTCGAAGATCGCTGGTGTCTTCTCACCCCGGCTCCCGACGTACCTGCTCGTGCCATCGACAGGATCGCCGCCTTCTGGAGCGCCATGGGGGCACGTATCCGGGTCATGGACGTCGATCATCACGACACGATCTGCGCCATGGTCAGTCACCTCCCTCATCTTATTGCCTTCACGATCTGCGGGACAGCGGACACGCTGGCCGAGGACATGCGCTCTGAAGTGCTCGATTTTGCGGCATCCGGCTTCAGGGATTTCACGCGTATCGCAGCCTCCGACCCGACGATGTGGCGCGATATCTTCCTCAATAACAGCGATGCTCTGCTCAGCGTTCTGGACCGTTTCAGCCAGGATGCCTCCGCGATGGCACAGGCAATCCGCGACGGTGACGAGAAGACGATTGTCGATACGATCTCACGCGGCCGACGAATTCGCCGCTCGCTGCTCGAGAACCGTCAGGCTTGAAGCTATGGCCTCTCACTGACCGAACGGGAGGCCGGGTTCATTCGATGATGCTTCGCCATCGAGGATAGGATCGGTCGGGAAAGCCTCAAGTGTCTCATCCCGGAGCCCACTCAGCGGTACGCACGCTCCGATACACGTCTGGGGAAAGCACAGGGATAGGCCGTAGGAGAGAGGGAGCAGAAAACGCCTCAGCATCCCCCGATATTGGCTGAATCACCGGCGTTATGGGGCTCTGCCCCCGGCCCCGCAAAAGGACATTCGTCCTTGAGAAACCTGTCTGATGGATATGGAAAGAACGGGCCTGCCGCCTCTCTCCGATGGGTGGGGCAGAGCCCCACCCCCTGTCAGATCAGATGGTGACCACGCGCAGTGTGTTGGTCGAACCCTGCTGGCCAAAGGGCAGGCCGACGAGCAGAACCAGCTTGTCGCCCTTTTCGGCATAGCCTTCGGAAACGGCCAGACCGACCGCCTGATCCACAACGCCTTCAACACCGTAGACAGGTGTCTCCTGGCCAACCGACATGGCACGAACGCCCCAGACCATGTTCAGGCGACGCGCGATCTCGTCATCCGGCGTCAGGGCCAGAACCGGGCAATCCGCGCGCTCGCGTGCGATCTGCAGCGCACCACGGCCACTCTGGGTGTAGACGACGATCACCGCAGCAGAAATCGACTGCGCCACATGCCATGCGGCCTCGGCAATCGCGCCACCGGTGGTGCCATCGCTGTCGGGACGCAGGGCTTCTTCCTGCATCCGCCATTCGAGATCGTTCTCGACGCGACGCGTCACACGGGCCATCACCTCGACGGCTTCGCGCGGGTACTTGCCCGCTGCGCTTTCGGCGGAAAGCATCACGGCGTCCGTGCCGTCGAACACGGCATTGGACACGTCGGACACTTCAGCGCGCGTCGGTGTAGGCGAAGTGATCATGCTCTCGAGCATCTGCGTCGCCACGATGACCGGCTTGCCCTGGAAACGGGCTTCGCGAATGGCACGCTTCTGTTCGATCGGCACTTCCTCGGCGGGAAGCTCGACGCCCAGATCACCACGGGCCACCATGACGGCGTCCGAAAGCGCGATGATATCGCTCAGACGCTCCATGGCCTGCGGCTTCTCGAGCTTGGTCATGATCCAGGCGCGGCCCTTGGCGATATCCTTCGCCTCCTGCACATCCTCGGGACGCTGCACGAAGGAGAGCGCCACGTATTCGACACCAAGGTCGAGCGCGAAGGCAAAATCCTTGTGGTCCTTCTCGGTCAGGGCCGGGATGGGCAGCACAACGTCAGGCACATTAACGCCCTTGCGCTCTGACAGCCAGCCACCGACCTCGACTTCGGTTTCCATATGGGTTTCGTCACAGGAGACGACCCGCAGGCGCATCTTGCCGTCATCGAGCAGCAGGCGGCTGCCCGGCTCGGCAGCGCGCATGATCTCGGGATGCGGAAGGCAGGCGCGGCGGACGTCGCCCGGCGTACGATCCAGGTCCAGACGGAAACGTGCCCCTTCGATCAGCTCGACCTTGCCTTCAGCGAAGGTGCCAACGCGCAGCTTGGGCCCCTGCATGTCCGCCAGAATGGCAAGCGGGCGGCCGAGCTCGGCCTCGACATCACGGATGGTGGCATGACGCTTGGCATGATCCTCATGCGAGCCATGCGAGAAGTTCAGGCGAAACACGTCAGCCCCGGCCAGTGCCAGGGTACGGATCATCTCATGGGTGGAGGAGGCCGGGCCGAGGGTCGCGACGATCTTCGTGCGGCGCTGTTCGGCCTCTTTCTTCACTCCCGTACCCTGCGCCGAAGCTGCTTGAGGTGAGGACGTCATACTGATCTCCGATCCATTTGCTGCACGTTGCATATCATAGCTTCAGCTAGGCTGAAGCGTCTCTCCTGGCAACAGCCCCCAGAACACACGTCTGGGAAGCCATCCCGTATAGCCCTTGACCACCACCTTGCACCATGTCGAGCCCGGGGGACACAGCTTGAGCGTCCCCACCGTTCCAGGCTGCAACACGGCCACAACGGCACTGTTTTCATCCGACTGGCTGTAGAGCAGGGTATCCCCCTGGCGCTGCCGGGCCTCTGTCTCGCTCGGCACGTAGCCAAGAACGCGTGCATCGGCCTTGCCGATCACGTCCCCCGATTTGGCCGAGGCTTCGCCGAGAGCGGCCGCATGACCTTCGGGCGGCTGACCGGGGATCACGAAAGTGCGTTGGCCGACAAGCGTCGCCTGATGGACCCAGCCCTTCATGCCATCAGAGTCCTCGATCAGGCGCCAGACATCGAATTCGCGCTCGACCTCAACCGGCAGGCCACGACGATGATAGACCCACTCGATGGGATAACGCTGTCCCGGTCCCTTACGCATAAAAACCTTGTCGGCACGCATTGCAGCGAACCGCGGAAGCGGCAGGCCGGTATTGGTACCCTTGTCCTGCGGGGGGGCATCCGGCGCAGCGGCCGCGGCCACGGCCTCATCCGGGCTGGGCGGTGGGCTGGCTGAAGTCGCGACCGCCGCCGCACCGACAGCAGCGGCACCCGCCGCCACCGCAGCATTGCGGGCGTGATGTCTGGGCGCATGGTGGGGTTTGGCAGCGCTGGCCTCGGTAGAGGTTCTGCCGGCCCTGTGCTTTTTCGAGGGGGTCTTGGCCTTGGCGGCATGCCCATCTGTCCCGTGCGACCCGGTCCTCGTTTTCACCTTGCCCGTTACCGCGCCGGCTTCGTGCTTGTGATGATGGGGAGAGTGTTTTGTCGTCTGCGGTGCGGCCTCTGCCAGCGCGCCAAAGGGCAGCAGAATCGTCAGTCCGATACCATAGACGATGCGGAGTTTGTTCATGGGTGCATGGGTGCCAAGTTGTGACGATTGGGGCAAGAGGGCGTAGCCCTTACAAACTGATTATCTGCGCATCGGCGGTGCATTCCAGAAAGCTGGTCACACCGCAGATCCGTACTCCCTCAAGCAGATCTGCCTTGCCAATCCCAGCCGCCCTCATGCCGGCTTCGCAGGCGAGCACTTCTCCTGCCAGCTCCAAAACAGCTGAACGCAGGGTCTCAAACCCTGCCACACCACGCTCCTGAAACTGTTCGTCGAGACAGGCACCGTCCAGACCTGACCAGTCCAGCCTCAAAGCCTCAACGCTCAACCCACCGGCGAACAGCACCACCTCGCGCCCCAAAGCGAGAGCGCCTGCTGCAAGCACAAAAGCGTGATGAGCCCTCTCGAAGGACCTGTCCGCCAAAACGATTGCCATCATGCGCAAGGCTGTCTCCCACTGCCGCAACAGGGACATTCCGGGTCCTGTGGCAGATCGAAGCGTCGAAACGAAGCATCCAGCGCATTCCAGAGCAGGACATGACCGCGCATCGAGGTGCCCAGCGAGAGCAGCTCTTTCAGGGCTTCGGTGGCCATGAGAGACCCGATCACGCCAGTCACCGACCCAAAAATGCCGGCCTCGCCGCAACTCGGCGCATCCTGAGCATCGGCATCAGGGTACAGACATCGGTAGCAGGGGCCACCCTTGCGCGGTGCGAACGTCGACAATGTGCCCTCGAAACGTTGCACTGCACCTGAAATCAGCGTCTTGCCCGCTGCCCAGCACTGGTCAGCCACGGCGTAGCGAGTCTGGAAATTATCGCATCCGTCGCAGACAAGGTCATAGGCCCCTATAAGACCCGGTAGCGTGCTTCGGTCCGCCCGCACCGGATAGGTAACGATCTCAATTTCGGGGTTGAGATTGGTCAGACGTGATGCTGCCCGGTCGACCTTGTTCTGGCCAACATCCTGCGTCTCGAAGATGATCTGGCGCTGCAGGTTGCTGAGTTCGATAATATCGTGATCGACAATCCCGATGCGCCCCACCCCCGCTGCTGCAAGATAGAGCGCCAGGGGACTGCCCAATCCCCCGGCACCGATCACCAGAATTGACGAGTCGCGCAGACGTCCCTGCCCGATAGCCCCGACTTCAGGCAGCAGGATATGCCGGGAATAACGAAGGACGGCCTCGTCAGAGAAGCTCAGATCAGGAAGTTCGTTGGACATCTTGCGGCGTAAATCCGGATCAGGAAGAAAACTTCAGCGGCTCTCAGGATTTAGATGACAAAAGCCTGTTTGATCTCGTAGCATAGCCTCATTCACCGAAGAATACAGAGGCTTTTGCCACCCGGAACCAGGCTTGTTACCGGCTTGATCGATAACGACGCATGATGACCGTGCGCCCACGTCCCTTTTGCCAGTTGCAGAGAAGAAGAAATGAGAGATCCCGCAGGTTTTCCCGCCGACCTCACAACATTTCCCGGACGTTTCCCTTGGCCGTCTGCAAAGCGCTTGCCTCATGCTCTGGGCGCAATGACCGTAGCCCTGATCTGCATCTATGCTCTTTCCCCTTATCTTGCCCTGTGGTCGCTTTCGTCGGCTTTGCGCAACCATGATACAACGACTCTTGCTCAGCATATCGACTGGAGCGCCTTGACGACCAGCCTGAAGGCTGAAGCGATCGATGCTCTCATCGGCCCGCCGCCCGCCGCAGACGACCTGCCGGATTTCGGTTCGTCCTTCGCCTCCGGCGCCGTTTCCCACGCGATCGACACGCGTCTGACCCCCGATCTCATTATGACGTTCGCCACGCAGATGACGGCAATGCCCGCTCATCGGGTCGCACCCAGCCTGCGTGAGCTTTACAGCCGACTCTCTGCCCATTTCGTTTCGCCGCTGCGTTTTGAGGCAGGACTCGTGACGTCGCCCGGCCAGAAGCCGGCCATTGTACACATGAAGTTCGAGCAATGGCGCTGGAAGATCACAGAGATCGATCTGCCTAAATCAGCCTGAAGCGGCTCAATCAAGCGCCCTGAGGCTTCAGCGCCGCCTGAAACCCAGTTTCATGCGGCGAAGTACGCGCGCTGCGGCGTAGGGAACAACAAGGAGACGCCTCGATCTGGGACGCAATAAGGCTCGGATCAACCGTGATTTGAAACGATCCTCGATACGCAGGCGTGTATGCGCCTGTATCAGAGCGGTAAATTCGTCGACCATCGCAACAAGTTCGTCACGATGGGTTGCCATACGCCGCTCGTGCTCTGACCGTTCAAAATAGATCGATTTGAACGCTTCAACAGCAAAAACCGTCATAAACCGCGGAAAAACGAGATCCCGCATGTAAACACTCAGACGTTCAGGATCAGACGAAAACATCTTACACAGTTTGCGGATGTATCGCATACGGCTTCTGCTCATACGTATGCTGTATGAGGTACTGTTTTTATTGATGCACCAGACTGTTACCGCCTCAGGGAAAAAGTAATTAGTGTACCCTTCCCTGAATATCCTCAGGAACAGATCATCGTCTTCATATCCCATGAACTGGGTATCGAACCCCCCAACAGCCTCGAATGCCCGTCTGCTGATGATCGAAGCAGAAGGGAGGATATGCATGTCACGTTCAAGCATCTCCTCAATGGAGTGCTTGGGATGGGCACTGTATCGAGCAGCGATAGATGAAGCGATGACATGGCCGTCCTCGTCGGCTTCCATGAGATCGCCATATGCCCAGCCAAAATGCGGGTCCTGATCCCTGACCTGCTCAATGAGCAGGGCAATGTGATGATGGAGAAAAAAATCATCCTGATCTAGAAAGCAGATATAGTCTGCCCGGGTCGAGGCTACGCCGAGATTACGCGCACTTCCCTGTCCGCCATTTTCCTTGCGTAGCACCCGGACGCCGAGGGGCTCCGCCACCGCCAGCAACGCCTCGTGTTCGCTTTCACTGGACCCGTCATCGATAATCAGGAACTCGTCAGCTGGTACTGTCTGTTCCAGCACGCTTCTGATAGCACGCTCTATGTAGCGTGCGCCGTTATAATACGGGATAATGACGGCGACGCTCTTGCGCATGGCTTCAGCCATTGGCGGTTGATCCTCTCTTGCCGGACCGACAGTTCAGTTTTGGGGTCAACCAGCCCAAGGCCTGGCGTTTAACCAAAATCCTGATCGTCGACCCTTATCGGCCGCGCGCGAGAATGATCTGCCGCCATGTACGGAATGCCTTGTCATCCATACAGCGCCAGTTGGAATACTCTCACGAATGGTCATGCCAGTCGGCCCGATTTCCGATCTCAACGCATCGGTCTGTCGGCCCGTTCCGGTGTAGCACCCGTCAAACCTTTCCCTGCTCCAGACAGGGAACAAGGGTTGCGGGCGTTCTTCTGTTTTATCAGGCGCTCCCCAGCACTCAGGCCGGCGGAAGATCTTCCTCGAGAACAGTAATGTGAATGGCGTAGGAAATCTCGCCTTCGTCATCGTCACGATGGACGGTGCCAATCACTTCGCCTTTAACGGCCAGTTCAACTGTATGGCCAACCCTAGCGGGCGGATTGACGGTCAGGTCGGCTGAACCGAGCAGACGACGCAGTGTCGATTGCAGACGGGTCAGCTCTGAAGGTGAGATCACGGCCATGGGTACTCCAGCTACTTTATCAAGTTGAGCGATCTGTAGAGCATCCTGCCCCCCTGCGGAACCACCTTTGAGCGAGTCACAAAATTCCCTCCCATGGCCATGGTCCTGCCATGATTCGTGCCCAGGCTTCACATTTCCGTTCCTTGCCCAGGGAGAGCCATGTTCCGCGTCCTGTTCGCCCTTGCAGCCCTCGCTGCCGCACCGATCGCCTCTGTCAGCGCAGCCGCACTGCCATCCCATTTCGGCCAGTCGCTGTCACGGCAGATTTCCAGCGACGGTCCCCGCACTGTCGCCTGGAATTTGACGCTCAGTCATGACTGGGCCCAAGTTGAGCAGGACATTGCCAATAATGACCCGACCCTGAGCCCAGCCATGCTGCGGGCTCTATTGGACTACACGCCTCGTTTCGAAACGGTGGCAATGCAGCACGCCCTGAGAGCCCGTCTGCAGAAGGATGCTCTGGCAGGGCTGGCGGTTCTTTCTCCCGTAGCGCATAGCCCCTATTCGGGACAGGCCATCTGTGGGGCAGGAGAAGCGCGATGGAAGCATCAGGTTGCCCACCTGATTGCTGATACGCACGACATCACGTTCGCTTTGCAACGTGAGGCGTGTGTAAATGCGTTAAGGTTACATTCCAGACGTTGAATCGCTGGAAGCGAGCAGGCAGACAGAACTTATCCCATCAAGTTCTGTTGTCATGAGGAACCCTGTCAGGTTCCCTGCCCCTTTCATCGCATCGAGGAATATCGTTGACTTCCACCCTGCGTCTCACCCTGAGCGTATTGCCGCTCATGGCTCTCTCCGGCTGCGGCTATTTTGACTCGCGCGAAGCTCACAGAGCGCAGCTTGCGATGATCGGCATGACGTCGAACGATCTGCAAGCCTGCGCCGGAATCCCGGCCTCGACCAAGACCCTCAATGATACCACGCAGATTTATCAGTATACTGCGACAATGAACCTGCCCACCGCAAGTGACTCGACGATCATTCCCGTTCAACAACTCTTGAACATAACCCAGGTTACTCTGGGCGGTGCTGGCACAACATGCAAGGCGATCATTCGTCTGGATCATGATCGCGTTTCCGAAGTGCATTACGCGGGCGATGACGACGAGATCATCGGATCAGACGGGATCTGCTCGATCATCACCCGTGGCTGCGCCAGACAGCCCGAGGCCAGCATGCGCAAGGTCAGCGGGGGTCCGTTCGGCCCTGTCTCGGCTTTCCATTCGCCCGCAGCGCCTAACCAGAGCACGACAGCCACTTACAACAAACAGTCGGGCGAAACCGTGCCCAACTACACGGATAAGACTAAGCCCGTCATCGTACCACGGCCTTGAACAGCGCACCGCTTGCGATTTCCTGCTTCATGCGGGCGATCGCGGCGGGCAGCCCGGTGAAGATCGCCTCACCGATCAGGAAGTGCCCGATATTAAGCTCGGCAAGACCGGGCAGCCCAGCCACACGCCCGACATTTCCGTAAGTCAGACCATGGCCGGCGTGAAGTTCAAGCCCGTGCTCTGTGGCCGCTACCGCACCCTGATACAGGCGCCGGAACTCATCTTCACCCGGGTTGTGCGCATAAGCGCCGGTATGAAGCTCGACCACCTGCGCACCGATGCGTGCAGATGCCTCGAGCTGAGCCGGATCGGGATCGATGAAGAGAGAAACCCTTATCCCAGCGTCTCGTAAACGCGCCACCTTGCCTCGCAGGTCGTCCGCCTGACCTGCCACATCGAGCCCCCCCTCTGTCGTCACCTCTTCACGGCGCTCTGGTACGAGGCAGCATGCGTGAGGACGCAAACTGCAGGCCATGGCGACCATTTCCTCAGTAGCACCCATTTCGAAGTTGAGCGGCACGGTGAGTTCGTGCCTCAGCCGGATCATGTCCTCATCGCGTATGTGTCTGCGGTCTTCCCGCAAATGGGCGGTGATCCCGTCGGCCCCATGCATGGCGGCTAGCAGCGCAGCCCCCACCGGGTCAGGATGCAGTCCACCGCGAGCGTTGCGCACGGTGGCGACATGATCGATATTTACGCCGAGCCTGATCAAGATTGTACTTCCTTGCTTGCAGCGCGTCTTGCGCCGAGGTCACGCGCCATTCGCATTGCGGCAAGCAGGCTTGCCGGATCGGCCTTTCCCTGCCCGGCGATGGCAAAAGCCGTCCCGTGATCGGGCGATGTCCTGACCACAGGCAAGCCCAGCGTCACATTGACGCCGCTAGCCATGTCGAGGGTTTTCAGGGGTATCAGGGCCTGATCATGATACATGCACAAGGCGGCATCGTAGAGCGGGCGGGCAAGATCGGTGAATAGTGTGTCGGGAGGATAAGGTCCGCTCGCATCGATACCCGCCTGCCGCATGGCCTCGATTGCTGGCGCTATCATCGTCTGTTCTTCATGCCCCATCACCCCGCCTTCCCCTGCATGGGGGTTCAGACCCGCCACAGCGATACGAGGTGCCATCAGGCCAAAATCCCGACGCAGCGCCTCTGCAAGGGTCGCGCCGACATGAACGATCCGGTCGGTCGTGAGGCTGTCGAGCGCCTCACGCAGGCTGACATGTACCGTGACCGGCACCACGCGCAGACGTGGAGACGCCAGCATCATGATCTCCTCGCCCTCCACGCCGCATAGCGAGGCCAGAAACTCGGTATGCCCGGGAAAGGCGAAGCCGCCCTGCTTGAGAACAATCTTGCTGATCGGATTAGTCACGATAGCGCTGACCTGCCCGGTGATCGCGAGACGTGTTGCAGTCTCGATCGCGTCAATCACGCAGCCTGCCATGGCGCTATCGGCCTGGCCCGGCGTCACAGAACCCGGCAGGGTCAGAGGCATGACGGGTATCGCTGAGGGGAAAATCGAAGCGGCCTGCTCCGCATGCCCGACAATCTCGAACGGTGCTTCACCCAGGAGGACCGGATCGCCGATCCATAGAAAAGCGTCGCCGGTCCTGCGCAGGATTTCCCACGCCTTGACGGTCAGTTCGGGACCGATCCCTGCGGGATCGCCCATGGTCAGTGCAGGCAGCATGACGCCCCCTTCAGCCTTTAACGGGTCGTAAACGCATCCAGAATGCGTACCCAGGAGCGGATCCCCTTATGGAAGGATTCGACACCGTATTGCTCGTTGGGCGAATGGATACGGTCATCATCCTGAGCAAAACCGACGAGAAGCGAGTCCATATCGAGGGCCTCCTTCACCTCGGCGACCACAGGAATCGACCCGCCGCACCCGATGGATACCGCCTTCACACCCCATTCCTCGCCCAGTGCCGCAAGAGCCGTGCTCAGGAAAGGACCGTCTTCTGGCACGGCAAAGCCACTCGAGGCACCGTGTTCGGTAAAGCTGACCTTGGCATCTTCAGGAAGTACGGCACGCACATGAGCACGGAATGCCTCGCGAATCGCAATCGGATCCTGTCCTGGCACGAGGCGGAATGACACCTTGGCCATGGCGCGGGCGGGGAGCACGGTCTTGAAACCGTCGCCCTCATAGCCACCCGAAATCCCGTTAATCTCGTAACTGGGCCGCGCCCAGATCTGCTCGATCGCGGTGAAGCCAGCCTCGCCCGCTGCCTTCGACAGGCCGACCGGCTTGAGGGTGAGCGAATCATCGGGGAAAATCGCCCGCCATTGGGCGCGCACCGCATCTGAAGGAACGACAATATTGTCGTAGAACCCGGGGAGGAGCACCCGACCCAGGTCATCGCGTACGCTGCCAAGGGCCTTGCACAAAAGCTCGACAGGATTGCGCGCGGCATTGCCGAACATACCTGAATGCAGGTCATGCGTGGCGCACTCGATCACCACTTCTTCCCCAACCAGCCCACGAAGACCTGTCGTGATGGCCGGGGTACGCCGATCCGGCATACCGGTATCGCAAATCAGAGCCACGTCGGCCTTGAGTTCCTCTGCATTCGCCTTGAGGAACGGCATGAGATTCGCGCCGCCGCTTTCTTCCTCACCTTCGATCAGGATGGAAATCTTCAGAGGCAACGCGCCATGGACCGCTTTCCATGCACGGCAGGCCTCAATGAAGGTCAGGAGCTGTCCCTTGTCGTCAGAGGCACCCCGCGCCACGATGATCTTGCGACCATCGGCCTCTGTGGTGATCTTCGGATCGAACGGATCGCTCTTCCACAAGGCAAGCGGATCGGTCGGCTGGACATCATAATGACCGTAAAACAGCACATGAGGGCCTGAACCGGCAGCGCGGTCATGCCCCACCACCATCGGATGGCCCGGGGTTTCGCGCACACTGGCGTCGAACCCCAGCGCTTCCATCTCGGTACGCAACCATTCGGCAGCATTGCGACAATCGGCGGCGTGTCTGGGCTGTGCCGAAACACTCGGGATGCGCAGGAGAGCAAAAAGCCGTTCCAGGCTTTTTTCCAGATCCTGATCGACCTGCCTCAGAACGCTCGCCGTGTTGTCAGTCACGCATTTCTTCCTTCACCATGCTCTGTCCAAGCAGGCCAGCAAGGGTTTCGCGATAGGTCTGGCTCATCGCTCTCGCCTGCTGCATCGCCTCATCGGACAGTCGCTGCCATGTCTCCTGATCCTGATATAGGCTGATGATCGCCTCTGCAAACTGCCCCGGATCGAGCGTGACAGCGCGCGCGCCGGGAAAACCGTGCTCACCCCCGATGACGACAGGCAGACCCGCTCCCCCAGCCTGCTGCCGTGCCAGAGAGACGAAACCCGGTCTTTCATCCGGCGCAATCATGAGGCGGCAGGTTGCCGACAAGTTGGCCAGACCGACCTGCCCCTCGACCAGCGAAGCGACGTTCTGATGATGCGTAATCATCGACAACTCGCGGGAGCGCGTGTCGTCACAAGCCAGGAAGAGCCGAACCCTCTGCGGCATCCGGGCATTGACCCGTGACATCACATCACGCACGAACCATTTCAGAAATTTGAGGGAATAGCCTGGCTGCGTTGCCGGGCCGGCCGCGAATACCAGATCATGACGCTGCTCATACGGGGCGCCCTGATTGACCGGCAGATCATCACCGAGAATCCTCAATCCGTTCAGACCGGCCTTTTCAAGGATCTCAGCCTGAGCGGCATTCTGCACGACGAGATCCTGACAGAACCATGCATTGGCAATTTCTGCTGCCAAGGCATCATCGAAGGTTTTTTCGTCCACAGGAGGCTGATTGATTGTCGGCGCTTGCGCGTCCTGACGCCGTTGCAGTGCCTCTATCCGGCGAAGATCGAGGATGAAACCCTCATCCGGGAGGGAAGCCGCATGATCATGCAGGATCGGGAATACCGCATTGAGCGTATTCCCCCCCATGATCCAGATGACATCGAAACCCCGTCGCCGCTGTCCGATCAGCGTCTCGAGCGCTGCTTTCGTCCCGCGACGATACTCGCAGAGTTCCGGCAAGAGAGTCCGCAGCGGATCGGCACCCGGCCTGCTCTCTCCTTCCTGCCCCCCATCGAGAAGGAAGAAGCTCGCCTGCATCCCTTGTTCGACGAAATAACGTCCGAGCGCCATCACCCGGTCGATCTCTTCACCCCGTGCCGCGGCATCCGGCTTCCGACCGAGCACGAGCACGCGGCGCCCCCAGCGTACTGGCCTGTGAATCGCTGCGGCATCGCTGGGGCGGTGCGGCGGGTTCCCCCGGAGAAGGTCGCTGAAGCTCTGACGCAGGACCGGCATCTCCTGCCTGAGAAGGGCCTCGGAAACTGGCTCACGGTCTGGCACACGCAGAACGAAGCCGGGCACATAAAGCATTCGTGCCCCTCTCTGGGTCTTCCTCAACGCGAGTGACAGGGCCGCCCAGATGTGCTGCC
The DNA here is from genome assembly GCF_025995175.1 of Asaia krungthepensis NRIC 0535. GTDB lineage: Bacteria > Pseudomonadota > Alphaproteobacteria > Acetobacterales > Acetobacteraceae > Asaia > Asaia krungthepensis. The sequence continues at coordinate 47,516 of NZ_BAPV01000002.1, forward strand.
TCGCTCTCAGCGTCTCGACCCCGTGAGCAGGAACCGGCACGAGGCGCAGCGTGTCAGTTCGGCACAGAATGGCGCCACCACTCACGCCATCGCATGCCCGAGCGAAATTGACGCTCTCCGAAAAAGCCGCCGCGCCTGCACCCGCAGGAAAACAGGCCCCATCCCGCGCCACAGTGAGGCCCGCTTCCATCACGCGCAGATCAAACCCAAGAGCCTGTGGTGCGACAGCAATCACGTCCTGCTCTGCAAAAGCATGTACGGCATCACTGAGCGCGCCGAGAAAGAGGCACGCCCCTGCCTCAATCATGAGGACCCGGGGCGCTGCCACCTGTGCAACAGCCCGCAGCCAGCCCTGCTGGAGCCCACCCTCCAGCTGCGGCACCACCTCGACACCATAGCTGTATCGCTCGATTGGCATGGGGTTATCGCGCCCGGCATCGTCCAGAACGATAACCTGCATGTCACCCACGCCGCTCTCATGCAGAGAGACAAGGGTTTGCAGCAGATCCGGGAAGATAGCCGGAGCCGTTACGATGACACTGAGCTCTGGCTGTCCGATATACCGGAAATCGAGCGGTGACCGCGCCAGCAGCGGCAGCAGGGTCTCTGCACGCAGAGCCTGCAGATGGGCCAGCTGACCGAGCGACGGGGGAGCGATGGTCAGTGTTTCCGCCTCTTCCCCCTCGCGCCTGATATGGTCGATGAAGGCGTTGCTGCTGATCGACTGCCAGTCAGGCGGCCCTCCAGCGAGGGCGTACGGCGGGAGCTCCACACCTGGCGCAGGGCTGCGTCCCTCGAACAGACCAAAACGCACGAAATGCTCATAACCGTTGCGCAGAACGCGATTGGCGATCTGCCCTGCCACATCGTCATATCGGCCCAGATAATAGGCTTCATCGAAATAGGGATGGGGCAGATAACCCGTCGGATTATCATTGGACAGATAATGATGAAGCGCCGAGGCGTATTCCCCGCGTTCGATCTGCGCCACAGCGTCCTGATACGTCTCGAGATACCAGACCGGGTCGAAATACCATGACGTTCGTATCGTACCGATATCCCGGGACAAAATGAATCGCGTGAACTCCCCTTCCGCCAGATCACCCCCGAGACGGCGCTGCTGAAGCTCGCGACGCATAATATCAGGAGAGAAGAAAGCCGAACTCACCCGGCGTTCGGTCTGGCCCAAATTGAGATAATGATCGAAGCCATTGGCAAACCCCATATCCCGAACCATGGACGGGGTCAGATCAGGGTTGAGACTGAAATAGTCGCTTTCGGAAAACAGCCAGTGGCAAGACCGTCCGCGATGACCTGTCTCGCAGTAATGCTGGAAGCCCGAATCGAAAACGCCCATTCTGATACCGTTCTCGACGTCGAAATGGGCGCGTCGATACCAGATCTCGTCGAAATAGCGGTTCGGTGAATGGGCATAACGCGCACCATTATGCAGCCAGAATTCGTATAGCCCCCGATCATCGGGAAGGCTTCCTGCCATCTCGATCACCGCATCCCTGTAACGCGCACGATACCAGTCCGGGTCGAAGACAGCCCAAAGCGGCGTATGGGCGCGTGGCTCATCACCGGGTCCGAATGCTGTGAGGATGTCAACGGTAAGGGTCATCGTTCCGGTCCGGCTGTGTCAGAACTGCAGAAATCGCTCAGAGCTGAGCCTGGCGGCTGAGCATGAGGGCGTGGAAATCGACAGGCTGGATGTTGGTCACCGGGAATCCGGACTCGCGGATGAACGTCAGCAGCAGATGCCGTGCGGAAGGAAAGAGCTGACGCGGCGCCTCGACCAGGAGAAGGGCTTCAAGCATGTCGGACCGCGCGTTCTGGACGGTGAAGACACCGGAATAGACCAGTTCGATCCGATAAAGGGATTCCGGCTCAGGCGCATCCGTGGTTGGGGAAGTGCGATAACCAGCACCCTGCAACGTAAGATTGACCTCAAAATTTGGCTGGTCCTCGCCAAGCTGGCGGGCATTCACATCGATCCGCAGCCCGATATGCGGCCGTGCTGGCAAGTTGAAGAAGACTTCCGGCGTACCAATGGACGTCATGGAGGATGATTTCAGATAATGGGCGCCAGAAACAAGGAGCGTCTCTAGGGGAGCCTGATCCGTACGTCCCGCCTTTTCCACGCTGTCACGCTTTGGCATATCGCTCTGTTTCCTCTTGTGTCTTTCAGTGTCTATGCTTTGGCTTGGCAAGCATTATTCTGCTCTGCTTCTGTCATGACTGAGATGACAAGACCAGACACCTAACCTCAAACCAGCCCTCCGGCCATATTTCAAAATAGACCGCCTTGATCGTTTCCCTTGCGCGGCAGCTTTCAGAACCCCTGCCCGCGCAGAAACCCGAGCGCCGGTAAGGGGGACCAGCTTTTAGGCAGTTCCGCCCGTGCGATCTGCCTCACATCGTAACGCAAGGGGGCCCGCTGCTCAGAGGCCAGAAACTGGCGATATTCCTGCACCTGACGACTGCGCCAGGCACAATCGGCCTGCGCTGCCTCACGCGTCGCATGGACATTGGCAATCCGGCTTTTCCGCCCCTGCCACGCCATTACCGCCCAAAGACGATCCGTGTTGGGCAAGGGGGCCCTGAACATCAAGAGTTGGGACATTAGCTGACACACCCCCGTCGATCGACCGTGATCTGACCCTCACGCCACCATGCAGCCGGGCCCAGCGTCAAGAAAAAGCAACAAACCTTGCCGCTGACCGGAACCCGGGCTAAGGCGATACGATCAAACCACGGTCCGTCGTTTCTGCGTCGATAACCCGTCAAGATGGGATGTTACTCATGGTTCGCCTGCTCGTTATCGTCGTATTTCTTGTCGTGCTCATCACTTTTGCTTTGAGCAACCCGGACCCGCAGCCCTTGTGGATTGTCTCGTACGGATGGCAATTTGCCGTGGGCATGCTCGTGCTGGGTGTTGGCGTTGCCAGCTTCCTGATCGGGGGCTTCGTGATGTTCATTGGCGAGATCAAACAGCGCTCACGGGCCCGCAAGGCGGAGCAGCAGGTGCGCGCCCTTGAGACACAGGTGCTTGAACTGCACCAGCGTATCGATCGTCTGACAATCGCGACAGATCCGAGCCGCGCGCCTTACGACGCAACCGTCGCTCCTCACACAGTGACGCCCTGAACCACCCGGCGTCACGGCCTCAATGCCCGTCACGCCCTTCAGCCTGCTATGAGTCCCATGATGAAACGTACCCGCCTGATTGCCGCCCTCGACACGCAGAGCCTTGAACAAGCCCGTGCCTGGGCTGAGGCACTCGACGGGCATGTGGATGCCATCAAGCTGGGTATGGAATTCACCTATGCACAGGGCCTGAATGCGCTTCGCCAGGTTGCGGGCGATCGCCCCCTGTTTCTGGACCTCAAGCTGCACGACATACCCAACACTGTGGCCAAAGGCCTGACGAGTCTGGCCCCTCTCGGCGCGTCGCTGCTGACCATCCATGCCAGTGGCGGTTCCGCCATGATCGCGGCCGCCCGACAGGCGATCGACGCCGCGTACCCCCCGCTACATCGCCCCGTTCTGCTCGCTGTCACCGTTCTTACCAGTCTCGATCAGGCAGGCCTGCATGAGATCGGTATCGAGGCATCGCCACGCGAGCAGGTCGTTCGATTGGGCCGCCTCGCCATGATGGCTGGCGCCGACGGTCTGGTCTGTTCCGCTGAGGAAATCGCGCCCCTGCGCGACGCACTGGGCGACGCTCCCGTGCTGGTCGTCCCGGGAATCCGTCCCGCCGGAACGGATGCGAACGACCAGAAGCGCATCATGACGCCCCGTCAGGCCGCTCAGGCTGGCGCTGACTGGATTGTGGTGGGTCGCCCCATCACACAGGCAGCGGATCCGGCTGCTGCAGCTGCAGCGATCCAGGCTGAACTTGCCTCAGCATGACGGGCAAGGAGCCTGAATTATCGTCCTACCCCGCCTCACTTCCCCATATCGGGGTCAAGATCTGCGGGGTGCGGGATCTCGAGGCCCTGCAGGTAGCCGCACAAGCTGGCGCTGACTGGATCGGTCTCGTCTTTTTCTCGCGTTCGCCACGCTATCTGACCCCAACACAAGCCGCCGCCCTTGTCAGCAGCTACAAGGGATCACTGCCCCGGCTGACCGGTCTGTTCGTCAAGGCCAGTGACGAGACGATCCAGACCGCACTTGATGAAATCGATCTCGACATACTGCAGATTTACGATACGCCCGAGCGAGCACAAGCCATAAGACAACGCTTCGGCAAGCCGGTCTGGCTTTCATGCGCCGTGCATACGGCGGACGATCTCCCCGCCGATGCAGAATTTGACGGCTACGTCATTGAACCCCGCGCACCCAAGAACGCTGCCAATCCCGGCGGTAACGGCGTGGCTCTGAACTGGTCTATCCTCAGACACTGGCGCCCCACGGTGCCGTGGATGCTGGCTGGTGGACTGACACCGGAGAATGTCGGCCCGGCTATCCTGCAAAGCGGCGCACCTGCCGTAGATGTTTCCTCCGGCGTCGAAACACGACCGGGTGAGAAATCAGCCGAGCTGATACGAAACTTCGTCAAAAACGCCAGAAGCGCAGGTCATGGCCCTTGCGCGACCATCAGAAACTGATATGGTCCGCCCGCGCTGGAGAGATGGCCGAGCGGCTTAAGGCGCACGCTTGGAAAGCGTGTGTACGTTAATAGCGTACCGTGGGTTCGAATCCCACTCTCTCCGCCACCCACTCCCCGAAAATATTGCCATGGCCTCCCAGAGGGTCCGCATTCAGGCCCTACGACGATGCGCGCACGCTCAATCGGGAAGCGCTTCTTTGGGGGAGCACATCCTAAGCTACTTCCCCACCGTTGAGGCCGCGCATAGGGCGTTCCGACGACCGCAGATCGAGACATGGGGCAAATAAGAGCACTGTGCCTCGACGTCGCTATCAACCCGCGATTACCGGCGTCTGGAGCATAATTCCGCACAGTCAGATCTCGCGATGGCCTCGTTCAGTGCATCATAACGCCCGCGTTTCCGCCAGTGCGGCGCTCAGGGGGAGTTCTCTCGCTTTAGGAACGGCGGATCACTAATGGACAGATCGACGAAACAGTCGCGGCGGGCCTTCCCCGTCGGGACAGCGCTCTCCTTGGTGCCATAACGAGAGCGCCAACTCTGCCCCTGGCCTACTGCGTTAACGCGCTATTCGTCAGACACCCTGACATTCAACCGCGGGAATTTCAGTTGTAACAAAATGATACGTGAGCGACGTGTTAGTTTCCCTCGCAGGGGTACGTTCGATGAGTGTGGACCTCACATACCAGGCTTTCCGCACAGCGCCGGATTTCAAGGTATGACTATCAGTAAGCGCCCACTCCCCTCCGCGCCATGGAAGCGTAACGTCAGAATGTGTTCCGATTTGGCTTCGGAGTCAGCCGGTCGTGCCACCATAGACGATAGCCCGATTCAAGGGCGGAGCGCGCAGCAGTAACCCGCAATGAATACCGTCGACCAAACTCCGGCGCGTCTCTGAGAGATAGCGCGAAAATCCCTTCGCCCCGCGCCATGCCGAAAACCGATCGCTTTGTGTGATGTGCTGACGCGTCCGCGGTGGATAAAGCCAGGCGCTTTAGCCGCGTTGCTTCAGAAGGAAGAGAAAACCGGGTAGGAACTGCCTCCTGCCCATCAGCCCGGATCAGAGCTGGAACTGACGAAATGATCGCTCAGATCCGAGAGATCATTGTCCCAGCCTTCCGTTTCGCAAGGGAGCCAGACTTACATTGAATAATCGAGCGCTACTGACAGTCGCAGAGATGAGGGCTCTTCTCAGGCCCTCGCCTCAATGAACAAAGACCAGCCGCGTAGAATCTCGGGCCACACCTCTCTTCCGTCCGGTACCCCACCCGACGGATGGGGCAACCTGCCCGGGTGCCGATCAGCTGATGCTGAAATCGGAGGTCTTGAGATCGGTCACGCCGAGGAAGGTGATCTTCGCCGTGCCGTCAATCATGACCGATGTGTTTCCACCTGAGACCGTTGCCGTGTTCAGGATGGACTGTGCAGCCGCCGCAGCATTGGTCGGCTTGTAATTATAAAGGAAGAACTGATTATTTGCGGCACGGAAATCGGTGATCGTAAAATTCCCGGCTGTGTGGTTCGCGAGCATACCGAATAGATTACCCGCCCCTGAACCGCCGGTGACGGTTGCCGAAGCTGACGCATCCGATGTTCCAGTGAAGGCCGTACCGAAGAAGAACTGGTCCGATGCCGTTCCGCCGATCACCGTCTGCTGGCCGGCTCCCGTCCAGGCCGAAAGCCCTCCTGCGACGTTGCGACCGTCGATCGTCTGGTTGCCGGTCGTGTAAGGCTGGTTGGCCGTGAAGAGCAGGCGCGAGGCCGAGCTGAGTGTCGCCACAAGGCCGTCTGCACCGTAGATCGTGCCGCTCCCTGCGGAGATAGCCGTCTGCCCGGTGCCGGAGATGAAATTCAGCGACCCGCTCACGCTGATCGACTGATTGCTGCCATGGACAACCTGCAGATTGCCTGCCGCTGAGATTGTATCGCCCTGTGTTCCAGTAACGGTAGCCGAACCGGAACTCACATTTACAACCGAGGACGTTCCGCCATAGACCGTGCTGTTATCGCCCACCGTGATCTTGTTTCCGGTCGAAAAGTCCATGACAGCGGCGTTCGTCTTCAGATAGGCGGTCGAACTGCCGCCCTGCAGCGACACCGTATCGATTGCGCCAGCCGCACCATAGATCGTGTCCTGACCGACCGAATTGACGATGTTGTTCGACTTGCCGAGATACAGGACATTATAGCCCGTCCCGCCGGTAATCGTGTTCGTGCCCTGCGCACCATAGATCGTGTCATTGCCTACGCCAGTGGCAATATTCCAGTTGCCTGCAGAACTCGAGGCATTGAACGCGTTGTTGCCCTGCGTTCCCGCAAAGCTGCCGGACGCCTTTCCGACGGTCACCGTCGAGCCGTACTGATCACCGGAAACGATATTCAGATAATTGGCCGTATTCTGCGTGGCATCCAGCGTCACCGCGCCATTCAGGCTGGTCGTGTCTGTCGAGGCTATGACGATATTCGAGTAATTTCCCGAGACGCCATAGGTTCCCGCGGTGTCGATGATCGCCTGCGACGCCTTGTTGCCCGACACATAGCTGTTCGAGCCGGTAGAGAGAATGCTGTTATCGAGCGACCCTGCTGCCAGCAATGTCTGGATGCTGGAGGCGTAGGTTTTCGCCATCATGCCAGCCGTGTCGGTCGAAGTGTAAGGAACATAGACGGTGTTGTTGACACCTTTGACGATGACATTCGGCATGGTGACCTCGTTGAGTGTGGGGGTGCTGCTGTTTTCGGGAGTCATGGAGACGACCGGTACCGTGGTTGAGCGGTCGGCATAACTGACAGTCTTGGAAGTATCGTAGGTGATTGTCGGGTCTTCGACATTGTAGTTGCCGGTTACATCTGTCTGCTGCCTGGTACCGATGGTTTCCACACCGATATAGGTTCCGCTCAGATACCAGTTGCTCAGATTCGTCACGTCATCTGCCAGGTTGGGGTACAATCCCACAATGGCCTTGATGGCTGCCATCAGCCCCTGATTGACGTCGATCGTCGTGTCGTACATGACGCCGTTATTCGAGGCGAGAGTCGGATTGATATAGGCCGCCTGCGAACCGGTGAAATTATATATCGACCCGCCAAGTGACTTGGGCAGTGCGACATAGGTCTGAGGCACCCCCTTGTAATCGACCGTCTCGAACTGCAGGAAAAGCCCGAAACTCATGGTCGGGCCATGGAAATTGATCGTGAAATTGATGCCGGCCTGATAGGTGCCGGTCGATCCTGAGTAATTGCTGATGCCCTGAGTGAAGTTCGCCGTGATCTGGTGATTGAAGGAATACTGCCCGTCGATTGCCTTCACCGCCGAGAGCTGGACATCAAGCAGCTGACCGCCCTGCGCCGCCAGCTGATAAACGTAATGGCCATTATCGGGATCACGGTAGACATTGTAGCTGGTCTTGCCGGAGCTGGAAGTCGCCGATCCCTGCGTCCAGTGACCGACAGAATAGCCGAACTGATTATCCCAGACCCGCGTGTCATCGCCCACCAGCGGATCGAACGCCGAAGCCGCATTCCACTGAATGACGGCCCAGTCCGGAGAGTCTTCACCGGGGAGTTCAGACGATGTGTCGTTATAAACTATTTGCCCGTTGACGACCTGTTGCGTGTTCATTGGAAGGTTGGGACCATCGACACTCGGGTCCGTGTAAATATTCGTCAGAGTCTTTGTATTATTCGTATTCATCGTTAATCCGACTCTCTTTGATCGTTAAAAGAAACTGTACGCGTTGGGCAGTACTCAGTCTGCACCCCCAGCCTTTAAATTCCCTTAATTTACAGACGAAAATCTCACTGAAATGTGAGGTTAATATACATGACAGAGCTCGAATGAATTATCCAGTTTTCTTGATCTGTATTGGTATATGATGATTGATATCGCCAAATTATCCGGATTAAAACGTAAAAGATATGAAGTTTTACGTATTATTTGATATAGAGCAGCAACAAATGTGAAACATCGTTAAGCCATGCGCAATGAAACGTTATCTATAATCAATAATCTGCCATACCCAAGCGGACCCTCTGCGCAGCCAGGGCAGCGACATTTTTCGGGACCAAAACCAGTATTGGATAAAACTCGGCGCATCTAAGGAGGTGATCACGAGAAAATGCCGAAGGGGGTATGAGAAACGGGCATTCCCACTCAATGCGCCTGAGCATCGCCGCAGGGGCTCAGCACGAGTCGGATGCTCGTTATCCTTCCTGCTATCGCCTCAGGAGCCGTTTAACGGAAAGCGCGGCTGATAGACCGACCATTCGGACCTGGGTCGACGTTGACCGTCCGGTTCTTGGCTTGCCCACAAAAAAACCCCGGCGAAGCCGGGGTTTTTCATCTCGATCGGGTCACAAAGCCCAACCATCTTGCTCAGCGCGGTGCAAGCACCATGATCATCTGGCGATTTTCGAGCTTGGGCATCTGCTCGACCTTCGCCTTGTCTTCCATTTCGGTACGGATGCGTTCAAGCATCTTGATGCCTAGCTCCTGATGGGCCATTTCACGACCCTTGAAGCGCAGCGATACCTTAACCTTGTCGCCTTCGGCCAGGAAAGAATTCATGGCGCGCAGCTTGACCTGGTAGTCATTTTCATTGGTGCTGGGGCGCACCTTGACTTCCTTGATCTCAATGACCTTCTGCTTCTTGCGCGCTTCGTTCTTCTTCTTCTGCTGTTCGTACTTGAACTTGCCGTAGTCGAGAATCTTGACGACAGGTGGCTCAGCCGTCGGGCTGATTTCCAGAAGGTCGAGCCCGACCGAATAGGCGCGTGCAAGAGCATCGCGCGTTGTCATGACGCCAGCCATTTCGCCGTCGGCGTCAATCAAGCGCACCTGAGGAACACGAATTTCCTCGTTAACTCGGGGCCCTTCACGGGTGGGTGCGGCCTGCATCGGTGGTCTAGCTATGGTCGTCTCCTGTCGACGTTTTCAACAATCTGCCTGGCGGGAATTCAATACGCGCAACCGCGCCAAAGATTTCATCACCTTAGCGTGACAAAATTAACGGCTTGTTTGCGGGAATCCCGGTGCACCGACATAGTCATGAAACACCGGGATTGCAAGGTTTCCGCGTTTAAAACGCGCGCATCAGCCCTGCAGGCGCTGCATGTCCGGAGCCATGGCCTCCTGACCCAGGATCGCCACCACCTCATCCAGCGCAAGGATTTCCTGAGCAGCACCACCCAGACGACGCATCGCCACCTTGCCCTCTTCCGCCTCGCGACGACCCACAACGAGGATGACAGGAACACGGGCGAGCGAGTGTTCGCGAATCTTCGCGTTGATTTTCTCGTTGCGTCCGTCCACCTCGACCTGAAGTCCGGCGCGACGCAGCTTCGCGGCCACATCCTGTGCATAGGGCTCGGCATCGGTCACGATGCTGGCAACCACCACCTGGGTCGGAGCGAGCCAGAGCGGGAACTTGCCTGCAAACTGCTCGATCAGGATACCGATGAAGCGCTCGAAGCTGCCAAGGATGGCGCGATGCAACATGACCGGACGATGGCGCGCGCTGTCCTCGCCGATATAAGACGCATCCAGCCGCTCTGGCAGAATGAAATCGACCTGCAACGTGCCGCATTGCCAGTCGCGACCGATCGCATCCGTCAGCACGAATTCGAGCTTCGGGCCATAGAAGGCCCCTTCGCCCGGATTGGTCTCGAAGGTGACACCCGCCAGGGCACAGGCTTCCTTCAGCGCCTTTTCCGACTTGTCCCAGGTCGCGTCGTCACCCGCACGCGCGTCGGGGCGGTCGGAAAACTTCACACGGAAATTCTCGAAACCGAGATCGCGATAGACCTCATCGAGCATGGCCACGAAGGTCGCCGTCTCGGCCGCAATCTGCTCCTCGGTACAGAAGATATGGGCGTCATCCTGCGTGAAGCCACGAACGCGCATGATCCCATGCAGCGCGCCTGAAGGCTCGTAGCGATGACATGCGCCGAACTCGGCCATACGCAGCGGCAGCTCGCGATAGGAGCGCAGCCCATGGCGGAAAATCTGCACATGGCAGGGGCAGTTCATGGGCTTGAGGGCGAGGGTCTTTTCCTCATCCTCAACTGTCGCGATGAACATGTGCTCGCGATATTTATCCCAATGACCCGAGGCTTCCCAGAGCGCACGGTCTACAAGCTGGGGGGTACGCACTTCCTCATAGCCGTAGCGCGTCTGGATACGGCGCATATAGTCCTGAAGCACGGTGTAAAGACGCCAGCCCTTGGCATGCCAGAAGATCTGACCCACCGCCTCTTCCTGGATATGGAACAGATCCATCTCGCGACCGATACGCCGATGATCGCGCTTCTCTGCCTCTTCCAGCTGATGCAGATAGGCGTCGAGTTCCTTCTGGTCGCGCCAGGCCGTTCCATAGATGCGCGTCAGCATCGGGTTGCGGTGGTCGCCGCGCCAGTAAGCACCCGCTACCTTCATGAGCTTGAACGCCGTGCCGATATCGCCCGTGCCACGCATGTGCGGCCCGCGGCACAGATCGAGCCATGCCCCCTGACGATAGATCGAAATGGTCTCGCTCTCGGGCAGATCGCGGATCAGCTCAGCCTTAAAGCGCTCGCCTTTCTCCTCAAAGAAGGCAATGGCGTCGTCACGGTTCCATTCCTCGCGCTCGAACGGCGCATTGGCCGCGACGATCTCGCGCATCTTGGCCTCGATCGCCTCGAAATCCTCGGGCGTGAAAGGCTGATTGCGGAAGAAATCGTAATAGAACCCGTCCTTAATGGAGGGGCCGATCGTCACCTGCGTGCCGGGCCAGAGCGCCTGCACGGCCTCGGCCAGCACATGGGCGGTATCATGGCGGATCATCTCCAGAACGATATCGTCCTTGCGCGTGATGAAGCGCAGCTCCGCATCCTCGGCAATGGCGGTCGAGAGATCGACCAGCTTGCCATTCAGGCTCATCGCAACGGCAGCACGCGCCAGACCGGGACCGATCGAAGCCGCGACTGCCGTGCCGGTCGTGGCACCGTCGAACGTACGAACGGAACCATCGGGCAGGGTAATGGCAGGCATGGAGATGCGCTCCTGGCGTAAGAGATAAGTTGAGCTGTTCTAATGGCCCCAGTTCAGGCAGGCCGCAACCCTGGAAACGTCAAGCTTTCGCAGATCCTCAACCGCGAGAACACGAACCTGACCCGGTCTCAACCCGTTCGGCGCGGTCAGGCGCGGGTTGCTCTCCCCCGAGAACAAGACGAGCGACCGGCATCCCATGGTTGCCGCCAGATGCATGGGGCCGGTATCATTCCCCACTGCCAGCGTCGCCCGCGCAAATACGCCACCCAGGGCCGGCAGGTCGGTCTGACCCGCCAAATCGATCACGCCGGGCGCCTGCGCCCTTATCGTATCCACGAGCGCGCGCTCCGCCTGTGTGCCAACCACCACCACGGCCAGACCCTGCGCCTGCAAAAGCCGGGCCAGAGCCGCATAATGCCCCTCTGGCCAGCGTTTGGCAGGGCGGTGAGGGGCGGCGCCAGGAACGATGACGGCGTAGGGTGCGGGCAGATCCGGCCCGCCACGACCCAGCCATTCCAGATCGGGCGCGTTGTGCTCCGCTACGCCAAGACGCGCGAGCTGGTCGCGCTGTCGCGCCACGCTATGCATGGAATCGCGCCAGGGATTATCGTGAAAATGGGCCGCCTTTCTGGCAATACCGCTCCAGGCCTTTTGTCCTGATAGCCGCGCATAACGCGTGCTCCGCCCGGATGTCTGCAAGTCGATCACCAGATCATAGCTGCGCAGTTCCCGTCGCAGGGTCAGCAGACCGCGCCAGTCATGCCAGCGCGGCCGCGTATCGATCCGGATATGATCGAACCAGGGGCTGGCCTCTGCCAGAGCGCAAAAAGGCGCGGTGGTGAGCAGGGCGATCTCGGCCTCGGGCCAATGGGCCCTGATGGCGGCAAAAGGAGAGAGCGCCTGAACAACATCGCCCAGAGCCCCGAGCTTGATCACGAGAATGCGAAACATGCCGCGATCCTAGCCGAGGCTGCGACGCGATGATACGCCATGCGTTCACGCGTCCGTCTTCAGGCATCGCCCGCGAAGACACAGCCTCGTGGCACCATTTCCGCCCGCAGGGCGATCAGGGAAAAGCTCATGTCCGACCGCCCCTCTTCCATCCTTTCCTTCGGCAGCGTCAATATCGACATCACGGCGCGCGCTGAGCGCATTCCTCATCCCGGTGAAACGGTCCATGCGGAAAGCTATGCTACCGGGTTGGGGGGCAAGGGGGCCAATCAGGCAGCCGCAACCTCTCGCCTGGGTCAGGGCTGCGGCCTGAAGGTGTTCATGGCGGGCCGCACCGGCACGGATAGTTTCGGCACGCTTGCCCGCTCCCTCCTGACACCGTTCGGGGTCAATCTCTCAGCCCTGCGCGAGGATCCCGACCATCCAACCGGGGTGGCGCTGATCACGGTGGACAGCAAGGCAGAAAACATCATCACCGTTGCAGGCGGCGCGAACATGGCACTGGACAGCAGCGATGTCCGAGCCCATCGCGCGCTCATTCATGAGGCTTCAGCCGTGCTGTTGCAGCTGGAAATCCCGCTGGCCCTGACCATCGAGATTGCCGAGGAAGCGAAACGCGCCAACACGCTGGTCATTCTCGACCCGGCCCCTGCCCCCGCTGACGGCCTGCCCGCAGCGCTCTGGGCGGCGCTGGATGTCGTGACCCCCAACGAAACCGAAACACGGCTTCTGACCGGAATTTATCCCGAAACGCAGGAAGATGCAGCCAGGGCCGCACGCAGGCTGCAGGAACTGGGCGCCACCCATGCCCTGGTCAAGATGGGCGCGCGCGGTGTGTATTATCGCTCCGGAGAGTCGGAAGGCTTCGTACCGCCCTATCGCGTGAATGCCATCGATACAGTGGCGGCGGGTGATTGCTTCAATGGCGGTCTGGCCACCGCCCTCACACTGGGCAAGAGTTTCGGCGAGGCCGTGCATTTTGCCGCAGCTTGCGGGGCTTTGGCCACCACGCGCCTCGGTGCTGCCGAGTCTGCGCCTCATTGGGACGAGGTCGTTGCCCTTGTCGAAACCGGCAAAACCCCTGGCGCGGCGTAATCGGGAAATTCTGGCACGGGCAGGACGGAATACCGAACAGTGACAGAAAGACGGTCAGTCCTGATCGGGATCGGAATCCAGAACAGCCTCGTCCTGACGAGCCAGATAGGCTTCATGTCCGTCCGGGGCGAGTGCGATGACCCGATCCCAGTCGCTGCGGGCCTGTGCGTAGCGGGTCAGGCGGACATTGAGGATGCCGCGCTCTAGCAGGGCCTCGATATCGTCGGGCTGAAGCGTCAGGGCCCGGGTGACATCCACCAGCCCATCGGCATTGCGCCCAAGCTGGCGATAGGCCCCGGCGCGCAGCACGAGCGCCCGCACCAGAACGGGATCGGTATTCTTGCCGTTGTCGGGCAGGACCCCCAGCGCCTCTATGGCAGCCGCATAATGGCCCTGCATGGACAGGCTGCGCGCCAGCAGCAAGGTTAGATCGGACCGCACCTCGCCCGGCGATGACGATGAAACGAGCAACGCCTGACGCGCAGCCCGTTCTGCCGCAGCGCCATCGCCCGCCAGCAACCACGCTTCCGCCGCCCGGGCAGTATAGCCTGCCTCGCGCTCCACCTCGCCCCGTGTCTCAGCCTGGGCGGCTCTCCGCCCCTGAAGAGGCAGGGATTTGCGGAGCCCGCCCTGCATGGCCAGTGTCTCATATTGCTGCGCCGCCTCGCGATAGGCGCCCAGCGCCAGATCGGCCTGAGCAAGACAGTCCCGGGCCTCGCCACCGCCGCCATGGCGCAGCCAGTTCTGTGCTGCCTCCTGTACCAGATCGGGCGTATCGGGGAGCGGAGTCACGCATTGGGCAAGGTTCTGTGGAGCAGGGCTGGCAGCCGCCATCCCCATTCCCAGAACGCTTCCTATCGCCAAGGCTCCAAAACCATGTTTCATACAGTGTGATTGGCGCGCCACCGCGTCAGCGGTCAAGCGCGAATGGGAGCTTTCATGCCACCTCACCTTGTTATTCTGGGTCAGGGCTATTCAGCATCCGCCGTCGTACCGCTTGCCAGAGCCCAAGGCTGGCACGTGACCGGCACAAAGCGCGTGCCTGAAGAGGGATCGGGACTGATCGCTTTCGATGAGGCGGGTTCTGCGCTTGGTGAGGCAACCCATCTTATGATCAGCGCGCCGCCATCGGAGTCGGGCGATCCCGCCTTTCTCCGATACGCCGCCCTTCTGTCGAAAAGCCCTAAATTGCGATGGATTGGCTATTACTCGACCACCGGCGTTTACGGAGACCGTCAGGGCGCGCATGTGGATGAGACGACGCCAGTCTCACCCGGCCAGACGCGCAGCCGCGCGCGCGTCGAGGCCGAGCAGGCATGGCAGGAACTGGCCCGTCGCAAATCCATCGCCTGCGATATCATGCGCCTGGGGGGGATCTATGGGCCCGGCCGCTCGGCGCTCGATACGCTGCGCTCCGGCAAGGCCCGGCTGATCGACGCGCCAGACCATCTGTTCAGCCGCATCCATCGAGACGATATCGCCGAGGGCACCATGGCTGCCATTTCCACTGCCTCAGGATGCCGCATTCTGCACTTCGTCGATGACACGCCAAGCCCGCAGGCCGCGGTGTTTGAGGAAGCCGCCCGACTGGGAAAATTTGCTCTGCCACCGCGACTGTCTCTGGATGAGGCCTGGGAAAGCCTGAGCCCCATGGCACGCAGCTTCTGGTCAGAGCGCCGCGTGGTCGAAAGCCGCCTGACCCAGCAGAGCCTCGACCGTCGCTGGCGCTTTCCGAGCTATCGTGAAGGTCTGGCCGCTATTCTGGCCGCAGAGCAGGCGCCCAATCAGGTCGCGCCAGAAGCAGCCCTGAAACAAGCGGAGCCCAAGCCCTGAAGAGGAAGAGATACAGTGCGCCAGCTCTGCGACCCGATCGGCTCCGTGCTTCAGCTTTCCCCTCCCCCGGCCCGAGAAACGCGAAACGATCATTACGGGCTGGCAACCCTCTCCAAGGATACGCTAAGCCAGAGACACCCATGATCACGCTTCGTTTTTCCTGCCCTCTGCCCAGGGTGTTCCGCGCGCTGCTGCCCAGCCTCCTGCCCCTGTTATTGTCAGGCTGCATCACGATTGGCCCCACGCGCCTGTCGCATGACCAGCTCGATTACTCGCGTGCGCTGGGCGAGGCGGAAAAACATGCGATGCTGCTCAACATCATTCGTATCCGCTATGCCGATCCACCGACCTTCCTCGATACAACACAGGTCATTGCGGGCTATCAGCTCAATCGCTCGATCAATGGCGGATTCAACGCGTTCCCTTCAGGTGTCGGCAGCTATCTCTTCGGCAGCGGCACTGCCACTCTGCAGGAGAGCCCGACCTTCACCTATCAGCCAGAGACCGGGCAGCAATACGCCGAGAACGTCATCCGGCCCATCTCACCGGTTGTCATCATGCCGCTCAGCCTCGGTGGTCTGCCTATCGACACACTCCTGCGCCTGACGGCGCAGTCGATCGACGGATTGTCCAATGTCCGTGCTCTTGGTGCAGGACCGACTGGCGGCGGTTCGGTTCGTTTCTATCTGCTGCTGCATGATCTGCGCCAGTTGCAGGTACAGGGCGCCATGACCATCCGCATCTCTACCGACGCCCCTAAACCCACAGGGGACCAGCCGCCTTCCGGCTCGGCCAACAAGCCATCGGGAACGCAGCCCGAACACGCCTATCTGGTGCTCACCGCCACCTCCGACCCCGCCCTGACAACCATCCAGGCAGAGGTACGTCGTCTGCTGCATCTCGACCCGCATGCCGAGGAAGCCGAAATCGTTTATGGCCCCTACCCGAAAGTGCCGGGACAGATTGCCATTCTCACGCGCTCCATGTTCGCCATGCTCTCCCAGATCGCCTATGAGATGGACGTACCCGAGGAGGACGTCAGAGCCACGCGGACACTGCCCACCATTAGTCCTGTCGGCATTGAGACGCGCCCCGATGTGGTGATCCATTCCGGCAAATCCGCGCCCGAACATAATTATGACGAGGTGCGCTACAGAGGCCGGTGGTACTGGATCAGCGATGATGATTTCCGCAGCAAGCTGAGCTTCACCATGATGCAGATCCTTGCTGCCCTTGCCGCGACCAGCCACTCACCCGGCGCGGTCATCACCATCCCCGCAGGCTGATCGCCACGGGGATAATCGCCCGGCCTTTGCTATTGGTGCCAGCTTCGCCGTCGGGCAAGGCGCGGCAGATCGGCCACAGTTGCATCCCTATGCGCAGGCATAGGCCAGCCTGTCATGATCCTTCTGGCGTCCCGAGCGATAAACCCCGAGAGGATGATCGGCCCCCGCAATTCCGCCGGGACCGGGCTTTTCAGCCCCGCATGGCAAGGTTCAGCATAAGAGACCAATTCGGTACGGTAACATAATTTTCACTGATATGTGTTATCCTGTTCTCTTTCGAATGCGGGTAAAGGCTGAAACTCGTCTCAAGGAGGTTTCATGACAGCTCGTACCAGACCCAGACGCGCCGGCGACTGGGCGACTTTGGCTCTCGCCATCTTCATCGTCCTGTTCGGACTGATCTTCGTTGGCGGTGGCGGCTATCTGCTCAGCCTCGGTGGCTCCGCCTATTACCTGATCTGCGGCATCGTCCTGCTGGCCTCGGGCCTCTTCATGGCCATGGGTCGCCTATTGGGTGCCTATCTTTTCCTTCTCGCCTGGGCCGGCACGCTGGTCTGGACCATTGCCGAATGCGGTTTCGACTGGTGGGGCTGGCTGCCACGCCTCTTCGGCCCGACGCTGATCGCCATTCTCGTCGTGCTCAGCCTGCCTGTCCTGCGTCGTCAGGATACGGTTCGTCCAGTTTCCCGCGGAGCCGTCTGATGCGTAGACCAGCCCTTCTGACCGCCACCATGCTCGGTGGCCTCCTCTCTGCCTCGGTCGCACTCGCGCAGATCCCGCCCTCGAACTCGACCCCGGGTGAAGACCATACGTCTCCTGCCGAAGCCCACAGCCAGGGCCCCGGTCGGTTCGGTGGACCGGCGCCATCGGCCCCGCAGGCACCGGGCGTGAATGCCGCCAACCTCCCGGACATCTCCGAGATCGGCATTGCCGACGTCCCCGCCGCCGTGCCGCAGATCGACAGCACCCCGGCGCGTGAAGACTGGCCCGCCTATGGCCGCGATTCCAACCAGAGCCGCTATTCGCCCCTGGAGCAGCTGACACCGGATAATGTGGGCAAGCTCAAGCGCGCCTTCGTGTATCATACGGGCAGCAAGCCGGGTCCGGGTCAGGCCAATAAATGGGCCGCCGAAACCACGCCGATCAAGGTGGGCAACTCGCTCTACATGTGTTCGGCCATGAACGACATGATGCGTATCGATGCGGCCACCGGCAAGGAAATCTGGCGACATGATGCCGGGGTGAAATACCACTCCATCCCCTACACCGCCGCGTGCAAGGGCGTCACCTATTACACCTCTTCCACCGTTCCCGAGGGACAGCCCTGCCATAACCGCATCATGGAAGCCACGCTCGACATGCGCCTGATCCAGGTCGATGCCGAGACGGGCAAGCTGTGCGAGGGCTTCGGCTTTGGCGGTCAGGTCAACCTGATGCAGGGCATGGGTGAATCCGTTCCCGGCTTCGTATCCATGACAACCCCGCCCCCGGTCATCAATGGCGTCGTGGTGGTCAATCATGAAGTGCTCGACGGACAGCGTCGCTGGGCGCCCTCCGGCGTGATCCGCGGCTATGACGCGGAGAGCGGCAAGTTCGTCTGGGCCTGGGACGTGAACAATCCCGACAACCACCACCAGCCCGAACCCGGCAAGTTCTACAGCCGTGGTACGCCCAATTCCTGGGCAGCCATGACGGGCGATAACGAGCTCGGCCTTGTCTATGTCCCGACCGGCAATTCGGCCGCCGACTACTACAGCGCCATGCGCACCGACAAGGAGAACGCCGTTTCGTCCTCCATCGTCGCGATCGACGTCAAGACCGGTGAGCCGCGCTGGGTATTCCAGACCGCCCACAAGGATGTCTGGGATTACGATATCGGTTCCCAGGCCACCAAATTCGACTATCATCATGCCGATGGTACCGTGACACCTGCCCTGCTGGTGCCCACCAAGCGTGGCCAGACCTTCGTGCTCGACCGCGCGACGGGCAAGCCCCTTCCGGAATTCCCGGTTGTCGAAAAGCCTGCTCCCGCCAGCACCATGGCAGATGATCCGCGCAGTCCGACGCAGCCCTGGTCCGACGCTTTCCCGCGCCTTGCCTTTCCTGATCTGAAGGAAAGCGACATGTGGGGCATGTCACCCATCGACCAGCTCTATTGCCGCATCATGTACCGCAAGGCCCGTTATGTCGGCGAGTTCACCCCGCCTTCCACGGACAAGCCGAATATCGAGTATCCCGGCTATAACGGTGGCAGTGACTGGGGCAGCATGGCCTATGACCCTGAATCGGGCATCGTCATCGCCAACTGGAACTCCACCCCGATGTACGATCAGCTCATCACCCGTAAAAAGGCCGATGCGCTGGGTCTGAAGCCCATCGACAACCCCAGCTACAATCCCGCTGGCGGCGGCGCCGAAGGCAATGGCGCCCAGGCCGATACACCTTATGGCATCGTGGTGACTCCGTTCTGGAACCACTACACGGGCATGATGTGCAACAAGCCGCCCTATGGCATGATCGAGGCCATCGACATCAAGACCAAGAAGGTCCTGTGGTCGCGTCCGCTCGGTACCGCACGCGCCAATGGCCCATGGAACATGCCGACGGGTCTGCCGCTCAATATCGGTACCCCCAATAATGGCGGCTCTGTCGTCACAAAGGGCGGGCTGGTTTTCGTGGCAGCAGCAACCGACAACCAGATCCGCGCCATCGACATCAAGACAGGCAAGGATGTCTGGTCCGATGTGCTGCCGGGTGGCGGTCAGGCCAATCCGATGACCTATGAGGTCAACGGCAAGCAGTATGTCGCCATCATGGCCGGGGGCCATCACTTCATGATGACCCCTGTGACCGACCAGCTGGTGGTCTATGCTCTCCCCGATGAGGCCGACACCAAGCACTGATAGCGCTTCGCGCCGTATCTCGACCGAAGAATACCGAAGGGCCGGGGGTTTTACCCCCGGCCCTTTGTTTTTGCCGTCCACCAGAAATATACTTCGCGCAACAGCCTGACTGAGTGTCAAGCGGCATGGATATCGTCATCCCAAGCACATTACTCGTATTGCGGCCTCTACCATCGCCCCTTCAGGCCGGCGCTTGCCCCCCCCGAGCACGTCAACCCGCCCTCTGCGCATGTTCGGCCTCCAAGGCAGACAGAAACCTGCTGCAGAAGCGCAGAAACAGTGCCTGACCGGTACAGACCGGTTCTGCCATGCCTCCATGAGACAGTGGTGTTCCTGCGCGAGGCAGATCCGTTCGCCCCTCCAGAGGTCACATGAGCATTTAAGGCACGGGGGCGGGGGTTTTTCGCCATCGGGGGTTCTTTCCTCTCCCTGAGGCGGGCGCTTCATGCTACCGGCAACCTATGTCGCGCCACCGCCCTCATATTCTTCAGGTTCTCCCTGCCCTGGGCATGGGGGGGATCGAGCAGGGCACAGTCGAGATGGCCGAGGCTATCGTGGCTGCCGGAGGCCGTGCCTTTGTGGCGGGAGCGACAGGGGCGCTCCTGCCCCGTCTGCTTTCCGTGGGCGCGATTCATATCGAGTTGCCCCTTGGGCAAAAATCTCCGATTGCCATTTTGCGTAACAGCCGTGCTCTCGCAGAGATTATCCGTGCCGAGGGGATCGATCTTGTCCATGCGCGCTCTCGCGCCCCTGCATGGGCGGCCTGGCGCGCAACAAGGCGCACCCGCACCCCCCTCGTGACCACATGGCATGGCGTCCACAAGGCCAGTTTCCCCGGCAAGAAGCGCTATAATTCCGTGCTCGCGCGGGGCGCGCGCGTGATTGCCATCAGCACTTATATCGCCACGCGCCTGCGTGAGGATTACCGCGTGGGAGAAGACCGGCTCCGTCTGATTCCCCGCGGTGCCGACATGGCACGCTTCGACCCTGACCTGATCAACGGCGCGCGGATACAGGCTCTGGCAGAAAAATGGCAGGTGGCCCCCGGCACGCCGGTGATCATGTTGCCTGGCCGACTGACCCGGTGGAAAGGCCAGTTGCTCCTGCTGCGCGCTATGGCACTCCTCCAAACGATCATGCCCGGCCCATGGCTCGCCGTGCTTGTCGGTCCGGCCGATCCCGGTGACACCTATGTGCAGGAAATCGAGGCAACCGCCCGGCGCCTGGGCCTGAGCGAGCGCCTGCGCTTTGCCGGGCTCTGTCAGGACATGCCCGCTGCCTATGCGCTGGCCGACGTCGTCGCCGTGCCCTCTCTGCGCCCGGAACCCTTCGGTCGTGTCGTCATCGAGGCCCAGGCCATGGGACGTCCCGTTGTGGTTTCAGCGCAGGGCGGTGCGATGGAGACAGTGCTCCCATACCGGACCGGCATCCTGGTCCCACCGGACGATGCCGCTGCCCTCGCCGAGGCGCTCCACCAGATTCTGACGCTTTCCGATGGCGCACGCGATCTTCTGGCAGAAACCGCGCGTCATCACATTGCGGAAAACTACACCACCCGGCAGATGCAATCGGCCACCCTCGCCGTCTATGATGAGCTGCTCGGTACCTGCCTGGCAGACCAGTTTCGGGACCCTGACCAATGACCACACCGCAACGCCCCGTCCCGACCCTGACCGAGAAGGCCCAGGCCGATCTCGACAAGCGTCTGGCCCGTGAAGCCGCAGCCCTGCGTGCCAATCTGCTGCGCCGCAAGGCCCAGGTCCGCAACCGGGCGGTCAAGGCCCCGGAAGACCAGGACTCATCGCCCGTGCGCGAAGAGTCCGCCTCCTCCTGAAAGGATTATCCAATGTCCAAGGTTCTCTATGCGACCATGCGCGCCCTGCCCGGCAAGCGTGAGGAAATCGCCCGTCTGCTCACGGCTCTGGCCGACGATGTCCGCAGCGAGCCCGGCAATGAGCGCTTCGTCGTGTATACGCTCGAGGAAGACCCCGATTTCTTCCATGTTGAAGAAACCTACCGCGATGAAGAGGCCTTCAAGACTCATATCGGCATGGAGCACGGTAAGGTATTCAACAACGCCATCAAGACCCTTGTCGAAGGCGGCGGCTCCAAGGTCGTGTTCCTGACCCATATCGCCTGAGCCTTCCCTCTCCGGTTTGCAGAGAAACGCCCACACGGCTAGACCTGCAAACCTCTTTCCCCCTCACCCACCGGAAGTAACGCCATGCCCATCATGCCAGATAGCTGGATCCGTCAGATGGCTCAGGAAAAGGGCATGATCGAGCCCTTCGTCGAGGCCCAGAAGCGCGAGGGCGTGATTTCCTACGGTCTGTCTTCCTATGGCTATGACGCCCGTGTCGGCGAGGATTTCAAGATCTTCACCGATGTCGACAATGCTGTCGTGGATCCGAAGCAGTTTGCAGCCAACAGCTTCGTGACGCGGACGGGCGACATCACAATCCCACCCAACAGCTTTGCCCTGGCCCATACGGTCGAGTATTTTCGCATCCCGCGCGATGTCCTGGTAGTCTGCCTGGGCAAGTCGACCTATGCCCGCTGCGGCATCATCGTGAACGTGACCCCGCTTGAACCCGAATGGGAGGGTCAGGTCACCATCGAGATCAGCAACACCACCAAACTGCCCGCTCGTATCTATGCCAATGAAGGAATCTGCCAGTTCCTGTTCTTCCAGGGCGCTTCCCCCTGCGAAGTCAGCTACGCCGATCGCGCGGGCAAATACATGAAGCAGCGCGGCGTTACCACGCCGCGCCTTTGAGAACCCGGTTCCGGCCGTTCGGGCACGGTGGCATGGGGCTTTGCCCCATACCCCACCAAAGGACGGTCGTCCTTTGGAAACCTGTTTGAACAGGACGGAATCGAGGAAATTGATCTCTTTCGGGAAGTCGGGCAAAGCCCTGCAAACATTTTTCTCACAAGAAACTATCTGTACAGGGCCTCGCCCGATACCCTTCCTCGGGGTATTCGCAAATCGAAGTTCGGCTCGATCAAAGCGGGTTGAAAGGGGCTAGCCCCTTTCCGGGGAGTGGGGCAGCGCCCCGCAAAGACCCCTCATCGCACTACCCTGCGCTGACAAAGCGCATTGAGACACCCGGCCGATGGACAATGCCCTGAGAAACTTAGTCTGATGAGTACGAGACGACGACGGGCTAAGGAGACACCCAACTCTCGGCACGTGTCCTTTCTCGATTTTGAGAAGCATTCTCAATAACTTGACGGGAGGGGCCGCTTGGCAACTTTCGCCGGTCCGGGCATGTTAGAGGCGTCATCACGGTTTTGGGAACGCACCATGAGCCAGACATCTCTCCCCCCTGCCATCGACCCGGATTATCTGGCTCTCCTCGACTCCGACCGTATATCGGGCCGTACCCGACAGATCATGGAAGAGCGGGCCCAGACCAGCGATGCTGATTACAAGCCGCGTCATCTCTCCCCTGAGGCTCACAATGTGCTTGTCGCGCTCACATCCAGAGTCCTGCCCCAGGGTGCAGTTCTGAGCGATGCCAGCATCAACCTCGCTGCCCGTATCGATGCAAGACTGGGAACGGCAGGAGATGGCTGGCGATTTGCCTCCTTGCCTCCCGACCGGGAAGCTTACGAGCTCGCCCTGACCGGGCTGGATACACAGGCGCGCCAAAACACAGGAAAGGGCTTCGATGCTCTGGCACCCGGGGATCAGGACAGCATGATCCACACCATGGCGGAGGGCGGTCTCGCCACCGAAAAGCTTGACGCCACCCAGATGCGCGCCTGGTTTGCCGACCTGAGGGCAGATTGTGTGCAGATCTTCATCAGCCATCCTGCCGTTCAGGCCCAGCTTGGCATCGATGCCATTTTCAACGGTGGCGACGGGTTCTTCCAGGGTTTTTCCGCCATGGGTGAGGGCGTCGAGGAAAGCTGGGAACCTGCTGCAAAAGGGATCAGACCATGAAAACGCGTCGTTTCGCCGATAACGAGATCGTCGATGTCGTCGTGGTCGGCACGGGTGCCGGCGGCGCCCCCCTTCTGGCAGAACTTGCACGGTCCGGCATGAAAGTCGTGGCTCTTGAAGCCGGGCCACGCTTTGACCCGAAACAGCATACACCGGACGAGGCCACGGCTTCCGAAATCTACTGGCTGGAAGAACGCCTCTCCGGCGGCGCGAACCCCATGGCCTTTGGCGGCAATAATAGCGGCACCGGTGTGGGCGGTTCCATGCTTCATTTTGGAGCTTTCATGCCGCGTATCGACGCACGGGACATGAAGCTCCACACCGAGACAGGAAAGGGCGTGGACTGGCCGTTCGATTTCGGGACATTATTGCCCTATATCGAGCGCGTCGAACGCGAAATCGGTGTGTCAGGACCGGCATCCTATCCCTGGGATACTGAGCGCCGCTACGCCTATCCGCCGCCAGAGCGTAATGGCGCAGCCCAGGCCATGGCCCGCGGCTGCGATGCACTCGGCATTCGCAACGCCGATGGCCCCACAGCGCTGATCACGCGTGATTGGGGTGATCGCAAGGCCTGCACAGGCTGCGGCGCCTGTCATCAGGGATGCCGTAACGGGGCAAAGTCAGGGACCGACGTCACCTATCTCCCCCTTGCCGTTTCGGCGGGCGCAGAAATCCGGCCCAATTGCTTTGTCCACGGGATCGAACGAGACAGCGCCGGCCTCGTCACAGGTGTGGTCTACCGTGAAAACGGACAGGATCGTCTGCAGCGCTGCGCCCATCTCGTGCTGGCGGCAGGCGCGGTCGAGACCGCGAGGCTCCTTCTGCACACCGGTCTCGCCAATCGCAGCGGGCAGGTCGGGCGCAATTACATGGCTCACATCTCCACGCAGGTCTGGGGGACCTTCGACGAGATCATCCGCCCGAACAAGGGCTATCCATCACTCACCATCACCGAAGACATGATGCGCCCGGCAAACGCCGATTTTGCTGGAGGTTATCTGATTCAGTCCCTGGGAATGATGCCACTGACCTGGGCGACCGGCGTCGCGCGCGGGCGCGGCCTGTGGGGTGATTCTCTTACAAAATACCTGCGCGGCTACAACTATATGGCGGGTCTCGGCGCCCATGGCGACTGTCTGCCCAATGACGACAATCTCGTCATCCTGTCCGATGAGAAAGGGCGGGCTGGCGTACCCAAGCCCAAAATAACCTTCAGCTACGGCCCGAACGAGCAGGCCATGCACGAGCATATGGCCCGGACCATGACCGCCATCTGGGAAGCTGCGGGGGCCAAGGATATCTGGGCGATGGACCGCGCCGCACACATGATCGGCACCTGCCGTATGGGCAGCGATCCCGATCATTCCGTGGTCGATCCCCATGGGCGAAGCCACGATATTGCGAATCTGTGGATCAGCGATCACTCGATCTTTCCGAGTGCCACAGCCGCCAACCCGGCCCTTGCCATCATGGCGCTCAGCCTGCGCACCGCTGAGGCCATCAGAGGCCGCTGAGCGGAGCCATAGTCCGTGTTGGGGGGAGATTTATTGGTAAGGGCGCGCTTTCAGCAGCCTCGGTCCATAGAGCTCTTCAAGGAGCGTGGATTGGGGCAACGCCCTACATTCCAGACGAAGCCTTGCCCCTCTCCCCCCTCTCACGGGGAATGAAAGCCTCAAGGGCGATAGACCTTGGGGCGGATCATTAAGCGCCAACCCCGCCGATCATGACTTGGGTTTGACGGGGATTATACGGGGAAACAGGCTTCATCTTTGGAAGAGGACGAACTCCCCATCCGGACTTTCCGGGCCGGATGGTTATCCGAGGGACTGAATGTAAGGCCGCTCTTCCATGATGGATTTTACCTTTCGGAAATCCCTCATCAGATTCCGCCTGACATATCTGAGCGGAACGGCGTCCCTTATCCCGCCTGCGACCAACCGGTTTCCAGAAAACGACCGTCCTTTGGCGGGGCATGGGGCAGAGCCCCAGTCCCTCGCCCACCCGACCAATCCTACTCGCGTATACGCTCGATATCGGCGCCAACGGCAGAAAGCTTGCGATCGACAGCCTCGTAACCACGGTCGAGGTGATAGATGCGGCTCAGTGACGTCTCACCCTGCGCGCCGAGTCCGGCAAGAATCAGCGAGAACGAGGCGCGCAGATCGGTTGCCATGACGGGAGCGCCGGAAAGGTGATCCACGCCGCGAATAATGGCCGACGAGCCGTGAACATTGATTCGCGCGCCCATGCGGTTGAGTTCCGGCACATGCATGAATCGGTTCTCGAAAATCGTCTCTGTCACCATCGACGCGCCTTCGGCCACGGCGAGCATGGCCATGAACTGGGCCTGCATGTCTGTGGGGAAGCCGGGGTAAGGCTCGGTCATGATGTCCACGCCTTTGAGTGCGCCCGTACGACGCACGCGGATAGCGTTTTCCTCCTCCAGCACCTCGACACCGGCTTCCTCGAGCGTACGCACAACGGCGCCCAGATCGCGCACGCGGCCCCCGATCAGACGCAGATCGCCTCCCGTGATACCGGCAGCGCAGGCATAGGTGCCGCATTCGATGCGATCGGCCATGATGGCATGCTGGGCGCCGGTCAGCGCCTCGACACCATCAATGACCAGAGTCCCTGTCCCTGCCCCGGCGATGCGTGCGCCCATACGATTCAGGCACTCGACCAGATCGCTGATCTCGGGCTCACGCGCCGCATTGACGATCTCGGTACGTCCCTTGGCCAGGGTGGCCGCCATGAGCAGGTTCTCGGTCGCGCCAACCGAGGCAAAAGGCAGGACGATACGATCGCCCACCAGACCGCCCGGCGCGCTGGCATTGATATAGCCATTCTCGAGACGGATGGTCGCCCCAAGCGTCTCGAGCCCCTTCAGATGCAGATCGACAGGGCGCGTTCCGATGGCACAGCCACCAGGCAGCGAAACACGCGCTTCATGAGCGCGCGCCAGAAGCGGACCAAGCACGAGAATCGAGGCGCGCATCTTGGAAACGATATCATAAGGCGCTTCGACCGAGGTGATCGGGCCACCGATCGACAGGGTCCGCCCTTCTGCATCGACCGGCTCAACCGCAATGCCATGCTGACGCAGCAGGGTCTGCATGGTCTCGATATCGGCAATCTTGGGGACATTCGACAGGATGAGACGCTCGGATGTCAGAAGCCCCGCGACCATGAGCTTGAGACCGGCATTCTTGGCGCCGCCGATCACGATCTCGCCTTCAAGACGCCTGCCGCCACGTATGATGAAACGGTCCATGATCTCTAGCTCCTGAAGGGTGAGGCTCTCGCGGGAAAGTGTCCTCTCTCCCCCGTCATCATGGCTTCGTCAAGGCATCAATTGGGCATGATCGGGCAGCGTCTCACACCCGCTGCGCCCTCATCCGCCGCGAGCCAGAGTTTCCAGTGCTGGCAGGTTCAAAAGCGTGATCTGCGTCACCTGGGTGATGGCTATCAGTTTCTCGCGCTGCAGGGCATTGAGCGTACGGCTGACTGTCTCGATCGTGAGACCGAGATAATCGGCGATCCCGGTGCGGCTCATGGGCAGATTGATGACGATTTCCCTCGTGGGAGAGCGATGATGTTGCTCAAGCAGGAAACTCGCCAGACGTTCGCGCGCCGTCTTGCGCCCCAAAAGAAGCATGCGCTTCTGGGCCTGCACGAGTTCACGCGACGCTTCCTCCATCAATCGGTGCTCGATATCGGGGAACTCACGCTTGAGGATATTCAGACCGGTGCGGGAAAAGCGGCATAAGGCAAGCGGTCCGAGTGCCTCGGCGCTGAAGCCGTAAGTAGCGCCGCTCGCCAGTCCCAGAAAGTCGCCACTCTGGGCAAAGCCCGTGATCTGACGTCGCCCGTCGGGCATCAGGGCGAAGATCTTGACGTGGCCTGAAGTAACGATGAAGAAATCATTGGCGGGCTCGCCTTCCTGGATGAACGTCTTGCCCGCCATCACGGCCAGACGATGAGAGTATTGCGCCAGTCGCGACATGTCATCCGGATCGATCACGGAACAAATGCTCCGTGGTCGCGCCTCGCAGTGAAGGCATTGTCCGCAATTGCCGCAAGATCCGAGCATGCTGATACTATCCCTGGTCTGAGCATCCATGACGAACTCGGTCCTCTTTTTTTATTCTTATTCTTGGTTCGTTAACATTAAGTCATATACTGTGGCCAAATCCCCACGGTCGAACACTTCAGTGTCACCGCTTTGACATGGATCAAGGCGGTGCATCATAACGCATGGTGAGAGAACGTCACTGTTTAATAACGGATGACGTCGATGAAGACTTCTTTCAAAATCTCAAGCGCGCTGCTGACCGGCTTTGTCGCCGCCGCCGTTGCGGCTCCTGCCGCTCAGGCGCAGAACGCTCCGGTCGTGAATGCGCCCGTTTCCACCAACATGGTTCTGGCCCCTCAGGCCCAGGCCATGGCGGCACCCCGCGCTCCCGCAAGCGATGATTGCGGCCTGTTCAAGACCTGCTCGAGCACCAAGATCGGTCTTGGCAAGGGCGATTTCATCGTGCGTCTGTCGGCTCTCGGCGTCATTCCGGAAGATCGTGACAGCAAGCTCTGGCTGAATGGCTCGGCTATTCCGGGTCACGTGAAGACCACCAACCAGGTCATGCCGGAACTGACGTTCGAGTATTTCTTCACCGATAATATCTCGATCGACCTGATTGCAGCCAGCACCCGCCATGAAGTGGCTGCCAAGGGTACGCCGCTTGGCAATATCGATGTCGGTAGCGCCTGGGCTCTGCCCCCCACCATCACGCTGGCCTGGCATTTCCGCCCGCATAAGCGCTTCAACCCCTATGTGGGCGTGGGTGCAACGCTGGCATGGTTCCATAACGTGTCCCCCGCCGGTGGCCTTGTGCAGAAGCTCAATGTCGGCGTGACGGGCGGCCCGTCGGTCAATGTCGGCTTCGATTATCAGCTGGTCGGCAACTGGTTCTTCAACATGGATGCCAAGCAGATGTTCCTGCGCATGCATGCATGGGCGAATGACCGTGGGTCGGGCGCCTTCATCAAGGCCCATGACTCGCTCGACCCGACCGTGGTCGGTGCCGGTATCGAATACCGCTTCTGATTTCCCCTCCCCGGGACAATCAGTAAACGAGGCCGCCCGGTATCCGGGCGGCCTTTTTTATTACCGGCCACAGGATATGACCTGCTCTCGACGTCTCTTCGGGAAGTTACGCTCCCGGAGGCATCTCCAGCCCGCTTGCCCGGCTCGAGCTTCATGATCGAGCCATGGCCGGGGTGCTTACAGAAGCCTCAGCAGCCCCACCCGACCGAAGCTCATAACGCCCAGCGTCGGCAAGGAAAGCATCACCGCTCCGATGACGCGCGGCCAAGCCTTTGCAACGGACGCGATTTCAACGCCAAGACCCAATGCCGCCATGGACATGATCGCGCGGACGGCTGAACCCGGTGCAAGGGAAGCCCGCGCTACGTGACCGCTTTTTCCAAGACGTCACGCTTGTGGGCATCGGAAAAAAAGAGCGGCGCCACTACCCTGCGAGAAGCAAGAGGCAACAGTATCGGCTTCACCGCTCTCAAGTAACGAACACAGATCGCCTCCACGCGATATCGCCCCAGATGCTTCGTGTGAGCTTTGATATTTCATCAATCCTTCACAACTCGATCATGGAAGATTCACACACCGTAACGAACTCTCCGAATAGGGTGCGCCGCGTTCCAGCCCGCCTTAAAGGAAAATTCACTGATGAAGCTTCGCAAGCAGCGCCGCGCTCTCACGCTGTCTCTCTTCTGCTCCCCCCTTGCCCTGATGAGCGCCACCGTCCAGGCCGCAGAAGCGAAGCTTCCCGTCCATCAGAATACAGCGCCCGCCTCACAAGTTCAGGCGCACGGCCCATCACGCAAGGCGAAGGCTCTGGTCTCCAACGCCCCGGCCGAAGAAGTCATCGCCACTGCGCGCCGTACTCGCTCTGAGCAGAGCGTGGGCCATACTCAGCTCCAGCGCATCCTGCCCGGGGTCAGCCCCCTCAAGGCGCTGCAGATTTTGCCGGGCGTCGTGTTCAACAATGCCGATCCCTGGGGCAATAACGAGCAGAATTCCTCGCTCTTTATCCATGGCTTCAACCAGAACCAGCTGGGCTATACGCTCGATGGCATTCCGCTGGGCGATCAGGCCTATGGCAATTACAACGGTCTCTCGCCCCAGCGCGCCGTGATCAGTGAAAACGTGGGCAATGCCACGGTCGCAACCGGCTCCGGCGCCCTTGGCACGGCCTCGACCTCCAATCTCGGCGGCACGCTGCTGTTCTCCTCGCTCGATCCCAAGCAGAAAATGGGCGGTCAGCTCGACCAGACCTTCGGCAGTTTCTCGACCTTCCGTACCTTTGCCCGCTTCGATACCGGCAATTTCGGCAACGGCAATTCGGCCTATATCTCATGGGCCCGTCAGGATGCCCGTGCCTGGGATTTCGCCGGTCATCAGGGCGGCAATCAGGTCAATGCGAAATTCGTGCACAAGGGCAGCAAGGACAAAATCACCTATTTCTTCGACTGGTCCGACAAGGTCGAACCCAATGAAGACGGCATCGTGCTGCCCAATGGCTACGGCACCTATGTGCGTCCCTTCACCTACCCCGATTTCAACTACGCCAAATCCTATCTGAACTCTGCCGCCTACAAGAATGCCGGGCTGAATTACCGCAATTACTACTCCGCAGCGCAGCGTGAGGATTTCCTGACCTATCTGGGCTGGCAGCATGATTTCAACGCCAACCTGCATTGGGACAACAAGTTCTATTATCATCACAATCTGGGTGAGGGCGTGGTGGCCGGGCCGATCACGGCGGCAGGTCTGCCCACGCTATTCGGCGCGTATTTCCCGAACCAGAGCGCCAGCCAGCTCAGCAATGTATTCGGCGGCTCGGGTTATGCCACACGCACGACCGAATACTGGGATAACCGCGGCGGCCTGCTCACGACGCTGCGCTACAAGCTCGGCCATCACGACCTCGAGGTCGGGGGCTGGTACGAGCGCAACAATAACACCCAGGCCCGTCGCTGGTATCCGCTGGATGCAAACAACCCGACCACGCCCTATGACCGCCAGCAGGACGCACTGATCAAGCAGTACACGAACTATTTCTATACCAACACCTTTACCACTCATCTGCAGGATAGCTGGCGGGTGACGAAAAACTTTACCCTCTCGGCAGGCTTCAAATCCGAGCTGGTCTACACAAACGGCACCCTGCCCGTAGCTGGCAAGCCAGGATCGCTTTCACCGGCAACAGCCGTGACCGTACCGGGCGGCACGATCGCCGCGGTCAAGCCGTTCCTGCCCTCTTTCGGCGCTTTGTGGAATATCACGCCCAACGAGCAGTGGTTCGCCAATATCCAGGAAAACATGCGCTCGTATCAGGACGCTGGCTATGGCAACGCCACACCTTGGGGCGCCACCAGCCAGGCTGCGTTCGAGGATTTCAAGAAGCATGGCAAGGTCGAGACCTCATGGACCTATGAAACCGGCCTGCGTACCCATCACCATGTGAATCTCGGACCACTCACCGATATCTCCGCACAGGCCGAATACTACCACGTGCATTTCTCGAACCGTCTGGTCGCCATCGCCACCACGCAGTCGTTGTCTTCCATCATCGGCTCGGCCACTACGCTTGCCAATGTGGGTTCGGTCACGACAGACGGTATGGATTTCTCCTTCACCGCGCAGTTCGGACCGCATTTCTCGCTCTATAACGGGCTGAGCTATAACAAGTCGGTCTATAACGACAATTACAACTCCGGCACCTCCACCATCCGCATCGCCGGACGCAACGTCGCCGGTCAGCCGGACTGGACCGAAAAATTCGTTGCCACCACCAACTGGGGCAATTTCTACGGCCAGTTCATCGGTGACGTGATGGGCAAGCGCTACACCACCTATACCAACGACCTCTGGGCCTCGCCCACCGCACAGTTCAGCATGAATGCGGGCTATACCATTCACGGCATTCCCCATATTCCGGCCTTGCGCGTTCAGGGTAATATCACCAACCTGACCAACACCAAGGGCTGGTCCACGGTCAATGTGAACCAGGTCTCCAACCAGTTCACCGCCTTCCCCATCGCGCCGCGCATGTATTTCCTGACCCTGAGCGCCACCTGGTAATCCGGTTCGGTCCGAAGGCGGCATAAAGCCGCGACCAGAAAACAGGAGCGCCATCTGCCACCCGGTCGGGCAGCATCGCTCCTGTCGTCACACCGCCTCTTCCCGGCCGGGTCATGACGGGGACAGGCTTCAGGAGAGCTGATTTGCTGTCACGTCGTCACACCCTCTTTCTCGGCCTCGCCGGGATCTGCGCCCCTGCTCTGACACCGCGCGCTTTCGCTGCCCCCTCTCTGGCGCCCAAGCCGCTTGTTTTCGCGCATCGCGGCGCCTCCGCCCTGCGCCCCGAACACACCCTGGCCTCCTACGCCAAGGCCATGGAAGACGGTGCCGATTACATCGAGCCTGATCTGGTCGTGACAAAGGACGGCGTGCTGATCGTGCGTCATGAGAGCAATATCGCCGATACTACTGATGTCGCTTCCCGTCCGGAATTTGCCGCCCGCAAGCGCAGCCTGACCATAGATGGCCAGAAAGAGACGGGCTGGTTCACCACCGATTTCACCCTGGCGGAACTCAAGACTCTGAGGGCAAAAGAGCGCCTGCCCCAGCTTCGCCCTCATAACACGCGCTATGACGGGCATTTCGATGTGCCGACCTTTGAGGAGGTCATCGATTTTGTGGCCGGTGAGTCTGCCGCGCGCGGCAAGGTGTTCGGGCTTATTCCCGAAATCAAGAATTCCACCCATTTCCACAGCCTCGGTCTGGACCCGGAAACCGCGTTCCTGCGCACCATCGCGGCGCATGAATACACCCGTCAGGCCCCTCTGGAGCTTCAGTCTTTCGAAACAACCAATCTGAAGGCGATCGGCGACAAGACGCGCGCGATCAACCCGCAGGCACGAATCATGTTCCTGATGGGCGAGCCCGGCCAGACACCGCCCGATCTGCTGGGCAAGAATGACGCCCAAACCTTCGGCGATTTCATGAAGCCGGAAGGTCTACGCGCCATACGCCGGTTTGCCGATGTGATCGGCCCTTCCAATACGGATCTGATCCCGCGCAAGCCCGATGGCTCATGGGGCACACCCACGACACTGATCATCGACGCGCATGAGGCAGGGCTTCTCGTGCACTCCTATACGGCACGTCCGGAAAACTACTGTCTGCCGAAGGAGCTGCGCGATGGCGGGGCACTCAACGCCCGCAACCCGCAAGGCATGATTGCCGAGGTCAAACGCTATCTCGATATGGGGCTGGACGGGTTCTTCACCGATGATCCGGCTTTGGGTCGTCTGGCCGTCGATACAGCGGGGTAACCGTATAATTTGATCCGACGCAAACTTGCCTGCGTTGGACAGGTCATGCAGGGTCTGCGCCCTGTGTGACCTGTTCTCATGACGGAGATTTCTCTTGGCCGAGCATGATTTGTTTCCCGGTAAAGCCTTCGATGCCTTCCTGTTCGATATGGATGGCACGATCCTCACCTCCATCATCGCGGCAGAGCGCGTCTGGACCCTCTGGGCGCAAAAGCATGGCCTCGATGTCGAGACATTTCTCCCCACCATCCATGGCGTTCAGACCGTAGAGACCATACGCCGTCAGAAATTGCCGGGCGTCGATCCGGTGGCTGAAGCGCATTGGATCACCAGCCGTGAGCTGGAGGATACGCATGGCATCGACCCGATCCCCGGTGCCACGGCCTTTCTGAACAGCCTGCCCGCTGATCGCTGGGCCATCGTCACCTCGGCCTCACGCGAGCTTGCGCTCAAGCGCATCGAAATTGCCGGGCTGCCTCTGCCGACAATCCTGATCACGGCGGAAGATGCGCCGAATGGCAAACCTGCGCCCGATTGCTTCCTGCTGGGCGCAGAGCGTCTGGGCTTCGAGGCGGAGAATTGCGCGGTGTTCGAGGACGCCCCTGCAGGGATCAAGGCCGGAGAAGCCGCCGGTGCCAGCGTGGTGGTGATTACAGCCACCCATACCCACGAAGTCGAGGTGCCCCATCCCACCGTGCCGGGTTACGAGGCGCTCAAGGCGCATCGCCTGCCCGATGGCCGTCTGTCCATTCTGGGCGACACGCCTCGCTGAGGCAGTCCGAGGCCGATTATGTCTGTCATCACCATCGCCGCCGCCCTGTTGCATGACGGGGCGGGCAGGCTTCTGCTGGTACGCAAATGCGGCACCCTGGCCTTCATGCAGCCCGGCGGCAAGATCGAGCCGGGCGAGACCCCGCAGGCCGCGCTGTTGCGCGAAATCGGCGAAGAACTCGGCATTCAGCCAGATGAAACGTCGTGCCGTTTCCTCGGGAAGATCGAGGCCCCGGCGGCCAATGAGCCCGGCCATATCGTGCGGGCCGATCTCTTCGCTCTGCTCTGGCCCGGCCCCGTCTCTATTGCCGCCGAAATCGAAGAAGCGCTCTGGGTGACGCCCGAAGAGGCACAGGTCCTGCCTCTTGCCCCGCTCACCCGTGATTGCGTTCTGCCCCTGTATCCCCTGATTTCCTGAGCCGCCGCCTCTCTTGAAAAATCAGGGACGCATTTCTACTTTCCCATGCAAATCGGTGCTTTTGTGGCACCAACACAGTCTTGAGGGATCTCCATGACCGAAAACACCGAAAAAGATCAGGTCCAGGGCGCCGAAAGCCATGAATTCAGCGCAGAAGTCGGGCGCCTGCTCGACCTTGTGGTTCATGCTCTTTATTCCGAGCGCGAGATCTTTTTGCGTGAGCTGGTGGCCAACGCCGCCGATGCTTCCGACAAGCGTCGTTTCGAGGCGCTGACCGACGCTGCCAAGGCACTGCCCGCAGATGCCGCGATTCGCATCAATCCCGACAAGGATGCCCGCCTGCTGACCATCAGCGATAATGGCGCGGGCATGAGCCGTGAGGATCTGGCAAGCAATCTCGGCACCATTGCACGCTCGGGCACGCGCGCTTTCGGCGAGAAGCTGAACAGCGCAAAGCCGGAAGACCGCCCCAGCCTGATCGGCCAGTTTGGCGTCGGCTTTTACGCCGCCTTCATGGTGGCCGACAAGGTGGACGTGATCTCGCGCCAGCCCGGCTCCGACCAGGCCTGGCAATGGTCGTCCGATGGCAAGGGTGCCTACACCATTGCGCCCGCCACACGTGAACAGCCCGGCACAGACATTATCCTGCACGTCAAAACCGATGCCGATGAATTCCTCGATGCGTGGCGTCTGCGCTCGATCGTCCGCAAATGGGCCGATCATATTTCCTGGCCGATCACGCTGCGTGAAGGTGAGGAAGACAAATCGGCCAATGAGGGTACGGCGCTGTGGCGCAAGTCGAAATCCGACATCACGCCAGAGCAGTACACCGAGTTCTACCGCCACGTCGCCCATCAGTTCGACGAGCCCTACGCGACCCTGCACTGGAGTGCGGAAGGCACGACCGAATTTACGGCGCTGCTGTTCATTCCCGGTGCCCGTCCGTTCGACTTCATGGAGCAGTCGCGTGAGAGCAAGGTGCATCTCCATGTGCGCCGCATGTTCATCACCGATGAAGCCGAGCTTCTGCCGGCCTGGCTGCGCTTCGTGAAGGGCGTTGTCGACACCGAAGACCTGCCTCTGAACGTCTCGCGCGAAATGCTGCAATCGACCCCCGTGTTGCAGCGTATCCGCAAGGCCGTGACCAAGCGCGTGATGACCGAAATCAAGAACCGCGCCAAGGATACGGAAAATGCCGTGTTCTTCGGGACGTTCTGGGAAAATTTCGGCCCGATTATCAAGGAAGGCATCTGGGAGGATTCCGAGCACCGCCAGGAGCTCGCTGCCCTGTCGCGCTTCCGTTCCACGGCGTCTGACGATCCGACCACGCTCGATGCCTATCTGACGCGCATGAAGCCGGGTCAGGAATCGATCTATTACCTGACGGGTGAAAACGCTGAGGCCCTCGCCGCCTCGCCGCAGCTCGAAGGCTTCCGTGCCCGTGGCATCGAGGTGCTGCTGCTTTCCGATCAGGTAGATGGCTTCTGGCCCGATCGCCTGTCTTCCTATGAAGACAAGACACTGAAATCCATCAATCAGGCTCATGGCGATCTGGAGAAATTCGAAGCCCCCACGCCGGAAGGCGAGGCTGCGGATCTCGAGAAGCTGATCCCTGCGCTCAAGGAAGCCCTTGGCGACGACGTGAAGGACGTGCGCGGCACTGTGCGTCTGGTCGGCAGCGCCGTGGTCATCACGAGCGAGGGCGGTCCCGATCTGATGATGCAGCGTCTCATGCGCCGCTCGGGTCAGGGCATGCCCCCCGCAGCCCCGATCATGGAAATCAACCCGCATCATCCGCTCATTCGTGATCTCGCAGCGCGGGTGGAAAAAGGTGAGAGCGTGGCCGATTTCGCCCGCGTTCTACTGGATGTCGCCCGTATTCAGGATGGCGAGACCCTGCCCGATGCCGCAGGTTTCGCGCAGCGCCTGACCGCCATGCTGACGAGCGCCGCCAGCGCGTGATTGATCGGTGCCTGTCGGTGCGCGTTGCACGCCATGACGGTGCCTGGGGCAGCGTTCAGCGCGCGCGTCGAGCCCCCGAACTGGCACCAAGGTCGACAGAGACGTCATTCTGCCTTGGAGAAGGCCCGTACCGCGAGGTACGGGCCTTTTTCATGTCAGCATCCCGGACACGCCTCCCTGCCCGACCAACCGACCGACCGACCGCCCGATACGAAGATCATGCTTTTTCCTGATCCGAGACCTCGCCTTTGCGTGATCATGGACCATCGTCGGGCGCGAAATCTCCGCAACTTCCCCCCAACCGGATGAGTTCTTCTTTCCCACCGGGCAGGCCCCTCGGCCGCCCTGCATAAGGATGTCGGATCATGACGCAGAGCAGCTTTCATCCCACCAAGGAAATGGCCTCGGCAGCACGCCACGGTCTGAAATTGCGTGAGAAATTCAACCGGGGCGGCACTGAGGCAGGCGTGAAACGGGCCGAACAGCTGGCAGAGCAGAGAGATCTGGATGAAAGCGATCTCAAATCGATGCACAGCTTTTTCGCCCGTCATAAATCCGACCAGCACACCAAGACTCATGAATGGGGATCGGACAGCGATCCCTCCGCAGGCTATATCGCCTGGCTCCTATGGGGCGGAGACCCGGCACGGGACTGGGTCGAGCGCAAGCTTGAGTCGCTCTGAACACCGTCTATCTGCGCGGGCGCTCAAGCGGCGTATGGTTTGCTCATGCGCCGCGCGAGATAGATCAAACTGACAGCAAGGCCCAAGGCAATCAGCACCACGCTCCAGGTGACAAAATCTGTGCCACCGCCTCTGTACAGCACGATGATCGCCAGAAGGGCATGAAGCGCCCCGGTGAACCGGAGCAGGACACCCTCCATGCGTGTGTGCAGGAAAGAGAGTACCATGAGCAGCCAGAATACGCCCTGATACAGCCGATATGTTCCTTGCTCATCCAGCAAACCGGGCGCCACCAGTCCTGCGCCGAGAATGAGGGCGATGCCAGCCATGCACCCCGTACAGCATCCCGTTGTCAGGCGGGAAAGTACGAGTGTCCCACGCGTATCGACCCGTTGACCTGAAGCCTTTTCGCGACGGCGGCGCACAGCAATCCAGAGCCTGCTCCCGGTATAGAACAGAAATGCTCCCGCAAAGCCGAGAATGAGGTAGGCCCAGCGTATGGGAGCACCGCCATAACTTCCGAAATGCAGCGCGAAGAAGCTCGTCAGCGCAGCAAACCCGGCGGATTGCTGACCGGGTAGATAGTCTTTCCACAACAGGGCACCCGTTATCGGATCGAGCGTTGCAAATCCACTATTCGGGCCACGCATGACATGCGCCGCATCATGACCCGACACTCGCAATGTCAGAGACCCTCCAGGCGCCGAAGGTGCTGCACCGCCACGTTCACGTGACCTGCGCTGCGCATAATCCAGCGTATCCGGAACAAAACCGGGGGCTATCTCGGCAATACGCGCAAGAATGCGATCGGGCGGCATTACACGGGAAGCCTCCGCTGTCGGTCCTTTCCCATGAGAGACGGTTCCATCCATAGCGGGTCTATCATCCTCATCATGAGGTGACAGATGTGACTTGCTTTCCCGCCGGTCGCCTTCTGCCGCCTTGTGATGAATGCTATCTCCGTTTCGTAAAACAGGATCTTTCCCGGCAGAACCGATGACGATCCGGTCCCCTACGGCCCTCCCCGCGCTGCCCTGATCCGCCGTTGCGCTGTGTACGGCTTCTCGACTGGAGCGTGCATGCCCCTGGCCAACAGTCCCCTGAAGGGCACCGTGCTCGGCGCCTCGGTGCTCCCCCGCCAGAAATCCCGCTTGCACTGAGAAGATCACGTCGTGGAACGCGAAAACCACGGAAGTCAGCGCCATGACGATGTGAAAAGGCAGGGAGCAGAAGCCGAGCAGATTATGCAGATCGAGCCATTTGCGCCGCGCACCGCCCACCAGCCTGACGGCAAAGAGACCTCGCGCCAGAGCGGGCAGGAAAACGAGCGTACCGGAAACCAGCGCCAGAGCATAACCGAGCGCAATGAACCCCATGACGATCATGGCCGTCTCATGCGGCAGAGGCAGACCCATGCGCTGATGAATCACATCGATCACCTGCGCGACGGGAGAAGGCCGGCGCGTCACGGTCACGAGCTGACCCTGCGCATCGAGCGCCGCCATCATAACCGTCGCCGAACCGTGCCCATGCCGCCCCTCGCTCAAAGGCCATACAAGTCTGGCGGGATGCGCGGCATCAGGCGCCACCACGATCGAGTATTGGCGGCGCGCCTGGGGAAACGCCATGAAAGCCTTCTCGAGAAGCTCCGGTGTCCGTTCCAGAGAAACCGGCTGAGGCAGTGCAGGGCGTGGTGTCATCCAGGATTCAAGCGCAGGCTCGAACATGGTGATGGCCCCGGCATAAAAGGCGATGAACAGAAAGAGCCCGGCCACCACGCCTACCCAGCTATGAACCTCGCGATAGACCGCAACGATATCGGCGCGCAGCTTCATGGACTGCCTCCCGCGGCAAAACCGGCCAGCAGCGTATTGGCAAGCCAGACGAGGCAGGCGAGCCAGCCAAAGCCGAACCAGGCCCCAAGCCCGGAGCGAAACAGGAAGCACAGGCTGAGGCAGAGCACCCAGATCAGCGCTGCCCCCCACATCAGGAACTGGGCGGACAGGGTCATCGGATTGCCCGTGCTGCCGCAGAGATGCCCGATCAGCACCATGACCCCCAGAGCGAGCGCGGCACCCGGGATCAGGGCCGCAAGCGTCTTTGACAGCCAGTGTCGTGTGGTGAGGGGCGCGGCTTTCATGATTGTGCCCTCATGACCTGCTTCGCTCGCGCCGAAAGACCGCCACGGCGACGGGCAACAGGCTGAGCACGACCATCAACCCGACCGCACTTGAGAAAACTCCCACAAGGGGGCTCGTGGCCGTCGCGAGGCCGATCATGGACAGAACCAGAAGAAGCATCCCGGCGAAAACCGCGGGCCGCAGGGGCAGCCGACGCGCCAGAAGAAGCTGCTGATGGGCCGCCAGGTAGAATGCCATACCCGCCATCACGACCAGCACACCTCCGGCAACGGCAAAAAGCAGATGCCCGCTCACCAGCGATATTCCAGCCGCATGGTCAGGCTGCGACCCTGCCCATAATAACAGGCAGAAACGGCCGTACAGGTCGCCACGAAGCGCTTGTTCGCGATGTTTCGCATATTGAGCGAGAAGGAGAGACCGTTATATCGGGGCCGCGCCACGCCGAAATCATAGCGCAGGAACATGTCATACAGCGTGTAGCCGGGGATGGAGAGCGTATTGGCCGTATCGCCATAGGAATGGCCCGTATAGCGCACACCACCGCCGAAACCCGCACCACGCATGGGCCCATGCAGCAGGCGCTGATCGACAAAAAGCGAGGCCATCCATTTCGGGGCCTGAGGCATATAATTGCCAATCTGCGAAGCCGTATTGGATTCCGTGATTTTCGCAGCACTACGCGTCCCGGTGAAAATGACCGCCATATCCCAGGGCAGCGTCGCCCGGCCTTCGAGTTCGAGACCCCGCACGCGCATTTCGCCCGTCTGCACAAGGCAGGTGGCTGTGCCGCAAAGCTGGCCGTTCGGCGCCGGTGTCGTCACATTCTGCTGGGTGATCTGATACCCGCCAAAGGTCACATAAATGCTCTTGCCATACTGATAGCGCAGCCCTGCTTCGTACTGGTCACCCGTGGTTGGCTTGAAAGGCTTGTTATCGAGCGCGGTCGAAGGATCGGACACCTGAGGCTGGAATGATGTAGCGTAACTGAAATACGGCGCCAGACCGATCCGGGTGCGATAGACGGCACCCGCACGCCAGGTGAAACGGTCATTATCGTTTAGATAGCGTTTCTTGGTCAGGATATTGAGCGTGTTGTCACGCGCCCAGTCCTGACGCCCCCCGACTGTGATGTAGAGATTCTCGATCTTCATCTGGTCCTGGAAATAAAGACCATTCTGCTGTGATTCCGTAGCACCATAAACCTGTGGTGCCAGACCGGCCGAATAACCGGTTGTGCCACGCGCCACCGGATCGAAGATATTCAGCAGGGGCAGCACAAGCGCCGAATTGACCAGATCGCGCGAGCTTTCCCAATTGGTGTAGAAATAATCCGTGCCGAACAGCAGGGTATGGCGCACCATGCCCGTTCTGGCCCTGACCTCGAGCTGGGTATCTGTCGCGACACCCTGGGAACGCCCGCGCCCTTCGACTGCACGACGATTGACGGTCTGATAGGGTACGCAGCCCTTGATGCTGGCCGTGCATTTTGTGAGCGTATCTCCCGAAAGCACGGTCGAGCGGTAGAGATTATCGAGATAGGTATAACGCGTGTTGTTGCGCAGCGTGACGATATTGCTGAACTTGTGCTCGAGGAACGAGCCCGTCAGCACCTGTGTCCGATCGAAATTGTTCCAGTCCGGCTCACCGATATTTTCATCATTGCGGATATAGCGTCCCTTGGACGGCACAAGTGTGCCAGTCATCGGCAGGAACTGGAAAGTCGATCCACCCGTATCGCGCTGATATTGCGCCAGCAGCGTCCAGCTCGACCCTTTGGCGTAATTCCATGTCAGGCTGGGCGACACGTAATAGCGCCCGCTATTCACATCATTGACCTGCGTTCCGCCATAACGCGCCACGGCAACGATACGCCCCTGTACCGTTCCCGATTTATTGAGCTTGCCGGAAACATCCCCCGAAGCCTGGCCCTGCCAGTTGCCGAGCTTGGTATAGCCGATGGTCTGGAGAAAGAATTCACCATGCGACTTTTCAGTTGGCCGCTTGGTGGTAAGATTGACGATACCGCCCGGTGCCGTCTGGCCATAAAGCGCGCCTGAGGGCCCCTTCAGGACCTCGATCTGCTGCAATGCAAAAGGATCGAAGGAGGTACGCGTCCACTGGCCGCCGGATGGGAGACGCAGCCCATCGACGAAATTATTATTCGACGAGAACCCCCCGGCGCCGAACCCACGCACCGAGACCTCATCCACGCGATTATCGACACCGGATGGCTCGGCCTGCACGCCCGCCATATAGGAGAGCGCATCTGCAATGGTCGGTGACGCGCGCAACTCGATCTCTTCACGCGTCACGATCGAGATCGTCTGCGGGGAGTCGATGATCGGTGTCCGCGTTTTTGTCGTGGCCCCTGCTTGGGAAAGACCCGTGGCCGACACCACGATGATCTCATCTGCTTTTTCCCGGCGGGGGGAATTTTTCTTCTCTGTTTCATGCCCGATCGCGGGCGGTTTTTTGCGCAGAATGGACTCAGGCTGACTGGCCTGCGCCATGGCTGAAGGAAGAGACGTCGCGCCTGCAGTGGCAAGAACGACAAGACCGATAATCCTGCGCATTGTTTTGAATTCACATCATCTGGAAACGAAAACCTGAGTCGCCAATCTTGCAATTGCGAGTCATTGTCAATTGGTTAATGACTCGGAAGTCAGGTTTTGAGCATTCGGTGACACACAGATGTCACACCTCCGCTCCCACAACATGCTGCCGCGCATTCGTCCCGCATCCGTTTCCCGGACCCCTTAATTGCCCGAAATCCGCCCTGTTCGGAGCGCAGTAAGGTTCCCGGTTTCAGCACTTGACGTTCGAAACGTCATGAAAATCACGCGAGGAACAGACGCTTCAACATGGATGATATGATCGAGGCCGTACGGCGCTATAACCGTTTCTATGTGAAGCATATCGGAGCCATCGACATCCATTTCCTCGGCGAGGAAATCAGCATGGCCGAAGCGCGCGTCCTGCTAGAAATTGCACGTCATGAGCCGATACGTGCCTCGACCTTGCAGGAGATTCTCCAGATCGATCGCGGTTATCTGAGCCGCATCATTACCCGTCTGGGTCGCAGGGCTCTTGTAGCGCGTGATGATGCCTCTCAGGACCGGCGGAGCCGCCCCGTGAGCCTCACGCCCGAGGGTAAGCTCTTTGTCGCCCAACTCGACAGGCGTATGAATGACGCCATACGCGCGTCTCTCAACGGGCTCGACCCTGTCGAGAGGCGCGATCTGGTTACCTCTCTCCGACAGGTTCAGAGCCTTCTGTCGCCAGGGGACAAGGCAGCCTTGTCTCTACGGGCACCCCGACCCGGGGAAATCAGCCTCATCGCCGCGCGTCAATCGGCTCTCTATGCAGAGAGCCATGGCTGGGGGGAGAAACTCGAATGTCTGATTGCCGAGACCGTCGCGCAGTTCATGCGTCACTTTACCCCGGAGCGTGAAGCCTGCTGGGTGGCCGATCTGGGTGGCATCATGGCAGGTGCCGTTTTTCTGACTGACGAGACCCGCCTGGGCGCACCCGGAACGGCAAGGCTCCGGCTGCTCCATGTCGAGCCTTTCGCCCGACGGCAGGGCGTAGGCGATGCTCTGGTTCAGCAATGCGTCGCTTTCGCCGCCGATAGAGGCTTCGAGCGGGTCATCCTGTGGACCCATACCGTACTGGATACGGCGCGCCGCCTTTATGCCCGCAATGGATTCAGCTGTATCTCCACAGCACCTCATGACCTGTTCGGCGTCACGTTACAGGGTGAGGACTGGGAGAAGCGTCTTTAATTGCCCTGCGCCCCATGGCCGAAAGGGTGATCTAGAACACCGCAGACATCAGCCTCACCCACTTTCCCTCATACGCAGCACCAGAATACCCGGCTTGCCCTTCATGTAGGCCGCAAGCTCGGTATCGACCACTTTCCTGTTGGCCTTGAGTGAGGACGCGTTGCGAAAATAAAGCGTGCCGTCCTTCCAGATGGCAAGTCCGGTATGGGTGACATCAAGCCCATCCAGAGCGGTGTAGATACCGATCACATCGCCAGTATGGATCCTGGCAGCCACTTCAGGCGTGAGAGCCTCTGGCGGCAAATAGGCGATGTCGCGTGCATGGGGAGATAGCTCCCTGATATAGACCCCACCATCCTTGCGCTGGTTAAGGATTTTATGCGTGACGCGTACCTCAGGAGACAGGCTGCGCGTGATATCGCGCGCATTATGCGGGGCATAGGCGACCCAATCCGTCAGGAAGTGACGCCGATCCAGATAGGCGACATGCCCGTCCCGATAGCGGGTCGCAGCCAATGCCTCGAGAAATCCCTGCCGATCATGGCCAAGCGCCAGAGCACGTACCTGATCGATGAAGGTGTAGCAATCGACGCCCTCGAGGCGGACCACGAGTTTCTCCGAGGTGTCTGCGCTACCGATCAGCGTATCAGCCTGATAGGGGGTCCCCAGAAACCGGGCCGATATCTGGTCAAGCCGTTTGGTGAAGTCGTGAACCGGCGCCATCTCTTGCTCAATCCGATCGACACGCGCCTGATCGGCAGGAGAGAAAACGCGCTCTGCTGGCAGAGTAAAACCGATGCTGGCAGCTGACACTTGGCCGGGCGCTGCCATGACAGGAGGAGCGCCCGGCCCAAACCCTGCGAACAGCAGCGCGCCGATTCCGAAAGTGCCCCAAGGGGCGACGCGACGCTTTTCCATCTTTCTCTCCCATTCACACCAATCGGGAGAGAGTAGAATTTCTGCGCCGCGAGGAAAACCGGCCTGACACTCAACTCTGCAGCACGGTTTCCCGACCCTGGTGCGTATGGGTCTGACGCGTGCTCATCTTGCGTATGGCGCGCGGCGTGAAGCTGCCAGCCCGGAGATTCCCCTCGATATCCTCAAGCGACAATCCAGCCGTTTCAGGCACGTAGCGATATACGAACAGAAAGGAGAGGAAATTGATCTCCGCATAGATCCACATGGTCGGCCCGATCCCCGCTGCCTGAACCAGGGTAAGTGCGGTGCCCGTCACTAGCAGATTGCTTCCCCAGAGCATGGCTGCGTGCAGCGCCGTGGCCATGCCACGCATACCCAGAGGAAAAAGTTCAGCACCCAGCAACCAACCACAGATCTGGATACCGCCTGAATTGAACATCATGAACAGCAGCAGGAAAGCGACCGTCGCCAGA
Organism: Asaia krungthepensis NRIC 0535; assembly: GCF_025995175.1. Lineage (GTDB taxonomy): Bacteria > Pseudomonadota > Alphaproteobacteria > Acetobacterales > Acetobacteraceae > Asaia > Asaia krungthepensis. Next base: position 91,738 of record NZ_BAPV01000002.1, read on the forward strand.
GCGCCTACCCCCTGATGGATACCCGACATGAAGCTCAGCCCGAGCCCGATCAGGCTGAGAACGGAACCGGGGATCATGATCAGCATCAGGCGTCGGCGGCCGATACGATCCACCAGAAAACACCCGGCCAGCGTGACGACCGCATAAACCAGCGCCACCCCGACACTGGCCAGAAGAGCGGCATTCTTGCCGAAGCCCGCATCGGACAGGAAGGTCGGAGAGTAGTAGATCATCATTTCCAGCCCGCCGCACTGGGTGAAAAAGGCTACGCCAAGCGCCGCCACCAGAGCCGGACGGGCCCAGGGCTGTCGGATACCCGCCCAACCGGAATCCGCCTTGTCTGTCGATTGCCTGATCCGGTCGATCTGGGTCAGTTCCTGGTGAATATCGAGCCGCGTGCGCCGCACGCGCTCAAGGATACGGGCTGCCGCCACAAGACCGCGTTTCTCGGCCACCCAACGCGGGCTCGCAGGCATGAACAGCATGATGACGAAAACAAGACCGGCAGGCACCGCCGCCACGCTGACCATGCGCCGCCACGACCAGACATCGTGATAATAATACCCGACGATATTGGCCAGAACGATACCGATACCGATCGCCACATTGAACGTCGTTACCAGCGTGCCGCGATAACGACTGGGCGAGAGTTCCGAAATATACATCGGCACGACCTGGGTCGATCCGCCGACAGCGATACCAAGCAGGAAACGCGCGGCAATCAGGCTGCCCACGCTTGGCGCAACCGAACAGAGAATGGCTCCGGTCGCGAAGAGGGACAGGACGATCAGCACGGTTTTCTTGCGCCCGAACCGCTCGGAAGCCCAGCTGGTCATCAGCGCCCCGGCAACCGCACCAGCCAGAATGGAGGCTGTCACGATTTCCTGCTGGGTGTGGGACAAACCGAATTCGCGCGTCATGAGCAGAAGAGCGCCGGAAATCACCCCCGTATCATAACCGTATAACCCGCCGCAGACCGCCGCCGCGAAGGACGCCATGGCGAGTATCAGCCATGAATGCCGCATGGGAGAGGCTTCGCTCGCAATCGTCTCGATGGACTCCTGTGCTCCCCTCGGTGCCCCTCCGTTCTGACGGATGGCGGAGTGGTCACGTTCATTCATGTGTTTCCCCTTCTTCAGGCAAGGCGGGATCGGCGACGCCCCGGTGGAAACCGATGGCGAAGGCGCGGGACGGCCCTCTCCGCCCTGTGATGCGACGGAAAAGACGGTGTTTCGGGTTACGAGGCACGAGGGCGGGGGGCAGTCAGCATCTCCCCACCCCTGTCAGGGCGGTCCCGTCAACGAAGCCGGAACGAGATCCTGAACGCCCGCGCATGGCGGCGCTGTCATAGAGGCCTCTTCATTCAGGCACTCCCATGAGGGAAGTTCGGAAGCGCCTCCGATCGGACAGGCGCTTTCTTGACCCCCTGATGCGCTGGGCCCTGAGGCTCAGCTCATCCAGTTACCGCCATCGATGTTGTAGGTTTGCGAGACGATGTAATCCGCATCCTTCGAGGCGAGGAAGACGGCCAGACCGCCGATTTCATCAGGGCGGGCCATGCGCCCGAAGGGCACGGAGGCACCGACGATACGCTTCTTTTCACCCAGAGGCAGATTCTCGTACTGCGCAAAGCGACGATCCACATCGTCCCAATGCTCGTTATCGACCACACCAGGCGCGATGGCATTGACGTTGATGCCGTGTTTGATCAGATCGAGCCCGGTGCTTTGGGTGAGAGAAATCACCGCAGCCTTGGAGGCACAATAGATGCCAACCAATGGCTCGCCGCGGCGTCCTGCCTGCGAGGCGAAATTGATGATCTTGCCACCATGGCCCTGGGCAATCATCTGACGCGCCACGGCCTGAAGGGTGAACAGCAGCCCCTCGACATTGACGGCGAACACGCGGTGATAGCTCTCACGCGTGATCTCGACCGTAGGGGCCAGATCGAACAGCCCGGCATTATTGACCAGAATATCGATCTGCCCATAGCGCGCGATGATTGCAGCCAGGGCCGCGTCGATGGAGTCCTGCTGCGTCACATCGAGCTTTACGCCCATATGCGCCTCACCGAGGGCAGCTGCCGCGCTGGTGGCGCCAGCCTCGTTCAGATCGCCGATCACGACCTTCGCGCCTTCCTGCGCATAGCGCTCGGCAATGGCGCGCCCGATACCGCGCGCGGCACCGGTGATCAGGGCAACACGGTTCTGCAGGGGTTTATTGGTGCTCATCTGTCATGTATCCCGTTGCCGTGAGGGTCACAGCGTTTCATAGCGATCCAGGACATCCCGGACCGACTGGAGCAGAAGGGTTTTCGGATCGGCGGCCAGTGCGCCTGATTTGACCCGCTCGAACAGGCGCGGCAGGTACTGGCTGATCATCGTCTCGGGCAAGGCAACCCCGTCCAGAGACTGCATGAGCGCCGTGACGGCCTTTTCGGCCTCAGATGCGGGCCAGTAATAGCGAATGCGATCGCTATAGCTGAAATGGCGCAGGATACGCTGCGTGTGCGCGTCGCCCGGATAATGACTCTGCCAGTTCCCGGGCGATTGCAGCATGACCTGCTCCATCACCGCGATCAGAGGAACAGCTTCGGGGTCAAGAAAACAGCGTATCGCATCGAGCCCATAAAGCGCTTCGCGCAGCGCAAAACTCAGCTCAGGTCCGACCTTGAGAATACGGAACCCATCCCGGCGCAACTGGGCAAGGGCCTCTCCCGGCTGGTAGTCGGTCGAATGCGCCTCAAAGACCAGTCCCGGCAGGTCACCCAGCGTCGCAACCAGCGCACGGGCAGCCTGAGGCGCATAGACCGCCACATCCTCATGGCCGAACTCGACACCGGGCTGGACCACAATCCCGATGACCCGTGACCACGCATCGGGCAGGGCCGCCCTGAAAGCCTGTTCATGCACCTGATAGGTGTCGCGCACGGCATCGGGGGTGGTGGGTACAACATGATCGAGTGCCTCGGTCGCGCCACCGGGTGTCGGGATCTCGGTACCGATCACATAAACGGCCTGACCCGCCGCCACGCTCTCGGCCCTTCGCGCCAAGGTCACTGCACGCTCGGCCACGACGGAGTCTGAAAGATGGGCAGGCTCGCCCTTGCACCCCATGCTGGCGTCCAGATGCAGCTTCACGAAGCCTGCTGCAGCGAAGGCCGCAATCATGTCCGAAGCTTTCTGCATCGCCTCATCGGCTGGGAGCGATTTCCACGGATTGGGGCCGAGATGATCCCCCCCCAGAATGATTTGTGCACGATCGAACCCTACACGGTCGGCAATGGCGAACACGTAATCGCGGAAATCGGCCGGGGTCATACCCGTATAGCCACCCTCCTGATTGACCTGATTGCAGGTCGCCTCGATCAGAACGAGTTGCTGGCGCGCAGCCCCGTGGAGCAAGGCCGCCTCGATCACCATTGGGTGAGCCGAACAGACCGAAACCAGAGCGTCCGTTCCGCCCTTGTCGTGGCGCGTGCGCAGGGATGTGAGAAAATCGGATGTCATGCAGGGATTCCTTTTTTCTGCGCCGCGATCAGGGCATCGAGCTCGGCAAAGCTCGACGTCCCTTCCATCGGACCGAACACTGAAACGGCGCGCGCGCCAGAGGCACAGGCGTAAAGCAGTGAGTCCTCGCGGGTCTTGCCCGAGAGACGGCAGGTCACATAGGTCGCACCGAAACAATCTCCTGCGCCGGTGGGATCGCACTCCTCGACGGCAAAGGCATCATGATGAACCGTCTTGTCGGCACAAAAGCAGCTCGCGCCCTCATGGCCTTTCTTAAGCACAATCTCGGACACGCCCATGTCAAGAATCTCGCGGATAGCTTCTTCCTGACTCGTGCCACTGCTGAACAAAAGCAGCTCCGGCCCGCTGGGGAGGAAGATATCGCATTCCTGAAGCATCAGCTCGAGCGCCGCGCGCATATCGGGAATATCGAGCATTTCCTTGCGTATATTCGGATCGAAGGAGATCGTGCCGCCCTGCGCCTTGACCTGATGCACTGCGGTCGTCACCGCATCGATGATCGGGAAGGAAAAGAGCGACGACCCCATGATATGCAGATGGGTAGCGCGCTTGAGCAGGGCGCGCGACGTTTCATGCAGCCCCACCTGCGAACAGGCAGATTGACGGATATTATAGACAAAATCCCGGCTGCCATCGGGGCGATACCGCACAAAGGCCGAGCCCGTCGAATAGGAATCGACGCTGAGAATGGCGGACACATCCACCCTGTCGCGCTTCAGACGCTCGATATTCAGCGTGCCGAAATCATCGCGACCGACTGCGGAGATGATTCCGCAATCGACGCCGAGACGAGCGACCTGATCGATGAAGATGGCTGGCGCGCCGGAGGGATACGGCCCCTTGAGCGCCATGGGTTCGAGGAAACCCACCCCCTGCGTCTGGGCCATGATCTCGACCACGATCTCCCCGATCGTGACGATGCAGCGGGGTGAATCGGCGGTCTGATCCATCAGAAAACTGGATGCCATGATCGGTAATCCATCAGGTAAGAATCGAGGAAAGAAGGCTCGGGAAAAAACGCAGACAAGCGTTGGACGAGGTATCGCGCCCCCTCATCCCGGCGGCGCTGGCGGCTCGGCAAAAACGGTCCAGTCCTGACACAGAACAGCGCCATCGGGCGGCATGCCTCCATGCAGGACCGACATGGTGTTGCGCCACTTCATCACGCGACCATCCTCATCGACACGGTCCAGACGGTCGGTCAGCAGATAGACCTGCTTTGCACGATACAGGGCGGTCTCGAGGCAGTTTCCCGTCTGGTCGAGACAGGTGAAGCCCGTCTTGCCGATCTGACAGGCCGAAATGACGGCCAGATCGATATCGTAAAACGACAGGGCATGATCGGCGGCCGGGCTCAGCATGGGGTAACCGAGCCGGTCATACTCCCCCCCGAGAAGCGACACGGCGGCATCGCTCGTCCGACAGGCAAGATGATAATTCTCGAAGCTGTTGACAACGAAGCGCAGGTTCTCTGCCGTTGCGTGAACCGGCACGAAAGAGGCTGCCTGGCTATTATCCAGAAACACGCATTGCCCCGGTTTGAGCCGGAACGCCACGGCTCGGGCCAGGGCCCGCGCCTCGAACAGGGTCGGACTCTCATCGAGCGGCGCATTGACCGCGTAATCATGCGCGGGCTGTGCGCCGCCATTGGTGCGGATGACGAGATTCTGACTTTGCAAATAGGCGAGGTCGGATCGTATGGTGACCATGGAGACATCGAACTGCTCGGCCAGCGCCTCCGTACGCAGGAACCCCGCCCGCCTGACGGCATCGATAATGCCGAGACGCCGTTTCAGGGTCGCGCTGTTGACACCCATGGACATCGAAAGAGAGCTTTCAAAACGAAAATACGACTTTCGTTTTGTAAGATGGTTTTCGCTCCTCTGTCATCCCCCCAGTGTGAGGATCACAGCCTTGTGTTAGACTTCGCACAGAGAAGCGTTCAGTCCCGGTCGAACAGGTTTTTGAGTGCAGCGTGCTGAAGCAGCATGATCGTCTTGGCATCGATAATGCGCCCGTCATCGACCATGGCCAGTGCCTCGTCGAAATCGAGTTCGAGCACCTCGATTTCCTCACCCTCCTCCTGCAGCCCCCCTCCCGCGGCGCGACGCATGGAGGAATCATAGGCCCCGATGAAGAAATGGATCCGCTCGGTCACCGATCCGGGGCTCATGTAATAGCAGCCGATCTTGCGCACGGCGTCGATGGTGACGCCCATCTCCTCCTCGACCTCGCGTCTGATGGCGGCGGCAGGGTCATGGTCGTCGAGCATACCGCCGCAGACCTCGATCAGATCGTCGCGATGTCCGCTGACATAGGCAGGCAGACGAAACTGCCGGGTGAGGAGGACCGTGTGGGTCGCGACGTTGATCAGCAGAATGGCCGCCCCGTCACCCCGGTCATAGGTTTCTCGGGTGAGTTGCTGTGCTACCCCATCACGCCGTTGATAGGTTATTGTGTATTTCGTCAGCACCCCCCAGTCATTGGCCAGAAGCCGGGTCTGTCCGATCGTCACACGCTCGGGTTCTCCCGGGGAGCCCGGGCCTTTCTCGTCGGTCATCCTGGCCTCGCCGCGGGCATGGTCTGATTCATGGCCGGGGTGCGCTTCCCCGCCTCGTCAGGATCACCCTGCCACGCCCCCTCGGAACAGGACAGATATTCCGGACAGAATAACCCGACTCAGGCGGCGCCGATGCTCGTATCCTGCCCACCCGTCCCGGTTGTGCCTCTCGCTGCGGTGTGATGTCCCGGTTCTGCATGGGAGGCACTCACAAAAACCCCCTTGGGCAGAGAAGCACCCGGTGAGGCAACTTCCTGACCAGCGATGTCGGCGCCTGGCTTGCGGCTGCGCACCAACCAGTAGCAGATGCCCAGAGCCAGCACCGAGGCAGAAAGGGCCAGCACCTGCAGAACATCGACCGAACTCAGATCGAGCACGATGAATTTGCGTACGGTCGCCATCATGCCGATCAGCAGCACCGAGCGCATACGCACGAGACTATGCGAGGGCGTATCGGGCGCCACCAGAATGGAGTGCTTGAATTCAAGGGCGATCAGAACCGTGAAGCACAGGCCGAACAGGGATTGGAGCACAGCCGGGTTCGACGGGGTCAGTGTGGTCGTGCGGATCATGTCGAACACAGCATAAATAACGTGAACAAGCCCCAGCGCGGCCACGACCATGACGCAGAGCGTCAGGATCAGCATCGCGCATTCCTCGAACAGGTCGAAAAGGGAGGATACCTTGAAGAATCCGGGGAAGCTCTTGATCATGAAAACGCGCTATCTCGCTGGGTGAAGACTGCGTCCATTATAACGAAATCGTGAGGTCATATCATCCCTCGGCGTATTGGCTTTTCGTAATCTCGCACCCCCCGTCTTCGCGATCATAGCCTAACGAGATTAGCGTAGCTGTCCCAGTTCCTGCGATGCTCTTCGTTGTTACTCCACGCGCTGCCGGCTTCCCTCTGCCTGCGCGCTGGGTCGATCTGGCAACGGGTCATTTCTCCTGTCTCATCGCCTGTTGCCCTTTGTGCTACACAAGGGAAGGCCTGATGCACTGTCTGGCATCACTTCTCTCCCGAGAAACCTGAAGACGGGCCGTTCCTGGACCGGTTTCGGAGGGGAGGCCGCACCATCGCGCACTATCCCGCCAGGGCGCTCGGCCGCGACCCGGAAGGAAGAACCGCTCCTTGTGTCAGCCGATTCCTTCCTCGACCTCCGAATTACAGGAGGCGGGTCGCACGCCCTCTTGCCAAATGGGGTGATTGCGGTGGAAATCCCTCCCCATGCGCAAACTCGACCCCTTCCTGCTCAGCCTGATCGCCGCCATCGCCCTGGCCACCTTTCTGCCCTGCTCGGGGCTATGGGCCGATGTCTTTTCGAAGCTCACGACTTTCCTGATCGCGCTGATGTTTTTCCTGCAAGGGGCCCGTCTCAAGCCGGAAGCCGTTCTGGAGAGCGTGCGCGACTGGCGGCTTCAGGGCAGCGTGCTCACCTGCACGTTCCTGCTCTTTCCACTACTGGGCCTCGCCCTGCGCGCGGCCGTCCCGGGATTGCTCAAACCGGATATGTGGCATGGCATTCTCTTTCTGTGCTGCCTGCCCTCCACGGTTCAGAGTTCGATTGCCCTGACCTCCATCGCGAGAGGCAATGTCCCGGCCTCGATCTGCGCGGCCACATTATCCAACCTGATCGGCATTCTGGCCACGCCCATTCTGGCGGGGCTTATCGTGCAGAAGGGCAATATCTGGTCGGCCCACGCCATTCTCGATATCGCCACCCAGCTTCTGCTGCCCTTCGGTGCGGGGCAATTGCTGCATAAGCGTCTGGGCGCCTGGGCGCATCGCAACAAGAAACTGCTCTCCCTGAGCGACCGAGGCTCCATCGTGCTCGTGGTTTATACCGCCTTCAGTCATGCTGTCGTGGAGGGAATCTGGCACCGGGTTTCCGTGCCCGATCTGGCGCTCATGGCGGGACTCGATATCGTACTGCTGGGCCTTGTTCTGGTGTTGTCGCGTCTGCTGGGCCGCGTGCTTGGCTTCTCGGAAGAGAGCAGCATTTCGCTCATGCTCTGCGGGTCGAAGAAATCACTCGCCACAGGCGTTCCGATGGCCAATATCCTCTTCCCGGTCTCGGTGGTCGGAACCGTGGTACTGCCACTCATGATGTATCATCAGATCCAGCTTTTCGTGTGCACCCTTCTGGCCCGACGTCTGGCGGCACGACCAGAGGCCTGATCACCCCGCACCAAAAGATCACGGGCGCTTTCAAGAGCCTATACGGGCTCGGGCCCGTTTCTTACCGCTCTTTCATGGGAAACGCAGGCGGCATCAGGGGTTAACCCTCTTATGCAACGGTTTTGTTCTATCACGTCAAAGTGATAGCAGAGCCCCTGTCATCCGGAGAGACGAAGGAAAACTCGTGATCAAGCAAGACTATGTGCACTCCATGTCGAGGCTTCTCGCCTGGTTCGACTGGCTCCCCCCCGCAATGGCCTCGGCGCTTTTGCTGGTGGCCGCTGCGCTCATTGCCCTGCTTTTCAGCCGACTGATCACCGAGGCCCTGCCGCGCCTGCCGGGGCTGAGGCGCATTGCATTCATTCATGAAACGATCGGGCGGCTGCAGAACCATGTGCGTCTGCTGCTGATGATCGTGGCCGCCAGTGCCGCCCTGCCCGCCACGACCGGCTTTGCACCGACCACCATCCAGTTTCTGGCGCATTTCTTTGCCTTCGCGGTGATCATCACCATCGGTTTCGGGCTGATCAGGGCGTTTCGTTTCGGGACGGATAAATATCTCGACCGCATCGCCAATCGCGAACATGTCGATGACATCACGGTACGGTCGCACCAGACCCAGATCCGCATTCTGCGCCGTCTGATCGAGATCACCTGCGGGGTGATCACGGTCGGAGCGGCCCTGATGGTGTTCGAATCCGTACGGCAATACGGGGTATCGCTCTTTGCCTCGGCGGGCGCGGCCTCTCTCGTTGTCGGTCTTTCCGCACGGCCCGCCTTGTCCAACCTCATTGCCGGCATCCAGATCGCTATTACCCAGCCAATCCGCATGGAGGACATGCTGATCCTCAATGGTGACTGGGCCTATGTGGAGGAGATCAATGCCACCTATGTGGTGCTGCGCACCTGGGACCGCCGACGCTATATCGTGCCTATCGCCTATTTTCTCGAAAATCCGTTCCAGAACTGGACACACAGCTCACCTTCGCTCATCGGCTCGCTCTTTCTCTGGCTCGACTATCAGACGCCCGTGGATGAGGTGCGCCGTATTTTCCATGAAGAGCTCGAAAAATCGGCCAATTGGGATCGAGACATGAGTTCTGTCGGGTGCCAGGTTGCTGACAGCAACGCTCAGGTGATTTCCATCCGACTGATCGCGGGAGCCGCCGATGCCAATGGCATGTGGAATCTGTGCTGCGACCTGCGTGAGCGCATGCTCAAGCGTTTGCGTGAAGAGCTGCCGCAATCCCTGCCACGCGGCCGCACCGCCATTGTCCCCGGTGCCAGCGACGAACCCGCCTGGCCGGACTCTCTGGTCTCCCCGCCGGTCAATCGTCCGATGGCCGGAGGGCAGTATAACGGCCCCGATATCAGGTCGCGCCCCTGAAACACGCCACTGACACAGGACCCTCCGTTTCGAGAGGGCATCCTCAGATGCCCCTCAGAAGCTGACCCTCTCTTCGGGTGCTTTGACACCTATCTGTGATCGAATCATATCGTTCCGGCGTTATCCCTGATGTGATTCGATCAGTTTTCTTCGCTTGAAGTGATCGGCCCCTCCGTAAAATCCCCCTCAGCGCCCCGCCACGGCCTTTAGGCCGTGGCGGAACGGAAAGTCCCCTGTGGGAGGAATTTTTACGGTGAAACTGGTTCTCGACCCTTACATGCAGCGTCATCTGTCCCTGCCTGAAATCGCCCATGCAACCGCTGGCTATGGCTTTGACGGAATCGAACTCTCCCCACGCCCAGATTTTCTCGACTGGTGGGTCATGCCACGCGCGACGTCGCAACGCGTCAGCGATTTCAAGAAAGCCCTTCGCGCCAACAATACCGAGTTGACGACTCTGCAACCCATGTATCGCTGGGCCAGCCCCATTGAAGAAGAGCGTCTCGCTGCCATGCGTTACTGGCGCCGCGCCATCGAGATTGCCTCGGAAATGGAGTGCAAGGTCATGGTCTCCGAATTCGGCCGCGGCACGTCACCGGAACGCTCATCCGGGCTGCCACCCGGTGTCGCCACGCCGGAAACCTGCGAGGCTGCTTTCTGGCGATCGATGGATGACCTGGTCCCGCAGCTGGAGCGTGCGGGCATTACCCTCTCGCTCGAACCCCATCCCGAAGACTGGGTAGAGACCTTTCATCCCGCCATCGATATCATCCGCAGTATCGGCTCGGACGCCGTGAAGATGTCGTATATCGTGCCGCATACCTTTTTCTACGGGGAGGATATGGCTGCGATGCTGCGCGAAGCTGCCGATATCCTCGTGCATATCCGTGTTGCAGACACTTATGACCACCGCAAATCCTCAGAGCTGCGCTACATCGTCAATCCGCCGGGCTCGAAGGTCCGCGTGCATCAGCATCTTGATATCGGGCAGGGCGAGATCGACTGGAAACTCTTCTTCGATACCCTTGCCGAGATACGCTTCGACGGCATTCTCTCTTCCTGCGTTTTCGCCTGGGAAGACCGTGCGGAAGCCTCGACTCGCTTCATGCTCGAGACCATGCGCCACGAACTCCGCCAGCGTGACCTGCTCTGAGTGCAGCGCAGGGGAGGCTTTTCTCTCCCCTGCCTTCAGGGCAGCCATTCGACGATCCTCGAGAACGTCGCGTACGCTATCCGATATCTTTCGGCAGACGCGCTACGCGCGCTCTCAATAGCTGCTCCTCGAAATCGAGCTCCTGCTGCAATTCCCATTCGGTCTGGTCGTTGATACCCCGGCCTACAAAAAGCCGATGCAGGGTGTCGCGCTGGGCACGCAGCAGGAGCAGTCGCGTCGCCAGTTCCAGCCGCTCGCGACGCAGCGATACGCTACGCCCCATGAGCGATGTCTGAGGCGTCTCATCGATCTGGCTGAGGCGGTTCTCGTAAGTCTGTTCCAGACGGTCGAGCACATCGCGTTTGACCATGTCCTCCTGACCGGCCGCCGCGTGACTCTCATTCCCGCGCAATTTCTCCTCGCGGATCAGGGCAATTGCCGTGTGGAGGAGTTCTTGCCGTGCTTTCGTCTCCTCCGCCGCATGGCGTTCCATGCCGGCAACCGGCAGGAAACGCAGACAGAGCGGCATGAAAAGACCGGCGCCCATGAGCGAGATCACGATCACACCAGCAGCGATGGTGATCAGCAGGTCACGTGACGGAAAAGCGCCCATCTCGCTGCCGGCGGCAGGAAGGGAAAGCACGGCAGCAAGCGTGACCGCCCCCCGTACCCCGGCAAAAGTGAGCAGAACCGATCCGAGGAAGTCGGGCCAGACAAAAGGCGTGTGGGTCCAGCGCGCAACGAGCCATCGCCTGAGAATGGAAAACCACACCCCGACAAAACGCAGCAGGGTCATGATCAGATAGATGGCTGCGATCAACCCGGCGAGCGCCAGCAGCGACACCTGGCGCTCATGAGCCATAGCCACGCCGCTGCGCATGAGAGCTGGCATCTGCAAACCCAGAAGCAGGAAGATAAGTGCGTTGAAGATATAGGTCACCATGCCCCAGATCGTGGTTGCCTGAAGCCGTGTTGCCGTATCGGTTTCCTCGAGCATGCCCATCATCTTGATGACCATGCAAGCCGAGACGGCCGCCAGTATTCCGGAACATCGCAAATGCTCCGCCACGATATAGGTCACGAAGGGAAGCAGGATCATCAGCGTGATCTGCAGCGGAGGATCATTGAAACCCCGGCGCAAGAGGATTCTGTTGATCCGCGCCGAGACATAGGCAATGAGCGCGCCCACGGCCAGACCGCCAAACGCCACCAGCAGGAAATCGCCGAAGGCCTGCCGGTAGGAAAACTCGCCCGTCATCGCGGCAGCGGTCGCAAACCGGAAGCATACCAGCCCCGATGCGTCATTGAAGAGAGCCTCACCCGACAGCACATGAAGCATTCGCTCCGGGACGCGACGTCCCGCCAGCAGACCTGTGACAGCCACCGTATCGGTCGGAGAGAGCGCCGCGGAGAGCGCGAAGCAGCATGGCAGATCGAGAGCGGGGATCAGCCAGTGAATGGCATAACCGCAGAGCACAGTACTGAATACGACGAGGCCGAAGGCCAGAAAGAAAATCGTGCCGCGCAATTCATGAAATTCGCGCAGCGGCATACGAAATGCGTCCGCGAAGAGCAGCGGCGGCATGAAGACGAGCATGAACAGATCGGGGCGCAGCCCGATGGAAATGCCTGCCAGCGCCGCGATAATCCCGAGACCGATCTGGATCAGAGGTAGCGGTACGCTGTTACGTACCACGCGGACGATCAGGCTGCTTGCGGCTGCCAGAACCAGAAGAAGCAGGATATTATCGGCGGGGATCATGGCACGACCGAGGATCGACGGCACGGCATAACAAGAAGTCCTTCTCCCTTTTTCTTTCGATGCGCCGGATCAGAGCATGCGATAGAACGAGCCCATGAGTTCGTTCCGTTTCATCCACGCCGCCGATCTCCATCTCGATAGCCCCCTTCGGGGTCTTGAACGCCATGACGGTTTGTCCATGGAACGTATCCGCGATGCCTCGCGCCGGGCATTGGACAGGATGGTGGATGCTGCCATCGCCCACGACGTGGCTTTTGTCGTGATTGCCGGCGACCTGTATGACGGGAACTGGAAAACTGTCAGCACGGGGCGGTACATGGCCAATGCCCTTGGCAGGCTGATCCGGCACGGGATCGGCGTCTATCTCCTTCAGGGCAATCACGACGCCGCCTCGATCCTGACACGCGATCTGCCTCTGCCCCAGGGGGTCCAGAGATTTCCCTCGCGCAAACCGGGCAGTTTCACAATCGAGCCTCTCGGCGTAGCGCTGCACGGGCAGAGCTTTGCCGAGCGCCATGTGCCTGACGACATGACCCCCTCCTATCCGAAACCGATGGAGGGATATTTCAATATCGGGGTGCTGCACACCTCACTTTCCGGTCATGGTCAGCACGAGGTCTATGCGCCATGTTCCGTACAGGGGCTGCGTGCCAGGGGATATGATTACTGGGCACTGGGACACGTGCATGAACGCATGATCGACAAAGATGGAACGCCCATCGTCTATCCCGGTGTTCTGCAGGGACGCCATATCCACGAAACGGGTGAGAAAGGCGTCGTTCTGGTCACGGTCGATAACCGTACGGTCACGTCGATAGACCCCCTTCCCTGCGACGTGGTACGCTGGCGGACCCTGCATTTCGACTGCACGGGAATGACTCAGGAGGCCGAGTTGCACCAGCGCCTCGGGGCTGAATTTGTCCGGCTTGCCGAGGCCCATCCTGACCATCTCTGTGTCACGCGGCTCATTCTCGAGGGGAAGACCACCCTGCATGATCTGCTCCGCCGTCAGGGTATCGCCCTCAGAGAGACAGTCCAGCATCTGGCGGCCATGAGCGGTGGAGAAATCGAGCTCGAGAAGCTGCAGATCCAGACCCGCGCTCAGGAGCAGGCTGGAGAGAACGAGGCATCGCCCGGCATGGCGACAGACAGCGCCCTTGCAGGACTGATACAGGAAGCCACTCGGGACCCTGCGCTCCTGGCCGAGATCGGCGCCGAGCTCGATCTCTGTCTGCGGACCCTGAATCTCGGCGATGTCCAACCCGGATCCCTGCTGGATCGCATCGATCAGCGCGCCTGGGAGACGATTCTCCCCGCACTTGGCGAGAGCCTGTGCGACAGGCTCGCTTCGGGGGGTGACACGCCATGAGGCTTGCCCGTCTGGATCTGCTGCGTTACGGCGGATTTGCTGATCGCTCCTACATTTTCGAGGCGCATGGCTCCGATCTGCATGTGCTTTACGGGGCGAACGAAGCAGGCAAATCGACTACGCTTCAGGCCATCAGTGACCTGCTTTTCGGCTTCCCCCACAACAAGGCGCAGGACTGGCGCTACGATGCCGCCCAGTTGCGCATTGGCGCCGTGGTCGAACAGGACAACAACGCCCCGCTCGGCATGATCCGCAAGCGCGGCACCAAACAGACCCTTCTGGCATCCGATGGCACGACTCCACTCGATGAAAACAGGCTGATCAGCCTGCTCGGTGGTGTGGATCGCACGGGGTTCGAACGTCTATGGAGTCTCGATCACGCGCGCCTGCGTCAGGGTGGCCATGCAATGGCCCAGTTCGAGGATGATCTGGGCCAGCAGCTTCTCGCAGCAGGATTCGGGCTCGGGAATGTCCAGAGCGTGCTCGCGTCACTCGATGCCGAAGCCGGGGCGCTCTGGAAGAAGAATGGCCGTGGCACACGGCTCAACGACCTCAGAAACCGTCTGAACGAGGCCCGTACGCGGCTCATCGCCGCGGAGAAGGACAGCCAACGCTGGAACAGCCTCAACCGCGAGGCCGGAGAAATCGACGAAGCCCTTGTCACGCTCCAGGCCGGTCTGCGCGACAATGCGAGCGAAAGGCAGTCTCTGGAGCGGCTCAGGCGCGTGCGCCGCGATCTTGATCGCCATGAGCAGATTCTGGCCACGCTCAGAACCGACATGCCTCCACGCTTTTCGGTGCAGGATCACGCAGCGTTCGACGAGACCATTGCAAGGCACGTTGCCTGCCAGCACCGGATTGACCGGCAGACCGACCACCATGACGGTCTTCTCGCCCTGCGCCGCGCCTGTCATCCCGATGCACTCCTGTTGGCGCATGAAACAACGATCGACTCCCTTCAGGCCCGTGCCGCCCATCTCGACCCGCTTCTGGCAACCAGCCAGGAGCAATCCAAGATGCTGGAGGCGCTCGATCTCAAGCTGCGTATCGCCGGGCACGAGGGGCCGTATGGCACGATCCTGGCCGCCCTGCCTGACCCGGAAACCCTGACCCGGCTGCGCCCGCTCACGCTCGAAAACGACACCCTGACGCGACGGGAGCAGGACAACAGGGATGCCATTGCCCACGCGAAAGACCGTCTCGCGGCAGCGACATCGCGCCTCGATCATCGTGAGCCGCCCCCGCTGGCAGCGCTCCTCCTCGCCCTGCAGCAGGCCGAAAAGCGTGACACACTCGATCGCGACCTCGCAGGCCTCGGGCGAGACCTTCACCAGGCAGAACAGCGCCTTGCCCGTGCCCTGAACGATCTTCACCCCTGGCAGGGCGAGCTCGACAACCTGCATCGGATGGCCATCCCGGATCCTGACTTCGTCGACCGTGAAATGACGATCTGGCGTGACCGCGACACCCAGTGCGCGGTTCAACGTACCGAGCTGGTCGCCGTGACAGAGGCGAAAGCACGACAGGAACTCTCCAAAGCCCATCTGGAGCAGCGTCAGATAGTTTCTTTCGCCGCCCTTTTCGAGGCGCGTGCCCATCGTGATGCCCTCCTCGACAGGCTCGACCCTCGGGAAGAGAATGGCCGTGCGCTTTATCTGGACGCCCTGCGCCACGCGGATTCTCTGGCAGACCGTCGTTTCGACGAGGCAGAGGAGTCAGCGCGCCTGACCCAGATCGAGCAGGAAATCGACCATCTCACGCTGAAACAGGATCAACAGCGCCAACGAATTGCCGGGCTCGATCAAGCCCGGGAAGCTGCCAGAAAACAGTGGCAGGAAGAACTGACCCGTCGCACCCTGCCCTGTCTCGACCCCGAACGCCTGCGGGGCTGGCTGACGCTTCGGGAACAGGCGCTCGAAGCAGCCGACGCACATGCGCTGATCATCTCGCGACAGAAAGATGCGGAAAGCCTCCGCCGCCGGGCATTCGAGTCCCTGCGCGCAGCCCTGCCCGATATGCCCGTCTTCCCTGCTCTGGGTGAAGCCGTTCTCTGGGCGCAGTCCCGCCGGACGGCGTGGCAGAGAGAGGCCGATCTGGCCAGTCAGCTGAGAGCCGATATCGATCAGGAACAGCGCAGCCTGGATGTCGAATTGCGGAGAAAGGAAGACCTCTCTGCCGAGCGCGCGATATTATCCGATCGCTGGGCATCTCTCGGCGCCTCCTGCCCCGCGCTCGACCTCGCGCCGACGAGCACCATCGATGCCCTTACCGCCCAACATAAAGCGGCCACCGAAGCCTTGGCGCTGAAGAACCGCCTCGATATCCAGAAGGCCGAGGCTGAGTCTCTGGAGAGCGAGATCGCCCGGTTTATCGCGCAATTGCAGAGACAGGACGGACTCGCCTCTCGCCCCCCGAGGCAGGCCCTCGATCTCCTGGCGAATGAACTCCGTCAGGCCCGTCTCGACCGGGACAGGGCTCAAAGCTATGACGCCGATCTGGAAAAAACCGCCGCGTCACTCGATGAGGCCCGGCGTGAACAGGAAAGCATCACCCGGGTATTTGCGGATTTCGCCTCCCGCCTCGCCGGAGCCGAAACGCCGGATCCGGTTGTCGATCCTGCTGTCATAGAGGGGCTTCGCGCTGCCTTCACCCGTGAAAAGACCTATCGTACCCTGCAGGAGGAAGCCGCCGCCATCGAGCGCAGGCTGGCAGACGAGGAGAATGTCCCCGATCTTGCGGCGCTTTTGACGCAGGCGCAGGAATGGTCTGCCGAAGCCGTAGAGAAACGCCTTGACGATCTGGCTCTCGCCCGCGAGGCAATGGAGCGCGAGCGTGACGACAAGCTCGGACGGCGCGGCGAGATCGGCACGGATCTGCGCCAGATCGAACAGGCTCATGACGCCCGCGACGCCGCCCTCGCCATCGAAACCTGCCGCACTGAAATGGCCGCTGCGGCCGAGGCCTGGGCTTCCTCACGCATCCAGTCGCTGATTCTCAATCACGTGGCGCGACGACAGCGTGACGAGAACACAAATCCTCTGCTTAAATCGGCCGAGCGCTATTTCGAGGCCCTGACCTGCCAGCGTTACGGGCGTCTGGTCATTGCAGAGGATGGCAAATCGCCCGAACTCGCCGCCCTGACCCGGGACGAAACACTGATACGCCCCGGATCCATGAGCGAAGGCACACGCGACCAGCTTTTCCTGAGTCTTCGTCTTGCCGCTCTCGATCAGTCGCGCGCGCGCGGTATTCGCCTGCCCTTTATCGTCGATGATCTGTTCATGACGTTCGACGAGGCTCGAGCCGGGGCCGGTCTCGCAACGCTCGCGGGCATTGCTGCACAAAACCAGATCCTGTTTTTCACGCATCACGCCCATCTTGCTGATCTGGCAGAGGGATTTGGCGCAAGACGGCACAACGTTTAATGTTCGGTTCATGAATTATCAGACGATCTTCATCACCGGCGCCGCCTCGGGAATCGGTCGCGCCCTCGCCCTCGCCTTGTCGGAACCGGGACGCCATCTTTATCTGGCCGACTGCAACGCCACGGGGCTGGAGGCCACGCGAGCGAGTTGCCATGAGCGTGGAGCAACAGCCCGCACCACCTGTCTTGATGTGACCGATCGTCAGGCCATGACCGAATGGTGTGCCGAAGGCCCGGACAGGGCGATCGATTTGCTTCTGGTCTGCGCCGGGGTGACCGGTGGTGTGGATGCGCTCGATGAAGAAGGCGCCGCCTTTGAAACGCCAAGCCAGATCAGGCGTATGATGGCGGTCAATCTGGAGGGGGCCTTCAATGCCATCCTGCCAGTGATGACACGCATGCGTCGCCAGCCCCTTGTCAGGACAGGCCGGTTGCGCAGCCAGCGAGGTCAGATATGCGCCATTGCATCGGTAGCCGGGCTCGTATCCTATCCCGGCACCCCGTCCTATTCCGCCTCGAAAGCGGCACTTGACCGCTTTCTGGTCGCGAGCGGCGCCTATAGCCGCCGCGCCGGAATCCATCTCTCGAGTGTGTGCTGCAGTTTTGTGGCCACCCCGATGGTGGCGCAGAACCGATTCCCGATGCCCGGTCTGATGAGCGTGGAAAATGCGACAGCGCATATCCTGCGCGGACTGGCCCGCCGCAAGAGGAGAATCATCTTCCCGAACTGGCTGGTGCTCGGCTCGCGCTTCATGGACATCCTGCCGATCCAGCTGGCCGAACTTTATTACACACGTCAGCCTACGGGTCGTCCGGGCTCGATGCCCGGGATAGAGAACCCGGCCTGCAAGGACGTTTCCGGAGCAGCAACAGACACGGACGCAGCAGCTCTCACCGTGTAGCCCACAGGGTCACGCGGCTCCAAGGATCCGATTGCCGCGACCCTGTGCGGCGAGATGCGAGACAGCCATGCTCCCTGTTTGACAGGCGGCATGTGAGAATGATGATCCGCCGTCCCGCGGTGATGCCGCATCAAGCCCTGTCCTCTGCGTACGAAGCAGGATCAGACGATGCCGCCATTGGCGCGCAGGGTCTGCCCGTTGATCCACGCTCCGTCCGGTCCTGCCAGAAAGGCAACACTGGCGGCGATGTCCTCAGGTTCACCCAGCCTTTCCAGAGGCGCCATTCTGGCCAGCCTGTCGATCTGTTCGGATGATTTGCCGTCCAAGAACAGCGACGTGGCTGTCGGACCCGGCGCTACCGCATTGACGGTAATCCCGCGACCGCGCAACTCCCTGGTCAGAATGGCCGTCATCGCCTCGACGGCGGCCTTGGTTGCGGCATACACGCCATAACCCGGCAAAAGCAGCCCAACGACGCTCGAGGAGAAATTGATGATCCGCCCTCCATCTCGCAAGCGTCTGGACGCCTCGCGGAGCGTGTTGAATGTCCCTTTCAGATTGACGGCAATCTGCTGATCGAAATCCTCGTCCTGCGTGTCTGCGATGGGTGACAGCTTCATGATCCCGGCATTATTGACCAGAACATCCACCCCTCCAAAAGCCGCCTCAGCCGCATCGAACAGGCCTCGCACGGCATCGGCGTTGCTGATATCGGCCTGGGCAGTCATGGCACGCCCACCCTGCTGCTGAATTTTCTGCGCCAGCGCCTCTGCAGGGGCAACGCTGCCGGAATAGTTGATCACAACGGTGAAACCGTCTCTGGCCAGGCGCTCGGCAATGGCTGCGCCGATGCCGCGCGAAGCCCCTGTGACAAGAGCGATCTTCTGGGTGTTCTGGGTCATGGCTGATCTCCTGACTGATCTCTCTGATGAGGATGAGCGGAGTATGGTGCTTTTCCGGGGGCAGATAATCGCGCATGATCCGGTATCACTTTCCGGATATGGCGAACAAAGCAATGGACCGATTTGACGCCATGCGGGTCTTCACCCGGGTCGTGGAACGGCGCAGCTTCACTGGCGCCGCCAGCGATCTTGGACTGCCACGCTCCACGGTCACCGACGCTATCAGGCAAATGGAGGAGCGGCTCGGAGTCCGGCTTCTCCAGCGTACGACACGCCATGTCAGCCCGACGCTCGATGGCGAGGCCTTTCACCGACGCTGTCTCTCGATTATCGCCGATCTTGAGGACGCTGAGGCTGGCTTCCGGGGCGCACAGCCCCGTGGCCCCTTGCGTGTCGATGTCCATGGTACCCTGGCACGACATTTCATTCTGCCGCATCTGCCCGGTTTCATGGCAACATATCCCGAGATCGACCTCACGCTGACCGAGGGCGATCGGCTCGTGGATCTGATTCGTGAGGGGATCGATTGTGTCCTTCGCGTCGGCGACCTGCAGGATAGCGATATGGTCGCACGTCGGGTGGCCATGCTCAGGGAAGTGACCTGCGCGTCGCCACCCTATATCGAACGCCATGGTATGCCCCATACGATCGAGGCGCTGGAAGGACACCGGATGATCGGGTTCAGCTCTTCGGCTACCGGCGGGATCCTGCCTCTCGAATTCATGCAGGACGGGGCTTTGCGCCATATGACCTTGCCGAGCCCGATGGTCGTCAACGGTGCCGAAAGTCTTGTTGCGGCAGCCAGGCTGGGTCTCGGGCTGGTCCAGGTGCCGCGTTACCATATCGAACAGGATCTGGCGCAGGGGAGCCTGCTCGAAATCCTGCCCGCTCATCCCCCCTCAGCAACGCCCGTATCCCTGCTTTATCCTCAGAGCAGGCAGCTTTCCCCACGGGTGCGCGTGTTCATCGACTGGGTCGTCATGCAGTTCAGGAACAGCGAAACCCAGGTCATGGACTGATCGGAAAACCGGTGCTGCCCGGGCAATCATGCCGAAACCTGTTGGCCATAGAGTATCGGGCGCGCCCTGCAAGAAACCTTCACCTCCGAGAGGCGGGGCGGACAGGACAGACGCATTTGCTTACTGTTTGTGACAAGATGACGAAAACATAATCGGCTGCCCGCAGGCGCATGGGTATTTTCACGAAATCTTTGCTATGAAGTCGAAATGAATTTCTGTCGTCTCTTCATCATGCGTCCTGTGGCGACGATTCTGCTCGCCCTTTCGCTGCTCGCGGCAGGGGCGATCTGCTACCCGCTGATGCCGGTCGCCAGCCTGCCCGATATCGGGTCGTCGACGATCAATGTCGAGATCGAGCAGCCCGGCGCGAGCCCCGAGCAAATGGTGAGCTCCGTCACCACACCTCTGGAGCGTTATCTCGGCCAGATTGCCGGGGTGAAGCAGATCGAATCAGACAGCGAAAACAGCTTCGCCTATATTCGCATCGACTTTGTGGAGTCGCGCAATATCGACGGAGCGCTCCGAGACGTGCAGGCCGCGCTGAGGGCAGCGCGGGCCGATCTGCCCCAGGGCACACTCGATCGCGACCCCTACGCCTACAAGGAAGACCCGACGTCGCAGCCCGTCTATCTGCTGTCGCTGACCTCGGATGTGATGACCCTGCCCAAGCTGTTCGATCTGGCGCAGATCCGGGTCAAGCCGCTTCTCGCGCAGATCAAGGGTGTGGGTCACGTGCAGGCCGTAGGCTCTGCCGACCCTGCCGTGCGCGTGGATGTGAATCCCTATGCGCTTTACAAATGGGGTGTGGGTTTCGAGGACGTGCGTCAGGCGCTTGCTTCGGCCAATGCCAACACGCCCAAGGGTTTCATCGATTCAGGCGGCCAGCGCATGATGCTGGAGACGAATGACCAGGCTGAAAAAGCGGCGCAATACCGCGATCTGATCATCGGCTATCGCAATAACATCAACCCCATCAAGCTGTCCTCTGTCGCCACGGTGGAAGACAGCGTGCAGGACCTCTATCAGGCCGGATACTTCAACAACAAACCGGCCATCACACTGATCGTGCGGGGACAGCCCAAGGCCAACACGGTCAAGATCGTCGATGCGGTCAAGGAGCGCATGGCGATGCTGCGCTCCGTGCTGCCTCCCGGTGTCGAGATGGATACGGCCATCGATCTTTCCTCAAGCATACGCGCCTCCCTGGAAGATACGCAGCTCACCCTGGCCATCTCGATCATTCTGGTGATCGGGGTCATTCTGGTGTTCCTGCGCCGCCTGCGCTCGACCATCATCCCCGCTGTAACGGTGCCGATCGCCCTTGTCGGCACGATTGCCGTCATGAAATGGCAGCATTTCACCCTCGATATCATGTCGCTCATGGCGCTCACGATCTCGGTCGGCTTTGTGGTCGATGATGCCATCGTGGTGCTCGAAAACATCGCCCGACATATGGAATCGGGCATGGACCGCATGAGCGCCAGTCTTCGTGGCTCCTCGGAAATCGGCTTCACGGTACTCTCGATCACGGCCTCGCTGATCGCCGTATTCATCCCGCTCCTGTTCATCCCCGGTCAGGTGGGAGCGATCTTCTACGAATTCTCGATGACCATCGTCTCGGCGCTGCTCATCTCGCTTGTGCTTTCGCTCACCCTCACCCCCATGATGTGTGCGTACTGGCTGGATGTCGAACATGAGAGGCCGGATGGCCGTCGCCTGAGCGACCGGGTCATCCTTGTGATCGATTTCGTGCTCGACGGCATCATCGCCCTTTATGGCCGGACGCTGCGCGTCGCCCTGCGCCATCACGTCCTGACCTTCCTCACCCTGCCTCTCAGCTTCATCGTCCTGGTGGGCTCGATCGTGCTCATGCCGAAAACCGGTGTGCCCGCGCAGGATATTGCGCTGGTTGGAGGGTCGATCAGCGGCGACGACACGATGTCATTCAGCGAGATTACCAAGCGCATCCACTATGTCGGTGCGGTGATGAAGGCCGATCCCGATGTGCTCTCGGTCACGAGCTGGAACAACAGCAGCAGTGACGGACAGCTCTTTGCCCGCCTGAGCGACAAACGTACCCGCACACGCACCGACGTTCAGGTGGTGGACAGCATCCGCAAGAAGCTGGGCGACATGCCGGGCCTGCGCACCTCCTTCTTCTCCGCGGGTGACCCCAATGGCGGCGGCGGCCAGCATCGCAGCGGTGCGTTCCGCTATGTGCTGCGCGATCAGGACCCGGCGGAACTCAAACTCTGGGTGCCCCGCCTCGTCGCGCGGCTGCGCAAAGAAAAGATGATGACCTCGGTTACGACCAATATCGAAGGTCACGGCGCGTCGGTTCATGTCAGGCTGCGCCGCGATACCGAAGCCCGTTATCTGGTCACTCCGCAGCTCGTGGGCAATGTGCTCTACGATGCCTATGGCCAGACTGTCGCATCGCGCATCCACACCGAAATCACCACCCATTCCGTGGTGATGGAGGTTGCCCGGGCCTATCGCGAGTCACCGGAAGAACTCCGCAGCACCTGGATATCGACAGCCTCGGGCACACCGGCTGGCGCAGTGCGGTCAAACCAGATCCGCGTACGCGCCGATAACAGCGCCACCGCCTCGACCGCGACCCAGCTCAGTCAGGCCTCGCTCCGCAATGCCATCGCCAACCAGATTACGGGCAACAATTCCAATGGCTCGGCCGTGGCTTCCTCGGTCGAGACCATGATCCCGCTGATCAATGTCGCCGATCTCGCCATGGAACCGACCCCGATGGAGATCGACCATCAGGACGGCATGACCTCCACCGCTGTGAGTTTCGATCTGGTCGAGGGCAAGACCTATGAAGACGCCCGCAAACTGATCGAACAGACGCTGCAGGATATGGGCGCCCCGCCCGGCCTTGGAGGCGAGTTCTCCGGGCTGGCCGGTGAGACAAAGGACATGCTCGTCAACGAGCTTCTGGCCTTCGTGGCGGCCCTGTTTGCCATGTATATCGTGCTGGGGGTGCTCTATGAGAGCCTGATTCACCCCTTCACCATTCTCTCCACGCTGCCCTCGGCAGGTATCGGCGCTATTCTGGGTTTGTGGATCGGCGGAGAGTCCTTCAGTCTTATTGCCATGATCGGCATGATCCTGCTCACCGGCATCGTGAAGAAGAACGCGATCCTGATGATCGATTTTGCGCTCTATGCCGAGAAAGAGCTGGGCCATACTCCGCGCGAAGCCATCTATGAGGCCTGCCTCACGCGATTCCGGCCCATTCTCATGACCACCCTGGCAGCGGCTCTTGGAGCCGTACCGCTCATGACCGGTCACGGTTATGGCTCCGAGATGCGCCGCCCGCTGGGTATTGCCATTGTCGGCGGCATGCTGATCAGCCAGCTGCTGACGCTGTATACGACCCCGGTCGTCTATCTTTACATGGACGCCATCGGCCGCTTTGGCACCCGGCTCTGGCATCGCATCTTTCCGACACGCGAGCCCCACCGCCCGGGCACGAACCCCAACTCTCCCCCTCCGGGCTCCGCGCCCCTGACGACCCAATCATAAGGCCGGTCATGACACGTGATTTTCTGAAACTGGCCGGATTGCTCGGCACCTCTTTCCTTGCTTTAGGCACCGCCGCGGCCGAACCGCTCCATCTCTTCTCCTCGCCGGCGCTTTCGCCCGATGGCCGGCTCGTGGCGAGCCTCGATACGCTCGAGCATCCTGAGTCAGACGAGACACCGGTTCCCTCTCTCGTCCTGCGCTCCCTGCCTGGCGGTAAAGCCACGACAATTTCCCTGCCCTGCAGCGACTGCGTTCCCTCCAGTCCGAGCTGGAGCCCGGACGGGCAGCATCTGGCCTTCATCCTGCGACAGAAGAAAACGCAGAACCGCCAGATCGTGAGCGTGACGCCGGATGGCCGTGGGTTTACCACGCTACTGAAGTTCACAGGGTCCCTGCAGGACCTGCGTTATGGTCCAGACGGGACTCTGGCCGTGCTGGCCATTGCCGATGCGCGACGCGATCCCGGCGCCCTCCAGGCAGGCGCCCCTGAAACGGGCGAGATCGATGCGAAGGAAGACGAGCAGCGCATTGCGACGGTAGAGAAGGATGGCCTGCACTGGCAGTCGCCCGATGATCTCTATGTCTATGAATATGACTGGCAGAAGGCCCCCGAGCCCGCCTTCATCGGCACGGCAGCGAAGGGCAACGGCGATGCCAATTGGTGGCAGGCTCATCTGTCACGCTTTGCCCATGGTCAGGAAACGGTGCTCTATACCCACCCGCTTTCCCAGCAGATCGGGCTTCCCCTGGTCGCACCGGATGGCAGGAGCGTGAGCTTCGTGGCCGGACTGATGAGCGATTTCGGCTTTTTTGGCGGCGACCCGATGCAGCTCGACCTGACCCGCCCGAAAGCCGCCCCGGTTGCCCTCACCCGCAACGCCCATAGCACAGTCACCGGGCTGAGCTGGTGTGGCGGACGTCTGATCGCTTCGGCCATCGCGAGCCCGAAAACCCTGTTTCAGGCCCTTGATGACAAATCTCCCCTGATGGTCCTCGATGACGATCTGCTTTCCGATGGCGGGGGCGAACCCCGACTGGTCTGCGCGGGCACGCAGAGCGTGATCGTCCGGCAGAATTTCACCAAGGCCCCTGAGCTCTGGGCGGGGCCCATCGGGTCCTGGCGCGCCGTGACCCATGACAATGAGGGTCAGACCGCGCCCTTCACCGCCACCAGTATCAGCTGGACCAGCGATGGCTACACGGTACAGGGCTGGCATCTGGCCCCAAAGGAGCGTCCTGCCCCCCAGACGCGTCATGGCAAGGTACCGATGATCACCATGATCCATGGCGGGCCCTCCTCAGCGGTCACGCCGCGCTTTCTGCGGGCGACCGGGGATTCGGCCGTGCTGCTCAAGGCCGGATATGATCTGTTCATGCCCAATCCGCGCGGCAGCTACGGCCAGGGCGAGGCCTTCACGATGGCGAACCGTCGCGATTTCGGCCATGGCGATCTGCGCGATATCCATCGTGGCATCGATGCGCTCGAAAAACAGGCCCCCATCGATGAGCACCGCCTCGGCGTGACCGGCTATTCCTATGGCGGCTACATGACCATGTGGATCGTGACGCAGACGAACCGCTTCAAGGCCGCCGCAGCAGGGGGCGGTATTGCCAACTGGCAATCCTATTACGGACAGAACGGCATCGATGCCTGGATGCCTCCCTTCTTCGGCGCCACAGTCTATGACGATCCCGCCATCTACGCGCATTCCTCGCCGATGACATTCATCAAGCAGGTCAGGACGCCGACCTTCATCTATGTCGGGGCCAATGACGTGGAATGCCCGCCTGCACAAAGTCTTGAATTCTATCATGCCTTGCGCGCGCTCGGGATTCCGACCAGCCTTGTGATCTATCCCGGTGAAGGCCACGGAATGAGGGGGCGGGACCATGCAATCGATGCCCAGAAGCGCATGATTGCCTGGTTCGACCGCTTTCTGAGCGGCTCGGGCCCCAAGCCCGGTCCGACAAACTGAATCCGGCCTGCAACGTTTGGCCGACGGAGCTTTGGAGTTGAGATGCAGAACAGATACCGGGCCAGTTCGTCAGGCGTGATGACCCCGATCAGGAGGACCCTGCAGGGAATATTCCTGAGCTGTCTTGTCTCGGCCACAGCGCTGTCAGGCTGCGCTCAGGCGCAGAATCTCAATGCTCCCCCGCTTCCGTCATCCATCAGCGGAGCACCAGGCGCTTCCGGTGCGGTTTCTTCCGTGCCCGATCATGCGGCAACACCGCCTATCGTCATCCCGCCTCTGCCGGTACTGTCCGAGGCTCAGGCCCGGGTAGAGGCGAGCCGCCTTACTCTTCTCATGAAGAAATCGGTCTCCCGCTTCACCACCTACACGCCGGAGCAGCGTCAACGATTCATCCGGCTGGCGCGCGCGGCCATCGCCAGTTCCAACACGCCTATCGACAGGCCGCAGCTTCTGATGGTGGTTGATCGCAACCCCAAGGTGCAGCGGCTGTGCTATGTTCTCGCCATGCCCGGCGCAGCCGAATGGGAGACGCTCGGCGGCACCCCGGTCTCCACCGGTAAGGCAGGGCGGAAATTCTATTATATCACCCCCACCGGCGTATTCATCAATTCGCCTGACCGTCTGGGCTACCGCGCACTCGGGACCAAGAACGAGAATGGCATTCGTGGCATTGGCGCCAAGGGTATGCGCGTCTGGGACATGGGCTGGCATAATGCCGTCAAAGGCTGGCGTCCTGATCACGAAACCGGGGATATCCGTCTGGAGATTCATGCCACCGACCCGGATTTCCTCGAGCAGCGTCTCGGCCATCCGGCCTCGGAAGGCTGTATTCGCATTCCCGCCACCATGAATGTGTTCATGGACAAGAACGGCCTGCTCGACGCGCAGTACGAGCAGGCTGCGAGCTATGACGGGCGCTTCCGTGCCTTGTTGCCCAAGGATCGCACCCCCACCCCGATCGCGGGCGATGCGTTGGTGGTGGTCGATTCAACCGAGGCGGTCCAGGCCATCTCCTCGGCCAGCGTGGGCCATCAACCGCTCCTCAACCATCACGAGGGATAAGCCTCTCCGATGCATTCATGCACCGGGTGGCGCCTCACGCGCCGCGGGTTCCGGATCTGGGGGCGGCGCAAGGCCCTGTTTGTCGCTGATTGCCTTGTCGAGCGCAGCCGCCACCAGACGCACAGCGACGGGCAGAGATCGTGCCTGATCCACGCAGAATGAAAGACTGAACGGTCGCAGCTTCGGATGGGCGAGACCAATGAAGGCGAGCGCGCCTGACTCGACCTCCTCGATCACATCCACATAGCTCATGACGCTGATCCCGACGCCATGACGAACAAGCGACTTCAGGGTTTCGATATCATCCGATTCACATACCGGCGTGATCCTCACCCCTGTTTCCGCAGCAAGCCAGTCCAGCTTCTCAGCCAGTGCGAGCGGTGCGGCAGGCATGATGAGCGGCCATGAGGCGCAATCACTGAAGCGGGCATGGGTTTCCCTCGTCAGGGGGTGACCGGGCACGGTGACAATCCCAAGCGGAAAATCCATATGCCCGCGCAGCGTCAGACGGCTCGACGCCACCGCATCGAACATGAAGGCAAGGTCACCACGTCCCTCGATCAGCGCCGGACCGATCTCGTGATTGCCGAGAACCTTCACCGACAGGGTGATCCCGGGATGAGAGCGGCGTATTCCGGCGAGAATGCGCGGCACAAAACCGCGCGCCAACGCCTCAGGAATGAGGAGCGTGACATGACCGCGCTTCATGCCCTTGAGATCATCCACATGCCCCCGATAGGACTCCAGATCGCGGTGCCATTGCACTGACTGCGCCAGAAGCAGTTCACCCGCCGCCGTCATCCTCAGTCCTGTCGGCAGACGCTCGAATAACGCGACACCGAGCCTTTCCTCACCGAGCAGGATCTGCCTGTCGATGGACGAGGCCGATATACCCAGCGTTTCGGCGGCGCGCCGGATCGAACCGTGACGCGCCACAGCCGAGAAATAGGTCAGAAAGCGTGAGAAGACAGGCATGAGGGCGTCCTCGCACCCTTCAGGGCGCTCTGTTTTTTCGAACGGCAAAAAGCGTTTTTCGATATATCGCCGAACACTCAGGACATGGAAGACTCTCTCCTGTTATTCCCCTCCTTCGCAGGAAGCGCCATGTCAGAAACTCTCGACCGCCCGGTCCAGCTTCCGCGCCAGTGCAGCTTTGACGCTGCCGACTGGGCCATTCTCTCGACTTTCTGGTATCCCATCGCCCTCAGCCGCGATGTCGATACAGCGCCCGTCGCGGCCACATTGCTCGATGAGACTCTCGTGATCTATCGCGCTGGCGATGCGCTGGTCGTGGCTCAGGATATCTGCCCTCATCGCGGCGTGCCGCTCAGTCTCGGCTCGGGCAATGGCGAGAGTATCGCCTGCGCCTATCATGGCTTTCGCTTCGGCGCGTCAGGCCGCTGCGTGAAAGTCCCTGCACATCCCGCCTCCGCCATTCCGGGCAAGCTGCACCTGAAAACCTATCCCGTAAAAGAGCGCTATGGGCTGATCTGGACCTGCCTTGCAGGTGAAACGCCCCATGATGTGCCCTACATGCCGCATTGGGACGAACCAGCCTATCAGCAGATCACCTGCCCCTCCATCGACATTGCCGGGTTTGCCGGACGGCAGGTCGAGGGATTTCTGGATGTCGCCCATTTTGCCTTCGTGCATACGGATACCTTTGCCGACCCCGAAAACCCGGTCGTGCCTCCCTATATGCCCCGTCGAACGGCCGAGGGCTTCGAAGTCGAATATCGGAGCACCGTCGGCAATTACCCGATCGGGGTCGAAGGCCGCGCCCCGGCCGGGTTCGAGTGGCTGCGTCATTTCCGCACCTCGCTTCCCTTCACCGCAACGCTGGAAATCCACTTCCCGGATGCAGGACGCCTCGTGATCATGAACGCGGCCTCGCCCGTCTCGGCACGCAAAACCCGCATGTTCGCGCCCATATGTCGCAATTTCGATACGGATATCCCGGTCGAAGCGGTTTACGCGTTCAATCGCCGCGTTTTCGAGGAGGATCGACTGCTCGTCGAAGCCCAGAAGCCCGAATGCCTGCCGCTGGACCCGACTCTCGAAGCTCATGTCATGGCCGATCGCAGTTCGATTGCCTATCGCAAGGGGTTGCGCGATCTGGGGCTGAGCCGTTTTTTCACCGCCTGAGAGGCGTCCCGCGGAAGCGCTGCGCTAGCAGCAGTCCTGCCCGAAGTCATGTGCTGTCAGTGCATGGCTCCTGCGGTGAGAAACCATATCCCCGCGCCCGTCATCGTCTTGCGTCCAGACCACTTCTCTTTTCCATTGGCAGAAGGAAAGAGGGAGACACCCGGATCATGGCGATGACCAGAACAGAGCACGATCTGCTTGGCACACGCGAAGTCCCGTCCGATGCCTATTACGGTATTCATACCCTGCGCGCCGTCGAGAATTTCCCCATCACGGGGCGCCGCATCGACGCCTATCCTGAGCTGATCAATGCGCTGGCCGCCATCAAGCAGGCCGCAGCCCTGAGCAATCGCGATCTCGGTCTGCTCGATGCCCCTCGCGCCCGCGCCATCATCGCTGCCTGCGAGGATATCCGCTCGGGCAAGCTGCATGATCAGTTCGTGGTCGATGTCATTCAGGGCGGGGCCGGTACCTCGACCAACATGAACGCCAATGAGGTCATCGCCAATCGCGCCCTCGAACATCTCGGGCGCGTACGCGGCGAATACAGCGCGCTCCATCCCATCGATCACGTCAATATGGGCCAGAGCACCAACGACGTTTATCCCACCGCCCTGCGTATTGCCGCCATTCATGGCGTGAATCATCTGAGCGATGCCATGACGGTGCTGCGCAAGGCGTTCATGGCCAAGGCGCGGGAATTTCATGACATTCTGAAGATGGGCCGGACCCAGCTCCAGGATGCCGTGCCCATGACGCTGGGTCAGGAATTTCATACCTATGCCGTGATGCTCGATGAAGACCAGAAGCGCCTCAGGGAGGCGATCCTGCTGATCAGCGAGATCAATCTGGGCGGCACCGCCATTGGCACGGGAATCGCCGGACACTCCGGTTTTCCGAAGATCGTGTGCGGCCATCTGAACATGATCACCAATCTGCATCTCCTGACCGCCACGGACCTGATCGAGGCGACACAGGATTGCGGGGCTTTCGTCCAGATATCCGGCGTTCTCAAACGTTTTGCCGTGAAGCTCTCGAAGATCTGCAATGACCTGCGGCTGCTGTCTTCCGGCCCGCGCGCCGGGCTGAACGAGATCAATCTGCCCCCCATGCAATCAGGCTCCTCCATCATGCCGGGCAAGATCAATCCGGTCATTCCCGAGGTGGTGAATCAGGTTGCGTTCGAGGTGATCGGCAATGACCTGACTGTGACCATGGCCGCCGAGGCGGGGCAGCTTCAGCTCAATGCCTTCGAGCCCATCATCGCGCACAGCCTGTTCAAGAGCCTCACCCATCTTCACGCCGCCTGTCTGACGCTCGAATCGCGCTGCATCCGCGGTATCACGGCCAATACCGCCCAGCTCGAAGCCATGGTCACCCATTCCATCGGCCTTGTAACCGTGCTCAACCCCTATATCGGCTACGAAACCGCCACGGCCATCGCCCTCGAGGCCCATCGCACCGGCCGTGGCGTGATCGAGATCGTACGCGAACGCCATCTGGTGCCGGAGGAGACGCTCGCCCGTATTCTCTCGCCTGAAGGGCTGTGCCGCCCCAATAGTTTCTGAACCCGGATCGCCGGTTGCCCGGCACTCCGCTGTGGACCCAAGCAAAAGGGCCGTCGCCCTTTGCCCAGATCTAGGAAATGAGACAGGGGCGCTGCACGATGCCGAGAAGCGGGGCGATACATCGCAGTGGCGCCAGAGAGTGAGGGATGTGTGCGATCGGTTCCCCCCGCTGCAAAGGCAGTTTACCGCTGCAAACCTACTTCCAGGGGATGAAAGGGGTGCGCCCCTTTCCGGGGAGCGGGGCAGCGCCCCGCAGAAGCTTGGCGCAATTGGGGGTAGTGCCTTTCGCGCTTTGCCCCAGAATTAATCCGCAGCTTCGTCAGGCTTCTCGCTCCCCGCGGCCTGAACGCCCGGAATGCGCATGAGCGCCGAGATGACCTCTTCGGCGGGCTTGATACCGTGCACATGCAGACGAAGCAGCTGGACGGAATCCTCCTCCTTGCGCTCCTGCCAGACGTGACCGAGCGTAAAACCCAGTCGGGTCAGAGTCTGGTAGACCGTGTCCACGAAATCGACATCCGAATCCCCGCGGATGATCACCTTGAACCCATGGCGCGGTGCGCGTGGCAGGCGCAGCAGCCAGGCAGGGGTGAGAAACATGATGAGCAGATAGCCAAGCGTTGTCAGCACAGCGATACCGGCCATGCCGGCGCCACAGGCCATGCCGATGGCGGCGGTCAGCCAGACCGAGGCTGCTGTCGTCAGGCCACGCACCGTATCGCGCCGCATGAAAATGACGCCACCGCCGATGAATCCGAGCCCGGAGACGATCTGGGCAGCAACACGCGAAGGGTCCACCACCACCCGATCGGGGAGCAGTACGTCTTCGAACCCGTATTTGGAAATCAGCATGAACAGGGCGGCGGAAACCCCAACAAGGGTGTAGGTGCGAAATCCTGCGGCCTTCTGGCGATATTCCCGCTCGAGTCCGATCAGGGCGGAGAGAAAGAAGGCGAGGCCGAGTTCCTTGATCTGGAGCATGCCCTCACCGGGAATGGGGGTGAACAGGCCCGAAAGATGCATGACGAAACCTCCTGACAGCGCGGCGCCTTTTCGGCACTCTCGCCGTTATCGCCGATCCGGCGCTTCGTGCCACCCCTCGATCTCTTGATCGAATCGGGGGCGGTCATGATAGAGGGTCGCTGTGACCATGACCGACACCCCCAATTCCCCTGCGGCCGATGATGGCCTGACGGCGCTTCTGCGGCGCACCCCTCCGGCCAATCCCGAGGCTGAGCGCGCGCTTCTGGGTGCGCTGCTGACCAATAACAAAGCCTATGAGCGCGTCTCCGATTTTCTTGTGGCGGCGCATTTTGCCGACCCGCTTCACGGACGCATTTTCGAGGCCATTGCGCGACGCATCGATCGCGGCATGCTTGCAGACCCCATCACCATGCGCGCCGAATTCGAGCATTCGGGTCTGCTCGATGAGGTCGGCGGCCCGCAATATCTGGGCCAGTTGCTGATGGCGATGGTGGGTATCGTCAATGCAGGCGATTACGGTCGCGCCATTCACGATGCATGGATACGCCGCCAGCTGATCGATATCGGCGAGACGGTGGTCAATAACGCCTATGGTGCGCGCGCCGACCTCGAAGGGGGCGATCAGATTGCCGCAGCGGAAGAAACGCTGTTCAAGCTCGCCACGGACAAGGGTCAGGATGGTGGATTTGTAAGCTTCGAGCGCGCCCTGACAGGGGCACTTCAAGTGGCCGAGCAGGCGTTCCAGCGTACGGGCGATGTGAGCGGCCTGACCTCGGGTCTGCGCGATTTCGACAAGAAGACAGGTGGGCTGCATCCCTCCGACCTCCTGATTCTGGCGGGACGTCCCGCCATGGGTAAAACGGCGCTGGCGACGAAGATCGCCTTCTCGGCGGCACAGGCGCTGCTGCGTGAGGCCGAAGACAAGAACATCAAGCCGCGTGGCGCCGTGGCCATCTTCTCGCTCGAAATGTCGGCCGAGCAGCTGGCCACACGTATCCTTTCCGAGCAATCGGAGGTTTCGGGCGAAAAGATCCGCCGTGGCGATATCGGCCAACGCGAATTCGATCGCTTCGTGCGTGTCTCACGCGAGTTGTCGGAGTTGCCGCTGCACATCGACGATACACCGGCTATTTCCCTCTCCGCGATGCGAACGCGCTGCCGCCGCCTCGCCCGCACGAAGGGGCTGAGCCTTGTGGTGGTGGATTATCTTCAGCTCATGCGGCCCGCCATCGGGACCAAACCCGAAAGCCGCGTGCTCGAAATCTCGATGATCACCCAGGGATTGAAGGCGATCGCCAAGGAGCTGTCAGTGCCGGTCATCGCGCTGTCCCAGCTCTCGCGTCAGGTCGAATCGCGTGAAGACAAGCGGCCAATGCTCTCTGATCTCCGTGAGTCCGGCTCGATCGAGCAGGACGCCGATGCCGTGATGTTCGTGTATCGCGATGAGTATTACCTGCAGCAGCGCATGCCCAAGGACAGCGCCTATGAAAGCATGGACAAATATCAGGTTGCCATGGAGGAATGGCAGCGCAAGATGGCGCTCGTGCATAACAAGGCGGAACTGATTCTGGAAAAGCAGCGTCACGGACCGACCGGCACGATCTCGCTCTTCTTCGAAGGCGAATTCACGCGGTTCGGCGATCTGGACACTGTTCACGATGTCTGAGCGTTTCGCTCGCGCCCGGTTAGAACACCTGCCCAACGGCTTCGAGGAGAGGATCTACTCGGGCCCAACCGAGGATCTTACCAGCGGAACCTGATTCCTCCCGTCACCGCCGCCGAACCTGGAGGAGCGCCCAGGCGCGTGTCACGATGACCGGCGAAGAAACTGGCTGTCAGATCGAGGCCGGGGACGCCTACCACAGGTAAGGCGAATATGGTCGTCACGCCTTTCTCAAGAGCAATCGACGAGTCGTGATTTTGTTCCACCCTGATGGGTGTATTCTTGCGCAGAATAGAAGAGAGATCCGGCGCGGCAAAGGGTCTCGGCACAGCTACCGCCCTGACACTGAACGCTTCTGACTGAGGCGTGATCGACAGGGGTTTGACGGAGGCAGCCAATGACGGGTCTGGCCTTCTCAAGGGAATAAAGTAGCCGGTCGAGGGAGGTGTGGCACGTGCTGTGGCGCCGTCAGCGCGTTCTGTTGGCCCGAAAGGGAATGTCACCGCGCAGAAACAGGTCAGCCGGGTCAAGGTCTTGATGCTGCTCATCATGGCAGCATTGCACGACCAAGACCCGGCCATCCGTCACATTTCGAGACGATCCGTCACATCAGGAGAAATCTGCCGTATCCGGATGAGGCCCGGTGCGGCCGTCCTTGCGGTCGAGAGTCGCAATGCGTGCCATATCGTCTTCGTCGAGCGTGAAGTCGAAGACATCGAAATTTTCATCAATCCGCTTCTGATGGGCTGATTTGGGGATGACAATATTGCCCTGATCCAGGTGCCAGCGGATCGTGACCTGTCCGGGCGTTTTGCCGTGCTTTCGGGCGATGCTTGTGATGATCTCGCCATCCAGCCCTGTCCCACGTCCGAGTGGGCTCCAGGCTTCTGTCCGGATATCGAGCGACTCGTTGAAGGCGCGCAATTCCTTTTGCTGGAAGGCCGGATGCAGTTCGATCTGGTTGAGCACGGGCTTGACCCCCGTTTCCTCGATCAGACGGGTCAGATGCTCGGGCTGGAAATTGCAAACGCCAATCGAGCGGATGCGACCCTCGTTTTTGAGTTGAATCATCGCTTTCCAGCTTTCGACGAAAAGGTCCGTTTTCGGCATCGGCCAGTGGATCAGATACAGGTCGACCACGTCGCGTCGCAGCTTGCGGGCGCTGATGTCAAAGGCGCGCAGAGCCGCATCATAGCCGAGATCCGACGCCCAGAGCTTGGTCGAGGTATAGAGATCGGGGAAGTCCTGCAGGGCATCGCCCACCCCTTCCTCATTACCGTAGAAAGCCGCCGTATCGACCATCCTGTATCCGGCCTTGGCGGCGTAACGGACGATCTCGGCGGTTTCGTCGGCGGGCGTCTTGTAAACGCCAAGCCCGAATTGCGGGATGCGCGTCCCGTCATTGAGGTTCAGATGATTCTGCTCTTCATCGACACGGGGGGTCGCCGTGGCGAGATCGGGGGTGAAGTCGCTGTGAGACATGAGGGGCTCCTGTCTTTCCGATTGGGTCGTTCTCCCCTGTCTAGCGGATCGGATGGCCGAGGGTTGCAGGCGCGGCCGGATTGACGGTCATCACTGCGTGAGCGCGCTGTCCCGGGATACAAGGTAAAAGGCGAGCAATGCAGGCAGAGCCCTGAAGCGGCGCAAAAACACCTCCCGCTCCCGGTTCTTGCGCAGGCCAGACTGTGATAGGGAGAGCACGTCATGAACGCCGCAATCGATCCCGCCCCCGTCTCCTCAGCCCCCGATCAGGACGCGCCCCTCATACTGGCGCTGCCCAAGGGGCGCATTCTCAAGGCGCTCGGCCCTGTGCTGGAGCGTACGGGGCTGTTCCGCGACGGTAGCGCGATCGGCGAGGGAACACGCAGCCTGCGCTTTCCGACGCTCGATCCGCAGGTCGATGTGGTGCGCGTACGCTCCTTCGATGTCGCGACATTCGTGGCCCATGGCGGCGCACAGATCGGTGTCTGTGGCGCCGATGTGCTGATGGAATTCGATTATCCCGACATCTACGCGCCCCTTGATCTGGGTATCGGGGGGTGTCGCATTTCCATCGCCCGTCCCGTAGGCACGGGCGCCCATGACAATCAGGCTGCGAGTTCGCACCTGCGCGTTGCCACGAAATATCCTACCATCACGCGGCGCCATTTCGCCGCAAAGGGCGTGAATGCCGAGATCGTGCATCTGCATGGCGCCATGGAGCTTGCCCCCACGCTCGACATGGCCAGCGTCATTGTCGATCTGGTGGATACGGGCTCGACCCTCAAGGCCAATGGTCTGCGCGAAACCGATGTCATTGCGCATGTCACAAGCCGCCTTATCGTCAATCGCGTTGCTCTCAAGACCCGGCCCGACGCCATTCGTGCCCTGATCGAACGCTTTCGCGATGCGCTTCAGGAGAATGCCGCATGAAATGGCTCCAGACCGACGAAGCCGATTTCGAGTCCCGTCTTTCGGTCCTTCTGGCTGATCGCAGCGCCGTCGAGACCAGCGTGGCGGCGCCTGTGCGCGATATCATCGCCGCAGTGCGCGCGCAGGGCGATACCGCCTTGTGCGACTACACGACGCGCTTCGATCGGCTCGCGCTGAGTCCTGACACCTTGCGCATCTCGGCTGACGAGATTGCCCGTGAGGCAGACAAGGTCGATGCAGAACTCATGGACGCACTGACACTCGCTGCGTCACGCATCGAGTCCTTTCATCGCGCCCAGATGCCAGCGAACCTCTCCTACACGGATGAGGCGGGGCTGACACTGGGTATGCGCTGGATCCCGCTCGATGCTGTCGGGCTTTACGTGCCCGGCGGCAAGGCAGCCTATCCGTCCTCCGTGCTGATGAACGCGCTTCCTGCCCGTGTGGCAGGCGTCGGGCGTATTGCCATGTGCGTTCCCTGTCCCGATGGCGTGCTGAACCCTCTGGTTCTGGCGGCTGCGCGCGTCTGCGGTGTGAGCGAGATCTATCGTGTCGGCGGGGCTCAGGCCGTGGCGGCTCTCGCCTATGGCACCCCGACCATCCGGCCGGTGGATCGCATCGTCGGGCCTGGCAATGCCTATGTGGCTGAAGCCAAGCGTCAGGTATTCGGCCATGTCGGTATCGACTCCATTGCCGGACCGTCCGAGGTCGTCATTGTGGCCGATAACCGCAACGAGCCGCGTTTCGTCGCGCTGGATCTGCTGGCCCAGGCCGAGCATGACGAACTGGCCCAGGCAGTGCTGATCACCGATGATGCTGCATTCGCCCGGCGCGTGGTCGAGGCTGTCGAGACAGAGCTGAAAACCCTGCCGCGTGCGGCCATCGCAGGCAAATCATGGGCCGATCATGGCGCTGTGGTGATCGTGGACAATTGGCAGGAAGCTGCTGCTATCGCCAACCGCTTCGCCTCCGAGCATCTCGAGGTCATGCTTGAGGAGCCCGAGTCCTTTGCTGCGATGATCCGTCATGCCGGGGCGACGTTCCTTGGCCGCAATTGCCCCGAGGCGGTGGGTGATTATGTGGGCGGTCCGAACCATGTTCTGCCTACCAGCCGCACGGCGCGTTTCGCTTCGGGGCTTTCGGTATTCGATTTTCTCAAGCGGACCACCACGATCGCGGCGGATGCCAACGGGCTGCGTGCGGTCGGTCCGGCCGGAGCCAGACTGGCACGAGCGGAAGGCCTTCACGCCCATGCGCTCAGCTTGTCGGCCCGACTCGACGCGCTTGGCTGAAACGCAATCGGCGGTGTGAAGAGAGGGGAGATACCCTCCTTTTCGCCCGCAAAATGACCAAGAAACTTGACGGAACGGCGCTGAGTCAGCACATACGCGGCAGAATTCTTCCTGCCGGGTCTGTTCCGGCCCTTATCAGCGCACAGTCTAAAGGACTCAGATGTCAAAAGAAGACATGATCGAATTCAGCGGCACGGTTACCGAGCTGCTGCCCAATGCCATGTTCCGCGTCACGCTCGACAACGAACACACCATTCTCGCCCATACGAGCGGCAAGATGCGCAAGAACCGTATTCGTGTTCTCGCCGGTGACCGCGTGAATGTCGAAATGACGCCGTACGACCTGTCCAAGGGCCGCATCACCTTCCGCTTCAAGTAAGAGCGTTTTCGTGACCGACGGCACAAGGCCGGAGCTGGTCCTCGCCTCGGCGTCGCCAAGACGGGTCGACCTCCTGCGCCAGATCGGGCTTATTCCCGATCGTATCGACGCGGCCGAACTGGACGAATCGCCCCGACAGAACGAGACGCCACGCCTGTGCGTAGCGCGGCTTGCCCGTATGAAAGCCGAGACCGTGGCTGCGCGCTGCGAGGGTCGCGCCCTCGTGCTCGCAGCGGATACGCTTGTCGCCGTGGGGCGTCGTATCCTGCCCAAGGCTGAGGATCGAGCGACTGCCGAGCGCTGCCTGCGTCTTTTGTCCGGCAGGCGCCATACCGTGCTCACAGCCGTTTGCGTCATGCCAAGCGCTTCCTGGAATGAGGGGCGGGTGGTGGAACGTCTGGTCGAGACAGATGTGACCTTTTCGCGCCTGACCGAAGCCCAGATTGCCGCCCTGCTCGATCAGGGAGACTGGCAGGGCAAGGCCGGGGGCTACGCCCTTCAGGGTGCTGCGGCCTCGCTCATCCGCTATGTCGGAGGCAGCCCTTCGGCGGTAATCGGCCTTCCCCTGTTCGAAACCGCCCAGATGCTGCGCGGACAACCCTACCGGTTCATCGCATGAGGGAATGTCGCCTCGCCTGGTCGCCCGGCGAAGCGCGCATTGCTGTCTGCGATGATGAGACTCTCATCGATTTCGCGCTCTGGCGCCCCGGCATGTCCGATGGCTATGGCGATCACCATGCCGTACGCGTGCAGAAATCCGCTGCGGCGCTTGGAGGCGCCTTTGTCACCCTTGCCGGAGGCGGGACCGGCTTCCTGACGGGAACCCATCAGGAAGGAGCGCTGGTTGCGGCGCGCGTGACCCGCAGCGCCCAGAATGGCAAGGGACTGCGTCTCAAGCCGCACGGAGTGCTCCCACAGGCGTGTGAGGCGCCCCAGGTTCTGAGGCGTGGCCCGACGCCGCTGGAAACACTCGCTGCCCGATATCCCGATGCACCCATTCTGTGCGATGCACCGGCGCTGATGGCGCTTCTTCCAGTTGCGCTCAGGTCGCGCCTCGAGCGTGTGGGCCAGGCTTTCGACAGCGTTCTTGACGCGCGTTGTGACGATCTGATGGCCGCCCATACGCCGCTGCCCCATGGGCTCTGCGCCACCATCACCCCCACACCGGCGCTGACCGCGATCGATCTGGATGATCCGAACCCCGATCAGAGACGCCAGATGGACGGGTTTACAGCCAATCGTCAGGCCTTCTCAGCCCTTGCTGCAGAAATCCAGATGCGCAATCTGAGCGGGGCGATCCTGATCGATCCGGCGGGGGTGGCCATGCGTAAACGTCCGGCGCTGGTGCCGTTTCTTGCCAAGGCTCTTGAGGGCGATCCACAGCAGGCAAAGGCTCTGGGCGCGACGGCGCTCGGCCTGCTGGAAGTGGTCCGCACACGCGGTCGTCCTGCCTTGCACGAAATGACGAGCAGCCCCGGTGGCCATGCACTTGCGGCGCTTCGTACGATCCTGCGCGAGAAAGAGGGCCGAGGAAAAACCGGCAAGCCGCAACTGCGCGCTTCTGTGGGCGTGGTCCGTGCGCTTGAAGAAGACCGTGACGCTCTGGCAGGGTTTGCGCTGGAATGGGGCGCGTCGCTGTCACTGGTCATGGACCCGGATTATCCGGACCGCGTTTGGAGCTTCACCGCATGAATTCCTGTCCGATCTGCAAGAGACCCAGCGTGGAGACCTTCCGGCCATTCTGCAGCAAACGCTGCGCCGATATCGATCTTGGGCGCTGGTTCAATGAGAGCTACAGCATTCCCGCACTGCCTGAGGACGACGAGGAAAAAATCCTCCCTCCCCCGCTTGATCCCCGGAACACTCTGGAGTAAACCCCCTCTCACACCGCGCGGTGCCGGTGCCCAAGTAGCTCAGTTGGTAGAGCATGCGACTGAAAATCGCAGTGTCACTGGTTCGATCCCGGTCTTGGGCACCATTTTCCTGGAAAATTTGATCTAGTCCCGGCCTGCTGTTCGCAGGTCTTGCAAGGACGGCAATGCTGGCACCCCCGCCGGACGACTGAGTTGAACGTCACCTTGTTCAAGCAAGTCAGGAACGCTGAGTGATGATCCATTCGTTCCCTTGTCAATCAGGGCTCTATGAAACGGTGTGCGCTAACGCCCCGGACATCGCGACGGTCGATTGTCGATACGACCGGACGAATATTACGTCACCGCGGCGGGCTGCAAAGTTGTTGGCGTGCCGGGGAGTGTTTTTTGTCGCCCAAAAGGCAAAGAAGAACGCTGGTAGTTACAATAAATCTGGTCAGACCTTTCCACGCTTGCGACTTCGACTCCAGAGAAACGGAATGGGGGAAGCATTAACAAAAATCGATGCCACAACCATTCACAGTATAAAACTACGATGCCTTGCAGGGATCGTCTGATAGACAGGCGTGATCGTTACCTGTTCTAACGATCACAGACCCATTCGGTCGGTAAAACCACACAGTGTGACGATCAATAAATAAGGCCCTTCCTAAAATTCTCGTCAAAGCCGTGCTTCGGTACATAAGTTAGATTCTGAACCAATAGAAACTTTGTAATGAGGCCACAAAGAAGACAAAGTTTTTGTTTCACTCTGTCCTCTGGTATTTTTGCCCAACACTGAATAGATAGTGCAGTCAAGAATTTCCGGAGCTCGACCCTGGCTATGAAGCGTCTCGTTATTGATCTCGACGACACCCTCACCGTTAACAATCCAGACCTCTCATACAGCGACAAGGAACCGAACCTGCCGCTCATTGCGAAGCTGCACGAATACAAGGCCATGGGCTTCGAGATCCTGATACAGACCGCGCGTAATATGCGCACCTATCAGGGCGCTGTTGGCAAGATCAACGCCAATACGCTGCCGATCGTCATCGACTGGCTTAAGAAGCACAACGTCCCCTATGACGAGATCTATGTTGGCAAGCCCTGGTGCGGCACGGAAGGGTTCTATGTCGATGACCGCGCCATCCGCCCTTCCGAATTCATCTCGCTCTCGCTCGCCGAGATCAATAATCTGATTGAAACAAGCAAATGAGCCCCTCATCCTCGATCGCCCTGATCATGTCAGGGGCCTTTGTGACGCAGGAACTCGTCGCCGAATTCGGTCTTCTTCCGCCTGCGTTCCTCCCCCTCGGCGTCGGTCGCCTTTACGACATTCAGGCCGACAGCCTCAAGGCAAGCGCACTCGGCAACTGTCAGATTTATCTGGCGGTTCCAGAGAGCTTCGAGGTGCCGGATTACGATCTGCATCGCCTCGAGCAGAAAAATGTGACGCTGCTTCCGGTCCCGGACGATATCTCCCTTGGCGAGGCGATTGTCTACGCCATTAACATGCTCAATGCTTATGATAGAGGCATTCAGATCCTGCACGGCGATACCGTGCTCGGTGAGATTCCCCCCGGTCTGAATATCGTTGCCGCCCATACTGAGGGTGATGATTATTCATGGGCAGCGATCAATCACGACGGCGACGTTGTCACGGATCTTGAGACGATCGAAGCGACGAGCGAAGAGGACCTGGAGCGTCCCATCGCCTGTGGCTACTTCTCGTTCTCAAACGGTGTGGAACTGGTGCGCGCCATCAGCCAGGCACGTGGGAGCTTCATCAAGGGTCTTAATCTGTACCTGAAACGTCGCCCCCTTACGCTCAAGCGTGTGGATGACTGGTACGATTTCGGCCATATCCAGACCTATTTCCGTTCACGCCGGCTGGTAACAACGGCGCGCGCCTTCAACTCCCTGCAAATCACCCAGAGCACCGTACGCAAGCTCTCGGCTGATCGCTTCAAAATGAAGGGCGAGGCAAACTGGTTCGAGAGCATTCCTGCTGACGTACAGCCTTATGCCGCGCGTTTGCTCGACAAGGGTGAGGACGAGAATAGCGCGTTCTACACAACCGAGTACCAGTACGCGCCCAATCTTTCTGAGCTCTACGTTTTCTCGTCTATCGGTCGCGTGACCTGGAAAAAGATCCTTACAAGCTCCTCGGAATTCCTGGAACTCTGTGCCACCACGCTCAGTGACGCACCCCGTGAGGCCTATTCGCGGCAGCTCATGGGCGGCAAAACGGTGGAACGCCTTGAGCGCTACGCGAGCGAGACCGGCTTCGACGTCAATCGCGCCCTGACATTCAAGGGTCGGGCCATGCCCTCCCTGATGACGATCGCGGAGGAAATTGAAGCCCTTATCACGCATGACGCCAGCGCCAAGGCGACGCTGATGCATGGTGATTTCTGCTTCAGCAATATTCTCTATAACTCACGCAACAGCCGTATCTCGGTCATCGATCCGCGCGGCTATGTCTTTGCCAACAAGCTCGAGATCTGGGGGGATTTCCGATACGATATCGCGAAATTCTCGCACTCGGTCGACGGACTCTACGACTTCATTCTGGCGGGGCGTTACACCCTGACCCAGGATACCGAGTATGATTTCGATTTCGAATTCGATGCCTCGCCTCAGCGCAGCTGGCTGCAGAAATCATTCGCCGACATGAAAATTGCCGGGCTCTCCACAGCAAGCAAGGAAATCCGGGCGATCACGACGTCGCTCTTCGTTTCCATGCTCCCACTTCATTCTGACCGGCCTGACAGGCAGAGAGCCTTCATCGCGAATGCCCTGCGTCTCTATGCCACGCTCGAAGGACTTGCGTGATGATCGTTATCCCCATGGCTGGCCTTTCCAGCCGCTTCACCAAGGCCGGTTACCCGGTGCCGAAATACATGCTTCCCCTGCACGGCAAGAGCGTGTTTGCGCATTCGATCGAGAGCTTCTCAGCCTATTTCGAGACAATGCCTTTCGTGTTCATTGCCCGCACCGTGGCCGATACCGAGGCCTTTATTCGCAGCGAAATCGCTGCACTCGGCATTCGTGACGCCCGTATCGTGATCCTTGATCACGAAACCGCAGGGCAGGCCGAAACCGTCGAATTCGGGGTCAAACAGGCCGGTGCCTCACCGGACAGCCCGCTGACGATCTTCAATATCGACACGTTCCGTCCGGGCTTCCGCTT
This sequence comes from Asaia krungthepensis NRIC 0535, assembly GCF_025995175.1. Classification (GTDB taxonomy): domain Bacteria; phylum Pseudomonadota; class Alphaproteobacteria; order Acetobacterales; family Acetobacteraceae; genus Asaia; species Asaia krungthepensis. Next base: position 133,995 of record NZ_BAPV01000002.1, read on the forward strand.
TCCCGAAGGCGAGTGGTTCGCGTCGTCGGACGGCTATCTCGAGGTCTTCCGCGGTGAAGGTGCAAACTGGTCCTATGTCGGACCTGTTGAAGGGACGGACGAGCCTCTCGCTGCGCGTACGACCGAGAAACAGCCAATCTCCGATCTTTGTTGCGACGGGCTCTACCATTTCGCACGATGCGGCGATTTCCTCGCAGCTCTCGAGCAGGAACGTCTGACGCCCTCATCGCCGGAGTTGTATGTGGCCCCGCTCTATAATCACCTGATCAAGCAGGGCATGAAGATTCACTACGAGGTCATCGCACCCGAGGCGATCACCTTCTGCGGCGTGCCCGCCGAATACGAAGAGCTTCTGGCCAAAAGCTGAACCTGGTCTCCTCCGGCATTGGCGCCGGAGGAAACCCTGCACTCAGGCAAGCAGGCCGCCATCGACAGCCAGTGCAGAGCCGGTGATGTAGCTGGCGCGCTCATTGACCAGAAACGACACCACATTGGTAATATCTTCGACCTCGCCATAAGCCCCTGTTGCAACATGGCTGGCCAGCATAGCGGCAGCCTGCGTATTGGACGGATTCATGGCGGTGTTGACCGGGCCCGGCTCGACCACGTTGATCGTGATCCCCCTGTTGCCAAGGTCACGCGCCACGCCCTGCGCAAAGCCTCTCAGGGCCGCTTTGGTGCCGGAATAAAGTGAGAGGCCGGGCAAGGGCGCCCGCCCCCCGAAAGACGACCCCATGAGAACGATACGTCCGCCTGCCGTCATATGACGGACAGCGCACATGGTTTCGATCATCGGCCCGCGTACGTTAAGATTGAGAACGGTCTCGATGCTCCCAACCGTGATCTCGTCGATTGTCCCCTTGGGATACATACCAGCATTGCAGACAAGCACGTCCAGCCGACCGAAAACACGGATCGTCTCGGCTACGATCTTCTCATTTCCCTCGGTCGTACTGCCATCGGCCTGTACTGCCAGAACCCGACGCCCCAAGGCCTCGACTTGCCTGATTGTATCCTGTGCTCCAGCGACATCCTGAGGGTAAGAGAACGCGATATCATAGCCCTCGCTGGCAAGCTGACACGCGATACCGGCTCCGATACCTCGGCTGGCTCCTGTAACGATAGCAACTTTACTGGTCATGATCAGTCTTCCTTTTGTGGAGAAACGCAAGAAGGGCACTCAGCCCATAATCCCTGAGAGGCCGCGACATCATCATCAGCTCAACCATGACCAGGACACGGCCTTTCCGTGGAAAACGCCCTAGGAAACAGGGCCTTTTCTCCTTGATAGGCATTGAAAGGGGAATATTCGCGCGGCCTCGCCGATAGCGATCTCGCTGCCTGGACGCTCGGAAACAGCCTTCCGTCGGCTTCCACAAAACCGCGACGGCACATCCTGTATGCTCCGACGCACGCACTTTGCGACAGGACAGTCGTCACTGCAGCGCGCTCTTTACGAGTACCGTTGCTGACGGGAGTGCTGTCGATCCCCTTTGTCATGATGAGCCTCCCCTCCTCTGGGATGCACCATTCATGACCGGAAAACAGAGGAGAGCGTTATCGCGGCATTACGCAAAACTTGCCTTTTTCGCTCAGACCAGCAGAGTGAGGTCATGACCTCAGACGAAATATCCATCACGCTGGGGGATGTGCAGTCCCTGCTTCTGCGGCACTGTCGGCACAAGAGCACAAAGACCGCCATTCCCTATCTGACGCTCTATTGCTGCGATAACATCACCGATCCGCTGCTGGTGGTTTACGAACCCCGCATCTATCTGATCATCCAGGGCGCCAAGACGATCAGGATCCACAAGCGCAGCTTCCACTACGACGAGAATTATTATCTTGTCGCTACTGTTGATCTGCCCCTCTCAGGCCACATCACCCGCGCAACAGCTGAAGAACCCTATTTGGCCGCCTGCATCTCATTCGACCCCGACGAGATACGGGACATCATCGCCCGGACGGCCGCACGTCCGGGGCTCAACGCCCCTCTGGCCACGAGTCTCGGTCTGAGTCGTGTGACCCCCGACCTTCTCGCTCTGGTCCATCGCCTGCTTCGTGCGCTCGATGCCGGGGACCATGGCTTCATGGCGCCGCTCATCAAGCAGGAACTGCTTTATCGCGTGCTGCAAGGCGATCAGGGTCACGTCCTCCATGAAATCGCGAACCGGAAGAGCGATGCCTCGCGGATCAACCGGGCATTGGCGCATATGCGTGCCCATTTCACCGGGGAGGACACAGCCACCGCCCTGCACAGGCTCGCTGGCATGGGACAATCGACCTTCTATCGCAAGTTCCAGCAGATTACCGGGCTTTCCCCTGTGCAGTATCGCAAGCGACTACGTCTGCAGGAGGCACGCCGCCTGATCCTGCATGAAGACCGGCTCGCAGCCGATGCAGGGTTTGCTGTGGGGTATGAAAGCCCGTCCCACTTCACCCGCGACTATAAAGCCATCTATGGCCTGCCGCCGCATCGAGACGTGGCGCGTATCCGGGCAATCGGCGTTGATAGGTATCGCGAGATGAATGAGGATGTCTGGATCTGATACCCCAGAGGCAAAGCCGGTCACAGCGCCGCCTGTTACAGATACTCACCGTCCGCAGGCTTGGCCCCCCACCTGTCCGAGTGCAAATTTGAAGCGTTGTGCGAGAGGGGAAAAACCATGCGCCACGTGATCTGTCTCGGATTACTGTTCTGCCTTGCGGGTTGCGCGCATCCGCACCCGCCAGAGAGTGACAGTCGTGCTGACCTGCTGCGCCCCGTCACAGGAAGCACTCAGACCGGCACTGGCGCGAGCTCCGCCCCCACGGGACGCAAGACGCATGGCCATCTCTATATGGGCTCAGGATTTGGCGGAAACCGCCTTTGAGACCCGGGAACGCCGCCGATCCGCCATGCGGCTAACGCGAAGGCGTGTCCCGCCGGACGCGTCCCGCAGATGTTTCCTCATTTAATGGTGTCGAGCACACCCGACGCCGTCAGGATCTGAGGCAATATCGTCCCATCCTTGTGAGGCGCGTAATAAACATACAAAGGCACGCCGTCGCGCCCATGATCACGCAGGAATGCGCTGATCGTCTCGTCGCGATTGGTCCAGTCTCCCTTCATGTAGGTGATATTTTTTTCCTCGAAAGCCTGTTTCACCTGAGCCGATTGAAGCGCCACACGCTCATTCACCATGCAGGTGATGCACCAGGCTGCCGTCATATCGATGAAAACAGGTTTCCCCTGATCGCGCAGGCTGGCCAGACGCTCGGGTGAATAGGCGACAACGCCGAGTTCCCCAGTCATACCGATCGGACGGGCATCGGCCGTGGCATCGTCGATGCGGGTCAGGCTGACTCCCGCAAGCACCAGTGCCAGCAACGCAATGACGCGCCCGATAATTACGGGCATGGTTGCCCCCCGGATCATCGCCTGACGCTGCGTGGTGCCGAACAACCATGCTGCGAGGCCTAGGGCGACAGCGCCGCCCAGCCCCACCGGCAGGATCATGGCGCCACGCTGGACGCAGGCCACCCAGAAAAGCCAGACGGATGTTCCCAGGAGAGGGAAAGCCAGAGCCTGTTTGAGCACAGCCATCCAGGCACCCGGCCGGGGCATATGACGGGCAAGGAACGGAATGGTGGCAATGGCGACATAGGGCGAGGCCAGACCGAAACCCATGGCGAGAAACAGCGCCATGCCAGCCCAGGCAGGACCGCTCAGGGCCGCCGCAATGGCCGCCCCCATGAAGGGCGCCGTGCAGGGTGTTGCCACGATCACGGCCAGAAGCCCGGTCAGCATATCGCCCCAGACACCATGGCGCGGGGTGACATCCTGGCCGATACGACCAAGCGTGACCTCGAACACACCCAGCAGGTTGAGCGCCATCATGACCAGAAGCCAGGCCACGCCAATCACGAAGATGGGCGACTGAAACTGGAATCCCCAGCCCGCCGCGGAACCGACACTGCGCAGCACGATCATGGCGACGCCGAGAGCGGCGAAGCTGCCCATCACGCCGGTCGTATAGGCCAGCGCACTCTGGATCTGCTCATGACGATGCGAGCCCCCGAGACGGGCCAGGGAAAAGGCTTTCATGGCCAGAACAGGAAAAACACAAGGCATCAGGTTGAGAATGAGCCCGCCCAGAAAGGCAAAGATCAGCATCTTCCACAGGGCGCCCTGAACCTTGTGTGCCTCTGGCGCCATGACAGGCACCTGTCCTGCGGCAGGCATGGACGTCGCCGCCGCAGCAGGCGCCGCAGACTGTGTCGTTATCCAGAGCGGGGTCTGCTGCCCTGCCTCGTCCTGAAGGACCACGATACCTTCGAGAGTTGCGGGACGGTGAGCCGCATCGATCCAGTTCAGCTTGAGCGTGACTTTCCCGTCGCTCACATCCAGCTTCTGCGGCGCAACCTGATCGATCACCCCGGTGACAGAAGGCATGAACCAGGCCCGTTTGACGCTCGCCATCGACAGGCCCTGACCGCTCAGGCTCAGCAGCCCGTCCGATGTGACTGCGGCGGCAAAAGGAGACGGAACAGGGCTCGATTGCGCCGCATGAACAAAAAGCGGACCCTGTGCCGAACTATTGGGGGCGGTCTTGCCCTGTGCATCGGAGGAAGCCGGCAGGTCGAGCGAGAAGTCGCCGCTCTCGGGCACGCAGGTGGAAGCGCAGACCAGCCATTCAGCATGGGCCTTGAGCGTGACCGTTCCGGCACTGCCCGCAAGTTTCAGGCTCTGAGGCAGGAGCACGTCGCCCGTATAGGCATAGGACATCAGCCCACCCTCGCTGATGCGCACAGGCGTCGGAAAGGCAATCGCGTCGCTCTGACCGCTCAGGGCACCACTGGCGGTGGTCTTCAATGTGGGGGCCTCTCCGGCATCGCCCGCATTGAGCCAGTAGGTATGCCATCCCGGTTTCAGCTGAAGGCGCAGCCCCACATGAAGGGTCTCACCCGGCCTGACAGCATCGCGATCCGTCACAAGGGTCGCGATATCATGGGCAGAGGGAACCGGCGCGCTCTCCGCAGCAAGGGCGGGGGCCGAGACGGGAGTAAGGGAAAAAGCCCCGAAGGCGGTCAGAAGAAAGGCAAGGGGAGACAGCTTACGCAGCATGAGACCGATCGCAGTGAGGGAAGAGAATTGCCGAGCGCCCTGTGGACGCGCCATAGAGGTCAGTATGACCGGTCCGATATCGCCCGCCAATCTCATTTCGCTTCCCGTTCTTCCTGTTTCCGCCGCATTGCCCGCCTTGCAGGCTGCACTGGACTCGGCGCGCAACGCCGTGCTGGTCGCCCCACCGGGGGCAGGCAAGACGACTTTGGTGCCGCTTCATCTTTTACAAGCCCCCTGGCGTCAGGAGGGGCGCATTCTGGTGGTCGAGCCACGGCGCGTAGCCGTGCGCAGCGCCGCGCATCGCATGGCGTCTCTGCTGGGAGAGCCGGTCGGGCAAAGCGTGGGCTATCGCACCCGCACCGATTCTGCGGTCAGTGCAGCCACGAGGATCGAGGTGGTGACAGAAGGGCTACTGCTGCGACGGCTGCTGACCGACCCGCTGCTGGAGGATACGGCCTGCATCCTGTTCGACGAAGTGCATGAGCGCTCGCTCGATCTTGATACGGCACTGGCCTTTGCGCTCGATTTGCAACGCACGATGCGTCCAGAGCTGCGTCTGGTGGCCATGTCTGCCACAACGGACGGGCGCGCCTTCACTACCCTTCTCGATGGTGTGCTGGTGGAAAGCGAGGGGCGGGCCTACCCGCTCGAGATCCGTCACGCCAGACGCGATCTGGCGGCAGTGCGCGACCTGCCTGACGTCATGGCCCGGACCATCCGCGGGCTTCTGGCCGAGGAGGAGGGAGATATCCTCGCCTTCCTGCCCGGTGTGGGGGAAATTCGTCGGTGTGCCTCTGCGCTTGAGGGCGTGAAGGCCCTGGTTCTGCCACTTTATGGCGAGCTCGACACACGCGAGCAGGATCTGGCGCTGAAGCCCGACACGCGCCGCAAGGTGGTACTGGCCACCTCGATTGCCGAAACCTCCCTGACCGTGCCGGGTGTGCGGCTTGTGGTCGATGGCGGGTTCCGTCGCGAGCCGAGGCTGGATGTCGGTTCAGGCCTTTCGCGCCTCGAAACGCTCCGCGTCTCGCGTGCCACGGCAACGCAGCGCGCGGGCCGTGCAGGCCGCGAGGCGCCAGGTATTGCCGTGCGTCTGTGGACGGAAGCCACAGGACGCGCCCTGATTGCCCATGATCTGCCCGAAATCCTGGCCAGCGATCTGAGCGGCCATTGCCTCGACGTGGCAGCCTGGCGGGAGGTGATGGGAACGCCACCCGAAGCTCTTGCCCTGCTGGATGCCCCGCCCGAGGGCGCACGCCAGGCCGCGATCGCACTGCTGCAGGCTCTTGGCGCACTCGATCCGGCAGGACATATCACGAAGCTCGGCAGCGCGATGGCGCGTCTGGGGGCCCAGCCCCGTCTGGCGGCGATGATGTGCGCGGCCCGCACCCCGCCCGAAAAAGCCACCGCCGCCGCCCTGGCCGCTCTGCTTGAGGAGCGTGACCCGTTGCGCCCGCGTGTCGTGCCGGGGCAACGCAACCCTGCCACGCAAGCGGATATCCAGACGCGCCTTGCACTCATTGATGGAGCCGATTTCCATCCGCAGGCGGATCGGGCCAGCCTGGCGCGCATTCGTCAGTCGGCGCAGCGCTATCAGAAGCGTCTTGGCCTGAATCAGCGTCTGCCGCTCGATCCTTCCTGTGCGTCGGCGCTTCTCGCGGCGGGTTTCCCTGATCGCGTGGCCATGGCGGCTGGTGAAAAAGGGCGGTACCGCCTGTCCGGGGGTGGTTCAGCGCGTTTGAGCGCCATCGACCCGATGGCGCGTGAAACGTTGCTCGTGGCACCTGCCCTTCATATGCGCACGGCCACCGAAATCTGCCTGGCGGCCCCGCTTGATCTGAACGACCTGCCCCGAACCCTGCTGGCCAGAACGGAAGAACAGGTCGAAACGGCCCTCGATCCCGCCACGGGGAATGTGATTGCGCGCAGGCGTCTGCGTCTTGGCACGCTCGTGTTGCGCGACCGTTCGGCGCCAGCGGCCCCCGAGGAGATACAGGACCTTCTTCTGGGGCGTATCCGGGCCGATCTCGCGGGCAGTCTGGGCTGGACCGATGCCTGTCACCAGTTCCGCGCCCGCCTTGCCCTGGCGCGTGCCCATCTGGACGAGACCTTGCCCGCGGCCGATGACGACACGCTTGTGGCAACGCTCGATGAATGGCTGCTGCCCTATATGGAGGGCATGACAAAAATCTCTCAGGTTCAGGCGCTGGATCTGCTGTCGCTGCTGCGCCAGAGGCTGGATTACGCGCAGCTCAGGCGGCTCGATCAGGATCTGCCAACCAGCCTGAATCTGCCCGGCGCACAGCCTGCCATCGATTACTGCGATCCAACGCCAACCATCTCGGCGCGGGCCCAGGCCTTTTATGGACTCAGGGAAACACCGCGTCTGGCCAATGGACAGGTGAAACTGCAATTCGCGCTTTTATCCCCCGCAGGGCGTCCTCAGGCGATCACGGCCGATATTGCGGCCTTCTGGAAAACAGGCTGGGCCGATATGCGGCGCGACATGCGCGGACGCTACCCCAGACATGACTGGCCCGAAGACCCCGCCGCGGCCAGTCCGCCCCCGCCGCGCAGACGTCCAACAGAGAAGAACTGAGCATTTGCACCATCTGGCCATAGCGCCAGGGAAGGTCACCAGCGCTGGGAGAGGGTCACAAACACAGCCCTTCCCGGTGCCCAGGCACAGGCCACGTCGCGCGTGCACATGGCCACGTATCGACGATTGGCTATATTCGTCCCGTTGAACTGTATCCGCGTACGGCCTCTGTCGATATGGGCCTGAAGATCCCAGACAAGCTGCGAAGGCACAGAGAAGGTCAGGGGAATGGAACCTGCCGTGTTGCCGGTATAGCGCATCCCCGCGCCCAGCCCCGCCTGCCAGAGCGTCGAGAATGCCACATCGCGCTTGAGGAACAGTGAGGCCATATGCGAGGGAATGGCCACAGGGCGCTGCCCTATCTGAGCCGCCACTGTCGACCGCAGCACGCGCGGGTCCTGATAGGTGAAGCTGGCGATAAAATCGATCCTGTAAGGCAGGCGCCCTACCCCCTCGAATTCGAATCCGCGCGTCCTCTGCCGCCCCGTCTGAACGCTGAACGAAGAGTTCGAGGGATCGGCCGTGAGAACATTATCCTGCACCAGATTGAAGAAATCGGCCGTGAGCATGAAATTATCGATGCCACGCAGGGGGTGAACGGGCTTGTATTTGATCCCCGCCTCGATCTGCTTTCCCGTCGTCGGGACGAAGGCCGTTCCCCCAAAAGTCGTTCCCACCTGAGGCTGGAACGAGGTAGCATAGGACACATACGGGTTGAGCCCGATAGTTGACTGATAGACGAGCCCGACACGCCCGGTGAAGGCATTGTTGTTCTGCGGTGTCCGACCACCATTCAGATTATTGACGGTCATGCTCTGGGTGAAATCGCCGCGACCTGACAGGGTGAGATACCAGCGTTGCCAGTTGGCCTGCTCCTGGGCATAGACTCCGGTATCTGTTTCCGTCTCATTCGTGCTCGATGTACTGCCGTAGACCGGCCAGGTTATGGCGCGATAGACCGGCGCATAGAGATTGAGCGCTGGTGCGGCGCGCTGGCCGCGACGATTAGCCAGAAAATCGCTTCTGAAATCCACACCGGTCAGGATCTCGTGGTGAATGGCCCCAGTACGGAAGGTGACCGCCGAGCGCGTGTCGAGGGTGACATTGTTGTAGTTGCCCTGCTGATTGAGCGCCGTACGGTTGATGCTCTGCTTGTCGGCCGAAAGGGATGACGTCGTGACAAAGCGGTAGAGCACGTCGAGATGCGCGTACCGCATGTTCTGCGTCACGGTCCAGTTGGGCAGGATGTGTCTGACGACACTATACCCCACCGCGACCTGACGCTTGGAATACACATCGTAATCGGCATCGCTGCTCAGGAAATTGCGGGCAATCCGCCCCCAGCGTGACGGCAACACGGTTCCCACAGCAGGCAGGAACTGTGCCGTTGACCCTGCATCGAGTTGCTCGAAACTGGTCAGCAGGGTGAGATTGGTCTTTTCGTCAGGCCGCCAGCTCAGCGATGGCGCAACATAGATTTCGTTATTCTTGATGTTGCGCGCATAGGTATCCGATTTGCGGATCAGCCCATTGAAGCGCCAGAGCAGCGTTTTTCGCGCATTGAGCGCGCCTCCGACATCCACCGCCCCCTGCACGCGCCCATACGACCCGGTCTGGAAATCGATCTCGTTGACCTGATCGGGATGCGGGCGCTTGCTGACAGCGTTGATGATGCCTCCCAGCTGTCCCGATCCATAAAGCGCCGATGAAGCACCGCGCAGCACATCCATTTCTTCCAGCCCCCAGGGTTCGATGCTGAAGCTCTGGGATGTGCTGGCGTCGGGTGCGCGCGTGCCATCGAGATAGATGTCGGGAGTAAAGCCGCGAATAGTCCCGAAATAGCCGCGCGGATCGTCCTTCGACCCATAATCGGACACACCTGCTGCGTAGCGCACAGCCTCGGACAGGCTACGCGCATTGAGTACGCTCATACGCTCCTGGGTGATGACCGTGATGTTCTGCGGCGTCAGCTCAAGCGGAGTGGAGGTTTTGGTGGCGCTGCTGGCCGTTGCGGGCAGGAAACTGCCGCGCGTGGCCGAGACACGGATTGTCTCATGCACAACCGGGGACTGCTTTGCCCTGGCAGGTGAGGAGGCAGATTTCTTCTCTTCCGCCGAGGCGTTCACTATTGGCAGAGCCGCGATCAGAGCAGAAAGGCACAAGGCCACGCGCAAACAACCAGACATCGTCATCCAGGCATCATGAGACAGGAACAGTTACGAATGAGAACGTTTCTCATTTGCATATTCCGGTCAGTTAGAAACCTGTCAGCTTCCTGTCAATCACGGATGAGTGATCCCCTCATGCATGGCGCGCCCCTGTGCCTGATGCGACACGCCCGCAGAAGCCGGTCAGCCTCATGGGCGACAGCGCACCCTTCTAAGGAGTTCGCCCTGCCGCTTCAGGTGACCGGAGGGGCAGTCATGCGGAGGCGATCGAGAAGCGCCACAAGCGGATGATCCAGCGTTTCACCTCTGAAGCGTCTGACCTGGCTACGGCAGGAATAGCCACTTGCCAGGATACGCTTGCCGCAGAGCATATCGAGATGCGGCCCCCAGGATTGCTCGAAGATGATCCGTGACGTCTCGAGATTGCGCGACTCATGCCCGAACGTGCCTGACATGCCGCAGCATCCGGTCTTCTCAAGAACAAGGGTCATCCCCAATCGGGCAAACAGTTCCTGCCAGTCTGCTCCCGAGCCGGTGAGAGCCGTCTTCTCCGTGCAATGACCGAGAAAGACGTGGTCAGGTCCGGGCACGGCGATTTCCTGCGGCCTGAGGGCGCTTAACAGGAACTCCTGAGGCAGGAGAATATCGGGCACGCCGGAAAGACCGGGGAGCTTGCGATATTCCTGTCGATAGATGAGCGTCATCGCCGGATCGAGTCCGACCAAAGGTACGCCGACCGAGGCAAGAACACGAAGGCGGGATATGTTCCGGCGCGCCTGGCTGGCAAAAAGTCCCAGAAAACCGTGCACGTGGAGTGGTTTGCCGCAGGCAAGGCTCTCAGCCAGATAAACACGATAGCCGCAGCGTGCGGCAAGCTCGATGAAAGCGGCCACCAGACCGGTCTCGAAATGCCGGGTAAACAGATCGGGCATGAGAATGACTGAGCGCTCCCGCTCTGCCTGCGTCTGGGCCAGAATCCGCTCGGGGGTCGCAGGCTCGACGCCCCATTCCCGGCAGACCGCGTTCAGTGAGTCACGCGACAGACGGGGCATGTCCTCCAGCCCCAGAACCCTGCGCAGGAGGGCCCGCACCGGCGGCAATCCTGCGCCGAGATTATAGAGCGGGGCCAGGCGCGCCATCACGGGCAGGGCATATTCGATCATCCCGACCAGATAATCGCGTAGGGGCCGTGCATAACGCTGGTGATACAGGCTCAGGAAGCGTGAACGGAAATCCGGGACATCGACTTTCACAGGACACTGGCTCGTGCAGGATTTGCAGGCAAGACAACTGGCCAGTGAGTCATAGAGCTGATGCGAGAAATCAAGCGGGGCGCGACTGCGACGATGAAAGACCGCGCGGATTCTGGCGCTTGGGGAGAGAGGCGCGTTTTCCAGACTGGCCGTGTCCACCCCGGCTCCAGCCTGAAGACGCAGCCATTCGCGCATGAGAGAGGCGCGGCCCTTGGGGGAGAAGCGCCGGTCGCGCGTCGCCTTCCATGACGGGCACATCGGATCGTCCTGATCGTAGTTGAAGCAGGCCCCGTTGCCATTGCAGTGCATGGCCGCGCCGAAACCTTTCCAGACCGGGTCCTGGATCTGCCGGTCCTGCGCACCGCGGAGCGGCACTTCATCCACGCGCAGGAGGGGGATGCGGTCTTGGGCGGGTGCGGCGATCTTGCCCGGATTGAGCTGGTTGAAGGGATCGAACACGCCCTTGATCTCTTCGAGGCAGGGATAAAGCGGGCCAAAGACATCGGGCACATATTCTGACCGCACGCCCTTGCCGTGCTCTCCCCAGAGCAGCCCACCGTAGCGACGGGTCAGACGGTGCACCTCATCGCTCAATGGGCGTATGAGGGCGGCATCTCGGGGGTTACGCATATCGAGCAGGGGACGAACATGCAGTACCCCGGCATCCACATGGCCGAACATGCCGTAATCGAGCCCATACCCGTCCAGGAGGGCGCGAAATTCCGCAATGAAATCGGCCAGCTTCTCGGGCGGGACCGCTGTATCCTCGACGAATGGCTGAGGGCGGGCCTCGCCCTGCACATTGCCCAGCAGACCCACCGCGCGCTTGCGCATGGCATAGACCTGCGAGACGGATTTCCGCCCCTCAGCCAGGGTATGGCCGCGCCTTCTGACCGTGCCGTCCAGCCTCAGATGCTCGAGGAAAGCACCGACCGTTTCACGCAGCGCTCGCTCATCATGCCCGGCGAACTCGACAAGGTTCAGCCCCTTCGCCGGGCCCTCGGCATCTTCGGGAAAGTAGCTTTCGACCGAGTTCCAGACGAAATCCTGCATGGCAAGGCCGAGAACCTTCGAATCGATAGTCTCGATCGAGAGAGGTTTGAGCCCGATCAGCGCGCGGGCGTCACGCAGCGCCTCCATGAAGCTGCCATACCGTATATTGACCAGAATGCTGTAGGGCGGGATCGACAGCAGGTTCAGCTTTGCCTCAGCGAGAAATCCCAGCGTGCCCTCTGAGCCGCAGAGCAGGCTGGTCAGATCGAAGCGCCCCTCCGAATCGCGCAGGTGACGCAGATCGTACCCGGTCAGGCAGCGATTGAGCCTGGGAAAAACCCGCTCGATCGTCTCTCTTTCACGCTCGGAAATACGCGCTACGCAGTCGTAGATCCGGGCGACATGGCTCTCACCGCGCCTGAGCGCTTCCAGTTCCACATCGTCGCACTTCGTACTGTACAGTGTCTCTCCACCCACCAGGATCGTGGAAAGGCCAAGAACGTGATCGCGCGTCTTGCCATAGGTACAGCTTCCCTGCCCGCTGGCATCGGTGCTGATCATGCCGCCAATGGTTGCGCGGTTCGATGTCGAGAGTTCGGGGGCAAAAAAGAGCCCATGCGCGGCAATAGCAGCGTTGAGCTGGTCCTTGACCACCCCCGGCTCGACGCGCACCCATTTCTCCTCGACATTGATCTCAAGGATGCGGTTCATGTGGCGCGACAGATCCACCACGATCCCGTCAGTCAGGGACTGGCCGTTCGTTCCCGTGCCGCCGCCGCGCGGCGCGAAGACCACACCCCGCCAGGCATCCAGTCCCGCCAGACGAGCCAATATTTCGAGGTCCTGACGGTGGCGGGGGCAGATGACCGCCTCAGGATGGCGCTGATAGATCGAATTATCGGTCGCGTGGACAAGACGCGTGTCATGACCGGTGCCGATCTCGCCCGTGAAACCGGCCTTGCGCAGTGCCTCGAGAAAGGCGGCATGGGTGCCGGAATTGCCTGGGGTCTTGTCGAGAACAGCGATCATGTTCATGGCCGGTCATCCAAAACGATGGGTGCCAGGCGGGACCGAGACCAGTCGGACCGCCACAGGCAGGGCCCTGGATTACCGCGAACAACCGCCAGACGATAGAGAGGCGCGCATTACGAGGCGTACGGCCCTGTCAGCAGGGACGATCGATCATCCACCCGCAATGCGCGGCGTTTCAGGAGCGGGTCAACACCACAAGGGCGCGCCTTTCCTGCGCAATACCTGTGCGCAGGTGACCATGGGCACAAAGAGCCTCCCCCTCATGCTCCAGATACATTGCCTGATTGATGACGGGGGGTGTCGCGGTGGCCGTCTGGCGCAATGTCCGGTGCACCTTGCGGGCAAGAGTCCGGCAATATTCCAGCGTATCACTCGTCACCGCCATCGGCACGGCTTCCGCCCGGATGGGGGACATTGTCCGTCCCAGCCCAGTCTCCGCCTCGGCAACGCCGGGCAGGCCAAGGGCGCAGGTCAGGCCGAGAAGCATGAAGGCGGATTGGGTCATGAGACCCGCATTATGGGACCGTGTATTGCGGCCTGATGGGCCACGCATGAAGACTTGTTTAAGTGGTCAGTTTTCGACCACCCTGTGTCACCTCAGCGTCGTTTCCTCAACGGGAAGGCTCAGAACCACGCGCAATCCGCGTTGCAGCGGCTCAAGCGCCAGAGTGCCACCATGAAGCTGCGCCACAGCCTGAACGAGCGACAGGCCCAGCCCGGCGCCGGGCGTATTACGGGCCTGATCCGCCCGGAAAAACCGCTCCGACGCGCGTGCCAGATCCTCAGCCGACATACCTGGCCCCTCATCTGTCACGCTGATCCGAACCAGCGAGCCCGACGTTCCTGCACGCAGAGTGACCGTGGTGTCGGAGGGCGAGAACTTGATCGCGTTGTCGATCATGTTCGCCACAGCCTGCTGGATCAGACGGGCATCACCATGGAAAAGAAGACGCGGTGGGAGGTCGAGCGCAATCTGCAACCCTGCATCCTCTGCGGTCGCCTCGTAGAGTTCGGCAATATCATGGAGTGGCCGGATCAGATCGGTAGTCTCGAAAGCCGCACGACGCGCTCCAGCCTCGATCTGGGCAATGCGCATCAGGGCATCAAACACCGCTGTGACATGATCAAGATCCGCAACCGCACGATAGATCGCATCATGCATCTCTTCGGTCGACCTTGCATGAAGCGCTGCATCCTCGAGCCTGTTACGGGCACGGGTGATCGGGGTACGCAGGTCATGGGCAATCGAGTTGGAGACCTGTTTCACGCCTTCCATCAGCTTCGAGATACGATCGAGCATCCTGTTGATGGAATGGGCAACCAGATCGACATCGTTCCCGACGAGGGGCATGCGCTGGCGCATGTCACCATTGGCCAGCGCCGTTGTGGTGCGCGCGATGGAACTCAGAATGCGGCTGAAAATGCCGCGCACCACCCAGGCACCGCCAATGGCCAGTGCCGTGACCATCAGCCATGACCAGAGAAAGGTCTCTGTGAGTACACGGCGCAGGATATCGCGACCCCGGATATCGCGGCCCACGAGCAGTTGCAGCCCGTCGGGCAGGACATAGGCATGCATGGCCGCCGAGGTGGTATTGCCCGCCCGGCTGATCTTGAGTGTGTAGAACCGATCGGCGCGTTGCACGGCTTCGGGCCATGAGGGCATGTTCCCCGCCAGGCGCTGACCGCCCGGCGTGATCAGCAGATAAAGATCCTGATCTTCGACGTCCTGATCGAGGCGGTCCTGGATCGCGCGTTGCAGGCTCGATAATCCGCCCTGCATCCAGCGCTCTGCCAGGCCATGTGCATCGGCATCGACTGCCTGGCCCACCTCGCGCTCAAGCGCCCCAATCGTGTGCCACCAGAGAAAGGTGAGAAACAGCGTGGCTGACAGGGCAAAGACAAGCCCATAACCGAGAGAGAATCCAAGTCCAGCCGAGCGGAACCGCCAGGCGCGTTTCCACCAGACACGAAGCAGGGGAAAACGCGACAGGCTGAACCTCATGAAACCGGAGTACCCTGCTTAGTTGGCGCGCAGGATATAGCCTGCATTGCGAATGGTATGGATCAGCGCGGTTTCAAAAGGCTTGTCAACCTTCTGGCGCAGGCGGGACACGTGGACGTCGATCACGTTGGTCTGCGGGTCGAAGTGGTAGTCCCACACGCGCTCCAGCAACATGGTGCGCGTCACAACCTGACCGGCATGGCGCATCAGGAATTCGAGCAGGCGGAATTCACGCGGCTGCAGATCGATCTTCTCGTCCCCGCGTTTCACGGTGCGTGACAGCAGATCCATTTCCAGATCAGCCACGGTCAGTTTCGTCTGCGGGGCCTGTTCGGCACTGCCGCGACGGGCCAGCGCCTCGACACGGGCCAGTAGCTCCGAGAACGCGAAGGGCTTGGTCATGTAGTCATCACCGCCCGCCTTCAGCCCGGCCACGCGCTCGTCGACATCCGCGAGCGCGGAAAGAAGCAGGACGGGGGTCGCGTTGTTCTGGGCACGGAGCGTTTCAAGAATACGCAGACCGTCAATACCCCCCGGCAACATGCGATCGAGAATAACGATATCGAAGTTCTCGCTGACGGCGAGGAACAGACCGTCCTTCCCGTTATCGGCTTCCTCGACAAGGTGCCCTGTTTCCTTCAGGCCCTTCACGATGAAGCTCCTGACGGTGGGATCATCCTCGACAAGCAGAATACGCATGGTCAGTCCTTGGCTTCGAAAGGCGGTGGGTCCGCCCCTCACTTTAGGGTGACTGCATTATCTTTCAGTTACGCGCGAGAAGAAAGGGTTCTCTGGTCAGAGATCGGCATCGGCCGGACGTTTCCCGATGGGAAGCGTGACAGTGACGGTCTTGCCCTTGCGAATTACCGTGAATGTGACGTTACTCCCCGGTTTCCCGGCGGCGACGCTGCGCAACAATGCGCGACCATTCTCGACTGCAACGTTATTGATGGCGGTAATCTTGTCACCCTTCATCAACCCCCCCTTCTGGGCGGGACCGTTACGGTCGACATCGACCAGGACCACCGATCCATCCCCGTCATCGAGAGTCACGCCAAGCCAGCCATGATCGACGTGACCCGTACGCCGGATCTCCTCGACGATCGGGGCCACGATCTCGGACGGGATACCGAAACCGATCCCGACGGATCCTCCCGCCGGTGACACCATGGCCGCATTCACTGCTACAACCTGCCCACGCATGTTGAAAGCCGGACCACCGGAATTGCCCGGATTGATCGGCGCATCGAGCTGCAGGAAATCGTCGAGCGACCCGGCACCGAGGTCACGCCCGCGCGCAGAGACAATTCCTGCACTCACGGAAGAGCCGAAACCGAAAGGATTGCCCGCAACCAGTATCCAGTCGCCCACATTCACCTTGTGGCTGTCCCCCCAGGTCACATAAGGCAGCGGCTTGGGTGACTCCACCTTGATCACGGCAATATCGGTCAGTGCATCCACCCCTACCAGCTTGGCCGGCAGTTCCTGGCCGTTGGAGAGCGAGACGGTCACGTTATCCGCATCACCCACCACGTGGTCATTCGTGACGATGATGCCGGAAGGATCGATAATGAAGCCCGAGCCAGCGCCAAGGATTTCCTCCTGATGGCGCTGCATCTTTTCGCGATACCTCTTTTCGAGCGGCGT
This sequence comes from Asaia krungthepensis NRIC 0535, assembly GCF_025995175.1. GTDB lineage: Bacteria > Pseudomonadota > Alphaproteobacteria > Acetobacterales > Acetobacteraceae > Asaia > Asaia krungthepensis. The sequence continues at coordinate 150,799 of NZ_BAPV01000002.1, forward strand.
TCCCTTGATCTGGGCCGGGACCTTGCCCCCGCCTTCCGAACTGATCTGGGTAATGGCGATGTTCACCACAGCCGGGATGACGCGCTGCACCAGGGGAGCAAAGGAGAGCGGACCCGATTGCACCAGAACCGGCGGCAGCGCAGGCGTTCCGTCCGGTACCGCCGCCTGCGCCGGAATTTGCACGGTACTCGCCGGTGGCACGGCCGGTATGGCCGGATGGCTTGGCTGTGGAGGCGGGTGCGGAAGGAATTTCTCGAGAAAGGCCGGCAGGGCATGAGCCTGCTCCACGCCGAACCCGGCCAGGATGAGGAGACCAAGAGCAACGCGCATCAAGAAACCACAGACGAGGCAGGATTCGGAATCATGCCGCCACGATAGCGCAGAAATGAAATGATGCCATCTCTACTTCCTCGCCCACGAACCTGGGTCGAGCCGCGATATCTCTTGCGCCGTGCACCATCCGGCGCGGCCCGTCACCGTCGCCGTCTGCGGTGCGGAGGATTGTCATTCCCGCTCTCCTTTGGCAGGACAGGGAGCGGATTACATGATGAAGAACAGGATCGTACCTGTGAGGGAGCCTGACCTGCTAGCGTCAGCGCCCGGCGATTACAGGTGGCTTCGCAAGGATGATCGATGATTAGCGACTTCATATTCGGACGGGTCTTGATCATCGGCGATCTGCTGCTCGACTGCTATATCCATGGCTCGGTCGATCGCATCTCTCCGGAGGCCCCGGTTCCGGTTCTCCTGCGTGCGAAACACAGCACCGTTCCCGGTGGTGCCGCCAATGTCGCCATGAATGCTGCTGCGCTTGGCTGCACCGTCGATCTGGTCGGGCTCGTGGGGCAGGACAGTTCGGCGCGGGAATTCCGCAAGGCAATCGGCAGGCAGCCGAATATCGATCCGGGGCATCTGGTCGAGGATGCAGACTGGGTCACCATCACCAAGACACGTGTATTGAGCGGAAGGCAGCAGATCGTTCGCATTGACGAGGAACCTTCTGTGGTGATTCCGGCCGCCGTTCAGGAGCGCCTCATCGCCGCCGCTCTCGCCGCAATGGAACGGGCCGATGTGATTGTCTGCTCGGATTACGCCAAGGGGGTTCTGAGCGATGGCGTCCTCCAAGCCGTGATCCGGGCTGCCAATCAGCGCGGTATTCCCGTCGTGATCGATCCCAAGCGCCGTGACCTCACAGCCTATAAGGGCGCCCAGCTCATCACGCCCAATCGCAAGGAACTGGCTGCGGCCACTGGTTTGCCTGTCGGCAGCGATACCGAAATCCATTTTGCCGCCCTCGCTGCCCAGGAGCAGTTTGGCGGGGACGTGCTTGTCACACGCTCTGAAGAAGGCATGACCCTGCTGGAACGCAATGGGCGCATGACCCATGCCCATGTACCGAAATCGGAAGTCTTCGATGTTTCGGGCGCAGGAGATACGGTGGTTGCGACTTTGGCGGGCATGATCTCCGCCAGAGCCGATCTGCGTACCGCCATGGTGATCGCGACCAACGCGGCATCGATCGTGGTGGGCAAGCTTGGTACGGCCACAGTCTCACGAGCGGAACTGAGCGCCGCCCTGAAATCGAAGATCGACCGTGATGGCGTAATTGCAACGCTGCCTCAGGCCCAGGCCATGATCGAGGCGTGGCGTCAGCATGGTGCGCGGGTCGTTTTCACCAATGGATGTTTCGACTTGCTGCATCCAGGACATATCGCCCTCATTCAGGCGGCAGCGCGTGAGGGTGACAAGCTCATCGTCGCGCTGAACAGCGACGCCTCGGTACGGAGGCTGAAAGGCGAGGAGCGACCGCTACAGGACGAACGTGCACGGGCCATTGTCATGGGAGCCCTGCGCGACGTCGATCTGGTGGTTATCTTTGAAGAAGACACACCTTACGAGACGATCTGCGCTCTTCGCCCCGACATCATCGTCAAGGGGGCGGACTACACCGAGGACGAGGTCGTGGGCGGAGATATTGTGAAATCCTATGGTGGTCGCGTCGTGCTGGCCGATCTGGTATCAGGGCGCTCGACGACCTCGATCGTAAGCAAGATGAAAACCGCCCCGCAGGCGGACACGCCGTCAGGCCCGTGAAGACAGCCCCGGTGTGAATGGCCCTGACCTGATAGGCCCCAACCTGATTGGCCCCCGATTGATATGAAGACCGCTATGCAAGATCCGGCCCTCTCCCTGCAGGAATCCTGGCGTGGCTGGCTTTTCGGTCTGGCTCTGCCATTATGGAGCACAGCGGGATTTGATGAGACACGTCGCCTGTATCATGAGCGTCTGGACTGGCAGGCGCGTCCCGTTGCCCTGCCAGCTCTGCGCCTGATGGTGCAGGCACGCCAGATCTCGACCTATTGCCGTGCGGCGCTCGATGGCGTGCATGATTCGGGACATCAGGCCCTGGATTGCCTGGACACGGTTTCTCGGCTGTTCCACCGCGCCGATGGCCATCCCGGCTGGATTTTCTCCATCGGGCAGAACAACCGCCCCGCAGACACCAGGCGCGACCTCTATGCTCATGCTTTCATCCTGTTCGCCTATGGCTGGGCCATCCGCTACGCCGACCGACCGCAGGACCGGCAGATGGCGCGGCGGATTGCCGAGGATATCGACAGAATCTTCACTGCGCCCAATGGCGGTTACCTCGATGCCGTTCCCGATGATGGGACACGCCGCAGCCAGAATCCTCACATGCATCTGCTCGAGGCCTATCTTGTCGTGTTCGAGGCAACCGGAGACGCCTTCTATCTTGACAAGGCCCGTGCACTGGTCTCCCTCGCCCGGAATCACCTGATTGACCGTCGCTCCGGTCTGCTGCTGGAATTCTTCGCACCCGACTGGGCGCCGCTGGCGCAACATGGGGCCAATCAGGTACAGGCGGGTCATCTCTTCGAATGGTCCTGGCTGCTGCGCGATTTCTCCCGGCTTGATGCGAGCAAGGGCAAAGAAGCTGAATGGCTGCAAAGCACCGCATCGCATCTCTTCACAGCCGGGTTCACCCATGGATGCGATCATGGCCGACTTGTCGTGCTCGACAGCATGAGCGACGCTCATGTGATTCAGGAACACTCCGCGCGTATCTGGGCGCAGACGGAGCTGCTCCGCCTTTTGCATATGAACCCGCAACAGGAAGACCGTGTGACGGCCGCGACAGCCTACGGACAGGCTTTCCTGCAGCATTTCGCGCCGAGCCGATTAAAAGGCGGCTGGATCGATCACATCGACGCGCAGGGCGAGCCGCTCGTCGACTATATGCCTGCGAGTTCGCTCTACCATATCTACGGAGCCGGCCGAGAAATCGCGTCCCGCTGAACCGGGTAGGCCCGCGTTTCGGTGGGCAGTTCAGAGCGAGCCTGCCTTCTTCTCGCCTGCTTTCCGGACACTGAGAAAGCGGCAGGCAAGCGCTCGTTCAAACCATCTTGGCTTGCGAACTCTGCAACGTTGGGGCAGCCAGCGCAATCAAGCCATCTTCCCCCGGCATCGTATGCAAATGATCTAGGGCTTCATGAAAGGGCAGGTGTTTATCTGTTATCAGCGTCCGGTCAGTATGGCGGGCGCGTTCCACGTGTAACGGACAAGACCCCCAGGTATCTTGTCTCCAGATTGAGACGAACCCCCTGGTCCCTCGCGCTTTTTGATGGAGCATGAATCAGGTGCGCTGCTCGTTCCGAGTGCCGTAGCCTCGGCCGCGCCACCAGATGATCATGTGTTTTCGCTCCCGCCACTCAATGAAAGCGCCTGATGGTCATACCCGCTTTTCCTCCACCTGATGCCGAGGAAGTCATTGCCCACGGCAAACCGACGGACAACGAACTGCTCGCCTATTATCGATCCGAAATCCGGTTCGAGACAGAGACCGTCAATGGGCGTCTTCAGGCATTGCTCAGCTCGCAGGCTTTCCTCGTCATCGCCTATGCGACGGCCATGACGGGGTCGACCTCCCGCTGGGGCGACCATATGGCCATTCTCATACCGCCCCTGCTGTCACTTCTCGGTTTCATGCTGACGCTGATGGCGCTGCCAGGTATCCGTGCGGGTTACGCGGCAATCAGCAAGTGGAATGAAAAGGAACACCGTCTCCACCAGCAATCGCCGAACCTGTCGGAATTCACATTGGGGAAAAGCGACGAGGATGCACGTGCCATGGCGCATCGCGCACGTCGCGGCCGAATGTTCGCCCATCAGGCCCCTCTTGTCTTCCTGATCGCCTGGAGCATTTTCGCGCTTATTCCGTTTTATCTGTATCGTGGTCTGTGACGCTGCGCACTGGTCGCAGACCGGCGTTAGGCCCGAAGCATGGCGCGGCATCGTAGAGTTGTGGGTACTCCAGAAGATAGCCAGGTTACTCGGCGTTAGGCGACGAGATCGTACAGATCGCTCTGGTGGCGATAGGAATACCATTCGTCATCGTGGGTGGCTGTTACGAGCCCCCTCTGCTTCGCCCATCCTCACGATCCACCGGCCAGCCGCTAGAGGTCAGACGAGCTCAAATCTCATGAGGCATTCCTGCGCACGTTCAGGACTGACGCGTTCAGGGTTTGATGGTGATGTACAGTATGCTGACTGGCTTGTTGGGGATGAACCTACTGTGTGCTGGCTTTATCGCGCATGGGAATGATTTAGCGCGTGGATCTTGTTTTGAGACCTGCCCCTGCGAGTTGCATTCTCGTTCACGTCACGGTCGATCTGGATGCAGGCGTCACGTCTTTTGGTGTTCACCCTTTGTACGACGATGCACCGTAGGTTTTGCTCTTTTTTGCGAGGCGTTGGGCAAGGTACTGGAGACGCGATACGTGTTCTGGAGCGCAATTCGAGCCGTTGAACACTGGCTTGGGGTTAGTGCCAACGCCTTTGAGCGCTTTTGTGGCCTTTATGGTGCCGACGGTGCTGCATATAAGCTTGGGTGCGCCTGCTGGAGCGATGCAGGGGATGTGTTCAGGTTATGCGGGTGTACCCCTGTGCGCGTTCCATGTGCAGGGTGAGCGCTGAGCACTACGCTGCTGCTGAGC
>NZ_BAPV01000003.1 GCF_025995175.1 Asaia krungthepensis NRIC 0535
TTCTTCTCGGCCATCTGTCTCGCCGCAACCGTCATATTCTGGCTATGAGTCCTGAGCCTAGAGGCCAACCCGAACGGGCAGTGGGCCTGGATTGAGCAGCGGACGGGAGCCCCCATCACGGCCGCGATCGTTGATTCCCTATACGTAGGCTGTTCATGAACTGGCATCGGATTGCCAGCTGGGTGTTCCCCTACATCGAACCGCTGACGCCCGCGCAGAAGACTGCTGAGGAGCAACGACTCCTGAAGGATCAGGCTTCTATCCGGGCGGTGGTCTTCAACTCGAACGAGGAACGGGCGCTGGACGAGGCGCAGAAACTCGCGGCGACCGAGAAAGAGAGGGTTCGTACGGCTGAGGGCAAGGCGACGACCTACCTCGCGGTGTTAGCGGCGCTGGTTCCGGTCATCATTACGCTGCAAGCGGCAAATTGGGAGAAGAAGGCGGGGCCGGCACCGGAGGCGGCGCGGCTGTTCGTGCTGGCGCTGGCGACGATCTACGTGGCTGGAGCTGGGTTCAACGCCTTCAAGACTCTGCAGGTCCGGGGCTTCCAGAAAGTCGGCGAGTCCGAGATCGTGGCGGCATGGCGGAGGTCAAAGCCCCTTCGCAGGATGACCCGCAGTACCCTGCTAGCGACACGCAACTCCCGAGATGTGGTTAACGAGAAGGTCACGCGCATTCTGGTCACGCACGAGCACCTGCTTCGGGCGTTCGGCATATTCATATTGCTCCTATTGCTCGATCCGCTGTTCTACGCGATGGGCTTCCGCAGCGTCGCACAGGAGGAGCAGCCGCCGGCGACGAAGGTTATCGTCGTCCAGAACCCGGCGGCCGGGGTCCCGTCCGAACTGAAATGCACGATTACTCAGCCCGTGGGTCCATTCGGCGGGCAGACCGCTGGCGCGGTTATCTCTGAGGCGCGACCACGCCGACCGGCCAAGCCACGGATGAATCGTAGACGCGCCGATCCGTTGCGGACCCGGTCGTGTCCCAAGCCTGCTACTGCCGGAGCAGCTCCGGCTGCTCAGATCGCGCCTGTGCTGCAGAACGGAGGTGCAGTTCCATGACCCTCCTGAAGACTACGATCATCGCGCCCGACATATGGCACTGGGTTGATTGGATCGACGCCGCCAAGAGGCAGGTGGCCCGCGATCTACATCGGCGGCTGCTCGATCAGACTCACTCGTTCCTCGCATACATCTCGCGGCCGTGCGAACGGCCACTTCATCCGAAAATGGCCATTCGCCGTCGTTCTCCTGAACGACGGGCTTGTGCCAAACTCGGTCAATCGCAGTTCGCCACGTAATGTCGGCTTTTGGACGACCGCCGGAGCTGCGTGGATGTCTGCCACGAGGCGGGAGCTGACATCCATGCTTGAGCGCAGTCGCAAGGAAGGAAAGACGATCTAAACGTCATCGACAGCGAGCGTCTGGTGCGGCCATGCCAGCCTGTTCTCGTCTGTCTCACGACCACCCCACCCACTTCCGATAATTAAAGGAAACGGAAGTAGGTCGGCGTGCCAAAAACCCGCGCCGAAGCCTCCTCTTATCCCAAATTGAGGGATAAGAGGACCTTTCGCTACAAACATAGAAACTCGTAATTGGACGTCACCACCAATCCGGGTGCAGTTCCACATTGCTGCATGAGTGACGGAAGATATTTTGGACAATTTAGCAATACAGATGGTAACGGCCGTGCTAGACTCTGTTAGGGCTTGAAGATATTATGTATCGGCATAGCTCTTCATGATGAGCGTGCTGCAGTCTGTGATGTCCGATGATGAGTGGCGGGTCTGGGAGCCTCTGATCGAGGTAGTGCGACCAAAGGCAAAATTCCGCCACGCAACCTGCGCCAGACGGTGTCGGCCATCTTCTGGCGTCATCAGGATGGCGTGAAATGGCGATCTCCCCCCTCGGTATTCGGCCACTGGAGGACCGCAGCCCAGCTTTTTTATTCGATGGTCGAAGCTCGTCGTCTGGGAAGCACTCTTCGAGCGCGTAAAAGACCAGGATCCAGCCATGGGAGTGGTCTTTCTTGATGGCACGAATATCGGGGCTCATCACAAGGCAGCGGGAGCCGTTTAAGAGGGAAATTCCGAGAGCGCCGAAGCGATTGTCAGGCACTTGGCCGCTCGCGTGGAGGTTTTGGAAGCAAGGTCTGTGTTGCTGCGGATGGCCATGGAAAGGCCCTGTTTTATACCGTGACGCCGGGACAGGCACATGAACTGCCGTCCGTCATGGCGCTCCTAGACGCTCTGCCAACCGCACCGCGCTACATCGTCTGTGACCGGGGGTATGCCTCAAACCCCTTTCGTGAGGAACTATGGAGCAGAGGCTCGCGTCCGGTCATCCCGCCCAACCGAAACGAGCTGCCCGTCTCGTACCCGAAATGGGCCTATAGGCACCTCTATCTGGTCGAGAATCTGTGGGCGCGCCTCAAGGAATGGAGGGCCGTCGTCGCCCGATACGAGAAAATCTCCGCTTTCGTCATCTGCATCGCAACCGCCGCAGATCATATCAAGACCTGATAGGTCCCATTAAGTGTAAACGAACGCATTCAAGCATCTATCCAATCCGTATTTTCGTATGTACCGTCTTTAGCCGAGCAGCACCTCGATTTCCTTCGCTTCAACAAGTGCTGTGACTTCAGAATAAAGATCGACCTGCTGGCCAGGAGCAGAAATCGAGATGACCAGTGCATAACGCGCCTTATCGGCGACACGCTTTTGTCCCGCGTGCGATTTCCACCAGCCGCCTACGGGATACACGGCGATGGCGTCATGTCCGGCCAGGTCGACGGCCCGACCGCGCCAAAGATCACAATGCAGGGAGCCGGCCTGAATCGCTTTCGGACCCAGCAGCCAGCAGCTCGTTTCGGCATCGGCTTCGGTGCCGTCCTTCGCTTGGCTGGCGCAGATTCGGTTGCGGAAACGGGCGTTTGATTCAATGCGCTTTTTCATATCGAAGCGCAGGCCGAAGGATCGATATGTGTCCGGTCGGGTCGCAGCCTTCCCCGTCAGGTTAGGCTCGATGAAATAGGACAGCGTCACCTTCATTGTGACGATTTCGTTTTCGAGCTGTTCCAGCGCGGCCTTGGGCCAGGGCAGGTCGTAAAAGTGCATCTCGTTAAAGACACCCGTCCGACCATCGGTGCCGATAGCGAACGGTTGAATCTCCGCCTGCGCGACAAGAGTGACGTCATTACGCGCTGACAGGATGGCACGATCAATGTTCGGCACTCCGTACCCGAACTCACGGAGATGCTGCTGTTTCTCTGCTTTGGAGCCAGTCTTCCAGTGTGCGCCGCGTCCGATGAATTTCTTGCGCACCGGCTCCGGCCAATGCGCGGAATCCACTGTGAGCGCACGATGCGTCTCCGGCCAGAGGTCGGGTCGCGCCGCTTGCAACTGTCCGACGAAGTGGCCGGCCATACCAACGGCGGCGCTAGTCGCCCAAAACGGCACCAGCGGTTCGGCGGCAACGCCCGATCCCGTCGACAGCAGCGATACTGACGGATCCCAACCACAAAATCCAGTTGCGTCGGACATCATGTTGCCCGCCTCGAACAAAACCTCCGGTTTGATCGGAGTCAGGTCGTCGGGAAGCGATTGCGAACCTCGGCTGAAAGGACTGCGATGGTTGGCCGGCACCGCCGCGCGCATGACCGGCGGCGGTGCCGGCGGTTGCTCTTTCCGCGTGAAACCACCGATTGTCAGCGCGTTCCAACTCTGTGACGGGTCTTCTAGCGGTTGTGATGGGAGAACATCCACAGCCATCCCTCCGGAGACGTTTCCGGTGGCGACGACCATCAGGCGTTTCGGGCGCTCAGCGGCCGAGATTTTCTCATCCACTTCGCCCAGCATCGCACCGGAAGCAATCTGATCGAGCGCGCCGCTCCATGTCGAGGGACGGCTAGGCGGAAAGTCCGTCGCGGACGTGGCGATACAGAAGCTGCGCAGCGCGTCCGGCCGTTCGATTTCGACCAAGCTGATCGCACCCTGCGTCACAACCCCATAGCTTGGTGGCTTGGTCGGCGGGAATCCGTGCGGCGGCAAGAGCTTCATGGATTCCGCACCATGCGTCAGCACGACCGGACGCGCATCGTTCATCAGCGGTTCGAGATCGCCATAGAGCACGAGACCTGCCAGCGGTGTGCCGTGACCGCCATTCGGCTGATGATCGTCTGCTCCCCAGGCGGCATCATAGGCCCATGCACCGCGAAGGCCGGGTGCGATCAATGGATGAGATGCGGCGATGCCGGTATCGAGCGTGCAAACAACCGGTGCGTCCTGCGCAGGTGCGGAGACCCGTCGCGCCAGTTCCACGACCCAATCGTGCTGTCCGAGTCCGGTATCGCCATGGTCTAGAAAAGGGTCGATTGTCCCCGTCGCACGGCGGATTTCGGTAATCGCGCCTGGAACCCGCATTGCGAACGTCGCAATCGTCGCTGCCGCGCCGTGGAGAAACAGGACTGTCGTGTCGGGGAAGATGAGCCGATCTTCATGCACATCGATATTAGCGTTGCGCGCTACGTCGGCCAGTCGGTCCGCCAGAGCGATGGGCTGACGAACCCAAAGCTCCCACCAGATGATGTCCGGCGCAACAAGATCTAGCGCGCCCGTGAACAGCGAACCGGCGTCGATCGCGCGAACTTCCTCGACAACCTCGAAGCGATCGACATCGGGACGGCGCTGATTGCCGGGATCACGGCCATAATCGCTGATCCGTGCTTGCAGGAAGGCGCGCGCATCGTCAGGCACAAAAAGTAAGGCGCTCTCGGTGCGATCATTGTTTCGCTCGGAACGTAGCACCACCACGTCCTGTGTGCGAAACTCCAGGGCGGTTGGAATCTTGATGGCTTTGGAGCGGGAGTCCTCTGCCGGAGTGAGCGTAGTGATCTCGACGACGGTGCCGGACTTCAGACCTTGAACGGTCAGACGCGAGTCGTCAGTTGGCAGAGGAACATCACCAAGAGCAATATCAAGCTGCTGAAGAAGGTGCGCCGCATGCGCGGCATAGTCGCCGCGAAGGGGCTTGCGCTCCTGATTGCGTGATGGATACTTGTATGCTGCGGTTTCACGAAAGGCGTCAATTGCAATGTGCGGACGGTTTCTCGTGTCGAAATTGTCTGACTCCGCCATAAGTTCCTGCTCGTTCGTTCGCGTTCTAGTCTATCCGTTGGCGGTGCCTGCCTAACGGCCGGATTGACGACGGAATTTGCCTTTCAAGATCTGCCGGTTCTCAAGGGCACCGCGCAAAGCCACCGGTGACACTTTCGCGGCCCCTTCAAGAATGGCGTCCTTAACGACAGCATCGGCTGCGCGCACGAGTTCGCCTGGGCTGAGACCGTCGAGCGCCGCTTCCAGACTGAGCCATGACTTCGCGGCAAACTTGAACTTGCCAAGGCGCCGCTCGACGACGGCACGCGCCGCTGCTCTATCCGGCAACGTGTATTCGATCACCTCGTCGAAACGTCGCGCCAAGGCCTCGTCCAGTATCTCGACATGATTGGTCGCCGCCAGCACGAGGCTGTCGGTCGAATTTGGCTCTTCCATAAACGCCAGCACTGAATTCAGCACACGCCGAATTTCCCCAACGTCGTTTGGATCGCCCCGACGCGCGCCTATAGCGTCGAATTCGTCGAGCAGATAGACGCCGCGCGTCTGCGCGATCTGATCGAACAGGAGACGCATCTTACCGGCGGTTTCGCCGAAGAACCGACTGAACAGCGCTTCGAGCCGCACGGTGAAGAGCGGCAGATGAAGCTCCCCCGCCAACGCCGAGGCGGTCATCGTCTTGCCGGTTCCGGGTGGCCCAACGAGCAATATATGCGTCGCCGGTGTCTGGCCGTGCTCGCGCAAGACGACGCGCTCTCGCTGCTGACGAACGATCCGTCCGATCCGCATAGCAATGTCATCCGGCAGCACCATGCTGGACAACGTGACCTTGGGATAGGTGCTCTCAACCAGTCCCTGCAATTCGCCTCGCGGACGTGCTAGTGGGATCGGCGTTTGACCACCAGCGGGCTTTCCTATCCGACGTTGGTCGCGGGCTTTTTGAACTAGACGCTTCAGCTTGTCCGCTTCATCGGGGCGGCCGAGACGGGCTTCCTGGGCTGCGATCTGCAAGGCGATTGAGAGAAGTTGGTCTTCATCCCCGTCGACATGCGAGTTAAGGAGCGCAAGAATTTGCTTGGTAGACATTGCTCGCCCCTTTCTTCAGTTCGGCCTCGCTATACTGTCAAGATGTCCAGATACCTACAGGGCGGCCAATGGCTCTTGCCGAAGGTATCTCAGCCAGACAGAAAAAGCCACCGTTTCCTATCAGGCGGCCAGGCAAGTGTGCGCCTCGAATGGCTTATAAAAGCGAACGGCTCATACTGATTTGCAAGCTTAGCGGACAGACCGCATCGCCCGGTGACCGCCAAAAGCCCGATGTAGCCACCGATGGGCACCCAATCGGGGCCGATTATGGCCAATTGCCGGAGCTCTTCAAAGAATCTTAATTCATTTCAGAGGGATATGATGATCTCATAGTAATCATCTTCATCGGGCGCTGCCCGCCAACACCGTCGATTTCCCTCTATGACCCGATATTGCGATGCCCCAAGCTGACATCCAAGCTTGGGCGCGGCCGTATAGGAAGACAGATCATTAGCGCCGCATCGAAACTGTCCCGCAAAGGCACGCTTTTCCGCCCGTTCTTCTCTTTTTTCGTCCACCGACCCTACTTCCGTTTCTTTGCTTTATCAAACATAGGGTACGGGGTAAAAAAGGGGCCGGCGTCAAGGCATTCGTGCAAAGCACGCCAAGCTGAAAACCATACACTTGGCAACAGGTTAGCTCTGTTTCGTGCCTCTGGCAGGAGATGCGGTGTTGTCGGCTGGGAGCCACATAAGAGCATTGAGAAAGAGAGCTGGGTCGTCCTGTAGCGGTGACGAATGTCAGCAAATGGTATTCTCGCCCGGCCAACATAGCCCGATTGGTCGCCGCGCGCTAAAGCGCAGGACACCCAGCGTAGTAGGGCTGTGTGTTCGATTGGAGGCGAAGAGGCTGAGGCCTTCGCCTGAAAAGCCACGTCACGCGGGGTTGCCCGCGTGGCCGTCCTCAGCCAGGGCAATGAAATCCCCTATCTTCTCCCACATCCGCGCCGGATTCGAATACATCGGAAAGTGCCCACACTGCTCGATCTCGGCCAGGCGCACGCCGTGGCGCTCGATATGGGCCAGGTAGGACAGATGGGCGTTCTGCTCGCCGTACATGAACATCTTCGGACTTGGCAGGCCCAGGAACTTGTTCATCAGGTCGCCGTGATCCGACATATCCACCATTGAGCGGAAGATCCCCTGCACCGCCTGTGCGCGCACCTTGTGCCTCAAACTGGCTGCGTACAACGCGCTGGCATAGGCCGGCGCGTGACGGGTGCGTTCGATGAATCGTGAAAAGAATACCTCAGGATCGTCGTGCGGGTGCTCGACAACCTGCCGGCTCAGGAAACAATCTTCGGGGGCGATGTTGCCCTCGATGTCGGTGAAACTGAGCACGCGCTGCGGCTGCGCGTGGGCGAGCAGCAACGCACCCAGGCCGCCCATCGAGTGGCCCACCAAATGGAAACGCTCGATTTCGAACCGGTCGAGCAGGGCCAGCGCCGTCTCTACCTGAAAGGTGATCGACACCTTCGACAGATCATCGCAGCAGGTTTCGCCGCATCCCGGCGCGTCGTAGGCTAGGACGGCGCGACCATCGAATGCCGCGTGGCGCACGATGTCGGCATAGTCTTCCTTGGTCGAGCCGAACCCGTGCAGGAACACGATTGGCGCGCGTTGGCCATCCCGGTGAACGGCCGCGATTGCGAGGTGGGTGTCGGCAATCCGCAAGGGAACAGACGTCGTCTGGAACTCGGTCTTCATCGGGAAGCGTCTTCTCATATTCAATCACTCAGCGTTCGGCAGAACTGCTGGATGGCTTCGCAGGCACGTTGCAGCGACGCATCATCCAGCGCATAGGCGATGCGGATGTACGGGCCCAGGCCAAAGGCGCTACCGTGCACGGTAGCGACGCCTGCTTCATCCAGCAGGGCGTTCACCACGTCCTCGTCGCTCGCCAGCCGCTGGCCCGCAGCAGTCGTCTTGCCCCGCAGACCCTCGCAAGAGGCAAAAGCATAGAACGCGCCTTGCGGTATCTGGCAGTGCAGCCCTGGCGCCTGGTTGAGCAATTCGACGACCGCGCCGCGCCGGCGTTGGAACGCCACGCGCGACTGCGCGATGAAGTCCTGCGGCCCGGTCAGCGCGGCCAGTGCGGCGTGCTGGGATATGGTGCAAGCGCCCGATGTCTGCTGACCCTGCAGCTTCTCCATCGCCTCGATCAGCCAGCCGGGGCCAGTGCCGAAGCCAATGCGCCAACCTGTCATGGCGTAGGCTTTGGACACACCATTCATGGTCAAGACCCGCTCACGAAGCCGTGGTTCAACCTGCGCAAGGGTGAAGAATTCTAGCCCGTCGAAAATCAGGTGCTCGTAGATGTCGTCCGAGAGCACCAGCACCTGCGGGTGGGCCAGCAGCGCCTCGGCCAGCGCCTGCAGATCCTCGCGGCTGTAGACCGCGCCAGTGGGATTGCTCGGCGAGTTCAGAATCAACCAGCGTGTGCGAGGCGTGATCGCAGTGGCCAGCGCATCGGCCGTGAGCTTAAAGCCGCTATCGGCCCCGCAGGCGACGGTCACCGCCGTGGCGCCGCACAACTGCACGATCTCCGGGTAGCTGACCCAGTAAGGCGCGAGCACGATCACCTCGTCGCCCTCATTGAGTGTGGCGGCCAGCGCGTTGAAAAGGCCTTCTCGGAAACCGACCAGACGGACGATCTGAAGGCGATCACGGTGCCGGTGCTTGTATTACAGGGCGATGATGACCAGGTCGTGCCCTACAAAAACGCTGCGATCCTCCAGGACAAACTGCTTCAGAACAGCACCTTGAAGATCTATGCCGGTTACCCGCATGGCATGCACACCACCCATGCTGACGTCATCAATGAAGACATCCTGGCGTTCATCACCGTATAAAGATCATGGCATAACGATGTAACGTTTTAACGGAGGCAGGGAGAGGTTTTGCCTCTTTACCTGCCTTCTTATGAAATCAGTTCCTCAGTATTTCTGGGCTAATGTTAGGCATCAATGTCGGCTTTACAACACTCTTGCAGGCAGACGTAATGTCTTACATGAGGCGAAAGCTGACATCCTTCATTGAGCGCAGCTGTATGGGCAGACAGACGATCTCACCGCATAAAAACCACGTCTCCGAGTCATGCTTCCTGGCCCATCCTCCGCCGTTTTCCGCGCACCCACCTACTTCCAATAATATAATCTATCTGAAGTAGGTCAATACAATAAGAGCCACACCGAAATGGCATGGAAAGCTGACATCACCGCCAAAACCGGCGTGGTTTGGTTCCGGGATATCTACAACTCAGAGTGCATGCGCAGCATCATGCCCCCATATGCCATAGGAATAACCTAGAGCGGTGCTTCCAAACTCTTTTTATGTATCAACAATGTCGACGTTACCCTCTGCCGCGACGGAGCGACGGGTTTGAAGGTGCTAGCGGAGCGGTGTGTGGTCGATAAGTCTTATGATTTGATGGCCCACCGACGGCGGATCGCGCATAATTGCGACGACCACGTCGCCTTGTCACGGATCGCCACCTTTGTTGCTGAGGGCGACAATCTTATATGAAAAACGCTCAATCGTAATATTGAGTAAAGTCTGCTACGGCCTTTAGAATAGGCGCGGTTTCGGTTCGTTCCATCCAGTCAGGTGAAACGTCGCGGAAAATGATCGTTTTCTCATGATCCACCACATACACCGCAGGTTTAGGTAGGACCCAGGTGTCGGTCCCGTTCAGGGTCAGGGGATCGATCCCTTTTTCGACCGCAGATCTTCGGGAAGGTTCGTCATAGCGATAGGTGATTCCGAGTTTCCTCGCGAGGGACAGCCGTTCATCTGAGGCAACCGTGAATGGCAGATGATGCTTGTCACTGATGTCCCGGAGAAGATGTATCGGTTGCGGGGATATCGCAAGCAGCTCAATATTGCGGCGTTTGAGTTCTGGAAATAGGTGATCACGGTAGAATGGCAACGCGATATTGCAGGCCGGGCATCCGGCGAAACGAAAGAAGATGAGAACTGATGGCCCTCTATCTGCTGAAGGATACTGCAGTAGCGTGCCGTCCAGTCTCGTAAGTGTGGCATCAGGAAACCGATCCCCGACGGCAGCCCCTTTTGACAAATCATGTTCGCGCACAAGAAGGGAGCGCTGGTCACGATTGATCGTCAGAGCCTCCGCGGGCCAGGATTGTTCCCGCTCGCGCTCAAGGGCCTCGAACCGCTCTGACAGAGAAGGGGTCTTATGGTCTGTTGCGTCGAGGGCTGTGGGGAAATCGCCCATGAGGTCATGCTCCTAAAATGTCTGGAATTTTCCTCTATGGTGTCGGAGGCTTCGTAAAATCCCAACAGAGTTTCGCTCAACCTCTAGTTTGACGTTTCTCATGCGAGCTTCATTCCTGGTTGTCCCGGGTTTCCTGCACCAGCAATTCAGCAAGGTCATCGGCTGCCTCCGAGATACCTCGCCGTTTCAACAGTATTGTCGGAAGGTCGGGCAGACTGGGCAGGCTACCGGAGGCCATGACTGGCAACCCCGCAGCCGCGGCATAACCGGTTGTCCGAGCGCTGGCACCGAGCCCACTCTTCAGGGCCGCCCTGAGGCCGGGAAGATGGGGCGTCTCGAGCAGGATGCGGTGCTCACGGCCTGCATTCTGCAACGTGGTGAGAACAGCGTTACGAAACTGGCAGGGCGGTTCCAGCAGGACCAGAGGCACTTCGACGGAATCCGCATGTATCTGATTGCCTAGCCAGATCATGCGGGTCTGGGCGACCTCGACAAGTTCCGCATCGCCACGTTCAGCATGGCGACCGAAACCGAGCACGATATCGAGCTTGCTGCGGTCGTACAGATCGAGCAGATCCATGGTGCCCCCAACATGCAGACGCAGGCGGGCTCGCGGATGAGCATGGTGGAACCGCGCGAGAACCCCGGGGAGGATGGTATCCGCGTAGTCCTGGGTCATGCCAAGATGGATCGGCTCAGGGTCGAAGCCCTGACCCATCGATTGAACGATCTGGTCGTTCAGGGCCAGAAACTGCCGCGCCCTCACCAGAAGATCCTCTCCAGCGGCTGTCAGTGTGAGAGCCCGGCCATCGCGACGGAAGAGTTTCTGCTGCAGCAAGTCTTCCAGACGTTTCATCTGGAGGCTGAGCGCTGATTGGGTCAGAAAAATCGCTTCCGTCGCCTGTGCCATAGAACCTGCATCGACGATCGCCACGAACGACCGGACGAGTTCTGTCGGCATGTTGGTCGCCATGCGTCTTGGCTGACGCTGTGGGGCGGGGGCGGGCGCTTCTGACATGGAACCTCGTTTAACGATAGAAAACTGTCTATTTAATATTATTGCGTTGAATGACCGGAAAACTCAATGTGAAATAAGATTACCACGACACAGATTCGGTAAATAGGAGAAGCAGGATGGCTGTCGAGTTCATAGGCTTTGTCGGCTATCGCAACGCGTCGGAAACCATCGCGCCCACCGGCGCGAGTTTCGACCCGCTTTATGTCGAGACCGCAGCCAAGATCCACGAAAGCGCTGGTTTTGATCGTGCGCTTTTCGCGCTGCATTCGGACTCGCCCGACAGCTTCACGGTAGCGGCTCATGCTCAGGCTATTGCGCCGAATCTCGGCCTGCTGATCGCCCACAGGCCAGGCTTTATTGCTCCCACCCTTGCGGCGCGTCAGTTCGCCACGCTCGACCATCTCTCGAACGGGCGTGTCGCTCCCCATATCATCACCGGAGCGAGCGATATCGAATTTCAGGCAGATGGCGATTTTACAACAAAATCGGAACGCTACGCCCGTACGCGGGAATATCTCGATATCGTGCGTCTCGAATGGGGCTCGGAAGAGCCATTCGATTATGCGGGCCGGTTTTATCGTGTTGCCGCCGGGCGCTCACAGATAAGGCCCCGAAATCCCGCCGGGATACCGGTCTATTTCGGCGGATCTTCACCCGAGGCCATAGAAGTGGCGGGGAAGCACGCTGACGTCTATGCGCTTTGGGGAGAAAGCTATGCCCAGGTTGCCGAGACCGTTGCAAAAGTCAGGGCGGCGGCGGCACCCTATGGCCGCTCCCCCCGATTTTCGCTCTCTCTGAGCCCAATACTTGCCGAAACTGAAGACGGCGCCTGGGCCAAGGCCGAGGCTATTCTGGCGAGAGCTCAGGATCTGCTGAGCAAGACAGGCTTTGGCAGGGAGGCGCATATTCATGCAGAGGGTTCGCGCCGTCTTCTGGCCGCAGCAGGCGACACCCATCGCGCCGATAAACGTCTGTGGACTGGCATCGCGGCCCTGACCGGGGCGAAGGGGAATTCGACCTCGCTTGTAGGCACGCCGGATCAGGTGGCTGATGCGCTGCTCGATTACCATCGCCTGGGCATTTCCACGTTTCTGATACGAGGCTTCGATCCGCTACCCGATGCGCTCTCTTACGGCATCGACCTCATACCGCGGGTCAAGGCGTTGATCGCTCGTGAAGAGGCGCAGGCGGCTCAAATTTCTGCCAGCAAGGCCGCGTGAGATGAGCCAGGTTCTGGAGCGTGTTGCGCCTGCAGCGGCGTCTGAAGCGAAGCCGGTGAAGATTCTCAATCAGATCGGCCTCGATCTGACCAATGCAGTCGCTCTCCCTCCTCAGGCAGTGTTCCGCTCGGCCTCTCGGGAGGAAACGCCCTGGCAGGTGGGTGATGCGACTATTCTCGTGACAGGCCCCTCATCTGCATGGCGGGGGGCGCCCGCCACACCACCCCAGGGATGGCCGTTCAATCTCGAATGGGTCCAGATCGCCTCATCCGGGGTCGACGGCTTTCCCGATTGGCTTTTCGATGTCCCGCAGGTCACGACAGGTCGCGGTGTGACGGCCGAAGCGATTGCCGACTATGTTCTGGCGGCGATACTTGATGACGTTAAAAATCTCCCTTTGCGCCAGGCCCATGGACCCGAAGACTACGCGTCTCCGGATGTGCTCAAACCGCTCGGTACGCTGGATGGGAAGGTATTGGGTCTTGCCGGGTTTGGCGCCATCGGGGGCGCTGTCGCAAAGCGTGCGAAAGCGTTTGGCCTGGAATTGCGTGTCTGCCGAAAGTCACGACAGGCTGAATTGCCAGGTATCGCCTCGGTAGACAGTCTACCCGATCTGCTTGCTGCAAGCGACATCGTGGTGCTGGCTCTGCCGCTCGATGACGAAACGCGGTTTTGCGTTGACCAGCGCGCCTTGTCCCGCGCTAATCCTGGCCTCCATCTGATCAATGTCGCCAGAGGGGGGCTGATCGATCAGGAAGCCCTTATCGAGGCGCTCTCGAGCGGGATCGTGCGTCTGGCAACACTGGATGTGACCGAACCCGAGCCACTACCGGCCGGACATGCCTTCTATAGCCATCCCTCTATCCGTCTCACACCGCATATTGCCTGGTCTGGAGGGCAGGGGCGTGAACCGCTCGCAGCCCTGATTGCCGGAAATATTCGTAGTTTTCTCGCTGGCGAGCCTCTTGTGAACTGCATCGAGAGCCCTTCGAGAATCCCTGAACAGTCGCGCCTCTAATCCGAAAGCCCTGATGATGAGTGTTCTTGCTCCCGAGAAGACAGCACCTGCCCGCGTTATCCGTCTTACGCCTCGCCCCGAGCCGCAGAGCTTTGAGGAGGAGCGTCTGCACCGCAAGCAACGGCTTGCAGCAACGTTCCGGCTATTCGGACGATATGGGTTCGATCAGGGGCTGGCCGGGCATGTGACGGCGCGCGACCCTGAATTTCCGGATCGGTTCTGGATCAATCCGCTTGCGGTTCATTTTTCCCGGATCAAGGTTTCGGACCTCCAACTGGTCGATCATGAAGGGAATATCCTGATCGGAGACAAACCGATCAATCAGGCAGGCTTTACCATTCACTCGGCCATTCATCGCGAACGGCCCGATGTGATCGCTGCCGCGCACACCCATTCGACCTATGGCAAGGCATTTTCAACACTCGGGATCGAACTTGCCCCTCTGACGCAGGATGCCTGCGCCTTTTATGAGGATCATGCGGTTTTCGACCCGTTTTCAGGCGTCGTGCTGAATGATGATGAGGGCGATCGTCTGGCGCGCACTCTTGGCCAGAGAAAGGCGCTCATTTTACAAAACCACGGCCTTTTGACTGTCGGACCGACTGTCGAGGCCGCCGCATGGTGGTTCCTCTCTATGGATAATGCCGCCCAGACACAACTCCTCGCCCAGGCGGCAGGGGAAACGCGTCCAATCGCTCCCGATATCGCCCGTCTGACAGCTAGCCAAGTCGGCACGCATCAGGGTGGATATTATTCTTTCCAGCCTCTCTGGGACTGGATTACCGCGGCAGAGCCCGAACTTCTGGATTGAGCCCTTCAATGACGAGCATCACCCCTTTACGTGAATTTGTGGAAGCGTTCACGGCCCTCATCGATCGCGATGAGGGTCAGGAGCGTATTCTGGACCAGGGTGCCGTGCTCCTGCGCGCTCTGATTGCGCATGATCGCTGGTTACCGGAGCTGTTCGCTCGTCCTGACCCCGAACGCTATAGCCAGTATCTGCTACACGCCGATCCTTACGGGCGTTTCTCGGTGGTGAGTTTCGTCTGGGGGCCGGGGCAGACGACGCCGCTGCACGACCATCGCGTCTGGGGGCTGATCGGCATTCTGCGTGGGCGCGAGCGAGAGGAAAGCTACTCCCGTACTGAAGCGGGTTTCGAGCGTGAAGGGGAAGAGATCCTCGAGCCCGGCCATGTCGGACTCCTGCGTCCTGGTGAGCGCGATTATCATCTAGTCTCGAATGCGCTTGCCGATGAGACCTCGCTCTCCATCCATGTCTACGGGGCCAATATCGGCGCTGTCGCGCGCGCTACCTATGACATCGAAACCGGGCAGGAGAGAATCTTCATCTCCGGCTACTCGTCCGATGTTGTGCCCAATCTGTGGGATCTTACGAAATGACCAGAACCATATCGTCCGAGCTTGTGCGGGCATCCTTGCGCGAGGGGCGCGAAATCGCGCTGATCGATCTGCGTGAAGAGGGGCCATTTTCACGCGCTCATCCGCTTTTTGCGGTCAGCATACCACTCAGCAGGCTCGATCTTGATATCAAACGCCTCGTACCGAGGGGCGATGCGCCGATCGTGATCTATGATGACGGAGAAGGCTACGTCGCCCGAGCTCTGCCGCTTCTTGCGGCGCTGGGCTATGGCAATGTCGCGTCGCTTGAAGGCGGCCTCGCCGGCTGGCGTGAGAGTGGCGGCGAGATCTTCATTGACGTGAATGTGCCGTCCAAGGCTTTTGGCGAGCTTGTCGAGCATGAACGCCAGACGCCCTCACTTCCTGCAGAAGAGCTGGAGAAACGTATCGCAAAGGGCGAGAATATTGTAATTCTCGATGCGCGGCGTTTCAGCGAATATGAAGTTATGTCCATTCCCGGCGGACGCAGCGTTCCGGGCGGAGATCTCGCGTACAGGGCACGCGATAATGCGCCGTCTCCTGACACCACCATCGTGGTCAATTGTGCCGGGCGCACACGGTCGATCATAGGCGCGCAATCGCTCGTCAATGCGGCCCTGCCGAACCCGGTCTATGCCTTGCGTAATGGAACGATCGGCTGGACCCTCGCAGGTTTCGACGTCGCGCGCGGCCAGCGTGCAGCAGGCGCCCCGGCAAGCGCAGGTCATGTGGTTCTCGCCCGGAGGCGGGCGGAGGAGCTGGCCGATGCGACCGGTGTCAGAACGCTCACGCCAGCAGGATTTCTGGCCTTGCAGGCGGACAGAACGCGTACGCTTTATCGTCTGGATGTTCGTTTGCCGGAGGAATATGCGGCGGGGCACCTTCAGGGCTTTGCCTCCGCGCCGGGTGGTCAGCTCATACAGGCGACGGATGAGTGGGTTGCCGTGCGTCACGGGACTATCGTGCTGAGTGACGATGACGGCGTAAGGGCCCGCATGGCCGGACACTGGCTGCGTCAACTCGGATGGAACGAGGTCTATGTGCTGGCCGAGCGGGGAGATCTCGAGCAGGAGACCAGGGCCGGTGCCCAGGATGTCTGCCCAGACGCTTTGTCTCCCAGTATCCGCGCCTTGTCGCCGCGATCCTATGCCAATGAGGCTGAAAAGCCTCTTCTCGTCGATCTGGCGACGACCCCGGTCTATCGGAAAGGGCATATCCCGGGCGCGGTGTTCGCGACACGGGCGGAGCTTGGGACGCAGCTCAAGGCACGGG
The DNA here is from genome assembly GCF_025995175.1 of Asaia krungthepensis NRIC 0535. Classification (GTDB taxonomy): domain Bacteria; phylum Pseudomonadota; class Alphaproteobacteria; order Acetobacterales; family Acetobacteraceae; genus Asaia; species Asaia krungthepensis. The sequence goes on from NZ_BAPV01000003.1 coordinate 16,362, forward strand.
AAATCAGGAAAATTGTCCTGACCTCTCCTGATGGTCGTCTGGCCGCGCTCGCCGCACCGGAACTCGCGGCGCTCGGCATCGATGTGCGTGTGTTGCAGGGCGGTACGGAAGCCTGGCGTGCCGAGGGCTTTACCCTTGAGGCGGGACTTGATGAGGCACGCGCCCTGACTTCAACCGACGATGTTTATAAACGCCCCTACGAGGGAACAGATAACGGCGCTGCAGCGATGCAGGCCTATCTAGACTGGGAGTTCGGTCTTATCGCGCAGCTTGAGCGCGATGGGACGCATAATTTTCGCGTGCTGGGTCCGATCTGACCCGGTCGCGATAGACCGAGACAGACTGACGCCAGCCCGATACAGTCGGACTGGCGTTTTTGTGTTGTCAGCCTGAGGGCGGGTCACCCGTTCAGGAGGGCGCTCAAGGCCGGCGTGAATACCGAGGCAAGGTTCGGGTTGGGGGGCAGGGCGCCAGCGCCACCGAGGGTTCGGGCGACCTCCGACGCTGTGGCGATATCAGATCGCTTCCATGGTCGCGTGTGATAGGCGCGGTTCATGTGATTGAGGTAGGAGAGGACAAGCGGTTCGGGCACATGCACGTCTGGTGCGACGGCGCGTGCCCAGCGGGGTTTGTCGGCGTTGAGCTGCGAATACGCCTTGCCAAGCCGATTGATGTAATCGGCCGAGGCAGTCTTGAATCCTGTATCGTCAAGATGCTGCGGATTGATGCCGACGAAGTAATGACCAGACAGGATATCTTCGGCGCTTTCGAGGATACGGGCACTGTTATCTGCCTCGAGAATTTCGATGGCATAGCCGTAGGTCGCCCAGGCGTCGAGACTGCCGGATTTCAACGCCGTCAGACCCTCACTCATGCCAAGCGTGACGGGGGTGATATCGGCCAGCGTCATATTATGCTGTGCGAGCATCTTGAGCAGAAAATACTGCGTGGTGGTTGAGCGGATATAGCCTACGCGCTTGCCCCGCAGATCGCTGAAGTTCTTGAGCGGTGATCGGGTCGGGACCAGAACTGCCTGATTGGTGGTTGGCCCTTCAAGTGTTGCAGCCACTGCGACACGCGCGCCGCTCGACGCCGCAAACACCATCGGGATCTCACTCCAAGCACCGAGATCGATCGCATCGGCATCGATGGCGCGGGCGATCAGATTGCCGGAGTTGAACTCGCTGAAAACGACCTTGTATGGGAAGTCATCAAGCCCCGTGGTCCGCAGCAGGGTTTGATCGGCACCACGAAACGTCGCTACGCGCAGCGTGACCTGGGACAGATCATCGGCAAAGCTGTGCGGTGGAAGAAGTGTCGCGGCGGGGATACTGGCCAGCAGGGCTCTCCTGGAGAGTTTCATACGGGTCTGTCCTGTTTCAGGGCCGCGCGACCGGCGGCGGAAAGAGCGATATCGGCCTGTGGTGTATGGATACGGGCACACAAAACATTGCGGTAATGGCGCTCGAGCGGGTTATCCCTCGTGAGGGCGGGATTGCCGATTGCAGCGACGCAGCGCTCCACCGCCCTGATCGCATTTTCGGTCACGATATGCTTGGTGAGATTGGCCTCTGTGGCAGTCGCCTCGCGCCGCTCCTGACGGGTGATCTGATGGGCAATGAGGGCCTCGTTACTGAGCAGGAGGGCCTCGATTTCGCCCGCGATTTCATGAAAGCGCGGCAGTGTGGCGAGGCTCTGACCAAGATTGGCTGGTATGCGATTGTCCAGAAAACCGTGGAACCACTCGACTGCGGCTCTCGCCACCCCATCATAAAGGGCGGCAATCACCACGCCGTGCCATGCGGCCAGATCGTCCCCATGGCCTTTCCAGGCATCAGGCGCGCGCAGATCAAGCAGGTGATCATCAGGCACCGATACAGTCGCGAAGGAGATCGTATGGCTGCCGGTGGCGCGCATGCCGAGATGGTTCCAGCTCGGCTCAATCGAGACGCCATCCTGGTCGAGGGGAACCAGCACATGGCCGACCCGGGGATGGGCCTCGTCGGTGGCAGCCCAGACGATCCCCCAACGCAGCGCGGTTGATCCGGTCGAATAGATCTTGCTGCCCGTAAGCACCCAAGACCCATTCTGGCGTCGCAGAACCGTGGCCGGAAGGCCGCCTCGTGCCGGAGTTCCGAGCGCTGGCTCGACACGCAATGCGTTGATAAGCGCTCCCGTTCTGACTGCTTCTTCAGAGATCAGCCGATGGGTGTTCTCAGGCCATTGCGCCGATGCGGCACTGGCATGTTGCAGATATTGCATCGAGAGAATCAGCGCCGTTGACGGGTCTCCTTTCGCGATGGCCGAGATAACACGCGTCACATCACGCAACCCTGCGCCTTTTCCGCCAAATTCGGGCCGAACCGTCAGGGCCAGGAGCCCTGCCTCGCGAAGATCGGCCAGATTGGTAGTGCAGATTTCTCCCGACTGATCATGCGCGGCTGCGCGACGGGCAAAAGCCGATGCGAGTGTCTCGAGCAGGGGGGCGGAAACCGTCATCTGTATTACTTCCTCTGGGCCGTATTTCTGGACCGGGCCTCTGTATCGGGTCTTTTTTATGCACCGCTCCCCGGGAAACAAAATGAGGAACGGTCATGGATCATATTTCACTATTGAATGTTGTTGTTTGTTGAAATATACAATCGTTGCACAATAAATACGAGGCCTATCATTTCGGAGAGCCTCGATGACCCCGTTTGCAAGACACGTCGCCCCTGCTTATGCGCGGAAAGGACAGACAACCCTGTTTCGTCTGCTGCTCTGCACGAGCACTTCTGCGGCGCTTGTCTGCAGCTTTGTGGCCACGGCTCACGGAGCGACGCGAACCCAATCAGGCCCTCAGGCTGACTTGCCGTCACTCGGCGACAAGCACCCGACGCGCAGGAAGGCGGGTGCCGCATTCAGGAAACCCGCAGCGGTAAAACCGGAGCAACCGGGAAATCACCATCCTGCAGTGAGTGAGACGCTGGTTGTAAGCGCGTCGTCGCGTGCCGATCATCTGGTCGATCAGGCGCAGAAGACGGCGCAATCCATTTCCGTACTGACAGGTGACAGGCTTCGTGCACTGGGTGTGACCGATATCCGCCAGATCAGCAATCTGACCCCCAACCTCTACCAGCCACGTGCCTCAGTCGGTTATTCGGCGACGAATTACTTCATTCGCGGCATCGGAGAGCTCGACCCTCAGGGTGAACCATCGGTCGGAACATATATCGACGGCGTGTATCTGCCACGCACACTCGGCACGATGCAGGAATTGCTCGATATCGAGGCTATTGCCATCAGCCGTGGTCCGGTTGGTTTCATCGAAGGCCATCAGGCCGAAGGAGGCGCCGTTCGCATCACGACGGAAGTGCCGACCAACCGCACCCATGTTTCGGCGCTTGCGGGCTATGGTTCTTATAATGAATATCGCCTGAGCGTGGCTGCCAGCGGCGCTCTGCTCAAGGACAAGATTTATGCCAGTATCGCGCTGAACCATCATGGTCGTGGCAGTATCGACCATAATTATACGCTCAACCGTGGTGAGAATAATATCGATTACAGCCAGGGACGCGGAAAGTTACGATTTACGCCCAACGAACGGCTCGATATCACCCTGGCTTTCGATGGCACGATCGATAACAGCACCAATCGCGGTTACGGCAATCTGCTGAACCCCTATCGCTACGGTCTGTATTCGCGCATCTATCCGAAAAACAATTACAATGAGGCCGGATTTACCGGGAACATCAATTACATCCTCGACTCTCACCTGACGCTGCATGGCACCACCGGCATACGTGGCTATGACATGAAGGGCGATTACGACAATTACGGTGACGCCTATATCCGTGCTTCGCAGCTTCTCTCCTATCGTGACCGCGCCTACTCGCAGGATGTGCATCTCAATGGCGAGTATGGCCGCTTCTCCTTCACCACAGGCGCATTTTTCTTTTACGAAGACTGGTTTACGCAGCGCCGGGCCAATAACGCCGCAGGGACACAGACCAATAATCCGGCGCTGATACGATATCAGCCGGTTTATGCCGTGATCGGTCAGCTTACCCGCAACTGGGCAGTTTACGGTGAGGCGCATTATCGCATCACTCCGACGCTGACGGCCACGGCCGGGCTGCGCTTCAACTGGGAGGATCACTCGAACTCCGAGCAGCTTTCCTATCTCGTCGCATCGTCTCCCTATACCCAAGGCGTCGCCAATAATCTGCAGACACTCTATTCCGCGACACCGGGCCAGCAGGCCTGGAGCGCCGGTGTGACCCGCAGCTGGACGCAGCTTCTGCCGAAGGGGGCGCTGACCTGGCAGGCGACATCGCGGCTCATGCCCTACGTCTCTATTTCCCAGGGGAGCAAATCCGGCGGCTTCGACTATCGCGCGCAGACGCCCACCGCACTCGGCAGATTGCAGGCCCTGTTGCCCTATAAACCGGAAATCCTGACCACCTATGAAATCGGTGCGAAGACGAGACCGATATCCGGTATCCTGACCGCGAATGCCGATATCTTCTACAACGATTTCCAGAACATTCAGGTGACCACACTGGACCCTGCCTCAGGCCTGACGAGACGCTACAATGCGGGCAAGGGTCACTCTGTCGGCGCCGAGTTCGAGACTTCGGCGCAGGTCACGAAAGGCTGGGAGATCAACGGCACGGCGTCCTGGCTGTTTGCACAGCTCGACAGCTTCGCCGGTACTTTCAGCCAGACGCGACTGGCTAACGGGCAGACGCTCAACGGCACGCCGCGTGCGGGTGGCCCGTTGCCCTATTCGCCCCGTTTTCAGATGCATGCAGGCACGAGTTACCGCTTCACGGTGCCTCGTCTGCCCGGTGCCTGGCGGGTCGGGGCAGATATTGCCTATCAATCGAGCCTTTTCACCGATGCGTTGACCAACGCCCAGACACGCCTGCCAGCTCAGACCTATGTCAACGCAATTGCCGCCTGGACGAGCGCCAACCATCGATGGACAGTGACAGTCAACGGCCGCAATCTTCTGGACCATCGCTACCCTCAAACCCTCAGTTTTGTGCAGGGGGGAGGCGTGCCTGTCTATTATGCGGCGGCATTCAACGATCCGCGCACGATATACGGTTCCGTCGAATTCCGTCTTTGATGAGGAAGCACGGGTCAGAACGCGTACCCATTGGAAAAACTGAAGTCTCTCAACACCCGAACTCGTTTGTCCTCATGTCGAATTGGCGCTCGGATGACGTCGCATGCTTTTGCGGGGTCAGGATCCATGTCTGTCAAATTCATTGGGTATATCGGGTTCAACAACAGTTCGGAGGTTGATCAGGGCACACGTAACCGTGCCCTCGACCTCGATTACGTGCGTAATGCCCTGCGTGTGCAGGAAGAGGGGGGCTTCGATCGGGTTCTCATCCCGTTCGGGTCCAACACGCCGGAGAGCCAGATCGTGGCGGCCTATGGCGCCGCCCTCACCACGAGGCTTGGTTTTCTCGTGGCTCATCGCCCCGGCTTCACGCAGCCTACACTGGCGGCGCGGCAGCTCGCGACACTCGATCAACTCTCCAGCGGTCGTGTGGCCGTTCATATCATCACCGGTGGCGCAGATGAGGAAATGGCGCGCGACGGCGATGTCGGCACGACCAAGGCCGAACGCTATGCCCGCAGTGATGAATATCTCGATGTACTCCGTCACGAATGGCAGGCTGACGCGCCCTTCGATCATGACGGTCGTTTTTACCGGATACGCAAGGCGCAGAGCGCCATAAAGCCAGAGCATTTACCCGTATTTTTCGGTGGAACGTCCCCAGAAGCCATCGAAGTGGCGGGGCGCCATGCCGATGTCTACGCAACCTGGGGGGAAACATTGTCTGCCACCCGGGAGACGATTACCCGAGTCCGGGCGTCGGCTGCCCGGCATGGACGCTCGCCGGGGTTTTCGCTGTCGCTCAGACCGGTCATTGCCGCCACAGAGGAGGAAGCCTGGCGCAAGGCCGCGTCTATTGTTGAGCGCGTGCGCGAAGCCCGCATTCGCCAGGGCTTGCCGATCCGCGATCATGCGCCGCCCAATGATGGCTCACGCCGTCTGCTGGAAACGGCTTCTGCTCTGCGTCAGGATGAAAGGCTCTGGACCGGCGTTGCCCAATTGACGGGGGCGGCTGGCAATTCAACCGGGCTGGTCGGCACGCCTGAGCAAGTAGCGGAATCCATGCTCGAATATTATCGTCTGGGCGTCGATCATTTCCTCATCCGCGGCTTTGACCCCCTTGGCGATGCCGAGCTTTATGGGCGTGACCTTCTGCCGATCGTGCGGGAAAAGATCGCGGCCTATGACGCGCTGCAGTCGGTGCAGGCCAGCTAGTTAAGGCCCTGTCGGTATAGCCCGTCACGGGTGCAAACTTCTGTCCCTTCCTTGCTGTCATGCGATCGCAGGGAAGGGAACAGAACAAGGGCGCTTTCTATGGTTTCACAGCCGACGGCAGTGATGCGCCGTGAACCGTGCGGACGCCCTCAAAAATCGAGACGAGCGCTCAGCGTCGCAGTACGGGGCGCTCCCGGGAAGAGGCCGCGATTGCCACGGCTTACCCAGTATTGCACGTTGCCTATGTTCTGCGTGCCCGCTCTCAGCGTCAGCTTGTGCCGCCCAAGATGGGTCCAGTAACTCGCACCGACATTGCCCACGATATAGGAGGGCAGCCGGAACGTGTTGGCAGCATCGAGCCAGCTTGACGATACGTAATTGAACCCGGCGCTGAAGACGAAGTTTTTGTTGAAAGGGAGAGCATAATCCGCGCTGAAGGCTGCCTGAAACGGCGCGACGGCCTCAAGTCTGCGCCCTTTGTACCCCGCAGCCGCTTTGACGTAGCGTGCGTCAAGATAAGTCAGGCTGCCGCCGATCGTCAGGTCGCGAGTGACCTGCCATCCCGCTGACGCTTCGACACCCTGATAGCGCGACAGACCATCCTGGACATAATAGTTCTGCGCATTGGTGTACGCAGCGCCCGTATCGAGCCTGTAAACCGCCAGGGTGCCGCTCCAGTGTTTCCTTTGCAGTTTCAGCCCCAGTTCATATTCCTGGCTGCGGATCGGTCCGAATACCTGCATGTAATTGACATTGGTCGTGCCAGCCTGACCACCACTTTGCATCGACTCGACATAGCTGAAATAGAGATTTACCCCGGCATCGGGCTTGTACGAGAGAGAGACGATTGGTGTCACCGGGTTATTCCGGTGTACCGCGCTGACACTGCCTGAAGGCAGGAAATCATTCTCGTGATAGTCGGTATAGCGCCCGCCAGCCATCAGCGACCAACGATGCCAACTAATCGTGTCAGTCCAGTAAGGCGCAAGCTGCATGTAATCGACATAGCGATAGAGCTTCGGATCATAGGCGGTGGCATTGGTCAGTCCCGGCCGGTCGACGTGGATATTGCCATATTCCTTGAGCGTTCCCGTGCCAGAGGCGGCATCGGCGTCAAAGAGCTGTCGCAACCACGTGAGACCGAAGCTGACCTCATGACGCAAGGGACCGGTCATGAAATGCCCGTTCAATCCGGCATTGACCTGATGGTACGTAAGAACCCGTGTCTGCTGAAAACTCTGGTTGTAGTAATCGCCAGTGGGGCTGGTAAACGTTACCTGATTTGACGGAAAACGCTCATCGAGATGGGTGTACCCGTAGACAACTGAAGCCGTCCAGTCCTGCACGATATCCCAGTCAAATCCGGTACTGAACCTTTTGAGGTCGTTCGTTTTCCACGAATTGGCAGCACCAAAGGGGGCGCGACCGCTGATTGTCTCAAGCGACGTCAACGTGTTGGAGACTGCAACGCCGTTCACCATGCCCTTTTGCAAGGTGTTCATGTAGAAGCTCTCGAAATGCCAGTGCAGGCTATCAGAAAGCTTGATGCGTGTCGTGAATGACAAAGAGAGATTGCGCACAAAGCTCTGATTGTACTGGTCGCCCACTTCGCTGCCGAAGGAGAAACGTGTCTCTACGCGATGGGCATGGTCCAACGATCCGCCAATATCGAGCATCTGCCTGAATACGGCATCAGACCTGTATCCTGCCTCCGCGGCGATCTGACGATTTTCGACCGGGGCTTTGAGTTGGTAATCGAGCACGCCGCCCGGCGAGCCGAACCCATACATGAAGGCTGAGGCACCTTTGACCAGTTGTAGCCGGTCAATATTGGCGAGCGGTATATCAATATACCAGTAAGGAATTGCCAATCCATCAATCTTGTAGCCATTGGTCCAGTCGAGATTCAGTCCGCGAACGCGAAAACTCGACCCGGAAGCTGTAGACCCTCCGTTGGAATTCTCCTGTATTCCCGGCTCGTAACGGAACACATCATTGATATCCGCAGCTTGCAGTTTCTGTATCTGCGCAGCGGAAACCGAGGCGATGGAAAAGGGCGTATCGAGTTCTGAGCGGGTCCCCAGAATGCCGAGTGATACTTTTCCTGCCAGTCTAGGTGCGCGTGCGTTTGCGTGTACTGTCACGGTCTCCGGTGTTTGGGGCGAAAGGCCGAGAGGCTTTCCTTGCGCCTGAGGACCGGCCCGCACGGGGCGGTTCGTTGCGTGTTGGGGGGTGTTATGCGTCCCGGTCTTATCCTTACTCTTCAAGGGGGTCGTGGTCGCATGGGCAAGGGCTGTGGTGCAGAGCGCGAGGCCCATGGCAGACACCGCCATGCGTGTATGGAGCAAGGATGCTGCCGCGTAGACAGAGCGTTTAGCCATGGGAAAGCGATGCCTCTTCTCTCGAGACGCGTTCCCTGACGAGTGGTATCAATTCCCTGCCGTAGGTCTCTGCATCCGCCAGCGGATCGAAACCCCGTATCAGGAAAGTCCCGATGCCAATGCGATGATAGGCCAGCATCGCCTCTGCAACCTGTTCGGCGGTGCCGACGAGGGACGTCGAGTTCCATCGCCCGCCCGTGACCCTCGCCACCCCCGTCCAAAGACGGGCATCATGGCGATCACCACCCGAGAACAAGGCCTGAAGGCGGCGGGATCCGGCATTACTGGGCAGGTTATTGCCGGAAATCGCGGCTCCGGCAGTGTCGAGCCCGCTTTGCGTGCTCTCAAGCGTGGCTTTCTGCCGTGCAATGATCTGCGCTTCTATATCGTGCGCGCGTTCCCAGGCCTGCCGTTCCGTCTCGCCAATGATCGGTCTGAACGAGATTGAAAACCGGGGCCTGCGCCCATGCCTCGCTGCGCTTGCGGATACACGATCAACCAACTCCCTGGTTCCGGCCAGAGACTCTCCCCAGAGCGCATAGGCGTCGGCATGCCGTCCTGCTACCGCAATGGCCTCGTCAGACGCTCCGCCGAAATAGATCGGGATCGTTCTGGCTTTATAGGGGCGTACTTCCGAAGAGGCGTCCTCGATATCGTAATAGCGACCTTTGACCGTGAATGGCGCGGTCGAGGCCCATTCACGTGAAAGAACGGTCAGATATTCATTCGTACGGGCGTAACGCTCGGCCTTCGACAGATGGTCACCATCTGCCTTGAGCTCCCGATCGTTTCCACCCGTTATGATATGCACAGCGACACGGCCACGACTCAGATGATCGATTGTCGCAAGCTGTCTGGCGGCAAGGGTAGGGGCCGTGAAGCCTGGACGGTGGGCGATAAGCAGACCCAGTTTCGTGGTAACTGAAGCCGCATGTTGCGCGATTAACAGACTGTCTGGTGCGCTGGAATGAAAGGCAACGAGCGCCCGATCGAACCCCGCGCGCTCATGGAGCCGAGCCGTGGTCTCGATATAGGCCGGATCGACATCGGGACCTTTAGGAGAAATGATTTCACTCTGCTCTCGAGCAGAGACGTAGCCGATAAATTCGACAGACATAGGCGTTCCGTTATCTATTTTCCGATAACGAACTATCCCTCATCGGCGAGGTAATCAGGAACGATTACTACTCAATCATTACATGATCATCGTTCAAGTGCGCGAGCGGGCCAGCGCGAACACGTCTCCCATTCGCCAGTGTTCGTTGCGATACTGCGCGTCCTCAGCCCAGCTGCCCCAACCGGAGTCACGTCGATAATCGCCCGTTGCGACTTCGCCAGCGGTAAGGCCATGTGTGGCAGTGGCGTCGGGATGAACGAAAAGTGCATCCGTCTCACAGTAAAGCTCGCAGAGGAAGCAGGTCTGGCAGTTCTGTTGACGTGCGAGTACCGGCACACCGCCGGGACCGCTATCAAAAACATCGCTTGGGCAGATCGTCACGCACTCGCCGCAGGCTGTGCATTGCGCATCGAGAATGAGCTCGATCATGCAGGAACTACCTCCCTTCGGGACTGCACGTGCTCCAGCCCACTACTGATGACATGATAGGCGGGAACATCCGACGCTTTTGCGATCGCATCTTCACGGCGATGCATGCCGAGCGTCTCGGTACGCTCCAGAGCACTTGCTGTGCACCATCGCGCCACTGCGAGAAGGGCTTGCGTCTCGCGTCGCTGTTGCCGCTGCCGCCAGGAGCCTTCAGGCGCCGAATGAGTCAGACTGTCATGGCAATTCTCGAGTTCATTTCTCGCGGCTCTCAAACTCCCGGCGTTGCGGGAAAGTTGGCTTGGGGCATCGAGCATCACTGCCTGAATCTGCTTGCGTATGGTTTTCTCCTGTGAGTCAGACCTGTCTCGCCGATCGGAGCAAGCCTCATGATTGCTAAACGGTTCCAGCTCTCCGGTGCTGCTGTGTCCTTCAGCCAGAGCAGCCTCTGCAGCAAGGCAACCCGAACTGAGCGCCCATGCGGCATTGACGGCCCCACCGCCACTGATCGGACCGGTCACGCTTTCTCGCGAGGCAACATCACCTGTTGCATAGAGCCCCGGTACCCCGGTCTCCCAGTTTTCGCCTCTCAGTCTGACACCGCCTACGCCCCTGATTGTCCCCTCGCCAACGAGATCGATCCCAAAACGCTCCCGGAAGGGGTCTATCCCCTGACGACGAAAGGGAAGCATGACATTAGGTGAGATAAGTGGCAGTTGAGCGCGGACCCTTTCTGGAACTGCCGAGAGGTCGCAAAGAACCCTGCCTCGAGAAAGGGCACGTGCCAGGCCAAGAAAGCTTTGCCCTTCGGCATCGGGTGCAATTTCCTGCCCTGCTTCGTCGAGATAGCGCGCAAAGCTGTAGATCATGGCGCGCGACATGGTGGTGTTGCGGGGCACGACGCTAAAGATGGATGAGAATTCCATTCCCGAAAATTGCGCACCTGCTCCCGCGGCCATCAGATGCCCATCACCCGTATTATTCGCCGCCCCGAGCAAGCGAGACTGAAAGGCGCAGCCTCCTGTTGCAAGAATGACAGAGCCAGCCCTTGCGCGGTAAGGCCCGTGCGCCCCCTGGACATGCGCGCCGTGAGCCCCTGCAACGCGCCCGGCCTTGTCACGCAACAGACCGAAAACCGGGGAGTGATCGAGGATCTGAACACCGACAGCGAGGCAATATGCACGAAGCGCCCTGAGATATTCCGGCCCTCTCAGGGCGTTGAGTCGAATCCGACCGTCATCATCGGGTTGGTACTGATAGTGGCGTCCGATATCCGGCAGGGTCTGCCATGTGCGAGCCATGATGCGGTGCATCCATCTCGCTTCGCCGAGCCCTTGCGCTTTATCGAGGCGGGCTTTTGCTGCGTCTTCTCGAGCGCCGGGGAGAGGGGGAACCCACCAATGACCGGGGCCCGCCGGTGCGGCGACGCCAGAAGTGCCGCAATACCCCTTTTCAAGCAGCAGCACACGAGCGCCGGCGCGCGCTGCTGTCAATGCGGCCCAGCAACCCGATAATCCGCCGCCAATGACGAGGATATCCGACCGATAGTGGTGGAACCCCCTCTCGTTCACGGGACGAAGCTACGGTCAAAAGCGTCATCAAGCTTCCGAGGCGGGTTAACGAGTCGCGCCTTACGGTAAGTAGCGATCACACGGGCTTCCTCCTTGACTGTCTCATCTGTGATTGGACCGGGAGCGGTGATCTGTTCCTGCGCCACCTTATTGGCGACCTCAGGGGGCAGGCCAGTTTGGCGTGAAAGCAGCGCGGCGAATTCCTGCGGATGAGCGCGCCCCCAGCCATAGGCCTGCGTGATGCGCCTGAGGAAAACTGCTATCTGCGGGTGTTTGTCGGTGATGGCTCGCGTGCTCGCGACCATGAAGCCGTTATTGGGCATGACATTCTGACCGTCTGCCACAACGCGCGCGCCGGTCTGGGCGGCGGCGAGCGTCACATAGGGCTCCCAGGTTGCCCAGGCGTCGACCGCACCGGAATCGAGCGCCGATTTGGCCTGTGACGGTGGCAGAAAGACATAATCGGGGCGATTTCCTGCCGCGCTGTCGAAAAGACTGAGCGCCAGCAGGTGACCGATCGAACCACGCCCTGTCGCAATTTTCCGCCCCGTCAGATCGCTGAGGCTGTGCACCGGACTATGGGCTGGCACGATGATGGCGGTCATATGACCACCGCCGCGTGGTGGCAGGAGCAGGACTGCGCGGGCCGGAATGCCGGCAGCCCAGGCAAAGAGATAGGGCCCGTCGCCTGCAATGCCCAGATCGACAGCCCCGGCACCTAGCGCCTGAAGGAGCGGGGCTGCAGCGTCGAACTCGACCCAGCGGATATCGAACCCGAGGTCCTTGTCAGCATGGGCTGCCTGAAGCAGAGCGCGCTGCATGCCCCGCTGATCGGCCACTATCAGGGTCTCGGCTTGCGCCGCGCATGATGTCGCCCCGACGATCAGGGCAGCGAACGCAGCTAAGCGATGCACGAGGCGAGGGTAGGATCGCGCCGGAAAATGGCGAAGGGAAGGTCTTGCGACCCTGTGCACGAAGATCATGGGCCAGTCGTAGCGAGACCCCGGCGGGCTGAGGAAGCCAAAATACGCTCAAGAGTGACATATGGAAAATTCAACTGACGCGTGTGATAAAAAAGCGTATCATCTCCCTAAATCACATATAAGGAATGTGAAATGGTCGAGCTGGTCATGAACCTGTTTCCCGCGCGCACGGCTTCGCATCAGCTAAGCCTGAGTATTGGCGGGTTGCTTCGGTTCTGCCGGCGCTATCTGTCCGTGGCGCTGGTCCTCGTGCTCTGGCAGGCAGGAGCGCAGGCGGGGCTTATACCGTCGCGGCTGCTCGCCTCTCCGGTCCAGATTGTGCATACGGCGTGGTCGCTCACTCTGGATCATACCCTTCCGCAGAATCTGCTCGTCTCTCTTGGGCGGGCAGGGGCTGGACTTGTTCTCGGCATTGCCGTTGGCGTTGCGCTCGCTCTTGTTGCCGGCTTGTCCCGGGTTGGAGAAGACATTGTCGACGCGCCCATGCAGATGGCGCGTACCTTGCCTGCTCTGGCGCTAGTGCCGCTGTTCATTCTGTGGTTCGGCATCGGCGAGCTTCCGAAGATCCTGCTCGTGGCCCTGGGCGTGAAATTTCCCGTCTATCTCAATTTGTACAAAGGCATACGCAGCATCGACCCGAAGTTGATAGAACTTGCCAAGACTCTCGGCTTGTCGCGGTGGAAGATCATTCGCGATATCATCATACCCGGAGCGCTTCCCGATCTGCTGGTGGGTATTCGCTTTGCCGTGGGGATCTCGTGGTTGATGCTTGTTGTCGCTGAACAGGTAAACGCCGATAGTGGCATCGGCCACATGATGATGGACGCCGAAGATTTTTTGCGCACTGACATCATCCTTGTCGGGCTGGCCGTCTACGCTGTGCTCGGCCTGCTCTCCGATCAAATCGTGCGCCTGGCCGAAGGACGCCTCCTTACATGGCGTGGGCGGACGGCAGTGCAGGGAGGCACACGCTGATGAGCGCGAACCCCCTGACAAAGGCCGAATTCGAGCTTGCCGGGAATGCGGTAAGCATACGCCATTTCACGCGACGCTTTGGCGAGACAACCGTCCTGCGCAATCTCAATCTCGATATTGCACCGGGCGAGTTTGTCGCGCTTCTTGGGCATAGCGGCTCAGGCAAGTCCACCCTGCTACGTGCCCTGGCTGGGCTTGATACGGTGGAGGAGGGGCAGATCGACCGGCCTTCAGCCGTCTCGGTCGTTTTTCAGGAGCACCGGCTCCTGCCTTGGAAAAACGTGACCGATAACGTCACGCTGGGTCTCGATGGCAAGGAATGGAACGCTCAAGCCGAGGCGATACTGCATGAAGTCGGGTTGGGACATCGTCTCGAGGCATGGCCGCTCACCCTGTCTGGCGGCGAAGCCCAGCGTGCTGCACTGGCCCGCGCCCTCATTCGTGAGCCAAAGCTGTTGATGCTCGATGAGCCCTTTGCCGCACTCGATGCGCTCACACGACTGCGCATGCAGAAGCTGGTTCTTGACCTGTGGAAACGTCATGACTGCGCCGTCCTTCTGGTCACGCATGATGTCGATGAAGCGCTTGCTCTGGCGGACCGAGCCCTTGTTCTTGAGCGTGGCGAAATCCGCACGGAAGTGGAGATTCCTCTCACCCGCCCGAGGCGTCATGCCGATCCGGTGTTCGAGGCCTTGCGCGAGCGTCTGCTACACGCTTTGGGGGTCACATCCTGACCCCGCAATAGGCTCAGCGATAAGGGGTGATCGCAGGCAGATACGGAATAAGCCCAGAGTCTTTGAGGCCTTTGGCGACATTCGTCTGATCGTCAATCATCGCCTGATCCATGCTGTGAAAACCGAAAGATCGGGTGGAAAGCGCGTGGCTTATGGCATCCAGGGCTAGCCCGGTTTCCTTTGAAAACAGGGCCGCAACCTGCACCTTGTTCTCCATTGCCCACGCATCCGTCTGCGCGATGGCTCTTGAGACCACAGCCACGATATCATGGGGCTGCTGCGCCAGGGCTTTGCTGATCAGGAAAAACTCGCGGTTTTCGACTATGCCCTCAGCGGTGGTCAGAATTCGAGTCTGGTCGTTGAGCGCGCTGGAGAAATACGGGTCCCATATTGCCCAGGCGTCGATATGACCATTTTCGAAAGCTGCCCGGGCAGCGGGCGGCGTGAGATAGCTGACATGCACATCATGAAAGCCCAGCCCGGCGTGCCTGAGGGCCTCAAGCAGAAACCAGTGAACATTTGATCCGCGATTGAGCGCGATACGCATGCCCCGCAGATCGGCCATTTGCCGTATAGCGCTGTCTTTGCGCACCAGAATAGCCTCGGCTTCCGGAGCTGGGGGCTCGTAGCCAAGGTAGACCAGCCCACCGGGCTGCGCTGCCTCAGCAAAGACGGGCGGGGCATCCCCCGTCTGACCCAGATCTATCGCGCCCGCTGCCAGAGCCTGCAGCAATTGGGGGCCAGCCACGAATTCCGCCCAACTGACAGTTATGCCGTGAGGAGCCAGCGCTTTCTCCATCAGACCGAGATGCTTCGTAATAATCAGGGTGCTATAGCGTTGATAACCGATCCGCAGCACCGTCGCTGCCCGCCCTGGCTCAGGGAAAAAGGCTGTCGCGCAGGTCAGTTTCATTGCGTCGCGTCGAGTCAGTCTCATTAGATCACTCTTACTATCGCCCGAGTAGACGTCGGTTGAGATTAAGCGAGATTACAGGTGGCCCCCTCCGTTCGTCCACCCAGTGCCGAAGCTATCGGGCGGCTCGGAGCACCTTGGTAAGAGCGGTGAGCCTCCGAGGCACGCTTTCCGGCCCGTCCTCCGCCGTTCTCCGCCCATCACACCTACTTCCGATAATAATAATTATCGGAAGTAGCGGAAAAGAGATGTCTATTCTATAGGCGTTGGCTCATTAGCCTCAATCTTGTCCGCGAGTTCCTGCATGATGGGCTGGTAGTATCGATCGAGCGATTTCAGATCGCGATGTCCGGTGACCCGCATCAAATCAAGCGGGTTCGCAAGATAGCGCGCGAGACGCGACGTCGCCTCATGGCGCAGATCGTGGAAGGTAAGGTTGATTAGGCCTGCACGCTTGGTCATCCGGCCAAAGCGGACGGAGAACGCCTTCTCATTGTCGATATCGAAGATCTTCTCGTGCGGCTCGGGCCTGTGCGGCATCTGCTTGAGTTTCTCGACGAGGAGGCGCCGTGCACCGGGTGTCAGGGGGCGCTTCTCAGGACCGAGCTCCTCCCGGTGGCGCTCGCTCTTCACTCTGATAAGCGACAGCGTGCGATTGCGGAAATCGATGTCTCTCCAGCAGAGAGAAACGGACTCCGATAAACGGCATGCTTGTTCAATCGACCATTTGACAAGCCATACATCGTCCGCATGCTCAGAGGCCGAAACAACCTCTATGAGGCGGTCATATTCATTCTGGTGAGTGTTGTCATTGTCGAGCATGGCCAATCGCCTGCTACGCTTCCTGTCAGCGCCTTGCGGCCGTTTCACAAATCTGCCTGACGCGTGATTAACCGTATGGATATCCCACTCACTGATCGCATATTGGACGATGCTGGCGAGGAGATTGAGCCGTTTGACAACGGTCGCTGGCGCATAACCGTCGGAAAGCATGCGATCACGAAAAGCCCGAACGTCAGCGGGCTGCCATCTACTCACCATGGCATTGACGACAGGGTCATCAAGCAGGGCAGGGATGTGGCCAGTGCGGTCCGCCTGGCGATGAGCCATGCCTTCGTCGCGGTAGCGTTCCACCAGTCGTCTGAGAGGCGTCCTGTCGAGGGACGATGTGTCCTTGAACTGACGCAGATCGACTTCAGCGCGTTTTTCAGTGAGCCAGCGACGAGCCAGCGCTGAGGATGCGAAGGTCTTTCTCAGGCGTTTGCCATCGACCATCTTGCGGGCCTGATACTGACCCGCGCCCCGGTACCATACGCCCTTGGGAAGCGGTTTACCTGTAGCCGGATCGGTGCCTGATCTTTCTGATTCGCTCATGCGAAGCCCCTGATACCAAAGAGCCATATCTTCCTGATTGGCTCAGGAATGGCTCAAAATCAACACTCTGGTAAATCAGGATTGCGCTCTTTCCCCATTGGAACCCGCAGAAAACTGCGAAAAATCAAATGGCGTCCCATAGGGGATTCGAACCCCTGTTGCCGCCGTGAGAGGGCGGTGTCCTAGGCCTCTAGACGAATGGGACGAGGCGAGGTGCCTTCTATGACATTGCGGGGGTGCCCGCAAGGGTCAATCAGCAGATTTCTTGATTAATTTTGCACTGAGTTTTTCGCCTGCAAGAAGATGCACATGATAATGCGGGACTTCCTGCCCGGCGTCCGGCCCGGCATTGCTGATCAGACGGTAACCGGCCTCCTGTAAACCGAGCTGTGTTGCAACGTTCGAGATGGCGCGGGCATAGCCAGCTATCTCGAGGTCACTCGCCGATGCACCAAAGTCAGACGCAGAGACATAAGCCCCCTTCGGAATGATCAACACATGAATCGCAGCCTGCGGTGTGATATCAGGAAAAGCGAGGGCAAAATCATCCTCGTAGAGAATCTCGACAGGAATCTCCCGACGCAGGATTTTGGCGAAGACATTATTCGCGTCATAGGGGCGGGTCAGGTCCACAGCCATGGGATCAAGCTCCTGTATTGTTGGGACGGGACGCTTTTTCTTCAACGCCACTCATTGCTTCACGGCGCCGCAATTCCGCCCACACTTCCTGAGGAGTTACCCCGGCATCCACCCACATGACGATCAGGTGATAAAGCACATCTGCGCTTTCGCTCACCAGTTCGGCTGGTTTGCCAGCCACCGCCTCGATCAGACACTCGACTGCCTCTTCGCCAAACTTCTGGGCGATCTTCTTTCGACCACGAGACAGCAGGCGCGCGGAGTGACTGAGAGCCGGGTCGGTCCCTCGTCGGGACTGCACGGTATCGAACAATCTATCGAGCACCTGCGCATCCAGAGCAACGACCGGTTCAACCTCTGGCTTGGCGACCGTCTTCTTGCCTGAGGATTTTTTGGCGCCAGTCCCCTTCACGGCGGTATTCTTGGCCGCTTTTTTCCCGGTGCTATCGGTCTTGCGTGCAGTGCGTTTGGTGGCAAGCGCCATGGTCATGTTCCGTCTGTCGTCGAGTTCGGTGGATAAAAATCCGCTAAGATGGGTCTAGTTGCCCGGCCGTACAGGCAGTCCTGCCTGCTCAAGCGCCGATTTCACACTTGCGATGCCGAATGTCCCGAAATGGAAGACGCTCGCTGCGAGCAAACCAGTTGCTCCCGCCTTTGCGCCTTCGACAAAATGCTGCAGTTCGCCAACGCCGCCGGAGGCAACCACCGGGATCGTGATCTTGCTACATACGGTGCGCAAGAGATCGAGATCAAAGCCTTCCCCGGTACCGTCACGGTCCATGCTTGTGAGCAGGATCTCTCCAGCGCCGCGCTCCTGTGCCTCACGTGCCCAGGCAATCGCATCTATCCCCGTGGGCTGTCTTCCGCCTTTTGTATAGACTTCCCAACCACCCCTGCCATCGGAGCGTGCATCAATCGCCACCACGACGCACTGACTGCCGAACCTGTTGGCCGATTCATTGATCAGCGTTGGATTGGTCACGGCAGCAGAATTCACAGCGCATTTATCAGCTCCCGCCAGAAGCAGCTTTCGCATATCCTCCGGAGCTCTCACGCCACCACCGACGGTGAGGGGAAGAAAAACGCGCTCCGCCGTTCGGCGCACCACATCATAGATCGTGTCTCGGTTCTCGACACTGGCCGTGATATCGAGGAAAGTCAGTTCATCTGCACCGGCGGCATCATAGACGACAGCCTGCTCAACTGGATCACCTGCGTCGCGCAGAGAAACGAAATTAACTCCCTTCACCACGCGCCCGTCCTTGACGTCGAGGCAGGGAATCACTCTGAGTTTAAGCATCAAACCCCCTCGACAATTGCGAGTGCCTCGGAGAGGGAAATACGACCGTCATAGAGCGCGCGCCCCACAATCACACCCTCCAGACCGGGGACTTCCTGCGCGATATCGCGAAAGTCACGCAGGTGCTGCGCCGAACCAACGCCGCCGCTTGCGATCACGGGTATGGACAACACGCGCGCCAGATCTGCCGTCTGCTCGAGATCGAGCCCCTCGAGCATCCCGTCACGGGTGATTTCCGTGAAAATCACAGCCGCTACACCAGCGTCCTGCATTCTCAACGCCAGATCGCGCGCGTTCAGATCGGACACCTCTGCCCAGCCTTCCGTAGCAACCCGCCCCTGACGGGCGTCGATACCGGCTACGATACGACCGGGAAACGCCTTGCAGGCCTCCCGGACGAGTTCAGGATCCTTGACGGCAACAGACCCCAGTATCACACGGCTCAGTCCAGCTTCGAGCCATCTGGCAATGCCCGCCATGTCGCGGATACCACCGCCAAGCTGAACAGGCAGATCCGTTGCGCCGATAATGGCCTCAACCGCCGCCCCATTGGCCGAGCGGCCCGCAAAAGCCCCGTTGAGATCGACAACGTGCAGATGAGAACACCCGGCCTGAGCAAAAGCCTGGGCCTGCGCAGCGGGATTGTCCGAATAGACCGTGGCATCATCCATCTCACCCCGGCGGAGGCGCACACAGGCCCCGTCCTTCAGATCGATCGCCGGATAAAGCGTGAGGGGGCGGCTCTTTTTGACTGCCTTATCGGCCACGTTCTGATCCTTCCCGGATTTGGATTTGTCTTGGTTACGCGCGCGCGCAGGCTCACGGTCGAGCTGACGCGTCATGAAGATACCGCGGACCAGGCCTTCGTAATTGCGTGCATAATAGGGATGGGTTCCCCAGGTCTCGAAGCCGAGAGATCTGAACATTGAAAGCGCGGAACTCTGTGTCTCCGGCACCTCGCAATTGAGAACACGGCATCCTAGCGCGCGCGCCGCGGCGATCACTGCATCTGCCAATACGAATCCCAACCCACGTCCGCGCATGTACGGTGCAACGAAATAGCCCCGTATCTGGGCTGTCTGCGCCTGCGCCTCGTTGTTACGGGAGGGGCGTACAAGCTGCGCACAGCCCTGTATCAGCCCGGTCTCGTCACGCACGACGAAAAATCGTGTCTCGGGGACAAGGAGGAGTCCGTTGAAGTGCCTCTCAAGCACGGCACGACCGGGCGGAGTAAGCCATCCAAGCCCGCCGCCATCGATAATGGCCGCCGTCGTGATCTCACACAACGCGGCCATATCGCTTTCATCGATCCGTGTCAGGCGTTCGGCAAGCCGGGTCACGGTGTCCAGCTCAGAAAATTGGCCATGATCGTCAGCCCGGTCTTCTGGCTTTTCTCAACATGGAACTGCGTCCCGCATCGGTTGCCGCGCGCCACGATGGCGGGCACCGCCCCCCCATAGGCGGCGCTTGCCACCACATCGAGTGGATCCCAGTCGGTCAGGGCGTAAGAATGGACGAAATAGCCGTGGTCGCCAATTGTGAGCCCCTCGGTCAGTCGATGCGCGCCCGGCTCGAATTCGAGCACATTCCACCCCATATGCGGCAAGCGCAGACCGGCCTCCAGGGCAGAGTCCATCTTCGCAATGCTCCCCTTGATCCAGCCTAGGCCAGGCGTCCGGCCGTGCTCCAGCCCCCACTCAGCCATGAGCTGCATCCCGACGCAGATCCCCAGAAAGGGTGTGCCACGCTCGGTCGCCTCGATCAGGGCCTCGCGCAGTCCACCCTTCAGGCCCGCGGCACAATGGGCAAATGCCCCCTGGCCGGGGAGGATGATATGGTCCGCCGCCATGACGGTCTCAGGATCGCCGGAGATGATGATCTCGGCGTCCATACCGCGCTGCTCGGCAACATGCCGCGCCGTCTGAGCCGCCGATGCGAGATTTCCACCATCGTAATCGATAACGACAACGCGCCTCATGAGAGCACCTGACCCCGATCGGCCAATCGGAGTCGCGCATCGCCAGCGGATCGCCCCATCCATAGGCCCTCGCACACGCGCCCACGCAACCGCTGCTCAAGATCGATCACTTCGGCTCCAAATACAGCGAGCGCGAGATTAACCGAAACTGCTGCATACATACCGTAAGCCCCGGTAAACCTGGTGAGCAGCATATTCACGCATCCTGTCAGGGCGAAACCCATCCAGCATCGGCTCACGAGAAGTCCGAGTGGCCCCAGGACGAGTAAACGCCAGTGCATCCCCTGTTTGACCATACGGGCGCCGGCAGAACGCGGATCACGATAAGCGAGATAGCAGTTCACAAGACCCCCTTCGTGGAAGGTACAGTGTCAGCTGCGCGTGGGTCGAGAGCAACGGCCATGCGCAACGCACGAGCAAAGGACTTGAAACCGCTCTCGGCGATATGGTGGGCATTCCGCCCCGCCTTGCAGGTCACATGCAGCGCGATGGAGGCAGCCATGGCAAAAGCGCGATAGAATTCCTCGAAGAGATCCGTATCCATCTCACCGATACGCTCGCGAATGAACGACACATTCCATGCCAGATAGGGACGGCCCGATATATCGACCACGACCTCCGTCAGCGCCTCATCGAGCGGGACAAGAGCGTGGCCAAAGCGCGTGATGCCCTTCTTGTCGCCCAGAGCCTGAGCAAAGGCCTTGCCCAGAGCAATACCGATATCCTCGACGGTGTGATGTCCATCCACATGCAGGTCGCCATGGCACCGTACCTCGAGGTCGAAGCCGCCATGCTTGGCCAGAGCCGTGAGCATGTGATCGAAGAACCCAATGCCACTGTCGAGTTCGGCGCGGCCGCTGCCATCAAGATCGATGAAAACGGAGATATCGGTCTCACCGGTCTTGCGGTGAAGGCGGGACTGTCTGGCGTCTGTCATGAGCGCGAGCATAAACTATTCGGCGCGATTACGCGATGGCCTCTTGGCGAGAGATCGGAAGCTTGCCATCTATCGGCCATGAGCAGCTCTCCCGCATCGTCCCCCGCCCTTGATGTCCTGCTGTCCCGGGCATCGACCGATCATCTGAGCGCGCCGGCGCCCGACAAGGAGCAGATCGGCCGCATCCTCTCGGCTGGGTTGCGCGCCCCCGATCACGGAAAGATCAGGCCCTGGCGCTACATCGTCATCAAGGGCAAGCATCGTACGGAGTTTGCCGAGGAAGTGGTACGCGCCATGGTTTCGGCCGACCCGGAAGTGCCCGAAAAGAAGATCGCGAAGCGTCGTCAGCGCTTTTCGGAAATGCCCATGACCATCGCTCTCGTGATGGCGATCGAACCTAAGAGCAAGATCCCGGTGCAGGAACAGGAACTCTCCGTCGGTGCCGGCGCGATGAATGTCCTCAATGCCCTGCATGCAGAAGGGTTTGGTGGCTTCTGGGTGTCGAGCGATTTCGCGGACGAGCCCTGTTTCAGGGAAGCGCTCGGCCTTGGCGATGCGCAGCGCCTTGCTGGTTTCCTCTTTGTCGGCACACCCGATAAGCCGGTGCAGGGGGCAAAACGCCCCGACGTCAGCGATTATATGGCGTTCTGGAAAAGCGAGCCTGTCAGCTTCGGTGCCGACAAGTGAGTTCGCAACCCGATATCGTCGTCGCGGGAGCGGGTCCCGCAGGATTGGCCTGCGCCCTGTCACTTGCCGAAAAGGGCTGGAGGGTTACGGTCACGGACCCGGCGCCCGAGCATGTCCTTGCTGCGCCTGCGTTCGACGGTCGAGAGATCGCTCTCACCCATCATTCGCGTGACTGGCTCGAGGCGCACGGCATCTGGTCGCGTATTGCGGCCACATCGGTATCTCCCCTCAAGACCGCGCGCATCGAGACGGGTCAGGACGCGGCGGAGAGCGGCGCGGGCGCGCTCCTGTTCCGCGCCCCGGAAGGGTCGAGCGATGCGCTTGGCTATCTCGTGCCTAACCATCTGATTCGCACCGCCCTGTACGAGGCTGCAAGGCAGGAGCCGCGCATCACGTTCCTGTCCGGCAGGAAGGTTGTCACCAGTTCCGGCAACAGGGATGTAGCACGGACGCTGCTGGATGACGGGACACTCCTCGAGAGCGCGTTGCTCGTGGCCGCTGACGGGCGTTTTTCCCGTATCAGGCAATCGCGCGGGATCGGCGCGATCATCCATGATTTCGGCAAGCAGATCATGGTGTGCCGCATGCGCCATCCGGAGCCCCATCATGGGGTCGCGCTCCAATGGTTCGATGAGGGGCAGACAATCGCGCTTCTGCCGGTTGCCGATGACGACAAGCCAGGCCATCTGTCATCCCTGGTTCTTACGCTCGATCCAGGCGACATCGCTACTCTCAAGGCTTTGCCGCCCGATGTGTTCAGCGAGGATATCACCCGACGCACCCAATCGCGGCTCGGAGTCATGGTACTCGAAAGCGATCGTGTCACCTATCCGCTGAAAACAGTGTTTGCTCATCGCTTTCAGACGACACGCCTCGCCCTTATCGGCGATGCAGCGGTCGGCATGCATCCCATCACCGCGCATGGGTTCAATCTGGGTCTCAAGGGGCAGGCCATACTCTGTGAGGAAATCGCCCAAGGGGATGCCGATCCGGGGAGTGCCATAGCGCTGCGTTCCTTCGAGCGGAGGCATCGCCGTGCTACCGCGCCGCTTTTCGCCGCCACTAACGGCATCGCCACGGTCTATACTCATGACGCTCGCCCGACACTTGCCCTGCGCAAGGCGGGGTTGGCCGTGGCCAATCGTCTCAGCCCGCTCAAATCCATTGTGACCGGGTTTCTGATGGACCGCGGTCATACGGCCTGACGCAATCATTGCGCGCAGAAGAGAAAGGGGCAGGAGAGTGATCTCCCACCCCTTTTTGTTTGATCAGGGAGGCATTCAGGAGGGCTTGCCCAGCTCAAGCCCTGACTCCTGCAGAACGCGATAGGCGTCCAGCATGATGGCGTTCGTGACGCCACCGACATCGCGAACAGAGGAGACCTTGGCCGACAAGGCCAGAGTGATACCCGTATCGGTGATGGCCGATATGGCCACACCTGGGGCAGGGTCCTGCAGGATATCCTCGCGCTGTTTCATCATGTTCATCAGGGCAATCTGCGCCTTGGTCGCATCGGCACGCGGCGAGATCGTGACAGTGGCGGAAGCGGCGCTTAGCGACGTGCCAAGCGTGGCGTTTCGGACCGCCGATGTGATGAACTGCGAGTTGGGAACGATCATGGTCGACCCGTCACCCAGACCGATTTCGGTCGAGCGCACACTGATGCGCTTCACATCACCCTTGATCGATCCCAGCTCGATCAGATCACCCACACGGATGGGGCGCTCCGCCAGCAGGATGACGCCGGAAACGAAGTTTTGGACAATCGCCTGGAGACCGAAGCCGATACCGACCGACAGGGCGCTGACAACCCAGGTCAGGTTTTTCACCGTTACCCCGGCCTCGGACAGGACCATGAGAAACACGGCAATCCACGCCACATAGCGGAAGATATTCAGGATCGAGGTACGCGCACCGATGTCGAGATTGGTGGTCGGAAAGAGGCGCGATTCAAGCCACTGGCTGAAGGCCCTGATCGCGTAATAGGCGACCAGCAGGATGACGATGCAGAAAACCGCGGTGTTTAGCGAGAACTGGACGCCGTTGATCGTTTGACCCACGAATAGCCCGTTCACCTTGTCGGCTACCACGGGGATGTCGAGACTCCCTTCAGACAGGCAGACCGCAACGAACACGATGATCAGGGCGATATTCACGATACCGGAAAGAAGCACACCGAACTGCGCGACGCGGTTTGAATGAACCCCCAGACGCGACAATCGACGCGAGACAAGGGAAGCCGTCGAGAAATTGCGTGCCGTAAACTCTTTCGTGGCGAGCGAGATGAGGAAAAGAGTCGCAAAGCTGACGGAGAGCGCGACAGACCACACAGTCACGGCAAAGGCGAAGGCAAGATAGCCAATCGCAATAGCAACCCAGGTAACCGCCATGATCAGGCAGCCAATACCGTAAACCGCCGGGGCGAGGCGCGCATCAGTGCGTCGTGACAGTCGACGGCACATGGCAACGAACAGCGATGTCACCGCGAGCGTGAAAATGGCTTCTATCAGGCGACGCGCCGTGACCGGAAACGCGTTCTCCATTCCGATGGTGATGAAGATGGTCTGAAGCAGCACGATGATTGCCATGCACCAGTCAACACCCCACAGGGCGCGGGCTGCGCGCTGATCGGCTCCATCAATCGCAGTTGCGCGGCTCAGAGCAGGTAGCCCAGCCCCGAGAATGAAACCGCACAGAGGCATGATCCCGGCAATACTGTTCATGAACAGCGGACTGCGGCCTAGATCGAGCGAGAATATGCCTGCCAGGATCTCCCAGATCAGGAACATGATGAACCCGCAAACCACCCCGGACATCGCTACAGGGATGAATGAGCGGTGATGCTCGGAAAGGATATCGCCGGTGAAACGGCGCACAATATTCCCCTCGAGCTGCCGGAATAGCCAATAGGCGGGTCGCGCCAGCAAAGCCGTCAGCAGGAAGGCGCCGATAAGCGCACCCACAAGATAGGGCCAATGATACAGAACGCCCGCGTAGCCGTTATTGACCGGCGGCGCGAGGGTGAGGCGAAGCGCGGGCCCCTCAGCATAAAGGTTGCGCCAGAACGTCAGGGTGAGAGGGGACGCGATCCTCTCCGAGAGCAGTTCCTGCTGGTTGACCGTGCCACGCCGCTGAACTTCCAGCTGGACCTGCTTGGCCTGCAACCCGAGCAAACGACCCTGTGTCACGGTCGACTTGATATCCTGCAGCACCGACTGCAGATGGGCTCGTTGCGCGACGATTGCCTGACTCTCGCCCTCCGCCTTCGCGCCGACGATGTCGAGATAGCTCTCATAGACAGTCTGGTAAGACGCTGCCTGGGTCTGGATCGATTGCGCGGTAGAGGTAACGGCATCGACCTGATCCGAGAGTTCGGTGAGTGTCTCACTCCCGAGCACGATATCGGTGCGGTTAAGTTGCCCGTAGATATATTTGAGCTGGTTCTGAGCCGAACTGATCTGGCGATTGAGCGCGCTCGAAACAGTCGTCCAACCGTAGCCATCAGCGGCGGAAGGTACCAGGGGTCCAGGAGCGGATGCAGATGGCCCTGCCGAGGGAGCAGCCGAGGCCGCAGGAGCTGCAACAGAAATAAGCAGGGCAAACAGGCCCCTGAAAAGTAGGGGGAGACCTGATCGCCTCGTGAATGCTGACATCGCCGCTTGGAACTCCTCTTTGCCTCTGTGACTACCCTTGACGGGAATGAACGATCAGGGACGGGGAGGGGTTTCTCTCAACCCTTGCCCGCGTTCGGGGTGCCCCCCCTCGTCCGCTCTTGCTTTCCAGCTCAAGCAGCGTCGTGCTTGAGATCCGCAATGCTCTCGTGACCGGCGCGATAGAGCTCGGCAAGAAGCTCTTTATTCATCTGGGCGGCAAGGCCGGGTCCATGATAGATCAGCGCCGTGTAGACTTGGATCATGTCCGCTCCGGCACGCAGGCGCTCGAAGACATCGAAACCACTCTCGATCCCCCCGCAGGAAATGACCGCGACGCGACGATCGACCAACGGGACGATACGGCGCAACATCATGAGGGCCAGCTGCGCCAGAGGCCTGCCGGACAAGCCCCCGCTCTCGCTGGCCTGCGCATCGCTCAGGGAATAGGGGCGGCTGATTGTCGTGTTGCTCACGATCAACCCGGCCACCCCGCCTTCGATCGCCGCCGCGACAATATCGGGAAGGGCAGCCGGGTCTAGATCAGGAGCGAGCTTGACCGCCAGAGGGGGGTGGCCCGGATTATGGGCTCTTACGGCAGCGAGAATATCGCCGAGGGTCTGAGCGCTCTGAAGGTCACGCAGACCCGGCGTATTGGGCGATGAGAGGTTTATGGTGATGTAATCGGCAAGCCCCGCCACGCGTGAGACGAGATAGGGATAGTCCTCCAGGGGCCTCGCCCCGATCTTGTTGATCCCGAGATTGGCCCCGATGGGCACTTGCCGGATGGCGGCGCTGCGTCCTGCCTGAAGCTGGCGAAACCGCGTCAGACGAGCCACAAAGGCATCGATCCCGTCGCCGTTAAAACCCATGCGGTTGATGATCGCCCGGTCTTCGGTCAGGCGGAAGAGACGCGGCTTCGGGTTTCCCTCCTGTGGGCGTGGCGTGACTGTGCCGCACTCCACATGGCCAAATCCCATACGGGCCAGTGCCATGGGAATACGGGCGTTCTTGTCGAACCCCGCCGCCATCCCGATCGGGTTCGGGAAGCGTAGCCCCATGCAGCGCGTGCTGAGGGCCGGCACATCTCTCGGTGCTGTTGGCCCCATGCCGAGCGCGAGGGCTTCGATAGCCGCCTCATGCGCGTGCTCAGGATCAAGACCGTGGATGAGACGGGTCGCTAGGGACGAGAGAGGGGAGAAGGCCATGTGATTACCCGGGTCTGAAAATCTGTTTGGGCCTTTATACCGCTCCTGCGTGCAGGATCGACCCCCTGCAGGCGCTCCCGCTCCAGCACACTCCCCAGAGGCAGGGAGCGCGGAAACGCTGTGCCTCGATCCTGACGACACCGTCGTTCGAGGCGCACGGATTGAAGAGTGTCACGATCTCCGGTTGCTCCATGCTCTCAATCGTGGAAAGACGGGGCGCGAGCGACCCGCTCAAGCCGCAAGACGACCTGAGAGGCCTCCATGTGGGATGAACCTTATCTCGAAACCTGCTGTCGCTCCACGCTGCATCGCACGCTGCTCTGCGAGGGGATCGGCCGCCCGCAGGGGCTGCGCGACCAGCCCTGCCTTGAGCGCCTGCAGGCCATGGGCTTCGTCGCGCTAGGTGAGGACGGGCGTTTTCATATCACCCCGGCGGGGCTCAGCCGTCATGATCAGGAAATCGGCCAGCTCAAGCCAATGAGCGTCCGGGCAAGCCGCCTGCGCGCCTGAAAACACGGCACCGGCCGATATCGGGGAAATGCCAAGCCCATTGTGACGCTGACACCCAGCCCGTCATTCCAGATTACGATTGACTCCTGACCCCGGAGGTCGCAACACTGGCGCCATACCAGGGGGGGCCTCGACAAGGGGCTGAGAGGCTGATCGCGGGTTTCCCGCAGCGCAGCGACCCTTTCGCCCCGGCATGTGGGCGAAGAACCTGATCCGGTTCGTACCGGCGTAGGGATTGGTGTGAGCGGCCAAGTCCCGATCTGTGACCCCGTTCATCCTGCTCTTGCGCTGTCGGACATAACTCCACGTTGCAAGGGGAGACATGATGGACGACTCAACGCTGCAATCCGCCACCAAAATCACAACGCGTGATCGCGCACCTGCTCATGGGAAGGTTACCACCGGACCGATCTCAGGCTCACGCAAGGTCATATCCAGCCCCGAGGGGCGCCCCGATATCACCGTGCCGTTTCGGGAAATCGATCTGGAACCGAGTGCCAATGAGGCGCCAGTACGCGTCTATGATACGTCAGGCCCTTACACCGCGCCCGGCTACCACGCGGACGTGTCGCTCGGCCTGCCGTCCATCCGTTCCGCCTGGCTGGCCCGACGCGGGTTCAGTCCGGTTGTTGAAACCCGGGCTATCAAGCCGGAAGACAACGGTTTTGCCAAAGGCGATCAGGCCGTGCCTCATTGTCCGGCACCCCATGGCGTCTTGTGCGGCGACAAGGCCGATCTAGTCACGCAGTATGAATTCGCCCGTGCCGGGATCATTACAGAGGAAATGATCTTCGTCGCACATCGCGAAAATCTGGGCCGTGCCGCCATGGTCGAGGGGGCCGAAGCACGACGCGCCGATGGCGAGGATTTCGGCGCCGAGATCCCGAATTTCATCACGCCCGAATTTGTCCGTTCTGAAATCGCGGCGGGCCGCGCCATTATCCCGGCTAATATCAATCACCCAGAACTTGAGCCCATGATCATCGGGCGCAATTTTCTGGTGAAGATCAACGCCAATATCGGCAATTCGGCCGTAACCTCTTCGGCCGCAGAAGAAGTCGAGAAACTCGTCTGGTCCATCCGCTGGGGTGCCGATACGGTCATGGATCTCTCAACCGGGCGTAATATCCACAATATCCGCGACTGGATCCTGCGCAACGCCCCGGTGCCGATCGGCACAGTGCCGCTCTATCAGGCGCTCGAAAAGGTGGGTGGCGTGGCTGAAGACCTTACCTGGGAAATCTACCGCGACACGCTGATCGAGCAGGCGGAGCAGGGGGTGGACTACTTCACCATCCATGCCGGGGTGCGCATTGCCCATGTGCCGCTGACCGCAGGTCGCACGACAGGCATCGTGTCACGTGGCGGATCGATCATGGCGGCATGGTGCCTGGCGCATCATCGTGAGAATTTCCTCTACGAGCATTTTGATGAAATCTGCGACATCATGCGTCGCTACGATATCTCCTTCTCGCTGGGCGATGGCCTGCGTCCCGGCTCGATTGCCGATGCCAATGACGCGGCCCAGTTCGCCGAGCTTGAAACACTGGGTGAGCTCGCCCGCATTGCCTGGGAAAAAGGCTGTCAGGTCATGATCGAGGGGCCGGGCCATGTGCCCATGCACAAGATCAAGATCAACATGACCAAGCAGTTGCGCGAATGCGGTGAGGCACCGTTCTACACGCTCGGCCCGCTCACGACCGATATCGCACCCGGCTATGACCATATTACCTCGGGCATCGGGGCGGCGATGATCGGCTGGTATGGCTGCGCCATGCTCTGTTATGTCACACCCAAGGAGCATCTGGGCCTGCCCGATCGGTCCGACGTGAAAGTTGGGGTGATCACCTACAAGATTGCCGCCCATGCGGCCGATCTCGCCAAAGGTCATCCAGCCGCACAGATCAGGGATGATGCCATCTCACGCGCGCGCTTCGAGTTCCGGTGGCAGGACCAGTTCAATCTCGCGCTCGATCCCGACACGGCGCGTTGCTACCACGACGAGACCCTGCCTAAGGAGGCCCATAAGACAGCTCATTTCTGCTCTATGTGCGGCCCCAAATTCTGCTCGATGAAGATCAGCCATGATATCCGACGCAATGCCGAGCGCGAGCAGGGCATGGAACAGATGAAGGAGAGCTTCAAGGCCCATGGCAGCAAGCTCTATCTGAAATCGGGGGAGGTAGAGCCAGCCTGAAACACGATTGAGCTATGGCTCATCTGTGAGGCGAAGGCTTCTCCAGGATGAACAGGCCGGAGTGTTCAGGCGCTCCGGCCTGTTTTTCGATGTGCTGTAAAGCAGGGCATCGTTTTCTTTCCTACTTACGAGACTCTGACGACCAGAGGGAAGAACAGCAAAGCTCGGCCCTCCCGGCGTCGCAGGAAGGCCACCGGCGTCTAGGGTGACAGGTCCGACTGCCTGCGATAAGGGAAGCCCAGCCAGAACCCGGAGGGTGCATGACCTATCTCTGCCTGATGATCGCGATCCTTTCTGAAGTGTTCGCAACCACCATGCTCAAGATGTCCGACAGTTTCACCCGTCCGGGACCGGGCATCCTGAGCGTCCTCGGCTACTGCGTTTCATTCTACGCTCTGTCGTTCACCCTGCGCTCCATGCCCACCGGCATCGCATACGCCATCTGGTCTGGTGTTGGCATTGTGCTCATCTCGGCCATCAGTTGGGTCAAGTTCAAGCAGGCGCTGGATCTTCCGGCGCTGATCGGGCTGAGCCTGATCATTGTCGGCGTCGTAATCGTTAATGTTTTTTCGCGCTCGGTCATGCATTAACGGTTAATGATCATCAAATTGATGCATGCCTGCTGGATTTGATTGACGTTTGCCCCGGCAAATCCATATGCCGGATCCATGAAGGCGCCCTTGGCTGAACCCCATATCATCGACAGACTCACCGCTCAGCACCGCGCGGATGCCGCGCCGGAGCGCCCGCGACCCAAGGCTTCGGGACGCGGGAAGACGCGCAAGAAACGCCTCACGATCGACGGCAATTCCCTGTCCGTCAACCTTCTCGACGAGACACTACGCCGCGACCTCGCCCACGCCATCGTGCGTTGCACGAGCTTCTACAGCCTCGAGCAGCGTGACGATCTGGTCGAGCAGAGCGCCGCGTTTCTGAACGCTCTCATACGCCTCTGGGCATCGCGGGGGATTGACCCGCAGGCTGTCTGGCGCGAGATCGACCATCGTGTGCAGCTGGGGAACCTGCTGAACCAGATCAACCGGGACATTCCGTCCAGCGTGGATACGGCTCGCCGGTTCTGGCGGCCGTCATCGACGAAGCTTCCCTGACCCAGCAGATCGCCTTACCTTTCATGGAACATTCCGCCGATATTGCCGCCCTGTTCATTCTGCTTGTCTCGGCGCTCTGGGGCGCTGCGCGGGGATTTGCGAAGGAGGTTTTCACTCTCGCCGCCTGGATAGTCAGCTTCATCCTTGCAGCGCGTATTGCGCCCCTTATCCTGCCCTGGATCGCGCAGAAGATACACGACCCGCTCGCTGCCTCGGCGCTTGCCTATATCGCCGCGTTCATCGTTCTGGTCCTCATACTCTCCACCGTCGCACAGCGCTTCGCCACAGCTCTGCGCAGCGTGCTGGTGGGCGGGACGGACAAGCTTCTCGGCCTCTTCTTCGGGTTTGCGCGGGGCTATATCCTGCTGGTCGTGCTCTATCTGCTCGTTGTCTCCCTCGTCGGTGCGAGCCTTGCCCACTCCCTCATTGCAGGCAGCCAGTCGGGACCCTACATCGTGGCAGGCGTGCATCTGGCACAGGAACTCATGCCATATTTCCAGCAACTTCATCTTGCCATGCCGCCCGCAACAGGCCATGAGGCTGCCTTCTGATCGGGTCGCCCCGATGATCTGTCTCGCACGCCCGCCTCGAACACCCAGTGTGACCCTGCCAAGGAGCGCCGCCCGATGATGAATCCCGCAACACTCGAGCCCTCGAACCGCCCTTATGAAGAATGCGGTGTCGTCGGTATCTGGGGAGCCCCGGACGCGGCGGCACTCGCGGCTCTGGGTCTGCATGCGCTTCAGCATCGCGGTCAGGAAGCTGCCGGTATCGTGAGCCATGACGGTGAAAAATTCTGCCAGCACAAGGGGCTTGGGCTGGTTGGCGACGTATTCAGCGATGCCCGCGTCATGAACACGCTCGCAGGAAGCGGGGCAATCGGTCACAATCGCTATGCGACCACGGGCGGCACCCTGCTTCGCAACGTTCAGCCGCTCTACGCCGATTTCGAATTCGGTGGACTGGCTGTGGCGCATAACGGCAACCTCACCAATGCTGCCACGCTGCGTCAGGCCCTGGTCAAGCGCGGGTGTCTGTTCCAGTCCACGACCGATACCGAGGTGTTCGTCCATCTCATCGCCATATCGCTCTACGCTACGGTGCTGGAGCGCCTGGTGGATGCGGCCAAGCAGGTGAAGGGGGCTTACTCGGTCGTGGCGCTCACCCCCGATTTCCTGATCGGGCTGCGCGATCCTCTGGGGGTACGCCCTCTTATTCTGGGACGTGTGGCAGATGGGGGCTGGATGCTGGCGAGCGAGACTTGTGCCCTCGATATCGTCGGCGCCGAGTTCGTCCGCAATGTTGAACCGGGTGAGATGGTCATCATTGATAATGATGGCATCCGCTCGATGCGCCCCTTCGCCCAGACCAGCCCGCGCTTTTGTGTTTTCGAATACATCTATTTTGCCCGCCCTGATTCGATCCTCGAAGATCACTCGGTCTATGAGGCGCGCAAGCAGATTGGCGTCGAACTGGCCCGCGAAAGCGGTGTCGAGGCCGATGTGATCGTCCCGGTCCCCGATTCAGGCGTTCCCTCCGCCATGGGCTTTGCGGCGGAAAGCGGCATTCCGTTCGAGATGGGAATTATCCGCAATCATTATGTCGGACGGACCTTCATCGAGCCCACTGACCAGATCCGCAACCTTGGCGTCCGCATGAAGCATTCAGCCAATACGCCGGTTCTTCAGGGCAAGCGCGTCGTGCTAGTAGATGATTCCATCGTGCGCGGCACGACATCGCGCAAGATCGTGGACATGGTCCGCGCCGCCGGGGCGACAGAGGTGCATATGCGCATCAGCAGCCCCCCCACCAAGCATCCCTGCTTCTACGGTATCGACACCCCCGAAGAGAGCCAGTTGCTCGCCGCGACCCACAGTATCGAAAAGATGGCCGAAGCCATTGGCGTGGACAGCCTGGCTTTCATCTCCTTTGACGGCCTCTACCGCGCGCTTGGTCATGATGGCCGCACGGGCGCACAGGGACGCTATTGCGATGCCTGTTTCACCGGCGATTACCCGATCGAACTGGTGGACAAGGACGGGCGCCTGGTCGCCTGATCCAGGCTGAGGCAGAAAAAAGGGGCCTAGACGGCCCCTTTTTCGTTTTCCAGTCCGTGAAGGAACATCCTGACCACACGCCGCAGATAACCGGGCGTCTCGTCCCAGTACTGCCTTGGGCGGCAATGGCTCAGTTCGCAAAGCATGGATGTCGCCAGCGCCCCGCCAAAAAGCATGTCAGAGGCCTGTTCGACGTCCTCAACATGAAGACTGCCTTCCTCCACCATGCGCTCGAGCCAGACGCGCAGCGGAAAGGGCCCCGCCGCGCTGGAGAAGAACTCGCGGACGAAACGGCTGACCTCGGGATTGCGTGAGACTTCGGCGATCACGACACGGATCAGGCTGAGCCGCTTCTCGGCCATCATGGCAACCGCCAGAGCCTCAAGCCCGTAGACAAGACGATCCTCCACCGTCTCGCCACACAGTTCGAGGTCGCGCAGACCTGAAAGTAAAAGGCGGTCGCGCAGAAGATGCTCCATCATATCCTGCTTCGACTCGAACATGTGATAAAGCGTCTTTTTGGACATGTTCGAGCATTGAGCAATCCGGTCCATGGAAGCACCAGAGTAGCCGTGCTGTTGCAATACAATTTCGGCAGCGTCGAGTATTTTCTCGCGCCGTTCAGTTTCACACAATACTGGCGGCCGACCACAATGCCTGCGCAATGGAACGGTTTCCTGGGATTGGATGTGACTTGCGTTCGTGCGGGTCGTACTTGACATCGTATTGCGAAAAATCGCTCCAGGCTGCTGCTGGTCCGTTGACCGGCTTTCGGAAACCGTATAGTTCCCTATGCCAGAGAAACTCAAGGGTTTCCGAAACCTTTTTTGGCGCGAGCGCATGGTTTGCGGTTACCCTTCTTGAACATCGGTCATTTTGGATAGCGCCAGCATGCGAGCATTTCCGTCTTACACGGCCCGTTCACCGTGGAATTTGAAGGCGACAACAAGCCTTTCCCTGCGTCTCATTCCCCTAGCCCTTTTGACGCTCGATCTCTCCGGTTGCAAACAGAAGGCAGCCGCACCCAAACCGCCGCCACAGACGGTGGGCGTCTATACCGTGCATCCCCATGCGCTCGAGACCAGCACGTCCCTGCCGGGGCGTGTCGAAGCTTTCGAACAGGCGCAGGTACGTCCGCAGGTTGGCGGCGTGATCCTCAAGCGCAGCTTCGAACAGGGGACGGATGTGAAAGCAGGGCAACTGCTTTATGTCATCAACCCGGCCCCGTATCAGGCTGCCTATGATCAGGCGAAGGCGCAGCTATTGCATGCCCAGGCGGCCGCATTGAGCATCCGTGCCCAGCTGGAGCGTTATCGCCCGCTTGCCGCTGCGCATGCTGTCAGCAAACAGGACTACGACAATACCTTTTCCTCGGCGAAGCAGGCAGAGGCCGATATCGCTCAGGCGAAAGCCAATGTGGACAGCGCTGCGGTCAATCTTGACTGGACCCAGGTCCGTTCACCCATTGATGGGCGCATCGGGCGTATGCTCGTAACGCCAGGCACGCTGGTCACGGCAGGTCAGACGACAGCCATCGCTACGGTCACGCGCATGGATCCTATCTATGTGGACGTCAATCTGGCCACTTCAGATATGCTTCGCCTGCGCCGTGAATTCGCCAGCGGCAAGCTGGAGAAGGTGTCGGGCAACGCGGCCGCTGTCGAGCTCACGCTTGAGGATGGCAGTCATTACGACCAGAAGGGGCAGCTGCGCCTGACGGAAGTCACGGTCGATCCGGCCACAGGGACGATGGTCGTCCGCGCGGAGTTCCCGAACACCGACCGTCTTCTGATGCCGGGCATGTATGTGCACGCTGAAGTTGCCGAAGGCGTTGACCCCAAGGCCATCACCATCCCCCAGCCGGCGCTGCAGCGTGACCCCAAGGGAGATCCCTACGTCTACGCCCTGGATAACGACAACAAGGTCACCATGCGCTTTGTGCAGCTCGATCGTGCGCTCGGCGGTGACTGGGTCGTGATGGGCGGGCTCAATGACGGTGACAGGATCATCGTTGAGGGGATCCAGAAGGCGCATCCCGGCGCCGTTGTGAAACCGGTCGAGAAATCCGCCGACGGCAAGCCAGCCGACGCCCAGCCCGCGCACGCAGGATAAGAGTTCTCAATGTCTCGTTTCTTCATCGACAGACCGATCTTTGCCTGGGTTATCGGACTGATCATCATGCTGGTCGGTGCGGTTGCCATCTTCCGCATGCCGATCGCCCAGTACCCGTCGATCGCGCCCCCGCAGATCGCGATCACGGTCGATTATCCCGGTGCTTCAGCCGAAACGGTCAATAACACGACCGTTCGCCCGATTCTGCAGCAGATGTTCGGCCTCGATCATCTCGAATATCTCTCGGCTTCTTCTTACGGCAGCGGCCATATGGAGATCGACCTGACCTTCGCGCAGGGGACCAACCCCGACATCGCTCAGGTTCAGGTTCAGAACAAGCTGCAGCTCGCTCAGCCGCGCCTGCCGACCGAAGTGGTGGCGCAGGGTCTGAGCGTGACGAAGGCCGTTAAGAACTTCATGCTCGTTCTCGCCTTCATCTCGACCGATAGCAGCATGTCGGGTCAGGATATTGCCGATTACGTGGCCTCGAACGTGTCCGATCCGCTATCGCGCGTGTCGGGTGTGGGCGATCACACGCTGTTCGGCTCGGAATACGCCATGCGTGTCTGGCTGGACCCGAACAAGCTCTATAAATACGCGCTCAACGTCAGCGACATCCAGACGGCGATCTCGCAGCAGAACATCCAGGTTTCCTCGGGCGAGCTCGGCGGATTGCCCGCTACCAAGGAGATCGGCTTCGACGCGACCATCATCGGTCCGACGCGCCTGAGCGAACCCGAGCAGTTCAAGAAGATCGTGCTCAAGGTCCAGCAGGATGGGTCGCAGGTGCATCTGAGCGACGTGGCCCGCGTGGAACTCGGCGCGCAGAACTATAACCTGTCGTCGTTCTACAACAACCTGCCCACCGTCGGTATGGCGCTCAAACTCGCACCGGGAGCAAACCAGCTCACGACCGAAACCGCCGTGCGCGCCAAGGTGGCAGAGCTCGAGAAATTCTACCCGCGCGGCCTGAAGACCGTTTATCCGCTCGATACCGAGCCGTTCATCACCCTGTCCATCAAGGAAGTGGTGATCACCCTTGTCGAAGCTATCGCTCTCGTCTTTGTGGTGATGCTGATCTTCCTGCAGAACTTCCGCGCCACGCTGATCCCGACGATCGCCGTGCCTGTCGTGCTGCTCGGGACGTTCGGCGTGCTCTCGGCTCTTGGGTTCTCCATCAACACCCTCACCATGCTGGCCATGGTGCTCGCCGTCGGCCTGCTGGTCGATGACGCGATCGTTGTGGTGGAGAACGTCGAGCGCGTGATGAGCGAGAAGGGGCTTTCCCCCAAGGAAGCCTCACGCCAGTCAATGGACGAGATCACGGGCGCACTCGTGGGTATCGTGCTCGTTCTAACAGCTGTGTTCCTTCCAATGGCAGCCTTTGGCGGCTCGACGGGCGTGATCTATCGTCAGTTCTCGATCACCATCGTTTCAGCCATGTGGCTTTCGGTGCTCGTCGCCACGGTCATGACACCTGCGCTTTGCGGCTCCATGCTCAAACCGACGCACAAGGAGCACAAGAAGGGCCCGATCGCCTGGTTCAACCGCAATTTCGACCGGATGACCAACGGCTATCTGGGCGGCGTGCGGCGCCTCGTGCGCAGCCGTCTGGTCAGCATGCTGATCTTCGCGGCCTTCGCTGGCGGTGCCGTCTTCCTGTTCATGCGCGTTCCCGGCGGCTTCCTGCCGGAGGAGGATCAGGGCATTATCTTTGGTCAGGTGACCATGCGCCCGGGTGCGAACAACGCCCAGACCGCAGCGGTCAACCGCAAGATCACCGATTACGTCATGCATAAATACGGCGATATCGCGCAGTCTGTCTTTGCCATGAACGGGTTCAACTTTGCCGGTCAGGGCCAGAGCGCGGGTGCCTTCTTCATTCGTCTGAAGCCATGGGATGAACGCCCCGGCTACAAGAACACAACGATGTCAGTTGCTGGCGATATCATGAAGCACTTCTGGATGGACCCGGAAGCGATCATCTTCGCCATCAATCCGCCTGCCGTGATGGAGCTCGGCAACGCGGCCGGTTTCGATCTCGAACTCGAAGATAACGGACATCTCGGGCACCAGGCCCTTCTGGCAGCCCGCAATCAGGTTCTGGGCGAAGCCGCGAAGAACCCGAAGCTGATGGCTGTGCGCCCCATGGGGCTGGAAGATCAGCCCCAGTTCCATCTGGACATTGACCGCGAGCGCGCCAATGCGCAGGGCGTGACCAATGCCGAGATCAACACCACCATTCAGGGGGCGTTCGGCTCGATCTACGTCAATCAGTTCATGCGCAGCGATCGTGTGAAGCAGGTCTATATCGAGGGCGAAGCCTGGGCACGCATGACGCCTGAGGACCTCAACAAGTGGTATGTCCGCAATACGGCGGGTGCCATGGTGCCGTTCAACGCCTTTGCTTCGGGTAACTGGATCGTCGGCCCTCAGAAGGTAGAGGACTATAACGGTCTGAACTCCTTCGAACTTCAGGGTCAGGGTGCCCCGGGCACGAGCTCCGGCGCCGCCATGCAGGAGATGGAGAAGATCCTGCAGCATCTGCCCAAGGGTATCGGTTACGAATGGACCGGTATCTCTTACGAGCAGGTCGCCTCAAGCGGTGCCACAGGTCCTCTTTACGCTCTTGCCGCCATCGTCATTCTGCTCTGCCTTGCAGCGCTTTATGAGAGCTGGGCCATCCCGCTCTCGGTGCTGATGGTGCTTCCGCTTGGCGTACTCGGCGCCATCGGTGCCACCCTCTGGCGCGGCCTCGATAACGACGTGTATTTTCAGGTCGGACTGCTGACCACGGTCGGTCTCTCGGTCAAGAACGCCATTCTGATTGTCGAATTCGCCAAGGAGTTCTTCGAGCAGGGCGACTCCCTCGAGGATTCAGTGCTCAAGGCCGGTCGCGAGCGCCTGCGTCCGATCCTGATGACGTCCATCGCCTTCGTCTGCGGCGTATTCCCGCTGGCAATCGCGACGGGCGCAGGTTCGGCGGCGCGCGTGGCCATCGGCACCTGCGTGGTGGGCGGCATGCTCTCGGCAACGCTGCTGGCCGTGTATTTTGTTCCCGTGTTCTTTGTAGTGATCCTGCGCCTGTTCCGTGTGACCCGCATGAAGGATCGTGTCGATCCCTACGAACACCGCAATGAAGCCGCTCGGGGAGAGGGCGCATGAGACCCATGAAGACCGTGAAATCGGTGAGCGCCCTGCTGGCGTTCACCATGCTCGCCTCGTGCGATCTGGCACCGAAATACAACCGGCCGACCCAGCCAGTGCAGAACGCCTATCCGGCTGATGCAGGCAAAACGGCTGCCCTCGCTGGCCAGGCTGCATCCGATATCGGATGGAAGCATTTCTTCACCGATCCTCGCCTGCGGGCGCTGATCGAGCTTGCCCTGCGCAACAACCGCGACCTGCGCAGTCAGGCCGCGGCGATCATCGAGGCCCAGGGTAACTACGATGTTCAGCACGCCTCGCTGTTTCCCCCGATTGGGGTGACAGGGCAGGGGCAATATTATGCACCGTCTGACACGGCTGGCTTCTCCTTTGCGCCGGGCCTTGGCCGCAGCACCTCATTGCTGCGTTATTACGGTCTTAATATCGGTTTCTCATCCTATGAGATCGACCTGTTCGGCCGCATTCGCAATCTGTCGCGCCAGCAGGCCGAGGAATTGCTCGGGTCGCGCATGAATGCGCAATCCGTGCTGATCAGCATGGTGTCTCAGGTAGCCAATACCTATCTGCAATGGCTGGCCGACCGCGAACTCGTCAGGGTGACGAACCAGACCCTGACGTCGCAAAGCGATACGCTGCGTCTGACCCGCATGAAATACGATCATGGCGAGTCCGATGCATTGACCCTGGCCCAGACCCAGACCCAGGTTGAGCAGGCGGCGAGCAACAAGGCGCAGTATGAGCGGCAGATGGCTCAGGACGAGCATCAGCTGCAATTGCTCGTCGGTGTGCCGCTTCCCGATACGCTGCCAGCGCCTCAGCCTTTCGGCAGCCAGACGCTTCTGAGCGATCTTCCCGCGGGGCTTCCTTCGGACCTGATCGCCCAGCGTCCCGATATCCAGTCGGCCGAGCACAACCTGATCGGTGCCAATGCGAATATCGGTGCGGCGCGCGCAGCCTTCTTCCCCAAGGTGACGCTGACGGCGCAGGAAGGCGTGAGCTCGCTGCAGTTCCGGCATCTCTTTACCCCGGGTGCCCAGACCTGGTCGGTCTCGCCGAACATCACCTTCCCGATTTTCACCTGGGGGCAGAACGAGGG
This sequence comes from Asaia krungthepensis NRIC 0535, assembly GCF_025995175.1. Lineage (GTDB taxonomy): Bacteria > Pseudomonadota > Alphaproteobacteria > Acetobacterales > Acetobacteraceae > Asaia > Asaia krungthepensis. The sequence continues at coordinate 55,812 of NZ_BAPV01000003.1, forward strand.
CAACCTCAAGATCAGCAAGGCCCGTCGCCTTTCTCAGATCGCCACCTATGAGAAGGCGGTACAGACCGCCTTCAAGGAAGTTTCGGATGCGTTGACGGCGCGTGAAACCTATCTCGCGCAGGACACGCATATGAAGGGGCTGGTCCAGTCGTCCCAGCAGGCCTACGATCTGGCGATGATGCGTTACAACACGGGTATCGATACCTATCTGACCACCCTGACACAGCAGCGCAGCCTGTATGACGCGCAACAGAGCCTGATCAACGTGCAATTGGCGCGTTACCAGAATCTGGTAACGCTCTATCGGGCCCTGGGCGGCGGCTGGAGCGCATCCGATGTTGCGACAGCCTCGGCTCCGCCCGCCGCCCGGAACAAAGGCTGACACAGGAAACACCCGGATGAAACCGTCCACACTCCGTCATCTCGCACTTGCAACTCTGGGTATGGGGGTCGTCATGACCCCCGTTCTGGCGCTGGCCCAGGATGACGATGACAGCAAGAAGAAGCCGGACATGCATCAGCTTGCCCGCTCCTCCGCCCTTCCGAAGGCGGAAGCGGATTTCAGCATGTTCAAATATCGCCCCCCGGGCGACAAGGTTATCGAACAGCCCGACGCCAATCGCATTCTGTTCAAGCGCCCTGACGGCACACCGGATGGCTATGCGCAAAGGCGTGGAGACGCCGTGATCTATTACGATCGCTACGGCAAAGTCTCGCACGTCCAGCCCCTGGGCAACTGATAGCCAGCCCATGGGGGCGTTTACTGCCCCCATGACTGTCGCCGTCCCGGCAACAGTTATTTTTTATTTTATTGTCCAGCCAAGTTTTGTCGCGGAGCGCCGCGTAACTACGCCTAAGATCGCGCCATCATGTCAGTGATTCTTCGGTCGAACAGGCTGCCTTTCCGCACCTCGGCTCTCCATGCCGCGTGTTCTCAAGCCGCGCCCTCAACGGCCGCGACGCCCTTTGACGCGACGCCGGAGAGCGCGCCCCCTCACGCTGCCCCTGTCCGTGCGGGAACAAGGCGCGTCAGGCCTCCCGGCAAGATCGCCTTCTCGATCCTGTTCGGTCTTGCGGTTGCAGCGCCTGCCTGCCGGGCGGAGAGTTTTCATGACGCCATACGCGCTGCCTGGGACCGCGATCCGGCCAACCAGTCCTTCTCGATCGACGCGACCGCTTCACACAAGAATGCCAACGCCGCGCAATCCTGGTTTCCAGACGGGCCGATCCTCGCCGGACAATATCTCGATGACCATTTCATCGGCACGAATCTCGGCTACACAACCTATCAGGGCAGCATCAGCATCCCTCTCTGGTTGCCTGGTCAGGGCACGGCGACCATGCGCAATGCGCTGGCCGATGAAGCCGTGGCGCGTGCGCGGATCAAGGTGCAGCATCTCCTGAGTTCGGTCAGAGTGCTCGACCTCGCCAGCAGTGCAACCCTGTTGCAGAAGAAGATCGGCAATCTGCGCGCCACCAGCGACCTTCTTGACCGTGTGGTACGCAGCTCGCAGCAGGGATTGCGCGCCGGTGAGATTGCCTCGGCAGATTTCGATGCAGTAGTGGGCGAGAAAGCCGATCTCGACGCCCAGATCGCCCAGGCCGAGCAGGCCCTGGAGAGCGCACGCGCCGAGCTCGATGCCCTGACCGGCACCGATGAGATCCCGGATATTCTCTCGTTGGACGGCCGTATTCTCGGCACGCAGAACCTCGCCCTCGACCCGGCACGGGACCCTCGTATCGAGATGGCAGCCGCCGTGACCAAGAGCGCACGGGCGGCCTATTCAGTGGCGCGGCACTCGTACATGCCCAACCCGCAGGTCGGTGTTCAGGTCGTCAAGCAGGGACAGTACGGCAGCCCCTGGGACACGCAGGTGGGCGTCCAGTTCTCGATGGCGCTCCCCAGCGAGGCGCGCAACACGCCCATGATCATGAAAGAGGTCAAGGCCATGGGCGCCGCCGAGCGCGACGCCGTGCTCGCCCAGCGCAAGGTGACGGTGGAATATCGACAGACACGCGCCAGCCTGAGCTCGGCGCTGTCGATGCTGCGTCACACCACGACCTCTGTCCATGCCCTCAATGCCCGTGCCGGAGATCTCGAGCATGCCTGGAGCGTGGGTGAGACACCGGTGATCGAATATCTGCGCGCCCGTCGCGCAGCGCTGGAAGCCGGGCAACGCAGTGCGGAAGCCGATGTGATCTGGCACGCCGCCATGATCCGAATGAGCCTGATGGCGGGAAACTACCCATGAAACACATCGTCCTGCCCCTCGCTTCCGCGCTGCTGCTTGGCGTGTCAATTCCCCTTTCTGCCCATGGGGCCTACGCGCAGGCTGCTGCTGCATGGCCCACAGCCCCCCTGACCATCGCGCCGGACGCGCTCAGGTCAGAGGCGATCCATGTGGCCGTCGCCCATAAGGGGGCTCTTCCCCCGCATGTCGATGTCCCGGCCTATATCGATCAGGATGACCGCAAGAGCGCGCGTCTGCATCCGGTGGGGCAGGGCAGGGTGCAGTCTGTTCTGGTCACACCGGGCGAGGTGGTGAAAAAGGGTCAGGTCCTGTTCACCTATGACGATTTCAGCCTCAGCGACGAACGGCAACGCCTGCTCTCGGCCGAAGCCGCCCTGCAACAGGCACGCGCCCTGCGTGACGACGCAAGCCTCTCCTATGATCGCGCACGCTCGCTTCAGGGAGGCGCGGTCTCGCAGGGCGAAGCCCAGCGACGTTATTCGCGCCTGCGCGATGCCCAGGGCACGGTCAAGCGCAGCGAAGCCCTTGTGCAGAACGAGCGGGAAAGACTGGCGCGCTTCACGTCCTCGGCAGAACGCGCCGACGGGTTGCACTCCTCCGTCATCTCACCAATCGACGGCATCGTGAACAAGATCATCGTCTCGGTGGGAGAGGAAGTCTCCAACCGCGCTGCGGCGGCGGTGGAAATCGACGATCTCTCCCATGTCTGGGTTGTCTCGCAGGTAGGAGAGCAGCAGGCGACGCGCCTGTCGCGCGGGGGACGCCAGCTCACCTGGCCCACCCCTGACTCCAAGCCGATCAAATCCCGCATCGACCTGATCGAGGGGAGTGTTGATCCCATGACCCGTCATGTCTTGGTGCGCAGTCTGGTAGATAACAGCCAGCGCCTCCTCAGGCCCGAGATGCTTGTCAAATCGCGGCTGTTCTCGACCAGCAAGGTCAGTGGCGTGCTCATTCCGGAGGCTGCCATTCAGACGATCGGCAACCAGAGCTGTGTGTTCGTGCGTCTGGACGAATCACGCTATGAAGCGCGCAAGGTCGCTGTGGGGCCGGAGCTGGACGGGACGATCGTCGTGACATCCGGTCTGAAGCCCGGCGAAACCGTCGTGACGGATGGAAGCTTCGTCCTCAAATCCCAGGCCCTGCTGGCGCCGCCCCCCGAAAAGGACAAGGCCGGGGGCCAGAAGTAATCATGCGTTTCATGCTTGCCCTGCTGAAGGGACGCGCGGCCATTCTGGGCGCAGTGATACTGCTCATGATCGCAGGAATTGCCGACCTACGCTCTCTCTCCGTCGAGCCGGTGCCCGATATTTCACCGCGTCAGGTTCTGGTGTCGGTTCGTGCCCCCGGTCTCCCGACCGAAGAAGTCGAGCGTCTGGTGACCTTTCCGATCGAGACGGTCATGTCAGGAATCGTGGGCGTCAACTCGATGCGCTCGGTTTCGCGCACGGGTGTGTCGGTGCTTTATCTCGGTTTCGACGACGGCACGGATATCTATCGCGCCCGACAACTCGTGGCCGAGCGGCTGTCGCTTGCGCGCAATGCGGTTTCGGTGCGGGGTCTGTCCATCACCATGGGCCCCATGGCGACGGGCATGGGTGAGATCCTGCAGATCCAGATCCACGGCAAGGATCGATCTCTCGCGACACTGAACCGTATCATGACATGGAACGTGGTCCCGAAGCTGCGGCTCGTTCCGGGCGTGATCGACGTCAATATCAATGGCGGCGCATCGCAGACCTATCAGGTAGCACTCAACCCCATGGCGCTGCGCCAGTTCCGTGTTTCGGTATCCGATGTCTTCAATGCCGTCGACAAGGATAACGAAGCCGCCGGGGGCGCGTGGATCGAACATAATGACGAGCAGCATATCATCGTCGGACGCTCCCTGATCGACAGCCTCCACGAGCTTGGCGAGGTTCAGGTTCGCAGCATGCCCAATGGTGGCGTCGTGCATGTGCGCGATGTCGGCACCGTGCAGGAGGGGCGTCTGCCGCGACTGGGCGGCGTTACCCGCGATGGCGAAGGCGAGATCGTCAATGCCGTCATCCTGTTGCAGCAGGGGGCCAACGCGAAAGCCACGCTCGCGCGCATCAACGCGGCGTTGCCCAAGATCGTCTCGACCCTGCCCGAGGGCGTGACGCTCGAACCCTATTACAGCCGCGCTACCCTGACCGATGTCACGATCCACACGGTCAAGGAGAATCTGATCCTCGGCGCGCTCCTGGTTCTCTTCGTCCTGCTGGTGGTAATCGGAGACTGGCGGGCTTCGCTGGTGATCATCTCGGTCATTCCGTTCTCACTCGTGGCCGCCATGGTCGGGATGCGTCATCTTGGCATTTCGGCCAATCTTCTCAGTCTCGGTGCCATCGATTTCGGCATGGTGGTGGATAGCGCGCTCGTGATTGTGGAGAGCGTTCTATCGAGCCAGGCAGACAGATCCGTACCGCTCACCCAGCGTATTGCCGCCACGGTGACTTCCGTCGCGCGGCCGGTGATTTTCGCCATTCTCATCATCATCATGGTCTATCTGCCTGTACTCACGCTTGAAGGCGTCGAGGGGCGGATGTTCCGGCCCATGGCTCAGACTGTCATTCTGGCGCTGATTGCCTCGCTGCTCTATGCGCTTGTGGCAGTGCCTGCCTTCGCTGCCCTGATCATGCGCATCAAGCCCGGTCATAGCGCTCATAAAGATGATTCTCATGCGGGCGAGGGGCATCCCGTTCCCGAAAGCGGGACGGAACACGACACGCTTTTCATCCGCTTCCTGAGGCGCGGCTTCAGCCCGGCATCGCGCTGGTGCATGGCGCATGGAAAAATGGTGGTGGGGATCGCGCTCGTGGTGCTGGTCCTGTCTCTTGGCCTGACAACCCGACTGGGTGGCGAATTCATTCCGCAATTGCAGGAAGGTGATCTGATCGTCACCTCTACGCGCCTGCCCGGTATCTCCCTAGATGCCTCTTTGCGCTCTATCCAGCAGATCGAGCGCACGCTGAAACAGTTCCCCGATATCCGTATGGTGGTGAGCAATAGCGGCACCTCCGCCATTCCAACTGACCCGCAGGGTGGCGAGCAGTCGGATACCTATGTGCTGCTCAAGCCGCGCAACGACTGGAAGACTGCCGACACACAGGAAGGGCTTATTCGGGCCTTCGATGCGGCGTTACGCAAGAACAATCCTGGCTCGCTCTATTCCTGGAGCCAGCCCATCCAGATGCGCATGGATGATCTGCAATCGGGCGTACGGTCACAGATCGCTATCGGGATCTATGGCCCGGATATCGATATGCTCATGGCCCTCGCAGCGCGCACCGCCCGCGTTGTGGACAGCGTCGCGGGAGCGGCAGATGTCGCGCCTCAGGATGTCGGGACCATCCCCTATCTGCATATCGATGTCGATCGTACCGCGGCTGCCCGCCTGAATGTCGATACGTCTGAGGTTCTCGACGTGGTGGAATCGATTGGCGGCCATGTTGGCCCGCCCGTTGCCCTGCAGGATGCTCTCATTCCGACCGAAGTCCGTATCATGCCCGAGGCACGTCAGGACCTCGACGATATCCGCCTGCTTCCTGTCCTGACCCGCGACGATCACTCGGTGCGCCTCGATCAGGTGGCCGAAATCACCATGCGCGACGGTCCTGCGGCCGTCCGGCGCAATCAGGGGGAGCGGCGCATGATGGTTCAGGCGAATGTGCGTGGCCGTGATCTCAGCTCTTTCGTTCAGGAAGCGCAGAGGGCGGTCAAAACGCAGATCAAACTGCCGCCGGGCTATCGCATCGAATGGAGCGGTCAGTTCCGCAACCTCCAGACCGCGGTGGCGCGTCTCGAGATCGTCGTCCCGATCACGCTCGTGCTGATTTTCTGCCTGCTGATCCTGGCACTGGGCGATGTCTGGCTTGCGGCCCTCGTCTTTGTGAATCTGCCTTTTGCGGCAACAGGCGGCATCATCGCACTCTGGGTACGCGCCATGCCGTTCAGCATCTCGGCGGGTATCGGTTTCATTGCCCTGTTCGGTGTGGCAACACTTAATGGCGTCGTGCTCATCTCCTACATCCGTGACAAACGCCTCGCCGGTCTCGGCGCAGTGGAAGCCGCAATCACCTCCGCCAGAGAGCGATTCCGCCCCGTCATGGCCACGGCCACTGTGGCGTGTCTCGGCTTTTTCCCGATGGCGTTTTCCATGAGCGAAGGAGCCGAGGTCGAGAAGCCCCTGGCGACAGTGGTGATTGGCGGCTTAATTTCCTGTACGGCGCTCACCCTGCTGGTGCTGCCGACCCTTTACATACGTCTTTCCAGCTGGCGTGAAGGACGTCGCGCACAGGTGACCGCGCCCGAATGAACCCCTGTGCCATATCGGGCGTTAGTTCGACATGCTACGAAATAGTCACCGTGACTGCCCCTGCGGCGGCGCGGCGATTTTCGTTGTAACGGCGCAAGCCAAGTCGGAGAAAAACGATGCTCACCTGTATCGGCTATGGCGCGCAAAGCGCCTCTGAACGTCTCGCACCCTTCACATTCGATCGCCGCGATACCGGCCCCGATGATGTCCGCATCGACATTCTTTATTGCGGCGTCTGTCACTCAGACATACATCAGGCCCGCAATGAGTGGCACAACACCGTCTATCCCTGCGTTCCCGGCCATGAAATCGTCGGACGGATCAGCGAGGTCGGCGCCTCGGTTTCCAAGTTCAAGGTAGGCGACCTGGCAGGCGTGGGCTGCATGGTGGACTCCTGCCGCGAATGCGCCAGCTGCAAGGAAGGCCTCGAGCAGTATTGCGAGAACGGATTTGTCGGCACCTATAACGGTGAAGACAAGCAGGGCCGTGGTAACACCTATGGGGGTTACTCGAAGGCCGTCGTCGTGGATCAGGCCTTCGTTCTGAAGGTGCCCGAGAACCTCGACCTCGCTGCTGTCGCGCCGCTGCTCTGCGCCGGTATCACCACCTATTCCCCGCTGCGCCACTGGAAGGTCGGCCCCGGTCAGCGCGTCGGTATCGTCGGCCTTGGCGGGCTGGGCCATATGGGCGTAAAATTCGCGCGCGCCTTCGGGGCCGAGGTGGTGCTGTTCACGACCTCGCAGAGCAAGGTCGAGGACGGGCTGCGTCTCGGCGCGCATGAGGTCGTTCTCTCGAAGGACCCCGAAGCAATGGCCCGCGAGACAGGACGTTTTGACTTCATTCTCGACGCGGTAGCCGCGGAGCATGATATCAACACCTATCTCAACCTACTCAAGCGTGAGGGCACGCTGGTCCAGGTCGGTGCGCCCGAACAACCTCTGCCGGTCGCCGTGTTCAGCCTGATCATGAAGCGTCGTCAGTTCGCGGGCTCACTGATTGGCGGCATTGCCGAGACGCAGGAGATGCTCGATTTCTGCGGTGAACATGGAATCACCTCCGATATCGAGATGATTGCCATGGACGAGATCGAGAACGCCTATTCGCGCATGATCAAGTCTGACGTGAAGTACCGCTTCGTCATCGATATGGCGACTCTCGAAAACGCTGCCTGATCGAGATACGGGGAGGGGTCAGTCTCTCCCCATCAGTCATGACAGGGAGAGGTGAAACCCTCCCGTCATGCATGAAAGACGGGAACCCAGCGCGGCTTTCAGCAGACTTCGACCGTGATCCCTGAGGCTTCGAGTTCGGACACGACGTTAGGCTTGATCTGGCTGTCCGTCAGGATACGGTCGAAATCCTGTAGCGATGTCAGTCGATGCAGACCGCCCTGCCGGAACTTCGTGCTATCGACGAGCAGGACGCAACGATCTGCAATCGCCATCAGGGCGCGCTTGACCTTCACCACATCCTGATCGTTCTGGAACGCTGTGTCGCCGGAAATCACCGAGGTCGACATGAACATGATGTTCCCGCGGAGCGACCGGGCAGCCTGCTCGCAAACGAGCCCGAAAAACGCATTACGCGAATTGCTGTAGTCGCCACCCAGACAGATGATCTTGATGCCGGGGAAAGGGGCAAGAGCCTGCACCACCCCGACGGCATTGGTGATGACGGTCAGTGGCGCTCTTGCCGGTAACAGCGGCAGCATCTCCGCGACAGTCGTCGAATCATCGAGAATGATGACCTGTCCCGGCTCGATCATCGAGACAGCGCGCTGGATGATCGCCTTTTTCAGATTCGCTGCACGGTGCTGCCGGTAGGCGACATTCTTCTCCGTGCGGGCACGGTTCTTGAGCGTGATCCCGCCGTGGATCTTATCGATCAGCCCCTGACTCGCCAGCGCATGGGCATCACGATGGATGGTCATGCGGCTCACATCGAAATGCTCGGCCAGAAACTCGATGCTGGCATTGCCCTGCTCGAACAGCAGATCGAGAATCTGCTGCTGACGCGATTTCAGGTTCTGACGCTTGATCCCGGAAAAGCCATCCAGGGGGGGCACCGAAGTGGGATCGTCACTCATATTGAAGAACAGCCTCTGAAAGAGCGCGCCGCGTGATCACGAGTCTGGCGCAAACCAATGATTTGATAACAAAAATATCACAAATATCTCACACCGACAAGTCAGAGAGGAGCGGCAAACCCGAGGGGCAATAACATGTCACGCCTTTCAAACCCCGGTGATTGACAGATGCCTCCTGACGGACTGTATCATAAATCGCACTATATTGTGATTATTGGCACATGATCACGCCGTTTATATCATGTGTGACGGATATCGCCGATCACCAGAACGGAGCCTGGTCATGAGTGCGCAATATGTGATCGGTGTGGATTGCGGGTCCTCGAGTGCCAAGGCTGTGATCTTCGCCACAGATGGCAGGATCATGGGTCTGGGCCAGGCGCGCATCGCGCAGATCACAGAGACGCCACGTCATGTCGAGCGTGACATGGCCCAGGCATGGCGGATCGTCTCTGCCACAATACGGCAGGCTCTTGGCGATGCCGGGCTTACGGGACAGGACATAGCGGGCGTCGGGATCACCGCGCACGGGGATGGCCTGTTCCTCATGGACCGGCAGTTTCAGCCTCTCGGGCACGGAATCATGTCCCTCGACAGCCGGGCCTATGGCATTCATGACCAGTGGAAGCATGCAGGGCTGCTCGACCGGATGATGCTGCTCTCCGGACAACGCCCCTATCCCTACTCAGCCACGACCCTTCTGGCATGGATCAAACGTCACGATCCACGACGTTATGCTGCTATCGGCGTTGTCTGCTTTGCAAAAGACTGGCTGCGCTACTGCATGACGGGGAAAGTCGCCACCGATCTGACCGAGGCGAGCACGGCGTTCACCGACCTGCACACGCAAAGCTACAGCCCTCAGATCCTCGATGCGCTCGACCTGAGCGAGATGGTCGATGCTCTCCCCCCCATGCTGGACTCATGCGAGCAGGCAGGCCGTGTCACGGCTTTGGCGGCCGAACAGACAGGTCTGCTTGAGGGCACGCCAGTCTCGGCGGGACTGCATGACGTCATCGCCGCAGCAGTGGGTCTGGGACAGGTCCGGGCTGGCGATATGACGGTGACCGCAGGAACATTCTCGATCAACGAGGTCCTGCGTGACGCGCCTGTCACGGGAACGGAATGGGCATGCCGCGCGGGATACAGGAAAGGGCTCTGGAACTGCATGGCGATCTCGCCGGCCTCTGCAAGCAATCTTGAATGGATGGCGCGTTATGTCGCTCCGGAGGATCCCGAGGCCGCCGCCAAACTCATCGAGGCGTCGATTGCGAAGTTCAAGGACGGACGAACAACCCGGCAGATACCGCTCTATCATCCCTATCTGTTCGGCTCCCCGTTCGAGTGCCCGGCCACCGCGTCTTTCCTCGGAGTCCAGTCCTGGCATGACCGCGCCGATCTGTTCCGCGCCATGATCGAAGGCACGATATTCAATCATCGCCACCATGTTGAGGATCTTCTCCGCTCAGGTCCGGTGCGCAGCATCGGTGTCTCGGGGGGAGGCAGTCGCAGGCCGGAAATCGGCCAGCTCTTCGCCGATATTCTGGGACGACCCATCTCGACCTCACCGGTGAGAGAGGCTGGCGCTCTTGGTGCCGCAATGACAGCCATGGTGGCGTGCGGTCTGGCCACATCGCTCGAGGGCGCGGCGGATTGTCTCGATCTCGAGCCACGGTATTTCAAGCCCGATCCGGTTCTCGCCCGGTATTACGAAGACATCTACCGTCGCTATCAGTCTGTCGCGAAAGCACTCGAACCGTTCTGGCCTGCGCTGCACAGCGATCAGGGCGACGACTACACCCCCTTATCCATGTCAGCGGGCTGACGGCCCAGGACGCCAGAGACCGTCCTGCCATGCGCAGGCTCCCAGAACGCACCCCTCATGAAAATGCAGAAAGACACCGGACCCCTGATGACCCATTCCGCCACACAACTCGACTCAGCCCATTTCGACGTGACGATCATCGGTGCCGGCATCAACGGTGTCGGCCTGTTCCGCGAACTGGCCATGCAGGGGATAAACGTTCTTCTGATCGACCGCGACGATATCTGCGCGGGTGCTTCTGCCGCGCCCTCACGACTGATTCACGGGGGAATCAAATATCTGGAGACCGGGGAATTCAGGCTCGTCGCGCAATCGACGCTCGAGCGTAACCTTCTGCTCCGCAATGCGCCTCATCTTGTCACGCCGCTGCCAACGGTCATTCCCATTCACTCCTGGTTCGGTGGCATCGTCCCCTCCATCCGGCGGTTTCTCGGACGCAAGGCCAAGTTGGCGGATCGTGGCGTGCTGATCACCGAGATCGGCATGCAGATCTATGATTTTCTGGGACGCAGGGCGCGTGTGATGCCTCGCCATAAATTGTCTCTTGGCAAGAACGTAAGACAAGACTGGCCAAGCATAACCTCCAAGGTTATCGCGACCGGTCGCTATTATGATGCGGCGATTTCACAGCCCGAGCGTCTCGGCTTCGAATGCGTGGAAGATGCGCTTCAGCTCAGTCTGGGCTGCGGGGTGAAAACCTATACGGAGATCGTCTCCTTCGACGAGGGCGCTCTGGCAATCAAAGACCGCCTGACGGGGAACACCGAAACGATCCGTACGGATCTGATCGTCAATGCGGGCGGGGCCTGGATCGACCGGGTCAATGCCCAGATCGGACTGAACACACGTTATATCGGCGGCACAAAGGGCTCTCATCTCGTCATCGATCACGCGGAGCTTCATCGTGAGCTGAACGGACAGATGGTCTATTTCGGTACTGCCGATGGCCGCATCTGCCTCGTCTATCCGTTCCTCGGGCATGTGCTTGTCGGATCTACCGACATCCCCATCACCGATCCGGATACCGCCTCCTGTACGGATGACGAGCAAGCCTACATGCTGCGTATGGTGCGCGAGCTGTTTCCCGGGCTGACCATTGCGGATGGCGACGTCATCTACCGTTATTGCGGAGTCAGACCACTTCCCGCCAGCGCGACTGACGACCCGGGTGCGATCAGCCGTGATCATATCATTCATACGGACTACACCGGCACCACCCCGGTTCTCTCTCTCGTGGGTGGAAAATGGACCACGTTCCGCGGTCTTGCAGAAGAGGTGGCAGACAAGACGCTGGCGCTCCTGCACCGCAAGCGCATTGCCTCATCGCGCCTTAGGCCCATTGGCGGCGGCGCCCGCTATCCAGGGCCACGGGCCCATGATGCCTATCTACGCCGCCTCATCGAGACTCACAGTCTCTCCGCCTCTCGTGCGCGCAGCTTGTTCGAGCGCTATGGCACCACGGCCGAACGTATCGCTGCGTATTGCGCTGCCACGCCAGACCAACCTCTCGCCTCTCTGCCCGAATATTCTCGTAACGAGATTCTCTACGTCGCAAGCCAGGAACTGGTGCGTAGCGTTGACGACATCCTTTTCCGCCGCACGTCCATCGCTCTCGGTGGACATCTGACCCAGCAGGTTGTCGAGGAAGTCTGCAGTATCATGGCACCCCATATGGGATGGACGGATCAGGAGAGCACAAGCCAGGCGCAGACCTGCTGGAACAAGGCCAAAACTGTGCACGGGCTTCGCGATGCTTCTGCCAGCTGAACGACGGGCCTGATGTGAACCCGTCGGGAAGCAGCCCCCGCATAATGGCGCTGCCTTTGACGAGCGCGAGAACACGGTCCTCGCGCATATATCGGGGGCAATGCACATCATGGACGGCAAGCTTTCGGGGCGGAACTCCATCAGGATGCGAAAGCGGGGAACGTCGAACCAGGCAGCATAGGGTCCAGATTGGGTTCGCCTCGCGTCGCTGTCGGCTGTCCAAAAGTCATCGGCAGAGCGATCTGACCTGAGGCATGACGCTGTCGCATTCGAAGGGCAGGGAAGCCAGGAAACTTTCCTCACGATCCGACGTCCCCGCCCTGAGAAAAACCTTTGTCCGTGGTACCCGGCAACCTGAAACGCGTGAAGCAGCATGACTCAGATGCTCGACACCGTCCGATAGGTGCCCATGGGGCTCATGATATCGGCAGATAGACGGCAAATGACCGATCATCGGGACCCAGGGTAACGCCCTCAGGAACGTGAAATCACAAATCTGCGTTCCGGAGGATAACATCACCCGGCTTGTCCTATCATGTTGCAAAATATGGCTTTAGACGCGCTTCCGCACTTATCCCTTCGCTAAATCATATCAATGTGAACGATCATACTGATATTTTCTCTATCAGAATGTTAGCTTCATCCATAAGATAACATGATATCGTTACACGGAACGCCGATCAGCGACGGAGACAGGAAACCATGACGAGAAAGCCGCTCTGGATCGGCACGAGCTGGAAGATGAACAAGGGCCCGGCTGCGGCCCGGGACGCTGTGGGCCAGATCGTCTCGATGGCTATCCCGGAAGAGATCACGCCGTTCGTCATCCCGCCCTTCACGTCGCTCGAAACAGTCGCGAGCACGCTCTCAGGCACGCGCTGGCATGTCGGTGCACAGAACATGCACTGGGAAGATGACGGCGCCTGGACCGGCGAGATCTCCCCCCACATGGTGCGTGAATGCGGCGCAGACATGATCGAATTGGGCCATTCCGAGCGTCGCGAGCATTTCGGCGAGACCGATATCACGGTCAATCTCAAAGTGAGGGCCGCGATACGCCACAAACTGCGCCCATTGATCTGCATCGGTGACAGCGCCGAGGAATACGAATTCGGTGTGACCCATGAGACGCTCGCACGTCAGACCAAGATAGCGCTCCATGGGCTGAGCGCCGCTGAGATCGGCACGGTTCTTCTGGCTTACGAGCCCGTCTGGGCCATCGGCGCGAAGGGCAGGGCCGCTGAGCCCGATTTCGTGGCGCTGGCTCATACCCGGCTGCGCAACGTCCTTGCAGAACTCGTTGGCTCCGAGGCGGCGCAGCGCGTGCCCGTGCTCTATGGCGGCAGCGTCTCGCTGGATAATGCCGCGCGTTACACGGCGCTCGATAATGTGGACGGCGTCTTCATCGGGCGCTCGGCCTGGGACCCTTCGGGCCTTGAGGCGATCATCCGGTCGGTGGTGTCATGAGCGGCGCGACCGGCGTCGAGAGCAAGGCCGTCTCGGCGCGTCGTCGGGAGATCCTGGATTACGTTCTCGAGAATGGGGGCGCCCAGATCGAGGAACTCGTCGACCGGTTTTCGACAAGCCGCATGACCATTCATCGCGATTTGCATGCCCTGTCCGAACAGGGACTTGTGCGCAAGGTCCATGGTGGCGTGACCATGCTGGCCAGCGGCGTGATGGAAACGAGCGTCGTCCACCGTATGCGACGTGCCTCACGCGAGAAACAGGCGATAGCCCGTGTTGCATCGAGCTTCATCAAGGCAGGCGATATTATTGCCCTCGATGATTCAACGACCTCGCGTGTGCTTTCTGAAAACCTGCCCTCGGGCATGCCGCTCACCGTGCTGACCAATAGTATGGGCATCGCCACGCAGATCGCGGGCGCCCGCGACATCAGTCTCATCTCACTGGGCGGCAAATACCACCCGCGTTTTGATGCGTTTCTTGGTATTCTGTGCGAGCAGGGCACCAAATCGCTTCGGGCGAATACACTGTTCATGTCGGTTTCCGCGGTACGCGATCTTGGCGCCTTCCATCAGGAGCAGGAAATCGTCAAGTGCAAGATGGCGCTGATGCAAATCGTCGACCGTCGCATCCTGATGATCGATAGCCAGAAATTCGATGTGACGGCACTGAACCGTCTCGCGAGCCTTTCCGATTTTGACGTCGTGATTACCGATTCAGGTGTGTCCGACAGTCAGAAGAACCGCATGCTCGACGCGGGCATCAACCTGCATATCGCCCAGATGGACGCTGTGCCGACCGCCGCGCATGCCGATACCCCCTGAACACATCACCGAGAGGAACAAGATCATGAAAATTGCAGTAGGTGGCGACAGCGCCGGTGAAGGTCTGGCCCAGCAGATCGTCGCGCATCTCAAGTCCAAAGGCGTTGACGCGGTCGATCTGTCGCGCCCCGTAGATGCCAAGAGCGAGCTTTATTCCGAACTGAGCGAACGCGTGGGTCACGCCATTCTCTCGGGCGAATACGAGCGCGGTATCCTGTGCTGCGGCACGGGAATCGGTGTAGCGATCTCGGCCAACAAGATCCCCGGCATTCGTGCGGCACAGGCTCATGATGCCTATTCGGCCGAACGGGCTGCTCTCTCGAACAATGCTCATATCATCACTCTCGGCGCTCGTGTGGTCGGGGCAGAGCTCGCCAAGACCATCGTGGACTCTTTCCTCGCCAAGGAGTTCGATCCGGCAAGCGCATCCAAGAAAAACGTCGATGGTATCGACGCTCTCGACCGCAAATACTCGCCGAATTCCTGCAAGTAATGGATTAACACGACCACAAGGTCTGATCTCATGAAAAAAGCTCTGCTCGCGACCGCTGCCCTTCTTCTCGCGCCTCTCGCTGCCCATGCGGCAGATAACGCGCCGATGCGGTTCGTCATGATTCCGAAAGCCGTTCATCCCTGGTTCGACAAGGCCAATAACGGGGCCCAGTCTGCCGCTGCGCTCCTCAGCAAGGCGACAGGTCGCACCATCACGGTCGAATATCGTGCCCCGCAGACGGCCGATGTCTCGACCCAGAACGACATCATCGAACGCGCCATCGCAACCCATCCCGATGGCCTGATCCTCGACCTTCTGGACGAGAAGGGCAATCGCTCCACCATGCAGGAAGCGGTCGACGAGAAGATCCCGATGACGGTGTTCGACTCCCTCCCGCCCGAGGGTATGGACATCACGGCAGTCGGCGCCGATTTTTGCGAGCAGGGCAGCCTTGCTGCGGAGCGCCTGGCGAAACTCATCAATCACAAGGGTGAGGTCGCCATCATGATGGGCGTGCCCACAGCACCTAATCATGCGCTGCGCGCCCGGTGCGAGCTCAAGGTCTTCGCCAAATATCCCGACATCAAGGTGGTGGCGACCGGTATCGATAATGACAGCATCGAGACCGCCCAGAAACAGGCATCGGCCATCATGCAGGCCCACCCCAATCTTGCGGGTTGGGTTGCCTGTGACGCGGCAGGACCGGTAGGCATCGGTCAGGCCATTCGCGAAAGTGACAAGGTAGGGAAGGTGCAGGAGGTCGGGCTCGACAACCTGACCGACATGCTCCAGCTCATCAAGGATGGCGTAGTGGACTCTTCCGCCTCCAGCCGTCCCGAAATGCAGGGCTACTGGGCTGTGATCGCCGCCTGGCAGAAAGCCATAGGGCAGCAGACACCCAAGAACATCGATACGGGTATCGACATCATCACCAAAGCATCGCTCTCCAAATAACCGCTCTCGCGTCCAGGAGGGAGGCAGGGCCATGGTCCTACTCAAGGCGACGGGTATACGAAAAGCCTATCCGGGTGTCGTTGCCCTCGATCACATCGACCTGACCCTCGAACCCGGCAAGGTCCATATCCTTGCCGGGGAAAACGGGGCGGGAAAATCCACCCTGATCAAGACTCTCTCGGGCCTCGTTCGGCCCGATGAGGGCACGCTTGTCATCGACGATGCCGATGCGCTGCATGATCCCAGACTGTTCCGGCGTGTTGCCTATGTCCCGCAGGAACTGAACCTGTTTCCTTATCTCACGGTCGCCGAGAACATGTTCATGCCGTTCGCCCGTTCGGGCTTCGGCAGAATCACGGTCTCTGAAAAGGCCATGGAGGAAAAGGCCGCCTCCTATATCACCCGTTTCGGCATTCAGGCGCGCCCCAGTCAGAAAGTGGCGGAAATCAGCGTACCCGATCAGCAGCTTCTGCAGATTGCCCGCGCCGCCACGCAGGAAGATTTCGGGGTCATGATCCTGGACGAGCCGACCTCGTCTCTCACCGCCCGTGAAACGGAGCGGCTGTTTCGCATCGTCGACGATCTGCGTGTCCAAGGGATCGCCATCGTCTTCGTTTCTCACAAGATGGAAGAGATCTTCGCGCTGGGTGACACGGTCACAGTGCTGCGCAACGGCCGAAGCGTCGGCAGTTTCCCCATGGAGGGGATGACCGAGAGCGAGCTGATACGCCTGATGTCAGGCAGCTCGGTCAAGCTGGATGAGCAGTTCCAGTCTTCCCCCTCGGCGCGAAGCGACGAGACAATCTTGGAGGTTGAGAATCTTTCAGGGCCCGGTTTCGAGGATATCTCCTTCACACTCAGGCGCGGCGAAATCCTTGGTTTTGCAGGGCTCGTCGGGGCAGGGCGTTCGGAAATCATGCAGGCCATGTTCGGCTTCCGCAAGTTCAGCAGTGGAACCATCACTCTGGATGGCAAACGCATACCGCCCAACCGCCCTGACAAGGCCGTTCAGGCAGGCATGGTCTACCTCTCGGAAGAGCGCAAGCATCACGGGATTTTTCCATTGCTCAGCGTGCGCGAGAATATCGCCCTCGCCGTCACGAAGGATATCGCCAAAGGCGGTGTGATCTCGCCTGCGCGCGAAAAATCGATCGTCGCGGAGATCATACGGCAATTCGATGTGCGGACGTCCTCCCCGTCGAAAAAGATCATGTTCCTCTCCGGCGGCAATCAGCAGAAGGCCATCATAGGACGGGCCATGGCCCGCAAACCCCGGCTGCTCATTTTCGACGAACCTACAAAGGGGATCGATATCGGCACCAAGTTCCAGATCTATCGCATCATGCAGCGTCTGGCGGAGGAAGGGGTGGGGATCATTCTCGTCTCGTCCGAGATGAGCGAGCTTCAGCGCTGCGCAACAAGGATCATCACGCTCTATTCCGGCCGGATCAACGGCTCCTTCGACCACGACAAGACAGATGTCAGCACGCTGGTCGCCTCCATTATCGGCTCTCCGGAGACCACACATGTCGCATGATCGTTCTGTCGACGCCGCTTCCATCTCTTCCTCTCCGAACCCGGTCCAGAGACTGAAGGCACTGGCCGCCAACCCGCTTTGCGGTGTCGTGATCGCTCTCGTGGTCATCTTCGTCCTGTCCAGCGCGCTCTCGGCTAATTTCCTGACCGCGTTCAACATGAAGATCATCGCACGCTCCCTGGCCTTTGTCGGGCTGGTGACCATCGGCCAGGCCATTCTGATGATCCTTGGCGAACTCGACCTCTCGGTCGGTGCCATAGGCGGGCTGGCAGGCGTGGCTGGCGGGCTTCTCATGGTTCAGGCCGGGCTCAATCCCTGGCTCTCCCTCCTGCTCTGCCTCGCGTTGGGCACAGGCTGCGGCTTATTGAACGGTCTGCTGATCACACGTCTGCGCCTTCATTCGCTCGTGCTCACCATCGGCATGGCCGGCGTCTATGGGGGCGCCAATCTCGTGCTCACCAAGGGCGTGGCCATTACCGGCATCCCCAGCGATATCAGCTTCCTGGGGCGCGGCATGATGGCCGGTCTACCGGTACCCTTCGTGATCCTGCTGGTCTGCCTCGCCATCGTCTCCTTCGTCATGATCCGTACGCCGCTGGGCCGCTATGTTTACGCCATCGGCAGCAATAATGCCGCAGCGCGCATGCTGGGCATCAGGGTGGACGCCATCCGCGTCTGCGCCTTTGCCACGGCGGGCTTCCTTTCGGCTCTTGCCGGTATCGTCATGGTCGCACGTCTTGGCACAGCGCAGCCCTCCATCGGCGATACCTGGGTGCTGGCCCCTATCGCCGCCGCCGTGATCGGCGGAGTGGCCACCACAGGAGGGCTGGGCAGCCCGTTCGGCGCTGTTCTGGGCGCGGTTATCATCGGGATCATCGAGAACGTGATCGTGCTCTTCGGCATCTCGCCCTACTGGCAGTCCATCGTCAGTGGCGGAATCGTCGTGGCCGCCATCTCCTTCGACGCCATTGCGCGACGCTATTTCAACCGGGAGGCCTGAGCGCGCTTCCCGCTCCGACCACTCAGGACCGTCTGACTTTACCAAGGATACCCCATGACCAAGATCTGTGGCGACGCCGAGAATTTCGCGACCTCCGCTCTACGGGGCTTTGCGAGTGTCTATAGCGATATCGTCCAGCCCGTACGCGGCGGCGTCCTGCGCGCCGCTCCCGGCAAGCAGGGCAAGGTGACGCTGGTGGTGGGTGGCGGATCGGGCCATTTCCCGGCTTTCAATGGGTATGTCGGCGCAGGCTTTGCCGATGCGGCAGTGGCCGGGGATGTGTTCGCCTCGCCCTCCACCCAGGCTATTCTGCGTATCGCCAGAGAAGCCCATCTCGGTGGCGGCGTGATTCTCGGCTACGGCAATTATGCGGGCGACGTACTGAATTTCAGTATTGCCGCTGAGCGCCTGCGCGCCGAGGGCATCGATACGCGCCTCATTGCCACGACCGATGATATTGCGAGCGCCCCTGCGCATGAAGAAAGCCGTCGCCGCGGCACCGCAGGGGACCTTCCGGTGTTCAAGATCATCGGTGCGGCGGCTGAGGCCGGGCTGAGCCTCGATGAGGTGGAGATCATCGGGAAGCGCGTTAATGCCCAGACACGGTCATTCGGCGTCGCCTTCGATGGCTGCACTCTCCCTGGGGAGAAGGAAAAGCTCTTCCATGTGCCCCAGGGAAGAGTCGCGCTTGGTCTCGGCGTCCATGGGGAACAGGGCATCGACGAACTCGACCTGCTTCGCGCGGAGGAACTTGCAGCCATTCTGTGCGACCGCCTTCTGAAGGAAGCTCCGGCCAATGCCGGCTCGCGCATAACGGCCCTGCTCAACGGCCTCGGCAGCACGAAATACGAGGAGCTTTTCGTTCTGTGGGAGGCGATCATCCCCAGGCTCGAAAATGCGGGCTACACGGTCATTGCTCCTCTCGCCGGTGAGTATATCACAAGCCTCGATATGGCAGGCTGCTCGCTCACCCTGACCTGGCTGGATGACGAACTCGAGCGCCTCTGGCGGGCACCGGTTGAAAGCGCGGCGCTCACGCGCGGTGAGATGCGCGGGGCGTATCGCGACTCCCTGCCGGTTCTGGCCGAAGCGCCCGTCGCCTATATGAAATCCCTGACCGAGGCCGGTCGCCAGGGTGGGCGCTGCGTGGCAAGCATGATGATCAAACTGTCTGCTGCCCTGACCAAGGCGGAGCCCGAACTCGGCCATATCGACGCCCAGGCTGGTGACGGAGATCACGGTCAGGGCATGGCACGCGGTGCGGCGGCTGCAGCCAGAGCCGCTCGTGCTGCCGTGGAGGCCGGCGCTGGCCCGGCTACCGTGCTCGCCGCCGCGGCCGATGCCTGGGCCGACCGGGCCGGGGGAACCTCGGGAGCACTTTGGGGGGCAGGGCTATTCGCCTTCAGCACGGCTTTCGATGACTCCGCAGTCCCGGACGCGCAGAGCCTTTCCCTTGGTTTGAGACGGGCGATGGACAAGATCACGGCGCTCGGCAAGGCGAAACCGGGCGACAAGACCCTGATGGACGCGCTCGCCCCGCTGGTGGAAGGGTTCGATAACGGTTTGCGGCAAGGTTCGACTGTTGCAAAGGCGTGGGCGCAGGCTGCTCAGGACGCGACTATCGCAGCAGAAGCAACGAAGGACCTGCTGCCCCGTCTGGGTCGTGCCCGCACGCACGGGGAGCGAAGCAAGGGTCATCCGGATGCAGGCGCCATCTCCATGGCACTCAGCGCGCGCGTGATCGGCGAGGAACTCTCGGCGATGGCTGTCAAGTAATGTCTCAATCCGTCTGACAGGGAATGCAGAGGACGGTATGAACCTCGATCGTATGATCGGGGCAAAAGGAAAGGGGAGCTTTCGCTCCCCTCTTTCACGTTTCATCAGACGGTTATCCACATCCTTACCCACGAACGCATCCACGGATTCTGTGGGTAAATCATCCAGCCTGCCGCAGCGCGCAGCTGCCCGGATCAGTCCTTGCCTTCGCGCGCGAAGGTGGAATTATGGCGCGAATAATACCAGTAGGTGGCGAAGCCCAGTCCGGCATAGGCGATAAGCAGAAGCGCCGGCACAGGGTTTCCGTGGAGGAGCGCACGGATCATGTCGGCGAAAAGCGGCGCGATCATGATCACACAGAACAGCATGCCGAGCAGCGGCGTGATACCGATCCACCACCCCCTGATCCGGAACCCGCCAAGCGGAACGCTGAAACTCCTCTCCATATCGGGGTGCATGTTACGCTGCCAGATGACCGTGAAACACACGATACCGAACGCTGCTGCTGTACCGATACTGACGAGGTCGCTGATGACATCAATCGGCAAGGTGGCTGTGGCCAGCGCCACGATCACGCCCAGCAGGATCGTTCCCGTCCAGGGTGTGTGATATCTCTTATGGACGTAGGAGAAGACGGGCGGAAGCAACCCGTCGCGGCTCATGGCGAAGAAGATGCGCGTCTGCCCGTAAAGCAATCCCAGCAACACTGAACACAGACCGATCGTGGCGCCCATGTTGACGAAGAGAGCCAGCCAGGGCTGCTTCATCGCCCGCACGGCAATCGACAGGGGATCGGCCACATTGAGCTGCTGATAGGGCACGATGCCGATCAGGATCGAGGCAACGCACACATAGACGATCGTGCAGATGACCAGACTGCCAATGATGCCGATAGGGACATCACGGCGCGGATTGCGCGCCTCGGCAGATGCCGTCGATACGGCCTCGAACCCGACATAGGCAAAGAAGATGACTGAGGCAGCCCGAAACATGCCCGGAATGCCGTATTGGAACCCGCCGCGATATTCCGGAATGAAGGGGTGCCAGTAGGCGGGGTGAAGCGCAAACAACCCACACCCCACAAAAAGGAACAGCACCCCCACCTTGATGAAGACGATGATCGTGTTGACCCGAGCGGATTCCTGCACCCCACGGACAAGACAGGCTGTCACGACCGCGATCGCGAGGGTCGCGACAAAGTCGAAACGCCAGCCTGAAGTGATTGCCATTCCCCCGCTGCCCGGGACGGTCTGGAATGTGGCTTGACTCAGCGACGCAGGGACATGATAGCCAAAACTCGACAAAAGGCTGGTGGCATAGCCCGACAGCCCCGACGCGACTGCAGCGCAGGAAATGCCGTATTCGAGAAGGAGGAGCCACCCTACGGTCCAGGCTGCCCGCTCGCCCATCGAGACATAGGCGTAGGAATAGGCCGAGCCTGAAACGGGCAGGCTGGAGGACAGCTCACCATAGGAAAAGGCGGTGAACAGGCAGGCAAGGGCGGCGATCACAAACGAGACCAGGATCGAAGGCCCGGCATACTGGGCCGCCGCGGTGCCGGTCATGACGTAGATGCCTGCGCCGATTGTCGAGCCTACGCCCAGCATCACAAGCTGGGTTGCCGTCAACGAGCGCTTGAGACCATTGGTCTCGTAATCAGCCGTGACCTGCTCGAGCGTCTTGCGACGGCTCGCCTTGGTTGGCGTGAAGGAGGGTGGTGCGGCCTGGTCAGGAATGGTGAAAATCGCCCATGGTCAAAAAGCCGATCTTGCCGGATCGGCCATCAAAGTGGAAATTATTTCGTTATCAAAAGAGAACGAGCGCAACCAGCGAGACAAGACCCGCGCCCATGCAATAGAACGCGAAAGGCGAGAGCGCCCAGCGCTCATGGTTGCGGAAATAGCGCAGCAGCACCGCAGTACTGATCAGCGCCGTGACACCGGCCGCTATGGCGGCGATCACGGATACCTGGATCATGTCATGGCTGACCGTCATATGGCGGAGCTGCCATGCTTCGTGGACCGTTGCCGCAAGAACTGCGGGCTGCGCCATGAGCAAGGAGAAACGGGCAGCGGTTTCATGATTCAGGCCGCAGACCAGACCGGCATTGATGGTCGATCCGGATCGCGAAATCCCCGGAAACAGCGCAAGGCACTGCCAGAACCCGATTACCAGAGCGTCGCGCGCCGACATATCCGCAATGGCGCGTTGGGGCATACGTCCCTTGTACGAGCGCATCCACTCGGTCACGAGCAGGATCACGCCGTTGAGGAAAAGGAAAATCGCCACTGCCGTGGGCGTGCCGAAAATGACCTTGAGCTTGTGCTCGAAAGCGGCACCGACAATCACAACCGGGATGGTCGCCACGACGAGGAGCACAAGAATACGGATGGCCTCCTCGCGCCGGGCCGCGCCATGCAATCCGAAAGCGCCGGTGAAGATCGCCAGCCAGTCGCGCCAGAAGAAGCAGAAAAGCGCAACAAGCGTTCCGAAATGGAGCATTGTCAGGAACGGCAGGAAAAGCTCGCTGCGCTCATCAAGGTTCCAGTGAAGCAGGGCAGGGAGCAATACTGCGTGACCCAGACTGCTCACGGGGAAAAGTTCGGTCAGTCCCTGGACGATGGCCAGAACCAGTGCTTGAAGCAGCGTCATGTCAGCTCAATATGAAATAAATGTTTCTACCTCCTGCCTTACTGCGGCACGGACCGCAACCCCGTGCTTGACCCGCATCCCAACTCGGGCGAAGAGTTCCGCTGTTATAACAGGTGGGTGAAGCAGAGATGGCGTCAAAAAACCGGGGAGGCGCGATTCTGGCGAGCGCGATGGTGCTCGCTCTCGCGTCGAGTTTCGCTGTCTATGCCGTCGCGCAACGGCACGGCCCACCGGGTGACACGCAGCAGCTTCATGCGCGCTTCGTCTCTGCCAATGGACTGAATCCCGGCGCCATGGTCGTGCTGGCAGGGGTACGGGTCGGCACGGTGTCACGCGTCGATCTCGACCCGGCCACGCAGATGGCGCAAGTCGACTTCTCGATCGACCGCCATCTCTCACTGCCATCTGACACAGTGCTTGCTATCGCCGCCCCTTCCATGACCTCCGATAACGCGCTGACAATCGAACCCGGAAAGTCAGCGAGTCCGCTGAAATCGGGGGGTACAATCACGAATACGCAGGCTCCCTCGTCGCTTGAGCAACAGGTCAGCGATTATATCTTCGGCTCCGGGGTTCAGTAACCCCAACAGAGCGGCGCGTTTCTCCGGAGTAACGCGCCGTCTCCGTCGGATGAGAGGCGCAGAGCGAGACGATACAGTCGCTTTGCGCTCAGGAATGATCGGCGTTCTGCCCCTCGCTCACCCGTCATGACGTTCACGCGGGGATCGCGGCGCTCCGATCGTCGTCGAACCAGACCCGATATGCCTGAGGTCTCGACCATTCGAGGGCGGGGATTCGCCTGATCCTGGCCGCACTAGAAAGCGCCGCGCCGCAGCGCGACCATGCGCGCAAGCCGGATACCAGCAAAGCTACTCAGTCATTCAGCGGATAGAGCGCCAGCAATCTGCGCTGCTTGCGCCAGTAACGCAGCATCGTGTACGCGCCACAGGTCTTCCAGCCTCGGGCGCGATTCATGGCGCCAATGCGAAAAGCCGCCCGATAATGATAAAATTGGGCGCGATAGGCTTCCCAGAGCGTGGTACGGGAATCCCAGATATGGGTCGCTTCCGAACCGACCCCGTTGAGCTCGATGATCTCGAAATTCTCACCCCGCCTGAGCTCCTCGACCGACGCGGCTTTGACGTCGATACGACCGAAATGAAATTCGGTGACGTCGCCGATGATCTCATCGAGACGGGCACAGAGCGCAGGGGTGGCGTCCTTGCGCCCATCACGGAAAATGGATCCCTTGCAATGATTGCCGGTAAAGACGAGCTGGACCTGCTCCCCCAGTTCAGGGATCGTATCGAGGCGGTCGCGAAGGCGCGGCAGGTAGATATCGGGCAGGAGATTGGTTCGTGCGTCGCGGGCAATCAACTCCCGTATGGTCGCGACACCATCCCCGGTCATCACGGGCGCTTCCTTGTAGGTGATCGAGGTGATCCGCCCTTCGCGCGCGCCCGGCTCACGGATGTAGAACAGACCTGCCTCGACCGGCCCTTCAGCCAGAGCCTGAGCAAGGATACGAACGCCGGAGGGAAATTCGCGCAGGACCGGCAAAACCTGATCCTTCGACCGGACCAGCTTCACGCCGGTCCCGTTGCAGCCGATATCGGGCTTGATCACGACCGGGAAGCCGATCTGCTTCTCCGCCATTGCGCGCATCAACTCCCGCGCGTCGTCTTCGCGCCGGTTTTTACGCAGCATCTGGGTGACGTAAGGGGCAATCCATGCCTTCGCGACCG
The DNA here is from genome assembly GCF_025995175.1 of Asaia krungthepensis NRIC 0535. Lineage (GTDB taxonomy): Bacteria > Pseudomonadota > Alphaproteobacteria > Acetobacterales > Acetobacteraceae > Asaia > Asaia krungthepensis. Next base: position 80,529 of record NZ_BAPV01000003.1, read on the forward strand.
GCCCGGCGAGGTCGAGTATGCCGCTCTTGCTTTCTCCACAGAGTCCACCGGTCTCAATCAGCGGGTTTGCAGCGCTCGGCACGCTGAAATCGCCGTAACGCAGTCCCATCCCGATCCAGTAGAGCACGATTGGCGTATAGAAGATCGACCCGGGCCAGAACTCGAAAAGAGACAGCGGATGCGGAGCCTTTTCCTGTGTCTCGCCCTGCCCGGAGACTGTCGGGAGGGCCTCCGGCGCGCCGATCTTGTCGTCGTGAGAGGAATGAATGGTCTGGAGCATCGGGCGATCAGTCACTGAATGTCTGGAACCGGGCGATGAGACGCCCGACGAAAAGAATGGTCAGAACGAAGCCAGCAATACCGAACCAGCGCCAGCCTGCCATATGAACCGACAACCATCCGCCAACATGCAGCGACACGCCAAACAGCAAGGAAGTCCAGATGAGTGTAGCAACAACTGCACTGGCCGCAAACGCGCCGAAGGGCGCGCGGAAGAAACCGCATGCCGTATAAAGCGGCAGGCGGGCCCCCGGTATGAACCGGCTTATCATCACCGTGCGCACCACATTGCGCTGAAACCATGAGCGCCCCTTGTCGTGCTTGGGCAAGGTGAGCCAGCGACGCGCTGGCGGCCATTTCGCACCGAGGGCGCCCAACCCGTACAGACCGAGATCTCCTACGGCCACGCCGATATAGAGTGAAATCAGGGCAAGGGTCGCACCGATGCGCCCGTCATCCACAGCCATGGCCGCGATCATGGTCGTGGCATCTTCGAGAATGAAGGTGCCGGTGATCACAGCCAGCCCCTTCGACCACCAGGCCGCGCCTGCGACCGAGAGAAGGTGATAAAGCGAGCTTGCATGAAAAGGGGCGCCATCGGACATGGCGCATCATGTGCCACGGGGACATGCAAAACGCCACCTCGCCCCCCGACGATTCACGGGGGTGGCACATGGTTCCGGGTTACCGGTCGGGACTCTCAGTCACGAAGGATGTCCAGTGCGTCGAACTCCATGATCATTGAAGGTTCACGAAGCATCCGCCATCGACCAGGAGAGACGCCCCGGTGATGTAGGAGGCCATCGATGACCCGAGAAACACGATAGGCCCTGCAAGATCTTCGGCCTCACCGAATCGGCCCAGCGGGATACGCGCCATCATGGCCTCCGCCTTCGTGGGGTCAGAGAGATCATCGTGGTTGATCGCGGTCCGGATTGTACCCGGCAGGATAGCATTGCACCGGATATCATGGCGCCCGAGCGCGATGGCGGTGGACTGCATGAGCGAAAGAACGCCGGCCTTGGTCGGCGTGTAATGGGTCTGGAACTCTCCTCCGACCAAGGCAGAGATCGACGAAACGGCGATAATCGACCCGCCCCGGCCCTCATCGACCATCATCCGGGCCGCCGCCTGCACCATGTAGAACGCGCCCAGCAGGTTGACCTCGACTGTTTTCGTCAGGATCTCTTTCGGGAGATCCAGAAATCCGTGAAAAGGGCAAATTCCGGCATTGCTGACGAAGACGTCCAGCCCGCCCAGTTCCTCCTTGATGGCAGCCATGAAGGCCCCGGCTGTCTCGGGCTTGGACACATCTCCCTGAACGTAGAGGGCGCGGCGTCCCAGCGATTCAATCTCCCGGAGTAGTGGGGCCGCAGCCTCCACCGGTGCGATGTCCGTGATGGCAATGTCGGCCCCATGGCGTGCAGCCTCGAGGGCGGCGGCTCTCCCAATCCCTGAGGCGCCCCCGGTGATGGCAAAAATCTTGTCCGTGAGAAGCATGGGTTAACCTTTTCAATCTGGGTGGCTCACGAGGCGCAATGCGGCCTGAACTCCTTACGCCGTGCTTCAGAACGTGAAGCCGAGACGATAAAAGCGAGCCGCATTGCCACCAAGGAGGGCGGCTCTCTCGTCAAAGCTGAGAGTCGTGCTGAACCGGGCAATGCAATCCAGCGTCTTTTGCGCCGGGGCGAAAAGCAGATCGGTCGGGAAATCTGAGGCCACCATACATCGCTCGATGCCGAACAGGTCGATCACCCTGGAGATAACAGGCGCGACATCCCCATAGTCCCAGTCGCGACGCAGGAACCCAAAGCCCGATAGCTTGACCTGAACATTCGGACAGGCAGCCATGGCGGTCATCCCAGCGTCCCACACATGGTATCCCCCGGGTTCATCGAGAAGCGGCATACCGAGGTGATCGATCACGACGCGCAGCGAATCATGATGACGGAAGAGGGCCGCAAGTCCGGGCATCTGCTCAGGGAAGCATTGCAGGTCGAAGCTCAGATCCCGCGCTGCCAGCATGGCCAGCCCCTCGCGCCATACGGGATCGAGCGTCCGGTCCGGCCCTGGATAGGCTCTCTGTCTACTCGGATGGAAGTTGACGATATGCCTCACGCCACGCAGCAGCGGAAAACGGGACAAAACATCGAGGCGCGCCGCAAGATCAGGAGTGTGGAGCGACGCGTAGGCAACGATAGCGGCGCCTTCAAGACCTATCGACCCTGCCGCCTGACGAGAGGAGAGCGCTTCGGTCAGAATCTGATGGATATGGGCAAGTTCGACACTGCCGTCATCCAGCCCGACACCTGCTTCCACATGGACCAGCCCCCGCACCTTGCAACGGCTGATATCCTGCCCATAGCTTTGCAACGTGTAGGGTTTTGCAATCGCGGAGGTGTCGCCATTCGGCCCTTCCGGGTCGAATGGCGGGGAGAGCCAGGGATAAGGCAGACGCTCAGGATCGATCAGATGCATATGAGCGTCTACAAAATCCATGATTCCCTCCACTTCCAACGCGCCCTTCAGGCAGGCACAGGGCTGCTACCGTTCATCCTTTCAGGCCAGATCATCCATCAGGGCCGCCAGGGCTTCCATCGCGAGGGCGAAAGAGAGGGCACCCGGGTCAGGGTGGCCGAGACTGTGATTGCCATGCGTCTTGGCGCGACCGCGCCTTGCCGCGAAGGCTTTCGTCGCCTCGGCACCCTCATGGGCGCGTGCCACAGCCTTGTTCCAGCTTGCCGCTATGGTTTCTGCCTCCGGACGTGCCTCTTCAAGAGCCGAGACGAAGGGGGCGAGCGCATCGACGAGAGTCTTGTCCCCCGGCTCGGCCTTGCCGATCTGCCTGACACGCCGTGCCGCCTTGATCATGCCCTGCCGAACTGTGGCGGCGCTCAGAGACGAGCGGTCATCGAGCAGGGTCGAGAAGGCGAACAGCGCCTCGCCCCACAATGCACCCGAGGTTCCACCGGCGCGGTCTCCCCAGGCATCTGCCGCGGCCTCCATCACGGTGCGGGCGCCTGCTCCCTCATCGGCCGCACGCCGGGCGCCTCTTGCGGCGGCACGCGCACCACGCGCCATGCCCTGACCATGGTCGCCATCACCCGCAATGGCGTCGATACGGCCAAGCATTGCCTCATGTTCCTGCATGGTTCGTGAAAGCAACGCCATGGCGCGCGCAATGCATTGCCCCGCCCGCGCAGCATCGGCAGTCTCCGCCCGCTCGTAATGCACAGGCAGTTCGGCAACGGACTGACGTGATGCCGGCACCCAGTCTCCCTCGACGGCATGGCGACACAAAGCGGGAGAATTCACCGGAGCACGCCAGAAACGCTCCAGCTCCTGATCGAGCCAGGTGATGGTGAGCGAGCAACCATACATGTCGAGACTTGTGGCGTAGGAACCGACGAGGGGCGCCACAAGGGTGAGACCATCACGCTCGAACAGCACTTCGAGCTCGTTCCACAGAACAAACAGCTCTTCCGTTGCCGTGGCGCCGGCGCCATTGAGCAACACGGCCAGGCGTCTGGCTTCGGGGGGACGCTCAGCCATCACACGCTGATAGAGTTCCGCAGCGATCTCGGCAGGCGCAGCGATGTCGCGCTCCTCAATGCCGGGCTCGCCATGGATACCGAGGCCAAGCGCCATACGCCCCTCGGCTACGGTGAAGATCTTCTCCGGCGCTCCGGGGAGAGCACAACCGTCAAATGCGATGCCAAAGGAACGTGTATGGTCGTTCGCCTTGCGGGACACAGCCTCAACAGCATCGATGTCATAGCCTTCATCGGCAGCAGCGCCCATGATCTTGAACACAATGATATCGCCCGCAACACCACGTCGACGCTCAGGGGTATCCGAGGGCGCACTGGCCACATCATCGGTTGTTACGACAATGCGCGTGTCTATCCCCTCTGCGCGCAGTCTTTCAGCGGCAATACCAAAATTGAGATTGTCGCCCGCGTAATTGCCAAAGCCCATGACGATCCCACCGCCCCGATGGGCGAGGCGCCCGATGGTCGCGACAGCCTGAATCGAGGGAGATGCAAAAATCCCTCCCATTACGACCGCATCGGCGAAGCCGGGGCCGACGAAACCGCAGAAGGTGGGATAATGTCCCGACCCACCGCCGACGAGCACGGTGACCTTGCCTTCCTTGCCCGGTTGGGCGCGCAGGGCCCCGCTCCGGACGGGCCTGACGATGTCCTGGAAAATATGATTGAACGCGCGCAGACCATGGGTCGCGAAATCGTCTTCTTCGCCGCAGATATCGACCATCTTCTTCTTCCCTAACGAGCCTTCAGGCTCTCATCCTTCGAGGAGCGCTGGTTCGGTGATTTCGCTATCCGTCGCATAGGGGCGGCGGGGAACGATCCCCCTTGATTCGAGCATCATGTGATAATGGTCGACGGCCTCACCCGGGCTCAGGCGGCGATCTGTGACCGCGCGCATCATCTCCACCATGCCGGGAGGATGCTCGGCATCCAGTATCTTGCGCCCGAACAAGGCGGCTCTCGCACCAGCGTTTTGCGCCTGGTGCAGCAGTTCGAGACAGTCGCGCGTCGTACCGCTGCTGCCGCCCATAATGCCCACCACAAGAGACGGGTCATATCGGCAGAGCTCCTCGAAAGCGCTGGCTCCGTTATAGGCAAGTTTCAGGAATACCGGGCGCTCGCTCGTCTGCATGCCTGCGAGGGCGCGGCTGACCATATCGTTCAGGAAAGGCCCGTAATCGACCTTGTCCAGGCGTGACCCAACCGGATTGAACACCTCAAGGAAATGCGCCACGCCATTTGCCTGTGCGGCCTCACGGAACCGGCGATATCGCTCAAGCGCCTCTGCATCGTGGCAGGCATCGCCGCTGAAAGTCATCGAATACAAACCGAGCGTTGCCGGGCATTGCGCCAGCTTCGCGGTTGCAAACGGCACCGAGGGTTGCTTCTCGTAATCTGCTCCGCGAATGCGCCACAGATCGCTTGTATCGTTCAGGCGTACCGCCTGGGCGACTGCAGAATTGTCGAACTGATTGCGCGATTGCAATCGCTCCAGTGTCGAAACAGAGGCGAGCAGGATATCGATCAGGTCCTGCCTGACGATCTCCCCGATAGCCGCATCGAATTCGGGGAGGGTGCAGGCGCGACCAGTCTCCCTGTTCACCCCCAGGGCCGAGAGACCGCCAGCCATATCGGCGTCTTTCGCATCGGCAAGGATGAAATCCGTGGGGCCGTCTTCTCCGGCGCTCATCCGTGCCAGTTTGCGCGCGAGCCGCGAGCCAATCTCATGAACCAGTGCGCTCATAGCGGCAGGATCCCGCGAATATAGTCACGGTTCCTTGCCGCGACACTCAGCCCATCGCCGCCATAATGCTCAACCAGGAAGGGACTGGCATAGCCGTGAGCCAGCGCCATGTTGATGGCCGCGCGATAGCTGATAACTCCCTGCTCCATTGGCGCCGGGGCCGTGACGATCATTCCTGTCGTTGCATCTTCGGTACGCAGATAATTCTTGACGTGCCAGTAACGCAGGAACGGGGCCAGCTTCGTCATCATACCGTGCCAGTGTTCCACCGGGCGATGCAGGCGCACGAGATTACCGATATCCGCATTGATGCCGCAGGCCGGGTGATCGACATCGTGCAGGAAGCGCACGCTCGACTCTGCCGTTCCAAGATAGGTGTCTTCATACATCTCCAGCGAGAGCGTCACGCCAACGCTCTGTGCGTGAGCGGAAAGCTCGCGGATGCGATGGACAGCGAGGTTCCAGGTTTCCGCGTCATCGGGGTCGCGATGCCCCTGTGCAGTCCAGAACCAGAGCGCCTTTTTCTGCGCATCGTTCAGCGCTGTGGCAAAACCGACCGCAATCTCGCGCGCCCCCATTTCCGGCGCCACATCGATCACACGATGAATATAGGCAAGATACGCGGCCGCCTTGGCCGGATCGGGATCGATCACCGAACGCCGTGATGTCGATATTGCGGGGATGGTCAGACCGGCTTCGCCGCATACCGCAAGGAATTCCTTCCTGCGCGACGGCGCCAGATCCGCGACACGCAGCCATGAATCGGTAGGGTCCAGCTCTGTGAAACCTGCCCGGCTGACATCCGCGATCGTGGCAGCCCAGCCTTCGGGCGTTTGATCCTGTACGGAACTCCCATCCGGGAGCTGCGCCGGATACTGAATCATGGCCGCAGCGATGGGCCAGTTTCTCGCGGACCACGGCGCGGCGGGCTTTTTCGGAGCGGCGCCCGACCATGTGGGAGCGGCGACGGCTTGCGGTGCCACCCATGTCGGGTTTGCACTCAAAGGCGTGCCCCCAAGCCTCCCATCGAGTTCGTCCTCGATATGGGTGCGAATGATCCCGTCGAACGACTCATCGGCTGTGAAACCGAGAGAGAGGGCCCAGTGCGTATCGAACGCCTTGGGCCAGCTTGAGACGAAATGCTGGATGAAGGGGTCCGGCTCCTGACGGATCAAGGCGACAACGCGGTTTCCTGCAATGTGACGCAGGGCCTCGATCTGCTCCTCGACGGTCACACTCAAAGCAGGCAGCGTAAACACGCATCGTGGGCGCACGCGGTCGTAATCAATCTCTGCGGCATGGCGGAGCGCCCTGACTGCGGCACGTGGGCTCGCCAGCCAGTGGCGCGTGTCCGCTGGGACAGGGAGCACGGCCTCCCGCCCGATCAAAGGCTCGCGGATGATGCTTGAAAAGAAGCCGGATGCCGCAGCGTTCGGCGCACCGGGGCGTACGCAAAGCGTCGGCAGACGGGGCGCCACACCATCGAAGATACCCCGCCTCGCATAGTCACTGAGCAGGAGCTCGGCCATGGCCTTCTGGGTGCCATAGCTGCTTTCGGGTGTAGGAGCCTGACTGTCGGGGATCAGATCGGGCAGGGGGCGTCCGAAAACCCCGATCGACGACGTGAAGACGAGGCGTGGCTTGTAGCCATCGCTTTCATGAGCCACACGGATCGCCTCGAACAAGGAGCGTGTCGCGTCCAGATTGACCCGATAGCCAAGCGCCATATCCTTTTCCGCAGCGCCGGAAACGACCGCCGCCAGATGGAAGATGACGTCAGGCCTGAGAGCGATAAGCTTCTCTGCACCACCGGGAGCGGAAAGATCTGCCGCGAGTGTCGTAATCTCGCAGTGCGGCCAGGCGACACCTTGGGTGGGGCGCTCGGGCGCAATGATGTCGACAAGCGTGAGATGGGCCGCACGGGGAGAGGCCGAAGTCGGTGTTTCGATGAAGCTCTCTGTCAGCTTCCGGCCCAGCATGCCTGCCGCGCCGAGAATGAGAACATGCATGATATCGCGTCACCTGGTTGGTCAACAAACAGGCCGTCAGGAAGCGCCAGACTACTCCGGTTGTCGATCAGACTTCCTGAATGGCGCTATCGGATAATCCGATAGCCCGCTCTCTCAGTTGCCGAGCCAGATGTGCCACAGCCGGGGTCATGTTACGCTCACGCATGCGCATGAGAAAATACGGGCCGATCACATCCGGCAGGGAAACCGGCAATATCCGCACCATGCCTGACCCTGCGAAGAGCGCGCAGACCGATCCGGGCAGGGCAGAGACCATGTCGGACTGAGCCAGAAGGTCGATCGTGGCGAGGATCGAGGAAACCTCGATGGGATGTTCCGGCAGTGGCAGTCGCGCCATCGTGAATATCGCCTCGACAGCCTTGCGCATTGGACTGGGCCGCACTGGCACGATCCAGCGCAGGGCGGAGAGCGTCTCAAGCGTAAAGGTCTGGCCCTGCAGCAGCGGATTCTGGGCCCCAGCGACAACATGCAGTGGTTCGGGCGCCATTTCCTCGACCATGAGAAGGCCGGGCGATACGCCCTCCACCGGGCGCCCGAGAGCAAGATCGATCCGCCCCGCCTGCAACATCTCCATAAGGTCGTCGCTCGTGGTGACCTGAAGGGTCACATTGATCTCGGGATGCGACTGCGCGAGATCGGACAGCACCGGGGTAACGAGATCATGCAGCGCAGCGCCGATGGCGCCGATACGCACTGTACCGGACAGACCGCGTTTGACCGCCTGGAGATCGTGACGCAGGCGTCCGAGATCGGCCAGTATCTGTTCCGCATGGCGTATCGCGACCAGGCCTGCGCCTGTAGGGGTCAACCCATGAGCGTGACGCTCGAAGAGCTGTGCCTCAAGGTCGGTCTCCATATCCTGTAGCAGCTTTGAAGCCGTAGGCTGGGAAAGGTTGAGGGAGCGTGCTGCACGATTCAGGGATGGCTCGATACTGATCTGCCGCAACAGGAGGAGTTGCCTGAACTTGAGGCGGAATATCAGCGTGTCCATCATGGGGATCATCGTGGCAATGTCTGATGGTCCTGTCACTTCACGACTGTGATGACCCTCGCGCCCCAGGATACGCGACTGTTCGGGGCACTGCGTTTACATCCTGAACAACAATCCGCCTCAGAGAACGGCATGTATCTTGAGACCCACCGCATCCACCTGCGGTTTATCGGCCTGGAGATTCGTACGCCAGATATGCTGGTAATCGGGCTGGATCGATAATCCGCGGAAGACATGGATGTTATAGGTCGCCTCGAATGTCATCAGATGGCTTTGCGGATAGGTGGCATTACCCGGCAGGGAGCGGCCCTGGCGATACCGGATCCATTGGGATGCGACGAGTTGACGACTGGCGAAGGTCTCGGACCACTCCACGCCGAACGTGTCCTTGGGGCGCGATCTGAAGAACCCGCGATCGACAAGACCGGCATAGACCTGCCAGTCATAGGGACTGTTTTCCCCCTGGCTTTTGGTTGCGCCAGCCAGGACATACATGCCCTGCAGGGGACCGTGACCATTGCGAACGATCATCTGGTCGCCCTGCAGCCAGAGCTGGGTCTTGCCGTTAGTCCAGCGATAGGGCTGCCCGGTCGCGGCTGCCGGATTCATTGCGGCATCATAATAAAGATCGCGGTAATTCGATGAATCATAGGCCACGCCGAATTTATAGTGCCCAACGAGCTGGTTCTTGCCGAAGGACGGGATGAGCCCGATTTCGGTGGGGATGTAGACACCCGTATAAAGCTCCGTTCCCATCCTGAAACCGGTGCGGTCATACTGATTGGTGTTCAGGTACGGATTGACCCCATAAAGTCCCGTCTGGGCATAGACCCCGTGCAGCGGCCAGTAGCGTATGCGTGCCCCCCAGGTCGATCCCGGATAGGTGCCGTAACCTGCAGCGGTACGAGTAAGGGATTTCGGGATCCCGCAATTGGACTTGTTCATGAAGGTGCAGAACAGAGGCGAATTGGCGAAGTCGATATTTACCGGCATTTTGCCTATCGCGACCTGCATCCGGTCTTTCAGCAGGTTCTGCGTGCCATAGACATAGACCAGATGCACGCCGACATTCCCGCCGCCGCCATAGATCTCCTGAAAGCCGTTGAGCGATTTCTCTCCAAGATCGGTCGCCAGATTATGGCCGGCTCGGTTCACGATCACTGCATGGGTCACGAAGCCGCGCCACCCCACAAGTTTCTCCCAGTCGAGATCGAGCTCGACGCCGATCTGGTGGGCATAACCGGCATCACCTGCGTGACCGGCATTGAGCACCATGGCGCTCTCGCTGGTGTAATCGACAACAATGCCGATGCCGTGCCTGTTCAGCCGTTTGACGAGACGCTCCCATGGAAGGACCATGCTTTCCACCGGTGGCGTGAAGGGCGTATTGGCATAGGATGTGGGCGTATCCAGTGCGAAGAGAGGCGCAGTCTCGGAAACAGGACCCCGATACTGGGCATGGGCCGAAGGGATTGCGAGGGCGATCGCCAGCGCTGACAACCCAGCACATCCTGAATGGCGGACGTGATTCAGCCATGACCCCACGACTGGTGGGGCCCCGGAATTGGACCGTATTGACATGATAAGGCACCGTTGAAAGTGAAGGCGCGTGGGCGATCTCAGGGCCGGATCAACGCGCTCCGCATCGGGACACAGGTACAAGCGAAATGCAGAAAACGTGCGGCCGGTTTGTCTGGCAAAGCGCCGGGATAAGCGCGATCACGCGATGCGCGCTTATCCCGGCCACCTCTGCGAGACGTCAGGAACTGGCGGGTTCGGGCACTCCCGCGCGTGAAGCAGCTTTCGCCTGAGCCGCCGACTTTGGCGTATCAACCGTGATCACAGGGGTGAGCAGCGGGCGTCCGGCAAAATGTGCAGCAAGATTATCGAGCACGAGCTGCCCCATCGCCGTGCGCGTCTCCAGCGTTGCGCTGGCGCGATGAGGCTGAAGCACCACGTTATCTAGAGTTTTCAGGGTATCGGGAACATTGGGCTCATCCGTGAAGACATCGAGCGCCGCACGGCCGAGCCGCCCCTCGACAAGAGCCGCAACGAGCGCCTCCTCATCCACGACGCTGCCACGGGCAACATTCACCAACAGGCCATCAGGACCGAGCGCATCGATCACGTCGCGGCTGATCAGATGACGCGACTGAGCACCTCCCGATGCTGCGATGACAAGCACGTCGCTCCATGAAGCAAGGTCGATCAGGGAGGCGTGGAACGGAACGCCGTCCAGAGCGAGATCACGTCTGCTGAAATAGGCAACATCCATCGAAAACGCCCGGGCGCGTCGCGCGATCGCCTGGCCGACCTGGCCCATCCCGACGATGCCGAGTTTTGCCCCTGACACCTTGCGCGCAAGCGGCAAGCCCTGTTTTCCCCACAGACTGTCGCGCACCAGCCTGTCTCCGGGGACGAGATCGCGCATCGCAGCAAGCATGAGGGCCATGCCAAGATCGGCCACATCGTCGGTCAGGACATCACGCGTGACCGTGACAGCGATATCACGGCGCGCCGCTTCGACGAGATCGACCGCATCGGTACCGATCCCGTTGATCGTGATCACCTCCAGGGCAGGAAGGCTGTCCATCACCGCACATGGCACACCTGTCCCACCACCCGTGACCACAGCGCGTATCGGGCTGTTCGCCGGGAGAGGCTGACCATTCCAGCGATGGACCTGATAGGCAGCGTCAAGCTCGGCCTCGATGGCGGGCATCATGGGTTCGATGAGGAGGATATCGGGTTTCATGATCCGGTGTCTTTCATTCTTGGGCATTTGGCTTGGAACTGGATACGGGAAATAACGTCCGGCGCCGCGCGATCACCGCGCTCAGGCAATCCGGACGGTCACTGGAGGAAGATGAGCAATCTGTGCGGTTGCCGATGTCCCGACGGGTACGAAGCAGGTGTCGGTCATCGAGCCCGTCGTCACCATGGTCCCGGCAAGGAGGGGTAAACCACGCGATGATGCATGATTGGCCAGCCAGACCAGGAGGCGACGCGGATCGCCCGCCGAATTTCCGCCGATATGCTCCACCACCCTGCCATCGCTGAAGCTCAGCCGAACAGTTTCGGTGACCGGGCTCATAGGGCGCCATTCGGTCTCTCCGTGCCCAACGATGAGAGCGCCGTGACTGGCTTGATCGGCCAGATGGATGAGGCGCGGCTGCGAATTTGGGCGTTCGAACCGCGTGTCGATGATCTCTATGGCACTATGGGCAGAGACCACGGCGTCGAGAACCTCATCGAGAGACCAGGATCGGGCTCTCGGGAGCAGATCGCGTCCGAAACGATAGACGATCTCGGCTTCGACGCCGTAATGGCGGCAAAAACCTTCGGGCAGGATCGTATCGCCCTCGAACAGGGTGGAACGATGCAGGGGCGCCGCAAACGGCTCGGCTGCCGGTGTGACCGATCCAACCTTCCACCCGGTCACCGGCCCGTCACGATCTATCAGTCCCGCCACGACGGCATCCTGAATGCGGTAGGCATCCTGTTCGGTCGTCACCTGATCGGCATCCGGCAGGACGGCGAGAACCTGACCGGATCGGCGGGCGCTGAGCAACTCGCGAACCGCGGGGCGGATATCGAGGTGGGGTCGTGTGTCGAGAAGAGTCATGGCGGTTCAGCTTGTCCGGAGAGAAAAGCGCAGTCTGCGATCAGAATGAGCGGGCAGCGGGGAGGGCGTCCCCCTGCTGGGCGCGCCGAGGAGGCGGCGCAAAAACGAGGGTCGTAGGTTCCTCACAATGCGTCTTCCTGTGCCATGAGATCACGGCCACGCGTCTCGGGAATATAGAACGTGGCCGCGATGGCGAGACAGGCCAGGAACACCACATAGACAGAGAGTGGGATCCAGGCGTATTTCCCTGAACCGATACCGCCGATATGAAATCGGGCGAACAGGGCAATCAGAAATTGCCCGACCATGGGCGATACGCCACCCGCAATCACGGACGAAAACTCACGCGTGAACGAGACCGCCGTATAGCGATGGCGGAGCCCGAACATCTCGGGGAGAAGAGCGCCTTGCGTGCCGAACATGCCCCAGGTGGCCACGCCCAGCGCGAAGGAGAGCGCAATGGCTGACGGAATGGGATGGCCCTGACTGAATATGTACCAGACGGGCAGGGCGCTTGCGGCCTGAAGAATAGCGAAGCCGCGATAGACGCGCACCCGGCCGAAACGATCACTCAGCCAACCCGCCACGGGGATGGTCACGCCCCCGACAAGTGCCGCACCGATCAGGACGAGCGTACCCCACTGACTGTTCATGCCGATCGTATGGACAAGATAGCTGATCGCGAGGACCTGATAGATCGACGATCCGCCATTTTCAGCCATGCGCAGGCCCATACCGGCCAGGATAGGGCGCCACGACGATTGCAGCGTCCCGCGAATGGAGCTGGACTCCCCATGGTGTTCTTCCGCCTTGATCTTGGCGAAAGTGGGTGACTCCTTGAGGCGCAGCCGCATGTAAAGCGCGATCAGAAGTAGCACTGCGCTACCGACGAAGGGCACGCGCCAGAGCATGGTCTGGCTGATATCGGGCACACCGGTGAGCATGGCATAATAGATCAGTCCGGCAGCCACCGTGCCGATCTGGATGCCAAGAAAGGGAAGGGCAGCGTAGTAGCCCCGGCGGCGGCGGGGGGCGCATTCTGTCATCATGACGGCTGCACCCGCCTGCTCGGCTCCCGCGCCGAAACCTTGGGCCATCCGCAGAAATACCAGCAGGAGCGGCGCGGCAAAGCCGATCGATTTATAGGAGGGAATGAGGCCGATCAGGGCGCTTGCAAGGCCCATCAAGGTCACGGTCAGGAGCAGAACCTTCTTGCGACCGTAACGATCCCCCAGCCGCCCGAAGAATATGCCGCCAAGCGGACGTACCGCGAAACCGATGAAATAGGTGGCAAAGCTCGCCACCAGCCCTAGCCCGGGAATGCCGCTCGGAAAGAAAAGCGGCGCAAAGACAAGCGTCGAAGCCAGGCTATAGAGCGCGAAATCATAATATTCCATCGCGCTGCCGATCGAGCACGTCCACGCGGCTCGTCTGAGTTCGGTGGCAGACATCTCGGGTCGCTGCCGGTCCGCTTCACGATCGGTCACGGAATGCGCTGCCACCGGGGCATGGGTCTTGGTCAAGGTAAGCGCTACCATATCTGCACCTCATCCGATCCCGTCAACGCATTGCGGGGAAAAGCATGAATGACCGGGAGGATCGCGAACGTGGAAGGGGTGACGGATACGACAAGGATCACATCATCATCACATTCGGCGTCTCGTGGTCTCCATGCTCTGCCCGCAGACCTCTCTCGGTTTTCTATCCTTTTTCCGCTTTTGGATCGATCTAAATTGATACCAAAGGCGTAAAATAAGGGCTTGAGGAATGATTGAGATATGTCGCGGAAGGGATCTAACAATTCTGTAATGGCATATGAGCGCTCATTCACGCGGAAAGTCACAGAATTTTTGTGATACGAACATCACTCCTCTGTGAACTCATCCTTCCGGCCATCCTGGCCATGACCTGTCACGCACTCTCTCTCACGATGAGGCGTGGTGTAATGACCAGTTGTTCGGAACGTTTGGCAGGGCGCGAAATTCGTTTTTGCAGCAGGCGCGCCGCCGCCTCACCGACACGATGAGGCATGGTCGCGATTGTCGTCAGGGCAGGGTAGGAGGCCGACGCTGAAGAAAGATCATCCATGCCTATCACAGAGAAGTCCGACCCTACGCCGATTGCCCGGCGTCTGAGATGTCCCATCACCGCCAGGGCGATGATGTCATTATAGCAGATCGCGGCCTCGGGTGGCTCGGAGGAGGCAAGAATCTCGTCCAGCGCTGCCTCATCATACCGGTTGTCCCGTCCTCCGGCGATCACGGGCAAGGAAGGCAGTCCGAGCCGCGCGGCAGCGCGATTGAACCCTTCCAGTCGGGCACGCGCAGCCGAATGCGTGCTGAAATTTCCGATGAATACAATGCGCCGCCGACCGGCGGTGACCAGATGTGCCATCGCCTCGTCGATCCCCGCCGCGTAATCCACGGTCACGTAATCACGCGCGCAGCCGGGGATCTCTCTCAGAACCTGCACGAAAGGCAGGCCGAGCCGGTCGAGATCCGCGATGACACGCTCGTCACTCCCGACGGCGGGACACAGGATCAGACCGTCGATATTATGCTCGCGAAGGCGCTGGATCTGCCTGGCCTGACGCTCAGGTGACTCCGCGCTATCCGCGATAAAGCATACGATTTCGGACGCGTCATTCGCCTCTTCAACACCTGCGGTGAGCGTACTGAAAAACGGGTTGGAGATGTTGGAGAGGACCAGTCCTATCGTATTTGTCCTGTTCTGCCTCAGATTGGCAGCCCCACGATTATAGATATAGCCCAGGCGTTGCATGACCTGCTGCACGCGCTCCCGTGTCGCGGCGGCCACCAGAGGACTATTGCGTAGGACGAGCGATGCTGTCGCCCGGGAAACCCCGGCCTCGCGCGCAACGTCCAGCAGGTTGACCGGCGCATCCTGCTTGTCAGTTTTCATGAAACGCCGCCCACGAGAAGGTCAAAACAGAAATCACGTCGGTTCTCTCAATATAACGTATCCGTGTGGAAGTCGCCTCCCACAAGGACGCAGATCGCAGGAAGATCCGACCCGACCAGCAATTAACGGTTTAACGATTGCCTCGCAATATTTTGAAATCTGCATGACAAGTCTCATGATCGTTTCGTAATACTTCAATAATGGCCGTTTTTCGCGCAATTTGTCACTGGACCGCCCTTAGCCCATCCCCTAGAAAATCGCCGATCAGTCTTACGCCTTTTTCTCGCCGAATGGAGAGCAATGACGATGAGACCACGAGCCGGAAACGGTCATTAACGCTATCGGGCTGGTAAAGGGTTTCCGCACCTTTTAGCCCGGATGTGTTATGAACCGTCAGCGGGAGAGGCGCATCTCGCAGCACCGGGTCGATCAACGCGCAGACAGTATTATCGGGGGATATTCTCTTGGCAAAAGCAGCCCGGTCCCGGACGACCGCAGCAAGAAAAAAAACGCAGGCCGACACTCCCGACACCTCGGCAGCAGTCGCGGCGCCTGCAAACCCTGAGCTCGCCGTGGAACCATCCGATCACGAGATGCCGCCGGCGGCACCTGAGGAGGCAATGGTTGAGACGTCTGCCTATCCCTCTGAGGCGCTCTACTTCGATTCCACCTGGTATCTGGCCGCTTATCCCGACGTGGGGGCATGCGGCATGGATGCCGTCGAGCACTTCATGACCCATGGTTACCTTGAAGGCCGTGACCCGAACGGCTTCTTCAGCGTGGCCGAGTATATCGCGGCAAATCCGGACATCCCCTTGACGATTAATCCATTCCTGCACTTCATCATGCATGGTGCTGCCGAGGGCCGTCCGCTTCGTCGCTGAGCGGCAGTTTCGGCATCCCGCAAGGACCGAACTGGCGAGGATAGACCAAGGTGCTGAACAGACGCTCGTTACTGGCTGCCGTCATGGCCGCTCCCTGCCTGAGCGGGAGCGGCGTCGCGCGAACGCTCCAGCACCATGTAGCAAGGCAGAGCGCCGCCCCGGCGTCGGGCGGCAGTTATGCTGCCTTTCTCGACTCGGTCCGAAGCGAGGCTCTGGGTAAGGGCATCAATGCCGCCACGCTGACGCGCGCTCTGGCGATGACCAAAGAACCCAATGCGCGGGTCATCAAGCTGGACCGTCATCAGCCCGAATTCACACTCACCTGGGCGCAGTATCGCGAGCGCGTCATCAGCGCCACACGCATCAGCCAGGGTCAGGCGGCCTATCAGAGCCGCAGCCAGCTTCTGGAAAACACCGGCACGTTCTACGGGGTGGACCCGCGCGTGATTGTAGGTATCTGGGGCCTGGAATCAGGGTTCGGGCGAAAGATCGGCACGTTCTCTGTCGTCGATGCCCTCGCAACCCTGGCTTATGACGGCAGGCGCGCAAGCTTCTTTCGGGGTGAATTGTTCAAGGCGCTGCAGATTCTCGACCATGGCGATATCCAGCCGGAAACCATGCTCGGCTCCTATGCCGGCGCGATGGGACAGCCGCAATTCATGCCCAGCGCCTACCTGCATTATGCCGTGGATGCCGATCATGACGGCAGGCGCAACATATGGACCAGCGAACCCGATGTTTTCGCGTCTGTAGGCAACTACCTCCATAGCTGCGGTTGGCAGGCCGACGCGCCCTGGGGCCAGCCCGTGAAACTGACGCGCGAGATCGCGCAAACGCAGCTCGGTCGTGGGAACAAGCAGAGCCTTTCAGCCTGGATGGCTCTCGGAGTGCGCCGTGAGGACGGCTCTGCCTTCACACGTGAGGACGTTTCAGGGGCGGTAATCCGACCGGACGGCCCCGGCACCGAAGCATTCATGGTCTACAAGAATTTCGACGTGATCAGACGCTATAACCCCTCGGATTTCTATGCTCTTGGTGTTGGATTGCTTGGCTATGCAGTCGCTTAAGGCGCTCGCATTCGCGATCCTGGGTGGGACAGGGCTTACTCTGGCAGGCTGTCATCACGACGCCCCGCCCCAGAAATCAGCTCCCCATTATGTGATCGGAACGGCATGGCAAGGCACGGAGACATGGTTCTACCCGGCCGAGCATTTCGATCTGTCCGAAACCGGCCTCGCTGTCATTCAGGCACAGCCCAGGGGCGGGCTGACGGCTGACGGCGAGGTCTGGTCGGCCCAGGCCATGACCGGCGCACATCAGACGCTGCAATTGCCCGCCGTCGTGAGCGTGCGCAATCTGACCAATGGGCGGATCGTCCGCATCAGGCTTAATGACCGCGGCCCCTCCAGCTCAGGGCGTATGCTGGCTGTGACGCCCCGCGTGGCGACCCTGCTCGGCATGGAGTCCGCTCCCACACCGGTGGAGATCGTGCAGGACGAGGCTTTGAGCCGACAGATCGCCGAGTCCAACCCGAATGCACCGAAGCTCGAGATCGCAGCCGCTCCGAGGGAGGCCATCGTGGCGCAATCGCTCGATGACGGCAGCACGAAAACGCTCGGCCTGAAATCGACCGAGGCATCGACCGGAGCAAGAGCCCTCTACGTGCCAGACATGCCTCAGACGGTGATGCAGGGGCAGCCTGATTACGTGGCCTATCACGTCGTCCTAGGCAGTTTTTCGGGTCATGCCACAGCGTCGCGCGTGGCAGCCCAATGCGGAGCGGACATCGTGGCCCAAGCCGGAGTTAGCAACGGACTTCCATGGCTGGTTTCACTCGGCCCCTTCACAACAGTGCCCGAGGCGGATAGGGCATTAGCACAAGCGCGCCAATGCGGTGGCACCGGCGCGCATATCGTGGCCAAATAAGGTGTTGACGTGCGGACAAGACGTTTTCTGCTCTCGGGTGCGGCTGGACTAGCCGCTTCAACTCAGTTTGCCTTCGCGCGTCCGCGACGCGGCAAAGCAGCAGCGAGCGCCGCCGCCCCGTCAACGCCCGCCGGCGCTCCTGCGTCCGGCGGCGCGTCACCTGCCACAACACCTATCGGACCGCTCGATACGGTTGCACGCTGGGCCTGCATCATCAATTTCGATACAGGCGCGACCCTTCTGGAAAAAGCAGCTGACGAGCATATGCCGCCCTCGTCACTGACCAAGATGATGACCGCCTACATCACCTTCGGCATGCTGCGTGCTGGACACCTCACGCTCACCCAGTCCCTTCCGGTCAGCGAGAAGGCATGGCGCACCCAGGGCTCCAAGATGTTCGTGCCCCTGGGGCAGAGCGTCACCGTGTCCGACCTGATCGAGGGTATGGTCATCCAGTCGGGCAATGACGCCTGCATCGTTCTGGCGGAGGGCATTGCCGGGTCCGAAGAGCAGTTCGTCAATCTGATGAACCAGACGGCGGCCAAGCTGGGCATGAACAATACCCATTTCATGAACTGCACCGGCCTGCCGGATGAATCGCAATACATGAGCGCACGCGATGTCTGCCGCGTGGCGATGCATCTGATCCGTGACTATCCCGAATATTATCACCTCTTCTCCGCCACAGAGTTTACCTACAACAATATCAAGCAGGGCAATCGCAATGTTTTGGTCGATAAGGGTCTGGCAGACGGTCTGAAGACAGGGCACACGGATGCCGGTGGCTTTGGTCTCTGCGCGAGCTCGAAGCGTGATGGTCGTCGTGTCATCATGACCATCAACGGTACCTCGTCCATGAATGAGCGCGCCCATGAGGGCGAACGCCTTCTCGGATGGGCCTTCGCCAATTTCGAGAACGTCACCCTGTTCCACCACGGTCAGGTGGTCGATCACATGCCGGTCTATATGGGTGAAGCCGCCGAGGTCGCGCTGGTCGGCACGCGTGATATCGTCCTGACACTGCCGCATGGCTGGCAGCAGCGCAGCAAGATCAGTGTGGAATATCCGTCTCCTGCCATTGCTCCGGTCATGGCAGGTCAGACACTGGGCGCGCTCGTGCTGCAAAATCAGGGCATGCCCGATATCCGCCTCGATCTTGTCGCGGCCAATGCCGTGCCGCGTTTGGGCCTCGTCGGACGCGCGCTCGCCCGTCTGGGTCATGGCCCCAAGCCTCTGCCGCATAGCTGAGGCGTGGCAGGACTTTTCATCACCTTCGAGGGTGGAGAGGGGGCGGGAAAATCAACCCAGATCCGCCTGCTCCATCAGACCCTCACCGCTCAGGGCCGCAAGGTCGTCCTGACCCGTGAACCAGGAGGCTCAGCGGGGGCGGAAGCCCTGCGCGAACTGATCCTGTTCAGTGAGGCACCACTTTCGCTCAGAGCGCAGGCCCTTGCCCATATGGCCGCCCGCGCCGATCATCTGGATCATGTCATTCTCCCTGCTCTGGCGCGGGGCGAAATCGTGCTTTGCGACCGCTTCCATGACTCGACATTCGTCTATCAAGGTTACGGGCTGGCGCGAGGCGAAGTGGCGACTCTCGAGTTCATCAATGCCCTGCGTGGTCTGATCGACTGCGAGCCCGATCTCACGCTTCTTTTGACTGTGCCGCCCGAGATCGGCGCGGCGCGCATCGCTGCCCGTGGCGGAAAACCCGATCGTTACGAGGCGGAGAAAGCCGAGTTTCATCACCGTATCGCGCAGGGTTTTGCCGATCTGGCACGAACTGCTCCGGCGCGCATTCGCCCCGTTGACGCCACACAGAGCCCCGAAGACGTGGCCGCGGCCATCCTCGCCATCGTCAGCCCCTCTTTGCCGAGATGAGCGAGCGGGACTCTCTTGCCGCCTCACCTCTGACAGGCCATGCCGAGGCACTCTTGTTGTTTCGCCGCGCCCATGAGTCGGGGCGGCTGCATCATGGCTGGATGATCCATGGCGAACCGGGGATCGGCAAGACGAGCTTTGCCTTTGCCTGCGCCCGCCTGCTCCTGGGCGGCACAGATCCGCAAAGCAGGGCAGGGCGCCAGATCACAGCCGGCACGCATCCCAACCTGCTGCTCATCACCCGACATATGGACGAGAAGCGAAAGCGCATGCGTCAGGAGATCGTCATCGACGATGTCCGTCCGGTCCAGGATTTCCTGCATCACACGGCTGCCGACGGGGCCTGGCGTGTCGTCATTGTGGATGCTGCCGAAGCGCTCAATCGCAATGCCGCCAACGCTTTGCTCAAACTGCTGGAAGAGCCCCCGACCGACACTATATTTTTCCTGACCTGTCCGGCACCGTCAGCGCTGCTTCCAACCATACGCAGCCGATGCCGACTTCTTGGCCTCGATCCCCTTTCCGATGAGGAGACGCGTCAGGTCCTCTCCCGTCACGGTAGGGCTGCCGACAGCCTCCCCGCGCTTGTTGCCCAGGCTCAGGGCGCACCAGGGCGGGTGCTCGCCAGCGACCAGAGCACGGACGACGCTGCACGCCAGCTGGCCCAGGCTTTGCTGGAGGGGCGCACGGTAATCGAACCGGACACTCTGGCCGGATTACTGCGCCATGATGATGGTTTTGCCGTGCTCTGTTCTTTGCTAGGAGAGGGGCTAGCGAACCGGGCCAGGCAACTGGCCGGGCAGGGGAAGCTGACCGAAGCCAGCAAGGCCGCGGAGGCTTTCGCGTCCCTCCAAGCGCTGCAGCGCGAGACAGAGCGGTTCAACCTGGACAAGAATCAGGCTGTCAGACAGGCAGCCGCCATTGCGAGTGCCCCATGACGTCACGCTACTATGTCACCACCCCCATCTATTACGTGAATGGCGCTCCGCATATCGGTCATGCCTATACCTCCATAGCAGCCGATGTTCTGGCGCGCTTCAATCGTCTGGACGGCAAGGACGTGTTCTTTCTGACCGGGACGGATGAACATGGACAGAAGGTCGAGCAGGCAGCCCAGACTGCTGGGATCGACACCCAGAGCTTTACGGATGGCATCGCGGGCGATTTTCGAAGCATGGCCGACGCCATGGGTATTTCCTATGACGATTTCATACGCACGACGGAGCCGCGCCACAAACAGGCGGCTCAGGCGCTCTGGGAAAAGGTCGCCGCAAATGGCCATATCTATCTCGACGCCTATGAGGGCTGGTACGCCCTGCGGGATGAGTGCTTCTATTCCGAAGATGAGCTGACAACCCATGCGGATGGCCGCAAGACGGCTCCCACCGGTGCCCCGGTCGAGTGGGTGCGCGAGCCCTCCTATTTCTTCCGTCTCTCGGCGTTCGAGGACAGACTGCTCGCCCTGTATGAGCAGCACCCGGAATTTCTCGGCCCGATGGGTCGGCGCAACGAGATCGTGAGCTTTGTCCGTCAGGGACTCAAGGACCTCTCGATCAGCCGCACGAGCTTCAAATGGGGCATCCCGGTCCCGAATGATCCGGACCATGTGATGTATGTCTGGTTCGACGCGCTGACGAATTACCTCTCCGCGCTTGGCTATCCGGATTTCGGTGCAGAACGCATGAAATACTGGCCCGCTTCGGCGCATATCGTTGGCAAGGATATCATCCGCTTTCACGCGGTATTCTGGCCCGCCTTTCTCATGGCTGCCGATATCGATCTGCCGCAATCGGTATTCGCCAATGGCTGGTGGACGATCGAGGGCGAGAAGATGAGCAAGTCGATCGGCAATGTGATCGACCCGCGCGACTTGGTCACCAGCTATGGTCTCGATCCTGTGCGGTTCTTCCTGCTGCGCGAAGTCCCGTTCGGCGGGGATTCCGATCTGAGCAAGCGCTCGCTCGTCAATCGCCTGAATGTCGAACTGGCCAATGATCTTGGCAATCTCGCCCAGCGGACGCTGAGCCTGATCGCCCGCAACTGTGAGGCAAAGCTCCCTGCCTTCGGCGCGCTGACCGACGACGATCAGGCGCTTCTCGCCAGCGCATCGCTCCTGCCGGAGCTGCTGCGCGGCCAGATGGGGCGTTTTGCGCTGACAGACGGTCTCGAGGAGGTCTGGAAGGTCATCCGTGCCTGTAACAGCTATATCGACCGCCAGGCCCCCTGGGCTTTGAAGAAGACCGATCTCGTGCGTATGGCGACCGTTCTGCGAGTGCTGCATGAGGCGATGCGCCATATTGCCATCATGCTGCAACCCTATATGCCGGGTACCATGGACAAGCTCCTGACGCAGCTTGGCGTGTCGGAAGCAGCGCGGGACTTCGCCTCGCTCTCGACACCGCTCGAGGCCGAAATCCCGCTGCCGGCACCGCAGGGCCTGTTCCCGCGCTATGTCGAGCCCGAGACTGCGGCGTGAGCAAGACGCGTATGACGGGGCTGATCGACACGCATTGCCATCTTGACCGGCTCGATGATGTGCCTGCGGCTCTTGCTCTGGCCAAGGAGCACGGGCTGTCCGGCATGGTAACGATCGGCACCCGGCTATCGCGCGCCCAGACCCAGATCGATCTGACGCGCCATGATACGCCTGCGCTTCGAGTGTGGTGCGCTATTGGCACGCACCCGGATCATGTGGAGGAGGAGGAGCCACCCGAACTCGCCACCTTGGTCCGGCTGGCCGAGGCGGAGGGCGTGATCGGCATAGGCGAATCAGGTCTCGATTACCTGCATGGCGGCATTCCGGTGCGTGCTGCTCAGGCGGCCAGTTTTCGCGTGCATATCGCTGCGGCGCGCGAAACCGGGCTGCCTCTGGTGATCCACGCCCGCGCAGCCGACGACGACGTAGCTGCCATATTGCGTGACGAGCATGCAAAGGGCGCCTTCCCCTTCCTGCTGCATTGCTTCGCCTCGGGGATGGATCTCGCGCGCGTGGCCATCGATCTCGGGGGGTATGTGAGCTTCTCCGGCCTGCTCACCTTTCCCAAATGCGAGACGATCCGCGAAGTCGCCCGCGCCATGCCCGCTGAACGCCTGCTGGTCGAGACCGACAGCCCGTTCCTCGCACCGGTCCCGAAGCGGGGCAAGCCCAATACCCCGGGCTATGTTGCCTATACGGCAGCACGCCTCGCGCAGGAACGTGAGCTGACGCTCGAGGCGTTGGCGGAGCTGACGACACGCAATTTCCGCGCCCTGTTCAGGCGCGCTGCATGAAAGTCACTATCCTCGGATGTGGCGGTTCCGGCGGTGTTCCCATGGTGGGGGGCGCTAAAGGTGAGGGGATATGGGGCGCCTGCGACCCGCAGAATCCGCGCAACGAGCGTACGCGTTCGTCCATTGTGATCGAGGCCGATAGCGGAAAACGCCTGCTGGTCGATTCCGGGCCCGATCTGCGCGCCCAGTTGCTGCGCCAGCGGATCGGCGTTGTGCATTCCGTGCTCTACACCCATGAACATGCAGATCATGTGGCCGGGCTCGATGAGTTACGGGCCATCAACCGTATGCTTGACGCGCCGTTGCCGCTTTATGCGACCGAGACGGTCATGCGTGAGCTTGAGGCACGTTACAGCTACGCCTTTCGCCCATGGACCGGCACAGGATTTTTCCGCCCCGTCCCAGAACCGCATCTGATCACGACCACGGATCGCCTGCAGCTCTGCGATCTCGATCTCCAGCTTTTCGAACAGCGCCATTATCGTATTCCCACCATCGGCATACGCTGTGGCGATTTCGCCTATTCCACTGATGTCGAGCATCTGAGCGAGGAATCGCTGAACGCCCTGACAGGCGTCAGGACCTGGATTGTCGGGTGCTTTCAATACGAACCCCATGTGGCCCATGCCTGGGTCGATCTTGTCATCGCATGGTGCGAGAGGCTCAAGCCGGAGCGCACCATCCTGACGCATATGGGCCCGGCGCTGGATTTCGAGACGCTTCGGCGACGCCTGCCCATGGGGATAGAGCCGGGTTATGACGGGCTTACCCTGACCGTCTGAAAATTTTTTGCATTAACCAGTTTTTTGTTGAAGCGCGGTTCGACATCGCGATAGCGTCATCATATCGGGTCAGTCCGGTACTGTTCGACACCGCATGAATTCCCCTCAAATCCGGCATTTCCGGGTCAGTCTTACGCAATGTCGGGGCAATTCGAGGCTCCGCACCCTTTGTCGTCGCTTCGCCGTTCGTCGTTCCCCATAGCCTGACTTCCCGACTTATCGCCTGCATCTCTATCGGTGGGTATGACCGTTTCGCCCCCCGGCCCAGTGGCAGGATCTATCGGAGCATACGAGTCATGAGTTCATTCTCGGACGTCTTTACGCTGGCTTCTTCCTTTCGTGAGGAACGTCGGGAAACAGAGATGTCGCTGGCCTCCTACCTGTCTCTGTGCCGTGAAGACCCCAGCTGCTATGCAAGCGCCGCCGAACGCATGCTCAAGGCCATCGGTGAGCCCGTCATGCTTGATTCGGCGCGCGATCCGCGCCTCAGCCGTATCTTCATGAACCGCACCGTACGTACCTATCCTGCCTTCGCCGATTTCTATGGCATGGAAGATGCGGTGGAACAGATTGTGGGCTTTTTCCGTCACGCCGCCCAGGGTCTGGAAGAACGTAAGCAGATTCTCTACCTGCTCGGCCCCGTTGGCGGCGGCAAATCCTCCCTTGGCGAGCGACTCAAGACACTCATGGAGCGCGAACCGATCTACGTGCTCAAGGCCGGCAAGCAGATCAGCCCGGTCTTCGAGAGTCCGCTTGGCTTGTTCGACCCGGAGCGTTTCGCCACCTCGCTGCAGGAGCAATATAACATTCCGCGCCGCGTGCTGACCGGCATTGCGAGCCCTTGGGCGCTCAAGCGTCTTGAGGATTTCGACGGGGATATCTCGCGCTTCACCGTTGTCAGGCTCAATCCGTCCAAGCTGCGCCAGATTGCGGTCGCCAAGACCGAACCCGGGGATGACAATAATCAGGATGTCTCGGCCCTGGTCGGCAAGGTCGATATTCGTCAGCTCGAGAACTTCAGTCAGAACGATCCCGATGCCTACAGCTTCTCTGGCGGCCTTAATCGCGCCAATCAGGGCATTCTCGAATTCGTCGAGATGTTCAAGGCGCCCATCAAGATGCTGCATCCGCTGCTGACAGCTACTCAGGAGGGCAATTATGTCGGTACCGAGAATATTGGCGCGATCCCTTTCACAGGTGTGATTCTGGCGCACTCGAACGAGGCGGAGTGGCAGTCCTTCCGCAATAACCGCACCAATGAGGCCTTCCTCGACCGCGTCTGCGTCATCAAGGTGCCCTATTGCCTGCGCGTGACCGAAGAGTCGAAGATCTATGAGAAGCTGATCCAGTCCTCGGCTCTGGGCGATGCGCCATGTGCGCCTCATACGCTCGAAATGCTGGCCCAGTTTGCCGTGCTGTCGCGTCTCAAATCGCATCCGAACTCCACGCAGTTTGCCAAGATGCGCGTCTATGACGGCGAGAACATCCGGGAAACCGACCCCAAGGCGCGCGCCATGCAGGAGTACAAGGACAGCGCGGGTGTGGATGAGGGTATGGAGGGGATCTCCACGCGATTTGCCTACAAGGTTCTCTCAGCCACCTTCAATCACGATGCCTCCGAAATTTCGGCCGACCCTGTGCATCTCATGTATGTGCTGGAGCAGGCGGTACGGCGTGAACAGTTCCCGGCTGAAACCGAGGCTGCCTATCTTGCGTCGCTTAAGTCCGATCTTGCGCGTCGCTATGCCGAGTTTCTCGGCAATGAGATCCAGAAAGCCTATCTGGAGAGCTACAACGACTACGGTCAGAACCTGTTCGACCGTTATCTGGACTATGCCGATGCCTGGATAGAGGATCAGGATTTTAAGGATCCCGATACAGGCCAGCTGATGAATCGCGATCTGCTCAACGCTGAACTGAGCAAGACCGAAAAAGCGGCGGGCATTGCGAACCCCAAGGATTTCCGAAACGAGGTCGTCAAGTTCTCCCTGCGTTCGAGGGCCAGCAATGGCGGGCGCAACCCGTCATGGACGAGCTATGAGAAGATCCGCGACGTGATCGAAAAGCGCATGTTCAGCCAGGTCGAGGATCTGCTGCCTGTCATCAGTTTCGGGTCGAAAAAGGACAGCACCAGTGAGCGCAAGCACGATGAATTCGTCAGCCGCATGGTGGCACGCGGTTATACCGAGCGTCAGGTAAGGCGCCTCGTCGAATGGTACATGCGCGTCAAGCAGTCGGCCTGATCTTCCTCTCACGGAGCGTTTCATGGAAATCATCGACAGACGCCCGAATCCGCACGGCAAGAACACCGAAAACCGCCAGCGCGTCCTTTCAAGGGCGCGCCAGGCCATCCAGAGCGCGGTGCGCGACGCCGCAGCGCAAGGGCGCATTCGTGAGATCGGGCAGGATAGCGCGGTCTCGATCCCGGCCGATGTCCTTCACGAGCCGAGCTTTCACAGGCATTTCAGTGCCGGAACGCGTCATTTCGTGCTCTCCGGCAACAAGGAGTTTGTAAAGGGCGACAGGCTGCGTCGGCCGCCCGGCGGAGAAGGCGAGGGGGGCGGCGAAGGGAATGGCGCGAGCGAGCAGGGGGGCGGCGAGGACAATTATCGTTTTGTCCTCTCGCGCGACGAGTTTCTCGACCTGTTCTTTGACGATCTCGAACTGCCCGATCTGGTGAAGCGCGAGATCGCCTCAACCACCACCCACGCCACAAGCCGCGCCGGGCTGACAAGTGACGGTTCGCCATCCCAGATCGACCTGGGACGGACCATGCGGCGCTCAATGGGGCGTCGTATCGGACTCAAGCGTCCAAAGCCGCAGGAACTCGTCGATATTGAGGAGGAAATCGCAGCACTCGAAGATCAGAGACCGCTCTCGGACAATTTGTTCCTCAGGCTGCAGGAATTACGCGAAGGACGCGATCTGCTGCGCCAGCGCCTTGCCCGCATCCCGTGGGTTGATCCGGTCGATCTGCGCTACCGGCGCTTCACCCCTGTGCCGAAACCAACGACGCAGGCCGTCATTTTCTGTGTCATGGATGTTTCGGGATCCATGACCGAAAAGATGAAAGAGCTTGGGAAGCAGTTTTTCATGCTGCTGCATGTCTTTTTGGAAAAGCGATACGAGAAACTGGAGATCGTCTTCATCCGACACGCTGAAACAGCAGAAGAGGTTGAAGAGGACGTTTTTTTCACTGATCCGCGCACAGGCGGTACGGTGGTGTCGACCGCACTCGATCTTCTGCATGAGGTGCAGGCTGACCGCTATCCGACCGATAAATGGAATATCTACGTCGCGCAGGTTTCGGACGGAGATAATATTTCTTCGGATATGAACAAGGTCAATCGTCTGATGACGGAGGCCATCCTGCCCGTGGTGCAGTATTTCGCCTATGTCGAGGTCAGTATGGGCGGTGCGTTGCTGCGCAGCGAAACCGATCTCTGGCGCGGTTACAAAGCGATTGCCGAAACCACACCGCAACTGGCCATGCGTCAGGTTCAGGACAGGCGCGATATCTTTCCGGTTTTCAGGGATCTGTTCGCCCGACGTGCGGCCGAACGGGCAGGGGAGTGACCATGCTCTATACCGGCACAGACTGGACGTTCTCGACATTGCGGGACTGCTATGGCGAGATCGACCGCATAGCGAGCGAGGAGCTCAAGCTCGATACCTATCCCAATCGCATCGAGATCATCACCTCCGAGCAGATGCTCGATGTGTATACGTCTCATGGCATGCCCATCAGCTATCCCCACTGGTCGGCTGGCAAGCGCTTTGTTTCCCATGAGAACGCATACAAGCGTGGGCTGATGGGTCTTGCCTATGAGGTCGTAATCAATTCCAGCCCCTGTATCTCCTACCTCATGGAGGAAAACACAGCCACCATGCAGGCGCTGGTGATTGCCCATGCGGCCTTTGGGCATAACCATTTCTTCAAAAATAACCGGCTTTTCCGCGAGTGGACGGACTCCACGCAGATTCTCGATTATCTCGAATTCGCACGGGGTTATGTGGCCCGATGTGAGGAAAAATACGGGGTGAGGGCGGTCGAGCGCATTCTTGACGCTGCCCATGCCCTGCAGAGCCAGGGTGTCGATCGTCATACGGGGAGCAAACGGCTCGATCTGCGACACGAGCAGGAACGCGCCCGTGAGAGGCGCGCCTATGAGGATGAAAACTTCAACGATCTCTGGCGGACCTTGCCCGAAGCACAGCATCAGGCAAAACCGGGCAGCGAAACGGATGACCAGGGAGCCAGCCTAGGCCTGCCTGAGGAGAATATCCTCTACTTCCTCGAAAAGCATGCCCCTCGACTGGCCAATTGGGAACGTGAAATCATCCGTATTGTCCGGCTGATCGCGCAATATTTCTATCCGCAGCCTCAGGCCAAGCTGATGAATGAAGGCTGCGCCACCTGGGTGCACAACTTCATCATGCATCGCCTGCATGACAAGAAGCTGATCGACGACGCTGCCATTCTGGAGGTCATTCACTCGACCAGCAACGTCATCACCCAGCGTGGCTTCGATGAAGGGGGAGGGCCCAGTTTCAATCCTTATGCGCTGGGCTTCGCGATGATGACCGACATCGCGCGTGTGTGCACAGAGCCCACTGAGGAAGACAAACGCTGGTTCCCCGGTCATGCGGGCAATCAGGACCCTATCGGCACGCTTCATCACGCTTGGGCGGAGTATCGCGACGAGAGTTTCGTGCAGCAGTTTCTCTCGCCGAAGGTCATACGCGACTTCAGGCTGTTCAGACTTGAGGATGACCTGTCCCAACCGTATCTGCTGGTTGATGCCATCCATGACGATCCTGGCTATCGCGACATCAGGCGCTCTGTCGCCGCGTCCTACGATCCCGGTCTTCTGGCTGAGGAGATCGAGATCGTCGGTGCCGATCTGACGGGGGATCGCATCCTGCGTCTTGAGCATCGCACCCGTCCGGGTAAGCTGCTGCAACCTACGGATGCAAGACTCACGCTCGAACATCTCGGTGCGCTTTGGGGTTACGGCGTGATCCTGAAGGAGGTCGACAGCCAGACTGGCGCCGAGCTCGGCAGCTATGCCTTGGCCTGAACCTTGTCGGCTGCGCGGATACGTGCCGCGCAGCCGAGTTTTCATGACCGCGGCGGATGGTCGTACAGGATGTTTGAGTGCGCTTTGCTCTCTAACCCGCATGCGAGTTGGCATAATATATCTTATCGAACTTTTGGATATCCGGTATGAGGACTCTGTATCATGGGCTCAGCCTCGGTCCTGGATACGTTCGATTTGCCCGCTATCAGACAGATCGAACGTAAACGAACATGGCACGACTCTTCAGACGCACCAGCGTCTCAGTTGCTGCTCTCTCTCGAGCTATCGCGGTTCCCCGCCTTGATCAATTCACGCGCCGGGATGAACGGCTCCTTGTCCCCTCCGAGAACGAGCGAGAGCCGGTGACCCTCAGCCAAACGCGCCTCGGCACGCTCATCGATCGTACGACGCACGATGGGATACTCCTCGACGAGGCGCCGGAACTGCGACGCCGGTATCGCGAGCAGATGACAGAACTGAAGCGTCCGGACTGTTCCGCGCGAGAACGTCTCGTTGATGAGAGGCGCAGCTCCGATAAGATCCCCTGCCCCGAACTGCACGTCCTGTTCCGCAATATGCACTTCAGCCAGACCGGCAACAACGGCGTATACCATATTGATCTTGCCGTTGCGGCGCAGCAGTACCTCCCCCGGCGAAGCGAAGCGCAAGGATATGTTCATCGCCAGATCGTGCAGCACACCGTCCGGTACGCCCCGAAACGCCGGGAACGAGCGTAACCGCTGCTCTATACCGCTCTTGAGGTTAAAGCGAAGCGGCTTTTCGAGACGCTCCTGTCGCTTCTCGACGTCTCTCAGCAGTTCCCGATGAAGTTCCTCACTGACGAGATTGTCCGACAACAGCTCGTCATATTCCTCTTCCTCCAGACGCAACGCGATCTGATGCAGAATGCGGCTCTCGAGCGCTTCGGAATAGCCCTGATAATGCAAGCGCATCATCTCCAGCGCATCATCGAGCATGCGGCGCTGACGGCCAAGGACCTCCGAAACGATCTCACTGATGCGCGTCCCCAATGTCGGCTCCAGCCGCTGATGCATGAAGCGCATCAGAGAGAGCGAAACCAGATGGGCAATGACCAGCATTTCGAAGCGCTCGGACATACAGAACATGAGCGGCTGGTCGATGTGAAAGCGCCTGTGCAGCATCTGCGCGACACGAAAACGCATGGTCGGGCGCAGCCTTCGGCGCAGAGCGCGCACGTAACCGTACCGCCCTTCCAGCCGTGCGCCATCCACCATGGCTTCGGATGAGCGCAGCAGTGTTTCCATGACCCGGCGTGACAGACCGCGTATGCGAAACAGGTCCAGCAGCAAGGAGCGCTCGCGATTGGCGATGGTGATCAGCGCCAGTGTCACGCGCTGCCGGTCGCCCAGAGCAGTGTCAAAGGTGTTGGCCTCGCTCTCCTCCTGCGCGCGGCGCTCGATCTGACCGATGATCGTCTTCTGGGTCCCTGCCCCGAAGCCCAGTTCATCGGCGAGCGTGTGCGTGCGTTCCGCGACCTGCGCCAGACCGCTGCTGAGCACCTGGTGACGCATGGCCTGATCGATGGCAGGCAACTGGTCGAGTTTGAGGAATACCACAAGGTACCGCAGCGTGGTGCCATTCACGAGTAGCGTGATCAGCACGAAGCCGGTCGCGATGATGCCGATGAAATGCGCGGTCGAGGTCGAGACGCGCTGGTTTTCAGTCACGGCCAGCGCCAGAGCCAGTGTGATGGCCCCGCGTAATCCGCCCCAGACCATGGTTGTCTTGAACGGTGCAGGCACGGGTGGTGAGAGTTTGAACGCTGCCAGAATGGGCAGCAAACCGAACACGACGGCGCCGCGTGCCAGCATCCCGGCCACGGTGGCAATGAGGATCAATACGCAATCCCACCGCGTCATTCCGATCAGGAGGCGTGGCACGAGCATGGACGCAAGGACGAAGACCAGCGACCCGGCCCAGAAGACCAGCTGAACCCAAAGCTCGTTCAAAAAGCGCCAGACCTGCGGTCTGAAGGTGGATGGCCCATAAACTGACAGAGTCAGGCCTGAAGCCGCCGTGGCGACCACACCTGAAAAGCCCAGAAACTCGTCACACAAAATATACACTACATAAGGCAGCGCCAGTGTGAGCGTGATTTCTGCGGCGGCCGAGGCACCAAGACCCGCAATCATCAAAAGTGTCAGGCGGCCTACGGCGACCCCCACGATCATCGCCCCGCCGAAGGAGGCGAAGAAATCGATGACGGTCTCGCCAAGCTCGATATGACGATGCGACGTCACGGAGGCGAGCAGGATCGAGAAGATCGCGATAGCAGCCGCGTCGTTAAGCAGCGCTTCTCCCTCGACCAGTCTGGTCAGACGCGAGGCCGCACCAATCTCACGGAAGATCCCGGCGACGGCGGACGGATCAGTCGTGGCGACGATCGAGCCCAGAAGCAGACAAACAACAAGTGTCTGGCCGGCAAACGGATAAAGCGCCATCCCGATAGTGAGCGTCGAGACAAGTACCGCCACGACAGCCAGCAGCAGCACTGTGGCAGTCTCATGCGCAAGGCGTCGCACATCGATCGCCAACGCCCCCTGAAAAACCAGGATGGGGAGGAAGATCAGCAGAAACGCTTCGCTATTGATCGGGAAATAGAGCAGCGTCTCGGCTGCACCATCGAAAATCTCGGTCAGGGAGGAGCGGAGCAATAGATCTGCTGCCGCACCAATACCAATACCAGCCAGCGCAAGCAGAACAGTTTCCGAAACCTCAAGCCGCCGGGCTAAAGGCTGGACCGCACTGATCAGAACCATCAGCAGCGCCAGCGCCAGAATAATGGCAGCCAGTCCCGTCACCATCATAGGCGCGCGCTCTCCCTCAATTTCCGTGTTGTCAGCACTCTATACGCGAATCCTCCCGCAGCCGCGAGGGTTCGTCTGCTATCCTGAAGGAAATATTAAGTCTTTTCAGTGGCTGCACACGTCCAGCCATGCCTTCACCTGAGCTTCAGGCTCCTCGGAGGCAATGAAGTCGGAAACGGCCGCTACGCTGTCTGCCCCAGCGGCGATACAGGAGGGGGCACGGGCGCGCGTGATGCCGCCAATGGCCACGAGAGGCATGTCAGGTCCGATAAGACGGCGCCATTCGGTCAGTTTTTCGACGCCCTGGGGGTCCCAGATCATCTTCTTGAGCTTCGTCTCCCATATCGGACCAAGCGCGACATAATCAGGAGCGACGGAAAGGGCGCGCTCGAGTTCCTCATGCGAATGGGTCGAGATACCGAAAGCGATACGCGCCGCCCGGATCTGGTCGAGATCGGCAGTATCGAGGTCTTCCTGACCGATATGGATGTAGTCGATCCCAAGTTCGATCGCGAGCTGCCAGTAGTCATTCAGCACGAGGCGAACATTATGCCGCACGGCAGCTTCCTGCCCCTCTATCACCTGGGCGCGCAGCGTTTCCGGATCGAGATTCTTGAGGCGGAGCTGGATGAACCGTGCCCCGGCTGCACCGAGACGTTCCACCCAGCGCGGGTGATCGACAACGGGGTAGATAGGTGAAGGAAGACGGCTGTTCATGATGCAAATACTGCTTTGCCAAGAGTGGGCGTCGAAGGAACAGCCATGTCGCGCTCCTCCATCGGATCGGCCTCGCTGGCCAGGCGCCCGACCTCGCAAGCAAGACGGAATGCCTCAGCCATGCTGACAGGGTCACCCGCCTTGGCGACCGCCGTATTGATCAGAATGGCGTCGTAGCCGAGTTCGAACGCGGTCACGGCATGGGACGGGCGTCCAATTCCGGCATCGATCACCATAGGAATCTCGGGGAAATGCGCGCGCAGGGCGCGTAGACCGAAAACATTGTTGAGTCCCCTGCCCGACCCTATCGGAGCCCCCCAGGGCATCAGCAACTCACATCCGGCTCGAAGCAGGCGCTCGGCCACCACAAGATCCTCAGTGGTATACGGAAAGACCTTGAATCCCTCCTCGGTCAGGATACGCGCCGCTTCAACGAGCGCGAAGACATCGGGCTGCAACAGATCACCCTGCCCGATCACTTCGAGCTTGATCCAGTCGGTGTCAAAAACCTCACGCGCCATCTGGGCCGTGGTCACGGCTTCGCGCACAGTATGACAACCTGCCGTGTTGGGCAGCACCGGCACCTCAAGCCCGCGCACGAGCTCCCAGAATGCCTGACCGGCCTGTTCGCCAGCCGACTCACGGCGCAACGATACGGTTACCGCTCCAGGACGGGCTGCCTTGACCGAGGCCGCCAGCACGGCCGGGCTGTCATAGAGGGCGGTCCCCAGCATAAGGGGCGATGCAAGCTCGGTTCCGTAGGCGCGCATGGGTCAGCCTCCCTGCATGGGGGCAAGGATCTCGAGCCGTGCACCTTCCTGCAATTCCCTGCCCGATCGGGCGGAACGAGGAACGAATACCCCGTCGATCGCGGTTGCCACTTTTGACTCACCATAGCCAAGCTCGATCAGGATGTCGGAGAGAAAGCGGCCGCTGATGCGCTTCGTCTCGTCATTCACGATTATCTGCAAGGCATTTCCTCCAAATTCGTCCCACACGCAGCGCGCGCCGGGAGGGCAGATCCAAGCTGCCGGTTTCATGACATCAGAACGGCTGGTGTCGCAGCCGGATCAGGTCGTGGCGGGAAAAATGACACGCCCGACTTCTGCCGCCCGCGCTGGCGACAGGAGAAAGCCATGGCGATACATACCATTGACCGTGATCCGACGCCCCTCACAATGCACTCGCGGCACATTATCGGAGTAGGACGGGCGTATCCCCGCATTTGCCTCGATGATCTCCGCCTCGGCAAAAGCCGGATGCAGCGTGTAGAGCGCGTTCAGAAGCTCGCTCATGGCCCTGACCGTGATGGCGCGATTATCATCGCTTTCAACCATCGTCGCGCCAGCCATGAAGATATTGTTCTCGCGTGGCACGATATAGATCGGGATGCGCGGATGCAGCATGCGCACCGGACGATGCAAACGCATCTCGGGGCAGCGCACCAGGATCATCTCCCCACGAACGCCCCTCAGGCCGGGCTCAATGTCGCGCGCGTCCATGCCCGTGCAGTCGACAACCCAGTCGAAGCTAGCAGCGCTCTGCGTCGTCCCGAAACGGACAATCCCGCCCAGATTCAGAAGACGCTGTTCAAGGCGCTGCAATGCGAGGCGGGGATCGACATGGCCCTCCCCCGCAAAAAACAGAGCCTTGTCGAAGCGGCCTGCCAGATCGGGTTCGAGCTCACTAATTTTCCGGTCGTCGATGGTCTCGAAATGGCTCGTGCGCCTGCCGAAACGGGCGAGTTCGACCTGATCACGCGGGGGCGCCACAACCAGACTGCCATTGCGCGCCATATCGGGGACGTGATCGGCCCACCACTGCAGGGAGTCGAGTGAGTCGCGCGTGACTTCCTCGGGAGCGGATTCTGCTTCACACCAGGGAGCGAGCATACCGCCGGCGAACCATGAAGCGCCGCTCCCGATCCGCGGCCCCGCTTCGTGCACCGTGACGGTGGCGCCCTTCTCCGCAAGGGTCACGGCCGTGACGAGCCCGGCCACTCCCGCTCCTCGAATGAGTATCGCTGGTCCCGCTCCCGCCATTTCTCCGGCCCCCTGGCTGTTTTGGGTCAGGTTACTCCACAGTCACCGATTTGGCGAGGTTACGCGGCTGGTCGACATCGGTGCCACGGCGCAGGGCCACCTCATAAGCGAGGATTTGGACCGGGATCGTATAGAGAATGGGGGCTACAAACGGATCGACATCCGGCAGGATGACCATATGTTCGGCCAGACCGCTCAATCGTTCAGCTCCCTTCTGATCGGTGAAGGCCATGATGCGTCCGCCGCGTGCCTTGGCCTCCTGGATATTCGACAGGGTTTTATCGAACAAAATCGTCGAGGGTGCGATGACGACGATGGGCACATCCTTGTCGATCAGCGAAATGGGGCCATGCTTCATCTCGCCAGCAGCATAGGCCTCTGCATGAATGTACGAAATCTCCTTGAGCTTGAGAGCGCCTTCCTGAGCAACCGGAAAGCAGATGCCCCGGCCGAGATAAAGTACGTCTCGAGCCTCAGCCACGGAAGCGGCCATGGCCTGGATATCGCTCACGCGGGAGAATATTTCTGCAGCCCGTGAAGGAAGGTCGAGCAGATGGGCCAGAAGATCGGCTTCCCGCTTTGCAGACATTGCCCCCCGAGCCCGGGCGATGGCAATGGTCAGCACCGCGAGAACAGAGAGCTGGGCGGTGAAGGCCTTCGTGCTGGCCACCGAAATCTCGGGCCCCGCAACCATGCCGAGCACGACGTCGCTTTCACGGCCCATCGTGCTTCCCTCGACATTGAGGATCGATACGATGTGCTGCTCACGCTCGCGCAGACTGCGTAATGCAGCGAGGGTATCCGCTGTCTCACCGGACTGGGAGATCATCAGCGCCATACCGCTGGGTGTCAGCGGCGGGTTGCGATAGCGGAGCTCCGATGCAACATCGATATCCACGGGCAGGCGCGCTTCCGCTTCCAGCCAGTAACGTGCCACCAGACCCGCGTAGAATGCTGAGCCGCAGGCGGTGATGATCGCGCGCGGCAGGGCGGCCATGTCAAAGGGAAATTCTGGCAGGGCAATCGCGCGGGTGACCGGATCGATCATTCTCTGCAGGGTCTGGCCGATGACAACCGGATGCTCATGGAGTTCCTTCTCCATGTAATGACGGTAGCCATCCTTGCCGACCGTTCCCGCGATGAGCGCGATTGTCTGCACGGCGCGCTGCACACGCTGGCCCGATGCGTCGTAGAACTCCACGTTGTCGGGCTGGAGCACACACCAGTCCCCGTCATCCAGATAGGCAATGCGACGCGCCAGCGGCGCCAGGGCAAGACTATCGGAGCCGAGAAACATCTCCCCCTCGCCAAACCCGACGGCAAGTGGCGCACCATGACGCGCACCGATCAGCAGCCCCTCATGGCCAGTGAAGATCATGGCCAGGGCATAGGCGCCTTGCAGTCGCCCCAGGGTCTTGCTTGCAGCCTCTCGCGGGGTCATGCCCTGATCGAGGTAGAAATCAACGAGCTGCGCGACGCATTCCGTATCGGTCTCGGACGTGAAGTGGCGTCCAATGGCCACCATTTCGGCCTTGAGTTCCTCGTAGTTCTCGATGATCCCGTTATGCACGATCGCGACACGATCGGTCGCATGGGGATGGGCGTTGATTTCATTGGGCAGGCCATGGGTCGCCCAGCGCGTATGGCCAATCCCCGTGATGCCCTTGAGAGGCTGCACATCCAGAACGGCCTGAAGATTATCGAGCTTGCCCGCCGCCCGTCGGCGCGCGATGCGCCCGTCCACCAGACTGGCGATCCCTGCTGAATCATAGCCGCGATACTCGAGACGCCTCAGCGCCTCGACGATGAGCGGAGTGGCATTCTTGTGTCCGACGACGCCGCAGATTCCGCACATCAGCCCTGTTCCTTCTTTGCACGCAGGGCGTCACGAATGCTGCGCCCTCTCTCTGCCTTGTTAATCTGTCGCGAACGCCCCAGAGCCAGGGCTCCTGCTTCCACATCCTCGGTGATGACACCGCCAGCGGCTAATAGGGCTCCGCTGCCGATTGTGACGGGCGCCACAAGAATGGAATCAGACCCGACAAAGACATCCTCGCCGATCACAGTGCGATGCTTGAAAACGCCGTCATAATTGCAGGTGATCGTGCCTGCACCGACATTGGTGCGCGCGCCGATTGTTGAGTCACCGAGATAAGTCAGATGGTTCGCTTTCGCACCATCTCCGAGCTGTGTCGCCTTGAGCTCCACAAAATTACCGACATGCGAGGCCACACCGCAGACAGTTCCTGGACGCAGACGCGCATAGGGACCGATAATCGCCTCGCGCTCCACGACGCAGCCCTCCAGATGGCTGAATGCACGAATACGCGCCTCGCGACGCACAACCACTCCCGGGCCGAACACGACATTGGATTCAACCACGACATCCGGCTCGATCACCGTATCCGCCGAGAAGAAGACTGTTTCCGGTGCAACAAGGGTCACGCCTGCATCGAGCGCCGCATTACGCAGGCGCCTCTGCAGGCTCGCTTCTGCTGTAGCCAGTTCTGCGCGCGAGTTGATCCCCGCCAGTTCGTCTGCAGGAGCTTCGGCATGACGGACAAGACCTTCGCGGGCCGCCAGCGCCACGACATCGGTCAGATAATATTCCCCCTGGGCATTGTCATTACCTAGGGCAGCCAGCCAGTTTCTCAGCTCCTGCGCGCCAGCGCAAAGCACACCGGCGTTGCACAGTTCTATGGCGCGCTCGGCCTCGCTGGCGTCTTTCCATTCCACGATAGCCCGTACGGCGCCCTCTTCGACCACCACGCGTCCATAACGTCCTGCCTCACGAGGGCGCATAGCGAGAAGAGCCAGAGTCACTCCCGCCTGACGCCTCGTTTCGAGAAGCATGCGCATCGTCGCTTCTGTGATCAGCGGGTTGTCGGCATAGAGAATGGCGACGTCCCCGTCACCAAACAGTTCTTCCGCCATGCGCGCGGCATGGCCAGTCCCAAGACGCTCTGTCTGGACCACGCAGGGCCACGGAGCGGCGGCCTTTTCAAGAGCAGGCATGTCCGGGCCGACCACCACCACGATTCGGTCGAAGACGCTTTTTGCTGTCTCGATCAGATGCGCGATCATGGGACGTCCACCCAGCGGATGCAGGGCCTTGGGCAGGTTTGAGCGCATGCGCGTGCCAAGCCCTGCCGCGAGGATGACGGCAGTCGTCGGTTTGTGATGGCGAACGGGCTGGCCGTCCGAAATGGAAAGTGATGTCATATCGTTACGTGGCGTAGCCAACCCGGCAGAGGGCTGTCAAACACCTCTCCTGTCACTTCGGATTGCCGATTATTGCATTCGCCTGTTTCAAGAGGAAGATCGCCCATGAGTACGGAAATCAAGACTGCCGTTTTCGATCTCGATGGGACGCTGATCGACAGCCTGCCCGACCTTGCAGAGAGCGGGGGCGCCCTGCTCAAATCCTATGACCTGCGCGAGCCGAATGCTGAAACGGTGCGCGGTATGATTGGCGATGGCGCGCGCAAACTGGTTGACCGGCTACTGGTTTATGGGGGCGACACAGACAGGATCGATCGTGACGAGGCGACCAGACGGTTCCTCGACATCTATGAGCCACGCGCTACCGAGAAGACCAGGCTGTTTCCGGATACCGAAGCCATGCTGACGACGCTGCATGAACGCGGCATCGCCTGCGTGATCTGCACGAATAAACCTGTGAAGGCGGCGCAGGAAATTATTGAAAAACTCGGTATTGCGCCGCTGATCGACGCCGTTGGCGGTGGCGACAGCTTCCCTGTGCGCAAGCCCGATCCCGACCACATCCGCAAAACCATGCGCATGATCGACGCCGAACCTACGCGAGGCATCATGATTGGCGATCATCGGAACGACATCTCGGCTGCTCTGGGCGTGCCGATGCCAGCGCTTTTCGCCAGTTGGGGCTATGGTGACCGCAGCATGAGCGCGCATGCTACGGCTATAGCGGGTTGTGTCGCCGAGCTTCCAAAACTGATCTATGATCTGTCTCGGCCTCGCTGAGCCGCCAGGGGGAGTTCGCCCCCCACGCTACCCGATTGCCCGGACGGTGGAATCCTGCAGCTTACGGCTGGACGACGGGCGTGTGATCGAGGACCGCGGTCATCTGACCGAGCTTGGGATGTTCGAATTCGATGCGCACAGCGGTCAGCCCGACGCCGGGAATATCCTGAAACCATGCCGAACCGGGATGAGGGGCTTTCATCACTTCGAGATGAGATGAGTCCTTGATGAATCCGGCCTCCTGCTGGCCGACGAAATCGCAGCGCAAGGCCGGGCCTTTGAACTTCTGCCCGAAGGTCTCGGGCACTTCGCCCTTGAACGGCCCGTGAGACGTCATGGCGCTCAGACGCAAGCCATCGAATACGTGGGCGTTGCCATCGCATTTCCCGGTATGACGCACGTTTTCGAGCAGAAGCGCCATGGCGCTCAGCGTGTCCATGGCATGAGACAGTTCGCCCTGAGGAACGTCCTCGCGGTCACTCTCCTTGGGATCGAGCGTCACAACATGCGGCGCGTCGTCATCATAGTGAAGGACCACACTGCGGTGACGTCCGCGCGAGTAACCGGCACTCTCATAGCCGACTGGATGAACCCAGTCATGGTCGAAATGACCCTGCGCCGTGCTCTGGATATCCATGCGCAGAAACAGGCTCATGAAGCCGCCTGCATGAAGCCTCGTCGTGATGCCGTAGCCCAGATCGGTCAGGGTATAATCGGCTGTAGCATCCACAACGTGGAGCCCATGATTATAGACACGGTAGATCGCGGTGGTCTGGCCCATATTCGCTGAGGGCGCGGTTGAGACCGTAGACGACGCTCCGTCATTTCCCAGATCCGTCGCCCTGGCCTGACCGGCGAAGGCGCAAAGCGCCGCACCCAGCGCGAGACTGCGCATGGCCTGCGACGCCCGACGATCAGACGTCAAGATTGGCGACCTTCTGGGCATTACCGACGATGAAGTCGCGGCGCGGCTCCACCACGTCGCCCATGAGGGTCGAGAAGACCTGACCCGCGTCTTCCACATCGCCGACCTTGACCTGAAGCAGGATGCGGGTTGCGGGGTCGAGGGTCGTATCCCAGAGTTGCTCGTTATTCATCTCGCCAAGGCCTTTGAACCGGTTGATGGCAAGGCCCTTGCGCCCCTGCTGCACCACCCGGTCGAAAACCATGGCCGGACCCGCAAGTTCCACCGACTGGCTGTCGAGCGCCAATTTCGCCGCACCATCGAAATCATCGGCAATCCGGCTGCCTTCTCCCGCAAGCCAGCGCGCCTCTGCCGAACGCAGCAGCACGGCATCGAGCGTATAGACCTCGCCCACGCCGCGCACGCTGCGCGCAAGCCGCA
Organism: Asaia krungthepensis NRIC 0535; assembly: GCF_025995175.1. Classification (GTDB taxonomy): domain Bacteria; phylum Pseudomonadota; class Alphaproteobacteria; order Acetobacterales; family Acetobacteraceae; genus Asaia; species Asaia krungthepensis. The sequence continues at coordinate 120,450 of NZ_BAPV01000003.1, forward strand.
GGCCGCCTTCTTCCGTGGGACCGACCATCCAGCCACGCTCATTGACCGGCGAGGCGGCATCGAGGCGCGCCTGGAGGATGGGCGCGCGTTCCTGGGCAGTCTCATGCCCAAGGGACAGGGCGCGCGCCACATAGGCCTGCTCAAGCACCCAGACAGGAATCTTGCTCGCCAGCGCTGTGAGCGTCTTCGCCACCTGTCCCATCGCCTTGACGCGCTCCATCAGCGCCTCACCCGCAATCACCTCTCCGCTCGACAAGGTCAGCGTGGCATTGGCAAGCGCCTTGTCGAGCAGATACTGCTCCAGAGCCGCATCGTCTTTTAGATAGCGCTCCTCGTTACCGCGCTTGGCGCGGTAGAGCGGCGGCTGGGCGATATAGAGATATCCCTTCTCGATCAGCTCCGGCATCTGACGGAAGAAGAAGGTGAGCAGCAGCGTGCGGATATGGGATCCGTCGACGTCGGCGTCCGTCATGATGACAATCTTGTGGTAGCGCAGCTTCTCGATCGAGAAACCACCCTGCTCCACATCGCCACGGCCGATGCCGGTGCCGAGCGCCGTGATCAGCGTACCGACTTCAGCAGAGCCGAGCATACGATCAAAACGCGCACGCTCGACATTGAGAATCTTGCCCTTGAGCGGCAGGATGGCCTGGAAGCGACGGTCGCGCCCCTGCTTGGCCGTTCCACCTGCCGAATCACCCTCGACGATGAACAATTCGGCCTTGCTTGCATCGCGCTCCTGACAATCCGCCAACTTACCCGGCAGGGAGGACACATCGAGTACGCCCTTGCGCCGCGTGAGTTCACGAGCACGCCGGGCAGCGTCACGCGCCGCCGCCGCCTCGTTGACCTTCGCAATCACGGCCTTGGCTTCACGCGGATGGGTTTCAAACCAGTGCCCAATGGCATCTGCCGCGGTCACATGGACGACAGGCTGCACCTCGGAGGAGACAAGCTTGTCCTTGGTCTGGGACGAGAATTTGGGGTCGGGCACCTTCACCGACAGCACCGCCGTCATGCCTTCGCGCATGTCTTCACCCGTGAGGGAGGCGGCGTTCTTGGACGATCCGGTATCGGCGTATTTGCCCACCACTCGTGTCAGGGCCTGGCGGAACCCGGCCAGATGCGTACCGCCATCGCGCTGCGGGATATTATTGGTGAAGCACAGCATCGTCTCATGGAAGCTGTCATTCCAGGTCAGTGCGAACTCGACGCGGATACCGCTCTCGGCATGATCGATTGCACCGACGATGGGCGGGGTGACTATCGAGGTCTTGCTCGCGTCGAGATATTCTACAAAGGCGCTGAGACCCCCTTCATAGCAGAACACCACTTCTTTGTTCTCGGCATGACGCTCATCGCGCAGGACGATCTCGAGGCCGGAATTCAGGAAGGCGAGCTCGCGCATGCGGCGTTCGAGAGTGGTGAAGTCGAATTCCACCTTGGTGAAGGTCTGCTTGCTGGGCTTGAATGTGACCAGCGTCCCCCGAGGCTCGTCACTCGCCCCGATGACAGCCAGAGCGTCATCGCGCTCGCCATGCTGAAAGCGAATGAAATGCTCCGTGTTGTTGCGCCAGATGCGGACTTCCATCCACTCTGAGAGCGCGTTGACCACAGCCGCGCCAACGCCATGCAGACCACCGGAAACCTTATAGGAATTCTGGTTGAACTTGCCGCCGGCATGAAGCTTGGTCAGCACGACTTCCGCCGCGCTCACGCCTTCTTCCTCATGCATATCGGTCGGAATGCCACGACCGTTATCGCGTACGCCCACCGACCCGTCGCCATTGAGGGTCAGGATGCAGCGCGTTGCATGACCTGCCTGCGCTTCGTCCACGGCGTTGTCGATGATCTCGAACACCATATGGTGCAGTCCCGAGCCATCATCCGTATCGCCGATATACATGCCGGGGCGTTTGCGTACCGCATCGAGCCCCTTGAGAACCGAGATGGATGAGGCGCCATAATCGGCTTCGTCATCGAGGTTCTCAGGCAACTCGGTCGGACGGATCTGTTCGGACATGCTGGCGTGACGCTCCTACTCGCAACAAGTGGTCAATATAGCCCCTCTGGCGAGCCGCGGCTAGGGCATTGGGAGACCATGACCGGACTGGACGACCGCAGCCGTCACAGAGACCTAAAAGGAGGGCCGAACACCCTGCTGAAGGGCGTCAGTGGTTTGTACGGCTCCCTTTGCATAGCAACCCAATCGTCTCTGACGGCTTCTCACTCAGTGTCGGATGACCGGCACGGTTCCCTCCTGTCAAAAGCGAGACCCGCCGCCATGAGCAATCCCACCGATCCGACAGCATCGCACGCCCCCTATGCGCCAGAAGAAAGCGAGACGCCCGTATCAGGCACCAGAAATACCGGGGCAGCTTCAACCAATCGGCGGAGCATGATGCAAGGTGCCACACTTGGCCTTGCCGGTCTTGTGGCGGCAACCAGTCGCGCGCAGGCGGCACCTGCACAGGCGGGAGCGGCGCCTCTGGCTGACCCGCAGAAGCTCTACCCCCACGCCCCGTTCGCTTCCCAACCTCAGGAATGGCCGGGCTTGCAATCGCGCATGCATCCCAAGCCCGATTGTGGTGAGACAAGCTATAAAGGCAGCGGCCGTATGGCGGGGCGACGTGCGCTCATCACAGGGGGAGATTCCGGCCTTGGACGATCCGCCGCCATTGCCTTCGCGCGTGAGGGAGCAGACGTCGCCATCAATTACCTGCCGCAGGAGGAAGAAGACGCACGGGAAGTCGTGGCACTTATTCGCAAAGCGGGGCGTAAGGCCGTTGCCCTGCCGGGTGATATTCGCTCGGAGGCATTCTGCCAGAAGCTGGTCAATGATGCCGCAAGTGCGCTGGGCGGTCTGGATACGCTCGTCAATTGCGCCGGGCGCCAGCATCACCATGACAGTATTCTCGAACTCAGCACCGAGGAATTCGACTGGACGCTCAAGACCAATCTCTATGCATTGTTCTGGATCATCAAGGCCGCCATCCCGCATATGCCGCCCGGGAGCGCCATTGTGAACACGGCGTCTTCCAATGCCTATAACCCATCCGAAATCATCATCGATTACAGTCTGACGAAGGCAGGTATTGCCAATCTGACGAAATCGCTCGCCAAGCAGCTTCTCCCCAAAGGGATCCGCATCAATGCCGTCGCCCCGGGTCCTTTCTGGACACCGCTTCAGGTCTGTGGCGGCCAGCCCATGTCAGCCGTCGAAAAATACGGCACCACCGTACCGATGGGACGGCCGGGGCAACCGGCGGAGATCGCACCGCTTTACGTCACCCTTGCCTCGACAGAAGCCAGCTACATCACGGGACAGATTTACGGCATCACCGGCGGCACCGGTATGCCGGGATGACAGCGGGCCCCGCGATAACTCTGGCAAGCATGTGTGCGCAAGACGGAATTTGAAAAAGGGGGTGCGTCGCGTCCAGGCGATGCCCCCCCTTTTTTGAGCATAATGTCCTATCGGTCCCGAGGGACAGAACGGTCAGTCGATCTCTGCCTGCTGACCATTGATGACCAGCCCCTTGTCATTTGCAGAGACATGGACGGTCTGGCCGTCGAAGATCGTCCCGTCCAGGAGGAGCCCGGCCAATGTGTTCTGCAGGCTGCGCTGGATCACACGCTTGAGCGGACGTGCCCCATAGACCGGGTCGTAACCGGACTCAGCCAGCCAGTCATCGGCCGCCTGATCGAGATCCAGCGTGATCTTGCGATCGGCCAGAAGCTCACGCAGCCTCTTGAGCTGGATCGACACGATACGGTTCATGTCGGCCCGCTGGAGACGCGAGAACAGCACGATCTCATCAAGGCGGTTCAGGAATTCCGGTCTGAAATGGCTGCGCACCACAGCCATGACCTGTGCCTGAACCAGAGCCGTGCTCTCTCCATCGGGCTGCAGGGCCAGAATATCCGAGCCAAGATTGGAGGTCAGGATGATGATCGTGTTGCGGAAGTCGACAACACGTCCCTGCCCGTCCGTCAGACGCCCGTCATCCAGCACCTGCAGCAGGATATTGAACACATCCTCATGCGCCTTTTCGACCTCGTCGAACAGGATGACCTGATAGGGCCTGCGACGCACGGCCTCGGTCAGCACACCGCCCTCTTCATAGCCGACATAGCCCGGAGGCGCGCCGACCAGACGGGAGACCGCGTGTTTCTCCATGAACTCGCTCATATCGACACGCAGCATGGCCCGGTCGTCATCGAACAGGAACTGTGCCAGCGCCTTGGCCAGCTCTGTCTTGCCCACGCCGGTAGGGCCGAGGAAGAGGAATGAGCCGATGGGACGGTTGGGGTCCTGCAGACCGGCGCGTGCCCGGCGCACAGCGTTGGAGACGGCCTTGAGCGCAGGTTCCTGACCCACTACGCGCTCGCGCAGCTCGTCTTCCATACGCACAAGCTTGGCACGTTCACCCTCGAGCATCCTGTCTACCGGGACACCGGTCCAGCGCGACACGACGGAGGCGATGCCCTGATCCGTCACGGCCTCGCTGAAAAGGCCCGCCTGGGCGGCGTCCTTCTGCTCTTCCTGCTGGGCGTCTTCAATCTGACGCTCTAGACCCGGGATCGTCGCGTACATGAGCTCGGAAGCCTTGCCGAGATCCCCCTTGCGCTGGGCTATCTCGACTTCGGAGCGCGCCTGATCGAGCTGCTCCTTGAGCTTCTGGATCGCATTCACGCGATCCTTTTCGGCGTGCCAGGCCGCGCCCAGCGTGTCGGATTGCTCCTGCAGGTCGGCCAGTTCGGCCTCGAGCTTCACCAGACGCTCGCGGCTCGCGCTATCGTCTTCCTTGCGTATGGCCTCGCGCTCGATCTTGAGCTGGATGATGCGTCGGTCGAGTTCGTCCAGTGCCTCAGGCTTGCTGTCAATCTGCATGCGCAGACGGCTCGCGGCCTCGTCAACGAGATCGATGGCTTTGTCCGGCAGGAAGCGGTCCGTGATATAGCGGTTGGACAGCGTCGCCGCGGCGACAAGGGCGCCATCGGTGATGCGGACACCGTGATGGAGCTCGTACTTCTCCTTGATACCGCGCAGGATGGAGATCGTATCCGCAACCGAGGGTTCACCCACGAAAACCGGCTGGAAGCGCCGGGCCAGAGCCGCATCCTTCTCGATGTACTTGCGATACTCATCCAGCGTGGTGGCACCAATGCAGTGCAGAACACCTCGTGCGAGTTCCGGCTTGATCAGGTTTGAGGCATCCATTGCGCCATCGGAGCGTCCGGCGCCCACCAGCGTATGCATCTCATCGATGAACAGGATGACCTGACCCTCGGCGCTCTCGATCTCCTTGAGAACAGCCTTGAGCCGCTCCTCGAACTCGCCGCGATATTTCGCACCGGCCACCAGCGCACCCATATCGAGCGAGAGCAGCTTCTTGTTGCGCAGCGCTTCGGGTACGTCGCCATTGACGATACGCAGCGCCAGACCTTCCACGATGGCCGTCTTGCCCACGCCGGGCTCACCTATCAGGACCGGATTATTCTTGGTGCGTCGTGCCAGAACCTGGATGGCGCGACGGATCTCCTCATCGCGACCGATAACGGGATCGAGCTTGCCCGACTGGGCAACAGCGGTGACATCACGCGCATATTTCTTGAGCGCGTCGAACCCTGCCTCAGCATTCGCACTATCGACGACCCGGCCCTTGCGCAGTTCGGCCACCGCCCTCTCAAGGGCCTTGGCATCGGCCTTGCCTTCGGACAGGGCCTGTCCGGCACCGGACTTGCTCGCGGCGAGCGCAACGAGCAGTCGATCCTGCGCCACAAAGCTGTCGCCAGCGCGATTGGCGTCCTGTTCGGCGGCGTCGAGGGCGCGGACGAGATCGGGTGTTGCCTGGGGCTGGCCTGCGCCACCGCCCTGAACCTTGGGCAGACGGGCGAGCGCCGCATCATTGGCCGTACGGACAGTATCGGGATTGCCGCCAGCGGCACGGATCAGCGCGGACGCAGCCCCTTCCGGGTCGTCCAGAAGCGCCTTGAGAAGATGCTCCGGCGTGAGCTGCTGATGATAATCGCGAAGAGCGATGGTCGATGCAGCCTGAAGAAAACCGCGGCTACGCTCGGTAAATTTCTCAATATTCATAACTTGGCAATGCTCCTATGCCCCGTGAAGGCGGCCAGTTGCGACAGTGAGAACCCCGTTGCGGCAGTTCTCAGCCTCTCTGGACTATAGATGGGAGCGTTTCATTCTTTGCCAAGATCACGGCATTGACCAATTGTGATCGTCAATGCCGTGGTGTTCAGGGATGGGGCGCCGTTGTGCGCGTGATCGCCATCCTTTCCCGTCGGGCGCCCGACGCAGCACGGCGGCCTCCGTCGTGCGGTCTTCCCTACCCGGCTTTCTGGAGATCGAGCGCGTGTTGCCTGGTTTCCTCAAACTCGCTGAGGGAAAAGGCCCGACCATAAATCTCGATCTGATCGGTTTGGAGATAGACCTGCGTTCCGGGGATGGTCAGTCTGACATATCGCCCGAGCACACCGTCCTTGTCGCTCCATGTGAATGGCGTTCCGTCCATTCCCCCAAAGACAGGACCATCCTGCCGATCGATGATTGTCGTCCAGAAAAACCGGTCATGAGACACGTCGACGACGAAGGACGATAATCTGTCCAATGCGCCATCGAGGCGGTTGAAGATCATGATTTCATGGATATGGCTGAGCGCGCCGAGATCGACCATCCACCAGGGATTATCCTCAAGCGCGGTGTGATGCTGCGGGCGACCGGTGAGACGACCGGACACAGCACGGCAGGCATCCTCGTCGCGCGAGCCGTCATGGACGGTGGAGCTCTGCGTTGCCGTCTTGCCCTGCGAGAGAAGCGCCCAGTCGGATCCCCTGACAATCGTTGACTGAAGGCCCTTGCCAACGAGACGGGCCCAGTACTCACTTAAATAGGGATCCAGCACGGCATTCGTATCGGCGTGGTAGGCAGCACGCTCCTCTTCGGACTTATGGGCCCAGTGTCCCTGCGCCCCGAAATCTCCCAGGCATCCCCGCTCGACACGGCGCGCGAAATCCTCCTCGGAGCGGATGTTGAAATGGGCAATATAGCCGGCTTCGACCAGACGCTTGCGCCTGTCCTCGGCATTCAGGAATGCCCAAGCATGATCTGGGAAATTCTCGTAATATCCTGCCATCGATTCACCGAGCATGTTGCAGGCCTTGAGCGGCGCTCCGAGGGCGAACAGATCGTGCTGGATGGCAACATGAGGGTTATCGAATGATAGTCGGTAGGAAACCGCGCCCGTCTTGGCCAGGATCTTGGTGAATGGTGATGCCCCACTTTCCCGTTTACGGTAATGACGCAGAACCCCGTTTGCCGGTCTCTGGCGATGACCGCTATGGCCGTAGCCGCACCAGTTGAAATAGACAGCGTCCCAATCATGGCCGAAGCGGTCGCTCACGCTGCGTATGTCATCCGAGCCCGGCAAGCAGACATACTCGTCGAGATCGAGAAACATCATCCAGCGCGTTTCATGGGCATAATGCCGCAGATAGTGCCGATACATCTGCAACTGCTCGCCCTGGTAGCGATAATGATGAAAGGTTACGAAAGGCCGTTGCGCGGTCAAGAACGGCATGACGGCCTCGTAGAGCGCCGTCGGGTCGTCATCATTGCAATAGAGGTAAACGTGGTCGAACCTGATCGACCGGTGATAAGTCAGCCACTCGACAATGCTATCGGCTTCCCAGCGCGCGCAGGCGACCAGAACATGCTGATGCGTTGGCTGGGGCCATATTCCCTTGTTCCGGGACACGGCAATCGGCAGTTTGCCAAAACTTTGCAGATCGGCGGCATTACTGGCGGATTGGGCTTTTTTTGACTTGGTCGACGGCATTTCTTTTCTTGTCACCCGGCTTGGCATGATCGCGTTGATCGTCTCGCTGTGCCTCTACAATAAAAGCCGCCTTGCGTTATCCATAGTGAAATCTTGTGACTACAGGCTCCCGGCGCCTCGCGCGCTTTAACGGCTGGAATAACGGCCCCTTTCACCGAGGCGCGTGTGCCTTGCGTTAGAAACTCGGTCGCTCCCTGCGCGTGTTGATCATCTCGTGACATGACTGGGACCGACCTGATGACCGATCTGCTCTCTCCGATGCTTCTGCCCGAAACAAGCTGGGTTCGGCGCTCAGCCCATCGCCTCTGGCTGGCTGCGGAAGGAAGAAGGCTGCTGCGTTTCGCGATGGCGTCGCGCATGGAGGGAGGATTCGGGGCGCTGGGTCGGGATGGCACGCTCCCGCAGAATGCAGAGCCCGACGGTATCCTGACCGCCCGCATGGTTCACGCTTTCTCAATGGCGGCATTGCAGGGAATTCCCGGCTGCCTGCCCATGGTCAGGCACGGCGTCAAGGCTTTGCTTGGCCCCTTGCACGACAAGGATCATGGAGGCTGGTACGAGAGCCCTTCGGCAAGGGACCATCGCAAGCAGGCTTACCTGCACGCTTTCGTCGCTCTGGCCGGATCTTCGGCAACGCTGCTTGGCGTTGAGGGCGGCGAGAAACTGCTCTCCCTCGCCACCGAGACCCTGGAGAAACGATACTGGTCCGAGGACGAGGGCGTCATGCGAGAGAGTTTCGCAGCAGACTGGAGCGACGAGGAAGACTATCGAGGAGCGAATGCGAACATGCATTCAACCGAAGCCTGCCTCGCTCTCGCCGATATAACGGGGGACGACAAATGGCTCGACCGCGCCCACCGCATTGTCCATCGCTTTGTCCACGAGATTGCGGGCAACCATGATTTCTGCATGCCGGAGCATTTCAGTCGCGACTGGAAGCTCATGCCCGACTACAACCGCGACAAGCCGACCGATCCGCTCCGCCCCTATGGCATGACGCCCGGCCATTTCGCCGAATGGGCGCATCTGACGCTCAAGGTGGAAGCAGCCCTCCTGCGTCGCGAAGGCACCGCGCCGGGGTGGATGCTCCATGATGCCCGCGCGCTTCTGGATTCTGCGCTGCGTTACGGATGGGCACCGGATGGTGAACCCGGCATGATCTATACGATCGACTGGAACCACGAGCCGGTCGTCACGGTCAGGGCCCATTGGGTCCAGGCAGAAACCGTCACTGCTGCCGTCAATCTGCTCAAGCGCACGGGGAGCCCTGCCTATGAGACGTGGTATCGCAAGCTATGGGACTATATTGCGAGCGCGCTGATCGACCATGAACTCGGGGGCTGGCGCAATGAGGTGGATGCGCATGGCAGGATCTCGGGCGAGGTCTACCCCGACAAAGCAGATCTCTATCACGCTTTCCAGTCGACCGTGGCGCCTATCCTGCCGCTTTCACCCTGCCTTACCCTTGCATTGCGAGAGTCGGACATCGTCTGAGGCATGAAGCACGCCCTGCCCGCCTTTCGGGCGGGGCAATGTGACGCCTGGCCGCCAGGAAACAGGGTTATTCCGTACCGCCTGGCGCGGTGATCTCGTCATACCCTGTCGAGCCCGGAGGCGCGCCACGCGGGATCGGCGGCTCATCGGAAACATGGATGGCCTGCAGGCGATCAGGGCCCAGACGGCGCGCCACGACGAGTTTTCCGTATGCCGTCTGGTATCCGTATCCTTCGGCGTAGATCGGTGCGCCTGGCCTGAGGTATTGCGTCCGTGCGCCGGAGGCCGGAACACGCAGCACTGTTCCGGAATCGAGTAAAGCCCCGTTCAGAGCGCCGTCACCGTCGTGCAGCAATCGCACAATTCGACCCTCTGCGCTGGCAGGTGGGGCGGAAGTCACGAGTTCGGGCATTGGCGCGGCACAGAGATCCTGCTTCTCGCTCAGGGCAAAGGCACGCACGAGGTGCAATGCAGGGGCATTCAGCCCTTTCACTGTCAGACTGGACCCGGCGCGCAAATGATGATCCTGCGCGGCCAGTCCGGGAGGCATCTCGATTTCCGTCCCGTCCGTCAGGATTGCACCGACGGCATCTCCCTGCGTCCCCGGCAGGAGACGGTCAACCTTGCCCGAAAAGCGCTGCATTCCGGTCAGGTCGAAAACGCAGGGCGCCGATATCGAGGCAACCGCCGCTTTCGGGAGAGAGGCAGCCCCGGGCACTGCCCATGCGCTCCCGGCAGCTGGGGGCAACATGGCGATGAATGCCGTCGCTGTGACGCCGGATGCTACGCTCCTGAGCCTTGGCCAAAGGGTCATGCCTGGAAACCTCCCTGAAAACCGTGCTGTGAAACGTTCCATGGCTCGTTTCGAGCCATGAGCCGCGCTCAATGGCGGAAATGACGCATCCCGGTGAATACCATGGCGATACCTGCGGCATCGGCAGCGTCGATCACCTCCTGATCGCGAATGGAGCCGCCCGGCTGAATGACTGCCACAGCGCCCGCTGCGATCACGCTCTCCAGACCGTCAGCAAACGGAAAGAACGCATCGGAAGCGGCCACGGAACCCTGGGTGAGCGCAACGCTCTCCCCGGCGGCCTCGGCGGCATCGAGGCTCTTGCGCGCCGCAATGCGCGCCGAGTCAACGCGCGACATCTGGCCTGCGCCGATGCCCACCGTTGCGCGATCCTTTGCATAGATCACGGCATTGGACTTCACGTGCTTGGCAACGCGGAAGGCGAAAAGCAGATCGGCCATCTCGGCTTCCGTGGGTGCGCGCTTGGTGACGACGCGCAGATCGGCTTCCTGCACCTGCCCGGCGTCACGGCTCTGCGCAAGAAAACCACCCGCAACCGACTTGAACGTCATGCCTGCTTCGGTGGCCGAGGGGAGACCGCCAGTAAGCAGAAGGCGCAGGTTTTTCTTGCGGCTCAGGACGGATTTCGCGCCTTCCGTGGCGTCCGGTGCCACGATCACTTCGGTAAAGATGGCGGAGATGGCATCGGCCGTCGCGTCGTCGAGCGTGCGATTGAGAGCGACGATGCCACCGAAAGCCGAAACCGGATCGCATTTGAGTGCTGCTGTCCAGGCCGCCTCGAGGGTTTCAGCGCTGGCGACACCGCAGGGATTGGCGTGCTTGACGATCACCACGCTGGGCTTGTCAAATTCGGCCACCGCTTCGAACGCAGCATCCGTGTCGTTCAGGTTGTTGTAGCTGAGTGCCTTGCCCTGAACCTGCACTGCGGTAGCGAGCCCGTAGCGCTTCTCGGCGGTGGCATAGAATGCGGCATCCTGATGGGGATTCTCACCGTAACGCAGCAATTCGCGACGCGACCCGGTGAGCGTCATGGTCTCGGGGAGCAGGTCGCCGCGCTGCTTCGCAAACCACGTGGCAATCATCGCATCATAGGACGCCGTATGAGCATAAGCCGCACCCGCCCAGAGCGTACGCTCCTGGAGCGTCGAACCGCCCTTCTCCAACGCCTCGAGTAGTGCAGGATACTGCGCGGGTTCGGTCAGGATTACGACATGGTCGTGATTTTTGGCGGCGGCGCGGATCATGGCCGGACCGCCGATATCGATATTCTCGATGCAATCCTCAGGACCCGCACCTGATGCGACCGTCGCGGCAAACGGGTAGAGATTGACGCAGACCAGATCGATCGGGGCGATCTGATGCGCCTCCATCTGCTCACGATGAGAAGCGAGGTCGCGACGCCCCAGGATTCCGCCATGAATCTGCGGTACGAGTGTCTTCACGCGACCATCGAGAATTTCCGGGAACCCCGTGTGATCGGAGACATCGGTTACCTCTAACCCTGCCTCACGCAACGCCTTCGCCGATCCGCCCGTTGAGAGCAGCTGCACGCCCTGCGCCGTCAGGGCGCGCCCGAGGTCGAGCAGCCCGGCCTTGTCGGATACTGAGAGAAGCGCCCGGCGAATGGGCAGGCGGTCGGCAGAGGTCATGTCAGGCTCCAGGGTAACCGGCATTCTGCGCTGATAATCAGCGAGGGAGGCTCCGCTATCGCCATTCCATGGCCTGGTCCCGGGTATCGGACTCCGGATCCCGTGATCCGGGATTCCAGTCACGAACGCATGACAGCGGAATTTTGCTGCTGCTCATATTCCCCCGGACCCGATAAGGCAATCAAAGGGATATGGCCGAATTTTAACTTTTCCTGTCGCGGCTCATGAACGAGGCAACGATAGCTGAACCAGCCTAGGAGGCTGAGACAGGCCACAAGCAGGAGATATTCACGAAAGCTGCCTGCCTTGGCGTGCGGCCACAGTGAAAGGCGATTACGCGAAAGCGGATAGAACGCCCAGCATCCCCCCGTCATCATGTCGGCCAAAATATGACTGACGTAACCAATCAGAAAGGCCCCCAGGGCAGAATCAAGCGCGGCCTGTCCGAGGTAGTGCCAGCTCACCCAGCCCGCCGCGATTGGCACCGCAAAACTATGCGTGACGGTGCGATGCCCCACCATCCGCGATAGCGGGCGGGACAGCCACACCATGCGGCAACCGAGCATTGACCGCTCGGTATCGAGATCTGGAGCCAGAGCGCCAAGACCGGCCGCAATGACAATCGGCCATGAGAGCGGCACCCAGCCCGCAGCAGCCGCTGTAAGCCCGCACGCAACACCCAGAACAAGATGGGAACGCCCGATCATGCCGCCTTATGGCATTGGTCGAGGTGTTGCGTCCATCTCTATGATTCTACGAGATAGTTTTTTTTCTCCACCAATCCTTAATAGTTTCTCGGCGGGGCCAAGTCAGAAAAAATGTGCACCTTCTGCAAGGAGGATTGCCAGTATGACGGGTCGACCATCGGGCGCACCATATCAAGCTGTGGGATTTGGGGGCCGCCTGTCGAATGTCGTATGCGCTAGGGGTGTCCTTTAACGCAGTTACAGTGTCTTATACCGTTTACCTCATACTCTCTATGAAGCGACGAGCACTTTGTATAACACCCACGTTCTTGATCTGACCTCAGAGGTTTTCGAGCCATCATCCTCTTTTTGCAGCATTATCTCCTGAAAGCGCCGGGTATTCCCATCCGCCGCCAAGCGCGCGATAGAGAGCGACGAATGCTGTGGCGATCTGGATCCGGTTTGCTGAATAGGTCGCTTCGGCAGCGAGCGCCGCGCTCTCCGCGTTATCGACCTGAAGGAAGTCGACAGCGCCTTCGCGATATTGCTCCCGCGCAATAGCGATAGCCTTGCGGCTTTCCTCCCATGCGATACGGGTTTGCTCGAGACGCTTCTGGGACTGGGCATAGGCAGTCAGCGCGTTGTCCACCTCATTCCACGCTGTCGTGACGGTCTGGTGGAAGGCGAGAGCCGCATCCTTCTGCTCCGCCTTGCGCAGGGCCAGCGTCCCTCTCAAACGACCGCCCTCAAAAAGCGGCACGGACAGGGTTGGACCGGTCGCGAACTGGCGCGACGGGAGAGAGAAGAAATTGGCCGCAGACAGGGTCTGCGTGCCCATCTGTCCGGTCAGGGTGATATCAGGGTAGAATGCTGCGATCGCGACCCCGACACCCGCCGTCGCCATATGCAGCTTCGCCTCGGCCTCCCGGATATCGGGGCGCCGCCGCGCCAGGGCAGACGGCAGCCCTACGGGAGCTGAGGGGATGATCTTTGGCATCGTCCCATCACGAGCCGCAAGCTCCACGGCGAGGCTCCGGGGTGGCTCGTCCAGCAAGACACCGATCGCATTGATGAGCGCGCTTTCCGAATTGCGCAGAACCGGCAGGGCTGACGCCGTGTTGGCCTGCTCTGTACGCGCCTGTGCGAGGTCGAGCGTGGTGGCGGCCCCATTGCCGAACCGCGTTTCAACCAGTACCACATCGTGATCGGCAACAGCAACGTGCCGCTCCGTGATCGCAATCTGGTCCTGAACGCCCCGAAGCTGCATGTAGCTGTCAACAAGCGTTGCCAGCGTGCTCAGAGCAAGACCGTGACGCGCCTCGACCGCAGCCTCCTGTGACGCATGCTGCGCCTCGACTGCGCGCCTGATCTGACCGAAGAGGTCGAGGTCCCATGAAGCGCCGAGAGTGTTCTGGAAGAAATCATACTCGTTCGGTGCGCCGTTGCGGGGTTGCACAAGCGAGATGAAACCCGTTTCGCTCTGATGGGTACGGGCATAGGAACCAGCCCAGTTCAGGCTCGGCAATCCCTGCGCTGCGGCGATGCGCGTCTGCGACCGTGCTTCAGCAATGCGCTGCATACCGCGTTGCAGGTCGATATTCTGGACCGCGAGACGGTCGATCAGACTGTTGAGTTCCTGATCGTTGAACCGTTTCCACCAGGTGACATCGACCGGTCCGCCATAAGTAAGCCCCGCAACGTCCTGCGGCTCCGGGCCATAGCTCGCGGGCGAAATGATGTCGGGGCGCCTGAAGTCGGGCCCGAGCGTACAGGCCGAGAGCGCGGTACACGTGCCCAGCAAGGCCAGAATGCGCCCTGACCCTGTCATCGTGCGGTGATCCCGGTCTGGCTGTGGCTCTGTTCATCGACCACGTTTTCCAGACCGGTATCGACCGTGGTCTCGACCGAAAATCCCATCCGGAGCAGCTTGGCCAGAGGCTGGTTGGGTGTCAGCACGATCTTGACCGGCAAACGCTGAACGATCTTGGTGAAATTGCCTGTCGCATTCTCCGGCGCGATCGGCGCGAAGGCCGCCCCGGATGCCGGGGGAATACTGTCAACAACGCCATCCAGATCCATATCATAAGCATCGACGTGGATGCGCGCATGCTGGCCGGGGCGCATATGCCGCAGGGCGAGTTCGCGATAATTGGCCATGACCCAGAGCTGTTCCATCGGCACCAGCGCCATCATCGCGGCACCTGGAGCGACGTAATTGCCGGCCTGCACGGTTTTCTCCCCAACCATACCGTCGAAAGGCGCGCGGATCTCGGTATAGGACAGGTTGAGTTCGTCCTGACGCACCACGGCATGGTCGATGGTGAGCGTGCGCATGGCCGCCTCGTGACGCGCCTTGAGGATGGGGATCTCGGCCTGCGCGGCCACAACGCGCGCCTTCATGCTGCGCAGATTGGCTTCCATCTCATGCATTGAGGCATCTGTGAGCTGACGCTCCTGTGCAGAACCCGCCCCCGTCTGGGCAAGATTGTGGTAGCGCTGCGCATTCTGCCGGGCATAGACGAGTTGCGCCTCGATACGCGCGGCCTCGGCCTGGCTCTCCTCGATCATGCTCGGCTGACGCTCGACCGCGGCCTGGGTATCGAGCACGAGTGCTTCATCATGGGCCAGTTGCGCCCGGCTGCGCGTCAGAGCGGTCTCGTAGTCGCGTGGATCGAGCCGGACCATGACCTGACCGGCCTTCACGCTCTGATTGTCATCGACAAGCACCTCGGTCACCTGACCTGAAACACGCGGGGCAATCGTGGCGTAATGCGCCGTCACATAGGCATCATTCGTCCAGACCCGTCGATTGGGCACGAAAATGATCGCAAGGATGATGCCGCAAAAGACCACAAGAATGAGGCCAGTCACCACGAAGGGCCATTTGGCCGGGCTGCTTTTCTGATCGTCTGAGGCCATGGGTCAGGTTTTTTTCTTCACGAACATGAGGCGGGGGGGATAGGTGCGCTGGGGTAGAAGAACGACCCAGGCCATCAGGAACACGGTAATCCCTGCGATGATCAGATAGGCATCCGATAATTCCAGCACGGTTGTCTGATGGGCAACCTGATATTTGAATGTCGAGAGCGCCTCCGGGCTGCGCGCCGTGCCATCCGGAAGGAGGGGCGCCGGACGTTGCAGCGGAATCGCATTGGCCTGGAATGTGCGATACCGATCGACACCGATACGATCGACGATGCGGTTCGAGTGCAACCCGCCACGCCACCGATGAATGAGCTGCAGCAGCCACACCCCGATGGCCTGTGAGACGGCGCGGGGCGTATTGACCATAGCAGAGGCAAATGGCCCCTCTGCAGGGACGAGGGAATTAGTGGACATCATGAGAAGCGGCATCACGATCATGGCCTCGCCCGCCCCCATGAAAATCTGCCACAGATAGAATTCGTTGCGATTCCAGCCTACCGTCAGGAAACTGTCGCCGATACACGCCATGCAGATAAGGCACATCCCCAGCAGGCTTACCACCCGGCTGTCGACCGCCCGGCTATTGAGCACAACAGCCATAAGGGGAAGCATGACAAGCTGGATGCAGGCAATCTCGAGCGTGACAGGATAGATCTGTTCGGGCCGGTATCCCGCGACCTCCTGCAGGAATGTCGCGGGCAATGTCGACGATGCGAGGGACACAACCAGAAAGATGAGCAGCGTTGTGGCGCCATAGGCGAAATTGCGTCGCCCTAGCAGTTGTATGCGAAAGAGCGGCGTATGCTGCTCCCATTCATTGATCACCAAAAGGGGCAGACAGATCCCGGCAATCAGTGCCAGCACGCAGATCACAGGTGAATTGAACCAGTCGAAACGGTCGCCCTGCTGCAACATGGTCGACAGCGCCCCGAAGCCGAACAGGATGAGCAAAGCGCCTTTCCAGTCGAAATGCCGGATGCGGCCAAGCTTCATGTCTTCGGGCGGCACGCCATACCAGATAAGGGATATGGCCAGACTGCCAAACGGCACGGCCTGCCAGAACACGAAACGCCAGTCGACCAGATCGGTCCAGAGGCCCGCCAACGCGGTGCTGAGATTGGGGAAGAAGGTCGCCGTAAGAGAATACGCCGCAAGCCCGTAGAGGCGTACCGGCGGCGCGAGAACTCTCAGGGCCACGAGCAGCAGGAGCGGCACGGCAAAGCCACCTGCCAACCCTTCGATGATCCGCAGCCCGAAGAGTAGCGACAGGTGATGATTGAACGGAATACAGGCCGCCGAGAGGCTGGCAATGATCGCAACGATCACCGCAAAGCGCCTTACCCCAAAGGTGAGCGCCAGCCAGGGTGCCAGCGACATTCCCATGACTTCTGCAGACAGATAGAGACTGTTGAACCACGTGCCCGGGTCATGGCTGAGCCCCAGCCCTCCCAGAATATCCGGGAGCGACTGGGATGAGACCTGTTCGTTGAGCTCCGTGGTCATGGCGAGCACGATCACGCCAGCGAGCCCGATATAGGAGCGTCCCTGCTTCGTCATCGACGCGGCAGCAGACCACAGGCGTGAAACGAAGGGGCGTTGCGCGTCATTGACTGTCTATCGGGCGAAACCCTTGCCCTTGGCAATCATCGCGTTCTTAAAAACTAAATTATAAAATTTGCAGGAACCGACTCGCGCCGGCTCCCGCAGATTTTCAGGCGCCCGCACTCATTTTCGACGCGGCGCGCGCCCTTTGCTCAACCGTGGCAGCGTCGAACGCTCCGGCGGTCAACCACGAGCCACCGACGCAACTCACAGCAGGCTCTGCGAGCCATTCCGGGGCGTTAGCTTCGCTGATTCCCCCTGTAGGGCAGAACCTGACCTTGCCGAATACGGAGGCAAGCGCCTTCAGCGCGGGCAAGCCCCCATTGGCCATGGCCGGGAAGAACTTGAAACGGCTCAGACCGAGATCGAGCCCACGCATAATATCGCCTGCATTCGCAACGCCAGGAAGCAGGGGTACGTCGTGACGTTGGGCAGCCGCAGCAACCTCCGGCGTGAGGCCGGGGCTGACGATGAACTGCGACCCGGCATCGACGGCCCGCGCCAGATCGTCACCGTTCAGAACCGTTCCTGCGCCGACATGAGCTCCCTCGACCTTCGCCATTTCGCGAATGGCGTCGAGCGCGCATTCCGTGCGGAGCGTCACCTCAAGCGTGGTCAACCCGCCCGCGACCAGCGCCTGCGCGATCGGACGCGCCAGAGACAGGTCGGGAATGACCAGAACCGGAATGACCGGACATTTCGTCATCACGGCGTCCAGCATTGTCGTGTCGAGCATCACCAAATTCCTTATCGAGTTCCACGCCGTGACGATCCATCACGTCTTCCATGGCGGCGAGCATGGCCGATCCGCCCTTCTCCGCACTATCCGACCGGCTCCGCATGAGCGCGAACATCTCACGCCCCGTGCCCATGCCGGGCAAGGGCTGCATTGCAGGCTGGCGACGCTCCCATATCGCAGGATCGACAAGCGCTTCAATCTCACCGCGACGCGCGCAGATACGCAACATGTCGCCATCCTGAATGCGCGCAATCGGGCCGCCCGAATGCGCTTCAGGGCAGATATGGATGGCCGCAGGCACCTTGCCGCTCGCGCCTGACATGCGCCCATCGGTCAGAAGGGCCACGCGATAGCCCTTGTCCTGCAACACCGCCAGTGTCGGTGTGAGACGATGCAGCTCGGGCATGCCATTGGCGTCGGGCCCCTGGAAGCGCACAACCACGATCACATCGCGATTGAGCTTTCCAGCCTTGAAGGCCGTGATGACGTCCTCCTGGGTCTGGAACACGGCAGCGGGCGCCTCGATGGTCTGACGGTCCTCATCGACCGCGCTCGTCTTGTAGATGCCACGGCCGAGCGAGCCCTGAACAAGACGCATGCCGCCATCCTTGCGAAACGGCTCCTTCGTGTCACGCAACACGCCGCGATCCGCCGAAGCGCGCGCGGCGCTGTAGAGCAGTGCCTCTCCTTCGAGCCGTGCGCGGCAGGCGTAATCACTGAAACCGCCCCTGGACACGGTCAGGATGTCCTGATGCAGCATACCGGCCTCGCAGAGCGCGGCAATGAGGGTAGGCAGCCCTCCTGCCTCTTGCATGGCATTCACATCGGCGGAGCCATTGGGGTAGGCGCGTGTCAGCAGCGGCACTGCCGATGACAATGTGTCGAGATCGCTCCAGTCGATACAGATGCCTGCAGCGCGTGCAATGGCGGGCAGGTGAATGGCGTGATTGGTCGAACCGCCCGTGGCAAGCAGACCGACCGCGGCATTAACGATGGCTTTTTCATCCACCAGGCGCGCGAGCGGGCGATGACCCTCACCTGGCCTGGAGATCTCGACGAGGCGATGGACCGCACGGCGGTTGAGTGCCTGACGGATACGGCTATTCGGGTTCCAGAACGCGGAGTCCGGAAGCATCAGCCCCATGAGTTCGACCATCATCTGGTTCGTGTTGGCCGTGCCGTAGAACGTGCAGGTTCCCGCGCTGTGGTAGGACGCGGCCTCGGCTTCCATCAATGCGCTGGAATCGACCTTGCCCTCTGCATAAAGCTGACGGACGCGCTGCTTTTCCTTGTTCGGCAGACCCGATGTCATGGGACCCGCTGGAACCAGAAGCGCTGGCAAATGGCCAAAACGCAGCGCACCCATCAGCAGCCCGGGCACGATCTTGTCGCAAATACCCAGCAGGGCCACGCCCTCGAACATGCCGTGGCTCAGCCCGATGGCCGTTCCCATGGCGATATTATCACGCGAGAGCAGCGAGAGCTCCATACCCTCCTGCCCCTGGGTCACGCCATCGCACATGGCAGGCACGCCACCAGCCACCTGCAGGGTTGCCCCCATCTCGCGCGCGAACAGCTTCATCTGATCGGGGTATCGCGCATAAGGCTGATGCGCCGAAAGCATGTCGTTATAGCTTGTGATCACGCCCAGATTGACGCCGCCCCCGCGCATGAGCTGCGCCTTATCCTCGCCCGAGGCGGCCATCGCATGAGCCAGATTGCCGCAGGCCATGCGCGGACGCGAGATACCTTTCTGCCGGTTGAGCTCCATCAATGCGAGATAACGGCGCCGCGACACGGCGGAACGCTCGATGATGCGCTCTGTGACGGAAGCAACGACGGGATGAACGGACATGGCAGCTCACTGACGAATGTTTTGTGCTCGCGTTTTCGCGAGCTGCGCCCTTGTAAAGTTTCCGTGATCAATGGGTCAAGAGCGCGAGAGTAATAAAATTTTCCTCAATGGCTTTTTTTTAAATTTTTATATCGCCGCGCAAGAAACTGGCTGTTGCATCAGGAACACATCGCAATCAAATTGTCACAATTACGGAGGGTGACGTCACATTACGAGATTGAAACCCTCAATCACGATGTGCCATCTCGGCAGCAATTGCGGAGATCCTTCCGCCTCCATTTCCTTTCGCGAAAGTGTCCGATGGCCATTACACGCACGCGTCTTTGCCGCACCTCGCTGCTCCTCGGCGCGACAATCCTTACCGGCGCCAGTTTGCCGGCTGTCGCCGAAACGACGAGCAAGCCTGCCAAGGCAATCAGCTCCGCCCATCACAAGGCAGCGCATAAGAGCGCCGGCAAGCGCATGACCAGCACCGCAAGCACGACTTCGCCGGCCGTCGCTCCAGCATCAACACCGGTCTCCATCAACGCGCGAGGCAACACACTCGTGAGCCTGTCAGGCCCCGTTCCGGCCGGGAATGAGAGCATCACGGTCGTAGGCTCAGCCCTCAGCACGTCGCGCAATGCGAACGCCAATCCGGTGCAGATCATTACGGCAAAGCAGATCGCCCAGACCGGCGTGAACAACCTTGGTGACTTCTTCGCCCGTCTGCCTTCCGTAGGCTCCAGTGCCACGACGAACGCTGTCACCAATGGCGGCGGCGGTGTATCCTGTACCGATCTGCGCAACCTGGGCACCAACCGCGTTCTCGTGCTGATCGACGGCAAGCGCACAACCATCAATGGCAACTCGAACTGCGTCGATCTCAACGCCATTCCACTGCAGCAGGTGGCTGGCGTGGAAATCCTGAAGGATGGCGGTTCGGAACTCTACGGCGCCGATGCCGTGTCGGGCGTCATCAACATCAAGATGCGTCACGACGTGAACACCGGCAACATCACGATGCGCGGCAGCATTTCGCAATATGGCGACGCGCCCGAGGGTATGCTCTCAGCGTTCAAGGGCTGGAACTTCGACCACGGCAAGGGCAACATCACCCTGTTCGGTCAGTACCTGACCTCGACCGGCGTGATGCAGCGCAACCGCGCCTGGGCAAACCCCGTGGCGCTGACAAACCCGGTTTCAGGCCAGCCGACCTACGGCTCCTCCTATAGCACGAACGGCGTATTCTATCCCGATAGCGGCAATGGCAAGGGCTACACGACCCATGACAATGGCCAGACGGTCGTGCCGTTCACCAAGGCAGATCGCTACCCCTTCAATCGCGATTCCAGCCTGACCAACAACTATCAGGACTCATCGCTTTCCGGTGATGCACATTACGATGTGAACAAGCACCTGACAGTCTATGCGAACGTGCTTTACAGCCACCGCACGACGAACAGCTTCATGGCGCCCGAGCCCATGTCCGGCTCGATCCCGCCGAGCACCCTTCCCGGCGCGGTCGTCGTTCCCGGCGATTATCCCGGCAACCCGTTCGGTGAGGACACAACCGTCTATCGCCGCATGGGTGAATGGGGCCCCCGCCGTTATGAGCGCGCCTCAGACACAGTGACCGGCATGTTCGGTGCAAAGGGCGAGATCACCCATGGGTGGATGTATGATGCATCCTACACCTATGGTGTAAACCGTGAGAACGTCCGCAGCCTGAACATCGGCAACTATGCCAACCTGCTCAACACCTGGGGTCTGCGCGCAACCGAACCTGGCAACCCGGACACCAGCCTTGTTTATGATCCGAGTGTATGTCAGGCATCGGCAGGCTGTGAGCTCTCCTCACCGTTTGGCAAGCTGACGCCGCAGGGCGCTGCCTACACCAACTACACAACAGCCG
Organism: Asaia krungthepensis NRIC 0535; assembly: GCF_025995175.1. Lineage (GTDB taxonomy): Bacteria > Pseudomonadota > Alphaproteobacteria > Acetobacterales > Acetobacteraceae > Asaia > Asaia krungthepensis. Next base: position 141,967 of record NZ_BAPV01000003.1, read on the forward strand.
AAAACATCCAGTATCAGTTCCGCGATACCAACTTCCGTGTGCATAACAACCACGTCGTTTCGATGCCCTGGAAGAACGGTGGCGAGCTCGGTATCGCCCTCGGCATGGAGCACCGCAGCGAGCAGATGAGCGACAGCCCCGACCCGCTGGTGGCACAGGGTCTCACGCTGACGAACACCCAAGCCTATACCGGTGGTGGCTTCAACGTTTCCGAAGGCTATCTTGAAGGCAAGCTGAACCTGCTGAAGAATGCCTTCCTTGCCAAGGATCTGACGATCGACGCTCAGGGCCGTTATTCGTCCTACAACACCTTTGGTTCAGCAAAGAACTGGAAGGTCGCGATCAACTGGGCACCGAACCGCGATATCCGCTTCCGCGGAACCCTGGGCACGTCCTATCGCCAGCCCAACATCTTCGAGCTCTTCGGTGGTCAGCAGCTGAGCTATGAAACCGCCTATGATCCCTGCTCGCAGATGGGCAGCTATGGTGCGTCTTCCGCGACGGTGGTCGCCACATGCGCTCGCCAGGGCATCGGCCCAGGGTTTGAGATGCGCAATTCAGCACAGGTGCCAACCCTTCAGGGCGGCAATGCCCAGGTCAAGCCCGAGACGGGTCGCACCTACACATTCGGTACGGTGCTGACGCCGCACTGGGTGCCGGGCCTCTCGCTCTCGGTTGAGTACTGGCACTACACGCTCAAAAACATGATCAGCGTCATCGGGACGCAGTATCTGCTTGATCAGTGCTATACCGGCGCAAACACTGGTTATTGCTCGGCAATCGTACGTAACGCCCAGACCCAGCAGATCCAGACTGCCACCGCCATGTATGAAAACCTTGGCGGCCTGCATACGAGCGGTATCGACTTCGATCTGGACTATACCTTCCGTATCACACGGCATGATCGCCTGAACCTGAGCAACAATTTCCAGCAGCTGGTCAGCTTCCAGCAGCAATATGTGCCGGGTGGTCAGTGGTACAATTATGATGGCCGCCTGCTGTACAACAACAGCACGGGCCAGCCCCGCGTGCGTAACTACGCGACGGCAACATGGCGCCATGACGATTTCAGCTTCATCTACATGATGAGCTATACGGGCGGCATGGTCTGGAACAACCAGTCTCAGGACCTCGTGAAAGGCACCGTGGGCCGTTACAAGACGCCGGGCATCTTCACGCATGACATCACGCTGGCTTATCAGATGAACCGCTGGAACTTCCAGACAGGCGTGCGCAACCTGTTCGACAAGAAGCCCCCCTATGTCGTTGATGGTGCCACGAACAGCAATGTTTATCAGTACGGCAACCTCTTCATGGGCCGTAACGTGTTCGTGCAGGCCGGGGTCAATTTCTGACCCTCCGCCCCTGACCAAAAACAAGCAAAACCCGGCATCCCAAGATGCCGGGTTTTTTTGTTGGAAATCTCATACAGATTGAGACAGATCACACGCATTGGTGAATTGCATCCCAGAAGCTGAGTGGGAATATGACGAATTCGTAAGAGTTTGGATGGGTCCCCATGGAAGTTGTGATTGGCGTCGATGTCGGTACAGGCAGCGCACGCGCCGGCGTGTTTACCCTTAACGGGCAAAAGCTCGCTTCCTGTGTGACAACCACCAAGACCTGGCGCCCCCAAGCCGATTTCATCCAGCAATCATCGACCGATATCTGGGCCGCAATCTGCAAGAGCGTTCGTACCGCCATGGCAGAGCTTGAGCAGGGCGACGTGACGGTGCGAGGGATTGGCTTTGACGCCACCTGCTCTCTGGTCGTGCTCGACCGTGAGGGCAAGCCCCTCTCGGTCGATCCCAATGGAGAGGCTGAGCAGGACATCATTCTCTGGGCAGATCATCGCGCGATGAAGGAAGCCGATGAAATCAATGCTGGGCAGTATGAGGTGCTACGCTTCGTAGGCGGAACCATCTCGCCTGAAATGGAAACGCCGAAGCTGCTCTGGCTCAAGCGGAACATGCCCGATACCTTCGCCAAGGCGGGATACTTCTTCGACCTGCCCGACTATCTGACGTGGCGCGCTACAGGATCGGACTCCCGCAGCTGCTGCTCAACCGTATGCAAATGGGCCTATCTCGCGCACGTCAAGGGGTGGGACCCAGCCTATTTCGAGGCCATCGGCCTGGGTGATCTCGTTGCCGAAAACTACCAACGTATCGGCCAGACCGTATTGCCGCTCGGCCAGACCGTCGGCAACGGTCTGAGCGAGACCGCCGCGCAGGAACTGGGTCTTGCCGCGGGTATTCCGGTCGGCGTTTCCGCGATCGACGCCCATGCCGGCGGAATCGGCGTGATCGGCTCCGCCTCCGGCGAGACTGTCGACGACGCGGCCCTTGATCGCAGCCTAGCCCTGATTGGTGGCACCTCGAGCTGCCACATGGCCGTATCGCGCGATGCCCGCTATGTGGACGGAATCTGGGGCCCCTATTCCGAAGCCATGATCCCCGGAACCTGGCTGAATGAGGCCGGACAATCCGCCGTCGGCTCCCTCGTCGATTTCGTGATTTCAACTCACGCCTATGGTCCTGTCCTGGCGGAGAAGGCCAAGGGAGAGGGACGCACCGTCTATGAATTGCTGAACGAGCGCCTGGCGGAACTCGAGCAGGGCGCCCTGCCCGGCTCACTGACCGCCGAGTTCCATGTTCAGCCCGATTTTCACGGCAACCGCTCGCCCCACGCTGACCCGACACTGCGCGGCATGGTGAGCGGGTTGAGCCTCTCCGCCACCTTCGATGATCTGGCCAAGCTCTATCTCGGCACGATCCAGGCGCTTGCCTATGGCACACGCGATATCATCCGCGCGCTCAACGCCAAGGGCTATGCCATCGACACCATCTTCGCCACAGGCGGTGGTACCAAGAACCCGGTCTTCCTGCGCGAACACGCCAATGCCACGGGGTGCCGTATCATGCTGCCTCAGGAACCGGACGCCGTGTTGCTTGGCTCAGCCATTCTCGGTGCGGTTGCGGGGGGCGCCTATGACGATATGCGCGCCGCTATGTCCCAGATGACCCGCGTCGGCTCCGAGGTTGCGCCCGATCCACGCACAGCGCGCTATCACGCAGCCAAATTCTCGGTATTCCAGGCCATGCTCAAGGAACAGCTTCATCATCGGGCCATCATGCGTGAGGCCCTTGCCGATTGAGCAAGTATTGCGGTTCGGGCGCTGCCGTCCTGAACCGCAACTGAAGGGGCTACGCCTCGGAATGCCGACCTTGTCTTACTAACGTTTTCCTTCACAGCCAGGACGGGCGATGTTTCGCTCGTGGAGCTTGACTATGGAAGCTGTCATTGCCACGCCGGAACGGGTGAAGCGCAAATCAGGTGCGGGAGTTTTTCTCTCCCCCGCTGTGATCATTCTGCTCATCTGGTCTCTGATCCCCCTTGTCCTGACACTCTGGTATTCGTTCCAGAACTATAATCTGGTCGACCCCACGCTGAAGGGCTTCGCCGGGTTCAGCAATTACGTCTATCTGCTGACCGATCCAGACTTCCTTTACGCGCTGCTCAACACGGTGTTGCTCGTTCTGGGCGTGCTCGTGATCAGCGTTGGCGGCGGCGTCTTGCTCGCTGTACTCTACGACCAGGATTTCTTCGGGCGCGGGATCGCCCGCGTGCTCGTCATCTCACCCTTCTTCGTGATGCCCACCGTCTCGGCATTGCTGTGGAAGAACCTGATGCTTCATCCCATTTACGGGGTGTACAGCGCGTTCATGCGGGCTATCGGGCTGCAGCCCATTGACTGGCTTGCCCATTATCCCATGCAGACCGTCATGATGATCGTGGCTTGGGAATGGCTACCCTTCGCGGTGCTGATCCTGCTGACTGCAGTCCAGTCGCTCGATCATGAGCAGAAGGAAGCGGCGCGTATGGATGGTGCGGGGCCGATTGCCCGGTTCCGTTATATCATCCTGCCGCATCTCAGCCGGGCGATCACCGTCGTAATCATGATCGAGACGATCTACCTGCTCACGGTGTTTGCCGAGATTTCGGTCACCACCTCTGGCGGACCGGGTGTTGCCTCGACCAATCTCGCCTTCCTGATCTATTCCCGCGCTCTGCTTCAGTTCGATATTGGCGGTGCCTCGGCGGGTGGGGTGATCGCAATCATCATCGCCAACATCATCGCGGCATTCCTCGTTCGTGCGGTCGCCCGCAATCTGGAGGCATGAGATCATGGCCCGGAAAACGCAGCTTCTCCCCAAGATCGCGCTCGGTGTCGTCGGCTGGGCCGTCGCACTCTGGATCTTCTTTCCTATCTTCTGGATGGTCCTGACGGGGTTCAAGACCGAAATGGATGCCATCTCGACCCCGCCGCATCTCATCTTCCATCCGACCCTGCAGAGCTATCACGATGTCTTCGCGCAGGAGAATTACTGGCACTTCACTTTCAATACGGTGCTGATGTCGGTCTTTGCAACCGGTGGCGCGCTGCTGCTGGGTGTGCCCGCCGCCTATTCCATGGCGTTCTTCCCCGGCAAGCGGACACGCGGTACCCTGCTCTGGATGCTCTCGACCCGCATGCTGCCACCCGTAGGTGTGCTCGTGCCCGTGTATCTGATCGCACGCTCCACCCATCTGCTCGATACCATCATCGGGCTCGGCATCATCAATCTGCTGACCAATCTGCCGATCATCGTCTGGATGCTCTATACCTTCTTCAAGGAAGTTCCGGTGCCCATTCTCGAGGCCGGACGCATGGACGGCGCCAACCGCTGGCAGGAAATCAGCGTGGTGCTGCTCCCCCTGGCCTTGCCCGGTATCGCCTCGACTGCGCTTTTGTCGCTCATCCTGTGCTGGAATGAGGCCTTTTGGTCGCTGAACCTGACGTCCTCCAATGCGGCCCCACTGGCGAGCTTCATTGCGTCCTTTTCCTCTCCCGAGGGGCTCTTCTTCGCCAAGCTTTCGGCGGCCTCCACCCTCGCGGTGGCGCCGATCCTGGTATTCGGCTGGTTCAGCCAGAAGCAACTTGTGCGCGGCCTCACCTTCGGCGCCGTCAAATGACCCTTTCTTTCGGACCTACACGCTCTTTCGGAGTGACCCATGGCTAAAGTTGAACTGCGCGATATCCGCAAGACCTATCACGCCGAAGAAATCATCAAGGGTGTTTCGCTCGACATCAACGACGAGGAATTTGTCGTCTTCGTCGGTCCCTCGGGCTGCGGCAAGTCCACGCTGCTGCGGATGATCGCCGGGCTGGAGGAGATCTCCGCGGGCGATCTCCTGATCGATGGCAAACGGGTCAATGATATCGAGCCCGCGAAGCGCGGGCTCGCCATGGTCTTTCAGTCCTATGCGCTCTACCCGCATATGAATGTCTACCAGAACATGGAATTCGGCCTGAAGCTGGCGGGCATGCCCGAGCCCGAGCGTCGTCAGAAGATCAACGACGTCGCAAAAACGTTGCAGCTCGATTCCTACCTCAAGCACAAGCCGGGACAGCTCTCGGGTGGGCAGAGACAGCGTGTGGCCATCGGACGCGCCATTGTGCGCAACCCGAAAGTCTTCCTTTTCGACGAGCCACTCTCCAATCTTGATGCCGCCTTGCGTGGGCAGATGCGCGTCGAACTCGCAACGCTGCATCGTCGCCTCAAAGCAACAACGATCTATGTCACCCATGACCAGGTCGAGGCCATGACCATGGCGGACAAGATTGTGGTGCTGCAAAAAGGCGTCGTCGAGCAGGTGGGCTCCCCGCTTGAACTCTATCACCATCCGCGCAATCTCTTCGTTGCACGATTCATCGGCTCGCCCCCCATGAACTTCCTGCCTGTGACCGTACGCAGCGTGACCGAAAACGGGATTGTGGTGGCGCTCGACCATGGCGCACCGGTCACGGTGCCGGTTCTTCCCGGCGAAACCGCTTCGGCTGAGGCCATGACGCTCGGAATTCGGCCCGAGCATATCGTGCTCGACCCGCAGGGTGAGATTACCGGCACGATCCGTATGGTTGAACGTCTTGGCGCACTCACGCTCCTGCACGTCGCGCTCCCTGATGGGGCGCTCATTATCGTGCAGACCGATGGCGATCATGGCGGTGAGGTCGATGCACCCGTTGGACTGCGCCTGCTCGCTGAAAATTGTCATCTTTTCGACGCAAGAGGGATGGCGCTCACCAAGCTCGTGCGCCACCGTCTTGCCGGTTAACTAGAGAGTTCTCGACCATGTATATGGAAAAACTGCGCCTCGACGGGCGCGTGGCCGTCATCACCGGCGGCGCCCAGAATATCGGCCTCTGCTGCGCCACGGCTCTCGCTGAGGCGGGCGCCCACGTGGTGATCGCCGATCTCGACGGCGAAAAAGCCGCTGAGTCGGCAAAGGGGCTGGTTGCCCAGGGCTTCAAATCCTGCAGCGTCGCCATGGACGTGACCTCGGAAGCGAGCGTGACCTCGGCTGTCGACACCATCATGAAGCGTCATGGCAAGCTCGACATTCTGGTCGCGAATGCGGGTCTTTGCATCTCCGAGGTCAAGGCGGAGGACATGACGGAGGATCAGTGGCTCAAACAGATCAATGTCAATTTGAACGGTGTATTCCGCTGCTGCCAGGCTGTCGGCAAGATCATGATCCAGCAGAAATCCGGCTCGATCGTGGCGATCGGCTCGATGTCTGGCCTGATTGTGAACCGTCCGCAGGAGCAGGCCGCGTATAACGCCTCGAAGGCCGGTGTACACCAGTATATCCGCTCGCTCGCAGCAGAATGGGCGCCTCATGGTATTCGTGCCAATGCCGTTGCACCGACCTATATCGAGACGACCCTGACGCGTTTTGGCATGCAAAAGCCGGCGCTCTACGACCGCTGGGTGGATGGAACGCCTATGGGTCGTGTAGGGCAGCCGGAAGAAGTCGCTTCGGTGGTCCAGTTCCTGGCTTCAGATGCCGCCAGCCTCATGACTGGCTCGATTGTCAGCGTCGATGGTGGCTTCACCGTCTGGTAATACCGCTCCCCGTCTGGATCGATGATCCAGCGGCGGGAAGCTCTGGATTGGCGATGGGCGGAATCCCGCCCATCGCTTTCCCAGTTCAGGACCTGACTGCGTCTGCCTTGGCGAGTGCACGCTGCGTCGCTGGCCTCGCCTCGATGGTCTCACGCCAGGCCTTGATGGCCGGGAAGTCATCGAGCGTGATTCCCTGCTCTTTCCAGGTACGAGTCCAGGGATAGGTCGCCATGTCAGCGATGCCGTACTCTGCCCCCGTTACAAACGGGCTGTTCTGCAGCCGCGTCTCCAGCACCCCATAAAGACGTTTGGTCTCATCCTGATACCGCTTGATAGCGTAGGGAATCTTCTCTGGCGCATAGAGAGCAAAATGGTGGTTCTGGCCAAGCATCGGTCCGAAACCGCCCATCTGCCAGAAGAGCCATTCCAATGCTTCAATCTTGCTACGCGGGTCAGCGGGCAGGAAGCGCCCCGTCTTCTCGGCGAGATAGAGCAGGATTTCTCCGGATTCGAAAACACTGAGCGGCGGACCACAATCGGCCGGTTCGTGATCGACGATGGCCGGCATCTTGTTGTTGGGGGAGATCTTGAGGAAATCCGGCGCGAATTGATCGCCTTTGCTGATGTTCACCGGAATGATCCGATACTCCAGCCCCGCTTCCTCAAGGAAGAGTGTGATCTTGTGGCCGTTTGGGGTGGGCCAGTAATACAGATCGATCATGGGCGTCCTTTCTGATCCTGAGGCGGATCAGTCGGTAACGCCCCCCAATACGTAGCGTTCAAGACCGATGGCGAAACCCTCTTCTTCGCATGAGGTCGAAACATGGGTCGCTGCCGCCTTGACGGTGTCATTGGCCTGCCCCATCGCAATCGACATGCCGCTCTTGGCGAACATCAGCATGTCGTTCGGTTGATCGCCCATGGTCACCATGGCCGTGGCCGGGATGTCGAACAGCGTTTCGAGCGTGGTCACGACGCCGCCCTTGTTCGCCTCGCGATTGGTGACATCGACATAATAGGGCTGTGAGCAGGCAGCCGAGGCCGTGTTGCCAAGAGCTTCCTGAAGATCCCGTTCAAGCTTCTGCATCAGATCGGCATCATCGCTGACACCCGTGATCTTCACGACGTCATGCAGATGACGGGTCACGTCGTCCGCACGGGGCGCGAATTTGACTGTCCATTCCTCACGCGAGACATGGGGCGCATCCAGATCGCCCACGATCCATTCATGGCTCGTGTAAACCCAGGGGTCTGCCCCGTGATCGCGTATAAGCTTCAGAACCGTCTCTGCCTGGTCATGGGTCAGACGCTTGGTTTCGATGACGCTCCAGTCCGGATGAACCAGAACGCCACCATTGAAACCGGCGATCGGCAGATCGATCGCCAGAGGTTCAACCAGCATCGCCATGCCACGTGGCGGACGACCGCTCGTAATGGCGAACCGTATGCCCCGCTCACGCAGGGCCTGAACGGCGCGGATAGCCCGAGGTGTGAGGATCTTGTCCCTCGTCACCAATGTTCCATCCACATCGGCGAGGACGAGTTGAACCTGCTGTTTCATCAGGCCTTTTCACCTTTCCACTGCCAGTTGCGGATTTCCGGCATGTCTTCGCCGTATTGCGCGATGTACCGCTTATGCTCGACGAGCTTGTCGTTGATCATCTGCGTGACATAGGCCGCATGACCTGAAAGGGCGGGAACACGACGCACAGCATTGAGAATGATGTGGAAGCGATCCAGGTTATTCCGCACTGTCATATCGAACGGCGTGGTCGTCGTCCCTTCCTCGCGGAAACCATGGACGTGGAAGTTCGCCCGGTTGCTGCGACGATAGATCAGGCGATGCACGAGCTGCGGGTAGCCGTGGAAAGCAAACAGAACCGGCTTGTCCTTCGTGAACAGGTTGTCGAAGGTCACGTCGTCCAGACCGTGCGGATGCTCGCTCGGTGACTGGAGCGTCATCAGGTCGACCACATTCACAAAGCGCACCTTGATATCGGGGGCATGTTCGCGCAGCAATTGAACGGCGGCAAGCGCCTCGACCGTCGGTACGTCGCCCGCAGAAGCGATCACGAGGTCAGGGTCATACCCCTTGTCGTTGCTGGCCCATTGCCAGATGCCGATACCCTGGCTGCAATGCGCAATGGCGGCATCGATATCAAGCCACTGATGCTCGGGCTGTTTGCCTGCCACGATTACATTGATGCGGTCCCAGCTCTCGAGGCAGTGCTTCGCCACGTAGAGCAGGGTGTTGGCATCGGGCGGCAGATACACGCGGGCGATATCGGCCTTCTTGTTCACCACGTGATCCATGAACCCCGGATCCTGATGACTGAAGCCGTTATGGTCCTGACGCCAGACATGCGAGGTCAGCAGATAGTTCAGCGAGGCGATCGGACGGCGCCACTGGACTTCCTTGGCCGATTTGATCCACTTCGCGTGCTGGTTGACCATCGAGTCCACAAGGTGGACGAAGGCCTCGTAGCACGAGAAGAAACCGTGACGACCGGTGAGCAGATACCCTTCAAGCCAGCCCTGGATCGTGTGCTCGCTCAGGATCTCCATGACCAGCCCGTCTGCCGCCAGATGGTCGTCATAGGAGAGCGTCTCTGCAACCCAGGCGCGATTGGTCACCTCGAGCACATCGTTAAGACGGTTCGAGTTGTTTTCATCCGGCGACAACACGCGGAAATTGCGGCTCTCCAGATTCATCTTCATGACGTCACGCAGCCATGATCCGAGAATACGGGTGCTTTCGCCCTGCACGGCACCCGGAGACGGAACGTCAAGCGCATGGGTCTCGATATCCGGCATACGCAGGGGGCGACGCAGCTGCCCGCCATTGGCATGCGGGTTATCGCTCATACGCAGCGTCCCCTCCGGCGCGAGCGCGGCGATCTCGGCGTGAAGGCGACCGTTTTCGTCGAAGAGCGTCTCGGGCTTGTAGCTACGCATCCAGTCTTCGAGAATCTTCAGGTGACCCGGCTTCTCGATATCGGTCAGCGGCACCTGATGAGCGCGCCAATAGCCCTCACAACGCTGGCCGTCCACTTCCTTGGGGCCAGTCCAGCCCTTGGGGGTGCGCATGATGATCATGGGCCAGGTGGGACGCTCGGCATTGTTTTCCGTACGAGCGCGCTTCTGGATCTCGGCGATCTTGTCGAAGCAGACATCCATGGCGTGGGCCATGAGCTGATGCACCGTGTCGCGATCATCCCCTGCGACGATGATCGGTTCGTAGCCGTAGCCGCGGAACAGATCGAGCAGCTCGGACTCAGGAATACGGGCCAGAACGGTCGGGTTGGCGATCTTGTATCCATTCAGATGCAGGATCGGGAGCACGGCACCGTCATTACGCGGGTCGAGGAACTTGTTGCTGTGCCACGACGTCGCGAGTGGGCCGGTTTCCGCCTCACCATCGCCAACCACGCAGGCGACGATCAGATCGGGGTTGTCGAGTGCCGCGCCATAGGCGTGAGAGATCGAATAGCCGAGTTCGCCGCCTTCATGGATGGAGCCAGGGGTAGTCGCAGCCACGTGGCTGGGAATACCGCCGGGGAACGAGAACTGCTTGACCAGACGGCCTACGCCCTCGACATCCTGCGAGATCTCGGGGAAGTACTCGCTGTAGGTGCCTTCCAGATAGGTCGCTGCCACGACACCGGGAGCGCCATGGCCGGGACCCGCGATGAAGAGCACGCTCTTCTGACGTTCCTTGATAATACGGTTCAGGTGCAGATAAAGCAGGGTCAGACCCGGCGTGGTACCGAAATGGCCAAGCAGGCGGGGCTTGACGTGCTCGATCTTCAGCGGCTCGCGCAGCAAGGCGTTATCGAGCAGGTAGATCTGGGCAACCGAGAGATAGTTCGCAGCCTGCCACCACTGGTCGAACAGGGCTATTTGCTTGGCGCTTAGCGGATTTTTTTCGCTCATGATATGTGACATCCTTCCATTATTCTTCTTGTGTGTCGGAAGATCGTTTTTTCTTCATCCGCAGGGACAACCAGCACTGTTGGCCCTCCTGAACGCCTGCTAATCACAGGTCGGCTTGCAAGATTTGCATCTTCGCAAATCTGGATGTCGAGGAATCTGAGTCGCTGGCAGACAGCCTGACGGAAGGTGGCATCGTTCTGTCCGATCCCTCCCGTGAAGACGAGCGCATCGAGCCCGCCCATCTGGGCGATCAGCCCTCCAGCCTGCTGCACGAAGCGCTCGACGAACATATCCAGCGCAAGCTGCACGTTCTCGTCCGCGTCATTTTCCCGCAGGGTACGCATGTCGCTCGAAACGCCGGATACGCCCAGCAGTCCCGAACGGTAATAGAGCACATCCTGCACTTCCTTGGGAGAAAGCCCCTTTTGTTGCAGGAGGTAGAGCACCGCGCCTGGGTCGATGGTGCCGCATCGCGTTCCCATCATGAGCCCGTCCAGAACGGTAAGGCCCATGGTCGTGGCCGTGCTGCGCCCATGCATCAGGGCACAAAGGCTTGCCCCGTTCCCAATATGCGCGACAAGGACGCGCTTATTGGCAATAGCCGGAAACCGCGCCTCTAGTTCATTGGCGATATAGTCGTATGACAGGCCATGGAACCCGTACACGCGTGCGCCGCCCTCGAGAAGCTCGGCGGGTAACGGAAGCCGCGTGCGCACGGTCGGGATGGTATGGTGGAACGAGGTATCGAAACAGGCAACCTGAAGGAGGTTAGGCTTCTCCTTCATCAGCAGACGCATCGGGGCGATGCTGGGGGGCTGATGCAACGGCGCCAGGGGGACGAGAGATTCCAGCTGCGCCAGCGTCGTATCGTTGATCCGGGCGGGTCCCTCGAAATGGGGACCGCCATGCACGACACGGTGCCCGACGGCTCCGATGTCGCGCCCGGCCTCATGAGACTCCACGAAACTGAGAACGTGTCGGATCATCTCTCCATGGGCATTCCCGGTCTTGCTGCCGGTTTCGATTACCATGCGCTTGCTGACGCCGTCGGGCGTCCGTGTGGTGAGCACGGCCCCCCCGGATTGATACTCGACCAGACCGGAGAGCAGTCGCTCCGCTTCGCCCTGCTCCTCGAACAGGGCAAACTTGATGCTCGACGAGCCGGAATTCAGCGTGAGGATAATTCTGCTTTGAGACACGTAAGGACCTCGAGATGTATGACGGCATTGCCAACATCCAAGGCTTAAACCCCGCGTCGTCTTGGGGGTTCAAACATAACTTCGTGGTAATAGGGGACTATAGAGGCCCCAATTCTGTATTTATAAGGTTTATCTGATATTTAGCGCGTCAGTACCGGCGCGTATTACACGGATTTGTGAAACCATCACTCGAAACAGCCGCAACAAATAGCCTGAAGCGAGCGGAAAAAATCGAGCATGCGAGCAAGGCTGTCGCCCCAAGGACGAGCGCGCCGTAACAGGGACAGTCGCGCCCACATACGAGAACAACAACCCTGACGTGCCCTAGGGACAGATCATCGGGAGTTGTCCAATCTGACAGGGGCACACTGACCCTGTCAGATGACAGTTGAGCGCGCTATCGATGGCGCGCCAGAATCAGCGCGCGCGAGGACGCGAAGGACGCCCGCCTGCGGGCCGGTTGCCGGCAGGACGCCCTTCCGGACGCTTGCCCTCTCCGTTGCGCGGCGCGCCGCCGGGACGACCACCGCCTGAGCGCTGTCCGCCGCCACGCGGCTGGTTGCGACCCCGTCCACCGCCGCCCAGAACAGGCGGACGCATGGTCGAGTTCTGCGCCTCTTCGGAATGGAAAGGATGATCGGTCACGACCGGAATGGCCTTGCCGATCAGCTTTTCGATATCCTTGAGCCAGGCGCGCTGCTCGGCGTCACATAGCGACACGGCCCAGCCATCCCGGCCTGCGCGCGCGGTGCGACCGATACGGTGAACATAGCTCTCGGCAATGTTCGGCAGATCATAATTGAAGACATGGCTCACATCGTCCACATCGATCCCGCGTGCGGCGATGTCGGTCGCGACAAGAACCTTGACCGATCCATCGCGGAACCCGGCCATGGCACGCTCGCGCGCGCCCTGGGACTTGTTACCGTGAATGGCTTCTGAGCGGATGCCCTCGGCATTCAGGAAATCGGCCACCTTGTTGGCCTCATGCTTCATGAGCGTAAAGACGACGGCGCGCTGCACCTTGGGGTTTTTCACCAGCAGAAGCGTCGCTGCGCGCTTGTCCTCCGACTTCACGAACATTACGCCCTGACGGATGCGGTCGACCGTCGAGGAAGGCGGCGTCACCTCGACCTTGGCAGGATCATGGAGCAGCGAATGCGCCAGCTCCTCGATGGCCTTGGGCATGGTGGCCGAGAAAAGCACAGTCTGGCGGCTCTTTGGCAGCAGGGCCACGATACGGCGGATATCGCGCACGAAACCCATATCGAGCATGCGGTCTGCCTCATCTAGAACCAGAACTTCGAGATCATGCAGATCGATATGACCCTGACCGATGAGATCGAGCAGACGTCCCGGCGCTGCGGTCAACACATCCACGCCGCGGCGCATGGCCTCGACCTGACGCCCCTGCCCCACGCCGCCGAAGATCACAGCGTGGCGAAGCTTCATGTGGCGGGCATAGGCCTTGAAACTGTCATCGATCTGGGCGGCCAGCTCGCGGGTCGGCGCCAGAACGAGCACGCGGGCGCTCTTGGGAGTCAGGGGACGCGGATGGGTCAGCAGACGATGCAGCGCCGGCAGAGCGAAAGCCGCCGTCTTGCCGGTTCCCGTCTGGGCAAGACCGAGCAGATCGCGCCCTTCCAGAAGATACGGGATGGCGCCGGCCTGGATCGGGGTCGGTGTGGTGTATCCTTCCTCAGCGAGAGCGCGCTGGATTGGCGTGGCAAGCTGAAGATCGGCAAAACTGGTCATGAAGGAAGCGCCTCCTCTGGCGACGAGCCGCATCCAATGATGCTGGCTCGCAGGATGACGCCTCTTGGCCCGGACGTCACAAGGGTAAAAGGGAGATCCGGGACTGGCGACGCTGGTCACACGACTGCGTCAGAAACCTGACGCCGGGACCTGCTGCACCCAATCTGGACCGGGGAGGCCCCCATATAGGCAGAGCCCTTCCCGGACGCAAGCGATTACGCTTATAAAACGGCAGCTCAGCGTTACCGTGGGTAATCAGGCCCCATCAGGCAAAACGATTTTCGATGATCGTCTCCTCAAGCGGGAGATGACCGCCATGGGGGGGGTATTCACCGGATTTCTTGCCGATCGCGACGAACATGACGACTTCATGGTCAGTCGGGAGATTGATCAGCTCGGCCACAGCCTTGAAATCGAACCCGTCCATCGGGCAGGACTGGTAGCCATGCGCAGCGGCCGCAAGCATGAGGGCGTAGGCTGCCATCCCGGCAGAACGAATACCTTCATCGCGCTGCATCTGTTCGTTGCCGCTATAAAACTGACGGATCATGCCTTCATAGGTGGACTGCATCTTTTCGGGCGCCTCTGCCCAGTAGCGTGCCGGATCCTTGTCCCACGCCTTGAAATCGGCGCAGAGCACGATCAGCGCGCTCGCTTCTTCCACCTGAGGCTGGTTCCAGGAGACGGCGCGGATCTTTTGACGCAGCGCCGGGTCGGTCACGACGACGAAGCGCGTGTGCTGGATATTGAACGCCGTCGGTGCGTGACGCCCGGCATCCAGAATATCGCGCAGTTCGTGCTCGGGAATGGTGACGGAGGGATCGAAGCGCTTGGTGGCGCGACGCTCGGCAATGGCGGTCAGGATATCAGTCATGAGAACTCCGCTTTCCTGCCCTCGGGATTCCAGGGCGTGGGTGTGGCGTGGGAACGCCGGATGCAAACACGGGGTTCGCTACACTGTAAAGTCCCATTTCGATCAAAGTCGAAATAATAAGAGGGAGGATAGAAGCTCGGGCCTTTATCAACGCCGCCGCAACAGAAAGAGAGCCTGTTCACCGAACAGATTGGCCAACCTGATCGAGCGTCGCCACGGGGCACGCTCACCTGCCTCGTCAATGGCAAGCCAGCGATCAATCACATAGCCCTCTGACTCGCAGAGCTCGAGAAAGTCCTGAATGGTGCAGGGATGGATATTGGGCGTCTCATACCATGGCGTATGCCACACCTTATTCATGGGCATACGTCCGCTCAGCAGGATCTGCAGCCGCAGACGCCAATGGCCGAAATTCGGAAAGGACACGATCGCATGACGCCCGATGCGCAGCATCTGGCGCAGCACCTCACGGGGCTTTTCCACCGCCTGCAAGGTGCGCTGCAGCACCACGTAATCGAAGGCGTCATCTGAATAATGCACCAGATCCTGATCGGCATCGCCATGCATGACCGGCAGGCCATGAGCGACAGAGCGTGTGACCTCCCGCATGTCGATCTCGATCCCGCGCGCATCGCATTGTCGCGTTCTGAAGAGATGATCGATCAGCGCGCCGTCGCCACTGCCCACATCGAGCACACGTGTCCCCGGAGCGATCATCTCCGCGATGAGTTGCTGGTCAAGACGCATGCGAAGTCCCTTCCGTTACGACGGTACCGCGTTCAACAGGCGCTTCGGGGTCTGGCGCCGTGCGCTGGCTGAGCCCGGCCTGCTCAGCCGCGCCGTTGATGAAGCCACGCATCGTCCGGTCCAGATCGGGCTCCTCAAGCAGGAAGGCATCGTGCCCACGATCGCTCTCGATCTCGACAAACGAAACGTTCACACCAGCCCGGTTGAGGGCCCGCGCCAGAAGACGGGATTGCGAGGTGGGGAAAAGCCAGTCGGAGGTGAAGGAAATGATGCAGAACCGCGTTGCACAATGGCGGAAAGGCGCCGAGAGATCGCCGTCATAATCGGCGCTCAGATCGAAGTAATCGAGCGCGCGTGTGATGGTGAGATAGGAGTTCGCATCGAAGCGGCGCACGAAGCTGGAACCCTGATGGCGCAGGTAACTCTCCACCTCGAAAATCTCGCCGAAAAGCGAGTTCCCCGAGGCCACCGCCTCGTGTGAGGGCACGGCATCGCGCCGGGTACGCCTGCCGAATTTCTGGGTGAGCGCTTCCTCGGAAAGATAGGTGATGTGCGCCATCATGCGCGCCACCGCCAGCCCTTTGGCGGGGATCGTGTCCATCGCCCAGTAGCGCCCCCCATGCCAGTCGGGATCACCACAGATTGCCTGACGGCTGACTTCATTGAATGCGATATTCTGCGCAGAATGGAACGGGGCCGTAGCGATCGGCATGGCTGCCCCCACGCGCTCGGGTAAGCTCGCCACCCATTGCAACACCTGCATACCGCCCATCGAGCCACCTATGGCGGCGAATAAACGGTCGATACCCAGATGATCGAGCAGCCTGGCCTGCGCAAACACCATATCCCGTATGGTGATCGGGGGAAAATCCGTGCCCCAGGGCTCGCCGTTCTCTCGCAGCGTCTTGGGCCCCGAGGAGCCCATACATCCGCCCAGAACATTGACGCAGATGACGTAAAAACGGTCGGTATCGATAGCGCAGCCGGGCCCGACGGCCCGTCCCCACCAGCCGGGCTTGCCCGTGACCGGATGGGTTTCAGCGACATACTGGTCACCTGTCAGGGCATGACAGACCAGAATGACGTTGTCCTTTTGCGCCGACAGCGTCCCATAGGCGCAATAGGCGACATCGAGCGGCGCAAGATGCACTCCGCATTCAAGTGTCAGCCCCTCCTCGATCCGCACGGCAAAGGACGTCTGCGCAGGCAAGCGATCCCCCGCCTCGACCGCTTCAGGCTTCAGCATGGATATCCAGCCGCGCATGCGGGTTCAGAAAATGAGGAATGGGACGTCAATTGGCCCGACGCCGGAACGGGATGATACTGCATCGCTCTCTGTCTCATATCCTTGAAGAACGGCCCCGCCGGTCTTCGCCTGTCAGCGTCTGACTCCACAATCGAGCCACCCTGGCTTCCTCAGTGGTTTGCCGCGGCTGGAGTGACCGTTTAACGCGCAACGATATGCCATGCAGGGAGAATGCCCGCAATTGCCCCCGACGGGACAGGGATCGCGCTCGTGATTGCAAAACGCAAATCTTGCATAAGTCACGGCGTAAATAACCTAAAATGATAGGCATAAATTGCCACGGCGTTTAATGTTATTTTAACGAATCGCCGGAGAACGAAGCAATGCCAACAATCATCAAGATGATCGGCCACTCAGGCTTGTTTGATACGGCATTCTATATTTCGAGAAACCCCGATCTTCATAACATCGGCAGTGGCGCGCTCAATCATTACCATCATTATGGATGGCGTGAGGGGCGCAAGCCGAATGCATTCTTCGATCCGGCCTGGTATCTTTCGACGTATCGCGACGTCACAGGTGACCCATTGCTCCATTATCTGACGCGAGGTGAATTCGAGGGGCGCAGGCCAGTCCCGTGGTTCGACCCGATCTGGTATCGTCAGACAAATCAGGCGCCAGCCAACACGAACGCCCTGGCGCATTATCTGGCCAATCGGCAATTCGCCCATATACGCCCCCTGCCCGAGTTCGACCCTGTGTTCTATCTGGCTCACTATCCTGATGTCGCTGCCTCGGGGATGGATCCTGTCGAGCACTACATGGTTCAGGGTTTTCGGGAGGTACGCCGTCCTTTTGCCGGCTTTGATCCCGGATTTTACCGGCAACGCTATCTTCGTCATGAGCCTGAGGCCAATCCGTTCCTGCACTGGCTTGCCCATCGCCACGAAGCGGGTGTGTTTGCCTGCCTGCCTGAACACGAAACTACGACGGCCAGGGAGATACGTCGGCGCACTCAACCCGGCCCCGGTTTCGAGACGCATCATCCCCTACCCGATGCCGCAAGGCGACGCGCGCGGGTACTCGCCTATTACCTCCCACAGTTCCACCCCACGCCGCAAAACGATCGATGGTGGGGCAAAGGGTTTACCGAGTGGACCAATCTGGCGCGCGGCGTGCCCCGCTTTGCCGACCATTATCAACCCCGGACACCGCGCGATCTTGGCCATTACAGGCTGGATGACCCCTCCACACTTCGAGCGCAGGCCCTTATGGCCAGGCAAAGCGGCATCGAGGGGTTCATTTTCTATCATTACTGGTTCGACGGGGAGCGCCTGCTGGACACACCTATGGAGATCCTGCTCGCCGATCAATCGATCGCTCTGCCCTTCTGCCTCATGTGGGCAAACGAAAACTGGAGCCGACGTTGGGATGGCGGAGACACGGACCTCCTGATCACACAGACCTATCGCGAAGACGATGACGCAGCCCTGATCGCCGATTTCGCGCGCCATATGCGTGACCCGCGGTACATCACCGTCGGGGAACGGCCGCTCTTCATGATCTATCGGCCGGGCACGATCCCGGATGCTCGTCGGCGCCTTGCCGCGTGGCGCCACGCGTTTGAGACGTCACATGGTCTGAAGCCTCTCATGATCATGGCTCAGGCTTTCGACGATGACGACCCCGCACCCTTCGGGATGGATGGCGTCATCGAATTCCCGCCCCACAAACTCACGCGCCGTTGCACCCCTATCGAGGGGGATTTGCAGATCCTCGATCAGGACATGACGGCACGCGTCTATGACTACGCCGAACTCGTGGATCAGGCGCTCCTCGATCCGGCCCCCTCATTCCCGCGCATTCGCACAGTCACTCCCTCATGGGACAATGATGCGCGGCGTCAGGGGGCAGGGCTTGTGCTGCATGGATCGACACCCCGCCTTTACGAGCGCTGGCTCAAGGGAGTGATCGATCAGGCCTGCGAGGATGACTTTCACGGAGAGAGGCTTGTCTGCGTCAACGCCTGGAACGAATGGGCCGAAGGTGCCTATCTCGAGCCGGACGTTCATTTCGGGGCGGCCTATCTCAACGCAACAGCCCGCGCCGTGACCGGTTTTCAGAGCCGCCTGACACCGCACCGGCTGCTGCTTGTGGGTCATGACGCCTTCCCTGCCGGGGCACAGCGGCTGCTCTTGTCCATCGGGCGCAGTCTGCGGCGCAACCATGGCATCGATGTTGCCTTCGTGCTGCTCGGTGGCGGGGAGTTACTGGGAGCCTACAGGGAGATCGGAAACGTCGATATCCTGTCCCCGGGAACGCGAGCCTGCCAGGAGCGCCTGAAATCTCTCCACGCGGAGGGGTTCTCGCATGCCCTGGTCAATAGCGCAGTTTCGGGCGTACTTGCTCCCGATCTCGCCTCCGCGGGTCTCACCTATATTCTGCTCATCCATGAACTCCAGGGGATGATTGCACAGCGCAATCTGGAACATGCCCTGCCGGTTGCCGTGGATCTCGCCTGTCATGTCATCGTCCCCGGCGCCCAGCTCACCCGCCTTTTCCCAAAAGCGCACATCCTGCCTCAGGGGCTCTATAACGCTGTCCACTACTCAGGCTCCGAGAGGATTCGGCTCCGTCAGGCTTACGGCATCGAGCCGGAAGCCCTCGTCGTCGCCGGGGTCGGTTATGCTGACATGCGCAAGGGATTCGATCTGTTTTTGCAGCTATGGCAGATGACGCGGAGTCCGGCTTTCCGGCAGACGCTGGACAAGAAACCCGACCGGCCGGTCCATTTCCTCTGGGTGGGCCGTATCGAGGAAAGTCTGCGCGTTACATTCGACGCCGATCTGAAAGCTGCGACATCGACCGGAACGTTTCATCTATGCGGCGAAGTCGAGAATGTCGGCGCCTATCTCTCCTGCGCTGACCTCTTCACTCTGACCTCACGGGAGGACCCCTATCCCTCGGTCGTTCTCGAGGCGCTGACCACCGGATTATCCTGCATGGCCTTCGCCCGGGCCGGCATGATCCCCGACCTGCTGGCAGAACTTCGCCATGAGGGCGACAGACGTCACGCTATCATCCCGCCCGGCGATCTGACCGATGCCGCCGCCTGGGTGCTCGCAAACGCCGTTAAGGGGCCTGAGCCAGACGCGGAGCGTGACCGTCATGGGACGCCTCTGGCCGCGCGCTTCTCTTTCGACACCTATGTGAGAAAGCTTCTGCCACTCGCCATGCCGGAACTCCCGACGATCTCGGTTGTCGTGCTCTCCTGCAACTACAGGCATTATCTCGAGGCACGGCTTGCGACGATCTTTGCGCAGGATTGCCCGGTCATCGAGATCATCGTCATCGACGACGGATCAAGCGATGGCAGTGCCGATTTCGCGGAACTCACCGCCCGATCCTTCGATCAATCCATCAGGGTTTTGCGTCAGGAGATCCAGAGTGGTTCGGTATTTGGTCAGTGGCGGAAGGCAGCCGACATAGCACAGGGAGACTGGCTCTGGATTGCCGAGGCCGACGACCTCGCGGAACCGGACTTCCTCGGACGGATGAGCCAGATCGTGATGCAGACGCCGGGTGTCACAATGGCCTTCTGCGACAGTCGGGCAATCGATCGAGATGGCGTGCAGCTATGGCCAAGCTACAAGGATTATTACCGCAGTCACGGTGTTCAGGATCTGGAACGTGACTGCCTGATGGATGGCGAAAGTTTCGTCGAAAGCTATCTCTCCTCAGCAAACATGATCATGAATGTGAGCGCCGCGCTCTTTAGACGCAGTACCTTGAGGGATGCATTCGACAGATGCGCTGAGGAGCTGGCGGCTCTCAGCTTGGCTGGGGACTGGCGGGTTTATGTGGAACTCCTGCTTCACCCGGGAAGCCTGATCGCCTATGTCGCGGAACCGCTGAATATTCATCGCCGTCACAGAGGATCGGTCACAGGCGGGCTGGACCCGGTCCGACATCTGCAGCAGATCACCGTCATGCATGACTTGATCGCCGCACGCTTGCATCGCGATCACGACCTCCTGTCGCGTCAAAAAACTTATCGTCTGTCACTGAAAGCCCAGTTCGGTCTCAAAACACCCGAAAAGAAGCGCCGCGCGCGTCTGTCCTGATCGATCAGCGCTCCGTGAGACGAGGCATAAGATCGACGAAGTTGCAGGGTTTATGCCGACTATCGAGCTGATGAACCAGGATATCGTCCCATGCATCGGCCACGGCTCCTGTCGAGCCTGGCAGGGCAAACAGGAAAGTCCCGGAGGCAATCCCCCCCAGCGCGCGGGACTGGATGGTCGAAGTGCCTATCTTGGCATAGGAGAGGATGCGGAACAGTTCGCCGAAGCCGGGAATTTCCTTGTCGAGGACCCGGTCGAATGCTTCTGGCGTGACATCCCGACCTGTGATTCCTGTCCCGCCAGTGGTGATAACCACGTCGATATCGTCGCTCGCGATCCAGCCGCGCAGGCGTGCAACGATTTCTTCCACGCTGTCCGGAACGATATCTCTCGCTGCCAGATGATGACCCGCCCCCGTCACCCTTTCAGCCAGGATGGTGCCTGATCGATCGGTTGTCAGGTCACGCGTGTCCGATACTGTGAGGATGGCGATGTTGCAGGATTTGAAAAGCAAGTCGGGGTCGAGTTCGCTCATGGTAACGGCCCTTCCGGAATCAGGAACGCCCATGTTACCGTCCTTTTCAGACCGGCGCCAACAGCGCAGCTCCGGCGCCTCACATGGTATCTCGGCGTCCGGTTGCGGCAGAGGACTATGCTCGCTAGGGTGTGGGCCCGCCAGGGTATGAGCCCGCTTAGGGATTTCCCGTTCGGAGAGATGGATCGTCGCGTGTTTCCAAGTTTCCTGAGCCCGCCCCACGGTACGGCATTGTGATATGAGCAGCCCCTCATCGCCGCCAAGGCAGTTCTCCAGGCCTCCGCAACGCATTGCCTTTCTGGCTTCGCCAACCGACATTGCCCAGAAGACACTTGGCAAGTTCGTCGAAACCTATGGCGATTGCCCCCTCGATCAGGCTGAAGTCGTTGTGTGCCTTGGGGGTGACGGTTTTCTGCTCGAGGTGCTTCACAAGGTATCCGAGCATAATATTCCGGCCTACGGCCTTAATTGCGGCTCCGTTGGTTTCCTCCTCAACACGGTCTCCGATGAGGATCTGATCGCAAGATTATCGCGTGCCCAGTCGTCGCAGCTTCATCCGTTGCGGATGACGGCAATCGGGCGCGACGGGTCGCGCCATGAGGGCATTGCCTTCAACGACGTCTTTCTGTTCCGCCAGACGCGACAGGCCGTGAAGATCCGGATCGAGGTCGATCAGCGTGTCAGGATGCCGGAATTGATATGTGACGGCATCATCGTTGCGACACCGGCGGGCTCTACCGCCTATAATCTCTCTGCCCATGGCCCCATCGTCCCGCTGACGGCCAATCTGCTGCCACTGACCCCCATCTCCGCCTTTCGCCCCCGACGCTGGCGCGGCGCTCTCCTGCCATCCTCGGCGGTCGTGCATTTTACCCTGCTGGAACAGGACAAAAGGCCCTGCGCCGCCGTTGCGGATTTCCTCGAGGTGCGCGACGTTGTCGAGGCCACGGTACGCGAAGATCGCTCTATAACGGCCACCATCCTTTTCGACCCTGATCATGGTCTTTCGGAGCGCATCATCGCGGAGCAATTTGCCGAATAGCGCGCCACTCAACGCGCCATAATAAGAAGAAGGCCCAGCCCATGAGCGGTTCCGCGATACGATCGAGTTACTCCCCTATTCCCGGCGGTCTCGTCGGGGCCGCGCAGCAACTGGAGAAAGGTGAGATCACGAGCCGCGCTCTCGTGGAAACCTGCCTCGAGGCCATCACGCGAAGCGACAATGCCCGGGCTGCCTATACAGGTGATTTCTCCGCCGACCGCGCCCGGCAGTTTGCCGATGCCGCCGACCGTATCAGGGCAAAAGGCTATCACGCTTCGCCCTGGGCAGGGCTGCCAATCTCGGTCAAGGACCTGTTCGATCTCAAGGGTCAGGTCACGGCCGCTGGGTCAACCATATTGGCCGATCGACCGCCTGCCGTTACGGATGCCGAGGCCATAGCCCCTCTGCGCGCAGCCGGATTTATCGTCATGGGGCGTACCCAGATGACCGAATTCGCCTATTCGGGGCTTGGTCTCAATCCCCATGGCCCGCAGCCGTGGAACACACTCGTGGAAGACGGGCGTGCCATCCCGGGAGGGTCGAGTTCAGGAGGGGCTGTTTCTGTGGCGACAGGTGCGTGTCTGGCCGCTATCGGGTCCGATACTGGCGGGTCATGCCGCATTCCGGCCGCCATGAACGCCCTGACGGGATTCAAGCCCACAGCCGCCCGTATCAGCCGCAAGGGAATGATCCCGCTCTCGCCCAGCTTCGACAGCGTGGGCAGCATCGCGCAGTCAGTGCAGGATTGCGCGTTGCTCGATCACGTTATGAGCAATGCCGGCACGCCATGGGCCGCACCGCAAGCTCATGAAGGGCCCCTCCGCCTTCTGCTTCCCACCTCTTTCGTCCGCAACGATGCGGATTCGCAGGTTCTGGCCGTTTTCGAAACTGTTCTGCGTCACCTTGAGGGTGGCGGCGTGGAAATCGTCAGACAGCCCCTGCCTCTCCTGCAGGACATCCAGGACCTGAACATTCAGGCGCAGATTGTCGCAGCAGAGGCCTATCACTACTTCCACGACGATTTGCTGCATCATCCGGACGAATTCGATCCGCGCGTCAGTGAGCGTATCGCGCTCGGAGAGAAGGCAAGCGTGCAGATCCTGCGTCAGCTCCATATCGAACGGCAAAGACTCTGCGCGCGATTCAATGCCGAAATGACGTCGTTCGACGCCCTTGTCTGCCCGACCTCACCGATCCTGCCTCCCCTGATCAGCGAGTGTGCCGAAGCTGAGGCATATGGCCGCTACAACAGACTGGTGCTGCGCAACCCCTCTCTCGCCAATCTGCTTGATGGCTGCTCGATCAGCCTTCCCCTCAACTGGAAAGGGTTCCCTTCCGGATTGATGCTCACTTCGTGCCATGGGCAGGATGAAGCGCTGCTGCGCGCAGCCAGGAAATGTGAGGATCGTCTACGAAACTGACGAGACAAAACCGTCCGTCTCTAAGAGGAATGCGAAACGTCGCGACCGATGAGCCCCTCCTGCGCAGGTTCATCCTGACACGCTTCGTCACTGGAGCGTTATTTGTGGCAGACACCAGCTTTGACTAGCGTGACGCGACCATGCCCCCCCATACGGAGACGTCTGGCAGCGATCCAACGTTCTCCCATGGACGGGTTGTCCCCGCAGGTCCAGCGTGAGAAGACAAGATGAGCCGCAGCGCCGACCATCCCGGCCACATACAGAAATCCTCCCTGTCCTCTCCTCTCACACCTGAGAGCACGCAGAGAGGCCGCCTGCCTTTTCTGACCACGGCTCTCTTTCTCTCCTACATGGCGGTCGCCATGCCTCTTGCCGTGATACCGCCTTTTGTGACGTCCTGGCCCGGATACGGCAATGCGCTTGCAGGCATCGCCGTAGGATCGGCCTTTGTCTCCACCATTCTCACGCGCACCCTGGCGGGCAGTTTTGCGGATCGTCGCGGTGGCCGCGCCGCCATGCGTGCCGGGCTCTGCCTGTACTTTGTTGCCAGTCTCATCTGCCTGGCGTCTTGCAGCCATGCCTTGCCAAGATCGGGTGCCTTCGCCCTGCTCCTGTTTGGTCGCCTGCTGCTTGGGGTCGGGGAGAGCTATACTCTTGTGGGCATGCACGGTTGGGGAATTGGGCTCATGGGGCCGCAGGGAGCGGGCAAGGTCCTGACCTGGACAGGTGCTGCGATGTATGGCGCCTTTGCCCTTGGAGGACCTGTCGGGCTCGAGTTTTACCATATGGCGGGCTTTGCCCCACTCATGGCGATATGCGCCGTGCTACCCTGCCTGGGGCTTGCGGTCATCAGAACTGTTCCTGCAGCGCCGGTTCTGAATGGTGAGCGGGAATCCTTCTGGCCGGTTCTCGGGATCATCCGTCCCTATGGCACGGTGGTCGCACTCCAAGGGGTTGGCTTTGCCGTACTCGGCGCGTTTCTCTCGGTCTATTTTCTGCATCAGCACTGGCATTTCGGCAGTCTTGGCCTGACCTGCTTCGGACTCGCCTTCGTGGCGGGTCGGCTCTTCTGCGCCCATCTGCCCGACCGTCTCGGGGGAATCACGGTCGCCATGATGTCCCTGTCGATCGAGGCACTGGGACAAGGCTGTATCGCCCTCGCTCCTGTTCCCATTCTCGCTCTGGTGGGGGCGGTTTTCACCGGAGCGGGATGCTCGCTTATCTACCCGTCAATGGGCGTAGAGGTCGTCAAACGTGTCCCTGCTTCGATCCGCGCCACCGCCCTCGGGGGATTCGCTGCATTTCAGGACCTCTCCTACGCTGTAAGCGGCCCCGCAGCCGGCCTCGTTTCCGACCGTTTCGGATACGAGGCCATCTTTCTGATGGGAATGGCCTGCGCTCTGTTGGGGCTCCTCCTGGTCATCAGACTTCGGCACCGTGACAGAATTGCCGCCTGACGCTCAGACCCCCTGCTCGATGTGGAAACGGGCCAGTTCCAGCCCTTGCATGAGGTTGTATTCCGGCAATCTCCGGGGCGCTGCATGGCGGCTAACCTTGGCAGGCGTATCGACGGCGGGCACCATCCCATTCGCACTTTCTCGCTCAAGCATGGCGTCGTGCTCTTCCGCCTGCCCGGAGTGAGAGTCGTATCCTTCCGTGCGCCCCGAGACATCAGGATCGACCGCATGCCGTGCTTCCGGTCCGACGATGTCGCCATCGCCCGGTGCCGTAGAGACCAAATCGAGAAGCGTCGCAAAATCCGCATCGTTGAGTGCAGAAGGGCGCTCTCCACGGGCGCGTTGAACGACCCAACCCTCAAGACTCTCCGAAAGCCTGTCCTCGGCTTCCGTACGGGCCCCGAGGCCGCAGGACGCGATTGCCGCCGACAGGTCATCAATATCGGTCGCTTCGATGCGCCGAGGCGAGGCGTCAAAATCCCGCTTGACGATCCACCCATCGACATGACGCGCAATAATGTCTCTCAGAGCCAATCCACCCTCCCGTCTTTTCGCCCTCCCATAACAGATGGCGCATCTCTCGCCCATATGGCCGAGCGCGACCGAGCCGGGCAACCAACGCGTTCTCGAGGGCTCGGCGATCCGACGCGTCTCCACCCCGACCGGCTCGACGGGTTTCGCAGCGCAGTTTCTTCCTGCTGCCCATTGTTATAGCGATGATGATATGGGAACTGCTTCTCTCTCGAGTTTTTCCCGCTTCAAAGACACAAGACTGGATCGCGCCGTTGTCGTCTCATCTCGTCCCCGCTTCATGGCCAAAGGCACGACGCTGCCTGCTCTCGGGGGTGTCCAGTCTCTGTTTATGTCTGCTCCTGCCCGTCGATATTGCCGCAGCTTCCAGCGGGCCGTCGAAAAAGACCAAGGCCGAACAGATTACTGTCAAGGCGACAGAGCCGGAAAAACGTGACGCCGAACGCGGTGGCGGATTGATCGAAGCACAGCATACGGTGCGTTCGATTAGCGCAGTGGATAGCGCTTTCATCGCCAAGCAGGCTCCTATCTCGACCGCCTATCAGCTCGTCTCGATGCTGCCGGGCGCCAATGTCGCTGCGTCCGACGCCATGGGGCTTTCACCCCAGACCACAATCTCCGTGCGTGGGCTCAATACGGATTCGATCGGTTACGTGCTGGAGGGCATGCCGCTGAACGATCTCGCCTTTTACTCGGGCTATCCCAGTCAGTTTGCAGATGGCGAGAATTATCGGCAGGTCGCCCTCAGCCAGGGTGCCGCCGATCTCGATAGCCCCGTGCTGAACGCAGCAGGCGGCCTCATGAGCCTGAGTTTCCGTGACCCGGCCCGCAAGGCGGGCGGGACGGCCTCGGTTTCCTATGGCTCATACAACACAAACCGCGAATTCCTGCGTCTCGATACCGGATTGATCGGGCATACAGGGCTGCGCGGCTTTGTGTCCTACTCCCATACGAGCGCTGAAAACTGGCGTGGGCCGGGTCATGACATGCGCCATCATATCGACTTCAAGCTGGTACGCGATATTGGTGAGCGCTCCCACGCATCCCTGCTCGGCAGCTTCAACAGCACGATCACCAGCTACTACCCGCAGGTTTCGAAAGACTCGTTCAAACTCTATGGCGTGTCTTCTACCAACGCGCTTTCGGGCAGGTATGATCCGTCAAACCCGGACGAAGCCCAGTATTATCAGCGCCTGTGGCGCGCACCGGAGCGGACCCTGTACATGGGTGCTCCCGTCTCGCTCGCCCTGACGGATCACCTGACCTTCAATGCCACGCCCTACGCCCAGGGCGCCTATGGAAACGTGCCCGGTGGTTCCGCCCTTCCCCTGAGCGGGCTCTATACAGGCACACAGGCTCTGGGCGATGTCCTGTCGTTACCGAGCGCCCAGGACGATGAGGCGATCGTACGCGCCAATTACACCCAGCGTAGCTACCGTTCAGGATTCACCTCCGAAATCGCGTGGAAGCAGGGTTGGAACGAGGCCGTGCTCGGTTATTGGTTCGATTACGGGGACGATCACGAAGTCCAGTCTTTCTCACCTGTCTCTGCAAATGGCAGCTCACCGAATATCTGGGGCAGTGGCACCCGAAATTTCGTCAGGCTATCGGATGGCGCGATCTATATTACTGGCGATAATCACACGATCAGCATGACCAATGCCCTTTATATTGGCGACAGAATGCATCTGCTCTCCGACCGGCTCCTGATCGAAGCCGGTTTCAAGGAGGTGATGGTCAGCCGCACCGGTACGAATGCCGTGCCCGGCCCGCAATATCATGTGGGTAGTAACAGCGCCGTACCGCTCCCCCGGCTTGGTCTGCGCTACCAGATCACCGCGCGCCACCAGATCTTTGTGAATGCGACGACCAATTTCAGAGCGCCCGCTTTCACGGCGCTTTACAACAACTACGATCCGACGAGTGGCGCGACCAGCACTACCGGCTCGGGAGACCTGCGCAACGAATATTCGATCTCCGAAGAGCTGGGATACCGGTATAGCGGACCACTCGTGACAGGCAGCCTGACCTTCTTCAACTATAACTTCACCAACCGGCAGATCCAGACGCAGATCCTGATCAACAACACCCCGGTATCCTCGACCATGAATGCGGGTGGCCAGACTTCCCGTGGTCTGGATGTGGAGATCGGTCTTCGGCCCTGGCATCACTGGGCGCCCTATGTCTCCGGTGAGTATCTGCATGCCACGATCGACAACAACATTGAGAGTAACGGGGATCTTCTGCCGACTGCCGGGAAGACCGCCGTGCGCAGCCCCCGGCTTCAGGCCTCGGCAGGGCTCACCTACGATGACGGACATGTTTTCGGGTTCGCCGCCGTTCAGTACACCGGAAGGCAATACGCCACCTTTACCAATGACGAGCGCATCAGCGATCATACGACAGGCAATCTGACGCTTGGTTATCGTTTTGCCGATGCGAAGCGACTGAAAGCCCCGTCAATCCGTCTGAACTTCATCAACATCACCAACGAGCATTATCTCTCGGGCGTTGCCGATCCCACGCTCAATGCACGGGATACCCTCGGGCGATATGGAACGACCATCGCGGGAAGCGCACCGGATTATTACATTGGCGGTGGCTTTTCCGCCCTTGCGACAGCAACAGCCGGCTTCTGATGACCGGCACGCCCGAGGCCCCCGGTCAGTTCGGCCTCTGGGGAAAGGAGGCCAAGCGTGACTGGCCCCTGATCACGCAGGATGAGGCGCAACAGGCACTGTACGCCTTCGGCCTCACCTGCGACGAGGCCATCGAGTGGCACAGCGCGCGTCCGTTTTCCGCCGTGTCGCGCCTGCGGGACGTGTCTGGCACCATCTGGTTTCTCAAGCGTCATCATCGCGCCCTGCGCGATGCAACCGCCTTGCGCGAGGAACATCGGTTTATCACCCATCTGGCCCGACATGGTCTGGCCGTGGCCCCGCCACGCATCACATCCTCTGGCGATACCACGTACTCATTGCAAGGCGGAGACGGCGCGACCTGGTGCTATGAGTGCTTCCCAGCCCTGGCCGGACAGGATCTTTATCGTGATCGCATGTCATGGGAGCCGTATCTCACCGTCGATCAGGCATTCGAGGCTGGTAGTGCACTGGCACGGTTTCACCGCGCAGCCCAGGGATATTCTGCGCCGTCTCGCGCCCAGCGCCCGCTGGTTTCTGCCCTCACCCCGCTCTGTGGCCCGGCTGGCCCGGCATCCGGATTGCGGGCGTGGATCGCCTCGATGCCCGACCTCGAGCGGGCCCTGACGGATCTGGGTGGAAACCGCGCCTTGATCGAGGCCCTGACGCCCCATTTTAAACGCGCGGCATCCTCTCTTTCCGCTCCGGCTCTGCAATGGGGGCATGGCGACTGGCATGGATCCAATTTGATCTGGCACAAGACGCCTCCGCCAGAAGGCGGCGTGGCAGAGAATGCCGGGAAAACATGTTTTGCAGGTGTCCCTTTCGACTTCAGCATGGCCGATCTGACGACGCGGGCGTTCGATATCGCTATCGCGCTGGAGCGCAGCATGATCGCATGGCTCACGCCATGCCATGAAGGGGACGGCGTACCGGATTATAGGGTGGAGATGAGTCAGATCAGCGCTTTCCTGCGCGGCTATCACGCGCAATGGCCGCTCACCGCGTCAGATCGCTCGGATATTGCAGTCTTCCTGCCCCTCGCCCACGCCACCTTCGCCTGTTCCGAAATCTGGTATTACGCCTCTCTGCTCCGGGCGCCGGCTCTCGCACGTGTCACCCATGACACGTATCTCGTCGCGCATGCACGCTGGTTCAGCACGGCGCAGGGTCGTGCCCTGCTGGACTTCATCGCCTCTCCAGCAGGTCAGGGCATCGTGCGATGATGTCTCCGGTCGAAGCGCTGGCTGTTATCGTGACCATAGCGGGGATTGCCCTCACGGCTCAGCGCCGCGTGCTTGGCTGGCCTTGCTCACTGGCCGCCTCGGCCCTTTATCTGGCCGTGTTCGCTAAAGCCCGGCTCTACGCTGACTCCGCACTTCAGATCGTCTTTTGCCTGTTTCTCCTGAAAGGCTGGTACGATTGGCATCGCGCAGCGCAGGATAAAGCCGGTATCACTGTGCGACCGATCGCGCACACCATCCTGATACGGGATCTCGCATTGGGTGTGGCGACCAGCTTGGTGCTGGGTGTTGCATTGCGCGACTGGACAAGCGACGCGGCTCCGATGACCGATGCGACGCTGAGTGTGTTCAGTATGATTGGTCAGATCTGGACGGCACGGCGCCTCATTGCCTGCTGGCCCCTCTGGATCGCCGTCGATTGCGCCTATATCGCCCTGTTCCTGGAACGGACATTATGGCTCAGCGCCGGGCTCTATGCCGGGCTCACAGGGCTTGCTGTCTGGGGCTGGCTCACCTGGCGCAAAGCGCAGATCTCTCACGCCTGAACAACGAGCGACGCTCAAGGCAGCGCTGTTGCCGTCCTTCACGCAGGCCTCGCCAGACAGGAGATTGCAGCTCTCAAGGCGTGCCGAGCCTTGCATCCGTGACCTGATGGTCTTACCAGCTTGTCGCGATTGACCGGCGATTGCGAAAGGCCCTGCCCCTTGCTGAAGAAACGCCTCTTCTACCCCCGGGCGCCAAGACAGCTCATCACGCAGTTCCTGCGTTTCGGGATCATCGGGGCCATGGGGCTGGTCTGGGACATCCTGATCGTCACGCTGCTGCGCCCAGAACTCGGCCTGACGGCTGCAACATTGCTGTCCTATTTTCTGGTCGCCAGCCTCAACTGGCTGCTCAACCAGATATGGACCTTTCGCACGGTCGCCCATCGCGATCATCCCTTCCTGCAATGGCTGCGCTTCCTCGCGGCCAACAGCTTCGGATTCCTTCTCAATCGCGGCACGGTCTACGCGCTATGCTTCACCATTCCATTCTGCTCACGTCATGTGGCCTTGCCGCTGGCTGCCGGATCGCTGATGGGGCTGATGGCCAATTTCAACCTGTCACGCAAGCTTGTCTTCCGCGCCAAAGTGCCCGAGACGCCCATGGAACTGGCGCAGATGGCGGTAGACCTGAATGTCGATCCGGTCGATCGCGATCTGGAATCCTGAGAGCCCGCGCGCAAAACATTTCCTTTGCGGTCTCTTTGCTCTAGTGGAGATGCCATCTTCACGCCGCAATCGGGATTTTCTGCTCGCGCCATGACCACACCGATCCACAACACCACCACAAATGAGCTGCGCAGCGCGTTTCTGAAGTATTTCGGAGACCAGGGCCACAAGATCGTTCCTTCGGCCCCGCTGGTGCCCCAGAACGACCCGACCCTGCTCTTCACCAATGCTGGCATGGTGCCGTTCAAGAACGTGTTCACAGGGCAGGAAACCCGCCCCTATACCCGAGCGACCACGGCTCAGAAGGTCGTGCGTGCAGGCGGCAAGCATAATGATCTGGACAATGTCGGCTACACGGCCCGCCATCTGACCTTTTTCGAAATGCTCGGCAATTTCTCCTTCGGCGATTATTTCAAGGCCGACGCGATCGAGTTTGCCTGGAATCTCCTGACCAAGGGCTATGGCCTGCCGAAAGAGAAGCTGCTCGCCACGGTCTACGCCGATGATGAGGAAGCAGCTGGTCTGTGGCGCAAGATCGCTGGCCTGCCCGAAGAGAAGATCATTCGTATTCCGACTTCCGACAATTTCTGGCGCATGGGCGATACCGGCCCTTGTGGCCCCTGCTCGGAAATCTTCTTCGATCACGGACCCGATGTCTGGGGCGGCCCGCCGGGCTCGCCCGAGGAAGACGGGGATCGCTTCGTCGAGATCTGGAATCTCGTCTTCATGCAGTATCTCGAAGGACCTCCGGGCACGCGCGCGCCGCTACCCCGCCCCTCGATCGATACGGGTATGGGGCTCGAACGCTTTGCCGCCGTCATGCAGGGCAAGCGCGACGTGTACGACACCGACGTGCTGCGCAGCCTGGTCGAAGCGACCGCTAATGCACTCAGCACCGATCCCGACGGCGCGCTGCGCGCCAGCCATCGTGTCGTAGCCGATCATCTGCGCTCGACAGCCTTCCTGATTGCCGATGGCGTCATGCCGTCCAAGGACGGACGAGGCTATGTGCTGCGTCGCATCATGCGCCGTGCCATGCGCCATTTGCAGCGTCTGGGCGCGACCGAGCCGGTATTCTATCGCCTGCTCCCGGCACTGATCCGCCAGATGGGTTCGGCCTATCCCGAACTGGTCCAGCATCAGGCGCTCATCGCCGAAACCATGAAGGGTGAGGAAGAACGCTTCACCGCCCTGCTTGAGCGAGGCATGTCGCTACTCGAAGACGAGACAGCTCGTGTGGCCGAAGGCGGTGCCCTGCCGGGTGACGTTGCCTTCAAGCTGTATGACACGTTCGGCTTCCCGCTTGACCTGACCCAGGATGCGCTGCGCGAGCAGGGTCGCACGGTCGACGTGACCGGGTTCGAAGCCGCCATGGCCGAGCAGCGTGCCCGCGCGCGCGCGGCATGGGTCGGTTCAGGCGATGCAGCGGCGGAGACCATCTGGTTCGACGCGCGCGAGCGCTTCGGCGCCTCGGAGTTCCTGGGCTATACCTCGGAGAAGGCCGATGCCGAGATCGTTCTGATTGCGAAGGCCGGCGTCGAGAGCGAGAGCGCCACAGCGGGTGACGAGATCGCCATCCTGCTGAACCAAACCCCCTTCTATGGCGAAAGCGGTGGACAGGTGGGCGATCATGGCGTGCTGGTCGGGGAGAATCTGCGGATCGAGATCACCGACACCCAGAAGCGCAATGGCGATCTGCTGGTGCATTATGGCCGCGTACTCGAAGGCACCGTACGCCCCGGCACTTCGGTCACAGCCGAGATCGACCATACAAGGCGCCAGGCCGTGCGCGGGCATCACTCCGCAACTCACCTGCTTCATGAGGCCCTGCGTCGCCAGCTCGGCGATCATGTCGCCCAGAAGGGCAGTCTGAACGCGCCGGAGCGCCTGCGCTTTGACGTCTCGCAGCCGCGCCCCATCACGGCCGAGGAACTGGCTCTGGTCGAGCGCGAGGTGAATGCCCGCATTCGCGAGAACAGCGCTGTCGAGACGCGCATCATGACGCCCGAGACCGCCGTGGCCGAAGGTGCCATGGCGTTGTTCGGCGAAAAATACGGCGACGAGGTCCGTGTGGTCTCCATGGGGCTGGGCGATGACACGCGCGGCGCCTACTCGATCGAACTCTGTGGCGGCACGCATGTGGGCCGCACGGGTGAGATCGGACCGTTCCGTATCGTTTCGGAGAGCGGTGTCTCGGCCGGTGTGCGTCGTATCGAAGCTGTTTGCGGCGTTGCGGCCGACCGCCTCGCGATCGAAGCCGATGAACGACTGCGCCGCATGGCCGATCTGCTGAAGGCCACCGTGGCCGAAGCGCCTGACCGCCTCGCCGCGCTCGTGGAAGAGCGTCGCGCGCTCGAGCGACAGGTTTCGGAGCTTCAGAAGCGCCTCGCTACCGGTCAGGCAGATTCGGCCAGCGAAACCATCAATGGCGTAACCTTCGTCCCACGTGATCTGGGCGATGTGGCGCCGCGCGAACTCAAGAACATGGCGGAGGCCATTACAAAGCAGATCGGAAGCGGCGTCGTTGCGCTGATCTCGACGGCTGAGGGCAAGGGCAGCGTGGTCGTGGCGGTCACGAAGGACCTTAACGATCGCTTCAGTGCTGTTGATCTCGTGCGCCTTGCTTCAGCTGAAATGGGCGGCAAGGGTGGTGGTGGCCGTCCCGACATGGCACAGGCCGGCGGCCCGCAGCCCAATAGCGACGCCGTATTCGATTCACTCAGAAAAACGCTCTCTGCTTGAGCGATCATGACAAAGGGTGAACCATGTCGTTATGGCATGGACACCTAATCAAAAGCGCGGCATCGAAGTGATCTGAGTTCAAGCTGTTGCACTAATACAGCAGTGCAACAGCAATCTTTCAGATGAGGTCTCGATGAAGAGTGAAATCGAAAACAGCCTGATTGCCCTGCTCAAGGGCGTGCAGCATTTCGACGACGAAGTCTACGAAGAGCATCGCGAGCTTTTCGAAAGTCTTGCCGATGGCCAGTCGCCTTCCACCCTGTTCATCACCTGCTCCGATAGCCGTATCAACCCGAGCATGATCACCCAGACCGCGCCGGGTGACCTGTTCATTGTGCGCAATGTCGGCAATATCGTCCCGCCGCATGGCGAAATGCTCGGTGCGGTTTCCTCCGCCATCGAATACGCCGTGCTCGTGCTCAAGGTGAAGCATATCGTCGTTTGTGGTCACTCGAATTGCGGCGCCATGGGCGCCTTGTGCGACCTAAACAATCCGAAATTCGATGCGATGCCCACAGTGGTACGTTGGCTACGGAATGCCGAAGCAGCACGTGCCGCTCTCGGTCCGCTGAAAGCCGAAGACGCGGGTCCGGAAACCGTCAAGGAACTGGCCCAGCAGAACGTGCTGCTGCAGCTCGCCCATCTGCGCACCCATCCGGCCGTGGTGGGGGCTTTGGCCGCGGGCGAAATCGCCCTCCAGGGCTGGTTCTACGATATCGGCTCGGGTCAGGTCGTCGTGATCGACGAGCAGACCCGTCAGGAGCGCACTGTGCGCGATGTTCTGAGCGATCTTGGCGTCAAGGCCTGATCGGCTTCTTGGGCTGCTTCTGGCTGTCTGGGTCTTTACCCCGTCAGCCAAAGCGTCTCCCCTCAAGATTGCTACATGGAATCTCAACTGGCTGATCCTGCCTGGCTCGGCGCCGGCGGATCTGCCTTCCAATATTCCCCACCGTACTGAAAGAGACTGGGCGGGTCTCGCAAGTGAGGCGTCACGTCTCGACGCAGATATCATCGCGGTCCAGGAAGTCGCTGACGAGGCGGCCCTTGCGCGTCTGTTTCCGCCGGCCACCTATCATCTTGTCATGAGCCATGCGCCTATTGCGCAAAACCTCGGCGTTGCCCTGCGGGCTCCATGGCATGCGATCGGCCATCAGGAAGTGCATACCCTTGATCGCTCGGCTTCTCATGGAGGCCACACCCTTCGTCCCGGGCTGGATGTGATCGTCAGCGACGGGGACCATCAGCTACGCCTGCTGGTGGTCCATCTCAAATCGGGCTGCTGGGAGCGTAGCTGGGCTGAAAAAAACCACTCCTGCCCCATTCTGCGCGAGCAAATCGCCATTCTGTCTGACTGGATCGCCGAACGCGAGGATGAGGGCGAGGCCTATGCAGTCATCGGTGACTTCAACCGGCGTATGACCCTTCACGATCCATATTATCGTGCCCTGATCGATAAGGCGCGACCCTTGCTGACCACATCCGGTCTGTCGAGCCCCTGCGAAGGGGGAAGCTATTTCATCGATCATATCCTGCTTGGAGGCCCGGCCAGGGATTGGATAGTCCCCGGCTCACTGCGTGTCTTGATCGCGCCTCCAGCGAGCGAGCGGCTTCTTCTGTCCGATCACTGTCCCGTGTCGGTCCGTGTGGCCCCGACGGCAGATCCCGAAACGCATCCGGGCATGCCTTAACCGGGATACTCTATCCGGCCGTAGTGAACCGGGCAGCAAGGAGATAGTGGATTTCGCATCGCGCGCCTTCGAAGCACCCAGAGGCGGTCAGCGTGAAAGGACGGCTCGGATTGCCGTAGGCGCGCGTGTTGAGCACCACTCCGGTCGAGGAAAAGATCTCGATGACCGCCCCATCCACGAAGATGTCAAGGGTCGTATCATCGGTGGGTGCAAGGGGTGCATCGTCTTCGTTGCACGAGAATCGTCCCTGGCCGGCGTCAGGATTGTAATCCAGATGGAGATAGCGATCCGTATGGGCGAAGACGACACTGCCCGCAGTTCGCGCCTTGAAGCGCAACCTGATCCGTACCTGAGGGCCGGCCACGTTAAGAGGCGCCTCAAGGCGCCCGGCAAACATCTGTTCACCGATCAGTGTCTCGACGGCAGGATGGAGTACAGTCCTTACCTTGCCCGTGGGGTCTGCCTCCACCAGCCTTGGATATGACATGGCGCCGCTCCAGCCGCGCGACGCAGCTTCGCCTGCCTGCCAGGGCTTTTCTGCAAGCCAACCGAACACCGCACGCCGCCCCTCCTGATCGACGAAACTGCGCGCGGCATAGAAGCCGCCATGCCCCAGCACATCCTCGCGTAGCGGGGTAAACACACCCTTGTTGTAGGTGCCGCTGATGACATGAACCACGTTATTGATCGAAAAGATCAGGGCGTGACAGGAGCCAAGGTCAAAGAAATCCGGGCATTCCAGAACATCATCGCCACCACGCAATGCAGAAGGCCCGTAAAAGACACGAATAAATGTCCAGTCGGAAAGATTGCGGCTTTCATAGCGGAAGATGACACCGCCCATGCCTTCGATCTTGCTGCCGACGAGCATCACCCAGACATCGCCTTCCTTCCACAACTTCGGATCGCGAAACCCTCCTATGTGAAGATGATCGGGCCCGGTCGCCAAAACAGGCTCGTGAGCCTGTTTCCAGTGCACCATCGACCGGTCAGAATAGGCAGCACATTGAATCTGTGCCTGACCACGGCCGAAGCGAAAACCGGTATAGATCGCCACGGCGCGATCTCCATCAACCACGACATCCCCCGTGAACACCCCGTCTCGCTCAGGTCCGTCGTGATGTGGCGACAGCGCCACCGGCTTGTACTCCCAGTTGACCAGATCCGGACTGGTTGCGTGTCCCCAGTGCATGTTGTCCCAGATCGCTGCTTCCGGGTTCCACTGGTAGAACAGATGATACTGACCATCCACGAAAATGGGCCCGCAGGGATCGTTCATCCACCCTCTCGGGGCGACGAAATGGGTGATGGGTCTGAACGGGTCGGTCGCAAGCACATGATCAGGCGGAAAACGCTGCGCAGCACGGGCATTCTGAGCCGTGGCAGCGGCAATCGAAGCAATACTGGATCCGAGAAAAAAACGTCGGGAAAAGAGATTTCTTCCGGAAATTTTGGTATCGAGGGAATTTTTTCTCGATCTTTCTCTTCTTTTTTCTACGATACTCATCGAACTATGCTTCTCCTTCCGATCTATCCATATATCTTGGTGCTTGATTTCATAGCGCGACGAATGAAAGACGCCGAAGATGCTCAGGCAAAAAATGGTAAGACAAAGGCCATGGATCCCCTCGATCCCGACCATCGCGTTCCTGGCGGCCCTGGTACTTGCGCCTCCCGCATCCTCAAACGCCGAAGATCTCCTCAGGCTCCCTCTGAAGGCGCAGCTTACGAAGAAAACCACATCATTTCAGATCAAGAACCTTTATGCCTTCCAGCTTCCTGCCGACCTTCCCCCGGATGTCAATTTCAGGGGGCTGGTGGGAAGTCTCTCGACTACCACGACCGCCAATCCAGCGCTGCACGGGGCGGTGAGCTCCGAAACCCTTTTCG
The DNA here is from genome assembly GCF_025995175.1 of Asaia krungthepensis NRIC 0535. Classification (GTDB taxonomy): domain Bacteria; phylum Pseudomonadota; class Alphaproteobacteria; order Acetobacterales; family Acetobacteraceae; genus Asaia; species Asaia krungthepensis. Next base: position 179,195 of record NZ_BAPV01000003.1, read on the forward strand.
GTATCGCCTACACGACGCGGGGAAACTGCCCGGTCTCAGGCCAGACGATCGGCAGCTATCAGGAAATCTATGATCGGTTTCCCAGTCAGGGGCTCGCCGGGATTATTGTCAAGCAGGCAAGGCCGGGAACGCAAAAATTCCCTGTAGCTCTGGTATTACCAGAGCGTATCCCAATTCGAATGCAAAAGGGTGGGTGCATTTTTGTAAGTTTCGACGGCACGGATTTTGCAGATCTACCCTATACAATGACCAGCGATCTCGAACTGCTTTACGACACCGGCCCGGCGCGCTTTCCGGCGCAGACCTATACGGGCCTTGATTCGGAATTCATCGTGTCACCCAGCACTGCTCATGGGCAGGTCCTCAATGCCTACACCGTCCTTCCGGTGTCGGGAAAAGGGCCGCTTTATCCAGGCGCGCTGATAAGCCTGTACGGCAATGTCTCTGCAACCGCTCCGCCAGACTATGCCGGGATTGACCGCAGTCACGATATCTGGCGCATACGGGAGATTGTTGCCGTGTATCGTCACAATAGCTGCGCCAGAGCGTTTCCCGGGCATTCCCCCAACAAGTTCATGTGGAATGATCGCACCGGTGCGGGCGATGCCCTAAACCCAAGCATGGCGTTGGGACCAGATGCAGATAAGCTGCTCGATATTTCCCTCGAGGGGCACGGACTGGACTCTGTGATGAAACAGGCCAACGCAATCGATACGGTTCCTGCGACGGTCGAAGAGGGCGATTGTCTTGTATCCGCCATACTCCCTGCATCGAACAATCCGGCTGTGAAGGGGGCGGTGAATGTCGAGGTTCAGATCAAGGTTGTCCCAACGCCCTGACCGGCAGGCCCTGGAGCTATCGGGCGCGGATACGTTCTGGCGTCGTGGCAGTATTCGCGCCGGATTGGTGGAGGCTTTCCGGACAGCGCCGTCATCAGTTCCGACCAGGGAGCGCAGATGAACGCGGATTGCTTGTATATAGCATAATAAACACGGCGTGTGACTTAAGGTTAATCTCGCGCAGGAGCGCGCTCTCGTGCTTGCCTCACCGCGCTACGGGATGCTTTAAGCTGAGAACCGGATAAACGCGTGCCCCATGCCTGAACGGGGCTTCTGGACGTTCCATCAGAGACTGAAGACGAAAAGGACAAGCTTCGTGATCGATATCATCGACGCTTCGGGTATTGGCTCAAGTTCGCAGCGTCGGCCGCGTCTCGAAGGGGGCTTTTGCTCGGCCCCGGAGTGGTTTCCCTGGTGGCAGATCGAGCTATCCAGCGTTGCGCGTATCAATGGCTTCACGATCGAGGGACTGCATACAGAACAGGGTCAGCCCCCTCTGCTCACGGCACTGATTTCCGATAACGGCAAGGACTGGCTTCCGGTCTGGACGCAGCCGCTGCATGAACCCGAGGATCCTGAACGCTTCACGGTAGGCTTTGCACGTATCCGGACGGCCCGTTATTTCCGTCTCCGGGCAGATAGCTTCGGAATACTGGCTTTCGATCGCCTCGTTTTCGATCTACTGGAACCAGTCGGAGGCGAACAAAGCGCCGCCGACGCTATAGAATTAGCACATATCCAGGCGGAAGACAGTCGTGTCGTCTTTTCGACGCTGTTCAATGAAAGCGACGCCTATCTTGCGCATTATGTCGATAATTTTCTGGCGTTCACCCCTGAGAATGTCTGTCTGGCGCTCAATTTTCCAGCTGGGCGGGTCATCCCTTCTGAGCTCGCGCGACGGGATCCGCGTGTTCACATCTTCAACGGTCAGGTCAAGCGTGAGAAATGGGGTCATACCCTGCTCATGGGCCATATCGAATCCTATGAGACCGCACGGGCGATTTTCCCCGATTTCCGCTATTTCGCCACCATGGCTTCCAACGCGCTGCTCGTTCGGCCCTTCGACCCGGCGAGCGCAATCGAGCAGCTTCCACTTGCCAGCCGGGTGCCTGTGGCCTGCGAGCGCGCCTATGAACTCGACCAAGAGGTCGACCCCGTCGATCCGACCTATCACGGTACATGGATGTGGCATCATCTGCGCAATAGCGAGGGGACGGGGGCCTATCTGAAAGACCGGATGGGCCTGACGACCGTATCGGTAACGCAAATCGAAGGCCTTTTTGCCCGACGTGAAGACTGGGAGCTGATCCAGGAACGTCGAAGCCTCATCATGGGCCTTGAGAAATATATCTCGTTCGAGAATTTCATGGCGCTGGAGGAATTGCTGCCTACCTCGATCTTTAATCGCTTTGGCAGCGGACAATACACCCATATCTCCCGGGTACTCTGGTCCGGGACGCGCCTCGCGACCGTCGACGACCTGCTGGAGATGGCCCCGAAACTGCCCGCCCATCTGTGCTCGATGAAATGGTTCGACCGCTCGCCCGGTGCGCAATCAACGGCGGCGGTCACGACGGACTGGGGACGTGCGTTGCTGTGCAAGGCACAGGCAAAGACCATGAACCTCGCGCGGTTTCAGGAAACGACACTCGCCACACGGCTCGTGGAAGAAATGCGCAAGGCCGAGTGCTTTGGGCCGCTTACAGATCGATGGTGGCGGCATTCCGTCCAGGGGCAGACCGGGTTTCGCTGGTCTGTCCGGGACATTCCCTGTCAGAGGCAACGGGTCGATATCGACATTCCCGAACTGGCGCCCTCACGCATGGCTCCGGCCTATCTTTTTCTGGAATCTACCGGTCAGCTCGTCTCCGTTGCCCTCTCAATGCAGGAGAACGACGAAGGCGAAACGACGCTGCGTCTCACCGCGAGCGCCACGGCGGAGGATGGCGGTGCTGTTTCTGGCGTCCATCTGCAGGGATATCTCTATCTCTCCGGTATGCAGGGAAGCACTGTCTTCAGAATGACCGTGCCGAAGGATGGCTGCATTCCGCACGATATTCTCTCGCGCACCGTTTTTTACGACGAATATGGCTACACGGTTGGCTTTGCTGACAGGCTGGATCGGATCGAGGGCGCCGAGCAGCATTATTTTGTGCGCCATGCTCATGACGCAGGCGGTGATGTCTGGATCGGCCTGCCCGTATTCTGCAACGCCACCGCAGAAGTCACCCTCTCTATCGGTCCCGATTTCAAAAGCAGCCGCGAAGAGCTGATATGAAGAGCGAATCCATGTCCGAACTGATTGATCTTGCTTTGGGAAAACCTGCCACCCAGAGCTCGAAACACCCGGAGATCGTCCTGCCCCTGTCACAAGTGGCAGGTGAGGCCGTCCTCGCAGGATATGGAGACACGAGTTTCCAGACTGCGGCAGAGTGGTTCCCGTGGTGGCAGGTCGATCTCGAGCAGATTTGCACCATCGAACGTATCGAGCTTTTCAATACGGATTACTGGCCGACACGAAACAGGCTCTTTTCGATCCTTGTTTCCGAGGATGGCCGGGAATGGCACGAGGTGTTCTCGAAAACGGATCATGACACCTTCGGAGGCGACGAAAAGACAGCCTACACGGTGCCTTTCGCGACCCCGATATGCACGCGGTTCGTGCGGGTGAGGCTCGATAACTGGGATCATCTCCACCTCAAAAGCGTGCGCGTCTATGGTCAGCCGGGAATCAGGCAGGAGGGGGCCACAAGGCCCCTGACGCCGCCTGCAACCAGAGGCAGGCACGTCGTCTTTGCAGCAAATTACAATGAAGAAGACCGATTCCTTCCGGTCTTCATTGAAAATTTCCTGAGCTATACCGATGAGTATTGCTCGCTCGTCATCAATTTCCCTGCAAATCGCGCCATTCCTTTCCACCTACTGGCGGGTCACCGCCGGGTGCATGTCTTCAACGGCAAGGTGGAGCGCAAGAAATGGGGAGGCACTCTCCTCCTCGGCCACATGGAGTCCTATGCCGAGGCGCTCCATGCATTCCCTGATTTCGATTATTTCTGCACGAGCGCGTCAAATAGTCTCTTTGTGCGGCCATTCAGCCTGGACCAGGCTGTGGCGCATATGGCCCGTGGCAATGATGCCCCGGTTGGGATGACGCGTCATTATCTCATCGACGTGCCGCTGGAGAATGTCCCGCGCGGCGAAGCCTGGGTATGGGATAATCTGGAGGAAGCAGAGCCCTTCAGACGCTATCTGATCGACGAAGCGGATATCCCGCTCATGTCCATCAACCAGATTGAAGGATTACTGGCCGAGAGAAGCGAATGGGGCACGCTGCATGACCGGATCGCCATTCTTGAGGCCTGCGACGGGTTCTTCGCAAACCCGACACAGAAGACGCTTGCGCTGGAGGAGTTCCTCCCGGTCACCTTCTTCCGAAGATTCGGAACGAGCCGCTTTACCAATATCTGTCACATGCTCTGGGAACCGATACGCGAGGTCATTTTTCCGGACCTTGTTCAGTTCGTGCAGAAACTTCCCATGCATATGTGCCAGGTCAAATGGTTCAGCCGGGATCCCGACTCCGTTCCCACCGCAGCCCTTTCGCAGCCCTGGAGCCGCGCGCTGCTGGCAACGCTGACCAATGATGACACGCCAGCCACCCTTCATGCCCGTATCCTCAACCGGGCCCTTTCCGCTCATTTTTCCTCGGCTCTGAGCAGCCAGGAAATCTACACGCCCCTCACCCGCGCATGGCGGGATGATGCAAGGTGGGGCCGCATTCAGTGGATCGCCTCCGAGACGATCGGCCGCGAAACCAGGGAGAGATTTGAAGGCGAAAAGCTGATTTCGGGCCTGCCGATGCTGCCGGGCAAGAAACCTTGTGCATGGCTCGAACTGCGGGACCATCGTCATCAGGACATGCAGTTCGAGGCGATTCTTTCCGAGGACGGCAAGCACAGCGCGCTCGATCTGCGAACGGGACCCGCGGGAACCGGGCTCGGACCTCATCACTGGAGCGAGGTCTGGGGGGTGCTTTTCCTTTCCCCCTTACAGGGCGAGAAGGCGCAGCTTTTCCGAATTTCCCTGCGCAGACCGTTCGACTACGCACGTCATCAGCTCATGCATAATGTCAGACGGTCGGATGGCAAAAGCGATGTGACGTGGATGCCGGTCCTTGAGGAAGATGACGGCGATCGGCGCCACTTCTACTTCCTTCGGCCGGACTCCCATCACGGAGAGATATGGATTGGCATTCCGTGCTTTGTCCAAACGAGCATCGCGATGGAAATCAGCTTCGGGGTCGCCGCAGTCTGACGAATTGCCGCGCCCATAAGATCATCGCCTTCTGCTATCCGGGGGAATTGCCGCGCCCCTCCGGGTGACAAGGATACCGTGAGGAGGCAAGATGCAGGGTCTTCGTCGGACATTCAGTGTCCAGCGCGAGATCTTTAAGTACGCCAGGTCGTTCGTTCGGGATAGCAGGATTACCTTATGCGTTATCGCTCGCTTGGTACGTCAGGACTGATCGTTTCCTCGCTCGGGCTGGGGTGCAACAACCTCGGCGGCCGGATCGACAACGATACCTCCGCCAGACTCGTGTCTGCGTGCCTCGATCGCGGCGTGACCCTGTTCGATGTCGCAGATGTGTATGGGAGACGTGATTCCCATGCGGGCGCATCAGAGGAAGCACTGGGTCTGGCGCTTGCCGGACGCCGCAATGAAGCGATCATCGCCACCAAGTTTGGCATGAACATGCAAGCGGATGCAGATGAGCGCGGAATCTCTTCAGGCGCATCGCGCACCTATATCCTGCGCGCCGTCGAGGCCAGTCTGAGGCGTCTCAAAACTGACTGGATCGACCTGTATCAACTGCATTGTCCCGACCCTCGAACGCCGCTCGATGAAACGCTACAAACCCTCGATCAGCTCATCAGGGCAGGCAAGATACGCTATGCGGGAGTGTCCAATCTGCCCCCATGGCAGGTTGCCGATGCCTGCCATATCGCGCGGCGGGACAATCTGGCGGGCATCATCTCCTGTCAGGACGAACTTTCCCTGCTTGCTTGCGGTGCGCGATCCGAACTTGTACCGGCCATGCGGCATTTCGGGTTGGGGCTCCTGCCCTATTTCCCGCTCGCCTCCGGCATGTTGACCGGAAAATACAGGCAAGATGCACCCCCACCCGAGGGATCCCGGCTCTCCGCCTGGACCTATCTGCAGGCGCGTTACCGTGACCCGGCTGTCTGGGCACGGGTCGAGGCTCTCCAGACGGTCGCCGACAGGAATGATCTGACCCTGACCGGTCTCGCCTTCGGCTGGCTGCTAGGACAGGATATCGTGGGCAGTGTGATTGCTGGCGCGACATCGATCGATCAGCTCGACGCCAATGTGAGTGCCTGCGCATCGCCGCTCCCTGACTGCGTCATCAGCGAGATTGAGGCTGTCCTGTCCGGGACGAGGGATTTCTGATGACGGATACCCAAACCTCCTGGCATGTGACTCCCCTCTCTCCCGCGCTGGAGATCGTATGTCATGACGCACCTTTTCTGAATGACGATACTGTCGAAGCGGGAATTGACGAGGTATGGCACGACGCCCTTGCTGTTCATCCCAGGCTTTATAATGGCCGGGTCTTTTGCCTCTCCGAGCTTACCCCCTCACGCCTGAGCGGATTCTGGTGCGAATATCGCTGGGTCCTTGCGCAGATGCGCTCCCCTGCTCTGGCCTCCCATCTGAAGCTGCGCTCTCTGGCCGTGACGGGGTTACTGATCTGTCCTGACGGGGTCGTACTGGGTCGTCGGAATCCAAACTCGCTCTATCTGCCCGGATACTGGCAAGGGGTTCCCGCCGGAAGCGTCGAGGCGCGCGGGGAGCAGGAGCCCGTCGATCTTGGAGCGCAGCTTCTTGCGGAGCTGGACGAAGAGATCGGCTTTTCGGATGACGTCTCCCTCACCCCGCCGCTTCTCGCATGTGAACACACAGAAACCCATATCGTCGATATCGGCTTTGGCATCCATACGACGCGCCGTTTCGACTTGATTGAATCGGCATGGCGCAAGCGGGCCAATGATGAATATGACCGGCTGGAATGTCATCCCCTCGACGCGCTGCACACGCTCGAAACGACGGTCCTGCCCACGACACGGGCTATGATGGAGAGGCTTGTTCCATGAGTGCCTATCGTCCTCTCACCGCCGCCTCGCTCATCGACTACCTGGCCAGCCATATCCCTCTGAAGGAGCGTCTTGGCGGAAATGCAGCTGACTGGACGGCGCGCGAGGTGAGTGACGGAAACCTGAACACGGTTTTCATTGTGTCGGGGCCGGCAGGGAGTTTGTGCTGCAAGCAATCCCTGCCTTACGTTCGCGTCGATCCCACCTGGGCGATGCCTCTGGAACGGACACTTTTCGAGGCGCGCTGGATGCAGAGCGTCAGCGCCGCTGTCGGTCATCAGATCCCTGCTCTCTATCATCTCGATGAGGGGCTGTTCCTGATCGTGATGGAGAATCTGGATACGCATCACGTGCTGCGTGGCGCGCTCATACAAGGGACAGCACCGGCCGGGTTCGGCGCACGTATCGGCGAATTTGTGGGACATGCTGCCTGGGCGACCTCCTGGCGCGCGCTGCCATTCGAGGACGTGCATGCTTTGCGCGACATTTTCTCGCGCAATCTCGCCCTGACGCGCATCACGGTCGATCTGGTCCTGACCGATCCTTATCGCCGCGATTGCCAACGCAATCGCTGGATAAGTCCCGAGATGGACGACCCGGTGGCGGAACTGCAGGACGACATCGCGCTCCATGCGGCTGTAGAGCGTCTGCAGGAACGTTTCCTGTCAGTCGACCAGGCCTTGTTGCATGGAGACCTCCATACCGGCTCGGTCATGATTTCGGGAGACGATGTCCGAGTGATCGACGGCGAATTTGCGGTGTTCGGCCCTATAGGGTTCGATCTGGGCATGTTCATCGCAAACCTCGTCATGAACGCTTATGCCCAGCCGGATCACGATGAATGGATGAGAGACGAAATCGCCCTTCTGTGGTCGAGCTTCCAGCATGCCTATCAGGAGCGAGAAGAGAACACCGACACCCGAGGCGATGTCGGTTCACTGAGGGCAAAGAAGGCCGAAGGGCGCGCTGGCTCCTCTCCCTGGGCTGCCGAGCGCTCCCGCTTCATGCATCAGGTGATGCATGATCTTGCAGGATTTGCGGGGCTCGAGATGATACGGCGCACAATAGGTTTCGCCCAGATTGCCGATTATGACGCTGCAGGAGACCGTCCCAGTCAGATCGAAGCCCGTCGACGCGCCCTGGCCACCGGACGTCGGCTGATTCTCAAGGCCGGGCGGATCGATACGGTTGCCTCTCTGCTCGACCATGTCTGAGCCGACGACAGCAGAGGCCCAGGCGGAAAATGGCCGGTTAGTTCGTTCTGAAACGGCGAACCTCACGCAACGCTGACTGCCTTCTCAGGCCCGGCGATAGGCCCGGTCGAACCAGACGAGACCCGACGCTCCTTCACGGGCAAATTCCGCGCAAAGCGGTTCAACGAAAAATACGCTATGCGTCCCGATTTCCTGCGTGAGACTGATACGGCACTCCAGTGTGACCAGCGCTCCCTCGAGCACCGGCAAGCCGAGTTCCCCGCGACGCCAGTTCCCTGACGCAAAACGCGTCTCCATGGCATATTTCGAACTCCCGAACAGGGTCGAGAGCGCTTCCTGCTCATGCGCCAGAATATTGATGGCCAGAAGACCGTGTTTGACCAGATGCGCATGGGTCGAGGCCGAGCGGTTCACACACACAAGCAGTGTCGCCGGGTCGTCCGAGACGCTGCACACGGCCGAAGCAGTGAAACCATGGCGGCCATTCTCCCCATCTGTCGTGATGATGGTGACAGCGCTCGCAAGGCGGGCCATCGCATCGCGGAAAATTTCTTTCGATAATGGGGCGCGATCCGGCATCGTTCTAGCTCCTGGTCAGTTTGTTCGGTCCCGTATGCAGCAATGCAGGCGGGTCGCAAGGGGCAGCGCGGCAATTTCAGCCGCCTCCGGGCGGAATGGTGCCTTGCTCCTGGCGGTGATCTCTGAGATATAATTACACGATCATCGTGGATAGTTTATAATTCACGCTAAAAGCGGTTCAATCAAGTCGGGAAGAGCCATGAAAAGGGCGATACGCATAGCCGCCGGTGAGGCACTGGTGTTGACGGCCAACAGATTGCTGGACGGTCATATCGTGTGGCGAGATGCCGAAGGCGCGTGGAATCGTTCGATTGCTCACGCAGCCATCCTCGCTCCGGACACTTACGAATCGGCGCTCGACTCCGCCACACAATCGGCACAGGCCGATGGCGTTGTCGGTGTCTACGAAGTCGTTGTCCGACCGGGCACGATCGCCGAGCCAGTAAGCGTGCGAGAGCGAATCCGGGCATTCGGCCCTACGGTACATCCCCAGTTCGCAACGGAGTTGGACGCATGAACGCGCCTGTCGGTCTCTATCAGTATCAGACGGCGGATCGTGAGTTTCTGGCCTCGCGTATCGCCGAATTCGAAGGTCAGGTAGCGCGCCGTCTGAGCGGCGACCTCACCGAAGACGAATTCAAGCCGCTCCGCCTGATGAACGGCCTCTATCTGCAACTCCATGCATACATGCTCCGCGTGGCGATCCCCTATGGCGTGCTCGACTCCCGGCAGATGCGCAAGCTTGCTCATATCGCCCGGCGTTACGACCGCGATTACGGGCATTTCACGACGCGCCAGAATATCCAGTTCAACTGGATCAAGCTGGAAGAAACGCCGGAAATCCTGCGGCAACTTGCCGATGTCGACATGCACGCGATCCAGACAAGCGGCAACTGCATACGCAACGTGACCTGCGACCAGTTTGCAGGTGCCGCTGCCGACGAATTGATGGATCCCCGCGTTCACGCCGAGATCCTGCGTCAATGGTCAACTTTGCATCCTGAATTTACCTTCCTGCCGCGCAAGTTCAAGATCGCAATCTCGGGTAGCCCTCAGGACCGTGTGGCGGCGCGCTTCCACGATATCGGTATTCTGGCTCGCCCCGGAGAGAACGGGCCCCTGTTCCGCATTTTTGTGGGTGGCGGACTTGGCCGTACCCCTCTCGTCGGTCATGAACTCTTCGACTCTGTGCCCGAGGCAGATCTTCTCATGACGCTCGAGGCCGTTCTGCGTGTCTATAACGCCTATGGGCGGCGCGATAACATCTACAAGGCGCGTATCAAAATACTCGTACAGGCACTTGGAATAGAGGGTTACCGCGAGGCCGTCCGTCACGAGCTTTCGCGCATGGATCCGTCACATTATCGCCTTGCCCCCGAAGTGGTCGCCGCCATCAGGGCGCGTTTTGCCGCACCCGATCTAACAGCCTCCCCGGATGCCGACGCCGTGCTTCGACGCGATCGTCAGGCCAACCCGGCATTCGATCGCTGGGTTCGAAGCAATACCCTGCCGCATTTCGCTCCCGGGCGCATTGCGGTGACCGTCTCGATCAAGCCCGCAGGCGGCATACCGGGGGATGCAACCTCCGACCAGCTGGACCGGCTGGCAGATCTGGCTGATCAGTTTTCGTTTGGCGAATTGCGCATCACCCATCTTCAGAATGTTGTCCTGGCCCATGTGGCGCAGGACCGTCTGTATGCCCTGTGGCAGGTGCTGAACGAGATTGGCCTCGGTGACGCGAATAACGAACTGATCGGGGATATCGTGGCCTGCCCCGGACTGGACTACTGCGCCCTGGCCAATGCCCGGTCGATCCCTATCGCGCAGAAGCTCAGCGCCCGCTTTGCCGACAATGCGCTCCAGGAAGAGATCGGGAAGCTGCGCATCAATATCTCCGGCTGTATCAATGCCTGCGGACATCACCATGTCGGTCATATTGGCCTGCTTGGGGTCGACAAGCGCGGTGAGGAATTCTTCCAGATCACGCTTGGCGGTCGGGACGACGATAAGTCGCGCACAGGTGACATTTTGGGTGCCGCTCTCCCCGAAGACGACATGGTGGATGCTATCGCGAGGATCGTTGATCGCTATCTGAGTGTGCGCGAGAGAGGCGAGCAGTTCCTCGACACGCTCTCACGCCTTGGCGATGCCCCCTTCAAGGAAGCGGCTTATGAAACAGTTTAACCTCGGGCCGGTACGTCACCCGGCCCCCGCAACACTCGATATCGTTTCTGTGGGGGAGATGACCGACGCGACGCGCGCCATTCGTCTGAGCCCGGATTTCGACGTCGAGACGCTTGGAAGCGCCCTGGACCATCTCGATCTGATCATCGTGACGTTCCCGATCTTCCGCGACGGCAGAGGTTTCACGCAGGCTCGGGCTTTGCGGGAGTATTTCGGTTTCGCAGGCGAGATACGCGCGGAGGGTCATCTGATCCCCGATCAGGCTCAGTTTCTCTGGACATGTGGCGTCGATGCCGTACAGCTTGAAGACGACACCGACACGACGCCCTGGCTGCGCGCCCTCACCCTGTTCCCTGTCACGTATCAGGCGCGTCTCGGACTGCGGTAATCTGCTGCGATCGTGGCGAGCCAGGGGCGTATGACGGGATCATCGCGAGATCCGGCCGGAGGTTGCGATCGAGGCGACGACCAGGCCGAGCAGGGGGCGGATTTTCATGAGACCGCGCTCTCCCGTCTTGTCGTGTTGCCAGGCCGTCAGAAGCGGTAGTTCGCCCAGCCAGCAAAAAAATCGGAGCTCGTATAGCTGGCGCGCGTCAGCGCGGGCCCTGCCTGCAAATGCTCATAACGGCCGGTGAGGCTCAGACGAGGAGTCAGGGTCCATACGGCCTGGGCACGCGTGGACTGGGCCACGCGCCTCGCCCGCGTATTCTGTGTCCCTGCAAAAGCGCTTCCATTGGCGCGGTATACGGCATCGCTCAGTGAGGCACGCCAGGCAAATTGATGCTCAAAGGTCAGTCGAAAACTCTCGAGGGGCGACACGGTCACGTTAGGCGCCAGGGCGATCAGATTGGTGGGCGTGAGGAAGAGTTGATAGCTGTAATAGATATTATTCCCGAAAGGGGCGAGCGCGTTGCGCAAGGTCTTTTTGTCGTACGCCCCGCCGCCACTTGCATAATCGACATGAAAGCCGATCTTGGGTGCAGTCGGCTTAACCCCGAGGCGCCAGGTCTGCGCCATGAAAACCTGCCACGCCTCGATGCGACGCCCCTCATAATGCCCGCCCTGATAATTGCCGACCCAGTCGAGGGTCAGCCGGTCGACATCGCCCCATAGTCGAAGCCCGTAATAGAGCCGTTCCTCCCGACCTGCGAGACCGCCCCAGACAGCCCTCCTATTGCGCAGCCGCCAGATGAAAGGGTCGAGATAGAGTCTGGATTTGCCCAGAAAGTCGCGGGGGATGACCAGACCCGCAGTTCCCCCCGAAAAACGGATACCGCGATCGAGCACGTCGTCTCTCACCCCGCCCTGCCCCAACCGGGTATAGCGGAAGTCGAAGAAATCTCCCCTGATCCGTTTGCCACGTATCCAGAAGCGTGTGCCGTTCAGGGCGAAGCGAAGCGTGTTATTGTCGCGCTGCGAGGTCAGTAGGTTGGCCCCATCGGTGAACTCCTGTCGTCCATAACGAGCACCCAGATGCACTGTCGCCAACGGCACAGTCGCCTCGGCAAAATATTGCTGCAGGAATAGCCTGTTACGCATACTGGCCGCGGGTTTTCCGATATTAGGTCCTGAAACACCCCCATGGGCGAGCTCACCGAAAGCCCTGAAATAGCGGGTGACGTGGAGATCGGCGCCGCCGACAAGACGCATGATATCCTGACGCTGCAAAGGTCCCTTTTTCAGATTTGGGTTGCTTGTCTGGTTCAGACGCAGACGCATCTCACCTGACAACGTCAGATAGACATTCTGAGCGCGCGTCAGGGGGATGAATTTGAGCCGATCCAGAAAGTCGCGGCGGTTTTTGGGATCGCGCATCTTGCGCCAGTCCTCGGCCCAGCGGGATAGATTATAACCCGAGGTGGTCAGGCCATCGCCAGCGGCGGGAGCAGGGTAGGTCGTGACGGCTGGTTCTGCGGGCGCTCGTGTCGCGAAAGGGTCGGGCGCCGGGTTGTTGCCCTGGCTGACACTCTGCGCCTCGGCGCGACCCGAAGTTGCGGTCAGACAGAAGGCAACAACCAGCCAGATACGCCCGGCGAGGAGCGGAATATTGTGGAAATGCAGCATGGCACGCGCTCTGCCATTATCAGCCTGAAAGCCAGGAAGACGCCCGACGGCCCGGTTTTGCTCCCAGAGCCTCCGCCAGCTTCGCATCATCCACAACGCCTTCCCAGCGCGCGACAACGATGGTCGCCACGGCGTTGCCGATGAAATTGGTCAGGCTGCGACACTCACTCATGAACCTGTCGACACCCAGGATCAGGCCGATACCCGCAACGGGAATAGTCGGCAGGATGGTGAGGGTTGCAGCCAATGTGATGAACCCGGCCCCGGTGACACCTGCCGCTCCTTTTGAGGAAAGCATCGCCATCCCGAGCAAGAGGACCTGCTGTCCGAGGCTGAGATGAATGTCGTAAGCCTGCGCGATAAAGAGTGCGGCGAGGGTCATGTAGATATTCGTCCCATCGAGATTGAACGAATATCCCATCGGTACAACGAGGCCCACAATGCTCTTGGGGCATCCGGCCCGCTCCATTTTTGCCATGAGGCTTGGGAGGGCACTTTCCGACGAGGACGTGCCCAGCACGAGCAGCAGTTCCGCCCGCAGATAGTTCAAAAGACGCAGGATCGAGAAGCCGGCAAGATGCGATACAACACCCAGCACGACCACCACGAAAAGGATGGCTGTCAGATAAAAGGTGAGAACCAGATTCAGCAGATCCGTCAGGCTGTCGGCGCCATACTTTCCGACAGTGTAGGCGATGGCGCCGAACGCACCGATCGGGGCAGCCTTCATGAGTATACCCACAATGCGGAATGCGACCGCTGAGATCTCCTCGAGCACGTCATAGATCCGCGCGCCACGCTCGCCCATCAGGGCGAGCCCGATCCCTGTCAGGATGGCAACGAACAGGGCCTGCAGGATATTGCCCGTCGTGAGGGCCGAGACAAATGTATCAGGGATGATATCGAGGACGAACTCGACGACGCTGCTTTCATGCGCCTTGCCGATATAGCGTGCCAGATTGGAATCCTGGGTGACGGCCGCATGGGCTGTCGCGTGGATTCCTACGCCCGGGCGGATGAGATTTGCCGTGAGCAGACCGACAATCAGCGCCAGCGTGGAGAAAAACAGGAAGTAGCCGAATGTCTTGGCCGCCACCCGTGCCACAGCGCGCAGGTCGCGCAGTCCGGCGATACCCGTGACGATCGTCAGGAAAATGACGGGGGGGATGATCATCTTGACGAGGCGGATGAACCCGTCGCCCAAGGGCTGGAGAGCCTGCCCGGTCTGCGGAACGAAATGCCCGATCAGAGATCCGGTCACGATGGCAACGAGAACCTGAACGTAAGTGTGATGCCAGAGCTTGCGTCGCGGCGCGGGCCGGGAGGATCCGCTGGCCGTCCGAACTGTCAGATCTGGCTTCATGTTCTATCCTGTTCACGGCAGCGCCGTATCGGCGTTACTAAAATTACACGAATGTAATTATGCGAGAACTAGTGTATTCGCCTCGAGGCGCAATGCACGATTAGTTGAGGACAGCGAACCTGACTCTTCGTTCAAATTGAGACGCAGTGACCCCAACAGTCTCAATACGTGTCTCAAAGCATCCCAAGGCCGTGATACTGTCTTTTATATCGATATCAGATGACTGAGACCACGTTTGGCCGGTCAGCCCGTTTGACGGACCACCTCCTGATTGGTGCCGACAAGGTCTCTGTATGCGGCTGCGAACAGGTCATCATCGTGACGCAGCTATCAGACCGTGCATGACGCAGGAGTATTGCTCTAGACCTGATCAAGGTCAGGGCTCGATCAGAATCGGGCCTCCCGAGGGCCTGAGCCCCCGGGATAAGATCTTTAACTTCAGAGTTCCGGATGATCCGACGCGAAGGCTGCAGCCGCGCCGAACAGACCGGGCTGCGGGTGGGTAATGATCTTGACGGGCATATCGCCCATCATGCTCTCGAACCGTCCCTTGGCCACGAAACGCTCCGCAAAACCTGAGTGCGGCAAGCGGTCTGCGACGCGAAGGCCGAGACCACCCGCAATCACGACGCCCTGCGCTCGATGCGCGAGAGCCAGATCGCCCGCCACGGCACCGAGCGAGAGGAAGAAGCGCTCGAGCGCTGCAGACGCCATGGAATCGCGGCCTTCCATGGCCATTTCCCACAACGCCTTGTTATCGCGCATGGTGATCGGCAGGCCCTGCATTTCGGCGATGATCTCATAAAGATTGGTCAGACCGGGACCTGAGACGATGCGCTCGGCTGAGACGCGGCGGAAGCGCCGACGCAGAGCACGCAGGATCTTGTCCTCGAACTCATCGAGTGGCGCAAAGTCGATATGGCCACCCTCCGTCTCGATGACAAAATACTGCCCTTTGCGTCGCAGCAGACAAGCCGCACCCAGCCCGGTTCCCGGCCCGACGATCGTGGTCGTGCCTTCCGTCGGCAGGGGGCGATCCGGTCCGCAGAGATGTTCGAGATAGCGCTCATCGATCTGTGCGACCGCGTGACCGACCGCGCCAAAATCATTCACCAGCGTGAAATCCTGCAAATGCAGACGCTCTGCAAGCATGGCCGGTTGGATGACCCAGGGATTATTGGTCATCTTCAGTGTCTCGCCCTGGATCGGACAGGCAATCGCCATACCCGCGTAACGCGGCAATTCGCGATCAAGCGTGCGTCCGAACGCTTCCCAGGCCAGAGCAAGGCTTGCATGGTCCGCCGTCCGGAGCGTGGTTGCCTCGCCAAGATCGACAACGCGACCCTGATCGACCTTGGCGATCGCGAAACGCGCGTTCGTGCCCCCAATATCGATAGTGACAATATCCTGCATCACGAACTCCAGTTCCGGGGACGTTAGAAAGTCGGGGGTCAGTCAGAGCGGGCCTGTCCTGAGCCGACTGCGCCGTAAATCGTGAGGAAGCAGTCGCAGGCTATTTCTGTGTCGTCAACACCTCGCACCGCAAAACCTCTATTGGCCCCTCTGCTTGACCTCAGCCAAACGCAGAAGACGATGGGCGATACCACGCGGAACGAGCGCCGAGAGAAACTTTAGCACTAGAAACACCCTGGGAAACACGAGAACGGCCCGATTGACGGCGACTGCACCGGCAATACGCGACGCCGCATCCTCTGCCGATATGAGGAAGGGACGCGCGCCATCCAGGCGACGGCTCATGGCGGTGTCGATATATCCAGGCTCGACGAGGGTGACGCCAACCCCAAGAGGCGCCATCGCGGCGTGGAGACAGGTCGAAAACCGGGAAAGCCCCGCTTTGGAACTACTATAGGCCGACGCAAAAGGCAGATCGTGATGCGCTGCGACGGAGCCGATAAACGCGATACGTCCATATCGGCGCGGGGCCATCCTCGCCGCGGCAGCGGTCGCAAGCGTCACGGGCGCCGCGTAATTAACCAGTGCGGCCTCCCTCACAGCATCCACCGTCTCTGTCAGAGCACCCTCAGGCCGTATATCCGAGACACCAGCATTCAGGATCAGAAGGTCCACGGGGCGGGCATCGTCACACGCTTCCAGAAGGGAGACGCCATTATCGATATCGGTCAGGGCAAGAGAATGGATCTCGACGGTGCTTCCCCGTGCACGGCACTGATCGGCCACGGCCTGCAAACGCGATTCGTTTCGACCCCATAATGTGAGTTGTACCGCGGGCTGCGCATAGTGACAGGCAAGGGCTTTTCCCAATCCTCCCGAGGCTCCGGTAATGAGGACGTGTCTGGGTGCAAAGTTCAGCTTTGCAAATCGCTCCGGACGTGACATTCAACGCGCTTTCATCAATGACACGGATGCACGGTCATACCATGGGGTAGGACCGCTCATGCCGTGATAGAGAGTGAACCTTGCCGGACGCAGAAGATCTCCGCCAGTTTGTCGCTGAACAGCAGGTTGCTGAGCGTATCCCCGGGGACAACGGCGTCGTGCTCGACAAGATGATCGACACGAAATCATGGCAAGAGCTTCCTCCCACCGATGCCGACCTGATTGTCCGACCTGTCCTCACTCGTAAAGAGCTGAAAGCATTTATCCGGCTGCCGCGGGTGCTTTACAAGGGAATGCCGGGCTACGTGGCGCCTCTGGATATGGAGCAGAACGACCTGCTCGATCCCAAGCGCAACGGCATCTATCGTCATGCATCGGTACGATGCTTCATCGCATGGCGCGGCAATGAGCCGGTCGGGCGTATTTCGGCCGTGGTCGACGCGAAGGCACTCGAAGCCTGGGACGAAAAGATCGGCTGGTTCGGCGCCCTTGATGCCCTCCCCGAGCATGAAATCGTCCGGGCTTTGCTCGACACGGCAGAGGCGTGGCTGCGCGATCAGGGCATGGCTCGCATGCGGGGGCCGGTCACGCTAGGCTATCATGGTGAATCCGGCCTCATGATCGACGGGCATATGGAAGATCCGATGATCGGCACCCCCTGGCATCCTCCTGCCCTGGGGCCGATCCTGGAGGCTCTGGGCCTGGAGCCGACACGCGATCTCCTGACTTTCAAGCTCGACCTGACCGACGATCTCGATGACCGTCATATTGTTCCCGGCGCCATGAAGCCCGGAGAGGGCAAGCTCGGCGATGTGACCGTATCGCATCTCTCCAAAAAAGAGATCACCGCGCAAGGAGAGGTCCTGCGTTCGCTGTATAACGATGCCTGGGCCGGGACCTATAATTTCGTGCCCCTGCAATCCTACGAGATGGAGGGACTGATCGAGCAGCTCAAGCTGGTGCTTCGTCCCGAGCATTACGTGCAGATCGATCACGCAGGCGAGCCCGCCGCCATGGCACTGGTCGTGCCGAATATCTTCGATATCGCACGCGGCATCGATGGAGCGCCCTCTCCGCTCGGCTGGGTGAAGCTCGGCGCGCGTCTGGTGGGGCATCGTTTCGAGTCAGCCCGCGTGATTCTGCTTGGGGTCTCACACAAGGTCCGTGGCACCGTGCTGGGTGCGCTGATGCCGTCTCTGGCCATTGACGAACTCATCCGTCGTCGCGCCACACTTCCCTATAAATCAGTGGAACTGGGCTGGATCCTGGATACGAACACGCCGATGCTGAATCTCGTCAAAAGGCTCGTGCCGGAACCGAACAAGGTCCATCGCCTTTACGAAAAAGCCATCCCGAGCCGACACAACTGAACCTGCGGCGTCGGTCGGTTTCGGCTGTCAGTGCTGGAAATTGCTCGGTCCTGTCTTAAGGGAATACACCGCCGCCATAGGACATATTAGGTCAGAAATGCTGCCAGCCAGTTCGTGACAGGCGCATCTCCTGCCCCTTAGCATCAAGCACAACGACGCCCTGACCGGCTGTCACCCGCCCTATGCGGGTCACCGCAATTCCCGCCTCGCGCGACGCACTCATGATGGCGGTGCTATGCTCCTCCGGGGCCGTGAAGAGCAGTTCGTAGTCGTCCCCCCCTGTCAGACAGGTTTCAAACCACGCCTCCCCCGTCTTGGCCGCCTGCGGGGAAAGAGGAATGCTTGCCGCATCGATCTCGAGGCGTACAGCGCTCTGCCGGGCCAGATGTCCGGCGTCCTGCACCAGACCATCGGAGATGTCCATTCCGGCATGCGCCAATCCAGCCAAAGGAAACGCGGTACGTGGGCGCGGCAGACGATAGCGATCCGCCAGATAGCCATCCTCATCCGGCAATTCGCCTAGCAAAGCCTGCAGACCGAGAGCGGCGTCCCCGACCGTGCCGGTTACCCATAGGGTATCGCCCAACTGCGCCCCTGAACGGCGCACGGCGCGGCCACGTTCGACCTCCCCTAATATGGTGAGGCTCAAAACGAGGGGGCCTCTGGTGCTGGTCGTATCGCCACCAAGCAGGACAACATCGTAGAGCTTCTGATCGAGGGCGAGCCCTGTGCTGAAGCTCGCAAACCACTGATCGTCGAAAGCAGCCGGGCGACTGATATTCAGCAGGTAGCCTCGCGGTCGCGCGCCCATTGCCGCGCAGTCGGACAGGCTGACACGCAGGAGCTTGCGGCTGATCGTCTCGGCAGGATCATCCGGCAGGAAATGCACCGCCTCGACCAGTGTGTCGGTCGAGAGAACGAGCTCTCGATCCGGGGCCAGACCGATCAGAGCGGCGTCATCGCCAAGCCCAAGAGCGCCCTCGCCAGCGAGAGGCGCAAAGAAACGATCGATAAAGTCGAACTCGCCGCCGCTCATCTCAGGAAGCGTCAGACCCGTTCTTCTCGGCTTCGGTTTTACGCGTCAGTGCATCGAGCACGCCGTTGACGAGACGCGCTTCATCGCCGGAGAAAAATCCATGGGCCACGTCGAGATATTCGTTGATCACAACACGGGCGGGGACATCCTGACCCAGTTCCCATGCACCCGCGCGCAGGAGAGCACGCAGCACGGGGTCGAGGCGGCTGAGAGGCCAGCTTTCGGGAAGGGCATCGGCCAGAGCCGTATCGATACGGTCCTGCGCCAGTGTGGCGCCCTTGACGATCAGACCGAACAGCTTGAAATCCGCATCGGGCACATAGCCATCGTCGAAGCCGTTTTCGGCACTGCCAGCCAGACGATGACGCTGGAACTGGCTGATGACCGTCTCGGCGTTTTCGCCGCCCTGCTCGCACTGGAACAATGCCTGCACGGCGGCCACACGCGCCACAGTACGCGAGCGCTTCGGCGGATTCTTTGTCTGTGTCTCGTCGGTCATTCTTATACTTCCTTGTCTTTCTCGCGCTCTACCATCGGCGAAAGGCTGTCCCCTTCCTCACCGGGACGCATATCCGTCAGGAGCTTCGAGAAAGCCTCTACCTCGCGGAAATCGCGATATACACTTGCAAAGCGCACATAAGCGACACCGTCGATGCTGTGCAATGCGTCCATGGCCAATTCCCCGATCCGGGCGGAAGAAATTTCGGTTTCACCGGACGCTTCCAACTGGCGGACAAGCCCGTTGACGATACGCTCCTGACGGTCTTCCTCCACCGGACGCTTGCGCAGGGCGATACGAATGGAACGGGCCAGCTTGTCGCGATCAAAAGGCACGCGTCGCCCGTCCATCTTGGTGACAGTCAATTCGCGCAACTGGACCCGCTCGATCGTCGTAAAGCGCTGGGCACAACCTGCGCAGACACGCCGACGACGAATTGCCGCGCCGTCATCTGTCGAACGACTATCCTTGACCTGCGTATCTTCATGGCCACAGAACGGGCAGTTCATGAGAGTTTCCCCCTGATGGGCAGCGTATGGCACGGCCCGGCCGGCGAGCCGGGGGCAGAAAGGAGCGTATCAGTGACAAGAGTGCAAGCATTTCCCGCACTGCTCATGACAGTTTGCCTGGCAGGACTTGCGCTGGGCATGCCTCAGGCCATGGCCCAGACAGATGATGATAATGTTCCCGGACAAAAAAACGCCAATCGCGATATCACGATTGGCGGCTGGATGCGTCGTGCGCCGCATTATCCCGGCCTGGCGGCCGCCTATTTCACCATCGTGAACAAGGGCCATGAGCCGCATCTGATCACGGGCGTGACGTCACCGGATTGTGCTGCTGTGGAGGCGTTTCACAGTGAGCAGGAGGTGACGAGTCATACAGCGTCGCTTTTCTCGCACTTCACCATACCTGCCGAGATGACGATGGTCTTTCCTGTAGGCGGCTATCACCTGATCTGCCGGAATTTCCCCGACACGGTCAAAACGGGCGACGCTGTACCCCTCACCTTCAAATTCCTGGGTGGCACGTCCACCACGGTCAATTTCACTCTCAAGGACTGACGAAACGCGGCTGGTCAGGTCTCCTCGAGCACGGCGATCACAGCATCGCCGTAGCGTTTCAGCTTGGATGACCCCACCCCCTTGATGACAGAAAGCTCCTCGACGCTCTCCGGGTTCTCCCGGGCAATCTCGCTCAGAACGGCATCGTGGAAGATGACATAGGGCGGTATCTCCTGCTCACGCGCCTCGTCGCGGCGCCAGCGACGTAGGGCTTCGAAACGCTTTCGTTCCTCGTCATCGAGAGAGTCGATGACCGTAGAGGCTGGCAGGGAGCGCCCTGCGCTCGCTGCCGCTTTGAGCGGGTCGACCCTCAACCTGAGTTTTTCCTCACCGCGCAGGATCGGCCTGGCGGCGTCGACATCGAGACCGAGCGTTCCATGGTCACCGCTCATGCGAATAGCGCCCCGTGCAATAAGCTGACGGATAACGCCCCTCCACCACTGCTCGGAGTGCTCCCTGCCAACCCCGAACACGGTCAGATGCTGGTGAGCGTGGCGCTCGATCGCTTCGGTCAGCTTACCCCGGAGCACTGTGGTCAGATGGACTGCGCCGAAACGCTGACCCGTCCGATAGATGGCCGACAGCACTTTTTGCGCGGCCTCCGTGCCGTCGAATGTCTCGGCCGGACTGCGACAATTATCGCAATGCCCGCAAGGTGTATCGAGCGCTTCTCCGAAACAGGCGAGCAATGCCTGGGTACGGCACCCCACGGTCTCGGTCAGGGCGATCATGCTCTCCAGCCGTGCCTGCATCACACGCTTTTCGGTATCGGGCGCGCTGGATTGTTCGAGCCAGTATCTGGCCCTGGCCATGTCCTCCCCACCATACAGGAGGAGCGTGTCGGCGGGTTCGCCATCGCGACCGGCACGACCGATCTGTTGATAATAGGCCTCCGGTGAGGCTGGCATATCGAGATGCACCACACAGCGCACATCTGGACGGTCGATCCCCATGCCAAAAGCAACCGTTGCCACGATGACCATGGGCTCGCCGCTGCGAAAGCGCATGAGGGTTGCATGTTTTTCCTGCGAGGACAGTCCTGCATGGAACGGCAGGGCATTGAAGCCGCGCTCCCTCAGGCTTTTCGCCATACGCTCCGTACGGTTGCGGCTGCCACAATAGACGATGCTGGCGTCTTCCTTATGACGCTCCAGCGCGTCCTGCACCTGTCTCGTTTCAGATCCCTTCGGCGAGGCCGCCAGAAAAAGATTGGGGCGATGGAAGCTCGAAGTGAGCCGCCGCGCCTCGGGCATGCCGAGCGCCTGAAGGATATCGTCCTGCGTCCGTGAATCCGCTGTTGCGGTCAGGGCAATGCGCGGTACGCCGGGAAAGATACTCGGCAGATCCGCCAGCGCGCGATATTCAGGGCGGAATTCGTGCCCCCAGGCCGAAACGCAGTGGGCCTCGTCTATCGCCAGCACCGAAACCGGGTTGCGCGCGAGCCAGCGTGCCGTGCCCGGCGAGACCAGACGCTCAGGCGATATGTAGAGAATGTCGAGCCGCCCGTCGCGCAGATCGCCTCTAACCTGCTCCAGGCGGTCCGGGTCGAGCTCGGAGTGCAGCGCTGCGGCATTGACGCCGAGCTGACGGAGGGCCGCCACCTGATCATCCATCAACGCGATCAGGGGAGAGATGACGAGCCCCATCCCGGGACGGCACAGAGCGGGCACCTGATAACAGAGACTCTTGCCGCCGCCGGTCGGCATAATGACGAGGACATCGTCTCCCGCCATCACCGCATCGATAACGTCCTGCTGCTGGCCACGGAAAGACGCGAACCCGAAAACACGGTTCAGAACCGCGTCGGGTGTCGCGCCATGGCCAAGGCTGGCGTCAAGTGTATCGACAGGGGTCAAAGAGCGGGTGATGTCCGGTCTGGATCAGGGGGTCGAAGGGTCGATCTCGATGGTCACAACGCGAGACGCTACGCGCGCATCCTCGTTGTTCTTGGGCGGACGGGCGATCTGGGTGATCTGCGCCCCGTCGATACCGGCCTTTGTAAGGGCCGCCGCCACCACCTTGGCGCGCTCGACGGACAGCATTTCATCGGTGGACAGATCGCCACGGGCACCTGCATGACCGATCACCTCAACCACCTTGGCGTGGCTCGCGCGGGCGTCAGACGCCGCCTTGTCGATGATGCTCTGCGCCGTCGGTGAGATGGAGGTGGAGGCGGGTTCGAAAAAGACGGGATAACGGTCGCGATCACCCGTGCCGGTGCAGGCCGTCAGCCCGGCGAAAGCACATACCGACAACATCACTGGCAGACGACGCATCATTATTTCCTTTTCGAATCGCCGTGACAGCCACGGTTCCGTGGTTCTGTCACTGCCGTGTGACAGTCTTTCCGTCAAGCAGACTGCCGACGCGATGCCCGAGACAACCATGAGCACCGGTTGCCCCTCGAAAGCCTCACAAGCGACTTGTTCAGACCGGGAGCGGAACCGCCCTTCCCTCTTCCAGACGCCAGATCCGATCCAACTTCTCCACGCCGGTCAGACGATGAGCGATCAAGATGACCGTGCGTCCCCGCATGGAGCGCCCGAGCGTACCGAGGAAGGCGCGCTCAGTGGCCGAATCAAGACCCGTTGCAGGCTCATCCAGCACCATGATGGGTGCGTCCTGAAGCAGTGTACGCGCCAGAGCGATACGTCGTCCCTGTCCTCCGGAGAGCAGCGCGCCCCCTTCCCCGACCCAGCTGTCCAGACCTTCCGGTAGGGCCTGAACGGTTTCTGCCATCTCCGCTTTCTCAAGCGCATCCCATAAAAGGGCGTCCGCCACGTCGTCACGCCCGAGCAGCAGGTTGTTGCGGATGGTATCTGCAAAGAGATGCGTGGACTGCGAGAGCCAACCGATCTTGCCTCGCAAGGATGCCGTGTCGAGTGTCGCAATATCATGACCACCGAACAGGATCTCGCCTTTTTCGGGACGGGCAACCTTGAGTATCAGGGCGGCGAGGCTGGATTTCCCCGCGCCCGAGGGACCGATAAGCGCCACGTGTTCTCCGGCCCTTATGGTGAGGCTGAGCTCTTCGAGAACCGGTGATCGCTTTGGGTCCCAGCGATAGGTGACATCGTGAAGCACGAGATCTCCGGCCTCGGGAGCGGCACATCCCGGCTCGAGCGCCGATTGGTCTTCCTCGGCAATCGCTACAACACGTTCTGCTGCCTGACCGACACGCCCGGCGAGCACGCTTGTGCGTGACAAGGTGCCGACTGATTCGAAGATCGTCCCGGTGAGGAAGATCAGTGCCACACCAGAGACAAGACTGACCGTCACGCCTGGGAATCCGACAAGGCCGAGGAGAATCATGACCAGAGCCGCCTGCCCAAGCAGATAGGACAAGGCTCCGGCTTGCGCCATAGCCTGGGCCTGGACGAGTTGCGCCTCATGCAGCCGCGCCTCCTCGCCGGTGATACGCTCAGCAAGAAGGGTCTCTCCCGAAAAGGCACGAGCTTCGCGAAGGCCGGTCGCAAGATCGAGAGCCGCCACGCGCAGCGACGACTCAGCGTGGAGAATGGATTGGCTGCGGCGCGCGCTTCTCTTGGCTGCAAGAAGCGGGATCACACACCCCGCCACGATGAAAAGTATTCCCAGAGCAAGGCCCAGGGATGCCGATTCCTGTAACGCAACATAGACAAGGACAGGCAAAGCAATGAGGAAGCCCAGCGCCGGCACGGCGATACGAAGATAAAGATTATCGAGCAGTTCGATATCGCCAACCAGACGGTTCAGAAGATCGCCCGCACGCCTGAACCCCAGTCCGGCGGCAGCCCCCTGCGCCAGATGACGGAAGAACCACACGCGCAGAGCAGCGAGCGCCCTGAACATCGCATCGTGAGCGAATAACCGTTCAGCGTAGCGTAGGGCGATGCGTCCACCGCCGAACAGACGCATCAATCCGAAAGCAATACCCGCGCCCAATGCCAGCGATGTGACACTCAACCCTGCGTTCCACATCAGGGCAAATCCGCTCAGTGCCGCGAGAGCAGAGAGCAGCAGACCAAAGCCGAGGCGCCCATAGTAAGGCCGCCAGACCTCAAGAATGCGGGCCAAAGCATGAAAAGCCCCCGTCCTGCCCGGACGTGCAGATCGCGAAGGGATGTTCCCTATCCTGCTCATGTCCGAGCCTCCCCATCGCCATCTGATCCAAGGGATAGCGACATCGTCGCGAGAGCCTTCATGGTCTTCGAGTGGGAGCTCAGGATCACTGTCCTCCCCTGCGAGAGCGAACGCAGGGAGGCGATGATCTCGTGCTCCGTCTGTGGGTCAAGATGGGCGGTAGGCTCATCGAGCAGCAGAAGTGGCGCGTCCTTAAGATAGGCGCGCGCAATCGCGATACGTTGGGCCTGACCACCCGAAAGGCCGAACCCGCCCTCTCCTATCGCCGTCTCAAGCCCATCGGGGAGCAGAGGCAGGAAACTGTCGATCGCAGCCGCTTCGATAGCGCGCTGCAGTTCGTCCTCGGTCGCATCCGGGCGGGCGAAGATCAGATTGTCGCGCAATGTCCCGGCGAAGAGCACCGGCTTTTGCCCGATCCAGGCGAGATGACGCGCGATATCGCGTCCCCTCATCGTAGCGATATCCTGATCATTGAACAGGATGCGGCCCGAGACGGGCTGAATGAACCCGAGCAACAACTCGATCAGGGTGGATTTTCCTGCCCCTGAGGGACCGTCGAGCAGGAGAATGTCATCCGGAGCCACCGCGAAATCGATTCCGTCCAGAATGAGCGGACCATGATCCTTCCAGCGATAGGAGAGATTTTCTGCCCGGACGTTCACGACGAGTACGGGCGTCTCGCGCTCTTGCGCGATCTCGCCCTCGGGAGCGGCGAGACCGCTATTGAGCCCTTCCATAGCCTCGGCGGCGCCCGCCGCATGGGCGCGGTCCTGATAGGCAAGAGCAAGCCCCCGGAAAGGCGCAAAGAACTCCGGCACGAGAAACAGTGCGAAAACTGTTCCGGTCAGATGGGGCGAAGGGTGAATGCTCGGGGCCGCCAATCCGTTGAGATGAACGAAATGTCCCTGCGTCAGAACAATCAAGATGATGGCCGCAACCATGGCGATATCGATTGCCGCGGAGGAGAGAAATGCGACGCGCAGGATCTTCATCGTCCTGCGGCGCAGATCGTCGGCGGAGCGTGAGAGAGCCTCAGCCTCGCGGTCCGTCGCATTAGCCAGCACAATGGTGGCTACGCCACGGATGCGGTCAAGGAACCTCGCCTGCAGGCGGACCATAGCCAGAAACTGGTTTCTGGATGCCAGCGCTGCCCCGATGCCGAACACGGCCTGAGACACAGGAACAAGGGCCCCGCATATTGCAAGGATCAGCGCCGCCCTGGGATCGACCACGAACACGGCAATCAGCACAAGAGCGGGGAAAACCATCCAGGTCATTGAGGCAGGAAGCCAACGGGCAAAATAGCCATCGAGTACCTCGATTCGGTCTACGAGTAGCGAAGCGATCTCAGCGGAGTGCTGACGCCGGAGGAGAGCTGGACCGATATCGATGACAGAATCGAGGACCGATCGACGCAGGCGCGCCCGCGCCACGATACCGGCCCGAGCTGCAAAAAGCTCCTGAACACAGATGGATAAAGCGCGCAGCACGGACAAAGCTGCGAAGGCAGCGATCAGCCCGATCGCGGTATGGGTCGTCGCTTGTGGCGCCAGATCAGGGAAGATGCGTGCCACCAGCACGTTGCCGATGATGGCTGCCAGACACCAGGCCTGGCCGATGCCAATAAGGGTACCAAGAGCTCCTGAAATCACGACAGGGAGGGCTGCGCGCTTGGCCGGCCCCGCTTGCTGCCGGACCCAGGCCCGAACCAGTTTCTTGTCTACGCCGCTCATGACGCTGGGATATAGGCAATGCTGGGGCGAAACGGTAGTGATCGGACAGCCAGATTGCAGAACATTAAGCCGTTTTTCGTGACGAGGAGTGAAGGTGCAGGTGTCGTGCGCTTCACGACGTGCAGCGGGTCAGCCTATGATCGCGCTGCCAACCGCGTCCTCCCCGAAGCTGAGACGTCAAAGTGATGTCGTGGGATGGACGCTTATCTAGGTTCGGCCGTGCGGGTCCGAAACGTAGAGGGATGCCGAGCATCGGTGCACCCGAACAATCCAGTGTTCGGCGAGGCCTAATGCACCGCCGCGCGAAACAAAACCCCGCCGTCGAGCGGCGGGGTTTATCTTGCGGCTCGATCTCAATGATCGAGCCCAGCTGTATGACCTCGGTTCGAGCGCTCCGCGATCATGCAGGTTGAGTGTTATTGACCCGACGATGCTGGCATCGAAGAGGCAGGCATCTTCATCGAGTTATCCATCGGCATCGGAGCCGGTGCCGGAGCGGTCGCGCTGGCCGTCGGGGCAGAGGCCGGTGCGGTTGCGGGAACCGGGGTCTGGGCCTGCTGCAGGCTGCGGGCATTCAGATCTTCGGTGGAAGCCGAGCCCTTGTCTGCTTTCTGATGGTGCATCGCTGTCTTGCTCGAATGCGCCTTATGCGGCGTGTGCTTTGCGAAAGCAGGGGTGGCAATGGCAAAGGTAGCGGCCATCAGCGTGGCACCCATAGCAGAGAACTTCATGTGACTTCCTTTCAGAATTCGCGGATCCCGGGGCGCGAGACGTGGTTTGCACCATGCTCATACCCGTCGATAAGCACGAAACGTAACGAAGCCGTTGCAGTTTCTTGTGGAATCGAAAACGACCGCGTGATCAGTCGCGAATGACGGCGCCGGGCTGCGAAGACACGCCATAAGTATCGCGCGCCCTTTTGATGAACGCCGACACCATCAGACGCACACCCTCATTGAACACAACACCAATGGCGTTTTGCAGCAGACGCGAGCGGAACTCGAAATCGACAAAAAAATCTACCAGGCATCCGCGAGGATCGGGGGTGAACGTCCAGACATTGTTCAGATAACGGAACGGCCCCTTCTCGTAACGCACCCTTATGCGGTGGGGTCGTTCCAGCGACACGCGGCTAGTGAAAGTCTCGCGGAACGGACCGAATCCCACGGTGAGATCGGCCACCAGCTCCTGCTCGGTGCGCGATTTGATGACGGCTTTGACGCACCAGGGAAGAAACTGCGGATAGGCACCCACATCGGCCACGAGATCGAAAAGCTGTTCAGGACTGTAAGCGATCAACCGTTGCTCGGCATGGGTGGGCATTATTGTCTCTCCGGCAGAAGCGCGTCCTGCTTCAGCCTGTTCTGTCGCGCCTCTCGCAGCGCTGCGAAATCTGAATCGGCATGGTAGGACGAGCGCGTCAGCGGGCTCGAACTGACCTGAAGGAAGCCCTTGGCACGCGCCATGCGGGCGAACTCCTCAAACTCATCAGGCGGCACGAACTTGGCGACGGCCGCATGTTTGGGCGTGGGCTGCAGGTACTGCCCCATCGTGATGAAATCGACATCGGCAATACGGAAATCATCCATCACCTGCGCCACTTCCATTTTCTCCTCACCCAAGCCCAGCATCAGGCCGGATTTGGTGAAGATGGACGCATCGAGCGCCTTCACATCGTCCAGCAGGCGCACGGACTGGAAATAGCGCGCGCCCGGCCGGATAGACGGATAGAGCCGGGGGACGGTTTCGATGTTATGGTTGAAAACATCCGGGCGCGCCTTCACGACCACCTCGAGTGCCCCCGGCTTACGCAGGAAATCCGGCGTCAGGATCTCGATGGTGGTTTCCGGCGAGGCCTCGCGCACCCGTGCAATCGTCTGCGCGAAGTGGAGCGCACCGCCATCGGCCAGATCGTCGCGATCGACCGAGGTGATGACCACATGACGCAACCCGAGCTTGGCCACGGCTTCGGCCACGCGCTGCGGTTCGTCCGTATCCAGTACCTTGGGCATACCCGTCGTGACATTGCAGAACGAGCAGGCCCGGGTACAGATCTCCCCCATGATCATCATGGTGGCATGACGCTGCGACCAGCATTCACCGATATTCGGACAGGCCGCTTCCTCACAGACCGTCACCAGTCTGTTGTCGCGCATCAGCTTGCGCGTCTCCTGATAGACCGGGCTGTTCGGCGCCCTCACCCGTATCCAGTCTGGCTTGCGCTGGATCGGGTTATCGGGCCGATTGGCCTTCTCAGGATGGCGAAGCGAGCCTGGCTTCCGGTGATCGATGGTGATGCGCTGCATGGTCATGACTAGAAGTGGAGTGCCCCACCCCAAGCTGCAAGAACCGATTCATGCATCGTTTCCGAGATGGTCGGATGCGGGAAAACGGTTTCCTTGAGTTCGGCCTCGGTCAATTCGGAGGTGCGCGCGATGACGTAACCCTGGATCATCTCGGTGACCTCGGCCCCGATCATGTGCGCCCCCAAAAGCTCACCGGTTTCGGCGTCGAAAATGGTCTTGGTCAGACCGTCCGGCTCTCCCATGGCCAGCGCCTTGCCGTTGGCCAGGAACGGAAAACGTCCGATCTTGAGCTTGCGTCCCGTCGCCTTGGCTTTCTCCTCGGTCAGTCCCACGGACGCGACCTGAGGGCGGCTATAGGTGCACCCCGGGATGTTGAGCGGATGGAGCGGCTCGGGATCGTGCCCGGCAATCTTCTCGACGCAGATCACACCCTCATGGCTCGCCTTGTGCGCCAGCCAAGGCGCGCCGGCCACGTCGCCAATGGCCCAGAGGCCGGGCTCGCCGGTGCGGCAGAACTCATCGACAATGATGTGGGTCTTGTCGATCTTGACCTTGGTCTGCTCAAGACCGAGATCCTCGACATTCCCCACGATCCCGACAGCCAGAATCACCTTGTCCACCACCAGATCGGTCGTGCCCGAGGCTGTGGTGATCCGGGTGGATACCGTTCCGTCCTTCTTCTCAAGCGGGCCGACCTTGGCGCCGGTCAGCACCTTGATGCCCTGCTTCTCGAAGGCCTTCTGAGCCATGGCGCTGATCTCGGCGTCCTCGGCGATCATGATACGGTCCGCCACCTCCGCGATGGTCACTTCCGCGCCCATGTTGCGATAGAAGGAGGCGAACTCGACGCCAATCGCGCCGGACCCGATCACCAGGAGGCGCTTCGGCAGTTCCTTGGGCACCATCGCCTCGCGATAGGTCCAGACCAGTTCGCCATCGGGTTCGAGCCCAGGGAAGTGGCGGGCTCGGGCCCCTGTTGCCAGAATCACATCCGGCGCTGCGATACGGCCGGTCTCACTGCCATCCTTGGTGATGGCGACGACATGCGCCTTGCCATCGCGCCCGGCGAGCTTCGCACGGCCGTCATAGACCCTGACCTTCGCCTTTTTCAGCAGGCCGGCCACGCCACGGGAAAGCTGGCGCGAGACAGAGCGTGAGCGGGCCACCACCTTCTCGATATCGAAGCTCACCTTCTCCGCGCTGAAACCGAACTCGGCAAGATTGTGGAGCTGATGGTTCAGTTCGGAGGCACGCAGCAACGCCTTTGTCGGGATGCAACCCCAGTTGAGGCAGATACCGCCCAGATGGGTGCTTTCCACCACCGCGACATTCTTGCCAAGCTGGGCGGCGCGCAGGGCAGCGACATACCCGCCCGGACCGCCACCGACGACGATCAGATCGAATTTGTCCATGACTCAGATCACCAGTGAATAGGGGTTTTGAACGATATCGCGCAGCGCGTTCAACCATTGGGCGCCCAGCGCACCATCGACGGCGCGATGATCGACCGAGAGCGTGGCCGTCATGACGGTTGCAACGGCAAGCTGGTCACCGCGCACCACAGCGCGTTTTTCACCTGCGGCAATCGCCAGAATACCGGCCTGGGGCGGGTTGATGATGGCCGCAAACTCGCGCACGCCGAACATGCCCATATTCGAGATCGAGAAGGTGCCGCCCTGGAATTCCTCGGGCTTCAGCTTGCCGTCACGCGCACGTTTGGCCAGATCGCGGGCCTCGGCGCTGATTGCGCGCAGGGATTTGCGGTCGGCCTGACGAATGATCGGGGTGATCAGACCATCGGGAATGGAGACTGCCATCGAGATATCGATCTCGGGGAAATGCAGCGTCTCTGCCTCGGTATACTGGACATTCAGACCCGGGCAGTCGCGCAGGGCAAGAGCCACAGCCTTGATCATCATGTCATTGACCGAGATCTTGAACTGCCCCTCTCCCTCGCTCGGCGAGGCCGCATTGAGCTTGGAACGCAGCGCGAGCAGCGCGTCGAGTTCGATATCCACCGAGACGTAGAAATGCGGGACGGTCTGCTTGGACTCGCTCAGGCGACGCGCAATGACCTTGCGCATAGACGAGTTGGGCACGCGCTTCGCTTCGGCGGGCGCCGTCACCGGAGCGGCTGCACCACCCGTGGTAGCAGGCTTTGCATTCTCGACGTCGCGACGAAGAATGCGCCCGTTCGGTCCTGTCCCCTTCAGCGATGAGAGGTCGATCCCCTTCTGCGACGCGATGCGGCGCGCGAGAGGCGATGCAAAAACGCGCTTGCCTGTGGGCCCAGCGACGGGCGCTGCCTGCGACGTCGAGGCAGCGGACTGGGCGGGAGCGGACTGGGCCGAAGTGGATTGAGCCGGAGCGGCCGGGGTAGAAGCGGGCTGGGCAGCGGTTTGCGGTGCGGGTTCGGCCTTTTTTGCAGCTGGCGCGTCGACCGCATCCGGCACGGCTTCGCCCTCGTCGACCAGGATAGCGATGGGTGAGTTGACCTTCACCCCCTCGCTGCCTTCAGGAACGACGATACGCCCAAGAATGCCTTCATCGACGGCCTCGACTTCCATCGTGGCCTTGTCTGTCTCGATCTCGGCAATCAGATCGCCCGATTTGACCGTGTCGCCTTCCTTCTTCAGCCAGCGCGAGAGGGTTCCCTCGGTCATGGTCGGAGAAAGAGCGGGCATCAGGATATTGGTAGCCATGGTCGCAGCCCCTCAGAACAGTTTGCGAACCGCGTCCACCACCCAGTCAGGCTGCGGAAGCGCATGTTTCTCAAGATTGGCGGCGTAGGGCAGCGGGATATCCAGACCGCAAACGCGCGCAGGCGGGGCATCGAGATAATCGAATGCCTGCTCACAGGCCACCGTGCAGATCTCGGCACCGATACCGGCGACGGGCCAACCTTCCTCGACGGATACGATACGGCTCGTCTTCTTCACGCTATTGATGATCGTCTCGGTATCCAGGGGACGGATGGTGCGCAGGTTGATCACCTCGGCCTCGATCCCCTGTTCTGCCAGCTTCGCAGCGGCTTCGAGCGCCACACCCACCATGATCGAGAACGCGACCAGCGTCACATCCTTGCCTTCACGCTCGATCTTGGCCTTGCCGATGGGCAGGATGAAGTCTTCATCCACCGGGCACGGGAATTTCTGACCGTAAAGAATCTCGTTTTCGAGCACGATCACCGGGTTTGGATCGCGAATAGCGGCGCGGAGCAGACCCTTGGCATCCTCCGACGACCACGGGGCAACAACCTTCAGTCCGGGCACATGAGCGTACCAGCTGGCATAACACTGTGAGTGCTGAGCGCCGACACGTGCCGCAGCGCCGTTCGGGCCACGGAACACGATGGGACAGCCCATCTGGCCGCCGGACATGTAAAGCGTCTTGGCGGCGGAATTAATGATATGGTCGATGGCCTGCATGGCAAAATTCATGGTCATGAATTCCACAATCGGCTTGAGACCTGTCAGCGCCGCGCCGACCGCCATGCCGGTAAAGCCATGCTCCGTGATCGGCGTATCGATGATGCGACGCTCGCCGAATTCATCGAGCAGACCCTGGCTGATCTTGTAGGCGCCCTGATACTGGGCGACTTCCTCGCCAAGCAGGAACACATCGTCATCACGGCGCAGCTCAGCGGCCATCGCATCACGCAGGGCTTCACGCACCGTGATGACCGAGGTCTCTCCCCATTCGCGGTCCGGTGTCGCCACCAGCTCCTGCGGCTTCTGGGGGGCTTTCTCCTCAACCGCGGTCTGGACCGGGGTCGCCTGGGCTGGGGCCGGGCCGTTTTCCAGCGCCGAGATATCCTCGCCTTCTTCTGCGATGATCGCGATCTGCGTGTTCACAGCGACGTTTTCGGTGCCTTCTGGCACGAGAATTTTCGCCAGGATACCGCTATCGACTGCCTCGACTTCCATCGTCGCCTTGTCGGTTTCGATCTCGGCAATGACGTCGCCTGAATTGATCTTGTCACCCGCCTTGCGGGTCCATTTCGAGATCGTGCCTTCGGTCATGGTAGGCGAAAGTGCCGGCATGAGAACAGGAGCGGCCATGACTTACGCCTCCACCAGAATATCGGTCCAGAGTTCAGAGAGATCGGGCTCAGGGCTGTTCTGCGCGAACTCCGCAGCGTCATTGACGATCTGCTTCACTTCGGCGTCGATCTCCTTGAACGCCTCGTCCGTCGTGCCCTTCTCGGACAGGAGCTTGTGCAGCGCCTCGATCGGGTCACGCGTGCGGCGCATTTCCTCAACTTCCGAGCGGTCGCGATAGCGTGCCGGATCGGACATTGAGTGGCCACGATAACGATAGGTTTCCATCTCGAGCAGGAATGGCCCCTTGCCCGCACGGCAATGAGCGACGGCCTCCTGGGCCGCCTCATGCACGGCGAACAGATCCATGCCGTCTACCTTGCGTCCCGGAATTTTCCAGGGGGCGCCGATCTGCGAGAGATCATGCGCGGCGGCGCTGGAGCGCTCGACGCTGGTGCCCATGCCGTAGCGGTTATTCTCGATCACATAGATGCAGGGCAGCTTGTGCAGGGCAGCGAGATTGAAACTCTCATAGACCTGACCCTGCTGGGCTGCGCCTTCACCAAAATAGGCCACGCCTACCTCGTCGGTGCCGCGATACTTGTTGGCGAAAGCCAGGCCCGTGCCGATAGCGACCTGCGCGCCGACGATGCCGTGACCGCCATAAAAGTTCTTCTCGCGCGAGAACATGTGCATGGAGCCGCCCTTGCCATGCGAATAGCCGTCCTTGCGTCCGGTCAGCTCGGCCATCACGCCGCCCGGGCTCATGCCCATCATCAGCATATGGGCGTGATCGCGATAGGAGGTCACGATCTTGTCGCCTGGCTTCATGGCCAGCGACATACCGACAATCACAGCTTCCTGGCCGATATAAAGATGGCAGAAACCGCCGATCAGTCCCATGCCGTAAAGCTGCCCTGCCTTTTCCTCAAAGCGACGCAGCAGGAGCATATCGCGATATGCCGTGCGCACTGTCTCCAAAGGCAGGATCGGTCCGTTATGATCAGCGAGCGGCTGAGCCGCTCCCTTATGGGCTTTGCCGGACATGCTGAGGTTCTCCTGAGCCAGACTGTTGCGCCAAGCGCAATTCTGGGACCGGTATTTACCAGTCCCGTTGCGCAAGTCCACAACCCAGGCTGTTAATATGTGCGTTAGAGAGTCCCGAGAAGGCGACGGGCAGCCAGGCCCGGGTCCTCTTCTCGCAATAGACTTTCACCGACGAGCACACCACTTGCGCCGACTTCACCAACGCGCTGCACATCTTCGAGAGTACGAATACCACTCTCTGAAACGAGGATGCGATCGGGCGGCACCAGCGGAGCGAGCTTCGCTGTGGTGTCGAGATCGGTCACGAGCGTGCGCAGATTGCGGTTGTTGATGCCAATCAGCGAGGTATCGAGCGCCAGAGCGCGGTTGAGCTCTGCCTCGTCATGCACTTCGCACAACACATCCATGTCGAGTCCGCGCGCGAGCCCGATCAGCTCTGCCGCCTCGGGGTCCGTCAGGGCCGAAAGAATGATGAGGATGCAATCCGCCCCGATCAGGCGGCTTTCATGAACCTGCCATGGCTCGAGGATGAAATCCTTGCGCAGGATCGGCAGCGGGGTGATTTCCTTGACGGCCTTGAGGTCCTCGATGGAGCCATGAAAGCAGGGCCCCTCGGTCAGGATCGACAGGCAGATCGCGCCCGCCGCCTCATAGGATTTGGCAATGCCCACCGGGTCGTAATCGGGACGCAGGATACCGGCAGAAGGCGAAGCCTTCTTTATTTCGGCAATCAGGCCAACGCGACGATCCGCCGCCATCTGCTTGAGTGCCTGCCCGAACCCGCGTGTCGGGACGTTCACCTCGCGCGCGCGTGCCGTGATCTCCTTGAGCGGCATGATCAGGGAACGCTGCTCGACGTCGATCCGCGTGCGCGCGCAGATCCGCGCCAGAACATCTGGCATGTCCAGACCGGACACAGGCAAGGAGGGTTCATCCTGCACAACGGTTCCCGGCACCTTCACATCGGGAAAACCGGCTGGCGTGTCGTGTGTAGGGGCGGCAGAAAATTCAGTCATGATAAGCCTGACGTCTGGATCATGTGAGGAGAATGCGCCGTTTCGGCAGGGTGATGGGGCCCTTGCTGGGCGTGGACGAGAGCAGAAAGCGCCAGACCCGTATCGATGGCATGAGCAGCCAGTTCGACATTCCTGCGCAGGAGAGTGGGGACGATCAGCGCGTTTTCAAGAATGGGAGATTGTCCCGAGACATGAAGCGCCACGGCGCTGTTCAGGAGAACCGTGTCCCTATAGGCTCCGGCCTGTCCCGAGAGCATGTCGAGCAACTTGCTGGCATTATGGGCGGGGTCGCCGCCGGCAATCGCGGCGATCGGCCGATGGGGCAGCCCGGCCATGTCGGGAGTCAGGATAAGCTCAAGAAAGCGCCCGTCATCCCAGGCCTGGATATGGGAGAGCCCGGCCAGAGTGATCTCGTCGCTTCCGCCGAGATCGGTCTCTCCATGAACAGCCCAGACACGTTCGGCCCCGAGCGTGGCGAGCGTTTCGACAACCGGACGCAACCAGCGCGCGTCATAGAGGCCGATCATCTGCCGACGCACCTGAGCTGGATTGCATAGGGGTCCGATCAGATTGAAGATGGTGCGAAAACCGAGCGCACCACGCACTGGGGCGGCATGGCGCATCGCAGGGTGATGGAGCGGCGCGGCCAGAAACGCCAGACGTCCTTCGCGCAGGCGGCGTGATTGCTCGTCAAGGTCGTGGCAAGGCTCGATGCCGAGCGCCATAAGCGTGTCGGTCGCCCCCGCCCGCGAGGAAAGCGCCCGGTTGCCATGCTTGGCCACAGGAACACCCAGCCCCGCGAGAACGAAAGCGACCGCGGTGGAAACGTTCAGCGTACCGAGCCCGTCTCCGCCAGTCCCGCAGACATCCATCGCATCTTCAGGTGGATCGGGCAGTATCGTCATGCAGGCGCGTACGGCGCGCACGGCGCCGCTCAGCTCATCGACAGTCTCGCCTCTCAGACGAAGCGCCATGAGAATGGCGGCCAGTTGCTCGGGAGGAACTTCGCCCCGCATGATGAGGGTGAAGAGTTTCTCGGTCTCCTCCCCTGTCAGGCGCCGCCCCTCGGCAAGACGCGTCATGACCTGTTTGAGGCGACCTGACTGCATATCCATTCAGGCGGCTTGTCTTTTCTGGCGCGCATTCCGGGCGATATTCAGGAAATTCGCCAGCATCATCTGCCCGTCTTCGGAGGCGATGCTCTCGGGATGGAACTGCACACCATGGACCGGAAGCGTACGGTGGCGCACCCCCATGACAACCCCGTCCTGAGCACGGGCATTGACGACCAGCGTATCGGGGATCGTCTCGGGCGCCAGGGTCAGGCTGTGATAGCGTGTGGCCTGGGTCGGGCTCGCAAGGCCATGGAAAAGACCCGTGCCGTCATGGCTGATGGCATCGACCTTGCCATGCATCGGCTTGGGCGCGCGAACGACGGTCGCACCGAAGACCTGGCCAATTGCCTGATGACCGAGACAGACACCGAGTACAGGAAGAAGCGGCGCCGCAGCCTCGATCAGGGCGCAGCAGATACCTGCCTCGTTGGGAGAGCATGGGCCGGGCGAAATCACGATGGCCTCAGGCTTGAGCGCGAGCGCCTCCTCAACAGTCAGCGCATCATTGCGGTGCACATCGCAGGTCTCGCCCAGTGCGCCGAAATGATGCACGAGATTGAAGGTGAAACTGTCGTAATTGTCGATCAGCAATATCATGGCACTAAGATGGCGTTGTCTCGAGAGAAGGTCAAATTCCGTTACATGGACCGGGGCTTCAGACCCCGATCTCCGCAGCCTGCTGGACGGCCAGTTCCGCCGCTCGGAAAATGGCGCGCGACTTATGTCGCGTTTCCATTTCCTCGCTTGCAGGGTCGCTATCGGCAACCACACCGCACCCGGCCTGAACATACATGCGGCCCTTGTTCAGAATGGCCATACGCAGCCCGATGCAGGTATCCATATCGCCATCGACACCGATATAGCCGATGCACCCCGAATAAGGACCTCGACGCGTCACCTCGAGTTCGTCGATAATTTCCATCGCACGGATCTTGGGCGCGCCGGTAAGGGTTCCCGCCGGGAAGGCCGCGCTCAGCGCATCCAGGGCATCGCATTCCGGGCGGATCTGGCCCTGCACCGTCGATGAAATGTGCATGACATGACTGTAACGCTCGACCACGAAGGACGAGGGCACGGTGACCGACCCCATGAGGGCGACACGGCCCACGTCGTTGCGCCCCAGATCGATCAGCATCAGATGTTCGGCGCGCTCCTTCTGGTCAGCCAGAAGCTCGGCCTCGAGTCGTTCATCGGCTTCGCGATCTGCCCCGCGCGGGCGCGTTCCTGCCAGCGGACGTACCGTCACCACACCCTCGCGCAATCTCACCAGAATTTCCGGCGACGATCCGACGAGCGAAAAGCCGTTCATTTCGACAAGAAACAGGAACGGCGCCGGATTGACGCGTCTCAGCGAACGATAAAGCGCGAGTGCCGGAAGTGGAAAATCCGTCTCGAAGCGCTGACTGGGGACGATCTGGAATGCATCACCGGCCGCAATATAGTCCTGGGCAAGACGCACCTTGTCCATGAAAACCTCGCTCGACATCGTCGAGCGCGGGGCTTCGAGCTGCGTTCCCGCGGCGAGAACGGGGGCATCATCCAGAGGGGCTGCGACGAGGGCATGTCTTGCACGATCGAGCAGCGCCTGCGCCTCATCACGCGTCATACCGCCGTCATGCAGCGGCACGGCCAGATGAAGCTCATCACGAACCGAGTCGAAAACAGCGAAGAGCCCCGGGCGCATCATGACGCCATCGGGAAGATTCAGATCATCGGGAGGGGCGTCCGGCAACACCTCCATCTGACGCACCATATCGTATCCGAGATAGCCGAAGATCCCACCAATCATCGTCGGGAGATTTTCTGGCAGCATCGCGCGGTTCTCATTCACCAGCCGACGCAGAGATACGAGGGGCTTCTCGTCAGTATTGACAAAGCTGGAGGCCGTGTCGAAAGGCGCCTTATTGATCGAGGCGACCCCGTGAGCACAGCGCCACACCAGATCCGGCAACAGGGCGATCACCGAGTAACGCCCCCTCGCCGCGCCGCCCTCGACGCTCTCGAAAAGCAGCCGGTAAGGGCGGTGGGTTTTCCCGGCCTCATCGGTCAGAGACGGCACGAGGGAAGAGAGCTTCATGAATGCCGAGACGGGCGTCAGAAGATCCGCCGCCTCGATGCTGGTGAGGAAATCGGTCGTCATTCCTGTCCGGTTCCCAGTTTGAGCGCCTGCTGAAGCACGGGCATGTTCGGCACAGGCTTGATCTCGGTTTCGAGCGCATGGACGAAAACGACCGGCACGTCAGCGCGCAGCGTGTCCTGCAGCTGGCCGCGCATGGAATCGCGCAACGCCTTCGTGCTCTCCGGATTGGCCGGGGCAATGTCATTCAAGGTGAATACGTAAAGCGTGTCGCCTACGGCAAGCATTCCCGTCTGGCCCTTCTTCGTCGCGAAGATCTCGGACAACACCGCGGGCGGCAGTCCTGCATTCTGCATGCGTGAGATCACAAGATCCTTTTGCATGGTAGCAGCATCGCCAGTGCCGGCAACGGCCTGAGCCAGGCCACCGGACTTGCGGGCAGCGAGCATCAGGGTCGTTGCACGCTCATCGGCCAGATGCAGTTGCTGGGCCTTGAGCCAGTCATGACCGACCTGCTCACGCACCATGTCATAGGGCTTGACGTGGCCCGGTTCGACCTCGTCAACCAGCACAGCGAAAGCGCTGCCTTCAGGGCCGTTCACAAGCGAAGGCTTTTCCCCTTTCTTCTGCGAAAAGATGCGAGCGATGATCGCCTTGCGGACTGCGTCGCTGCCCGGCAGAGGCGCCATCTCACCGTCCTTGGTCAGGCCCTGTGCGTCGAGAGAGCCCTGAGCCGGAACCGCACCGAGATTGGTTGGGATCTGATCGAGATCCGCGCTCCCGGCAATGGCATCCTGCAAACTGGCGACACGACCACCAAGGATCTGCGGGGCCTGGGCACGTGCCACTTCGTCACGAATGGCCTCCTTGGCATGGTCGAAATCGGTCTTGTGAGGCGGCGTGATGGTCGTCACACGAAACACGATCCAGCCTGAGGGACTCTCAATCGGCCCCTGAATGGCATCTTTCGGCGCCGTGAATGCGGCTTTTGCAAGCTCCGGGCTCGGTATGTCGGCCTGCCGCGCATTGGGGAAGGCAACTGCAGCGGCGGAGGGATCACGCGCCTGGATGGCCTGCCAGTCGCCATTGTCTTTCCACGCAGCAAGAATCGTCTCGGCAGCCTTGCGATCCTGCAAGGTGAGCACTTCAAGACTGCGCGTTTCAGGCACGTCGTATTTCTGGATCTCGAATTCGTAGTACCGTTTGAGGTCGGCATCGGGAATGGTCAGGGTACGCGCAACGCTGTCTGTTGTCAGGATAACGATCTTTGCGTGGCGATATTCTGCCGAGCGATAAAGCGCAGGATGGTTGTCGTAGAAGCGATGCAGTTGTGCTTCCTCGGGCGGCGCAGGGACTGCGAAAGCGGTGCTATCCAGACGAAGCAGATCGATCCGATGCTCTCTTGTGTTGTAGGCGACAAGCTGATCGAGAACCGAGCCCGGCACGATCATGCTGTTACCCAGACCATCCAGCAGATTACGCGCGCCGATATCGTCCCGGACCTTGGCGAGAAGATCGCGCTCGGTCAGATGAATCTGGCGGAGCTTGCTGTCGAAGAGGGCGCGATCAAACCGGCCATTAGTGCCATGAAAAACGCTCATGCCGAAGATCTCGTTCCGCACCAGAGCATCGGGCACCTTCATGCCGTTGCGGTCAGCGAAGGCCAGGACCTCGTTCTGGGCGATCATGCGCTGGAGAACCCCCTGCGCAACCTGCTGGCGAACATCGGCGGGCACCTGCGAGGGATCGTTCAGCCCCATCTGCTGCGCCACGCGCGGCATCTCGTTGCGGATGGCCTGGGCAAGATCCTGCCCCCCGATCTGGCGTGATCCGATCCTCGCCGCAGTGTCGATCTGGCTCCCGTTGTAGGAGCCAATCACATCACCGACGCCCCAGCCCACAAAGGCGAGAAAAATGAGGAGCGCGATGATACGCCCGAGCCAGGAATCGACAACGAAATGCCGCAAAGTCGAAATCATACGCGCTTCAGATCCGCAATTTGCCAAGGTTTGAAGCGCTGGACCATAGTAGCAGGATCGGGTTTTGACCAGCCAGAGTGCCTTATGGTGCATCAGCTTTGCGATCCCCTAGATTCCATCCTTGTCATCCAACTGACGAGAAGATGATGCGTAAAGTGCCGCGCGCCCCTGTCTGGAACGCGAAAACATCCGCTAAGCAGGAAGGACCCGGGAAAGTGGAGAGAGCGTGATGCGCCAGATGATCATCGGCAACTGGAAGATGCACGGCCTGCGGGGCGACGGGAAGGAACTGGCGCAAGAGATCGCCGCCGCCATTGGGCCTGCCCTCACCCGGCGCGATGTGGTTTTGGCCCCCCCCTTCACCCTGACACACTGCCTTGCTCCCCTCTTGCACGAACACGGGATCGGGCTCGGTGCGCAGGATTGTCATGCAGAGGCCGAGGGCGCGTATACAGGCGATATTTCGGCTGCGATGCTCGCGGATCTGGGGGTAAGTCATGTTATCCTGGGGCATTCGGAGCGTCGCGAACACCATCATGAGACGAACGCTCGCATCAGACGTAAGGCGGAGCGCGCACGTGAATTCGGTCTGTGCCCGGTCGTCTGTGTTGGCGAGAGTGCGAGGCAGAAAGAAGATGGTCATGCAGAGCCCTGGCTGACCGAGCAGATCACGCAGAGCCTCCCGGCCGATTTCGATGGCATCGTTGCCTATGAGCCGATCTGGGCGATCGGTACCGGCAAGGCAGCGACACAAGAGGATATCGAATCCCGCATGGTCTTCCTGCACGGGGTACTGGCAGATCACCTCGAAACGGATGACAAACCGACACGCGTCCTGTATGGCGGCTCAGTCAAGCCCGAAGATGCCGCGTCCATCCTCGCTGTTCCCGGTGTGGGGGGCGTGCTCGTCGGCGGGGCCAGCCTGTCTGCCAGATCATTTCTTGGCATCGTTCAGGCGGGACTCTCGTCGGCGTCCTGACGGCATACCTATTGCGTTTACCTGAAAGCCGGACATGACCACGCTGCTGCTCGTTCTCAATTTCCTTGTGACCATTGCCCTGATCGGCGTCATTCTCATTCAGCGAAGCGAGGGCGGCGGACTTGGTATTGGCAGTAGCCAGGGCATGGGATCGTTCATGACCGGCCGCGGAACGGCCAACCTCCTGACCCGAACCACGTCGGTGCTGGCTGGCGTGTTCATGGTGCTCTGTCTGCTTCTGGCCGTTCTGAACCGCGGCGCCTCCACCAATGGCGGTAGCGATATTCTGGCGCAGCCTGCCCCGGCAATCGCCCCGGCCACCCAGACGGCACCTGCCGCACCTGCCACTGTGCCAGCCAGCACCCCGACGAAGCAGTAACGCAACAGCTTGTAAATTTTCTACCGCCAGATGGTCTCTGGCGGCATTCTTCTCGTTCCCTAAGGACACGATCCGGTGTAGGAGAGCCTTCCATGACTCGGTTCGTATTCATCACCGGTGGCGTGGTTTCCTCTCTCGGCAAGGGCATTGCATCAGCAGCTCTTGCGGCTCTCCTCCAGGCGCGCGGCTACAAGGTCCGCATGCGCAAACTCGACCCCTATCTCAATGTCGATCCGGGGACGATGAGCCCCTATCAGCATGGCGAAGTGTTCGTGACAGATGACGGGGCCGAGACCGATCTCGACCTCGGCCATTACGAGCGCTTCACCGGGGTTCACGCCCGCAAGGCCGATAACGCGACGACTGGCCGCATCTATTCCGAGGTGATCGCGCGCGAGCGACGCGGAGATTATCTGGGCGCGACCGTTCAGGTCATTCCCCATATCACCGACGCCATCAAGGAAGCAGTGGTTGCCGGAACGGATGGCTACGACTTCGTTCTGGTCGAGATCGGCGGCACGGTGGGCGATATCGAAAGCCTGCCCTTCCTCGAATCGATCCGCCAGCTGCGCAACGATCTGGGTCCGGCGCATACGATGTGCGTCCATCTCACATTGCTGCCCTATATTCCGGCAGCCGGTGAGCTGAAGACAAAGCCGACACAGCATTCCGTGAAGGAACTGCAGAATGTCGGTATTCAGCCCCAGATGCTGATCTGCCGCTCGGATCGCGCAATCCCGACCAATGAGCGCCGCAAGATCGCCAGCTTCTGCAATGTGCGTCCCGAGGCGGTCATTGCCGCGCTCGACGTCGATACGATCTATGCCTGCCCGATTTCCTATCACAAGGAAGGCATGGATAATGAGGTCCTGCGCTATTTCGGCCTCCCGGTTGAGGGCGAGCCCGACCTGAGCCGCTGGACAAGGATTGTCGACACGCTGCGTCATCCTGACGGCGAAGTCCGTATCGCGGTGGTCGGAAAATACACAGCGCTGCTCGACAGTTACAAATCGCTCATCGAAGCCCTGCTCCATGGCGGTATCGCCAACAAGGTCAAGGTTCGCCTCGAATGGGTCGAATCCGAAACCTTCGAGAAAAACCCTGAATCGATCTCCGCACTTGGTCGTGTGGACGGCATTCTTGTGCCGGGCGGCTTCGGGGAACGTGGCTCTGAAGGCAAGATCGAGGCCGTGCGCTATGCACGCGAAAACGGCGTGCCGTTCCTAGGCATCTGTTTTGGTATGCAGATGGCGGTGATCGAATGCGCCCGCTCTCTCGGCGGGCTTGAAAAGGCGTCATCGACCGAATTCGGCCCCACGGAAGAGCCGCTCGTGGGCCTCATGACCGAATGGGCGCGCGGCAATGAGATGCTCCGTCGCCGCGAACACGGTGAGCTGGGCGGCACGATGCGCCTGGGTGCCTACCCCGCCAAGCTGAAGCCGGGATCACGCGCAGCCGAAATCTACGGAACGACCGAGGTGCGCGAGCGCCATCGCCATCGTTACGAAGTGAACGTGCATTATCGCCAGCAGCTCGAAGCGACCGGCCTCGTCTTCTCCGGCATGTCTCCTGACGACGTGCTTCCGGAGATCGTGGAATATCCGGATCATCCCTGGTTCGTCGGTGTGCAGTATCACCCGGAATATATGTCCAAGCCTTTCGCTCCCCATCCCCTTTTCGCTGGCTTCATCGAGGCTGCCGTCAAGAAGGCTCGCCTCGCATGACCACAATCTCTCTCGGCAATCTGACGATCGGTAATCATCAGAGCTTCACGCTCATTGCGGGACCCTGTCAGATCGAATCACGCGCCCACGCACGCGAAATGGCATCGGGGCTTGCCGAGATCTGCGGCGATCTGGGTATTGGCTGGATTTACAAGAGTTCTTTCGACAAGGCGAACCGTACCTCGCTCAAGGCGCAGCGCGGGATCGGCCTTGCGGAGGGCCTCGATATCCTTGCAGGGATACGCGAGGAGTTCGGTTGCCCTGTGCTGACAGACGTCCACAGCGCCGAACAATGTGCGCCCGCCGCAGAGGCCGTCGATGTCCTGCAGATCCCGGCCTTCCTGTGCCGCCAGACCGATCTGCTCCTTGCAGCCGGTGAGACGGGACGCGCAATCAACGTCAAGAAGGGTCAGTTTCTCGCCCCCTGGGACATGGCCAATGTGGCGGCCAAGATCGCCTCGACCGGCAACGAACAGATCATGCTTTGCGATCGTGGTACGAGCTTTGGCTATAACACGCTCGTGAGCGATATGCGCGGCCTGCCCATCATGGCCTCTACCGGGTATCCGGTGGTATTCGATGCTACCCATTCCGTTCAGCAGCCCGGAGGGCTCGGTGGTGCGTCGGGCGGCCAGCGCGAGTTCGTACCGACACTGGCGCGCGCGGCAGTGGCTATCGGGGTTGCCGCGGTGTTCATCGAAACGCACGAGAACCCGGATCAGGCCCCGAGCGATGGTCCGAATATGGTTCCGCTGGCCGAAATGCGTGGCTTGCTCAAGACCCTTCAGGCCTTTGACAGCCTCGCGAAGTCCAATGGGTTCTAAGCGTCATCTCTATTCGGTCGGCACCGAATGGAAGGGCAATCATGGCCATGGCACGCAGTCCTGGCATGTCTATGGCCGCAATCACGATATTACGGCCGAGGGCAAGCCGGTCATCCATGGCTCTGCCGATCCCAGC
This sequence comes from Asaia krungthepensis NRIC 0535, assembly GCF_025995175.1. Lineage (GTDB taxonomy): Bacteria > Pseudomonadota > Alphaproteobacteria > Acetobacterales > Acetobacteraceae > Asaia > Asaia krungthepensis. Next base: position 223,415 of record NZ_BAPV01000003.1, read on the forward strand.
TTCCATGGTGACCCGACGGGCTGGAATCCCGGCGAGCTGCTTCTTGCGTCGCTGAGCGCATGCCACAAACTCTGGTATCTCGGGCTCTGTGCCGGAGCGGGAATCATCGTCACCGCCTATCGGGACTCTGCCGAAGCCGTGATGATGGAGACCCCGCAGGGCGATGGGGCGTTCGAAAGCGCGCTCCTCAGGCCTGTGATCACGCTGGCGAGTGGGAGTTCGATCACCCGGGCGCAGGCCCTCCACGATCAGGCCCATGCGCACTGCTTCATCGCACGTTCGGTCAATTTCCCGGTGATCTGCGAGCCCGTGTTTCAGATCGTGTAAGGCTGCAACGGCGCGCTCAGGCACGCCGCAAGGCACAGCACGACGACGGCCGTCAGCAAGGCGCGGAACGGAAAATACCCCGCAGGAAGCGCCCCCTTGCGATAGGCGGCACGTTCGGTCGCCAGGACCAGCAGGAAACCGATCATCTCCATCAGGATGCCGCCCCGGGGCGCCCAGATCACACCTGCATAGATGGCGACCCATGCCCAGAGCGAGGGCAGCACACCGAGAACCAGGCGGCGGCGATTGATGCCTCCAAGACCCTGTGCGGGCATGATGGCGGGTTGTTCGAGTGCCAGCCCCCAATGGACCGCTCCGAGAAAGGACAGGATGCAGCCGCCATAGGCCAGCATCGCCACGCCGATATGGGTGATCGGGCCAAGACTTCCCCAGAACAGGGCCGCCATGGCGAGGGTCACGAACGGCACCAATCCGCCGATACCGAGGAAAATCACGAGCGGTGACAGGGGTCTCACGGAATATCCATCCTCATTTCACATAACGCCAGTTGACAGCGCCGGTGTCTCGACGCCTTGTGATGCCCGAAGTTCGAACGTTCAAACAGGGAGCCCCCAATGAGCGCCATTATTGATATCATTGCTCGCGAGATTCTGGATAGCCGTGGCAATCCGACCGTCGAAGTCGAGGTTGAACTGTCCTCGGGCGCCAAAGGTCGCGCAGCGGTTCCGTCGGGTGCCTCGACGGGCGCACATGAAGCTGTCGAGCTGCGCGATGGCGACAAGTCGCGCTATGGTGGCAAGGGCGTTCTGAAGGCTGCTGCCTTTGCTGAGGGCGAGATCCTCGATGCGCTGCAGGGCGCCGAATCGTCCGATCAGATTGCCATCGACGAAGCCATGATCGAGCTGGACGGCACGCCGAACAAAGCCCGTCTGGGCGCCAACTCCATCCTTGCCGTGTCGCTTGCGACTGCCAAGGCCACGGCGCTCGAGCTCGATATTCCGCTCTATCGCTATGTCGGTGGCGTGTTTGCCCACACCCTGCCCGTGCCGATGATGAACATCGTCAATGGCGGCCAGCATGCTGACAACCCCATCGACATCCAGGAATTCATGATCCAGCCGGTTGGTGCACCGACGATCATGGACGCCGTGCGCATGGGTTCGGAAATCTTCGCCCATCTGAAGAAGAACCTGCACGCCGCCGGTCACAACACTAATGTCGGTGACGAGGGCGGCTTCGCTCCCGGCCTGAAATCGGCTGACGAGGCTCTTGGCTTCATCTCGAAGTCGGTCGAGGGGGCTGGTTATCGTCTGGGCGAGGACGTGACCTTTGCGCTCGATTGCGCTGCCACCGAATTCTACCGCGATGGCCGCTACAAGATGGACGGCGAAGGCCGCGATCTCGATTCCTCGGGCATGATCGACTATCTGGCCGATCTCGCCGCACGTTATCCGATCGTGTCGATCGAAGACGGTCTGGCAGAAGATGACTGGGAAGGCTGGGCCGAACTGACCGCCAAGCTTGGCCACAAGCTGCAGCTCGTCGGTGACGATCTGTTCGTGACCAATACCGAGCGTCTGGTGCGTGGCATCGAGAGCAACACCGCGAACGCACTTCTGGTGAAGGTCAACCAGATCGGCACGCTGACCGAAACGCTCCGTGCCATGGAAACCGCGCATCGCGCCGGCTATAAATGCGTCATGAGCCACCGCTCGGGTGAGACCGAAGATTCGATCATTGCCGATCTGGCAGTGGCCACGAATTGCGGTCAGATCAAGACCGGCTCGCTCTCGCGCTCCGATCGTACGGCAAAGTACAACCAGCTGATCCGCATCGAAAACGAGCTGGCTACCGCAGCCCGTTACGCAGGCCGCTCGATCCTGCCCCGCGCCTGACTGGTCTGAGGGAGAGATTTTCTCTCCCTCGCCCAGATACGCGATTGTAAGCGGAGCCTGGCTGAGGCTAGGATCATCCCCAGCCAGCCCGTCTCAGATCGTGGAGTATCCGTGCAGATTGTCCGAGCCATCCGCCGCGTTGTGCGTGCCGTCGTGCCCCCTGCCCTGTTTCTGGGTCTCACGGCGTATTTCGGATGGAATGCTCTCCATGGCGATCACGGTATAAAGGCCTATCATCAGCAGCTGAAGCTGATGGATCAGGCGCTTCAGGCACAGAAGGACGCGGATGCCGAACAGGCCGTCTGGAAGCGTCGTATTGGCAGCCTGAATGAACGCGCCCTCGACGCTGACATGCTCGATGAGCGCTCGCGCGCCATGCTCAATCTGGCCCGCAATGGCGATACGGTTATCCCGTATGGCCCTCATGAGAAACTCTACTAAGTACCTGTCTACCGATTAGCAGACGTTAGCCCCATGGCCCGTATGAGCCGGACGCATCCGGGATAAGGCTATGCGCCCTATCCGGCCTCATATTACCTGATCGCTGCGGCTTCACGGATACTGCCAACGGATCCAGTCAATCTCGTCCTGTTGATCCAATCCTACCCTGCAACGGTAGAGTACCCCGTCCAAACAACGGGGTGTGTGCTTGCTCAGGCAGGAAGCGCCGCGATTGATCTGCCAAGCGGGGGGTGATCGTAACTGGCAAGCGGGCACAAAAAAAGCGGCTCCCAAGAGCCGCCTTTGAGTACCGTCAGCGAAAGCAGATCTTACTTGATCTTGGCTTCGCGGAACGCGACATGCTTGCGGACGACGGGGTCGTACTTGCGCACTTCCATCTTGCCGGTTGCAGAACGAGCGTTCTTCTTGGTGACGTAGAAATATCCGGTATCCGCGGTCGAAACGAGACGGATCTGGATGACGTTGGTCTTGGCCATGGGGTCCTCGCAAACTGATCTGTCGCTGCGCGCGACATGAACGGCAGCGTTTTCAAGCTGGGCGCATAAATGCTTGCATTACGCCCCCGGGTCAAGTGTTTCCGGCAAAACGGTGGATTAATTTTGGTGTTCCGGGGAAAAAATCTTGAAGGGATCGAAGCAAGAACTTAATAAGAACAGATGTATTCCGGGCGCGTGATGCTTCTTTTCCCACACGCTCAGGAGAGAGGAACCCCATGCTCACACGCAAGCAACATCAGCTCCTGCTTTATATAGACTCCTACCTCAAGCGGACGGGTTTCTCTCCCTCTTTCGACGAGATGAAGGAAGCGCTCGAGCTTCGTTCCAAATCTGGAATTCACCGTCTGATCTCGGCGCTGGAAGAGCGCGGCTTTCTGCGGCGTCACCATCATCGTGCGCGCGCACTCGAGATCGTCCGTTTGCCTGTCATGGAGGCGCCTGTCATGTCCGTGACACCGGAAACAGTGTCCGATGGCTCCGGCGCCTTTCCCCGTCTGGCCCATAGCCGAGATCGCGCCCCTTTGGCGCCATTCGATAACGCGTCAAACCAGGTTGTCGGCGTGCCGCTTTTTGGCCGCATTGCCGCGGGTCTGCCCATCGAGGCTTTCCGGGATCAAGGCGAGCAAATCGATATCCCGGCCGCGCAACTTGGAAATGGCCGACATTACGCCCTGCATGTGTCGGGCGATTCGATGATCGATGCGGGAATCCTGGATGGCGATACCGTGATCATCCGCCAGGCGGAGACCGCGGAAAACGGGCAGATCATCGTTGCGCTCGTCGATGGACAGGAGGTGACGCTCAAGCGTCTGCGACAGAAAGGGAAATCCATCGCGCTGGAACCGGCAAATGCCGCCTATGAAACACAGATATTCCCACAGAACAGGGTCAGCATCCAGGGCGTTCTGATCGGGCTTTATCGCCAGTACAAATGAGGACGCGCTCCTGATCGTTCTCCCCTGGTCGTGAGTTGCGGCGCTAGAGACTCGCGCTGTCTATGAGCCCTTTGAGACGCTCGGACAGGGATGGGTCCGTCATCTGAGCAACGTTGAAGCGCATGAACTGTGCTGTGGCGGGCGAGTCACCGAACACAGCCCCGGGGGCAAGCACGAGATTTTTGTCCAGAGCCAGACGTGCGAGACGGGAAACGTCGCATCCGTCCGGCATCTGTCCCCACAGACTGAAGCCCCCCTTGGGTCTGATCGTCACCTCGATACCCATCGAGGCAAGGCGCTCTGCACAGTCTCGACGCAAACGCGCGAGTTTGCGGTTCAGTGTCTCCAGATGCCTCCGATATCCCCCTCCTTTGAGGACATACTCGGCGATCGCAGCCGCTACAGGACTGGCTCCGGCAAAGCCTGTTGCGATCTGCAGATCTCCCAGCGCCCGGATCAGATCGGGTCGCGCGGCGATATAGCCGCAGCGCAGCGACGCCGAGAGCGTTTTGGAGAATGACCCTATCCTGATGACATGGTTCAGTCCGTCGAGTGGCGCGAGACTGGGTGTCTCGCGTGGAGCGAAATCGGCAAAGATATCATCCTCGACAATCTGCACACCGTGCTGCGAAGCGACGACAAGAAGCCGATGGGCGGCGCGCAGGGTGATCGATCCGCCAGTCGGGTTCTGAAGGCCCGAATTGGTCAGATACAGGACCGGCTTTTCTTCCTGGACGACGCGGGCAAAGACCGCCAGATCCGGGCCATCGGCTCCGAATGGGACGCCGACTACACGGACCCGATGTACGGCAAGAAGCGCCCTGAAGTTGAAATAGCACGGGTCATCGATAAGAACGCAATCGCCCGGCTTGAGCAGAAGACGGCAGACCATGTCCATCGCCTGGGTACCGGAATTCGTCAGAAGTATATGGTCGATCGGTGCAAGGAAATGCTCTTCAGCGAAACGGCGAGAGAGCAGATGGCGCAGCCCGGGCGACCCCATGGCTGGCCCATAGCCTGTCAGCAAGGCGTCATCGGCCCTCGCAACGTCGCGCATCGCCATGCGCAGCAAAGCCTGCGGCATCCAGGCCTCGGGCAACCATCCGCAGCCTGGTTGAACCATCCCGGAATCAGCCTCCAGCGCCTGACGGGATACCCAGAAGGGGTCCAGGGCATGATCTTCCCTCCCCCTCCTGCCAGGCTGGGCTATCGACGCAGACGACACGTAATAGCCGGAGCCGGGACGTGCGACGATTATCCCTTCTGCAACCAGCCTCTCATAGGCCTCATTGACGGTAGAGGGCGACATGGCGATCTGGCTTGCGAAACGCCGGATCGACGGCAGGCGCTCACCATGAGCGAGGCTCCCTGTCCTGATACGCGCTCTTATCGCTTCGAGGGCGATCGCAATCTTGCTGTCGGTTTTCATATCGATATCGCAACTGTATGGTTTCTGCCTCCAAACAGTTTGAGCAATGCCCCGCTGACTGTCCATGTTCCGAGACGAGGTGCCGTTGCATTCTTGGCATGACCCAGTGTAAGAAGAGGAATTGCGACTATGGACGCTGCTACGGGAAAGCAATCGAGCGGGACGTTGAGCGGTCTGATCGGCATCGCTGTTTTCAGTGGCTCCCTCCCTGCCACGAGAATTGCCGAGTCCGGATTCCCTCCCTTGTTTCTGACCGCTGCGCGCGCGTCGATTGCTGCTCTGCTCGGGCTGGCCCTGCTTGCGGCCCTGCGCCAGGCGCGTCCGGACAGGCAGGCACTCGGGCCACTCCTCATCGTCGCGCTCGGGGTCGTCGTAGGTTATCCGCTGCTGTCAGCCTGCGCACTCCAGCATATCGAGTCAGTGCGCTCGGCCATGTGGACGGGTCTGCTCCCTCTGAGCACGGCTTTTTTCGCCGTCATCCGCAATGGCGAGCGGCCTTCCCCCCTCTTCTGGCTCCTGTCCCTTTGCGGCGCAGCGGCTGTCGCCGCCTACGCTCTGACCCAGACCCATGGTGGCTCGTTGATCGGGGACGGACTGATGCTGGCCGCCGTGCTGGTATGCGGTCTGGGCTACGCCGAGGGCGCATCGCTTTCACGCAAGCTGGGAGGCTGGCAGGTCATCTCCTGGGCGCTGGGGCTCGCTTCCCCCGCCATGATCGTGCTGGCCCTTGTGACGCGCCCTCCCGGTTGGGAGAATGTGTCTGGCGCCGCATGGTGTTCGCTGGCCTATGTGGCGCTCTTCAGCATGATGCTGGGTTTCGTATTCTGGTATCATGGCCTGGCACAAGGCGGCGTGGCGAGGATTGGCCAGTTACAGCTATTGCAGCCCTTTGGCGGTCTCGCGCTTTCGGCGTGGCTGCTTCATGAGGCCGTCCCGCCTCTGATGATTGGCGTCACGCTGGTGGTACTGGCATGCGTGTTTGGTGCAAGGCGCGCCGCCTGAGAATAAAGGCGGTGCCGCTCCTCAGTGCGCCGCCTTGTCCCGACTGACGCTCACCGTGCCGTCCGGTGCGATCAACGTATTCGTGCCATCGCCATTCGGGATCACGATCGTTCCGCTGCGGCCAGGGGCGATATATTTATGGGCATTGTCCTCTACCGAGGACGACAATGACGGGCGTGAAGCGGTGTGCACCCCGTGAACCATGCCGTCATGCTCGCCCATCTCCAGCGTTGCGCCATCGCCCAGCTGGATCGCGCTGTCTCCGCTCGCGCCATGACTCTTGGTCATCGAGCCAAAATAGCTGTTCGTGTCGGCAAGGGCGTCACGCAACCCGTTCGGGGAGGCCTCGACATCTCGCAGCGTTGGCAGGGGCTGCGGTGCACCCGGCCAGATATTGCCGTTTTCGGGAAGGATCGGCATGGCGAGATAGGCGTGGCCACGCACCTTCTCCATGTTCTCGGAAATGCCCTCGGGCATGTTCGGATTAGCCCCGGGAAGTGTCGCGGTGTCGTGAATCGATTTCCCGAAACCGGAACAGCCACTCAACAAAACAGGAATCGCTAAAAGAGCGGCCTTTCTCATCACTTACTCCAGGGATGTCATCCACGCTCTTTTAAGCGCTGAGGCCGTCTGACGCCAGATACAGAACATGTATAGAGCGTGATACTAATGCGAGACCTTGGCAGAGGACCGGTTTGTGCCGGATCCCATCATTCTCGAGAGCCCCGTTACCAGATATCCCCACCCACTCAACACGGTCGGTACAACCGAAATCCAGAGCATGAGCGCGCCAAGCTGCGTGAAGGAGATCATACCCAGCCCGATCTGACGGGGCATGGCATCACCTGCAAGCAGGAAACCGATGGCGACCATCTGGATACCTGTTTTCCACTTCGCAAGGCGCGTGGAAGGGAGTGTGGCTCGCTGACTTGCCATGTACTCGCGCAAGCCGCTGACCATGATCTCGCGAATGAGGATGATGATTGCGGCAAACAACGCGCCGTCGGTCAGTCGACCATAGCCCGCCAGGGCCAGAAGAAGCGCGCCCACCAACAGCTTGTCAGCAATCGGATCCATCATTCGCCCGAGCTCGGATCCCTGCTTCCACCTGCGCGCGAGCATACCGTCAAGATAATCGGTGATACATGCGGCGACATAAAGAATGCAGGCAATGCCATCAGCAAGCGGGCTGGCGAAAGCGATGAGGGCAACGAGCACAGGTATCGAGGCGATACGAAGCAGGGTCAGGATGTTGGGCAGATCTGTCAGCATGAATCGTCCCCGGTACCGCCATTGAAATCAATCAGCCTTGCGCGCTTCCAGCCATAAGCATGAATCGCGTCACCATGATAGGCTCGGTTTCGCTCCACCATAGCGCCTGCCTGCTATTGGGGGTGAAAAAAGGCGTAGATTGTGCGGGCGATCTCCGAATTGATTCCCCCGACCGTTGCCAGTTCCTCGACGCTTGCGCCACGTACACCGCGCACCGATCCGAACCGTGTCAGGAGCGCGCGCTTCCTGACGGCGCCGATACCCGGAACGCTGTCCAGTTCGGAAGTCTTGATGGCCTTGCTTCGTCCTGCTCTGTGCGTGGTGATGGCGAAGCGGTGGGCCTCGTCACGCAAGCGCTGAAGATAGTACAGGACCGGGTCGTTATGCGGCATCTGGAAGGGCGCACGCCCCTCCTGGAAAAACCACTCCCTGCCGGCATCCCGGTCAGGGCCCTTGGCGATGGCGACTATCGGGATATCGCGCACGTTCAGTTCCTCGAGCACTGCCCGCACGGCATTGAATTGGCCTAACCCGCCGTCGATCAACAGGAGGTCCGGCCAGTCCTGAGGGCGCTCATCCGGCGCTGCAGGGTCACGTCGGCCGAAACGCCGCTCCATGACCTCGCGCATCATGCCGAAATCGTCGCCAGGCGTGACCGGCCCCTTGATGGCAAATTTGCGGTAGGCGCGCTTGGTGAACCCCTCCGGTCCGGCGACGACCATCACACCATAGGCGTGCTGCCCCATGATATGGGAATTATCATAGGTCTCGATGCGGCCCGGCGGTCCCTCAAGCCCGAAAGCGGACGCGACACCATCCAGCAGCTTGCTCACACCGGCGCTTTCCGCCAGACGGCGCTCGAGAGCCTCACGCGCATTGGTCTCCGCATGGCGCACGACATCGCGCCGTTCGCCACGCTGGGGTTGGAGCAATTCCACCTTGCGGCCACGTTTGAGCGTGAGTGCCTCGGAAACCAGATCGAGCTCGGCCGGGTCGGTGTTCAGCAGAATCTGGGGCGGCGGCGGCTTGTCGTCGTAGAACTGCAGCAGAAATGCGGAGAGGATATCTGCAGCCTGATCGTCCTCTGCGTGATCGGGATAGAACGCGCGATTACCGTTATTGCGGCTGTTACGAATGAAAAAGACCTGGATGCAGGTCTTTCCTGCCTGCTGCCACAGGGCAATGATATCGGCGTCGCCGATCGAGGCAGGGTTGATGATCCCCGATTCCTGCATGCTCGAAAACCCCCGGATACGGTCCCGGATTGTCGCAGCGCGCTCGAACTCCAGAGCTTCGGAGGCCTTTTCCATCTCCTCAACGAGCGTTTTGTGTACGTCGGTGCTCTTGCCTGAGAGGAACTGCTTCGTTTCCTCGACGAGCGACGCATATTGAGCTGTCGTGACACGTTCCACGCAGGGTGCCGAGCAGCGACGGATTTGATACAGCAGGCAGGGTCGCGTGCGCGACGAAAGAACTGCGTCGCTGCATGATCTGAGCAGGAAGCTGCGCTGGATCAGGTTCAGTGTCTGGTTGACTGCCCATGCCGAGGCGAAAGGCCCCCAATAAGTGGCGTTCTTGACCGGACGCCCTCGCTGCTTGGTGATCTGCGGATAGTCGTGCCCCTCGGTCAGCATGATCCAGGGATAGGATTTGTCGTCACGCAGCAGGATGTTGAAGCGCGGCTTCATTTTCTTGATGTAGTTGGCTTCGAGAAGCAGCGCCTCCGCTTCGGTGCGGGTCGTCACAATCTCCATGGATCGCGTGAGGCCGACCATCCGGCGCAGGCGTTCAGGCAACTGGTTCAGTCGCAGATAGGATGAGACGCGCTTCTTCAGGCTCAGCGCCTTGCCAACGTAGAGCACCTCCCCTTTCTCACCCAGCATGCGATAGACGCCCGGTGTCAGCGGGATCGTCTTCAGGGCCTCGCGTATCGCTTCTGTTCCCTCCTTGCGCGGCGATACCTGAACCTCGCCAGCGGGGGAAGCCACGCCTTCGAGCGCGACTGGGGTCCCGGCGCTCAAGCTACGCCCCCGTGACACAGGCTGATCGCCAGTTCATCCACGGAACATGTGGATAAGTCTGTGGGGCATCGCATGACAAATTGATGACGGGCGCAGTTTGGCGCGCTTTGCGACGCTTTGCCTAAATTTTGTGCAACCAGAATTAAGCAGTTGATATTGAACAATTTTGCTCATCCGCATCGAAGAAACAGCGCCAAGACCTTGGAAACACAGGGAGTCAATCCCCGAACATCACCGTAAGTGGACAAAATTCACGTTCCACGTGACAGAACGATCCTGTTTTGTTCGAAGTTGCCTCTACCTCTGTTCAGCTTGCGCCATCACCCGCAGGAAATTGCCACCCCATATTGCGGAGAGTTCGGCCTCCGTGAAGCCGGCAGCACGCAGCGCTTCCGTCACAGCTGGCGTCTCCCCGGCATGGGCCCAGCCCTCGATCATGCCGCCGCCATCGAAATCGGAGGAGACCCCGACATGATCCACCCCGATCAGGTCAGCAACATAACGCACGTGACGGGCGAGGTCGTGAACACCGGCGCGACCTGCAGCACTGGGCTTGAGGAATGAGGACATGGCTGTGATCTGGATGACCCCCCCGGTGTCTCGAAGCCTGCGCAGCTGCTCGTCATCGAGGTTGCGCGGATGATCGCACAATGCCCGGGCGCAGGAATGACTGGCGATGATCGGGGTGCTCGAGACTTCAGCAGCCTGCAGCATGGTCGTCTTCGCGGCATGGGAGACATCGACCAGTATGCCGTGTGTGTTCATGAGCGCTATCGCATCACGCCCCTGCGATGACAGGCCACCGTGCAGCTCGCGTTCATCACCGAGCGCGGGGAGCGGAATTGCCGCATCGGCCAGATCGTTATGCCCGTTATGGGTGAGCGTCATATAGCGCACCCCCATCGACGCCAGAACCTCGATACGGGACGGGTCGCCGCCCAGAGCGTGTCCATTTTCCACAGCAGGCACCACCACGGTCCTGTCCTGGCTGAATGCTGCCCTCACATCGGCGGCGCTCCGGCAGACGGTCACAGCATCGCTGGCAAGGCCATTTATCACGGCCAGCATCGCCTGCACTCTCGCCCAGGCCTCGGCCCTCCCGTCAGCTTCCAGACGGGTCTGGGGAATATAGGCAGCGAGGCAGACGGCTTTCAGGCCGCCCTCTCGAAGCTTGGGCAGATCGACCTGACGCGCGGGCGAACCGGTCTCGAAATCCTGACGATCAGGCCAGGGAATATCAATGTGGGAGTCGAGGGTCAGGAGCTGGTCGTGTGTCGCGGATGTCATGAGAGCATAAATGGGCTATCCGAACGCAGCGGCAAGAGGCATTCCTGCTCTTCGCGGCAATTTGGAGGATCGAAACCGATGCGGCTGATGACATGGAATATCAACTCGTTGCGTCTGCGCCTCCCTCTCCTCGCGCGGCTGATCGAGGAGCAAAGTCCCGACATCATCTGCCTACAGGAAACCAAGGTTCCGGACCCGCTCTTTCCCGCGCAGGCGTTGCGGGAGCTGGGATATGACCACCAGCATTTCATGGGCATGAAGGGATATAATGGCGTTGCCATCCTCTCCCGCCACCCGATCCGAGCGCTTGACGCGGTACCGGACTGGTGCGGCAAGAGCGATACCCGTCATATCGGGATCACAGTCGAGACCGACAGGGGCACCGTGACCCTGCATGATTTCTATGTTCCAGCGGGCGGCGACATTGCCGATCCTGCGGTGAACGACAAGTTTGCCCATAAACTGGCATTTCTCGAGGAGGTCACAAGCTGGTTCCGCAAAAATCCGCCTGTGCGCTCTATCGTGGTTGGCGATCTCAATATCGCTCCGCTCGAGCACGATGTATGGAGCCACAAGCAGCTTGCCGATGTGGTCAGCCACACACTGCCAGAGATCGAGCGCCTGAAAGCCTGGAGCGATACAGGCTTCGTCGATGCCATGCGTCTGGTCGTCCCGCCTGAGCAGAAGCTCTACACCTGGTGGTCCTATCGCAATCGCGACTGGAAACTCTCGAACCGTGGGAGACGCCTCGACCACGTATGGCTCACACCGGATCTGCGCGAGCATCTGCAGGATGTCGCCGTATTGAAAGACGTGCGGGACTGGTCGAGCCCATCCGATCATGTTCCAGTGATCGTCGATCTCGCGCTGAACCCCGCCTGAAAAGACGAACAGGCTGCGGGAGACTGGAAGTCGCCTGAGGGCGGATCAGGCGCCCGAACATTCACAGCGATCTGACCGGTGGCTGTGATGCGTCTGGAAGGGGATAAATACCAAGCGGGGATGATGACCCCGACCGCATGCTTTGGCCCTTTTTTGCGCCCTGTAACGGATGGCGCGGTTTGCGAAGGACTTCGAGGCCGTACTCCCTCCTCTCTCCTGACAAGAAAAGAGGAGGGGACATCGGGGGGTGCTATCAGCCCATCAGGGCGTCGCTGCCCTCGGGGTTGAGGCGATACCCGCCACCTTCCGTGAGCAACAGGGAGGCATTTGCCGGATCGGGCTCGATCTTCTGGCGCAGACGGTAGATATGCGTCTCGAGCGTGTGCGTCGTGACAGCCGCGTTATAGCCCCAGACCTCATTCAGCAGCACCTGACGCGCAATCGGACGATGCCCGGCGCGATACAGATACTTCAGAATGGCCGCTTCCTTCTCCGTGAGGCGGATACGACGGTTCTTGGCCGGTTCCTGCAGGATTTTGGAAGACGGGCGGAACAGATAAGGCCCGATGGGGAAAACAGCATCCTCGCTATTCTCGAACAGGCGAAGCTGCGCGCGCAAGCGAGCAAGAAGTTCTGCAATGCGGAACGGCTTGGCGACGTAGTCATTAGCGCCTGCATCGAGACCGCGCACCACATCGGCCTCGTCATCCGAACCGGTCAGGATGATGATCGGCATGCGAATGCCCTGGCGGCGGAGCTCAGCGCAGAAATCGCGCCCGTCGCCATCCGGCAGGGTCACGTCGAGGAGGATTGCGTCGACACGCACGTCGGGAACGGCAAGCTTTTCCTTGGCGTCGGCGACGGAAACAGCCTGAATGGGTTCAAACTCACCTTCAAGCTTGAGCTGTTCGACCAGGAGTTGGCGAAGCGTATCGTCATCGTCAACAATAAGGACAGGACGCGGACCAGGCATGTATATTCTTCTCTCACCTACTGAGGACGACGCCCCAGAGACAGGACCAGACTTCCGTGGAAGGTAGATCCCCGTTTTGACTGTGAGCCTTACACGGATATCGTGACAACGCCAATCCGATCGGAACGTCAAGCCCGCTCGATACCGGTCTTTAGACGTCATTTACCCATAAATTAATGTTCAGACGTGAGGTTTGTGACATGAGTGTCATCCTGCGACATAATTCAGGTGCTCTGGCGACGCTTTTTATCAACGGAAGGACCATTCCTGCCCTGATCGGAGGTGGGGGTTTACGCGTGGACAAGACCGAGGGAGATCAGGCGACCCCCATTGGATACCTGCCTTTTCGCCATGTATTCTACCGGGCAGACCGGATCGCCCGCCCCCTCACCCGCCTACGTGTGGAGGCGCTCGCGCCTGATGACGGGTGGTGCGATGACCCGTCGCACCGGGACTACAACCGGCAGGTCACTCTGCCCCATGACGGGCGTCACGAACGGCTCTGGCGCGACGATCACTGCTATGACCTGTGCGTTGTGCTGGGATGGAACGATGACCCGGTCATTGCCGGAAGAGGCTCGGCAATCTTCCTGCATCTTCCCCCGCAGAGCGGCGCGACAGAGGGCTGCATCGCCCTGGCCGAGCCGCTCCTGCGCGAACTGATCAGTGGGAGCGAAACAGGGATAGAAGTTCGCACCGACTGAACCGTCTGATCTGCTTGGGAGCGGTTCCCGACGCCGGGTTCGGTGGTGTCGGGCTGAGCGCGGCCTTTGAGGCCGCAGCCACTAGACTGTGGCGAGGCCCCTGAGGGCAGCATGGAAACCATCCAATACAGAATGGGGATCGGGAATCAGCCCGACCCCCACATCGCTCAGACCGGTGTTCGGCTATCAGCCTTCCGGGGCGCTGACAGGAACGACGCCAGAAGTATCGCCCGAGCCCGCCTCGGCGGCGGCTTGCGCCTGAAGATCCTCGGTCGTCACGGGAGGTGGCGGCGGCGGAGGAGGTGCCATATAGACAAGCATGTCGCCGATGGTCGGACTGACCGGAAACTCATCCTCGGCGGACCGGATCGTGATCGACTGACCGCGGCGGATAGACAGGAAATCGAGACGGTTCTGCACCGCGCCAAAACCTGCAGCGCTTGCCTCGTCAGCCATGGCGGTCATGAACCGCCACCCCTTTTCAAAGAGCATGTCGATCAGGGTGAAGTTCCAGGAAGGATCACCGAGCAGCTTGCCGCGCGCATCGCGTGACAGCCCATGATAGAAATCGAGACGCGCCACGCCGGGACTGATCTGGAACACGCGCTGACGTCCCATATGCGGCGCCATGTGGGCGCATACGAGACCGTTATAAATCGCATCTGCCGTGGTCGAAATCAGGTAATCCGCTGGGCGCTCCTCGAGCGCCTCCTCGCCATATTGAGACAGCAATTCGGCACGCAGCACAGGAATACCCTTGCGCATGGCGGGAATCAGCGCGCTCGAGCGGTTATCAACCAGCAGGATGGGAATACCGTTGCCACTCAGACATTTGGCGAGATCGATCGACCAGGGTGACGCCCCGACAATGGCCAGAGCCGGTTCGTTGGACAGGGTCAGCTTCAGGTAACGGGCAATGGGGCGCAGCGAGAAACCATGGAAGATCATGGTGCCGCCGATGATGGCGAAAACGGCTGGCATGATCAGATCGGCACTGTGATAGCCCGCATCGGTCATACGATATCCAGCAGCACCAGCTACGGCGGCAGCCACGATACCGCGAGGGGCGATCCATGCCACGAACAGCCTCTCCTGCCATTTCAGACCGGTCCCGATGGTGGAGAGAAAGATGGCCAGTGGCCGGACGCCGAACATGACGGCAGCAGTCAGCAGAAAGATCGGCAGCGACAGATGAGCCAGCACGTCGCGATGCAGATCGGCGGTCAACATGATGAAGAGCACCGCCACCACAAGGACGACCAGGGACTCCTTCATGCGGCGTAATTCGGACAGGCCTGGCACATGCAGATTCGTCAACGCCATACCGAACACGGTCGCGCCAACCAGACCCGCCCCTTCCATGCTCATGTTGCAGATGCTGAAGATCAGCAAGGCAAGGGTGAGCAGCAACGGGGTCTTGAGCGGCTCTGGCATCAGGTCGCGCACGAAGAGGTAGCGCACCAGATAGGCAGGCAGAATACCCACAGCCAGTGACTCCGCCGTGGAGGCCAGCAGATCAGGCAGCACGGTGGTCAGGAAGACATCCGTGCCGATCGGTACGCGCGTGGCGACCACCTGCAGCACAACGGCGGCCAGAATGGCCCCGATCGGATCGTTGATGATGGCTTCCCACCGCAGGAAGGCGGCGACACGCGGCTGGAGTTTGTTGTGGCGCAGCAAAGGCAACACCACAGTCGGGCCAGTGACGGTGATAATCGCGCCGAACAGGGCGGCGACCCCCCATTCCATATGGGCAATGTAGTGCGCTGCGGCCCAGCCCAGCCCCCATGAAATGGGGAGGGCCAGCATGGTCAGACGCGTGACGCCCTCTCCTGCCTCGCGAAGCTGGCGGAAATCAAGAAGCAGGCCGCCCTCGAACACGATGATCGCGACAAGCAGCGACACGAGCGGACGGAAAATCCAGCCCAGCGCGGCAGAGGGATGCAGAATACCGAGCCCCGGCCCGAAGATCAGTCCGAGCGCGAAGAGCAGAACGATAGCCGGAAGGCGGAATTTCCAGGCCACCCATTGCGCCCCGATCCCGGCCCCCAGCGTGAGCAGCAGCCCGATAAACATTGCTAGCGCCATGGTAACGTCTTCATCCCTGACCGGTCGTGGATTATGTCGCGTTGAAAGCCTTATCCGGCCTTGCGTTGAAGAACGGCGGCAAAGAAGCCATCCGTCCCGTCACGAAGCGGGGTCAGGGCAAAACCGGTTTCGCCACGCAGGGCCTCGGGAAGCATTTCGCCTCCGGCTGCCACGCGCTCGAACTGATCGTTGCGCGCCAAGAACGCTGCGACCTGCGCTTCGTTCTCTTCCGGCAGAAGCGAACATGTCGCGTACACCAGACGGCCGCCCGGTTTGACCAGACTGGAGGCGCGATCAAGGATATCGGCCTGCTTGACCTTGAGCTCCAGGATGTCCTGCTCAACCAGGCGGATGCGCGCATCCGGGTTACGCCGCCACGTGCCGGTGCCCGAGCACGGCGCATCGACCAGAACGCGGTCGAAAGCCCCGGCGCGGCGCTTGACCCATTTATCACCGCTCGTCAGCAGGTGACGTTCGACATTATGCACGCCTGCGCGACGCAGACGCTTGACCGCGCCCTCAAGCCGTGGCGAGGAGACATCACAGGCGACGATCTGGCCCTTGTTCTCCATGCTCATGGCAATGGCCAGCGTCTTCCCTCCCGCACCCGCGCAGAAATCCACCACGCGCTCGCCCGGCCTCGCATCGAGCGTTCCGACGATGAGCTGGCTGCCTTCGTCCTGGATCTCGATCAGCCCGTCACGGAAACTCTGCGTCGCTGTGACATTCTGACGCCCCTGCAGACGCAACCCCCAGGGAGAGAGCGGCGACGGTGCTGCCAGGATCTGCTCGTTGCGCAGCGATCTGATCGCCTCGTCACGATGCCCCTTGAGCAGGTTCACCCGCAGATCGAGCGGTGCTGCGCCATCCAGCGCTGCCATCTCCGCGTCGAGTTGGTCTCCAAACGCGCGTACAAGATAAGGGTGCAGCCAGTCCGGATATTCCAGACGGACCGGGCCGGGCATATCCGGATGGTTCAGTTCGCGTCCGTTCAATGCGGCCAAGGCAGCGTCTTCACGCGACGTCAGATGTGACTGGGCGAAGCGCTCGCCATTGAACAGCATACGGACCGTGCCGATTTCCTCGCCGCCCAGAATGAGCGATGCTGCACAAAGCGTTCGGGGCGAAGGGCCACCCGGAATGTCACGCAGATGCCAGTGCAACCGGCGCCACTGACGCAGCACGTCCCAGATGCGGGCGGAGATGACCCGGCGATCGCCGCCACCGATATAGCGGCGATCGCGGAAATAGGCATTGGCCGTCGCATCGGCGGGACGGCGGGGGGCAGCCTCGATGGCGCAAAGCAGATCGATGGCGGCGGAAAGGCGGGCGGCGGGAGTCATGCCCCCGCGCTTACAAGTTTTTGTCAGTCCTGGCGATAGTTAGGTGCTTCACGCGTGATGGTCACGTCGTGAACGTGGCTTTCACGCAGGCCGGCATTGGTGATGCGACGGAAGCGCGTGCGCACCTGCAGATCGGCAATACTGGGCGACCCCGTATAGCCCATGCCGGCCTTCAGACCACCAACGAGTTGGTGTACCACGGCTGCCATGCTGCCCTTGTACGGGACCTGTCCCTCGATCCCTTCCGGCACGAGCTTGAGCGAATCCTTCACCTCGGCCTGGAAGTAGCGATCGGCAGACCCACGGGCCATGGCGCCAAGTGAGCCCATGCCCCGATAGGCCTTGTAGGAACGCCCCTGATGCAGGAAGACCTCGCCGGGGCTTTCTTCACACCCTGCGAGAAGCGAGCCGATCATGACCACGTCGGCCCCTGCCCCGATCGCCTTGACGATATCGCCCGATGTGCGGATACCGCCATCGGCAATGGCGAAGATACCGGCCTCATGGCAGGCCGCGGAGGTTTCCATGACCGCCGAGAACTGGGGCACGCCCACACCCGCTACGACGCGTGTGGTGCAGATCGAGCCTGGGCCGATACCGACCTTCACGCAGTCTGCGCCGACGCCTGCGAGAGCGATGGCGGCTTCAGGGGTTGCAACGTTACCCGCGATGACCTGAATACCGTCATGGCGGGACTTGAGGGTCGCGACCGTATCGAGCACCCCGCGCGAATGACCGTGGGCGGTGTCGACGATCACGATATCGACGCCTGCCGAGACGAGGGCCTCGGCCCGGGCCAGACCATCGGCTCCGACACCAATTGCAGCGGCGCAGCGCAGGCGTCCGAACTGGTCCTTGATGGCCAGTGGGTGAGCCTCGGCCTTGTCCATATCCTTGACGGTGATCAGGCCGATACAGCGGTTCTGGTCGTCGACGACGAGAAGCTTCTCGATGCGATGACGGTGCAGAAGATCCTGTGCGACCACGGCATCGGCTCCGTGGCGCACGGTCACGAGATTTTCGTGCGTCATCATGTCACGGACGGGTGTGTTCAGATCGCTGGTGAATCGCATGTCGCGATTGGTCAGGATGCCGACCAGTTCACCGCTGCCCGGCATGACAACCGGGAGGCCGCTGATCCCGTGCTGTGCCATGATGGCGTGCACATCGCGCAGGGTCTGCTCCGGGCCGACGGTGACGGGGTTGACCACCATGCCCGATTCGAAGCGCTTGACGCGGCGCACATGCTCCGCCTGCTCCTCGATCGAGAGGTTCTTGTGGATTACGCCCATGCCGCCCTGCTGCGCCATGGCGATCGCCATGGCATCTTCGGTCACGGTATCCATGGCCGAGGAGAGCAGCGGGATATTCAGTTCGATGGAGCGGGTCAGACGTGTGCGGGTCGAGGCCTGAGCAGGCAGTACGTTGGAGGCTGCGGGCTCGACCAGAACATCGTCAAAAGCAAGGGCTTCGCGGATGCGCTCATGCGCAATGCTGCGCGAAGCATAATCACCAACCCGTTCGCCAGCCATTCCGGTCGGTGTTTCATTGGTCGTGGTCATCTGCCGCAGCCTCCCCGCATATCAATCAGGAAAGCCCGCGGCTTTCCTACCGTTGGCGCGTCCTCTTAGACCAAAGCGGTCCGGGTTGAAAACAGGAATTACTAAGGCCTGCAGAAATTTAACCGGATTGTCTCCCGGAGCCATTCCTATAGACGGGAGACTTGGGGTTCATGGGAGGTGCTGAGAAAGACAGCAGCGCCTGCCGATGTCACGCCGCTGCAGAAAGCCCTTTG
This sequence comes from Asaia krungthepensis NRIC 0535, assembly GCF_025995175.1. Lineage (GTDB taxonomy): Bacteria > Pseudomonadota > Alphaproteobacteria > Acetobacterales > Acetobacteraceae > Asaia > Asaia krungthepensis. The sequence goes on from NZ_BAPV01000003.1 coordinate 242,288, forward strand.
AGCGCAGGGTCGCCGCGCAGGAAATCGCGTATCGTTTGGGCGGCCCGCTTGGACGCCCCCCGCTTCGGCTGGGTCCCGAACGTTTCGCGGATCACCTTTTCCTGACGTGACCTGTAGAACTCGTGGCGCGACTGCGCTTGCGCGAGAGCTGGCAGGATATCCTCGGCTCTATCGACCACGTCACCGAGCGTCCAGTGGCGGAAATGAGGATTGCCGCGCCATGCGACACCATGAGGATTGAGGAAAACGCAGGGCCTTGGGGTAATCAGGAATTCGTAAACCTGGCTGCTGACATCGCCGATATAGAGTGAAGCGCTGGCGGTATGGGTCATGTCCAGCATCGAGGCCGATGCCGTATCGAGCCTGACGCGACTGCCGACCATTTTCTGGAACTGCCGACGGCGGCGGCCGAAATCCTTGTGAAAGATCTTGATATGGGGTGCGATAAGCAACTCGTAATGGTCGAGCTGGTTGACCGCATCCACCAGAGGTTCGAGGCACTTTCCGTAGGATGAAAGCCCCTTCTTGTAATGGGGGTTGTAGAGGGCGACAGGCTTGCGGTCTGCGCTCTCACGCGGAGCAAGGCGCTCTGCCCCGACGGCATCGAATTTCGGATATCCTATGATCCGCGTCTGCGCTGCGGTCGCCAGCTTCTTCGCGAGGAAGGACTCCGCGATTTTCGGTCCGGAAACGAGCGACAGGTCGAACTGCCGGATCAGATGCTCATCATTGACCTCCCGGTCGCCCGCACCATGCTGGATCAGGATGAGCGCCGGACGGCGCAGACCCATCTCGCGCAGAAGCCCTGCGGAATATTCGGTGGCGACGACCGCGTCATACTGTTCGAGCTGATCGATATTGGCGCGCATGACAATCTCGCGCTCGGTGTCCAGACGACGCAAGCGACGGAGGATCTGAGCCCGCGCAGGAATCCTGAGGGTCCCTCTCCGAATGGTACCGGCCAATCCATTGGCGCGGCGTATCTGATCGAGATGCTGTGCGGTTTCGGGAAAGCTGACGAACTCGGTGACGCTGATGTCAGGCATCTGGGAAAGAGCGGAAGAGACTGCAGCCACATGATAGCACTGATAAGGCTCTGCAACGTACAAAAACGCGATCTTCATGCCGCCCTCTTTCCCAGATTACATGTGGTCGAGTGACTTATGTATGCGGCAAAGCGATGACCGTAAGTAACAATATGATGCTGGAGCAGAGCCGAAGCTTACAAATCCTGTCGGACCCTGTTGGGCTTCATCTTGGGATATGCTTGTCATGTTGAGATAGTTAGATCGAGTGACCTTTGGAAATCGTTAAGTTGACCAGATCGATCCTTCAAAATCGAGAATACTCGCGCTCAACCGCTCTTGTGCGAGTTCAGCAAGTGATCGAAAGATCAGGTCCGTGACTGATCGTCCTCGCTCGAGCCGTCTTGAGGCCGGTCTGGTGCGATCCTTGCCCACGCACACGCATTTGCATGCCACCGACCCAAGACTGAAGCTTTCCAGACCGAGAGCCTTGTAACGGAACGGTTACAATTTTACAGGGATCAGGAAGTCAGAATTTCCCGCTTGCGCGCACGTTGGCTGGGTCAGAAGCCGTCAGGCCAGGAAATGCCCCTGCTCGACGTGACGATGATCGACCTCTCTTCCCAAAGCCGCGAAGTCGTGCTTCTCCGTCCCCGTCAGCATGGCACTGATGTTGCGATCCTTCAGATGATGAAGCAAGGCGCTACGCCGACGCGCATCAAGGTGGTTGAGGGGTTCATCAAGCAAAATCATCGGCGCCGCCCCGGAGCGCGCCATGACAACCGAGGCGTGGTTAAGTATCACGTGGACAAGCATGGCTTTTTGCTGCCCGGAGCTCGACAGGGCGGCGGGACGCGCCGATTGAGCATCCTCAAGCTGAAAATCGGCACGATGTGCGCCGCAAGATGTCGCCCCGCGTGCTGCGTCATCATCGCGGGATGCCTTGAGGCGTCCACGCAAATCATCCTCGACCTGGAGAGCGGAGCGCGAAGACAAGGCTGTCGCCTGATCACATAGAAGGCGAAGTCTTGCCGCAGGAAATTCGCCCGCACTCTGATGTGGGGCATGATTCATGGCCTCTATCAGGGAGAGGCGGGAAGCTGTCATGGCGATGGCATGACGCGCAATGCTGTCTTCAAGCGCATCGAGCCACGATCCCTGATCGGGACGGGTCACCAGCAATCGGTTCCTTTGCGTCACCGCCCGTTCATGCGCCGCGCTTTCACGTGCATGATTGGGGTCGAGAGAAAGAACGAGCCGGTCCAGAAAGCGCCGCCGGCCGGAAGCCGGATCCGTGAAAAGACGGTCCATTTGAGGCGTAAGCCAGGTTGCAGCAAAATACGGTGCAATCTCGCCCTGATTGCGCACTACCCCGCCGTTGAGACGAAATACCCTGCGCACCGGGTTTGCGGGGTCCGTTCCGGTCGCAAGTTCACTCTCTGGGAGAGTCCCGGCGCCAAGTCTGGCGACCACCCCCCAGGCCCCGCCATTCTGGCGCTGGATCTGCGCGTTACTCGCGCCCCTCAACCCTCTGCCGGGCGCAAGGAGCGACAGGGCCTCAAGCAGATTGGTCTTTCCTGCCCCGTTTTCGCCTGTCAGAACGACCAGCCGGCTCTGGGGGGACCAGGCAAGCCGTTCGTAATTGCGGAAATCGGTGAGGACGAGCCTGCTGATCTGCAAGGGAGAGGTGCTGCGCTCCGGGTTCAGACGCGCATCGGCATCAGCACATAAAGCGCTGTCGGCAGGTTGGTATCACGCACGAGAGTCGGAGCGGCACTATCCGCGAAGGCGAACTCTGCCTCAACATCGATCTGGTCCGTGATGTCGTTCAGATAGCGCGCCTGAAAGCCGATCTCCAGCGAGGGACCATCATAGGAGACACTTGTCTCGTCGAGTTCCTCCTTCGCCATGCCCTGATCGGGACTGATCGCGGAGAGTGTCAGCAGATTGGTCTGCACAGCAAGCTTGACCGGACGCGAACGCTCCTGGCTGATGGCCGCCACACGGGCCACTGCATCGGCGAAGGCCTGCTTGTTCACTTTGAGGAAGCGGTCGTTGTTCTTGGGAATGACGCGCTCATATTCCGGGAAAGTTCCGTCGATCAGCTTCGATGTCAGCATCACAGCGCCTACGCGGAACTGGATACGCGTTTCCGACAGGCTGACCTGAACCGCACCGGCACCCTCGTCGAGCAGTTTGCGAAGCTCGGCGACTGTCTTGCGCGGAATGATGACGCCCGGCATGTCGCCTGCCCCTGCGGGCAGATCCGTCTCGACACGGGCGAGACGATGGCCGTCCGTCGCGACTGCACGCAATTTGGGCGTGTCACCATCCTTCGCGACATGGAAGTAGATGCCGTTGAGGTAATAACGCGTCTCTTCGGTAGAGATGGCGAAGCGGGTTCGATCGACCAGACCACGCAGTACGGCTGACGGGATGGAGAACTCGTGCGGCAGGTCGCCCGCCACCATCGAGGGGAAGTCCTCGACAGGAAGCACGTTAAGGCTGGTGGCGTAGCGTCCGGCACGGAGGGCAAGAGGGGCATCGCCACCGCCATGATCGAGCTCGACCATGGAGCCATCTGCCAGCTTGCGCACGATCTCATAGAGGACGCTGGCCGGAGCGGTCACAGCGCCATCGCGAGCGCCCTCTGCGGCAACTTCCTCGACTACCGCGATCTCCATGTCGGTGGCGGTCAGCCGAAGCAGGTTACTGTCGACGGAGAGCATGACATTGGCCAGAATGGGGATCGTGTTGCGCTTTTCCGCAACGCTCTGGATATGGGCAAGGGCACGGATCAGCGTAGTGCGGTCAGCCTGGAATTTCATATGATCGTAGACCCTCGAACACCCGAATAACAAAAAATCAGTCTAGCAGAGCCGCATGCGGCGGCAAAGATCAGCCCTCGAGCATGCGACGCAGCAGTTCCACATCCTCAGCAAAAGCAACGTCACGCTCCATCAACTCCTGAACGCGCGAGACGGCATGCATGACTGTCGTATGGTCGCGATTGCCGAATTTTCGCCCGATCTCTGGCAGGGAGCGGCTCGTGAGCTGCTTGGCGAGGAACATGGCGACCTGACGCGGCCGTGCAACGGCCCGCGCGCGACGCGCCGAGGACATGTCCGTCAGGCGGATGTTCCAGTGCTCGGAGACCTTGCGCTGGATCTCCTCGATCGTCACACGACGATCATGCGCCTTGAGGATGTCATGCAGGACATCCTGCGTGCTTTCCAGCGTGACAGGGCGGCCGAACAGATTGGCATGCGCGATCAGACGATTGAGCGCACCCTCGAGTTCGCGCACATTCGAGGTGATCTTGTGGGCGAGGAATTCGAGCACCTTGGCGGGCACGGCCACACCAGAGGCCTGCGCCTTTGCCTCGAGGATGGAGATACGCAGCTCGAACGTCGTGGCATGGATATCTGCCACCATGCCGCATCCGAGACGGGTGCGCAGGCGGTCTTCAAGCCCGGAGAGATCGGAGGGTGATTTATCGGCACTGACCACGATCTGCCGTCCGGCATCGACCAGAGCATTGAACGTATGGAAGAATTCTTCCTGCGTATTGTCCTTGCCGATCAGGAACTGGAGATCATCGATCATGAGCACGTCGACCGAGCGAAGCTGCTCCTTGAACTCCATGGTCGATTGCGAGCGGATGGCCGCGATGAAACGATACATGAATTTCTCAGCGGACATATAGGCCACCGAGACGCGTCCGCCACTCGTCAGTTCCGAGCCGATTGCATGCATCAGATGCGTCTTGCCCAGCCCGACCCCACCATAAAGGAAGAGAGGATTGAAACCCGGGCTCGACGGCTTTTCAGCCACACGTCGGGCGCACGCATAGGCAAACTCGTTCGGCTTGCCCACCACAAAACTGTCGAAAGTGAAGCGTGGGTCAAGGGGAGCGGCCAGATCGTGGCGGGCATCCTGAACGGTCGAAGCCGGAGCGATCGGTGCTTCAACCTCGACAACTGGCGCAGGGGCCTCAACCGCCACCGGCGCGGCCAGACCGTCTCCGACGCGCTGGACCTGAAGCTCGACGTGGTGAACAGCCCGATTCTCGTTGCGCCACAATTCCTGGAGACGGTCGCCGTACTGGCCCCGCACCCAGTCACGCAGAAAGCGCGTCGGGAGAAAGAGCGTTATCTCATCTTCCTCAAGCGGGCCGAGCACAATCTGCTGAAGCCAGGTACGGTATTCGACATCGCCGACCTCGACACGCAGCCTTTCGCGCACCTTGAGCCATTGGGCCGCAAGTGCAGGCTCGGTCCCGGTGGTGCATGAAACCGTCTCTGTCATTGCAGGAAGATCCGTATGAGACCCTTCGTCCGCCATCACTCCCCCGAGTTGTACCAAAAGACACGACAGGAGCCAGCACGACACAAGACGTTCGACCGACCTGAGGCCCGATTAAAGGGCTGACAGGATAGGGCAAACGGATTGCAGGAGGCAAGCTTATCCGGCGGGCCATGATGCTGGACCACCGGCGAAAAAAAAGAACGGATATGGTCATGTGACCACACCCGTTCTTTTATAGGCTCAGACAAGACAGATCCCGCTGCGGGAGCTGTCCGTTGTTCTGATCAGGCCGAAGCCAGAGCCTTGATGCGAGCCGAAAGGCGCGACAGCTTGCGGCTGACCGTATTGGCGGCCAGAACGCCCTTGCCGACAGCGCGCTGCATTTCCGGCTGGGCGGCACGGAATGCGTCGTTCGCAGCAGCCTTGTCACCCGAAAGGATGGCGCTCTCGACCTTCTTGACGAAGGTGCGGACGCGGGACATGCGGGAAACGTTGCGCTCACGACGACGCTCGTTCTGACGGATGCGCTTGCGCGCAGAGGCGGTGTTAGCCATTTCTACTCTTCAGCCCTGTTCTGTTCGGCTTGTTAGGTCATCTTGCGATGACAATAAAGCATACCGGCCAATCGTCCCGTAAGAGACGCAGAGCCAGCGGAGGGCTCGCCTTTAGTCCAGTTTCACGCTGCCAGTCAAGCGTCCTCTAAAGAAAGTGGCGGCTGGCGTCTCGGACAATAGAAACTGGAACGGCCTGCCTGCACCAGACGCCTGATCCCGGCACAGGCGGGATAACCCGGACATTCGGGGCAAGGCTGTCCCTCGCGGCCATAGACCTGATGCAGATCCTGAAAGGCTCCGGGATTACCGTCGGCGTCCACGTAATCCCGCAGGGTAGAGCCTCCCGCGTTGATCGCCTCGAGCAGTACGGCTGGCGTCACCTCTGCCAGTTTCCCGATCTCGCCTGGGGTCAGGGATGAGGCCAGACGCTCCGGATGAACTCCCGACCGGAAGAGGATTTCGGACACATATATATTGCCTAGCCCCGCCACCACGTGCTGGTCGAGCAGCGCGGTCTTGATGGGGCTTCGTTTGCGGTGGAGCCGGGCATGAAGATAGGCCGCGTCGAATTCGGGCTCCAGCGGATCAGCACCGAGTGCACGCAGCAAGGCATGGTCGCGCTCCCTGCCTGAATCGGCCAGGAGGAAACAGCCAAACCGACGCGGATCGACCAGACCGATATGGGTGCCATTATCAAGACGAAGCGTCACATGCTCATGACGCAGGGGTTCGTAATCCTGCTCCGGACCCGGGGTTATCCGGATACGTCCGCTCATGCCGAGATGGATCAGCAGCGTGGGGCCGCGGACGAGACTGATCAGCATGTATTTGCCCAGACGCCGGGCACCACGTATCTTTTTACCGTCGGCCCTGATCGAGAGATCATCGGGCACGGGCCAGCGCAGATCGTTGCGGATTTCGGTTCTGATGATACGGCGCCCGGCAAGCGCCGCCCTCAACCCGTTCAGGATGGTTTCAACTTCTGGTAGCTCTGGCATCTTGGGTGCTGACACTATATCCAGAGAGACATGACCGACAACGCATCATTTCCCCATTCCGAATCAGATCACCCCGCACGCGAGGAGACGACCGATTTCGGTTATCGCTCGGTGCCACGGGCCGAGAAGAAGCCGCTGGTGCGCGCCGTGTTCGATAGCGTGGCAGGCCGCTACGACGTCATGAACGATGTCATGTCGCTTGGCATCCATCGCGTCTGGAAGCGCATCTTCATCAATACCCTGGCGCCGCGTCGCGATCTGAAGCTTCTCGATCTGGCGGGCGGCACTGGTGACATCAGTTTCGGCTGGCTACGGAATAATGGGGGCCCGGTTCTCCTGACCGACATCAACGCCTCCATGCTCGAAGTCGGACGCACGCGCGCTGCGAGCAAGGGCTATCTCAGCGATATCGAGTTTTCGGTGGTTGATGCGGAAGCCATTCCCCTGCCAGACCGTAGCGTGGACCGCGTGTCGATCGCGTTCGGGCTGCGCAACTGTACCGACAAGGATGCCGTGCTGCGCGAGGCGCGTCGCGTGCTGCGACCGGGCGGCAAATTCTGCTGTCTCGAATTCTCCCGCGTGCAGGTGGCCGCGCTCGCTCCCGTTTATGATGCGTGGTCATTCGGCGTTCTGCCGAAAATGGGCCAGATCATCGCCAAGGATGCCGAGAGCTATCGCTATCTTGCCGAAAGCATCCGCACATTCCCCGAGCAGGATGTGCTGGCAGCCATGATGCGTGACGCCGGGCTGGAAAAGGTAAGCTATCAGAACCTGTCGGGCGGTATCGCTGCCATTCACTCGGGCTGGAAACTCTGACCCTGCATGCGCGCCCGGGTCATCCTGATCATCGGCGGCGGAATCGCTGCCTATAAATCGCTGGAACTCATCCGGCTGATGCGTAAGCGCGACATCGCGGTGGAGACCGTGTTGACGGATGCCGCCAAGCATTTCGTCACGCCGCTCTCCGTTCAGGCGCTCTCGGGCCACGCCGTGCATACCGAACTCCTCTCTCTGGCAGAAGACAGCCAGATGGATCATATCGCCCTCTCTCGCAGCGCCGACCTGATACTGGTCTGTCCGGCTACCGCCAATCTCATGGCCCGACTGGCCGGGGGGCTGGCAGATGATCTGGCGACCACGCTCCTTCTGGCCACCGACACGCCGGTCATGCTCGCCCCCGCCATGAATGTGCGCATGTGGCGACATCCTGCCACGCAGGCCAATCACGCCACGCTGCAGTCACGCGGCTGCCTGTTCGCCGGCCCTGATGAGGGCGACATGGCCTGTGGCGAATTTGGCCCCGGCAGGCTGAGCGCGCCCGAGGCGATTCTCGAGGCGGTCGAGGCCGCGTTGTTTCCGGCAACACCACTTGCCGGGCGGCATGTGCTGGTCACAGCAGGACCGACCCATGAGCCTATCGATCCCGTACGTTTCATCGCCAACCACTCTTCAGGCAAGCAGGGCTATGCCATTGCCGCTGCCTGCGCGCGGCTGGGAGCACAGGTGACGCTGGTCAGCGGGCCGACTGCCCTGCCCTGTCCCGCCGGGGTGACCCGCGTCCCGGTCCAGACGGCCCGGGAAATGCTGGCTGCCTGCGGGGCTGCCCTGCCTGCCGATGTCGCCATCTGCACGGCCGCGGTCGGGGACTGGCGGGTGGCGGAGGCGAGCGCCCACAAACGTAAGAAGAAGCAGGGTCAGGCCGTGAGCCTCGCCCTTGTCGAAAATCCCGATATTCTTGCCACATTGTCACATGCCGGACCCACCAGGCCGGGGCTCGTCATCGGTTTCGCTGCCGAGACCGAAGCACTGGAAGACAATGCTCGTACCAAACGCGCCCGCAAGGGATGCGACTGGCTGCTGGCGAATGACGTCGGTGCAGATACGAGCATATTCGGTGGCAACCATAATCGCATCCTGTTTGTCAGCGAAACGCGTATCGAGCCATGGGCCTCGATGCCCAAGACCGATATCGCGGCGAAACTGGCCGCGCTGATCGCCGATCATCTCTCCTCATCCCCAAGGTAGGACCTCATGTCACCGCTTCCCGTCGAACTCGTCAGGCTTCCTCACGCCGAGGGGCTCGACCTTCCCCATTACGCCAGCAGCGGCGCTGCCGGGATGGATCTCCTCGCCGCCATCGATGCCGAGATGATCGTCAAACCAGGTGAGCGCGCCCTTGTACCGACCGGGCTGAAGATCGGACTGCCTGCCGGATACGAATTGCAGATCAGGCCGCGCTCGGGACTTGCGCTCAAGCATGGCATCACCCTGCCCAACACGCCGGGGACGATCGACGAGGATTACCGTGGCGAAATCGGCGTTATCATTCTCAATACCGGACACGAGGATTTCGTGATCACGAGGGGTATGCGCATCGCCCAGGCGGTTCTGGCCCCTGTCATTCGTTTGACATGGGTCGAGGTTTCCGCCTTGGATGAAACGGCGCGCGGCGCGGGTGGATTTGGAAGCACGGGCACGGCCCGTATTCCCTGATAGCGGCGTCAGGCATCAGGCGCGGGGAAGGAGAGCATGTCGCCATTGCGGGCGCGACGCGGTACACGCGGACCGGACAGAAGATCAGGACTGACGGCATCACTCGTGGGCACGCTTGTCGTGGTAGCGGCCCTGGCGATCTTCTCGCGCTTCCTCCCGGCGCGGCTGACTCCCTTTCATCATCATGGGCTCGTCGCCCCCCATTTCCGCTCCCTCGCCGGAATCGGCGTTTTGACCGGGGATCTGGGCCACACCTTTCTGCGCATGATCCTGGCGACGATGACAGGCGCGGTGATTGCGGCGATTCTCGCACTTGGTGCTGCGAAAATTCCCCTGCTGGGTAGCCCGATCCGCACCGCCCTTGGCGGCCTGCATATGGTCCCGCTGCTCTGCCTCCTGCCCTTTTTTCATCTTATGGGCTTCGAGTTCTCCGCCATCGCCGTCCCCGCACTCTGCCTTGCTGCGCCCATCGCCACCGCTACGCTCAACGCCTGGGCAGTCATTCCACGCACGCTCGATGAGGCCACGCGGGCACTTGGGCTGACATCGTGGCAACGCCTTTGGCGGCTGGAGGCTCCCTACGCTATTCCGGAGAGCGTCACCTCGCTCGCCAAGGCCATGCCAATGGCGTGGTGCGTGCTCATTGCCAGTGAAATGCTTCCTGTGGATGGCACATTGCCGGCGCGGCCTGGCCTTGGTGTCCATGCGGCTCAGGCAGCGTCGATCGGATCGCTCTGGCAGAGCTTTCTGGCGGTGCTCCTGACTGGCGTGCTGGCTTTTCTGTACGATAGCTGCCTGGTGTTCCCATGGCAGATCTGGGCAGATCGGTACCGCCTTACCCCTATCTTCGATCATGCGCCCGACCCGTGGATGCTCAAATTCTGGCGCCGGACACGCCTGCTCAAACGATCTGGCGAGATCATGCGGCGCTGCCTCGCCTGGGTGGGGGACATACGTCTGGGTCGCACGGGGTTTCGTCCGGTTACCCTCGCGCGCGCTCCCTCCCCGCTTCTTGGGCTCAGTGCCGGTTTCATTCTTCTTCTAACCGTGATGGGGTTCTTCTATAACCATCATGCGCTCGACCTGCATGACCTGCTGGTGGTCACAATCCAGAGCCTTATCTCGGCGCTGCGTATGACCGTTGCTCTGGTCCTCGCCTCGGTAATCGGAGTCCCGCTTGGGGTCTGGCTCTGCCTCTCGGCGCGCCGGGCCGCACCGGCTCGGATCGTTGCGCGCCTGCTGACGCTCTACCCCAAGAACATCCTGTTCCCGGTTCTCGGCCTCGCCATGATTTCCGCAGGGATTCCCAGGCAGATCGGACCAACACTCCTGTGTCTCTTTTTCATCCTGTGGCTGTTTCTGGCCCAGATCCTGCGCGGTATGAGAAGCTATCCTCCCGATCTGTTACAAGCGGCCCGCAATCTGCAGGTTCGCGGATGGTTGTGGTGGCAACGCGTGGTGCTGCCGGGGCTGGCGCCTGCGCTGGTCGATGCGGCCAGTGCAGCCTCGGCAACCGGCTGGACAATTCTCATCCTCGCCGAACGATCTTCATGGGCGAGCCAGGGTCAGGATGGGGGAGGAATAGGCGCTTATGTGGCGCGCGCGATCGAGGCTGGTGATTTGCCACGCGTCGTGCTCGGCGCTGCGGTTCTCACTCTGTGTATAGCCCTTGGCGAGATACTGGTCTGGCATCCGATCCGGCTGCAGATCCAGCGACGCATACAGACTTCCCTGAACTGACCATGGAGCCCGTCATGCAGGAGACCCTGCTCTCGATCCGCAACTGCCTTCAGGTCTATCAGAAGGAAAGCAGCACCGATCTGCCGGTGCTGGAAGATGTCAGCTTCGATCTGCACGCCGGTGAAATCGTCGGCCTCGTGGGGCGGTCAGGATCGGGAAAATCCACCCTGCTGCGTATCGCCTCCGGGCTGATCCCGCCGAGCGCAGGAGAGATCACGTGGAAAGGTGCCAGGCTGGACGGACCGACGCCCGATATCGCCATGGTGTTCCAGTCATTCGCCCTGTTTCCGTGGCTTACCGTGCAGCAGAATATCGCTCTGGGACTTGAGTCCAAGCGTGTGCCCCGGCTGGAATGCGAAGAGCGCTGCGATGATATCATCGATCTCATCGGGTTAAGCGGATATGAAAATGCGCTTCCCAAGGAACTGTCCGGATCGATGCAACAGCGCGTCGGACTGGCACGGGCTCTGGTGATGCAGCCTGACCTCCTGCTCATGGACGAGCCCTTCGCATCGCTCGACGTCCTGACAGCGGAAAACCTTCGTACCGATCTCATCGAACTGTGGTCGGAAAAGCGCCTGCCGACACGAGCCATGATGCTCGTGACCCATAATGTCGAGGAGGCGGTTCTCATGTGCGACCGCATCCTGCTCTTTTCGTCCAACCCCGGGCGCGTCCTGCATGAATTGACCGTGCCCCTCCCGCATCCGCGCAACCGTGATGATTCAGCATTCAGGCAGTTCGTCGATCAGATCTACACCCTGATGACGCGCCGGGCGCCGATCGTGTCCGAAGCCAGCCTCGAGGCAGGCTCGACGGCCCCGCCGGCAAACCCGATGGCCCTCGTTCTCCCGCCTATCCCGATCAATGTGCTGGTAGGCCTTCTGGAGAGTCTCGCGGCAGCTCCCCTGAATGGGCGCGCAGACCTGCCCCATCTGGCCGAGCGTTTGCAGATGGCGCTGGACGATCTTTTTCCGCTCGGGGAATCGCTCCAGCTTCTCGAACTGGCAGAACTCGAGGACGGCGACATCCTGATCACAGAGGCAGGGGCACGTTTCGTGCAGGCCGATCAGGATGAGAGGCGTGAGATCATGCGCGCAGCATTGCTGCATCATGTTCCTCTGATACGCTCAATCCGCGCCGTGCTGGATGAGCGATCGGGCCATCGGACGGGTGCAGACCGGTTCCGTGAGGAACTCGAAGCCGGTATGTCACCGAGCTATGCCGAGCAGACGCTGATGACGGCCACGAACTGGGCACGCTACACCGAACTCTTCGACTTCGATGAAGAAGCAGACCAGTTCATGCTCGACCATGAGGGGGCGGGCTACTGAACCTGTCGAGCAAACTGCCCGCAGGGAGAACGAACCCCTCCCCGGCCAGCGTTGGGTACGTCACACGCACGAGCCGCAACGCCGGGGAGGAAGACGGCTCTCCCCCAAGAGACGATCAGGCTTTGAGCCGGTCGCGATACATCTTGCGCGCCTTTGCCACTTTCGGAGCCACTACGGCACTGCAATAGGCTGTCTCGGGATTGCGGGCGAAATAGTCGTGATGCTTTTCTTCCGCCTCCCAGAACACGGCCGGTCCGGCAATTTCCGTCACGATCGGGTCGGGCCAGATGCCGGATTCGGCGATCTCTTTCGTCACGGCGCGAGCAGTCGCCTCCTGCGCGGCGTCGAGCGCAAAGATTACCGATCGGTACTGCGTGCCCACATCGTTGCCCTGACGGTTGAGCTGCGTCGGATCATGGGTGGTGTAGAACACGCGAAGAATATCACCGTAATCAATCTCACGCGGATCGAATACAACCTCCACGACCTCGGCATGACCTGTCGCGCCGCTACAGACCTGCTCGTAGCTCGGGTTTTCGCGTCGACCGCCCGCATAGCCGGGCTGCGCGGATTTGACGCCACGCAACCCGGTGAAGATCGCCTCGGTGCACCAGAAGCACCCGCCCCCGATCAGGGCTTTTTCCAGATTTGCCTCGCTCACGCTCGCCTCACTGATTCACGACAGGAAGATAGATGCTGCTAGCCTGCGCCCCACCATGCGCGATGGAATGGGTAGCGCTTTTGTAGTCGGCAGGCTTGGCATCGAAGATGTTCGAGACATAGGTCTGGGGGTTGCGATCGTAAAGGGGGAACCAGCTCGACTGGATCTGCACCATGATGCGATGCCCGGGCAGGAAGACATGGTTCACCGCAGGCAGGGTGAACTTGTATTCCTCGACCTTGTTCGCGGGGATCGCCTCGGGATGAGCGAAATCATGGCGATAGCGTCCACGGAAGATATCCATGGATACTGCCAGCTCATACCCGCCCATCTCGGGTCGGTCGGCGGTGACGCCCGGATAGACATCGATCACCTTGACCACCCAATCCGCATCGGTGCCGGTCGTGGCTGCAAACAAATCGGCCGTCGGCACGCCCGATACGCGAACCGGGTGGTCGAGAACGGGCGTCTGATAGGTCAGCACATCGGGGCGGGATTCCGCGAAACGCTGGTCACTCACCAGCCAGGGCTTCCACCGCGCGCCATCCGAAAAGCTGTAGGGCCGGGTCATGAACGGCACCGGATGGGCTGGGTCGGACACGAAACTATCCATGCCGGGCTTCGCGCGTTCGAAGCTCAGCCCGTTGCCTTCGCGCAAATAGAGGCGCTCGCCCGTACCGATGCAGCTCTCGCCGCAATTACCGAGCCAGCCGCGCAGATGATCCCAGCGGTTGTCGCCCGTATTATAGATGATCGCGTCGTCGAAATTGACCTTGGCGCTGCCGGGCTTGAGATACTGGTCGAAGAACGGGCGCATGACATGGCTGCGATACCACAGCGCCGTATCGCCATTGAAATGCAGCGGGCCGAGCGTCGAGCCGTCATAATTCACACCGCTATGACGCCACGGTCCCATGACGAGAATATTCGGCACCTTGGGATGATCCTTGCGCAGCGCCATCCAGCTATGGATCGCCCCCCACATGTCTTCCTGATCCCAGAGACCCTGCTCCCAGATGGTCGGTACGGTCAGCGGATGTTTTGCGAGGAGCTTGTCGAGCGCCTGATCCTGCCAGAAGGCGTCATAGGCCGGGTGAGCCTTGGTACGCTGCCACCACGGGAATTGGTCGAGCCCGGCCTTGCTGGCAAAATCCCCGGCCGATCCCGCTTCAAGGAAGTTCGTGTAGTCATCGGCGTTCTGGCGGGGAATGCCGTCGCCCTCCCCCTTCTTGGTCATCTGCATGGTGAAGTAGTCGAAGCTACCCTGGCGAAATGCGCCGTAATGGAACCAGTCATCGCCCATCCAGCCATCGACCATGGGACTCTCAGGGGCGGCCACCTTGAGTGCGGGATGCGGGTTGAGGAGCGCCATGACGACGGTCCAGCCCTCATAGGAAGACCCGGTCATGCCCACACGGCCATTGCTCTGCTTCACGTTCTTGATCAGCCAGTCGATCGTGTCCCAAGCGTCGGTTGTGTCATCGGTCTTGCTGGGATTCAGCGGGCCGACAGGCGGGCGTGTCATGACATAATCGCCCTCCGACCCATACTTTCCGCGCACATCCTGAAAGACACGGATATAGCCGCCCTCGACAAAAACCCCGTCACCCTGTGGCAGCACATTGCGCATTTCGGCAGCGCCCGACACGCGATCGGCGCGCTCGGAAGCATGATAGGGCGTGCGTGTCAGCAGGATCGGCGCCTCATGGTCTTTCGCCGCCTTAGGGATAACGATAACGGTATGCAGTTTCACCCCATCGCGCATCGGAATCATGACATCCTGCTTGATATAGTCGCGCGCCGTCTCCGGCATCTGGACGTGAGCCGGAATATCGGAGCCGCGCTGCACCATATCAGGCGTGACGGGAAGACCGTTTCCTCCCTGGGCGAGGGCCTGCGAGGCCCCCAGCAGACAGGAGGTCACAAGAAGCAGGGATCGGGTCAAATGGCCAACGGGCACGCGGTTTTTCCTCTGGTTCAATGACAAGCGGCGCGATGATTGAACAGACTTCCCCTTGCGGCAAGCGATTGGCCACGTTATTTCGCACAGGGTAATAAAAATGCGTTCCCAGCCGTGTTGCCATTGCATTTCATGCGCAACACGCCCTCCCTCCCCAGCAGCTTTGGATCCGTGTCATGCCTGCCTATCGTTCCCGTACCACCACCCACGGCCGCAACATGGCCGGTGCCCGCGCCCTGTGGCGCGCCACGGGCATGACGGACAAGGATTTCGGCAAGCCCATCATCGCGGTCGCCAACTCCTTCACCCAGTTCGTGCCCGGTCATGTGCATCTCAAGGATATGGGGTCGCTGGTTGGCGGGGCGATTGCGGAAGCTGGCGGCATTGCGCGTGAGTTCAATACCATCGCGGTGGATGACGGCATCGCCATGGGCCATGGCGGCATGCTGTACAGCCTGCCGTCGCGAGAGTTGATCGCTGACTCGATCGAATACATGGTCAACGCGCATTGCGCCGATGCGCTGGTGTGCATCAGTAATTGCGACAAGATCACGCCGGGCATGCTCATGGCCTCGCTGCGTCTGAACATCCCGGTGGTGTTCGTCTCGGGCGGCCCCATGGAAGCGGGCAAGCTGGATGGTCCTGGGATCAATCGCAAGCTGGATCTCGTCGATTCCATGGTTGCGGCCGCCAATCCGAAAGTGTCGGATGCAGAATCGGAAGCCATCGAGCGCTCTGCCTGCCCGACCTGCGGGTCCTGCTCGGGCATGTTCACCGCCAATTCCATGAACTGCCTGACCGAGGCGCTGGGTCTCTCCCTGCCCGGTAATGGCAGCCTTCTGGCTACGCATGCCGATCGGCGCGAGCTGTTCCTGGAAGCCGGGCGTCTTGTGGTGTCGCTGGCCCGCCGCTGGTACGAGCAGGACGATGCCACTGCCCTGCCGCGCAGCATTGCGACCAAGGCCGCTTTCGAAAACGCCATGACGCTCGATATCGCCATGGGGGGGTCGACCAACACGGTTCTGCATCTTCTCGCGGCCGCACGTGAAGCCGGGGTCGATTTCCATATGGCCGATATCGACCGCCTGTCCCGCAAGGTGCCCAATCTGTGCAAGGTCGCCCCTGCAAAGAACGACGTGCATATGGAAGACGTGCATCGCGCAGGCGGCATTCCGGCCATTCTGGCCGAGCTCGCACGCTGCGAACTCATCGACACAAGCGCCCACACCGTCCATGCGCCGAGCCTCAAGGACGCCCTGACGAAATGGGATGTCCTGGAGGGCGACGAGGAAGCCTGCACGCGCTTTCTGGCCGCACCGGGCGGCGTGCGCACCACCCAGGCTTTCTCACAATCGAGCCGCTATCACGCGCTCGATACAGATCGCCAACACGGCGTGCTGCGTGACCGTGCTCACGCCTTCTCGCAGGATGGCGGTCTGGCTGTCCTCTATGGCAACCTCGCCGAGGCTGGTGCCATCGTGAAAACGGCAGGTGTGGTGGATAGCCTCCTGACCTTCACGGGACGGGCGCGCGTGTTCGAAAGCCAGGAAGACGCCGTATCGGGCATTCTGGCGAACAAGATCGTGGATGGCGATGTGGTGGTCATTCGTTATGAGGGCCCCAAGGGCGGACCGGGCATGCAGGAAATGCTCTACCCGACCAGCTATCTGAAATCGAAAGGCCTTGCAGAGACCTGCGCCCTGATCACGGATGGGCGCTTCTCGGGGGGCAGTTCGGGTCTCTCGATCGGTCACATCTCACCCGAAGCCGCTGAGGGTGGATTGATCGGCCTGATCGAGGATGGCGATCGGATCGAGATCGATATCCCGAACCGCGTTCTGCGCGCCGTCATTGCGGATGACGTGCTCGAAGCGCGCCGCGTTGCGATGGAGGCCAGGGGCGATACCGCCTGGATGCCTGACCGTATCCGTGAGGTTTCTCCGGCCCTTCGTGCCTATGGTCTGCTGACCACAAGCGCCGCCAACGGCGCCGTGCGCGATCTGAGCCAGATCACGCGCCGGGGCTGAGCCCGCAGATCGCGGCCCCGGGCGCAGCCCGGGGCCGCGCGAGGGCAGAGCCGTCACGAACGGGATTCGTTACACCCTGCCTGCACCATATTTCGCCGTGCGCCGGAGCCCCCTTGAGCGCTAGATCAGGGTGCCACCGGACAATGGGCGGTAACCTCTGAGTCATGCAGCCTGTGCCTTTGGCTCTCAAGAGCCTCGAGGGTTTCGGCCACTTCCTTATCGGACTCCCAGCCCGCCTCGGAGGTCCAGAGCCCGCCCTGCATGATCCCCAGACCGGGCATCGGGTCCAGCCGAACCGCCAGACCGGCATAGCCCGGCGCATTGGCGGGCAGACGTGGCTCATGCCGTCTCTTGTTGATACGATGGATCAGCCGCGCCTCCGCTGACAGCATATGGGCGCAATCGACCGGATCGGTGTGAGTTGCAATGCTCGTTGACGGCGTTGGCTGGGTCGGCACAGCCCGCGCGGCCGGAACAAGGACCGACAGGGTCAGAACCCCCATCATGGGAAACGCGCCTTTCCCGAAACACACGCGCTTCGCTGAGCATAGGGTGCGGCGGCCCCTGCGGGCATAAGAGCGAAAGATCATGAGAGCCCCCCTCAATATTGAAGCTGCATGCCGAGCAGGAAGGCGTTGGATTGCGCCGCCCCGGCTGGCGTGTACCGGGCATAATCGAGCGTGAAACGCAGATTATGACCGTCGAGCACATAATTCGCGCCTGCATCCAACTGACGCGTCCTGGGGTTGCCTGGTCCGTACAGGTCATGAGCGTATCGGAATTGCTGATAGCGCAGGAGGGGCTGGATCCGCCCCCACCCGACACGCCACGGGATCAGATAGGCGGTGCTGACCAGAAACGCCGTTCCGCTGTTGATACCGCCGATATTGCCATAATCCGGGTTGCGATTGCCAAAGCCGGGGGCGACATCTTTCACGCCATCCGTATGGTACTGATAATAGGCGGCCTCGAGCGTATAAACGCCCCAGCGTGCTTTCTTGCCAATGCGCTTTTCAAAAAGCCCATCGATATTCCAGGCCTTGTAATCACCCTTCAGGGCCGCCGTACCGACGCCATTGACCTGATACTGCCCCGCCAGGCCGATGGCCAGGATATCGGCCTTACCGTAATAGGTACTTGCCGTGTAATAGGCCGGCGACGGCTCGGGATCGAGAAAATTATACTCGAGACGCCCTGCGAAGAGCGGATTATGCCCTGTTCCAGAACCTCCATCGACCCAGTTATGCCCCTTATAAATGCCCACCATGTACCGGAACCTGTCATGGGCGAGCTTGCCCCAAAGGGTTGCGCCGTCATTGCGGCCTGACCACATGCCGGGATACTGCGCCACAATCGGAAACGCATAGGTGCTCAGAAAATAGGGTCCGTCGAGATTGGATCGGTCGCTGCCGGGTAACATGCGCCCAAGCCAGAGATTGAGCCCCTTCAACGGCTCGATCTGCAGGATACCGTCGAGTACGTTCCAGTTGCCGTCGCGGATGCGCTCCAGATTGAGTGTGGCCTTGACGGTCTTGATGATCTGGCCACCCATGTAGATACGCAGATCGCTGGCAGCGGCTGCACTGCCATCATCCGGGGTCGATGGATCAGCAGTCATATACTGCCCCCGGACTCCTACCCCCATCGTGAATGACTGTTCCGGCCCGAGATTGACCGTGACCGATGCTTCGGCCTTCGGCATGGCACCCAGGCCAGCGCCCATCAAGGCGACCATCATCACGCCACTCCGCCTCGCAATCGGACCTCCGCGGGTACGAGTCCGTCCCTTTTCCATGTCTCCCATCCTCCTGATCGCCCCGAGGCGTTAACGGAAACTGAGGAGACGTTACGGTTTGAGATCATTCCGCATAAATGCGTAGAATTACTTATGCCGGGGGCGATTGGCGGCCCTGCCCATGCTGAGAGTGAGTAACATGAGCACTCCCGAAAAAGAGTCGCCTTGCCGATGGCCTGTCAGAACGGGTGCGCTGCATGGGCTTGGAGCACCGCTCACTCATGAAGGGGAAGCACATCCATGCCTCGCCTAAAGCCGTCTCTTTTCCTGCCGATACTCGTTCTATGCGGTTTCCTTCCACCCGGTTTCCCCCCTGCTCAGGCTGAGATGCAAACTTTGTCGGAAGATCGTGCTCGTTTCGCGGCCTCATTGGCGGAAACCTGCGTCGAGAGCGCCACGACCCTTCCGCTTCTGGGCGGGCCGGACGATGCCCCCGTCATTCCGGTGCGGATCGAGGGGAAAGACGCTGCCATGGTGGTCAGTCCGCTTTTCGGCCATCTCTTTGTAAGGAATGCGGGGGCAATCTGGTTCGAACAGGGGCCGACGCACAAGATGATCGCCCAGGATCATGCCGTTACCCTGACAGAAATCACGAAAGTTGATACGCTCGAGATCGGACCGATCGTCCTTCATGACCTGCTTGCCGAACGCTTGGAGGATGCGCCGATCAGATTAGTGAAGGGACGCCCCTTGGTGGGTGTTATTGGCAGGCCCCTACTTCAACATTTCAGGCTCATGCTCATGCTCGACGTACCGCATGAGAAACTCGGGCTGCTTGTCTGGCGCGATGCGCCACAATGCGCTGCAGGGCCTCAGGGACTTTTCACTCGCAAGCCCGTGGTGATCGATCTGGACGCGGATGCCCGGATCACGGCGCTCATCGATAATCACCCTGTCCGCATCAGGCTGGACCCGGACCTTGTGCGCAGCGCACTGCCTAGGGACGTGGTGCTCGGCACACTCGCTACGGCAGGGGATCTGGGACAGGATCAACCCGTGGTCACGCAGTTCGGGACGATGGAGCGCGGAGTGCGCCATCGCTTCAAAAGCCTGCGCCTGGGCTCGCGCGATCTTGGTGCGACAGAATTTCTCGTGCTGGAAAATCTCGACGAGGGGGCTCTGGGCGCGAGCTTTTTCCGTCGTGAGGTCACGCTGATCGATTTCGATCATGGAAAGTTTCTGTTCGCACCTGCGACATCTCAAGTGAACCAGCCTGATCTGGGGCTGCATTTCGATGCTTCCCATGAGGGCATTGCCACGGTGCATGACACACCCCGACAGGCAACAGCTGAGCGGTCCGGCACGAATTGAGCGGCCCCTGAGAAACGCGCTGATTCGGCATGATTGCCCATGCAGAGACCGCATTTTCTCACAGATCTTTAGTGAAGCTGTCATGCACAGAAGTGATATTTCGTGCCATGGAGATACCTCCTCGTTACCTGCCGCGGGCAAAAGCGCCCCAGCCCATCGGAATACCTTCCATGCACAGCCTCCCTGCCCCATTTGCCTCACGCAGGCGTACCCTCCTGCTTGGTTTGGGGGCTCTGCTTCTGACTGGCGCTGCCCCGGCTTCGCCAGAGGATAAAGAGCCGAGCTGCGATGGCCCCCCCATGCCCGAGGGCGGCGGAGACCGCCAGGGCAAGTTCGATGCACAAGGTAAGCCTCTGCTCTGGCCAGGGAATACAACGATATGCCCCTTCGCCGAGACGCACCCCCTCTCCGTCGCGATGCTCGAGATGAATGCGCTGATACGCCGCGACTGGTCGGACCATATCGTCCCGACCCCGCCATCGAGCTATCACATGACCATCCTCGGTGGGGTCGATCCGGAACAAAAGGCCAAGAATAACTGGCCGTCAGGTATTTCCCCTTCCGTGACGCTCGCGCAAACGACACCGATCCTACGCGAGCGCATCGCGGCCACCACTTTCGATTTCCCGGAAAAGATCGAGATGGAAATCGACGCGGATCGCTTTCATGCGCCGCTCGTCGGGGTCCCCCTGCGCCCAGCCAATGCCGCAATGGCCACGGCTCTCTATGATCTGCGCCGTCAGCTTGCGGAGGCCATCGGGTTTCACCCTGACAATCTGATGAGCTTCATGTTCCACGCGACCTATGGTTACAAGTACCGCCATATACCCCATACGCAGAAAGCCCCGCTCCGCAGGGCGGTCCATGAATGGCGCCGTGTCACATCCGAGAAACTGGGCATTATCGAGATTCCTGCCCCGGTATTTTGCAGTTTCGAAACGATGTTTGCTTTCACCCCGCTCCTGCCCCTTCTGCACAAGGGCTGAGCGGCAAAACGCCCTCTCACCTGGTGGGTGGAGGGCGCTCCGGTCATGGCTTTGGCAGAGACCCCGGCTGAAGAGAGCGTAGCGCGCCCCTACGGTTAATAGGTGAAGGAAATACTCCCCAGGAAGGTCCGTCCGACAGAAGGCGTGGCGCGGTCGCTAAACAGGTTTGAATAGTTCAGACGATTGGCCAGATTGTAGCCATTGAGCGCGAGGCGCCAGCGATGCCCGACCATATGCGACATCATGGCATCCCATTCCGTCGTATGAGGCACACGCGCTGTGTTGGCTGCGTCGAGCCAGACCGAGTCACGCCAGGTCAGACCGCCGCCGAATGTCAGGTTCCAGGGCTTGTCGGGCGCGATCGTATAGGTGCTCCAGATCGTCGCCATGTTCTTGGGCGCATACTGGATGCGCTTGCCGATATCGGCCGGTGTCAGCGAGCCCGTCGTCGTGGCATCGTAATAGGCATAAGTGCCGATCAGGCTCCAGTTACGGGTGATCTGCCCCGAAAGGCTGAGTTCCACGCCCTGATTGCGCTGGCTGTCGCTCGATGACGACACACTTCCGGTGGAGGGATCGGTCATCAGGGCATTGCCCTTTTCCAGACGGAACAGCGAGGCCGTCGCGCCCAGTCGGCCATGCAGGAATTGCTGCTTGACCCCGATTTCATACAGACTTGCCTTTTCTGGCTTGAATCCCTGGGTCGAGCTTTTGAGCGGCTCGGCACTATTGGTCACATAAAGTCCAAGCGGCGTGGTCGAACGCGCCCAGTTGAAATAGACCATCGTGTTGTCGCTGGGCGTATACATCAGACTGACGGTCGGGTTGATGGTGTTCTGCTGCTGGGACAGGCGCGTATCGGCAGCCGTCGCCCCTTCAGTAGCGGAATAATGACTGTCCCAGTGATCCCAACGGAAGCCACCACGGATGGAGAACCAAGGCGCGAGCCACATCTGCTCTGAGAAGAATGCGCCCACATCGGTGGCATCACCGGTCTTGTAGAGTTTACGTCCTGCTCCGCCGGAAAGATTGACCAGGTCGTACTGATATTGCCCGAAACCACCGAGCAGCAGACCCGGCTGAACATGCGAGGGATTGATCAGGCTCGTCGTATCGGTGCGCGTGCCGTTCTGCCCGTTGAAATTATACGCGTAGTTTTTTCGACGGTCATAGATATGCTCGACATCCCAGCCAGCGATGATCTGCTGACGGATAAAGCCCGTGCGGAAATTGGCACGCGCCGAAAACACATTCTGCACGGACCAGTCATTCTGCTGATAGGGTTCGGGGCCGCCCAGATGTCCGCGCCTGTTGACCTGGGCTGCCGAAGGATTAGTGAAAAACAGCTTCTGGCACGTCGCATCGCAACCCGGCTGCGATGCCGAAAAATAGCGATCGTACAACCCGCCCCGCAGATCATCGGAAATCGTCAGATGCTGGCTGATTTCGGAATTGAGGCGCGCAGTCAGCATGTTCACATTGGAAACATCCTGATCATAATTCGTGCCATACCAGTTGTGACGGTTCAGTCCATATTCCGTCGCCGGACGCCCAATCGTGCCGCCCGGCTTCGTGACGATCGGGACGCCATAATCGGGGATACGATTATCCGACTGATGAAAATACTCGAGGGTGAAGCTTGTGCGGCGTCCGAGCCCGAAGCCGATAGAGGGGGCAAGGCCCCATCGGTGCGAATAGATGTTGTCGCGTCCGACGACGTTATTCTCGTTGCCCATGCCGGTTATGCGAATGGCCGAGGCCTCACCGATCTGCTTGTTGACGTCGAGTGTACCGCGATAATACTCGCCTGACCCACCCGAGAACTGCGCGCTATAGCTGTCCCCAAGATGAGCGACCTTGGTTACGATATTGATAGCACCACCCGTCGTGCCATTACCGAACACCTCGGAGGACGGGCCCTTGATGACCGAGATATGGTCGTAATCGAAGCTGTCCCTCGTATAGACGCCGAAATCACGGAGACCATTTTCGTAGATGTCGTTCTGGGCCGCGAAGCCACGTATCAGAAACTGATCGCCCGCCATGCCGCCCTCACCCTCGCCAACAGACGCCGTGATGCCCGGCACATTGCGTAGAGCCTCGTCGAGCGACTTCACGTTCTGCTGCTGCATCAGGATCTGAGGAACCGCGTTGACGGTCTGCGGCGTGTGCATGATGTCCTCAGGCATACGCCCCAGACCAATCGGCTCATGAAGAATATTCATGCCGGTGCCACGTACCAGCAGATGCTCCTCCCCTCCCTTGCCGGACACGGCATCAGCGGTATCGGGCTGTTTTGCCTTGATGTCGGGTCGAGCCGTGCCCTTCACCTTGTCACGATGCGGGACATCGTCATCCTGTTGCACGGGCTGCGCATGCGCCGTGGTACAGGCAAGCGTCATCCCGGCCAGCAGGGACACGGGATAGGCGGGGCGGACCCATTTCTTGGACAAAAGCGGTCTCCACATTCAGACAGGGAAATCATTCTGCAATTGAGAATGGTTCCTATCTTCCGCCCTTCATCGTTGCAATCCGCTCGCAATCGCAGTCAGCGCGTTTATGTCTTTGTGTTGCCAATGTGCGACACTCGATGTCTCGTGCCTTTGGCGATCATCGTCATTCAGGATGATCCCACTACTTGGATAAGCCGCAGCATCGCCCTGATCGTCGGCGCGAGGCCCCGTGACTAAGCCGCAAGGCAGGTCTGACGGTGAGGTGCCGATTTCCTTGTCCTGTGGGCCGAGAATAGACTTGTGCGGCCCTACCACTATGTGGGGATTACGAAGTCTCAAAGCTGGTCCGGCCTTTTGTTATAGCCTCTCGCGGCACCGCTTTTCCCCTTGCGGAAGGCAAATTCAGAGTGACCGAAGCACGCCTGGTCGACGGTCTCGGGATCAAATTATGATTCAGGACGCCGCAATACGATGCATCAGGGACGTAAGCGTTCCGCGAGGCGGCTTAAGGATGGAATGCGGAAAAGAGAGGGCGCCCAATGGAACGGCGTGTATTCAACGACCCACACAGAGCCGCAGGTTTTCGGATGGAACGGAGCGTTGGCACCGTGTCATCAGATGCATGGCAACGGCCCTGAACGGACCGGCCACACAGCCGCATTCCCGAACACGAATGACGCCAAGCGCACCGTAAATCACCCCAATTGCGTAGATTGGAAAAAGGTGTGGGCATCGAAACGCCGTCTCTCCCCGGAGCGACGGCGGATTGAACCCATGCCGTCGACACGCCTGGGCTCAGAAGATGTGATCAGCTTCGAGTGACGGTTGGAATTCTCTCACCAGGGGGATCATCGCGGGCGCGAGAAAAGCCCTCAGAAATGAATCCGACTTCGTAAGGAAAAGCATGAGCCTGAGACCGGCCTGACAAGCGGCGTCAAATCAATCAAAGCGCCATTCGCCGCCTCCCCGAGATCCGTCCCAAGCGTTTCGCCTCAGGACCCACGGGGCGTCCCGTGACGGACGCCCCATTCATCTCAGGCGCCGGAGAGGCGGGAAAGGGCAGCCTGAAGCCGCGTGCGATCATGGGTGAAGCTCGTGAGGCGGTCACGGTTCTCGTCGACGACTTCCGGTTTGGCACGCGCAACAAAATCGGCATTGCCCAGCTTGCGCTCGACCTTGTCGATTTCCTTGCCCAGACGATCGATTTCCTTTTCCAAGCGCTGGATCTCGGCAGCGATATCGATCAGCCCCTCGAGTGGCAGAACGAGCGTTGCTTCGTCGATCACGGTCAGCGCTGCGGCCTTGGGCGGTTCACCCGCCAAGGGTGAGACCGAGGCCACACGCGCCATGCGGCCAATGACCGCAGCCCAGTTCTCGGCACGCGCAAGGGTTTCTGGGGTCGCGTCACGCAGAAGCACAGGCACCATCTGAGCCGGAGGAATGTTCATTTCCGAGCGCAGGGTGCGGATTTCGCTGATCAGACGGATCACCCAATCCATCTCCGCTGATGCCTCGGCGGCGCCTTGAGGCTGCGGCAGAGCCGGCCAGGCCGATTGCGCAACGCTGCCGCCAAAACCGAACGACTGCCAGAGTTCCTCTGTGACGAAGGGAATGACCGGATGCATGATCTGCAGGATCATCCCGAGCACATGGGCGGCAACCGCCCGAATCTCGTCCTGTTCCGGCGTGTTTTCGGCGGCAAAAGCGGGCTTGGCCAGTTCAAGGAACCAGTCGCAGAACACGTTCCAGACGAAGCGATAGCAGCTGCCCGCATATTCATCGAAGCGGTAGGAATCCAGAGCGCCGCGGGCTGCGCTGACAGCCTTCGATGCTTCATCGAGAAGCCAGCGCCCCAGAACACTCTTGACCGCAGAGGGATCGAGCCCCTCGACCGGCTTGACACCGTTCATTTCGCAGAAGCGCGCGGCGTTCCAGATCTTGGTGATGAAAGTGCGGTAGTCTTCGACACGCTTGCGGCCGAATTTGATATCGCGACCGGGACCGGTCAAAGCGCATATCGCCATACGCGTGGCGTCGGCACCGAATTCGGCCACCAGATCGAGCGGGTCGAGCCCATTGCCCTTGCTCTTGGACATTTTCTGGCCGCGCTCGTCACGCACCAGACCGTGGATCAGCACCGTATGGAAGGGTACGTCATCCATGAAATGCAGACCCATCATCATCATCCGGGCCACCCAGAAGAAGATGATGTCAAAGCCGGTCACGAGTACGCTGGTCGGGTAATACCGGGCAAGCTCAGGCGTCTTGTCGGGCCAGCCCAGCGTTGTGAAAGGCCAGAGTGCGGAGCTGAACCACGTATCGAGCACATCCTCGTCGCGGGTCAGACTGACCTCAGCGCCGAATTGCGCGCGCGCCTGTTCGAACGCCTCTTCCTCACTGCGCGCGACGAACACGCTGCCTTCCGGGCCATACCAGGCAGGAATGCGATGGCCCCACCAGAGCTGACGGCTGATACACCAAGGCTGGATATCGCGCATCCAGGCAAAATAGGTGTTTTCCCATTGCTGAGGCTCGAAGCGGATCCGGCCCTCTTCTACGGCCTTGATGGCGGGCTGGGCGAGAGTAGCGGCATCGCAATACCACTGTTCCGTCAATCGCGGCTCGACAATCGCCCCGCCACGCTCGGCGTACGGCACCTGCAGCGTGTGCGGTTCGATCTTCTCGATATGCTCGAGACGCTCAAGTTCCTCGACGATCAGCTTGCGTGCCTCGAGACGATCCATGCCTTCGAGAGAGCGCACGAAGGCGATCGAGGACAACCCCTCGATATCCTGCAACTCGCTGGCGATCTCATCGAGCCAGATGGCAGCGGCCTCGTCGAGGATGCTCGGCATGGGCAGATCATGGCGTTTACCGACCTCGAAATCGTTGAAGTCATGACCCGGCGTGATCTTGACCGCCCCGCTACCCTTCTCAGGGTCGGAATAGGTATCTGCCACGATGGGGATGCGGCGCCCGGTCAGGGGCAGCGTGACGAACTTGCCGATCAGCCCGGTATAGCGCTCGTCTTCGGGATGAACGGCGACCGCTGTATCGCCCAGCATGGTTTCCGGGCGCGTCGTCCCCACCACGATCATGCCGCCGCCCTCGACAGGGTAGCGCAGATACCACATCGAGCCTTTGGTCTCGCGGTTCTCGACCTCAAGGTCGGAGATGGCGGAGCGGAATGCCGGATCCCAGTTCACGAGGCGCTTCGCCCGATAGATCAGCCCCTGCTGGTGCAGGGTGACGAACACATCACGCACGGCGCGCGACAGTCCCTCATCCATGGTGAAGCGTTCGCGCTCCCAATCGGCCGAGGCGCCAAGTGTACGCAATTGCTGGATGATCTGACCGCCCGACTGCTCCTTCCAGGCCCAGACCCGCTCAAGGAACTTCTCGCGCCCCATATCCTTGCGGCTCAGGCCTTCCTTGTCGAGCACGCGCTCGACAACCATCTGGGTCGCGATACCTGCATGGTCTGTGCCCGGCTGCCAGAGCACATTGCACCCTCCAAGACGCTTCGAACGGATCAGGATATCCTGAAGCACGAAATCGAGCGCATGGCCGAAATGCAGCGTCCCGGTGACATTCGGCGGGGGAAACATGATCGAGAAAGGCGTGCCGGGCTGCTCGGGATGCGCCGCAAAAAGACCGGACTTTTCCCACTGGGCATAAAGGCGCGCCTCGCACGCTGCGGGGTCAAAGGTCTTCTCGAGCATCGTCTTCCTGTCACCTGTCTGGTCGCATGCGGAGCCTGATCGGCCTTTCGTATGCGGGTCTTTCTGTTAAGAGGGCCAGTCTACCGTTTCTGGCGATCTAAGCCAAACCCCAGCCCAGGGGGCGCGATAGCGTTTCCCCGGAACTGCCGTGATGGGCGCAGTCTCAGAGTGAGAGGCGCGGAACTATGGTGACATAAAGCTGCGAAGAGGCCTCCGACCAGATGCGAGCGCCCCCCAAAAAGCAATCCGGCGCTGCTCAGCGGCCGGGCTGATTGACGGCGTAGTCATTGATGCCCCAGAGACGGTCCTTGACCGCCTTGTAATACGCCTTTTCGTCGTACACGGGCACGTCGAGCTTCAGGTCCGCCGCCGTGAGGCGTCCCATGGCAGCGGCGACAGCATAGGAAGACTGCACGAGACCGCTGAGATTCTGGACGAGTGCCGTCTGTGCCTGAAGCAGGGTTTGCTGCTGCTGAAGGACCTCGAGCGTGGAGCTGGTACCGACAATCGCCTGACGTTCAACGCCATCGAGTGCGATCACGTTTGCCGCGATTGCCGTGCGGTTACTCGAGATCGAGTCCGTGTAGGAGCGGAACTGCTGCCAGTTGGCCGAGGCCGTCTGCGCCGCAGAACGACGGGCGATATCGGTTGCGCGACGCGCTGCCAGATATTGCTGTCGCGCCTGACGCACGGCCGCATATTCCGAACCGCCCTGATAGATCGGAACGTCGAAATTGATCATGCCATATTTGTTGTCGGTGACCATTTTTCCGTAGCCCTGGTTCTTCACATAGGAATAACCAAGCGTCGCGGTGATCTTGGGCAGAATGGCCGCAAACTGGACCGAGAAATTGTCTTTCTGGGCGGCCTCATTAAACAGCGCATTGATGATGTTCGGATTGTTGCGCGTGGCCTCAGCCACAGCATCCTTCTCCGCCTTGATGGGCAACGCGAGAGGCTGGGGCGCTACGAGATTGGGCGCTGGTGGCACCCCTACAACTTGAAGATATGTCGCCTGAGCGGCGCGTAACGTGCCCTCGCCCTGTTGTCTCGTTGCCTTTGCCGTCGCCAGCGCGGCTTGAGCCTGTGCGACGTCTGTACGGGTGATTTCCCCCTGCTGGAAACGATCCTGCGTGGCCTTGAGCTGCTCTTCGAGCACGTGCTCGTTATTGATATTGATCTGAAGAATTTGCTCGCTACGCACCACGCCGAGATAGGCATTCACCACATCAGTGAACACCTGCTGCTCTGTTTCGATCAGCTGGGCACGTTCCGCCATCACCGTGTTGACGGCCTGATGCGTTTGAGCCGTGGTGCGTCCACCCTGATAGATATTTTCGGTAATCGTCACGCCACCCTGATAACCCGGTGTGGAATAGGTACGATTATAGGCGGGAGTACCGAAATTGGAGCCAGGCTCCGGCCCCTGCGCACCATAGGCGTTGATGCCTTTATAATAGGTGAGCGCGGCCTGCCCCTGAATACGGGGCCGCCAGCCTGCCAGAGCCTGAGGAACCTGCTCGTCGGTTGCACGAAGCTTCGCACGCTCCTGCTGGAGCGTCGGATTCGTGAGATACGCAGTTGCAAGGGCTTCCTGAAGCGTATGGGGAATGAATTCAGGGGCCCCCTTGCCGTCATAGGTCTGAGCGAGAGAAGTCGTACTTTTAAGAAGCACGACGAGGCCAACGCCGAGCGAAGTATAGACTTTCAAATGGTCCGCTTTCATGGATGCCCTCTCGAATGACGACGGCGCTGCAATCACGGAATGGTACAGATCATCCGCACGGTTTCAGGCGTCCCTCACGGCTCCTATGCCATATTTAGACGAGTTCGGAAATTTCTTCTTATTTCTCGCTTTCCCTTCAGATGACCTCTTGACCGCAGACGCAGAGAAAGAGATATAGCCCACACACCAGCCGGTCCGGTGGCAGAATGGTGATGCAGCGGACTGCAAATCCGCGTACGTGGGTTCGATTCCCGCCCGGACCTCCATATTCCCTGAAAAATCACAAATAGATAGCAGTTCCTGCGGTCCCTCCCCGTAGCATGTGGACTGCCTAGCAGGATGTAAACTTTCTTCCTGACCCTGACGGCACGGGCCCGGCGATCATGAACGAGGCGATTTTCTGCTTGCTGCACGCAGATGAAGGAAGCGACCTCGTTGCAGCATGTTGCGGGCACTGCGGTACAGCAGCACGCAGACCTATCGCGCCGCTGTCGTACATCAATGGCACGCACCAAATAGCGAAGTTCGACCCGCACACTTATAGGTCTGGCAACCGCCGCTCGCGTCAGTCTGCACATACCGGCAAGCACAGGTCCGAACGCTATCAGGTGGGGGGTTCGAAGAACCGTTGATTGGCGCGGCTGGCTCCTGATTTCTGGTTTGTGGCGTGCTGAC
>NZ_BAPV01000004.1 GCF_025995175.1 Asaia krungthepensis NRIC 0535
ATTTTCAAAGAACCCTACCTAAACCCCTGAGATCACTCAGTCTTTCAGGCAGTGGCCGCGGCGTCGTCCGCTGCGGTGAACGGGCTTTTAGACCCCACACTCCCCACCGTCAACACCAATCTTCAAAAAAATGACATAACCCATCCGAAAAATGCGCGGTACGCTTCTCTGCAATAGAGCGTCATAATTCGTGTGTTGTCCGCGCGCGGGCAGCAACGTCAAATCAGCACACCATACCGAGAGGGTGGAGAACGGGCTGACACAGCTCCGAGGATGGCTGGCAATGGCTTGCTCAGACTCAGAACCATATAGCCCCGTTTCTGGTTTCTATTGCTAAAAATTTAGCCACCATTGCATCACGTTTCCAACATCATCTCTTGTAACTCGAACGCTCAGGCACAAAAACCTGCCTTGAGTTCAGCGAGCCCATTGGTGACTTTGGATACTCGATAGAGACACGACCTTCAGGACGTGAGGAGATTGTACCATGACTTGTCACACACCCCTGACGACTTCAGGTCACTGAAATCTGCCCATGCTGAAGATCGCTTTTCCTTATATCGCCCAGCCACACCAGACCCTCCATTCCCTGCCCATCGCGATGGAAATTGCGTCCCGCCATACCGACACGGAAGTCCATGTGGCCTGCACGACAGAGGCCCATCTGGATTACGCGAAGACGCTGAGCGCGCTTTATCCTCATGCGAAGGCCCGCTTCGACCTCCTCAAGATGCCGGAAATCCTGAGACGACGGATCGAGCATTCAGGGCCAGGCGTCATGGGCAAGCTTGCCAGCCTGTTTTTCAACAGGGACTATTTCTCGCGTTTCGAGGCCATCGTGGTCCCGGAGCGCACGTCGCTCTATCTGCGCCGCATGGGCATACGCAAACCACGATTGATCTGGACGCGCCACGGCGCAGGAGATCGGGCGATCGGCTTCGCACGCGATGTCAAAGAGTTCGACTTCGTCCTCCTGTCGGGGAAGAAGATCGAGGAAAGACTCCTCTCGCAAGGCGCAATCAGCCCGGGTCGTTATTATCGTGGCTCTTATGCGAAGTTCGATATCGTGCGCCGGATGGCGCGCAGCAGGCCTGCTTTGTTCGACAATGACAAGCCGATCGTCCTCTATAATCCGCATTTTTCGTCCAAGCTGTCCTCCTGGCCGCTGCTGGGTGAGGAAGTCCTGCAGTACTTCGCCAATCAGGATCGCTATAACCTGATCTTTGCCCCGCATTATCGGTTGTTCGACAAACATCGTCAGGAGGGCGAACAACTCGTCTCGCGCTATGCGCATCACGACCATATCCTGATCGACCCTGGCAGCCCGCGCAGCATCGACATGACATACACGATGGCCGCTGACATCTATCTTGGAGATGTTAGCTCGCAGGTGGCCGAATTTCTTGTACGCCCCCGGCCTTGCGTTTTCCTGAATGCTCATCATGTCAGCTGGCAATCCGATCGCAATTACCATTTCTGGAACCTGGGTCAGGTTCTGGAAAGCACCAGCGGCATGACAGGGGCGCTGGCACAGGCCGTAACAAAGCATGACGATTTTCTTGAGGCGCAACGCCAATATATATTAGAGACGTTCGAATTCACCGATGATGGGCCGACAGCACCTGGTGCCGCCGATGCCATCGTCGATTACCTCCGCAGTGCCGCCTAACCCCATACGCAGGAAAGTCGCCCGGGTTCCCCGTGGGGCGACCACCTTGCCAGAGTGAAAAGCAGAGCAGACCAGATAATATGACGCCCGACCTGACGCCCGTTCCGACTGCATCGAACCAGAAGCGCCGCCATGGCGATTTCCCGACGTTCAGCGCTGCCCTGGATTATGCGGCGCAGGGAACGGCCGGCTTCAATATCTATAATGGCCGCGGCCAGCTGCTTGAGGCTCTGCCCTACAGCTTGCTGCGTGAGCAGGCTGTCGAGACGGCGAGGCGTCTGCTTGGCGCCGGGCTCGTCCCGGGTGACCGCGTGGCGATCGTGGCGGAGAGCGATGGTGACTTCGCCCGCATCTTCTTCGGCTGCCAGTATGCCGGGCTCGTACCCGCCCCCCTGCCCCTCCCCATCGCTTTCGGTGGCCGTGAAGCCTATATCTCCACCTTGCGCGGTATGGTTGCAGCCTCTGGAGCACGCGCTGTGGTAGTGCCCGAACTCATCGGATCCTGGACGGCTGATATTATCGCCGGGCTCGATCTGGCGTTCGGCGGCTCTCCAGCAGAATTGCTTGCCCTGCCCCCATCGGGAGAAGCTCTGCCGGTTATCGGCGCCGAAGATCTCTCCTATCTTCAGTTTTCCTCCGGCAGCACGCGTTTCCCGATGGGAGTCGCGGTCACACAGACGGCTGGGATGGCCAATGCCAGGGCCATTGCCCGTGATGGACTTCAGGTAAGGGAAGCCGGCGATCGCTGTGTTTCCTGGCTGCCGCTTTATCATGACATGGGCTTGGTCGGGTTCTTCCTGACGCCTATGACATGCCAGCTCACGGTTGATCTCCTTCCGACCCGCGAATTTGCCCGACGCCCCCATGTCTGGCTCGATCTGATCAGCCGCAATCGTGGCACAATCGCTTACAGCCCGTCTTTCGGTTACGAGCTTTGTGCACGTCGCCCGGTTTCCGGCGACCTCGATCTGTCCTGCTGGCGCATCGCCGGCATCGGGGGCGACATGATCCGCCACCATATCCTTGAGAATTTCGCAGAGCGTTTCTCGACTTACGGCTTCGATGGTCGTGCTTTCGTGGCCAGTTACGGTATGGCCGAAGCCACGCTTGCTATCAGCTTTGCGCCACTCGACACCGGCATCGTGACGGACACGATCGATCTGCGCGTGCTTGAAACGGATGGCATTGCCCGACCGTCCAATGACCCTTCCCACGCGTTACGCACTTTCGTCCTGTGCGGCGTCGCTCTCCCCGATCACGACGTTCAGGTGCGTAGTGCCAGCGGGGCTCTGATGCAGGAGCGTCATGTAGGAATGGTCTATGTGCGCGGCCCAAGCCTGATGCGCGGCTATTTCGGTCGTGAGGCTGAAACAGCAGAGGTGCTCGACCCCAAGGGCTGGCTGAACACAGGCGATCTCGGATACATGCTCAATGACCAGGTAGTGATCACGGGGCGTGCCAAGGATCTGATCATCATCAACGGACGCAATATCTGGCCCCAGGACCTGGAATGGTCAGCCGAGCACGAGATCACCACGCTGCGCTCGCGCGACGTTGCTGTTTTCGCTGTGGAAGAGGAACAGGGCGAGCGGATTGTCGCTCTCGTCCAGTGTCGCGCGACTAACGATGAGGACCGCGCCAGGCTGCGCGAGGAAACCATGGGGCTATTCCGCCGTCAGCACGGCGTGGATGTCGATGTGATCCTCGTTCCACCCCACACGCTGCCCCAGACCTCTTCAGGCAAGCTGACACGTGCGCGCGCCAAGGCCATGCTGCTGGCCGGACAGTTCGAGACGACGGCAAACAGTACAGCAGCGTGATGACCCGCTCCGATGTCGGGCCCCGGCCCGGCCGGGACCTTACAAGGGAATGCGTCGTAGCCCTGGGCATGGCTGTCGATGCGTTGTCAGGGAAAATCCTGTTGCCTCTGGCCTAACCCTCGGGCCTGCCCCATAAGACGCCTCAACACCGGGCTTTCTCTGCCCGACCGTCAACTTCCGGAGACGCTCCATGACCGATACGGTCGACTCCATCTCATCAATGATCATCGACAAGCTGCTTGCCAACCCCAAGGTCCCGCGCGACATCACGGGTGAGAGCAAGATTGTCGAGGACCTGGCCTTCGACTCACTGGCAGTGATGAATTTCGTCATGGAAATCGAGGATGAACTCGACGTTTCTGTGCCCCTCGACAAGCTTGCCGATATCCGCACGATCCATGATCTTGCCGTCTGTCTTGCCGGTCTCAAATCAGGTGGCCAGAGCGCGTGACCGACATCTTCGCCAAATATGCAGGGCTGAAGGCCGCGGCAGCTGGCCTGACAGCCCATTCGCCCCGCAACCCGTTCGGCGTTGTGATCGATCACCCTGTCTCGGCAACAATCGGCCTGATCGAGGGCCGTGAAACGCTGCTGCTTGGCACAAACAACTATCTCGGTCTGAGCCAGTCGAAGGCAGCGGCTGAAGCCGCCATCGAGACTGTGCGCCATGAAGGAGTCGGCACGACCGGGTCACGTATCGCGAATGGTACCTACGCGCTGCATCGCAAGCTCGAGGCCCGACTGGCCGAGGTCTTCAGGCGGCGTCACTGCATGGTCTTCTCCACGGGCTACCAGGCCAATCTAGGGGCCATCTCGGCTCTGGCAGGCAAGGACGATATTCTGCTTCTGGACGCAGACAGCCATGCCAGCATCTACGATGCGAGCCGCCTCGGTTACGCCCAGGTCATCCGCTTTCGCCACAACGACCCGGCGGACCTCGACAAGCGCCTGTCGCGCCTGAAGGACCATCAGGGTGCGAAGCTGGTTGTCGTGGAGGGGATCTATTCCATGACCGGCAATGTCGCGCCGATGCGCGAATTTGCCGAGGTCAAGAAGAAGCATGGTGCCTATCTTCTGGCCGATGAGGCGCATTCTTTCGGTGTTCTGGGCGAGAATGGTCGCGGCGTCGCTGAGCGCGATGGCTGTGAGGACGATGTCGATTTTGTTGTCGGCACGTTCTCGAAGAGCCTTGGCACGGTTGGCGGCTATTGCGTGTCGAACCTCGACGGGCTGGAACTGATCCGTCTGTGCTCACGGCCTTACATGTTCACAGCGTCCCTGCCGCCGGAAATCATCGCCTCCACGCTGGCCGCGCTTGATGAGATGCAGGCACGTCCCGAACTGCGCAAGCAGCTCTATGCCAATGCGGAGCAGCTCAATCACGGCTTGCATGCGCTCGGCCTGAAGGCCAGCCCCCATGTAAGCCCCGTGGTTGCCGTGACGCTCGACAATGTCGAACAGGCTCTGGCTTTCTGGAACCGGCTGCTCGATCTTGGGGTTTATGTGAACCTTTCACTGCCCCCGGCCACGCCGGACGAACACCCTCTTCTGCGCTGCTCGGTCATGGCCGTGCATAGTGCCCAAGAGATCGACAGGGCCCTGGCAGCCTTCGCGCAGGCAAAGCAGGAAATCCTCGGCTGAGGTTTTCCTCCCTGAGGCAATGAAAAAGGGCGGATCGAGGATCCGCCCTTTTTTCGTATCAGCCTCTCATGCCGCCAATGAAAACCCGGCGCGCGCGCCAAAGCAGTACAGGCAGGCAAATCAGCGGATGCCGCGCCTCAAAAGGCGTAAGGGCAAGGCGAAAACCATTATGACGCTCAATCTTCCAGGCGAGATAGGCAGCACCATCTTTGAAGGTGAAGGCCGCCTTGATGAGGCGCGCGATGTTACGCCAACGCCCACGTCGCGCCATACGATCCCAGCGTTCGCGGGCACGTAAACGTTGCCCCTGACCAAGGCGTGGCGTCAGAACGCTTCCGGTTGTCTCAATGCTCTCGAGGCCGCCGAGGGCCCAGGCGGGCTGAAGCAACGCGGCATAGCGCGTCTCCTGCCCGTGCATGATGGTGGTGCCACGACCTGCCCTCTCGACGCGGAGTTCGGCCTTGTAGGTCCGTGCAAACAGGTTCTGCCACCATTCAGCGGCAGGCAGACTCCCCTCACCCAGACGCGCCGCCCAGCCGGACGCGGTCACGACGCACTGCCTGACGAGCTCAAGAATGGAGTCTGCTGCCTCTGCATCCCTCACCCAGACCAGCCGGACGGGCTGACAAAAGCGCGCCCAGAGGCTGGTATCCTGCGACCGGGGCGAAGCGCCTGCCCTGAACTGCGAAAGGGTAATCACGGCGATTTTCGCCCTGAGCCTACGCCCGCCGATATCGTGCTCTGCATAAAACACGTTGGGGGGCAGCACATGATTGGCGACACGCGCAAGGGTCGAGGCCGGCCAGTCAGACAGCGAACGCAGTACAATATAGAAGTCAAAGAGACCTTCTGCGTCGAATTGCCTTAGACCGGACCCGTAGAACAGCACGGCCAGCGGCCGGCGTCCGTCGAGGATATGCGCGACAAGAGCATGGATGGCCGGGTCCACGGGTGCGGTCAGTTCGCCGATCAGGCAGGCATCGATCCGATCCTGTGCCTCAGTCATGAACGAAGCCGAATTCAGGCCCTTCAGAGAGGAGGATCCTGTCATCCGCCCCGGGGGCAAAGCATTCCCCATCAAGCACGAAATCTCCCTTGCAGGTGAGATCGAGCACCTCCGCGCGACCGCTCATGTAATCGGGACTGGCGCGGAGCCAGGTCGGGGCGGACCCGCGGAGGAGGGACCAGGTGGCCTGAAGCAGTTTTGCCGGATGATCGCCCACATGGAGAAAGTGAAGCCCGTCGCTCCCGGCCTTGCCGCCATTCCAGAACGGCCAGATTCCAAGATTGAGTTTACGCAGGGCCGTCGAGAGGAAGAGGAAGCTTTGCCCGTTGATGAGCATCTCCCCGTCAGCCTTCAGGGTCACGCGATCGCCCGAAAGCCAGGTTTCCCTCTGCCTGCGCCACAGAAGACTTCCAAACGCTCCGATGAGTGTGACCGCTACCGCCAGATTATGTGGGGCGTAGCGCAGCACATGAGGGGAATGCGCAATGGCGATGGCCCGAGCGTAACCCGAGCTACCCTGAAACATTCCAAGACGGGGATCCTGCTCGTCGTTGGGCCATGATATCTTCAGAGGGCGTCGCATGGTACGCGGCAATGTATCTGCATGGCGCACAAGCTGGGTCAAAGCTGCCAGACCACGCCGACGAAACCCGATATCACGGGCGATGAGATTGGTATTCCCCGAAGGAAAGATCGCGAGATTGGGCAGGGCATTCGAAGGATAGAACCGCGCCACAGCCGTCATGACATCGCTGACCGTGCCATCTCCGCCATTGATGGCAATCAGCCGGACATTTTGAGCCGCCAGCGCCTGTATGACCCTTGTCATTTCGTCATGGGAAGCCGGGATAAGGAACCCGTCTCCAAGCAATCGACGGGCCTCGAGGGCGAATTTTCTGCCATCCCGCCTGTTCTTCCGGCTACGCGGGTTATGGATCAGGGCTAGGCGCACGGCAGTATCATCTGTGTTACGGTCATCCTTGTGGCCCGACCGAAGATCGGACGTCCGGCTTGCGCGGCGCCATAGCATGACTTAGGCATCGGGGCCAGAAACCGATTGGTCATTTTTGGATTTTGCCGGTTTCGGCTCGTGACCTGAGGTGCAAAAAGAGAGGCTGATGACCCTGCGCGATTTTCAGACGACGGTTCTCGCCCATCTCTCGGACGTGCACCTCCCGCCGCCCTCTCCTCTTCCGTCCTGGCGCCATTTCCTGAACAAGCGCGCGCTCAGTGTTGTCTCCTGGAAGCGTCATCGCATGCACCGGCACCTGCCCGCACTGACGAAGGCGATCGAGACGGACATGGCACGGCATGCTCCCGATCTGATCCTGAACACCGGTGATCTGACGAATTTCGGGCTCGCCCGGGAATTCGATGCGGCGGCCTCATGGCTCGCGACCATGCCCGCCCCGTGCCTCGTCGTGCCCGGCAACCATGATGCGATGGTCAGCGCGCCGTGGGAGACCCATGCCGGGCAATGGGGCCCATGGATGGAAGAGACTGACGAAAGCCATTTTCCTTATTGCCATGTCCGGGACAATATCGCGGTCATCGGCGTGAACAGCGCCATCCCTACGCCTCCATTCATGGCTTGCGGCCGCGTGGGCAAGGCCCAGAGAGAGCGACTTGCCGCCGTGCTCGACGCGACGCGCCATCTCTGCCGTATCGTCATGATTCATCACCCGCCCCGTACGGGGCTCGTAAAGTGGCGCAAATCCCTGCTCGATCAGCGCGGCGTGGCAGAAACAATTGCCCGGCACGGCGCGGCGCTGGTGCTCCATGGCCATTCGCATGATGCGACCCTTTCCACCATACGGAACACTTCCATCCCCCTGCTGGGCGTTGCATCGGCGTCGTTGAGCTCCTCGCGCCCGTGGCGTCAGAGCGGCTGGAACCGGATTGCCGTTTCACGCCGGGAGGAAGGCTGGGACATCGATCTGACAACGCGGCAATACACTTTGGACGAGGGCTGGCGATGTACCCGCCGTCGCAACTGGGTCATCCGGGATGAACAACACTGATGCGCCTGCCCCATTTTCCTACGCTTGACCGCTATCTGCTCGCCCAGCTCCTGCCGCCTTTCGTCGTCTCCCTGGCCGCGGTACTGGCAGCGTTGCTGCTTGAGCGCCTGCTGGTCCTGTTCGACGATCTGGCAGCCGAGGGAAGCTCGCTCGCAACTTTTGTCTCCCTCCTGACCGATCTCCTGCCCCATTATCTGGGGCTTGCCTTGCCCGCAGCGCTCTGCGTGAGCGTGTTCCTGATCATCCGCCGGATGAGCGACAACAACGAGATCGATGCCCTGATGGCGAGCGGGGTCTCATTGCTGCGCATTGCACGTCCCTATATGTGGACCGGGGTTCTCGTCGGATGCGGCAGCATTCTGCTCTATGGATATATCCAGCCAGTGGCCCGGTATGATTTTCGCTCGGGCTTCTACTATGCCGCCCATTCGGGGTGGGCGCCGCATCTTCAGGCTGGAATGTTCGCCACCACTTCCGGTGATTCGATGCTCACGGCAGACCGGGTGACGCGGAACGGCACCGTGCTTCACGAAGTCTTCATCCGCCAGCGCGAGCCCGATGGCGCCGTGCGGATCATCACCGCCCGCCGTGGCCTTGTCACTGCCGTACCCTCGCTCAAACAGACGCGTCTCGATCTCTGGGACGGGCTGATCGTCTATGATCCCAGGAACGGTAATGCCAATGCAACGCAGACCCGCTTCGATCACAGCATGAAAGTGTTCGACCAGAGCCACGACACCGCAGCCTTCCGCTCGCGTGGCATCGACGAGCGAGAACTCACCCTGCTGGAGCTGGCCACACGCCTCGAATCCTCGCATCAATCCGACGGGGCGGAAGGCACAGGAGGGATCACACGCTCCAGTCTGCGCGCCGAGCTCGATTTTCGTCTTGCCCGCGCCTTGGCCATTCCCTTCATACCGCCTCTCGCCGTCGCTCTCGCTATTGGCGCAAAGCGCAGACGCCCCATCATCGGTCTCATTGCCCTGGCCATCGTGCTTGTCGGTTTCGATCATACCCTGCAATTCGGTCACGGGTTGATCGCCACTGGGCGTATGCGCGGTTTCTACGCCATATGGCTGCCTGAGATCCTCTTCTGCACCGTCTGCCTGGCCTCGATCTTCAGACGCTCGCGTGGCTCGTGGAGACGACGCAAGGCCATCCCCCTGACCACGGGTGGCGCGGCATGATTCCCGTTCCTGCCTCGCGCTCCGTATTGCTGCGCCATCTCACGCGCACGCTGATTGGCCGTACTCTGCTTTGCGGCGGGATCCTCGTCTCGATGATGGAGATCCTCGGACTGCTTGAGATGACAACCCCCATTCTGGAGCGTCATCTCGGAGTGATGGGACTGATCCAGTATTCCCTGCTTCGCCTACCCAGTCTTGTCGTGCAGACGCTCCCGCTCAGTACACTGATCGGCGCCCTGTTCATGCTCATGCAGATGACCCTGGCCAGCGAGATGGCCAGCCTGCGCGCCGCCGGTCTCTCCACGCGTCGTCTCATATTGCTCCTTCTTCCTGCCATCGGGGCCATAAGCCTTGGCGGAATCCTCCTGCAGGAGATGGTGGCCCCGCGCACCGAACTTGCCCTCGCGAAATGGTGGAACCAGACCGACCCTGATGACGCCGGGAGCGGCCATGGCTTCTGGTTTCACGCCTCGGGGAACGTCGTGCATATCGACAGTTTTGCTGAGGGCGGGCGGCGCATCCGCAAGATTGCCATCTATCACCGGGCGCCCGGCGGCGATCTGATCGCTGCCGATACGGCACCCGAACTGCTTTACGATGAGAGGACCGGCTGGCGAGCCGAAACGGTGCGCAACCTCACTCTCAGGAGCAATCGCGTCGACATCACAGCACAGCATCACGTAACCCTCCTGCCGCCAAGCGTGACGCCGGATACGCTCATCCAGCTTTCGCAAAGCTATCCCGTACTTTCAGGCTGGTCGCTGTGGAAGATCCTGCATCGCGGCGGCGCATCGAGCCTGCCCAAGGCCACCTATCGCAT
The DNA here is from genome assembly GCF_025995175.1 of Asaia krungthepensis NRIC 0535. Taxonomy (GTDB): domain Bacteria; phylum Pseudomonadota; class Alphaproteobacteria; order Acetobacterales; family Acetobacteraceae; genus Asaia; species Asaia krungthepensis. The sequence goes on from NZ_BAPV01000004.1 coordinate 10,165, forward strand.
GGCGCTGTTTGCGCCACTGCTGTTACCCGTATCGCTCTGCGCAATGCTGTTTCTGGCTCTGCCGGTCATCTATATTCCCCCCAGAACGGGAACACGCAGCCTGTTGCCAATTGCGGCTCTTGCCGCGGGTTTTGGTTTCATAGTGCTTCAAGGCCTGATACAGGCACTGGGCAATGCGGGCACGCTGCCAGCGTTAATTGCCGTCACGGCGCCTCCCGCCCTGGCATTCCTCCTCGGAGGGGCATGGATTGTGAAGATGGAAGAGAAATGAGTACGTTCAATTCTGAACACTCGGAAGGCTTCTGGCGCGCCTTCTGGAACGCACGGAAAAATCAGGGCTCACTTCGCACCGGAAGAAGCTTCGACCTTGGCAAGATGAGCCTGCCTGAACTCTGGATGGCCTATCTGACCTATCCGACCATCCTGTTCTATTTCACGCTCATTCTCGCATCGGCAGGCGCTGCGCTCTATTTCACGCCGCAAGCTGCCAGTACCCTGTTGACCATTCTGCTCGTGGTGGGGATCTACCCTTTCGCCTGGTATGCGATCCATCGGTTCATTCTTCATGGGCGCTGGCTCTATCGTAATCCGTTCACGGCCTCGCTGTGGAAACGCGTGCATTTCGACCACCATCAGGATCCCCACCTGCTCGACGTGCTTTTTGGATCGCCGCTGAACACGGTTCCGACAATTGCCATCATCGTCATGCCTATCGGCTGGGCCATCGGAGGGGTGAGCGATGCCTTCACCGCGCTCTCGACCGGGCTGGTCATGACCTGCATCTACGAATTCTTTCACTGCATCCAGCATCTGGCCTACAAGCCTCGCTGGGCCTGGGTCGCCAAGATCAAACAATTGCATGTGCTCCACCACTTTCATGATGAAGACGGCAATTACGGCATCACGAACTACGCGGCAGACCGTCTCTTCGGGAGCTTCTACAAGGATGCCCGTGCCCGGCCGCGCAGCGCCCATGTGTTCGATCTCGGTTATGACCTGGACGAAGCGCAGCGTTATCCGTGGGTCATGAAGCGCACGGGAGCGCCGCCCAAGCAACGTCCCGATGGCGCGAAGCGGGGCAACGCGACTTCGTGACCTCGTCCCAACAAAGCCTGCCTGTCCTTGTCCTCGCAGGATCGCGCGACGGCGCACAGGACCCTCTCGCCCGCCTGGGACGGGTAGAGCATAAAGCGCTCCTGCCTGTCGGCGGGCGTCCCATGATCGACAGGGTACTGGAAACCCTTTCGATCACACCGGGGCTCGAAACCCCGCGTGTCAGTATCGAGGCCCCCGCCTCTCTTGACGGCCTGCAGCGCGCGTTTTCTTGTCTGCCAACGGCCAGAGGTCCTAGCGGTAGCGTGGCCCTTGCCGTCGATCGCCTAGGCACCCCGCTTCTCATCACGACTGCCGATCACCCCCTGCTGAGGCCGGAATGGATCACCTCCTTCGTCGACAGGGCGAATGAGACGGGATGCGACCTTGCTGTCGGGGTCGCCCTCAAGAGCACCATCGAGCGCGACGTCCCGCCCACACGTCGCACCTATATCCCCCTGCGCGACATGGAATTCTCTGGGTGCAATCTGTTTCTGTTGCGGAGCGAGAAGGCGAAAGCTGTCATAACGCTCTGGCAGTCCCTCGAGCGCGATCGCAAGAACCCCCTTCGTATGGCGCGCACGCTCGGTCTTGGCATCCTGTTCCGGGCGCTGTTTCGCCGCCTGACGAGCACGACACTGACAACACGCATCATGGCGCTCACCGGAGCGAGAGTAAGCCTTATCCCCATTGATGACGGTCGTGCTGCGGTGGATGTGGACAAGCCACAGGATCTGGCTCTCGTCGAAATGCTGCTCGCCGCCACACCATGAAGATTGCCTACGTCATCAATTCGGTCGAGGGCGGAGGCGCAGCCTTGCCAGTGCCCGCCATCACACAGGTCATGCGCGATAACGGCCATGAGGTGATCGTCCTTGCTCTGACACGGCGCGACGGACGGGCCATCAAGCCGATGCTGCAGGCCGGGCTCACCGTGCATGTGCGCGAAGGGGGGCGGAAAGACCATCTGGCCGCCCTCACCTGGCTCAATCGCGAGATTGCAGAGCAGCGCCCGGATCTGATCTGGACCTCGCTCACCCGTGCCACGCTGCTGGGTCAGCTCGTGGGGTTGAGACGACGCCTGCCCGTGGTAAGCTGGCAGCATTCGGCGCGCCTCAAACCTGCCAATGCCCGCCTGCTCAGGCTCATGCGCGGGTTATCGCGTCTCTGGATCGCCGACTCCACATGTGTCGAACTCGAAACCGAGCGCAAGCTCGGTCTGAGCGCGGACAAGCTGACCTGCTGGCCTATCTTCCGCGCCAGCGACGATTTCCCGGTTGCTCTTCCCTGGACCGGCGCCGCCCCTGTCAGGATCGGCTCACTGGGGAGGCTTCATCCCGTGAAGGGGTATGACGATCTGTGCGCTGCCGTCAGGTTATTGAGCAAGATCGAGGGTCTGCCCGCGTACGAGGTGCATATTGCCGGAGAAGGCGATGAGCGCGATAAGCTTGCTGCCCTGATTGCGCGCGACAATCTACCGATCGTGCTCGACGGGTACAATGCCGATCCCAAACAGTTCCTTTCAACCCTGCAGCTCTACGTGCAACCCTCGCATTGGGAGGGGCTATGTCTCGCCGCCCATGAGGCACTGCTCTGCGGGGTCCCTGTCATCGCTTCCGAGGCCGGGGAACTGCCGCATACGATCACACGGTCATGCGGGCGCATCGTACCGCCCAAAGACCCTGAGGCCCTGGCCCTCGCCCTGGCCGCGTTGCTGCGCCAGCCCCAGGATCTCGCCCGCATGGGAGAGGCAGGGCGCGTACGGGTCCTGTCGCGCTTCGATGCAGCATCGTTCGACCGACGCGGCGCAGAAATTCTAGCGGGACTCGAACGCGTGCTCTGAGCGTGCCTGGGAAAGGTGATTCGACATCCTGAAATCCATCTGGGCGAGCACCACGGATGCGACAAGAAGCAGGATCCAGACCATGCGTGGTGCCGCCTGACGCTCGAAGAAAGTTGCCAGACCGAAAGACGCAAGCGTCAGCGCATCCAGAACGAAGCGCAGCCGCTCATCCGCATGGCCGCTGAGAAACCCCAATACGAAGAGCGCTATGCCGAGAACTGCACAGCTCAGCGCCTTCTCGCGCTTCATGCGCAGCCAGAGCGGCATAACCTCGTCCCGTGTTTCGCGTTGATCAGGCAAGTCTTTCTCCTCAAATCAAATCAGGCGCCCCATCCGATGAGTAGTGACAAGTGAGCGAGGCGCAAAGCCCCCCGGGCAGCAGCGGCGCCGTTGCAGCGTCGTTTTCCCTTCCCGAGACGCAATTCGCCATCCGTCGCGCCGTGCTTGGTCTGTGCCGCACCATGCGCTGGGCCTGCGTGAACGAATTTTCCCTCCCTGCAGCAGGCAGACGAGCCGATATCATGGCGCTCACACAGGACGGGCAACTGCACTGCATCGAGATCAAATCCGGACCAAGGGATTTTCTTACCGATCGGAAATGGCCCGAATATCGCGACTGGTGCGATTGTCTCTACTTCGCTGTTGACCAGCATTTCCCTCGTGACCTGATTCCGGAAGATGTCGGACTCTTCATCGCGCATCTGCCCGAAACGCCCTCAACCATCCTGCCGGAATGTGCGATGATCCGTGAAAGCCCGCTCGTCAGACTGGCGGCGGCCCGCAGGAAGACCCTGATGCAGCTTTTCGGGCATGGTGCCGCGCTGCGCCTCATGGCCCTTGAAGACCCTGCCATGACAGCGTCTCTCCGTGCGGCAAGACGTGTTGACTAAGGAGTTCCTGAATGACCGATCAACGCCTGATTGCCCAACGTCTGGAAGTTGCCCGTGCCGTGGTGGCCGACGCTGCTTCTCTCGCCATGGCAATGAGGCCCCCACCGGGTGGCCCGACCGGTTCGATGAAAGGTCTGCAGGATTATGTGACCGAAGCCGACATGGCTGTCGAAGCGCTGGTTTCGAAACGTCTTGAGGCTCTTTTTCCCGAAGACGGCTTCATGGGAGAGGAAGGGGGTCGGCAAAGAGAGGGGGGCCTTACCTGGGTGATCGACCCGATTGACGGCACGTCCAATTATGCCCGGGGCCGTGAGCGCTGGTGCGTGTCGCTCGGACTCATGCAGGGCGATGTGCCTGTCGCAGGCGTAATCAATGCGCCTGCCCTTGGCGAGGTCTATACGGCTCAGCGTGGCGTGGGAGCCTGGCTGAACGGCGTCCCCGTGAGAGCCTCGCCTGTGACCGAGACAAGCAATGCGATGGTCGAAATGGGATGGAGCGCCAAGGTCTCTCCGGATACCTATGCCAGCCATTCGAAAGCTTTTCTCGAGCTTGGGATCGCACCACGCACAGGGGCTTGTGGCGCACTCGCCCTTGCCGATGTCGCATCCGGCCGGTGCGACGGCTATCTCGAAATTGCCATCAATCTGTGGGACGTGGCAGCAGCGCTCGTCCTGCTGCATGAGAGCGGCGCGCGGGTTTCTCCGTTCCTGCGCGATGGAGGGATGACAGGCTGCATCGCCATTCTGGCAACGGCGCCCGGTGTGGCGGAACCCGTGGCGAGGGCGGCGGGCATGGAACTGATCTGAGGCGGGCGCGCAGGCAGGCCGGGATAGGCATCCAAAACCGGGCGCATACGGGAGCTATCGCGTGTCTCCCTGTGCTCCGGGCCGGTTGCAGGATTGCTGCGCTCTTTACCTGACGGGCTTTAGAGGCCACCCTGCTCTCACCATTCTCACGCCATAATTTCCCGTCACGGCTAGATTTCTCCTGACGGATCCAGATACGAGGCCCAGATATCCATGGTTTCTTTCTCCCGCCGACTCGTCGCCTCGACGGTAGTTCTGGCATCGGGCCTGACCGCCCTTCCCGCCATGGCCGCATCGAAGCAGCAGGCGCTGGTCGATCGGGCAACGCTTGCCGTGCAGGACATCTTTCAGGGTACGAACCCCAATTCCCGCGCGCAGCGTTATCTGGCCAAGGCACGCGCCGTGATGGTCTGTCCGTCTGTATTCCGCATGTCGATCGTCTTCGGTGGCGCAGGCGGCGGGTGCCTTCTGCTTTCACGCGATGCGCGCGGTTCCTGGTCCGACCCGGCATTCTACACGCTCAGCTCCGCCTCGATGGGGATCCAGCTGGGGGTGGAGAGCTCGGAACTCATGTTTTTCGTGATGTCCGATCGCGGCCTTCAGGCACTTCTCGACAGTCAGTTCAAGTTCAGCGCCGGGGCCTCGGCCTCATTTGCCAATATGGGCAGCGGGATCGAAAGCGGCTCGGCTGGCGCCTCGAATACGGATATCCTCGCTCTTCAGAAATCCTCGGGGCTTTTCGCCGGGGCTTCCCTCGGCGGGTCGAAGCTGACCGTCGATAGCGGCTCCAACCGGGCCTTTTACAACCAGCCCGTTGGCCCTGAGGATATCGTGATCTCGATGCGGGTGAACAATACGGGGGCCGATCCTCTGCGTCGTATCCTGATGCAGGTCGTTCAGCAGCAAGGCAGTGTGCAGCAGACCGCTGCGGCCGCCGTCACACCCGCCACGGCAGCAGCAGCGACCTCAGGCGGTGCGGTGGGCAACAGCCCCTACCCTGCCAATTACGACAGCCACAAATCCTTCTCGAGCCAGTCTCATGGAGCCATCAAGAGCGAGTCACTCGCTGCGCCCAAATAGGGAATCCAGCGTCGCTCCCGGCCCCACGCTACCCCCGGTGTCGAACTGACAGTTTTTTCAAGGTTGGTTCGTCATGCACATGCGCCACGAAGTCGCAGGAAAGACTGCCCGCCCGAAACGTCAAGGGTGGGCGGGCGCCGCGGCTTTGGGCTTGGCAGCGTGTCCTGATTTCAGCGTTCTGAGTGCGTCGACGCGTTGGTTATGCTCGCGCAGGTCATGCGAAAATCCATGCCCTCCTGACCCATCCGCCACAAAATAGAGCATGTCGCCCTGTGCGGGATGCGCGACCGCCTCCAGTGCCGCCAGGCCGGGGGAGCAAATCGGCCCAGCGGGCAGACCGTCGATGACATAGGTATTATGCGGGCCCGGACGATGAAGCTCGTCATGGGTCACACCATGATCCAGCACGCCCAGCCCCTCGCTCAGATCGTAGATAGCTGTGGGATCCGATTGCAGCTTCATGTTCTGCCCCAATCGGTTCAGGAACACTCGGGCGACCATGGGCCGCTCGGTATTCACTCCCGTCTCCCGCTCCACGATCGAGGCAAGGATCAGAAGCTCCTCAGGAGAGGCCAGACCGATCGACGGATCGCGTTGGGCCCAGACACGCGCCAGGGTCTGGCTCATGAGCGCCTCAAGGCGCTGCACGATCTGCGCCCGTGGCGCACCCCGCTCATAAGCAAGAGTCTGGGGCAGGATTGCGCCTTCAGCAAGCGAGGGCACGGGTCCCGTGAGCAACGGCGCCTCAGCTAATATGACCGCAATCTGCCGTGCCGTACGGCCTTCAGGGATCGTGAGGAAGTGCCGGACCGGCGGCGCATGGCGCAGAATCGCCAGGACGTCGAGCACCGAGACGCCGGCCGTAAAGTGCAGCTCGGCGGCATGGAGCGGGCCCTGCGACGTCGTCAGCCTCGTAATCAGGCGGAACTGGTATTCAGATATCCGCCCTGACGGAATGATCTGCGCCAGAGCGAGATCATGGGCGATATGTGCGGTGCTGCCACGGGGCACGACATGATCTGTCGCCACTGCAAGTGGCCCCGCTTTGTGTGCGTAAGACCAGGTCCAGGCGGCGCATCCCGCCGTACCCAGAACAAGAAGAAGGAAGAGGGCAAGAACAACGCGCTTCATGCCCGCATTCCGTTGATCAGACGCCCTTGACGATCAGGCTGGCATTGGTGCCGCCAAATCCGAAGCTGTTGGAGAGGGCAATGTTGATCTTGCGCTGCTGGGCCTCATGGGCCACGCGGTCGATCACGCTCTCACGCGCCGGGTTGTCCAGATTGAGCGTCGGGGGCGCTACGTTGTCGCGGATGGCCAGCATCGAGAACATGGCCTCGACCGAACCCGCCGCACCCAGCAAATGCCCGGTTGCGGATTTCGTTGACGACATGGCCACGCTCTTGGCATCCGCGCCGAAAAGGCGCTCGACCGCGTCGAGTTCGAGATCGTCCGCCATGGTCGAGGTGCCATGTGCGTTGACATAGTCGATATCGGCGGGGGTGATCCCTGCCGAGCGCAGAGCCGCGGTCATGGCACGGAAGGCGCCTTCATGACCTTCGGCAGGCGCCGTGATGTGATGGGCATCGCCCGACAGCCCATAGCCGATGATCTCGCCGTAGATCTTCGCGCCACGGGCCTTGGCATGCTCGTATTCCTCGAGCACCACGATGCCCGAGCCTTCGCCCATGACAAAACCGTCGCGGTCACGATCCCAGGGGCGCGAAGCCTTTTCAGGCGTCTCGTTGAAGCTCGTCGAAAGCGCGCGTGCGGAGGAGAACCCGGCTATACCGAGCGGACAGACGGCCGCTTCAGCTCCACCGGCGATCATCACATCGGCATCACCCAGCATGATGAGACGCGTTGCATCTCCGATGGCGTGCACACCTGTCGCGCAAGCCGTCACGGCCGAATGGTTCGGTCCCTTGAAGCCATAGCGAATCGAGACATGACCCGAGATCAGGTTGATCAGGGCAGAGGGAATGAAGAACGGCGACAGACGACGCGCCTTGCCGCTCGCCACGGTGAGCGAGGCGTCGTAGATGGTCTGAAGGCCACCAATGCCCGAGCCGATCATCACGCCGGTTGCGCAACGGTCTTCCTCGGTTTCAGGCTTCCAGCCGGAATCCTCGACGGCCTGGATGGCAGCCGCCATGCCAAGATGGATGAAGCGATCCATCTTTTTCTGGTCCTTCGTCGGGACCCAGTCAGACAGCGTCAACCCGCCCTCAGCCGTCGGCCCCTCTGGCACCTCACCCGCCACATGGGCAGGGAGATCGCTGGGGTCGAAGCAGGTGATGCGGCCAATGCCGGTCTGTCCGGCAATAAGACGCTGCCAGGTCTGTTCAACGCCCACCGCCAGTGGCGTGACAAGCCCCATACCGGTGACGACGACGCGTCTTTCTTTCATTGCCGATAGGTTTGCCATCATGGGCGGACGAAGCTCCAGTCATAAAGGCCGTCTCCCGGCGGCTGCCAAAGGGAGAGGCTGTCAATCTCGTCGTATGTCCCGGCTCCGCTGAAAGGGGGAGCCGGAGAAAGATCATTGCATCGGGCCGGAATGCCCGATGCAGCCGGATCAGGCGGCCTTCTGCTTTTCGATGTAGTCGATGGCGTCCTTGACGGTCGCGATCTTCTCGGCTGCATCTTCGGGGATTTCAACGCTGAAGGCTTCTTCGAACGCCATGACCAGCTCAACCGTGTCGAGGCTGTCAGCGCCGAGGTCGTCGATGAAGGAAGCGTCAGGGGTTACCTTGCTCTCTTCAACGCCGAGATGCTCAACAACGATTTTCTTAACCTTATCGGCGATTTCGCTCATCTGTTCTGGCTTCCTGTGTGCCCGGCAATTCGGGCGGTTCGAAACTGTTTACCATCCGTCTGGTTGCCCAGTCGGTCCCCGTCTTTACTCCAAAGGCGGCACTCACGGCCAGTGCTCTGAATCGCGGACCGAAGATCGGGCCCCGGCGGGCCATGTTGCCCACGCTTCGGACGAAGCAGCGGGCGCTTAGCATGGTTTACCCTCGCACGCCAAGCTTTGCGTGCGGGAGGGGCCAATGCCCTTATGGCATCGCCATGCCACCATTGACGTTCATCGTCATGCCCGTCACCCAGCCAGCCTCTTCAGAGGCCAGATAGACTACTGCGGCGGCGATATCCTCGGGCTTGCCCATGCGGCCAAGTGGTATGGACCCGAGCAGCTTCTCGCGCTGGGCATCAGGCAGCACGGCCGTCATGGCTGTCTCAACAAAGCCGGGGGCAATGACATTGACCGTGACCCCACGTGAGCCAGTCTCCTGAGCGAGCGACTTGGTCATCCCGATCATGCCAGCCTTGGCTGCGGAATAATTCGCCTGCCCACCATTGCCGGTCACGCCCACGATGGAAGCGATATTGATGATGCGACCGGCGCGGCGGCGCAGCATCCCCTTGAGCGCGGCACGACACAGACGAAACGGGGATTCCAGATCGACCGTCAGCACCTGCGACCAGTCTTCATCCTTCATGCGGATAATCAGACCGTCGCGCGTGAGACCGGCATTATTGACCAGGATGTCCAGCGGCTTGCCCAGAAGCGTCTCCGCCTTGCCCACCAGAGCGTCGGCCTCTTCGCCGTGCGAGAGATTGGCAGCACAGACATGCACCCGTTCACCGAGAGTAGCCGCAACCTCGGCAAGAGCCGCTTCACGCGTCCCTGACAGGACCAGTTCGGCGCCCTGCGCGTGCAGCGCGCGGGCGATGGCCGCGCCCAGACCGCCGGAAGCTCCGGTGACGAGTGCGGTTTTGCCTTCAAGACTGAACATCGTTTTCTTCTCCACGCTTTCAGAGGTCACGCAGCAGCGCCTCGATTTCCTCAGGGGTTCCCGCATTGCGCGCCGTCATATCGGGGGCGATACGCTTCACCAGACCCGTCAGCACCTTCCCGGCACCAAGTTCGACCTGAGAGGTCACGCCCATGGCCGCCATGGCCAGCACACTCTCGCGCCAGCGCACCGAGCCCGTCACCTGCTGAACCAGCAATTCCGGGATGCGCGTGGCATCGGTATTCTTGGCCGCCGTGACGTTGGTGATGACCGGAATAAGGGGCGTCGCAATCTCGGCGCGTTCCAGCGCCTCTGCCATGCGCTCGGCGGCCGAACCCATAAGCGAGGAATGGAATGGGGCGGAGACAGGGAGCATCACGGCGCGCTTCACACCCTTGGCCTTGGCCAGCGCGATCGCGCGCTCCACAGCGGAAAGACGGCCCGAGACCACGATCTGACCGCCGCCATTATCATTGGCAAGCTCGATCGTCTCATGACGATCCGCTTCCCCTTCAACGCTCAAGCGGGCGGCTTCGGCACAGATTTCATGGGCAAGTTCGGCCTCGACGCCAAGCAGCGCCGCCATAGCACCCTCACCTGCCGGAACCGCCTCCTGCATGGCCAGTCCGCGCAGGCGCAGCAATCTGGCGGTCTGGGCAATACCCAGTGCGCCTGCCGCTGCAAGAGCCGAGTATTCACCCAGAGAATGCCCTGCCACGACCGTGGCCTTGTCCGGCAAACGGAACCCGCCCTCGCTTTCGAGCACGCGTACCGTCGCCAGCGAAACAGCCATCAGCGCGGGCTGCGTGTTTTCCGTGCGCGTCAGTTCGGACGCATCGCCCGTGAAAATCAGCTTGGACAGATGCTCATCGAGTGCATCGTCGACTTCCTGAAAAACTTCTCTCGCAGCGGGAAAAGCCTCATAGAGGCCCTGACCCATTCCGATGGACTGGCTGCCCTGTCCCGGAAAAACGAATGCATGCACTGACATGACCTCAACTCTCACTTTCGCCTGGGGCTTTCGTGCCCCGGGTGATGGAGGAGGCAGCCTGTTCCTGTCAAATCGTTACTTTCTTCCCAACGCGCCATGCAGGGAAAATGGCAGGTTCATCATGAGACGCGTGAAGGGCTTACTGGCAACGAACTGCGCCTGGCGCGAGAAATCCTGCGGCCGCAGCACATAATGGTAGGGAACGAGCCCCTGGTTATCGACCAGCAGACGCGTCACACCATTCTCCTGAACTTCAAGACGGCTCCGGGGCGCAATATCGAGGCCGAGCCTGTGTGTGTCAGGCAGGAGCAGGGCAATCAGGAATCCGCCCTCATCCTCAATACAGGCGTCAAGTCGTGATAGCCATCGCCGGGCCTGTTCCCCTGTGAACCTCGATGGGTCTTCCGGGACAATCGTGAAGAAAAATCCGACTTCAAGACTTTCCTCCGGCTTGAGCCTTGCATAGAGCAAGGGGTCTTCATTCCATGAAATCTTGTCATGGGGCAGAACGATCTCGTCTCCGGGTCCCGGGATGAGATGTACGGTCTCGCTGCCGCGCTTCATCATCAACCCGGAGGCGATGCCAGGCCGGTTGCCGGGCTCTAACCGCGCCTCCATGTGCAGGCTCAGCCCTTCACGATCTGCCTGGGGGAATGAGTCGAAACGGCGAAAGACGCGCTCGATACGCCGGTAACGACGCGACAATGGCACCAGAGCCTGACCGGCAACATCGATGTTTTCCTCGTGCGCGCAAGACATCGGCGCCGTGTCGGCTCCTCTGGAAGGCGCGATCAGAGCCCCGCCCCATGCCAGACCAATCGCGACAAATATCCCGGCGCGGTACCCGTGACGCAGGAGAGACCGCCCGAAGCCTTTGCGATGGCCGGATACGAGCGTGGCGGGACGGATATCCGATTGTCGATGAAATGCTGGCATGGTCATCGTCCCTCGACTTTCTGCAATACGACGAAAACCTGCGGCACCCTTGTCGGGTCGTCAAGAAACTCGATCAGGCGGAAGTGGTCTCCCCATTTCTGGGTGAAGTAGGCGCGCGGAATAAGGGCCTCGCCATAATGCGCTCCGGGATGAGGGCGCTTCACCGGCGCCGCATGCAAGAAGCGCCCTGCATCGTAGCGGGCATAAGCCCGCGCCTCATCGGTGAAACTGTCGGCACAGACCTCATGCCACGCGTGCTCGAGCCTGATGCCCGAGGCCCGCCTGAGGCGCTGCTCGGCACAGAAATCGATGAAGCGCCGGCTCTGGGTCGTGACGACCACCATTCCGCCCGGTGCAAGCAGACGGTAGAACTCACTCATCCACAGCCCGGCGAGATACTCGTCGAGATGAGAAAACACCGAAAACGCGACGATCAGGTTGAAGTACCCGTCACGGACAGGTGTGGGGGGCGTCGTGCCACCGGCCAGGAAACTGACCGCCGGGTTGCACCGTCGCGCCTCCATCAGGAAACGCGATGTCGAATCGATTCCGAAAAGATTTTCAGGCCGGATATCCTTCATGAAAAGACGAAGGATACGTCCCCAGCCGCAGCCGAAATCCAGCACACGCGTTTCAGCGCGCAGAGGCGCACCGGCATAGCCGCAATAGGCCTTGGTCTCGCGAAAAAACATGTAGGCCTCATGCAGCGAGACCTCATCAGCATGACCATGGATTTCACGCTGTACATCAGGGGCCGGAAATCCCGGCATGCGAACCCGATCGATCTCTGGCATCTTGAGCGAGGCAACGAGGATTTTGAGCCAGTCCTCATCGCCGCAATGCCGGAACCTCATATGAAGGTCTGAGGCATCCATAGGAGCAGACATAGAGCGCCTCATTCACTGGGATGACGCCCTCTATAATAGATAAAGGAAAATTCGCAAATTGTACTGCATTACCGATATCGAATACTGATCGGGATCCTAGCTGTTTACTATTTGCGAATATCAATATTCCTTTTCTTTATATTCCCAGGAAGCTCCGCCTCATCACCGGGCAACAAGACGCCCGCGCTGCCAGGCCTCTGCCGCCTCTTCGGGATCCATGCCGTCAACCTGTATCGCATGATCCATGGCGCTCATCACCTTGTTGCCCAGGGTCATTTCCGACAACTCGTCGAGCATGTCCTGATCGGCGCATGCGGCCACGGATTCCCGAACGAGCATGCATCCTTCCATCTCACCGGGCAGGTTGGGATCGTCGATCGTCCGGAAAGCCTCGTCATTGAACAGGGCATGAGGCTGTGCCAGAAAAACCAGTGCCTTGCGGCCCGCGTCCCGCGCGGCATGCACTGCCGCGTAGAGTGCTTCCTCATCGCAGATTTCCACGGTGACACCGGCAAGAGCATCAGTCTGGCCTATGAGCACTTCCATCTGCTTCTGATCGCTACGCGATGTGATCGCGACGTCGATCTCCCCGGCGGAAAGCCCGGACAGGGAAGAGACCGTCTCGAAGCTCGCCCAGCAATAGAACGGGCGGTAAAGCGTGCCCAGAACACGCATGCCATACTGCACCAGATGCGCATCACGTGGCAGCCAGGCGGAGACGAGCAGGTCGATTGCGCCTTCCTCCAGCATACCGGGCAGTTCTGACTCGTCGCTATCCACGAAATCCACCTCGACCTCATGAGCGTCGAGCACTCGCGCGACCGCGCTTGCACATCCGGCATGAAGTGCCGTGCCGAGATAGCCCAGAGAGATCGTGGTCATGAGAGATCTTTCAGGCCATGCAACACGGCCGGTCAGGAGTTGACTTGGATTGCCTGTGTTCGATCACTTCAGACAGTGAATAGCAAGAGCCCCGCGACAGTTTCGGGGCTGGGGTCAATTTCGGTACCCCTCACCAAGGTCGGCCAGAATCGCCCGCTCGACACGAGGCAGGGAGTTGGGTTGGGCGACTCGTCGAAGATCAGTTCTCCTGCGCCTGACGAAGCGGAATGCTGAATCGCGCGTCACAGCCAGTCTCCGGATACAGCAACTCGGCGGAGCCCTGATGACCGAACCCCGCCCTGAGCAATCGAGACCCGAACCCCGAGGACTCAGGAGATTTCACAGGCGGTCCGCCCGTCTCGAGCCAGTGAAGCCGCAATATATCGCGCCCTTCGACCTTCTCGATAAACCAGGTGAGGCTCACCTTCCCCGTCTCCACGCTCAAGGCCCCGTATTTCACGGCATTCGTCCCGAGTTCATGGAGCATCAGCCCAAGCGTCGTCGCTGTATTGGGTCCGACCGATACCGCTACACCCTCGAAATAGAGACGCTCCACGGGTCCTACGCGGGCCAGAACCTCCCGCGCGAGAGCCGCCAGATCGCCTTTCTGCCAGGATTGCCGCATGAGAAGATCATGAGCCGAACCGAGTGCAACCAGACGCTTTTCAAAAGCCTTGACGGCAGCGCGGTTCTCGACCCCACGCAGACTTTGATTGGCCAGGGCCTGAACCAATGCGAGCGTGTTTTTGAGACGATGCGCCAGTTCCTGATGCAGCGTCTGTTGATGGGCGCGTGCTTCCAGCGATGCGGCTGCGGCCTGCGCCCGGTCCGAAACGGCCCGGATGAAGGCCAGTTCCTGATCGGACCAGTCGCGTGGCTGACATGCCTGAACGAAAAGGCAGTGGGTCATGCGCCCCTGCGCCATGATCGGCATCAGAAGCTGCGCCCGTATCTGATCACCCTCACCACGCAACGGGGATTCACAGGGAATCCATACATTTTCCCGGGCGTCGCGTACGGCCAGCAGCAAGCCCTGCTCAAGCACACCGAGGGCGACCTCGTGCCTGGCACAGTCATAGACACCGGCAGCGCTCGGTATCGACAGGCCGCGCCAGTCTTCCATCACCCTGAAGCGCCGATCATTTCCCGGCTCGAACATGGCCCAACCTGCACGATCGGCCCCAAGGGCGTCACCCAGCGCAAAACACGCTGCGTGATAGGCCTCCTCGGGTGTATCGACCTTTCGGAGAGCGTCACCCAGAATCACCATGGCTGACAGACGGTTCGTGGCTACACGGTCCCGGGTGATGTCCTCGATCGTTCCAATCAGGCGCCAGGGCCTTCCACGATCATCTGCCTCTATCTCGGCACGACGGCGCACCCAGATCCTGGTGTTATCGGACAGGCACTCCATGACATAATCGGTTTCCGGCAGGATGATCTCATCGCTGCTGCCATCCGCGAAATGGATCAGGTCAGTATCGGGAACGGGCATGCACTGGGCGAACACATCCATCGGGCACTGAGTGCCTGTGGGAACCCCTGTCAGACGCATCAGTTCGGAAGACAGGGTGATAAGGTTGCTACCGAACCTGATCTCGAAAGTGCCTATTCCCGGCAGATCCTCAATGGACGGAGCCGCCCCGGCCATGGCGGAACGCAGACGTGCCACATGACCGCGCGGCAATTGCTCGATCCCTGAGAAACGCTGATCTTCTGCCTCTAGGGGCCGACCCAGAACCCGGACCATCTGACGGATGAGAGCCTCCAGCCCCTCACGAAAGGACTCTGCCTCGATATCGAGCGCAAAGCGCGTCAGGAAACAGAGCGTGGCTACGCCCTGACCCTCCATCAGCTGGATCGGGTAGGCCGTTCGGAAAACATAGTGCCATGGCGCCTGCGCAAGTTCCGCCAAAGGGGACAGAACCTCCTGCACGAAGGCTTTGTCCGGCGCGGACATGGCTGGCAGAACATGAGGCAGGTTCCCGAAGGTCACGGCCATCACCGGCCTGCCGCGCTCAGGCAGGGCAAAATAGGCTGCGGGCGCGCGCGCAATCGCGGCGGCTGCGCTCAGCAGGTCGTACAGATCGCGTTGCCGGTTCATCGGCATGCGATCAGCTTGATAGTGAACGGGTCGGTCGTCTCTTCTGGCGGAGACAGTTCCCTTGCCGTTCGCAGGACACACATCGGGGTCAGATCACCTTTCGGGCTCTGCACACCGCCCATCACTGCCGGGAAAAGCAGCGATGTCCGAACGGTTGCTAACGATAATCATCCGATAATCACCATATTTTAACGCGATCCTGCGGAGAGAGATAGAGTTTCTCGCCCGACTTGACGCCGAAAGCGTCGTACCATGCGTCAATGTTGTGCATGGGCATGTTCACCCGCGCTTCAGGAGCGGAATGTGGGTCGGTCACGGCGCGGTTGCGGATCGAGTCATCCCGCAGCTTCTGACGCCAGACCTGCGCCCACCCCAGGAACACCCGCTGATCGCCGGTCAGGCCATGAACCACCGGGGCAGGCTTGCCATGCAGAGACGCATGATAGGCATCGAGCGCCAGTGTCAGCCCGCCCAGATCGGCAATGTTCTCGCCCATGGTGAGCTTGCCGTTCAGATGAACGCCGGGAAGGACCTCGAAAGCATCGTACTGCTTGCCGAAGCGATCGGCGAGGGCCTGGAAACGCTTGACATCATCGGGCGTCCACCACTGGTGAAGACGGCCATGCTCATCGTATTGACGCCCCTCATCATCGAAAGAGTGGGTCATTTCATGGCCGATCACGCCACCGATGGCCCCGTAATTGACGGCGGCATCGCCCTTCGGGTCGAAGAAAGGTGGCTGCAGGATGGCCGCCGGGAAGACGATCTCGACCTGATTGGGATCGTTATACGCATTCACGGTCTGTGGCGTCATGAACCACTCATTGCGGTCCACCTTCTTGTCCAGGTGGCCAAGGTTATACTGCCAGTCGAAGGCCACAGCCCGCGCGGCGTTACCGTAAAGATCACCCGGCTTGACGGTCAGACCGTCATAATCGCGCCACTTGTTCGGATATCCGACCTGGATCTCGAAATTCTGCAGCTTGCGACCAGCAGCCGCACGCGTTGCAGGGGCCATCCAGGCATTATGGGCGAGGCGATTGGCAAAGGCAGCCTTGACGTCCTGGGTAAGCTCGGTGATCCGCGCCTTGGCCGCCGGCGGGAAGTAACGATCGACGTAGATCTTGCCGATCGCCCAGCCCATGGCGTCCTCTGTGTGGCTGACCGCCTGCTTCCAGCGGACCGGCAGCTGAGGCGACCCTTCGAGCTCATGATCGTAGAAATCGAAAGCCGACTGGACAAAATCCTTGCCCAGATAGGCAGACGCGTTGCTGGCCACATGGAAAGCAAGCCAGGCGCGAAGCACGTTATAATCGGCCGATGCCAGGATTTTTGCCATGCCCGCAATGGAACTCGGCTCGCCAACAATGATACGGCGTGCGCCCAGCTTGTCAGCGGGAATGCCCGATGCTGTCAGGAAGGCAGGCCAGTCAATACCCGGCGCCTTTTTGGCCAGTTCATCGACGCTCATCGGGTTATAGACCTTCACAGGGTCACGCATTTCGGTGCGAGACCACTGTGCCTTGGCGAGCTCAGTCTCCAGCGCGACGATCCTGGCGGCTGCCTGATCGGCATCCGGCCAGGCGATCATACCCAGCGTCTTGGCGATATAAGCCTGATAGGCCTTCTTCTTCGCAGCAAAATCAGGCTTGAGATAATAATCGCGATCGGGCAGCCCCAGCTTGCCCTGATGCATGATCAGCGCATATTGCTCCGGATCATTGTCATCGGCACTGATCATCAGACCGAAAGGCGCGTACTGGAAGCCATAGGCGGACTGACCGAACAGGCGTGACAGCGATGCCTGATCCTTGACCGCCCGCACCGCATCGAGATCGGCCTTGAGCGGGGTCACGCCAAGCTTGTCTACCGTCGCGGTATCAAGGAAGGTTGCGTAGAACGCACCCAGCTTTTCCTCTGTCGTCTTCGGGTCGGCGGCGGGATGCTTCCCAGCATCTGTCAGGATCGACTGGACGCGCTCACGTGCAGTTTCCGCCAGAATGACAAAAGGACCGAAAGACGAGCGATCCGCCGGGATCACAATGTTCTTGAGGTAGGTGCCATTGGCATACTGGAAGAAATTGTCCCCGGGGCGCACGGACTTGTCCATGCCCGCCATGTTGAAACCCCAGCTCGGATCATAGGGCTTGACCGTCTGCGTCGTATTCCCGGCAGCGGGGGCATCGGCAGCGCGCGCCGGAGCAATATGACCGCTCAGCGCCAGAAGGCTGACGGCACCGAGCAGGAATGGTGGAGTACGTTTCATTAATCCGGTCACAGAGCTGTACTTTCAACAGGTTTGAGACTGTCGTGCACCGCTGCGGTGCACGACACATTACGCAACGTTATGTCAGATCGGGTTCAACGGCGAGTCCGCGGCTTCGCCTTGCCTTTTGCAGGTTCGAGACTGGTCGTCGCGAGTACGTTGAAGTCGAACACAACAACCTTGTCGATCGACGGCGCGGCGAAGTTCTTGAACGCCTCATGCGCGGGGTCGAACCAGGCGGGATCCATGATCACCGGCTTGCCGACATAGAAGTTACGATCGCCTTCCGATGCAAAAGTCACGATGAAGGCCTGTTGGAGACCCGCATCGGCTCCCTCCCCGCTGTTTTGCACGCCCATTTCGATTGACTTGACAGGATGCGACCCGTCCGGACGCCGCGAGTCCTGCGCCAGCCTCAGAAACCGCATCGTGATTTCGGCGCGCATCGCTGCTGTCGTGCCGGACTTGTAGCGGAACATCACCACATGGCGCAGCAATCCGGGCCTCCAGTTTGCCGCCGTGAACTGGGCCAGACCGACCTGCGCCGCAAGCTGACGGGCTGCAATCGTCCCGTCATCAGCCACGGGAGGGAGTGTCACCGGGCCGGATGACGCTATAGGCAAAGAATAGGGATCCGCCTTGGCCATGCCCGTCACAGAAACAAGGCCAATACTCGACATCAGGCCCGCAGCTAAGGCGAGGCGCATTGTAAAAGACATCACGGACAAGCTCTCCCAAGTGGATCGTCCTGGTCATGATAGACCAGGACGTCGCTCCGTGAGGGCTTAATTCGCCGTAGGGCGGCAAACGCTTTCGTTATGACGCGAGTACAGCCTGCCGGTAGCGCTTTGCCTTGAACTGAATCAGCGCATACATCGCGCGCGCCACGAGGTTCTGGATGCGCGAATGGGGCGTGAAGCCGATCGTCTTGAAGATCATGCTGGTCACCCGGTTGATATGCTTGGGCTGATAACACCCCATCGCGCGCGCCATATAGGCGGCGATGCATTTCTTGTGATCATAGGGCGTGTTGCTCGACATGTTGGTCGTATAATACGCCGTCGCCAGTTCATCGTCCTCGCTCTCGGTCACACGCCCAAGTGCGATCTTGGTACGCTGCCACACGCTCAGCTTTTCACGCTTCAGGTAGCGATGCATGTGGTCGTAAAAGAGCTTGAAATGACGGTACTCATCCGCCGCAATCTGTTTGCAGATGGCCTTGAGCACGGGTTCGTCCGTGGCATCGGCCAGAGCCGTATAAAAGGATGAGGTTCCGGTCTCGACCATGCAACGGGCAATCAGTTCGCCCGTACGTGAGCCACGTATCGAAGCGTCGACATCCTGCTCGATATGATAGGTCGCGCGATAACGCTCGAACGCGGTCATGTAATCCCAGCTCGGATCCGCCAGCATCGCCCATTTGCCGAGCGCATCGCCATGCTGCACTTCCTCGACGGCCCAGTTATCGGCGGCCTGACGGAAATCGGGATCGCCCACAAAGACATTGCCGAGATAGACCGCGTAATCGAGCCCGTTCCGCTCGACCACGGCCGCCGCCTTGATGACCGGAATCAGGTCCGGGTCCACGCGGGATGCATCGAAAGCATCCCAATCCATCTGATCGATGCGCCAATGTTTCATGACGCCTAGATGACATGTCCGCGCCAATTTGGGTAGAGTTCTCGCGCAGGCGCGTGACAAGCGCCCCCTTGCTGTGGCATCGCTGCGCGAGCTTTTCGTTCTCAAATGTTTTGGAGCCATGCCCCGCATGTCCCTCGATACCCTGACACGTGACCCGGTCGTCCCTCGTGAACTTCGCGCTGCGGCAAGCTGGAAACCTGAACTCAGGCATGACTGGACACGCGACGAAGTAGCCGCGCTGATCGACCTGCCTTTCCCGGAGCTGATCTTCCGCGCCCAGATGGCCCATCGCGCCTATTTTGACCCGACCCGGGTGCAGATCTCGACGCTCCTCTCCATCAAGACGGGCGGCTGCCCGGAAGACTGCGCCTATTGCCCCCAAAGCGCCCTTCACGAGAAAAGCGTGAAAGCGGAACGTCTGATGGCCCTTGAAAAGGTCCTGACTGAAGCCCGCGCCGCCAAGGCCGCCGGTGCCGGACGCTTCTGCATGGGGGCTGCCTGGCGCTCCCCCAAGGAACGTGATCTCGACACGGTCTGCGCCATGATCGAGGGCGTGAAGGCGCTCGGGCTCGAAACCTGCGTCACGCTGGGTATGCTCGATGGCGAGCAGTCTCGCCGCCTCAAGGAGGCCGGGCTCGACTACTACAACCATAACCTCGACACCTCGCCCGAGTATTACGACAAGATCATCACCACCCGGACCTATCAGGACCGCCTCGACACGCTTTCCAATGTGCGTGACGCCGGGATCAATGTCTGCTGCGGCGGCATCGTGGGCATGGGAGAAGATGAAAGCGACCGCGCCGGGCTGATCGCCACTCTCGCCTCCCTGCCCCAGCATCCCGAGAGCGTGCCGATCAACCTGCTCGTACGCGTCGAGGGGACGCCCCTCGCTGAGGCCGAAGCCGTCGATCCCATCACATTCGCCCGTGTCGTGGCTGCTGCCCGCATCACCATGCCCGCCAGCCATGTGCGCCTCGCGGCAGGCCGCGAATTGATGAGTGACGAAGCCCATGCCCTGGTGTTCCTGGCGGGTGCGAACTCGATCTTCTGCGGTGACAAGCTGCTGACCACGCCCAATCCGGCCGAGCATCGTGACCGCAAGCTTCTGGCCAGCCTCGGCATGAAGCCGATGACCGAGGGACACTGACACCGCCTTCTTTGCTGAACTAAAGAAAGGCCGGTTCCTGCAAGGGGACCGGCCTTTCTTGTGGGCACGGTCTCCGGGTCTTATGGGCGACGTTTCAGAGCCTCTCCCCTTACCCGTCTCCGAGGCTTGAGGCCTGTCGTCCTGATCTCGACCTAGGGCCGCCGGTTGCACGCGTTTTGCAAGCAATGATAGGCGCGATCGTCTTTCGCGCCCATAGCCGCATACCGGATGAGTTCGTTATGCGCCCGAGCCATCCGATCAACATGGCTCCCGGTGCTCGAATAACAAAAAAGCCAGCCCGAAGGCCGGCTTCAGAGCACTTATCTACTGGCTATGCAGAACGATCGAGGGCAGGCATAGGCCCGCCCCCTGCCACGATCAGAAATCGGCTGTGACCGAGAACTTGAAGGTACGCGGCAGGCCTTGCAGCAGATAGCCGCCAAAAGCACTCTCCCAGTAACGGCTATTGGCAAGGTTATCCACGCCCAGACGGGTTGTGATGGCCTTGTGTTCCACCACAAAGCTGTAGCGCGCGCCGACGTCGAAGCGCGTCCAGTTCGGCACACGCAACGTATTCAGGTTATTGGCATATTGATGGCCGGTCTGGATCACACGCCCGGTGACAGTCGCCCCGCGAATGAAGGGCAGATCATATTCAAGATTACCGTTGATCGTGTAACCCGGCACGCCGATAGCTCGCTTGCCATCATAGAGGCCACCCGAGGTGCGACGCTGATCGGCATCAATGATCGACGTCCCGCCGTTGAAGCGCAGTCCTTTAAAGATCTCGCCATTGACGGTGAACTCGATGCCGCGGTTACGCTGCAGACCATCGACAGAAAAGATGCTCGTCCCCGTACCGGGAATGGCCACGGTATAGGAGTTGGGCTGATCGATCTGGAAGATCGAGACCGAGGTCGAGAAGCGGCCGATGTCATACTTGGCCCCCAGCTCGTACTGGACCGTCTGATAGGGCGGGAAGATCTGGCCGAGATTGACGACCTGACCACTGGCCTGCGGTCCGGGCGCAAGCCCCTCGATACGGTTGAAATAGATGGACGTCTGATGGGTAGGATGCACGACCAGCCCGACCACCGGTGTGAACGCGCCCTGATCGTAGCCTGTGGGCGTTCCCTTGCCGTAATTATAGGCCACTGTCTTGATGGACTGGTAGCGGAAGCCCGCGGTCAGTGCCACGCGATCATGGAACGCCGAGACTGTATCCGAGAAGAACAGGCTCCACAGACGTGTCGTGTTGTTCTTCTGGGGATTATCGATATTGCCGCCGATATAGGTCTCGGGCTGGGACGCATTATACAGCGTCGGGTGATAAAGATTGGTCTGCTGCCGCGTCAGAGCGAGGGCATAGGCCGAGGCGTTTTCTTCCCATAGCCCTGATCCGCCCGCATTGATCTCATGCTTGATGCCGCCCGTGTGGAAATGCGAGCGCAGACCCGCCTGTGTGCTCTCATTGGTCTGCACATAGGGCACATACATCGCGCCGTTATAGCCCGCACCGGTCTGGCTGTTCGTCACATAGGTGCTGCCGTAATTGCCCTTCTCGTTGCCCCCGAGGCCACCAAACTGCGCATAGGCGGTCAGATACTTGCCAAAGTCATGTTCGACCTTGAGCTTGCCATAGATGTAGTTAAGCTCTGTGTAGGTCCAGGGCTGGCCGTAATTCGCCCCCGCGCCCGGCACCTTGGGAACACTGGTGACCCCGCTCAGGAAGACGCCGCCGCGACCGCCATTCACGCCCTGATTCTCGTAAGCCATGTCGACCGTCACGCGGGTGCGTTCCGAGCGATCATGCCAGTCGAACCCGCCGCCCACGGCCACCTGATGGCGCTTCTCACGATCGATCGCCGAGACGCCGCTGCGCCCGGCCACATTGATGCGCACCCCAAACTGCTTGTCCTGCCCGAAGCGCCGACCGACATCGACCGCACCGCCCCCCATTGAGGAGCTGGTGTAGTCTCCGGTGACGCGCGTCAGCGGCGTATCGCCTGCATGTTTGAACTCGAGGTTGATATTGCCACCCTGGGCCGTGCCGCCCGGGGCTGCGCCGTTGAGAAACGCGCTGGCGCCATTTAGCACCTGGACCTGGTCGTAGAGCTGCGGGGAGACGAGCTGTCGCGGCGTGATGCCGTAGAGCCCGTCAATCGCCACGTCATCGCCATAGACCGGGAACCCGCGAATGATGAACTGCTCGGAGAAATTGCCGTAACCATAGGTCGTACGGACCGTCGGGTCGTTCATCAGCACTTCGCCCAGCGTCTGGGACTGCTGGTTCAGGATCAGGGCCGAGGTATAGCTGCGAACATTGAAGGGCACATCGAGACCCTTCTTGTTCCCCAGCGCTCCCAGATTGCCGCCTGACTTCACTTCCATACGGTTCTGACGCTGCGCCTTCACCTCGATCTGTTCATCGTTCGTCAGCGCGGCCTGTTTTGGGCTCGCCGCCGGTGTCGCTTTCGTTGCCTGTTTTCCGGTTTGGGTCGACGCGGCTGCGCCTTCGGTCGACTGCGCCTGAGCCCAGCCCTGATGGGGCAGAGCGACGGAGAGCATCAACAGGGTGGACAGGGCCATCGGGCGCGAACGCACGGTGTTGGTGGCGAGCAGGATCAGGGAATGCAAGAGGCCGATCTCATTGACAAAGGAGTGATGACGGGGCCAAATAGACGCGAATAAGAAACGCTCGCAACTAAACTTTGGCCTGCCAGACTGCTTGCGCGAAAACAAACAAGGCCCTGTTGCACAGGAAGCACATGCGAAAGAGTATCAGTTACAAAAAGGGGGACAGCTTTGCGCGCGTCTGGACGCTCAGACTCATCCTGGGCGCAGGCGCGAGCTATGCTCTGGCCATGGGGGTTCTGAGCCTGTTTCGTCATTTCGGTAGCGAAGCGATGCTGGTCGTCGGGTTTCTATGTGCTTTCGCCTTGATGCCGGGTATCGTTCTGGTGCTTTTCTGCTTTCCCTCGCAACGGGCGCATGGCCGCACGACGGGAAGATCGCTCAAAACGCTCGCCATCGTTCCTTTGGCGGCGATCCTGTCCATCGCGGGAGTTCAATAATGCGGGATAACCTGCGTATCCGTATGGGCTGGCTGCATGAGTGGGTCGGCTTCGTTGGCGGGCTGATCCTGGTGATCACCTTCACGGCTGGCTCTCTGGCGCTGTTCGATACCGAGCTCACACGCTGGATGCAGCCTGAACTGTCCCGCTACACTCCTGCGCCCATGACAGATCAGGCCCTTAACGAGGTCGGCACTCTTGCCGCCGAGATGCGTAGCGAGGGCGCGAACGCGTTCATCACACTCCCGACGCCTCGCGATCCGATCATTCGCATCCAGCATTTCGACGGACATGCTTTCGTCGGCTCGGCCTATCGTCCCGATACGGCCTTCCCTGTCGCAACCCGCCAGACGGGCGGTGGCCAGCTTTTCTTCGACCTGCATCATTCCCTGTATTACGGACCGTTCTGGGGGAACATGCTGACCGAGATCGCGGCGATCGGGCTGCTCGTGGCTGTCGGCTCGGGTGTCGTCATCCATTTTCGCAGCATTTTCACGGATCTGCTTCTCTTTCGTCCCTTTGCCTCGAAGACACGCGCCTTCATGGATGCGCATATTCTCGCAGGCATCCTGTTCCTGCCCTTCATGGTGATGATGGCCTATACGGGCGCCGTCATTCATGCCCCGCGCCTGTTCCCGATGTTCGGCGGCAATCATCACGGGCGCCCCGGGCATGAACGCCCCCAGCAGACGGCGCATTCCCAGCACACTCATACGCCGCGGACCGAAGCCGATGATGCTCCTGCCGCAGCCCCCCTGGCCCCGATGTTCCATCAGGCAGAGGATGTCTTTGGCACCGGCACGATCGGGCTCGTCCTGTTCGATCATGGAAAAGTCTCGATGACAAAAGCGGATTCCGCTTCCTTTGCCATCACGCGTGATCACCTGGAATTTTCCGAGACAGACGGAACGCTGCTCAAGACCGTGCGCGCACCCGATACGCTTCATCGTCTGGGCGGTACCCTGCGTGGGTTGCATTTCATTCGCTGGGCCCCGCTTCCGCTGCGCTGGCTGTATTTCCTGAGCGGCCTTGTCGGCAGCGCCATGATGTCGGGCGGACTTGTTCTCTTCCTCATGAAGCACAGGAACCAGAAGGCGGGACGATTCGATTTCAGGCTCGCTGAAACCCTGACGATCGCGGTCACAACCGGGCTGCCCCTCGCCTGTCTCGCCTATCTCTGGGCCAATCGCCTCATCTGGTCCGATATCCAGTTCCGAAGCGGGATCGAAGTCCGGGTATTCTTCGGCGTCTGGGCGTTCAGCGTTGCCCATGCTGCCTGGCGCAGCTTTTCTGGCAGGTCGAAGCAGGGCTGGAACGAGCAATGCTTCCTGTTCGCTGCCTTCGCTCTGGCACTGCTGCCGCTGGACCTTCTCACGCGCAGCATGAACAGCTTCTTCAACGGGCTCGACGTGTACAAGGCTGTCGATCTGACGGTGATCGGCCTTGGCACCCTGGCTTTCCTGATTCACCGGAGGCTCGCCACGCCATGATCGTCATCGCCGCTCTCGCATTATGGTTCGTGGCACTGTCATTTCATGCGCTGCTGCAAGCCAAGCTTTGCCGCATCATGGCGCTCCCCGTGCTGCCTCATTTGCCGCTTCATCTCGGCCGCCTTGTCCTGCCCCTTGTTGCGCTGTGGCTCTGCCTCAGGCTTGGAACAGTTCCGGGTGTGCTCACCTGGTTCGGCACGGCTTCCGTCGCCGGAATCATAGCATCGCTTGCCCTCACGGCAATATCCCTGCGCCAACCGGGGCGCAGGAATCTCGGTGACCGCACGGCAGACGCTCTCTGATCCTGTCTTGATCGGCCCTTGGCGCTAATCCGGGCCTTACTTGTCAGCCTTCGGATTTTCCTGCGCGCGGCTCTGCACGGCGCGCTCGCGATAGGCAGCCGCGCGCTCCGTCTGCCCGGCAGCCAAAGCCGCCCGTGATGCGCAGTCCAGAGCACGGGCCATGCTTCGGTAATCCAGCATATCGCGACGCAGATCCACGGCCCTGAGCGCACTGGCTTCGGCCTCTGCAGGTTGATTATGACGCAGCGCCAGACGGGCTTCGAGTTCCGCCCGATCCGCCATTTCCAGACGTGGCGGCTTGGGGGAACGTGGCAATGCGTCAAGCGCCGTGGCCAGTGTCCCCGCATCTCCGATGCCATCTGCGGCGAGCCCTGTCAGAAAGGCGCGCCTCTCGAGCAAAGCCGTATCGCCGGTGCTGATATGACGGGACTGTTCGAGGGCTTCTTCATACCGCTCGAGCCTGCACAGAGCCGCCATGGAAACGAGATCGAGCGCTGCGTGGTCTGCACCGCCACGCAGAGCGAGATCGGCTTTCACCCGGGATACCGTCGAGAGAGCCCCGGGAGCATCACCGGCGGCGAGGGTCGCAACGGCCATATTATAACCCGCATCGCGTATCGCCAGGCGGTCGTCGCGCAGCAGGGCCCGATCATAGGCTGCCCCGAATTGCTGTCTCGCCTGATCGGAGCGCGTCTGGTCGAAGGAATCTCGGCCTACATCCATCGCGTTTGCGTAATCCTGGTCGGTTTTCACACTATCCTGCCCGCTGTGGCCCCCGCAGGCGGTCAGGGAGAGAACGGCCGTTGCAAAGAAGACCCGGCTCCGCTTCATGGCCTGATATCCCCGGCAGGCAGGCGCTGCGGCGTTGCCTTGGATGATGAGCCGCCGAGGATCCACAAGCCTCGCAACTGATCCGTCAGTTTCTTGAGGCTGTTGGCCGTAGCCTGTGCCTGGGTCAGCAACGCCGGAAGCTGTGCGCTGGCATCATCGAGATGGGTCATCGTCTCCTTGAGCTTGGGCGTCGCCTTTTTCACATCACTGCTGCTCTGTCGCAGATTGGCCATCGTCCCCTCGGTCTGTCTGAGCACGCCTGAAACCTGCGCCTCGATCGGCTGAAGCCTTGCGATGGAATCCTGCAACGTTGCAAGCACTGCATCGGCCTGTTTGAGGATCCGGTCATCCATGACGATTCCGCCCACAGTCCCTCTCCCCGAACGGATGGCGGTCGTCACAGCTGCCAGATCGGCCATGATCTTGTCTGCGTTATGCAGGGCCGGCATCATCCCTGCGCGGATGTCGCCGATGGTCTTGGTGATCATGTCTGCCGGGTTCGGCTCCACAGTCGCCTCGAGCTCCGCAAATTCCCAGTCCATGGCCGGGCCCTTGCTGCGTTCCAGCTCGATATAGCTTGCCCCCGCCACAACGAAGCGATGGCGGATAATCGCATGGCTGTCCTTGCGGATATAGGGCTCGAACTGGGGGTCGATATCGGCAATGGCGTACATGTTGCCATGGGGGTTGATCTTGACGGAGCGAATGGAGCCGATCCGGATACCCATGAGCTCGATATCGTTCCCGACCGCCAGCCCGGCGATCCCGCTCTCGGGCAGGTTGAAATGCAACTTGCCCGAGGGGGTGAGCCAGTCGCGCAGGACGCCGGCCTCAACGATCGCGAAAATGAACAGGCCGAATGTCGCAACGACCAGTATGCCCACCCATTCATCGGCGTAGCGTATCCGCATGAGGGGGCGCGACTTGCCATCGGTTTCGGTATTTGTGCGTATGCGAAACATCACACCCCCTGTTTCATTGGCATCAGACCCTCATCGAGCAACCTGAACCGGCGCGTTCCGGCTGCATTGTACCCGTGCCAGAGATCGGGCTCCCGTGAGAACCAGATAACGCCGCATCCACGTTCGCGGGCGGCCGTCAGTTCGGCCAGGAAAGCGGTCATCATATCAGCGGTCTCCAGATCCACGGGATCTTCCAGAATCAGCAGCTTGGGCTCTCCCATGAATGCGCGGACACAGGCTGCACGCGCGCGATCGGCATTGTTGAGCCGCCCCGGCGACAAGGTCGGCAGTCCCGGCAGGCCGAACCGGCGCGAGAGGGTAATGGCCTGCGCCACGAGATCTTCGGTGGGTGTACGGGTGTGATGCAGTTGCTGGACAAGAATATTGAGATCGGTACCGAACAGGTCGATCCAGGCCCCCTGTTGCATGACCCGGCCAATACGCCCGCGCAGTGCCCAGGCGCGATGTTCGGGAAGATGGTCCCAGTCAAGCCCCATACAGAGCGCCTGCCCCGAGAGCAGGGGAATGAGCCCGCTGCACAGATCGGCAAAACGGGTTGCGCGCACCGGGTCCCGGCAGGCCACCAGCATGCAGTCTCCTGGCATCAGCCTGACACTGTAAGGTACGGAAGTGAGACCGCTCTCCTCGAAGCGTGGGCAGGCCTCGCGCAGTTCGAGCGCAGCGTGCAGATCGTCACTCATGCCACCAGCACCCCGAGAATGACATTCGTAACCATGATCACCAGAATACCCCGGGCAAAACCGCGGGGCAGAAGTGTCGCGATCGTGTCTGAGCGCGTGGCATCGAGCCCGGTCAATTGCGTCGACAGGCTGAGCAGGAAGCCGCTGATGATCAGCTTGAGCGGGATCCCGACATAGTCGATGGGTTTCATCGCGCCGACGATGTCATAAAGGAATGTCCATAGCGGCATGGTGATGATCGAATGCAGACGGCACACCCCGTAACCCACCGAAAGTGAGGTCAGGCTGAAGACCACGCCCAGCGTGAAGGAGCTCAGCATCATCGCCAGTGCCCGCGGCATGACCAATGTCAGAAACGGATCAATGCCCTGCCCCTGTAACGCCCGCAATTCCCCCCCGAGCGTGAGTTGCCCGAGCTGTGTCAGACTAAGCATCCCGCTTCGCCCCAGCAGAATGACGCCCACGAGAACAGGCGCGATTTCGCGCACCAGAACCGTAGCGAGCAGGGAGTCCGTAGTATCGGCCATGCCGGCAATACCGAGCCAGTAGATCGCCTGCGCCACAATACCGAACCCGGTCAGCCCCGCCGTGAAAAGCGTGCTGAACAACCCGCCCCCTGCAGCCTGACGCAGCGTGCTCTTGAACTCATAGATCACCGTGCGACGCCATGAGGTCGGGCGGCAGGCCTCACGCACAACACCCCAGCTCGCGCCAACCAGCATCAGGGTGAAGCGTAACTGACGGCGGGTCAGCCCGCCGAGCGCGCGGAGCCAGCGACGGTAACGAGGCAGGGTCTCGCTCACCGCTTGGCCGCCAGGACATAGGTATTGGTGATCCCGACAGCGGGCAGGTAGAACATGCCACGCGGCCGGAAAAGGTAGTTCTCTCTCAGCAGGGCATGGGCGGTTTCCGACACCTGAATCGTCCCGGAGTCAGGCGCGCTGATGGCGAGCAGCTCCGAAGTCTGAACCGCTTCGCCCCATACATTGAAAATGCCTGGATCATCCCCGAGAATCGCCCCGAAGGCCGGCCCCACATCGAGGCCGATCCGAAAGCTCGGCGTCAGTTCCGCATCTGCCAGGGTGATCAGCGCAATCTCGCGCAGTGCCAGAATCGCATTCGCCACACGACGGGCGGCATCGGGGTCGGGCTCCTGCGTACATCCCCCGATCAGCACCAGCCTGTTGCCAAGAATCTGGGCAGAGAACAGGGCCTCGTGACGCATGACCTCCTGAAACTTGCGCACCAGCGACTGCACGAC
Organism: Asaia krungthepensis NRIC 0535; assembly: GCF_025995175.1. Lineage (GTDB taxonomy): Bacteria > Pseudomonadota > Alphaproteobacteria > Acetobacterales > Acetobacteraceae > Asaia > Asaia krungthepensis. Next base: position 39,154 of record NZ_BAPV01000004.1, read on the forward strand.
CGGCAGCAAATCGACCGATGTGTTCGAGCTCGTATCCATGAACAGGATGGTCGCCACTGCAACCTGACTGTACTGGCCCGGCGCCAGATCGGGTGTGCCTTCCGCACGGGGTGAGGCCAGAAATCCCTCACCCAGCCGGGTGGATACGGCATTATGGTCACCGGACTGGGTCGGCTCTGGCCGCTCGGCGCGGCTCTCATCGGCGCGCATGGCGGCAAACCGGACAGCTGCTATTTCGGCGACGATGGCGATGATATGCGACACCCCACGGGGCCGGATTGCATCCTCCAGCACCAGCATCCCGATGACCGAACCTCGGGCAAGAATGGGCTGGATATACACAGAGCGCGAATTGATCTGCGTCATGACCATACGCTGAAAGGTCCTGAGCCCCTCCTGCGTTGCGGCACTATCGCTCTCAATGACATCGCCCGACATCAGCAAGCCAAAAAACGTCGAGAGATCGCTATGCGACAATTCCATGCCCGCACTATGGGCATCGGTCGATCTGTCGTAGGAGTCCTCGCATAAGAGTCGCTGATCGTCCCCGACGGATCGCCACAGACTCACACGTCGCGCCTTGGCGAGTTCGGTCAGGCGTTGCGTCAGCAAAGGTGCATCGTGATCCGGGTCGAGAAGGTCGGGTGTTCCGGCCATGGCGTTGAGCGCGACGCTCTCGGCACGGACTTGCGCCCGCTCGAAACCGATCTGACGTTGCAGGCGCTCCGTGCGCCGGTTCTGGCGCACCAGAAACCCTGCGAGCAGGGCTGCGAGCACCACGATGACCATTGAGAACAGGAAGCCCTGCCGACCCGCCGCCGCCGCAAAAGCCGCGAAATCATCTTCCGGCGCATTCAGCATCAGGATCCAGCCGGGGCGGATCTTGTGGAGCGAGGCCATGATGGTGACGTATTGCTTGTCCCGCGCCTTGATCAGATGAACCCCCGCGCCGTAGATGTGATAGAGCGCGAGAGCCCGGGTGAAGACAGGCTGCGTCTGGGGATCGAGCAGCATGCTGTCGAATTTCCAGTTCGCTTTGCGGGCCACATCGAGCAGATGGCTGCCCGCTACCATGCGCCCGTTCTTGTCCACTACGACCGCCATACCGCTCTTGCCGATCTTGATGGCTGCCAGAAAATCCGTCAGGCGGTTCAGCGAAATATTGATTGCAAACACAGCCTTGTGGCCGTCAGAGGTATGCAGCATGCTGGCTGCCGTGACGATCAGCTCCTCGGTTGCGACAGTGGGGTAAGGGTCGGACCAGTTCAGATCGGGGTGCTCGAAGGCGCCCTTGTACCAGGGCCGGTTTCGCGGGTCGTAATTCTGGCCGGGCGTATCAACCGTGCGCACGAGCTTGCCCGACTTGTCGTAATACCAGTGCCGGAAGACGTTCTTGTCACGGATCAGATGGACCCACTCCATGCCGTCCGCGATATCCGTGGGCGAGCGATCGATGAACCAGAACGATCCTCTGTCATCGGCCAGATAGAAACTCTCGACCTGATGGACATTGCGCAGCATCGAGGCGCCATAAGCCAGAAACACCGTCGGCGGATCATCGGTCACGGGGTCGGTCAACAAGTCACGCGCCACAATCGCGGTTGCCGGGGCCGGGGCAAGATAATCCGAGACTTCCTGGGTGATGTTCTTCTGTTCTTCGCTCAGAAGATCCTGCGAAAGCGCAATCACGCCATTGCGGGTCTTGTGGTAGGAATGGAGCGTGACAGCAACGATCACGACGATCACCAGAACCACGCCGAATATCGGGGCGACGAGTTCGACGAGCCGACGTTTTCTCAGCTCGGCTTCGGGATCAGCCGGGTCAATGATCTCAGAAACAGGCAACAATCACCCTCCCAGGATATCCCCTCCTGCTGGGGATGACTTGCTTTTGCGTGTCAACGCGCGACAATTGCATGGGTCGCTTTCACATTTTCTCTCTTGTTTCAGGCCCCTGCAAGCTGCATCTCACCTTAATACTGCCCGAACTGGAGAACGAAGATGGCAAGAGCATGGCTCACGGATCGTACGGTCCTCTCCGTCACGGGACAGGACAGGGTCGGGTTTCTCCAGGGGCTCGTTTCCAATGATGTCGCGGCGGCCAGCGAGACCGCGCTCATCTGGTGCGGTTATCTGACCCCTCAGGGTCGTTACCTCTCCGACTTCTTTATCTGGCATGAACCTGACAGGCTCCTTCTCGATGTGCCCGCGGACCATGCTTCCATGCTGCGTACAAAGCTGCTGCGCTTTCGCCTGAGGGCGGATGTTCAGATCGAGATCACCACTCTCGGCGTCGAGGCGCTCTGGGCAGGCGATGCAGACACTGAAGGGGCACGCGTTGACCCTCGCATGGGCGCTGCGGGAATACGGCGCATTGCGCCTCTGCCGACAGGTGGGGATGAGCATGACGTTAGAGCCTATCACGCGCATCGATTGCAGCTTGGTCTGCCCGACACCGCGGATTGCGAAAGCGAGAAAACCCTGCTCATCGAAGCCAATTTCGACTGGCTGAACGGCATCTCATTCAGCAAGGGCTGCTATATGGGACAGGAACTGACCGCACGGACCCATTATCGGGGTCTGGTCAAGAAGCGCCTCGTTCCGGTCGAAGGGGATGGCCCGCTGCCCCTGCCCGGCACGTTGCTGATGCATGAGGGACGTGAAATTGGTCAGATGCGCAGTTCAGTCGGTGCCCGCGGCCTGGCTCTTCTTCGCCGCGAGGCATGGTCCACCACGCTCGAGCATGAGGGTCGTACCCTCACCCCGCTCATCCCCGAATGGTTCAAAGACGAGTTATCATGAGCTATCTTCCCCCTGATCCAACCATCATTGCGGCACTGCTGGACACCGTGAACTTCAACGAGGACGGGCTGATCACTGCCCTCGCCCAGTCCGCCGAAGCGCCGCATGACGTGCTCATGCTTGCCTGGATGAATCGTGAGGCTCTGGCCGAAACGCTGGCCACGGGTCAGGTCTGCTACTATTCGCGCAGCCGCAATACGCTCTGGCGTAAGGGAGAAAGCTCCGGCCAGAGGCAGAAACTCGTCTCAGCCCGCCTGGACTGCGACCGCGACGCCGTGCTGCTTCTGGTCGAGCAGACAGGGGTTGCCTGTCACACAGGTCGTCGTAGCTGTTTCTATCACGAGGTCGTGCCGGAGGGACTGCGCGACACGACAGCACCGGAAATCTCGCCCGAGCAGCTTTACGGCGGGGCGCACTGAACCAACCCCCTGCGACGGCGTCTCAAGCTCCGTCGCATTGACTGCCTCAGGCCCCGGATTCTGACGTCCCTGAAGCACTTCTTGCATTGAGAATACGCAGCACGGCCTCTGCCGCCGCATCCGAGGGCGTGCCGTTATGGGCCAGGGATTCCGGCGGTCGGAGCTGCGCCAGCACCTCATCGAACGCCGCCCTCTGTTCGGCACCGAGAGACGGATCTGTCAGCAAGGCATAGGATGCCTCGGCAAGTTCCCCAGGGGTGCAGCGCTCCTGCAGCAATTCGGGCACCACCTCGCGCCCTGCCAGCAGATTGACCATGGCGACATATTTCACCTTGATCATGCGACGCGCCATGAAAGCGGTCACGGGATTGACGCGATAGGCCACCGCCATAGGGACATGAGCGAGAGCAAGCTCAAGCGTGGATGTTCCTGATTTTGTCAGGGCAGCTCCGGCTGCGGCAAAGGCGTCATGCTTGTCATGAAGCTCGGTCACGATGATCGGCTTGACGGGCCATCGTGCCACGGCAGCCCTCACAGTCTGTGCCACAAGCGGAGAAAGCGGCAGAACCGGCACGATGCCGGGCAGCCTCTCCTTCAGCAGCGCAAGCATCTTGCCATAGACAGGCAAAAGGCGCGGCACTTCCGAACGACGACTCCCAGGCATCAGGATCAGGATGGGCGCTTCATCGGCGATGCCGTGACGCAGGCGAAAACGCTTCGCATCCCCCTGATCGGCCCCGGATTGCAGGACAGGATGCCCCACGAAATCGACAGCCACTCCACGGTCCCCGAACCACTCCACCTCGAAGGGCAGCAGGCAGAGCAGACGGTCCCATAATTCGGGGAAGCTGTGCACGCGCTTTTCATGCCACGCCCAGACCTGCGGCCCGACATAATGGATTTTCGGCACGGTGACATGGCGCAGGCGCTTGAGAAAACGCAGCGCAAAACCCGGAGAGTCGATGGTCACGATCATGTCCGGCTGACGCAGCACGACATCGTTCACTGCCTCGTTCAGGCGCTGGGAGAGCTGCCTGATGCGCGGCAAGACCTCAACCAGCCCCATCACCGCGAGTTCACGCATGGGGAACAGGCTGGTCAACCCCAGAGCTTCCATGCGTGGGCCGCCAATACCCACAAAGATCAGATGCGGGTCGCGCGCATGAAGCGCCTGCATCAGATGCGCCCCAAGCACGTCACCACTGGCTTCACCTGCCAGAAGCCAGATGACACGAGGGGTGATGGCTGAATGGGGCATGGAAACTCAGCGCCTCAGTTGTGCGCCGGTTGCCTTGGCAACAGCAGCGATGATCTTCTCGGAAACAGCCTCGATCTCGTCATCGGTCAGGCTGGCCTTCACCGGCTGGAGCGTGACCTCGATGCCCAGAGAACGATGACCTGCTTCGAGCGATCCCCCTTCATAGACATCGAACAGGGAGACATCGCTGATCAGGTTGCGCTCCGCACCCCTTGCGGCCTTGAGCACGGACTGCGCCTCGACACCCGGCGCCACGATGAAGGCGAAATCACGACTGATGGGCTGGAACGCCGAAAGCGCCGGGGGCTGGCGACGCTTGACCTTGGGCAGGGGCACGGCATGGAGGAAGATCTCGAACACGACGAGCGTCGAATCGATACCCATGGCACGCGTCACACGCGGATGAAGCTCACCGAAACAGCCGAGAACCGTCTTGGGGCCCTGACGCACCACGCCCGAGCGTCCCGGGTGATAATGGCCCGGAGCATCGGCTGTGACGCTCAGCGCTTCAGCCGGAAGCTTCAACGCATCCAGAGCGGCCATAAGATCGGCCTTGGCCTCCCAGAGCGTCATGGCCTGAGCACGTGCGCCGGGACGGCGAGGCGTCTCACCCCCACGCAAACCCGCCAGAACGAGCTTCTGCCCATCTGCCAAAAAGCATGGTCCGAGTTCGAACAGAGCAGCATCGTTGAGACCGCGCGCCGCATTACGCTGCCAGGCACGCACCAGATTGATGAGTGGGGTGGGACGCATCTGATTGAGATCGGATGCAATCGGGTTCAGCAGACGCAGCCCTTCGGGCGCTCCGCCGAACAGCAGCGCATCCTCATGCGATACAAAGGAAAACCCCACCGTCTCGGTCAGGCCACGCAATGCGCAGAGGCGACGCAGATCGCCCAGGCGCTTCTGTGCCGGGGTGACGGCAGGCGCAGCGATAGCGGTTCTGAGCGGCAGCGGCAGGGGCGGCACCGAGTCCAGCCCGTGGATACGCAGCACCTCCTCGATCAGATCGTTCTCGGCCTCGATGGCATGAACGGATGCCGCGGCGGTTTGCGCCTGATCCGGATCGAGATGCGGGGCCTGATCGAGCATGACACCTGTTGCCACGTCATTGCGCCATGAGGGCACCGCGAACAGGCTACGACCTGCCTCGCGCTCGCGCACCTCGAAGCCAAGATGCTCGAGAATACGAGTTGCCTCTTCCTCACCGATATCTGCGCCGCCAAGTGTGCTCAGACGATCGAAACGCAGCCAGGCGTCGCGCTGCCAGGCAGGAATGGCGCCAGCACTCGTGACATCGCTCGCTTCGCCGCCGCACAGATCGAGAACCAGACGGGTCGCAGCCTCGAGCCCTGACAGGACCAGGGCCGGGTCGATACCGCGCTCGAAACGCTGGCGGGCATCGGTATGGACCCCGAGCCTGCGTCCGGTCAGGGCAATACGCACAGGGTCGAACAGGGCAGCTTCGATGAAGACGTCAACCGTCTCATCGCTGACACCCGTCGCCTCGCCGCCGATAAGACCGGCAAGGGACTGCACGCCCGCACTATCGACGATGACCAGGTCATCCGTACCCAGAACCAGATCACGACCATCGAGCGCCCTGAAGGTCTCGCGTGCTGCCCGTGTCAGCGAGAGTGTCGTGCCGCCAATCTTGCCCGCATCGAACACATGGAGCGGACGCCCCAGATCGAAGGTCAGGAAATTGGTGATATCCACCAGTGTGCTGATGGGCTTGAGCCCGATCGACTCGAGGCGCTGACGCAGCCAGTCAGGGCTTGGACCGTTGCGTACGCCGCGCACGAGGCGACCCGCAATGAACGGACAGGCAGAGTCGTACTGGATGTCCCAGGTGATGGGGGACGGAAAATGCCCCTCCACCGTCTCGACCAGCCACGGCTTGAGATGCCCCAGACCTGCTGCCGCCAGATCGCGCGCGATGCCGCGTACGCTCAGCGCATCGCCGCGATTGGGGGTGATGGAGATATCGATCACCGGATCGTCGAGCCTGGCGTAATCGGCATAGGCCTGACCCAGCACCACGGTCTCGGGCAGTTCGGCAATACCATCGGACTCGGCTCCGAGTCCGAGTTCGCGCAGCGAACACAGCATGCCGCCGCTTTCCTGCCCGCGGATCTTGCCTGCCTTGATGGTGATGTCGCTGCCTGGAATATAGGTGCCCGGTGGGGCGAAGATCACATGCAGACCCGCGCGTGCATTGGGCGCACCGCAGACCACCTGAACCTTCTCATAGCCACCGCCAGCCGCTACGACGCACACTTGCAGACGATCTGCATCGGGATGTCGATGAGCTTCGAGAATCTTGGCCACACGAAAGCCCTTGAGGCTGTCGGCAGGGTTTTCGACGCTCTCGACCTCGAGGCCGATGGCATTGAGCTTGGCAAGGATGGCGTCCAGCGAAACCGTGAAATCGAGATGCTCGCGCAGCCAGGACAGGGTGAATTTCATGGTTTCAGACTCCTTCTGCGAGGCTGACGGAAGACAGGGCCGAGAAGCCGTAATGGCGCAGCCATCTCAGATCGCTCTCATAGAAGGAGCGTAGATCGGGAATCCCGTTCTTGAGCATGGTCAGGCGTTCGATCCCCATACCGAAGGCAAAGCCCTGCCAGATGGCCGGATCGAGCCCGCAATTGGCGAGCACACGCGGATGCACCATGCCCGAGCCCAGAACCTCGAGCCAGTCCGTGCCGCCACCGATCTCGCCCGTCTGACGTGACCAGCCGATATCGACCTCCATCGAAGGTTCGGTGAACGGAAAATACGATGCGCGAAAGCGCACCGGCAGGTCCGGCTTGTCGAAGAAGACTCGTAGGAACTCGATCAGACAGCCTTTGAGGTGACCGAGCGTGATGCCCTTGTCGATGACAAGTCCTTCACATTGATGAAACATCGGTGAGTGGGTGGCATCATGATCGGCGCGATAAGTGCGACCCGGCGCAATAACCCGTATGGGCGGCGCCTCGGTGAGCATGGTGCGGATCTGTACGCCCGATGTCTGGGTGCGCAGAACTCTTGCAGGAGAATCTTCCTGGGCAGAGGGAAGATAGAAAGTATCGTGCTCGGTACGGGCGGGATGATGGTCGGGCGTATTGAGAGCCGAGAAATTATGCCACTGGGACTCGATATCCGGGCCTTCTGCCACGGAGAACCCCATCGCCCCGAAGATCGCGGTCATTTCCTCGACGGTGCGGCCAATCGGGTGCAGCAGTCCCAGCGACAAGGCAGGGGCCGGAAGCGTCACATCCACCTGCTCGGACTTCAGACGGGCCTCGAGAACGGCGTCGGCAATTTCCTGCCCACGCGCCTCGACCGCGCTGTTGAGCGCATCGCGCAGGCGGTTGAGCGCCTGGCCGCGCTCCTTGCGCTCCTCGGGGCTCATCTTCCCCAGTTCCTTGAGCAGACGGGTCAGACGGCCGGACTTGCCCAGAACCCCCACGCGAATGGCGTCCCAGGCGGCGTGATCCTGCGCCTGCGCCAAGGCTTCGAGAGTGTCGCTTCTCAGCGCTTCGAGATCATCGCCCATCATTCGCCTGTCCCATCGGTCAACTGGTATCGTCAAAAAAGAAAACGGGCCGTCCTGATACAGGACGACCCGTTTTCTATCAAATCCGGAAATCTGCCGAAGCGGAAATCCGAAGGCAAAAGCCTCTAATCAGGCCTGCGCCGTCTGTTCCTGAGCGGACTGCTCAAGAGCCATCTGCGCCAGCTTCACGATCTCGGCGAAGGTTGCTGCGTCATCGAATGCGATGGCGGCCAGAACCTTACGGTCGATTTCGATGCCAGCCTTCGCCAGTCCGTTGATGAACTTGCTGTAGGTCAGGCCCTGCTCGCGAACGGCAGCGTTGATACGCTGGATCCACAGAGCGCGGAAATCACGCTTCTTGTTGCGACGGTCGCGATAGGCATAACGAAGAGCCTTCTCGACGCGCTCGAGAGCGATACGATAGTTGGTGGAAGACCGGCCGCGGTAACCCTTGGCGAGATCCAGAACCTTCTTGTGACGGGCGTGCGTCGTTACGCCGCGCTTAACACGTGCCATTTATCTGCTCCTCAAGCCAGTCCGTAGGGGGCCCACTGCTTCACGGTCTTCGCATCCATGTCCGTCATGGTCTGCGGGCCGCGATTGGTGCGCTTCATTTTCTGCGGACGGTTGATGAGGCCGTGGCGCTTGTTGCCGGGACCGCACATCACCTTGCCGGTCGCGGTGATCTTGAACCGCTTCTTGACCGACGACTTGGTCTTCATCTTGGGCATTTCGTTCTCCTCTCGACATATAAGGTGCCGGATTGCGATTGCTCGCAGCCGTCACCAAGCGGCCAGGCATGCCCTACCATCGCCTGGACGCGCGTTCGAAAGGGGGCACCTATAGGATATCTTTAGCCCGCACAACCCATTTTAACGCGCTAAAACATTTACTTTGGGTTAGACAGGACCCTAACCACAATGTGGGACGTTCTTGACGTAGATCAACATTTGGGCCTTTTACCACGCGGTCTCTTTTCGCAACGTTTCCGAACACGAAACCACACATAGGACGACGCATGAACACGGTTTCCCGGCCGCGGTTCTGGGCAGCCCTCACCGCCGTGATATTTGCCCTTTGTGGCATTTATCTGACACTCGGCGGTGTCTGGCTCCTGAGCTATGGCGACACCCCTTATTACGCAGTCTGCGGTATCGCCCTTCTGGCGACCGCCTATCTCGTCTGGAGGGGCCGTGCGGCCGCCTTCTGGCTCTATACCCTGATCATCCTCGGCTCGCTCATCTGGGCGATCGGCGAAATCGGCATCGATTTCTGGTCGCTCGTGCCGCGTGGCGACGTGATCACCATTCTCGGTATCTGGCTGCTTCTGCCTTTCGTCAGCCGCCAGATCACCACGAGCCGTCTCGCCACCCTGCCCCTGCTCGGCAGCGTCGTCCTCGCGCTGATCGTGGTAGTCGTGGCTTTCGTGCAGGATCCGGGCGACAAGGCCGGTAATCTGCCCACCGAAAAGGTGGCCGCCGCAGGCAGCGACGCGCCGCAGCTTCCCGATGGCGACTGGCAGGCCTATGGCCGCACCCAGTATGGTGATCGCTTCTCGCCACTGACCCAGATCAACTCCGAGAATGTCAGCAAGCTCAAGGTCGCCTGGACCATGCGCACGGGTGACTTCAAGGGACCCAATGATCCGGGTGAAGCCACCAACGAGGCCACACCGCTTGCCGTCAATGGCACGCTGTATTTCTGCTCGCTGCACCAGAAGCTCTGGGCGGTCGACGGTGCCACCGGAAAGACGAAATGGGTGTTCGACCCCCATCTCTATGTCAATCCGGGCTTCCAGCATCTGACCTGCCGTGGCGTGACCTACCATAAGTCCGATGCGAGTGCCGTAACCTCCGATGGTTCGCCCGCACCCGATGAATGCCATGAGCGTCTGTTCCTGCCTGTCAATGACGGCCGCCTCTTCGCTGTCGATGCCCAGACCGGCAAGGCCTGCCCGAGCTTCGGCAAGAGCGGCGAAATCGACCTGCGCACCCCGTACATGCCCTATGACCATGTGGGTGGCTACGAGCCGACTTCACCGCCTGTCGTCACCGACAAGCTGGTCATCATTTCAGGCGCTGTGACCGATAACGGGTCCACCAAGGAGCCTTCGGGCGTCACGCGCGCCTTCGACCTGTTCACGGGCAAGCTCGTCTGGGTGTTCGACACCGGAAACGCCGATCCGAACCAGATGCCGGGCGACGACCACAAATATGTGGCGAACTCCCCGAACTCCTGGATCACCGCGTCCTATGATTCCAATCTTGGCCTGATCTATATCCCGACCGGTGTGCAGACACCTGACCAGTGGGGCGGCGACCGCAGCGCCGATTCCGAGCGCTATGCTTCGGCCATCCTCGCCCTGCATGCCGATACCGGCAAGCTGGCCTGGAGCTACCAGACCGTGCACCACGATCTGTGGGACATGGATCTGCCTGCCCAGATGAGCCTCGTGGACATCACCCAGAAGGATGGCACGGTCGTTCCGGCGATCTATGCTCCGGCGAAGACGGGCAATGTGTTCGTTCTCGACCGTCGCGACGGCAAGCTGATCGTGGGGGCTCCCGAACTGCCCGTGCCGCAGGGCGCCGCCAAGGGTGACCATACCGAGCCGACCCAGCCCTTCTCAGACCTGACCCTGCGTCCCAAGGCCCTGCTGACAGGCAAGGACATGTGGGGTGGCACCGTGTTCGATCAGCTGATCTGCCGCGTGGCATTCCATCAGCTCGACTACAAGGGCACGTTCACACCGCCGTCCGAACGCGGGTCGCTGATCTTCCCGGGCAATCTCGGCATCTTCGAATGGGGTGGTCTCGCTGTCGATCCGCAGCGCCAGATTGCCATCTCCAACCCGATTGCCCTGCCCTTCGTCTCCAAGCTCGTTCCCCGTGGCCCGGGCAACCCGCTCTGGCCGGATGAGAACGCCAAGGGCACTGGTGGCGAGACCGGTCTGCAGCATAATTACGGCGCGCCCTATGCCGTCATGCTCAGCCCGTTCCTGAACCCGATCACCACCAAGATCGGCTTCCCCATCCCCTGCAAGCGTCCGCCGTGGGGCTACATGGCCGGCATCGATCTGCGCACCAACAAGGTGATCTGGCAGCATCGTAACGGCACGTTGCGCGACAGCCTTTACAGCAGCGCCCTGCCCGTGCAGCTGCCCCCGCTCAAGATCGGCGTGCCGAGCCTTGGCGGTCCGCTCACGACGGCTGGCAACGTGGCCTTCCTGACCTCGACGCTGGATTTCTACATCCGCGCCTACAACGTTACGACAGGTGAAACCCTCTGGCAGGATCGTCTGCCTGCGGGTGGCCAGTCGACCCCGATGAGCTACTCGGCCAATGGCAAGCAGTACATCGTGACCTATGCCGGTGGTCATGGCTCCTTCGGGACCAAGATGGGCGATTACGTCATCGCCTACGCCCTGCCGAACTGAGTCCGGCAGGACAGAATACGGAAAAACCCGCCATCTGGCGGGTTTTTTTTTGCGCCCAAGGTCAGCCGATGAAAGCGCTTGCAACGCCCTGAATAATGTCAGAATGTTGCTGGACACCCTTACAAGGATATTTCCATGCTTCGTGGTTTCCTCGCCCTGACCGTCCTCCTCGGAACGGCAGCGGCCCCTGTGGCCTATGCCAAGCCCTGTCGCGATGCGACAACCGGCAAGTTCACCAAATGCGAAAAGCCGAAGGCGGAGAAATGCCGCGATGCCAAAGGCAAGTTCATGAAGTGCAAGGCCGATGCCCCGAAGGACGATGCCGCCAAGACAGCAACACCTGCTGACGGCGCGCCGGGCAAGAACTGATCTGACCCTGTCATGGGCGTCAGCCTTGGACAGACCAACGAGAAAAGGCCCGGTTTGACCGGGCCTTTTTGCTGCATATCAGGTATGACGTCAGCGACGACACATTACAGCTCTCTGCCCTCAGGCTCGGGCACGGCTCCTGATGGCTTGCGCCATCGCCTCGACACCATTCCCGCGATTGGTCGAGAGAGCCTTGACCAGACCGAGATCATGCAGAAAGCCTGGATCCGTCGCTTCGATTTCGGCTCTGTCCCGCCCCGAATAGACACGCAGCAAAAGTGCCACCAGCCCATTCACGATAGCCGCGTCCGAAGCCCCGGCAAAGAACAGCTTTCCATTCTCCTCATGCGCCTCGAGCCAGACCTGGCTCTGACAACCCGGCACGCGATGGGCATCGTTCTGCCATGCAGACGGGAATGCCGGCAGGTTGCGCCCCATCTCGATGATGTACTCATAGCGATCCATCCAGTCATCGAAGAGCGCCAGCTCCTCTCGAATGGCCTCGATCGCCTCCGAAGCGGTGTCATCCACGTTCTGCACCCAGGGTGCCATGATCGCCGCCCCGCTCACAGGATGAACCTGCTGAGATCGCCCTTGCGGGCCAGAGGCGCCACGCGCTCCTGAACATCCTGCGCCGTCACTGTCACGGTCTCTCCCCCGCGATCGGACGCCCGGAAGGAAATGTCTTCCAGAAGGCGCTCCAGAACCGTGGCCAGACGCCGGGCACCGATATTCTCGACACGCTCATTGATATCTGCAGCAAGTTCCGCCAGCGCATCGACCGCGCCATCCTCGAAAACGAGGGTGACGTTCTCCGTACCAAGCAAGGAGACATATTGCTTGAGCAGGGAATGCTCAGGCTCCAACAGGATGCGCTTGAGGTCGTCGCGTGTCAGACCGGCCAGTTCGACGCGGATCGGCAGACGCCCCTGCAATTCGGGCAGCAGGTCCGACGGCTTGGCAAGATGAAACGCGCCTGAAGCGATGAACAGGATATGGTCTGTTTTCACAGGGCCGTATTTGGTCGTGACCGTGGTGCCTTCGATCAGCGGCAGCAGATCGCGCTGGACCCCCTCGCGGGAGATATCGCCGCTGCGCCCTCCCCCCTCACCGGATCGGGCACAGACCTTGTCGATCTCATCCAGAAAGACGATGCCGTGGTCCTGGGCGTGACGCACTGCATCCTGTGTCAGGGCGTCGTTATCGACCAGACGATCGGCTTCTTCGCGAATAAGAAGCTGGCGCGCTGCTGCAATACCCAGGCGACGCTTCTGCGGCGCGCGGTTCATCAGGTTCTTCATGAGATCGCCAAAGGCGGCGGCGTTCATCACCGTGCCATTCGCCATCTCAGGCATCTCTCCAGAACCAGGCTCACGCCCGACCTGAATCTCGATTTCCTTGTCCTCAAGCTCGCCATTGCGCAGCATCTGACGGAACTTGGTTTTGGTGTCGGCGGTCGCACCCTCACCCACCAGCGCGTCGACAAGACGGGATTCGGCCGCGAGTTCGGCCTTGGCATTCACGTCCTTGCGGCGCGCCTCACGCAGCATGGTCAGCGAGACCTCTACCAGATCGCGGACGATAGACTCCACATCGCGCCCGACATAACCGACCTCGGTAAATTTCGTCGCCTCGACCTTCAGGAAGGGCGACTGGGCCAGACGCGCCAGACGCCGTGCGATCTCGGTCTTGCCACAACCGGTAGGACCGATCATCAGGATATTCTTGGGGACGACCTCTTCACGCAGGCCTTCAGGCAATTGCGCCCGGCGCCAGCGATTGCGCATGGCAATAGCGACGGCACGCTTCGCTTCATTCTGCCCTATGATGAAGCGATCGAGTTCGGAGACGATCTCGCGAGGCGAGTAATTGGGAATATCCATCACGATTCCTCCCCGCCAAGCAGTTCAACCCGGACAGAATGATTGGTATAGACGCAGATATCGCCTGCGATCTTCATGGCCTTGCGCGCCACATCCTCAGCGCTCAGCCCCTCAATATCGATCAGCGCCCGCGCAGCGGAGAGCGCATAATTCCCGCCCGAACCGATGGCGATAATGCCATCCTCAGGCTCCAGAACATCGCCGTTGCCGGTGAGGGTAAAGGAGCGATAGGCGTCGGCGACGGCCATCATGGCCTCCAGCCGGCGCAGATAGCGGTCAGTGCGCCAGTCTTTTGCCAAATCCACGCAGGCACGCTCAAGCTGATCGGGATAACGCTCCAGCTTGGCTTCGAGACGCTCGAGAAGCGTAAAGGCATCGGCCGTTGCTCCGGCGAAGCCGGCAAGGATGGTGCCCTTCGGGCCAATACGCCGAACCTTGCGGGCATTGCCCTTGATAACGGTCTGGCCGAGCGTGACCTGTCCGTCACCGGCCATGGCCACCTGCCCGTCGCGTCTCACACAGAGGATGGTAGTGCCATGCCAGCCGACAGGGTCATGAGGAGAGGAAGAAGTGATCTGCATGTCTCCACACATAAGGCGTGGAGACGCGCAGACAAGCCCGCTTCAGCGCCGCTGACGCAGCGTAGTGGCTATGGCTTCACGCAGTTCCTGCGGTGTGAACGGCTTGCCCAGCACGAAAGCGTTGGCTGGCAGGTTTTCGGGATCGGCGTAACCACTGACGTAGAGCACCGGCAGTGATGGATAATTTGCGGCCAGGATGAGTCCGCATTCACGCCCTCCCATGCCGGGCATCAGGAGATCGAGCACCACCAGGTCGAAACGCTCCCCCGCGGCCAGATGCGCAATCACATCAGCGCCATCGCCAACACTCACGACCTCGTTCCCGTCCTGCGACAGGAACTGCTCGGTCACGAGTCGCACCCCCGGCTCGTCATCTGCCAGCAGAATGCGCAGCGGACCGTTGCTGATTTCCTCGACCTTCAGGCAATGCGTGTCTTCCGCAATCTTTTCCTGGCAGACCGGCAGAACCATGGTCATGCGGGTCCCCTCACCGGGGACGCTCTCGACGCGGATATCGCCGCCGCTGCGCTGGAGAAAGCCGTATATGGTGGAAAGACCGAGCCCCGTCCCGCTCCCAAGGCCCTTTGTCGTGAAGAAAGGCTCGAAGATGCGGCGGACGACTTCGGGAGGCATGCCGCAACCCTGATCCTTCACATCCAGCATGACGCGCTCGACTCCGTCCTGCGCGCTCTCATGGATGAGGGAAATCGCAATCATTCCCCCTTCCTGCATGGCATCGCGCGCATTGATGCAGAGGTTGAGGAGCGCCATCTCCAGCTGCCCCGGATCGCTGAGCACATGGGGCATGACCAGGTCGCGCGGCACGGCAGAAAGATCGAGCACACAGCGCCCGGTCTCTCCGCGCAGATCGCTCGCGCGGCTCAGGCTCTGCACGATCAGATCCTGCATGCTCCAGATCATGGCGACCATGTCGACGGGGCGCAACGCCATCGGTTTGGGACGCCCGAATTCGAGCAACCGGCGTGTCAGCACCGTTCCCCGTCGCGCCGATTCCAGCGCATTCTCGAACAGTTTGGTGACGGTCGGATTACCGGCGGGAGTCATGTCCTGCAGCAATTCGAGCGAACCGAGCATGGCGGTCAGAAGATTATTGAAATCATGCGCAATGCCGCCCGCCAGCGTGCCGAGGGCGTGCATCTTGTCGTCCTGACGCAGACGCTCCTCCATGGCCAGGCGCTCGGTCACATCGCGGTCATAGCTCATCTGCCAGCGTTGCGGCATGGGCAGAGGCACGCCGGACGCGTTGCGAGGCCATGGCAGGGTCTGGCGAATGATCTCGTGCCAGCGAAGGCCGTCCGGCGTCATCTCCGATACCAGACGGCTCGCGCCGCCGGTCTGTTTCGTCTCCTCACGCATCGCCACGATCTCGTCGCGGAGGGCCTCGCCATGGAGCGCGTTCTCCTCGATATCGCCCTTGGCATTGGGCTCGACATCGGCCGCCATGTTGTGACGCAGAACAGTTCCATCGGACTCGGTGAAAACGACATCCATCGGCACGGATTCGAGCGCGCCGTGCAGCAATACGCGCTCGACCATGAGCGCACGCTCAAGCCGGTGATGCGCTGCAACCTCGCGCACCATGGCGCGCAGCGAATCCGAATCCCAAGGCTTGTGGGCGTAGAACTGGATACGCCCTTGGTTCAGCGCCGCCACGACAGCAGCGAGATCGGCATACCCGGTCAGCAGGATACCCCGCGCGTCCGAGAATTCGCGCGCCTTGCTGAGCAGGACATCGCCGGTCATGTTGGGCATGCGCTGATCGGAGACAATGACCGCGATATCTGGCGATTTGCGCAGAAACCCCAGAGCCTCGACAGGATCGGTGCTCGACAGGATATCGAACTCATCTTCGAGAAGATCGGTCAGCGCGACAAGAATCTCGGCTTCGTCATCGACCAGAAGAATACGGCTCCGGCCGTACGGTACTGACATTTCGGTCCGTTTCATGCGCTGCGTCCTATCGTAACCGGTCCGGTTGGCGTGAGCCGCACGGGCACCGAGAGCGTGAAACAGGCTCCCACTCCCATGCCATCCTCCAGATTGGCGTCTTCAATATCGATCGACCCGCCATGAGCCTCGATCACGCCATAGGCAATGGCCAGGCCCAGACCGGTGCCCATCCCTACAGGCTTGGTCGTGAAGAAAGGCTCAAAAACGCGCGCGCGCAAGGCGGGCGGCACGCCGGGCCCGTCATCGGCCACGCTGATCACATAGCGTGCATCCTGCCCTGCCTTCTCGAGTGCTGTGGTGATCACGATCTTGCCGCTCGGAGCGCCCGGTTCGAGCCCCTCGGCTTCAGCGCGCGAGCGTATGGCGTCGGCGGCGTTGCTGACGATATTCATGACCACCTGATGAAGTAGGGCGGGCTGACAAACGAGCATGCGTGGGGCCGCAAGATGCCGCTCCACGGTGATTTCGCGTCCGAACTTATGAGCCAGCAGGGCCAGAGCCGTGTCGATTGCCTCGACCACATCCGTATCCTGAAAGGCGCTTTCATCCAGACGCGAAAAGCGCCTGAGGCTCAGAACGAGGTTCTGGATCCGCTGCAAGCCAAGCCGCATTGCGCCGATACGGCTCGAGCATTTCTCGAGAAGCGCAAGCTGCCCTGCCTGGAGCGGCCCTTCGGTATCGATCAGTCTCTGCAACGCCCGCGCAATCGTCTCCTCATGGGCGAGGGTGAAAGCCAGAGGGTTGTTGATTTCATGTGCGATGCCCGCCACGAGTTCGCCCAGCGAGGCCATCTTGGCTGTCTGGACCAGCTTGGCCTGGGTCTCGATCAGGCGTGCATTGGCATCTGCGAGCTCGGAATTGGCATGGGCCAGCGCCTCGGCCATGGCCGCCTTCGCCGCGATGGCCCGTGCCTCGCTCTGGGCGGTCTGGAGCGCGACTTCACGCACCTGACGCTTGATTTCCTGCTGACGTATCTCGTCCTGCGCCAGTTTGCGACGGACCAGTACCCGAATGCGCAGGGCGAGCACGTCAGGGGCGATATCGCTCGGCACCAGATCGTCCAGACCGGCATCGAACAGATCGGCCGCCGAATGACGCCGAAAACGATCCGCATCGACAATACCGAGGATACGGAAAGACGTGCCCCCGGCCTCGAGCACGTCCTGACGGCGCGCATCGAGGCGGCGGCAGAAATTCACGCCGTCGAGCATGCGCGAGGTGAGATCCAGCACGAGGCAATCCGGCCCCTCATCTCCTCCCAGCCAGCCCCCATGGATCAGCTCTCCAGAGGCTGTGACCGTGGTAACCGTATGCCCATCACGCCAAAGCAACTCACCGAGCGACGCTCCTGAGGAATCATGCTCCCAGTTGGCGTTTTCTGCGGTCGCCTCGTCGAAATCCTCGTGCTTGGGGCTGGTGACAATAACAATGCGCGCGCGCCTGAAGCGCCCTGCCTCCTCAGCCTGGAGAAAATCCGATCCCTCGCGCAGCAACGCCCTGATACGCAGGACAAGGAGATCGGGATGAGCCGATTTCGAGATATAGGCATCTGCGCCACTCTCAAGCCCTTCGCGCTCCAGCCCCGGCGCCACGTCCTCGGTCAGCATCAGGATCGGTATGGAACGCGTCTGGGCATTCATACGGAACTGGCGCGCCATTTGCCCGCCATTCATGCCGGGCAGGTGATAATCCGCGACGACCAGATCGGGCAGACCGTCATCGAGACAGGTCAGGGCCTCCTCGCCGCTCGCCACCCTGCGGACCGCGAAACCGGCCTCATCGAGCAGTTGCACGAGCGCCTGCGCCTGCAGGTCAGACTCTTCCACGAGGAGAATACTGGGAAGGGACGTGTCTGACATCGTCATGAAATGAGCAAATCCATCTTGTGTCCGCTGATATCCTCCCCCGGGGAGGCCTCGCCTTCATGAAAGTTGCGATTTTTCCGATCATTGCATTTCAACGCGCCGCCAGCTACCTCAAGATCGGATATCGTGGTCAGTCCCGATTGCAGGCCGCGTCACCTCTGCCTGCCACGACCAAGCTGGAATCGCCCCATGGAAGTTTCGCCCCGCCCGTCCCTGTCACGCCTTGCACAGGCGAGCGATGACCGCGAACCTCGTCCCGCCTCGGGTCTTGGCCTGCTGCGTACCGCCTTCTGGGCAGTATGTTACTTCGCCTTCTATTTCGCCCAGCAGGTCGCAGAGGTGCTCGCCCCCCTGTGCCTCGTTCTGGGTATCGGCTGGATGGCCCTGCCGCGCGCGCTCGCCTCCATCACGACCAACACGGCCTCGACCGACCCGCAGGCGCAGGACGTGATGAACCACGTGGTCGGCAGCATTCCCGATCATCTGGCAATCGGCAGCCATGTGATGACAGCAAGCGGTCTGGTGTTTGACGGCTTCCTTCTCATGGCCGTCGCCGCACTCGGCGCCACCGTGTCCGCGGTCGCCGCCCGCAATATGTGACCGACCGGCCGGGGCTTTCATGATCCGGTTCAGAAACGTTACCTACCGGCACGGACCGGGACAACGCCAGCCCGGCCCCAGGTCCGGTCGCGAGGCGGTACCGCCCGTCCTTGACAATATCGGCTTCAGCATCCCGCAGGGTGCGTTCTACTGGCTGACAGGCCCTTCAGGCGCCGGCAAGTCGAGCCTGCTGCGTCTGGCTCATGGCGAGGTCATGCCCTCATCGGGCGAAATGGAAATCCTCGGGGTCAATCCGGCCCGCGTCGGGCGCCGCCAGCGCGCCCAGCTCAGGCAACGGATCGGCTTCATCCCGCAGGATCTGCGATTGCTGGCCGAGCTCGACGTCCTCGATAACATTGCCCTTCCGCTGCGCCTGGCAGGCGAAGACGATACCCATATAAGACGTGAGGTCCAGTCGATCCTCGAATGGCTTGGCCTCGGACCGAAGCGCCATCGCTATCCCGATGCCCTTTCAGGAGGCGAGAGGCAGCGTGTGGCCATCGCCCGCGCGCTGGTCGGGCGCCCTGCGCTTCTCCTGGCTGACGAGCCAACCAATGCTCTGGCCGAGGGCCAGAGCTGGCAACTGATCGAAGCGTTGCAGGCCTTGAGCAGGAGCGGCACGACGGTCGTCGTTGCGACCCATAACGAAACGCTGCTGCGCGCCCTTCCGCTGCCTTCCATTGCTCTCTCGAATGGCAAACTGGTGCATCCACTACTACCGGGTACAGGGGCCGATACCAGCGGGAATGTCTCCGCGTCAGACAGAACGCTGCTGACGCGATGAGACGCACCCTGCCCGACGGGCTGCATCTTGGCAGACGCGACCATGGTCTGATTCCTGTCATCGCGGCTGTCACCGCCATTGCGACCCTGGCCCTCGGCGGATGGAATGCTGCGCGCAGCCTGTCACAGGAATGGGCACATGGTGCGGCGCAGCAGGTGACAATCGAAATCCCGAACATTTCGGGCGACGCGCAGGCGGTTTCAACGAAACTCGTGGCTGTGCTGAAAAGCGATCCGGGCATTGAGGCGGTCGAAATTCTACCCGACGCCAAAGTGCAGGAAATTCTGCGACCCTGGCTCGGGGCCATGCAGGCAAATCTCGCCGACCTGCCCGTCATTCTCTCGCTGACCCGACGTTCCAATACGCCGCTGACGGACCTGCCGGTCATTCTCGACACCATCGCGCCGTCTGCCATCATCGAGGATAATGTGCGCTGGGGCGAGAGGCTGATGCTGCTGGGTCAGAGCCTGCAGGCCTGCGCCTGGCTCGCTGTCATACTGGCAGGCTTCGCCACGGCCGGGGTGACGACCCTGTCGGTGCGCATGACCCTGATTGCGAGACGACGGACAGTGGAAATCCTGCATAGCCTTGGCGCGCGCGACGGCCTGATTGCGCGGCGCATCGCATGGCGCAGTGCCGTGCTCGGCGTATCGGGGGGACTTCTTGGCACCCTGCTCGGCGGAGCGACGCTTGCGATTCTTCATCGCCTCATCCAGCCATTTCTCGATCAGTCGCGCGCGGGCCTTTCGATCTGGCCGCAAGGCTATGAGGAATGGATGAGCCTCTGGTCGGGTCTGCCTTCATCGCTTTTTCACTCTCTCGCCTCTGTTCCTCTGCTGGTTGCCGCGCTCAGCTTCATTGTTGCGCAGGTCACTGTCCGCCTCTGGCTGCGGAGGCTGCCGTGAGGTTCTGGCTTGCGCTGCCTCTGATGATTTTTGTTCTCGCCATCGTCTGGTGTGCGGGGTTTGCCTGGTTCTGCGTGGATGCCCTGCAGCCACCGGCCCATCCAGTGCATTGCGATGGTATCGTGGCCCTCACCGGGGGGCGTGACAGAATCGAGGCCTCACTAAGCCTGCTCGATAAAGGCGTAGGAGACAGATTGCTGATTTCCGGTGTCGGGCCTCATGCCACGCTGAGCCAGCTTGCCGAGCATGCCCCCGTGCCACTGACGCCCGAGCTCGCCGCTCGTATCACGCTGGGCAGACGCGCTGTCTCGACCATAGGCAATGGGTCGGAGACGGCCAGCTGGGCGCGTGAGAACAGGATTCACTCCCTGCTGGTCGTCACCGCAGGATATCACATACGCCGCGCCATGCTGGAGCTGCATCGCGCGGCGCCCGGCATCATTCTTCATCCCTATCCGGTGCGCTCGCCGGTTCTGCGACGGAGACCGGATCGGGCGACAGTCCTCCTGCTCTTTCACGAATACATGAAATGGATCGGCTCCAATCTCGGCCTGTCACGCGGCGTGAACATGGCCCCTCGCGCCTGACCGGAACGCACCGTTCGGACATTGCCCGACCGATCTCTCAGTTCCGGGTAGCTGGCGTAGGGCAGCAGAGAGAATTCCCTCATGCCGTGCGATGCTCTAGTGAACGTCGCACAGGGAAGCGACCATCAGGGGGAGTGCATGACCCGCATACGCGCATCACTATTCGTCACCTATTTCATTATCCTCACCCTGCTGATGGGACTGGGGGCCATGCCGATCCGCCTCCTGCGTCGCCGGTCGCTTGCCTTACGCTATGCACAATGCTGGTCAGCCCTGACACTATGGGGGCTCAAGAATTTTTGCCGCATCAGGATCACGGTCACTGGCAAGCACCACCTGCCCACGGGTCCCTGCCTTATTGCCTCACAGCATCAGTCCTTCTTCGACGGTTTCATCTGGATGATTCTGGTTCCACGACCGGCCTACGTCATCAAGCAGGAACTGACGCGCATTCCCTTCATCGGTCCGATGCTGGTTCTCTCCGGCATGGTCCCGGTTGAACGGGCTGCCGGTGCGAAGGCCCTGCGCGCCCTGATGAAGACCACACAGGAGCATTTCGATTCGGGGAGGCAGATCATCATCTTCCCCGAGGGCACGCGGACTCCCCCCGGGGAGCGCGTCCCCCTCCAGCCCGGGGTCGTGGCACTGGCCAAACAGGCTTCGGTACCCGTCATCCCGGTCGCAACGGATTCAGGGCTCCATTGGCCGCGCCGCGGATGGCTCATGCAGCCGGGGGAGATCACCGTGGCAATCGGCGAAGCGCTTCCCGCCAGTGCGGGCCGCCACTCGCTGATCGACTCGATCTATCGCAGCTGGGACAGGCTCAGCGCAGCAAGCGGCCTTCCCGTCCCTGTGGATAACTCTGTGGACTCGAGGCGTTGAACAGGGGAGCAGCTGTGGGAAAGGCGGTGCGCAACATGGGAAGCGCCGCTCATCGGGATAGCGAGCCAGGAAGAAGGCGAGTCAAGAGACAATCGCCATAAAACCTAGAGTTTCCGCGAAAAACTCGCAGGTATCCGTTACGGTGGGCGCATCTAACACACGGGCAAGGGCTTTCATAGCCCTCACAGCGAGACTCTTTTTTTTCCGCAAGACGCGCCATCCGGGATCTGGGGATAATTTGTGCAGTTTCTCATGACAACTGTGAAATTGAGGCTCCGCTCATCGCGATGGCACAATATTGGATGGCGAATGCGGGTATGAAAAAGGCTCTCTTCTTCTCCTTTCTCAGTGTGACCATTGTGTTACTCGCGGTGCTTGGTCTGGATGCTTATGGCATCGGCCATCTCGCGAGGCGCGTGGAGTCGTCCGTGCCCGAGCTGGCGGCAAAAGGGTGGCATCTGTCGTGGCGCGCGGAGTCGCGGCAATGGCGTCCATGGGGCTCGAAACTCATTCTGTCGGGCGTCTCTCTCCATGACAATCAGGGTCATGGCTGGATTGGCCAGTCACTCTCACTCGGGCTCGATCCGTTTCATCCATCTGACGTCATTCTGCGCTTTTCAGGGCCTCAGCTCCTGCGCGTCTCCAGCGCAATCGATCTGACAACGGGAGAGGCGACGGGACGCTTCTCTCCGGGTTCGAATACTCTCTTCCTGCGAACCCCGCTGGTCACAGCTTCGGCGCTGCCGGTCACGGAGATCGAAAGCGTGATCCTTCGCGACGTGACAATAAGAGTCGTTCCCGGCCTCGATGCCGAAAATCCTGTGCCTGCCTGGGGAATCGACCTTCACGCCGGTTCCGCCTCGCCACAGTTTCGCGGCAGCATTGCTTCGGAGTCCGGCGCGATGGCCCATCTGGCGGCCCTCATGCCGCTTATGCCGCCACCGCGCGATCTTCATGTGGCGATTGCCGCACTCCGCCCGCGGAAAGCTTCGCTCGGGATCTCCGGGCCATATGAACGCTATTTAATTCAGGACGCTGCAATCACACTCGGACCGCTATCCTGCGTCGCCCGTGGCACGCTCGGCAGCGATGGGGCCGGCACTCTCTGGGCGCACCTGTCTGGCTTGCAGGGCTTTACCCGCTACTGGATTGCCCGCGCGCCGGAAATCCTGCGCGCCCTGCCGGCCAGCGCCCCGTTCCTGCATAGCCTTGATGAACAATCGGCAAGGATACCAGACCAGTTTGACCTGCCCGTTCCGGTAGGCGGCGATGACATTTTATTGCAAAATCACTTTTCCACGATAATAACAGGGCATTCTCGATGAACCGGAGGGGAAGCTGACGCCTTATGGGCGGTGGCAGTTAACCATTCCCCTTCACGACTGGCCTTGATGGCCGCGGATCCCTGCAATGCCTGACATGAGTGCTCTCTTCCTCGCACGATTGCAATTCGCGTTTACCGTCGGATTTCACATCGTCTTTCCCGCCTTCTCCATCGGTCTGGCAGCGTTCCTGGCCGTGCTCGAAGGGCTTTGGCTCAAGACGGACAAGCCCGTCTATCTCGACCTCTTCAAATACTGGCTGCGCGTCTTCTCGGTCGTGTTCGCCATGGGCGTCGTCTCAGGGCTGGTGATGTCCTATGAGTTCGGCACCAACTGGTCGCAGTTCTCGCAAAAGGCGGGGCCAATCCTTGGTCCGATGCTGGCCTATGAGGTCATGACCGCCTTCTTCCTCGAAGCAGGCTTCCTCGGCGTGATGATGTTCGGGCTCAACCGCGTGGGCAAAGGGCTGCATTTCGCGGCAACCTGCATGGTCTCGATCGGCACGCTCATCTCGATGAGCTGGATCCTTGCATCCAATTCCTGGATGCAGACGCCCCGGGGTTACAAGATCGACGCCGCGACGGGTCGTTTCCTGCCAGCAGACTGGTGGGCCATCGTCTTCAACCCGTCTTTTCCGTTCCGCCTCGTGCACATGGCGCTGGCCGCTTTCCTGTGCGTGGCCTTCATCGTGGGCGGCGTAGGGGCTTGGCATCTGCTCAAGGCCAAGCGCCAGAAGCGCCAGCCGACCGATGCTGTGAAGGTCATGTTCTCCATGGCCATGTGGATGGCTGCCATCGTGGCCCCGCTGCAGATCCTTGCGGGCGACGCCCACGGCCTGAACACGCTGAAATACCAACCTGCCAAGATCGCGGCGATGGAAGGCGACTGGGAGAGCGAGAGCCGTGCGCCCGAACTGCTGTTCGGGGTACCGGACATGGAACATGAGGTGACCCGCTACAAGATCGGCATTCCGCTCGTTGGCTCGCTGATCCTGACGCACAGCCTCGACGGCAAGGTGCCGGGCCTCAAGGATTTCCCGAAGGACCAGCGCGCGCCGATGTATGTGGTGTTCTACACCTTCCGCGTGATGGTGGCCCTTGGCAGCCTGATGGCCCTGCTTGGATTCTTCTCGCTGTTCCTGCGCTGGAAGGGCGGGTTCTATACCAACCCGATCCTGCTGCGCGGCGCGCTGCTCATGACGCCTGCCGGGTTCATCGCCCTGCTTTGCGGTTGGGTCACGACCGAAGTGGGCCGCCAGCCCTTCACGATCTATGGGCTGCTGCGCACCGTCGACAGCGTCTCACCCGTGACACTGCCGAACATGGAAATGTCCATGGTGGCCTTCGTCATCGTCTATTTCATCGTCTTCACCGCCGGTATCGGCATCCTGCTGCGCGACTTCGCCAAGGAACCGAGCTCGAACGAGCCTGAGCCCCCGCGCGATCAGCCGCATCGTGCCGCTGGTATCACCCAAGTCTCTCACCACCCGGCGGAGTAAGCGATCACCATGAACACCCTCGCCTATTGGTTGCCCATTATCTGGGCAACCCTCGCCTCTCTGGCCATCTTCATCTATGTCTGCCTCGACGGGTTCGACCTGGGCATCGGCATCCTGTTCCTCGGCGAGCACCGCAAGGAACATCGTGATGTCATGGTCAACACCATCGCCCCGGTCTGGGACGGTAACGAAACCTGGATGATCTTCGGGGGCGCCACGCTTTATGGCGTGTTCCCCGTGGCCTATGGCACGATCCTGCCCGCGCTTTATCTGCCCATTCTCTTCATGCTGCTCGCGCTCATCCTGCGTGGCGTGGCGTTCGAGTTCCGCGTCAAGGCAAGCGGTATTTTCGGCATGGGGTTCTGGGATCGGTCCTTCTGCATCGGCTCGCTCGTGGCGTCGGTCATGCAGGGCATCATTCTCGGTGAACTGATCATGGGCGTGAAGGTCGAGAACAATACCTTCGTTGGCAGCGCCTGGGACTGGGTCGCCCCCTTCCCGCTTTTCTGCGGCTTTGCCGTGGCTGTGGGCTATACCCTGCTGGGTGCAACCTGGCTGGTGTGGCGTACGGAAACCGATCTCAAGGCGGTCATGCAACGTCTTTCGGCGCCGCTCGGTCTGGGCATGCTGGTGCTGATTGCCATTGTCTCGGTCTGGACGCCCTATCTGCACGCGAACTACATGCACCGCTGGACCGATTTCCCCGAGATCGTCTGGGTGGCCCCCGTACCCGTCGCAGTGATCGCTCTGGCTGCGCTCTTCTTCCTGTCGCTGCGCAAGCAGACAACGCGCCTGACGCCCTTCCTCTGCGCGCTGGGTTGGTTCTTCCTGTGTTTCTCGGGTCTGGGCATCAATGTATGGCCCTATATCGTGCCGCCCACCGTCACGATCTGGTCGGCGTCATCCCCGCCGGAGAGCCAGCTGTTCCTTCTGGTCGGTGCGTCGATCCTGCTGCCGATCATTCTGGCCTACACCATCTATTCCTACTGGGTATTCCGCGGCACCGTGACCGCCGATCAGCACTACCACTGACTCAGACCACACGCAGTCGACCCCATCCGAACGACGCGGTTCGGATGGGGCCTGCCTCAAGGGAGATCG
Source organism: Asaia krungthepensis NRIC 0535 (assembly GCF_025995175.1). GTDB lineage: Bacteria > Pseudomonadota > Alphaproteobacteria > Acetobacterales > Acetobacteraceae > Asaia > Asaia krungthepensis. Next base: position 64,961 of record NZ_BAPV01000004.1, read on the forward strand.
ATCATGCCAGTCACTGCTGCTCCACGGTCCTTCCTCGCCCGGCTTGGCTGGTTTGTCGGGCTATGGGCAGCCGGGGTCGTCACGCTCGCCATCGTTGCGACCCTGATCAAGATGATCATCTTCCATCAGTTCTAGGCAGAAGGCGTGAGATGAGGGCGTACATCGACTGCCCTCATCCCGGCATTATGGGCCGCCTCGAGCCCCTCTTCCGTATCCTCGAAAACGAGACAGCGAGCCGGAGCAACATTGAGGCGTTCGGCAGCCAGAAGATAGAGATCGGGAGCAGGCTTGCCGTGCTTCACGTCTTCGATCGTGACCACAGTATCGAAGAGTTCCAGCAGATCGAGCGTCTGCAGGGTAGACGTCACCGCCGATTTCATTCCCGCTGACGCAACAGCCATCGGCACATGGCCGAACTGCTCACGCGCAATCGTGGCGGCAAAACCATGCTCGCGCAGCTTGTCCAGATGGTTCTGGTAGAGCAGCTTGCAGCGCGCCAGCAGGGTTGGCCGATCCAGGGTAAGGCCGAAGCTCTGTTCATACGCATTGAACAGCTTGTCACTCGACAGCCCTGTTCGGGCAAAATACCAGTCCCGTTCCAGCGTGTAGCCCACCTCACCCAGCGCTTCCTGAAAGGTCAGGAAATGCACAGGCAGGGTATCGGCGATCGTCCCGTCACAATCGAAAATGATCGCGTCGAATACGTGATCGTCCAAGGAAAATTCGGACGTCGCAGGATTGGTCCCATCGTCATCGGATATGGCCGCACTCATGATCGGTTTGCTTTCCTTCAGAAATTATCCTTGGCCCGACGCAGCGCGGCAAATTCGGCGACATCGCGCGCTCTCAGGAATAGATTGGTCTGGCGCTCTAGCCCGAGGGTCACAGGCACTGTGGGGCGCCCTTGCGCACGCAGCGCGTTGACTTCCTGAGCGCGCTGTTTGAGCGCCATAGTATCGGGCCCGTGAGCAAGCGCGAAAGCCGCGTTGGACGCCGTATATTCATGCCCGCAACAAATAAGGGTTTCATCGGGGAGAGAATCGAACCGCCTCAGGCTGTCGAAAAGCTCCTGTGCAGTGCCTTCCAGGAGCCTTCCACAACCGAGGCTGAAGAGCGTGTCACCACAAAACAGGGCGGGAACGGATCGGAAATAGAAGGCGATGTGACCGCGTGCATGACCCGGTGTGGCGATCACCTCACCCAGATCATGCCCGATCGCGATACGGTCCTCGTCATGAAGCAACAGATCGAGTGGCGGCAGGCGCGCCTGGTCGGCCTCAGCCCCGGCAATGCGTGCGCCATATTTCCGGCGCAAGGTCTCAGCCCCGCCGATATGATCGTCATGATGATGGGTCAGGAGGATCAGGTCCAGCCGCCCCTTCCCAATCACATCGATCACTGGTGCGGCCTCCCCCGGATCGACCACAGCGACGGCGCCGGTCTGGGGATCGGTCAGTAACCACGCGTAATTATCCCGTGCGAAGGGAACGGCTCTGATTTCGAGACTCATTGTCCTGTCTTCCTTCTGTTCGCTGATTTGGCTTGTTAGCCATAGCCTAGCCTCACTCGAAGGCTAACGTATCCTCACGCCTGTGAGATCAAATCGGTCAGGCACGTATCCATCTTGCTGCCCTCCGGATGACCGTGACCAACGTGGTGAGACGCGAATAAAATGCTTGGTTGTCGTCAGCGCAGTCTTCTTTGCGCTTAGATGCACAGGCGAGGATCCGCCTGCTACGCCCATGCTTCAATCGCGTTCCGGCGGCGCTCTCTACTCTGCCCCCTCTGGCCGCCGGGGCCGGTTCGGTCTAGCCTGCGCGCCATGCCGAAGCGTATCGCCCAGCCCATTCCACCCGATGCCGCCGGTTTCTATGCCAGCCGGCGCGGCGAGCAGGTCACCTCGCTTTTGATGGCGCGGCTTGCGCCTTTACTCCCCGACCCACGCGGCCTGCGCGTTCTTGGCCTCGGATTTGCGCAGCCCCTGCTCGCTCAGTGGCGCGGGCTCGATGAGGCAAAATGGGTGGCTTCGGCGCAGCTCGATACCCCGCTCACGCGACGTCATGGAACCTCCTTTTCCAACCTTCCCTCCTGGCCCTCCTGCCTCGTCGCACCGGACTGCCTGCCTTTCGACGATCTGAGTATCGATCTGGTTGTCATGGTCCACGGGCTGGAACTGGTCGATCCACAGCCACTCCTGCGCATGGTGTGGAAGCTGCTGGCCGATCATGGGCGGCTCGTTCTGGTCGTTCCCAACCGGACAGGGCTTGCCGCCAAAGATGACACGCTGCCTTTCGGGCATGGCAGCCCTTTCTCGGCCAGCCAGCTTGATCGCGCCTTGCACCGCGGTCTATTCCGGGTCGAAGCCAGCGCGTCTGCCCTCAGCGCGCCGCTCGGCCTGTTGTCGCTGGGCGAAAAGACCGCGCTAATAGCCGACAAGGCCGTTGGCGCTTTGGGGCGTCGCCTTGGCGGCGTACATCTGGTCAATGCCTGCAAGGATCTCTACTCCGGCATGCCAGTGGAAGCGGAGCGCGCGACGCTGGGTTTTGCCCGTCGTGTCACGACCCTTGCCAGCTCGGCCAGAAGCTACCCAAACCTGCCGAAACGGCGCAAAGCTTGACCCGAAACGCAGGTATCGTAAGACTGCGCTCATGTCCCTGATTCAATCGATCAAATCCGTTCTGGCACCGCCGCACCGCGCTGCCTTCCCCTTTCTCGCGCTGACTGGCGGGTTGACCCTGCTTGGCCGCGCGACACCGTGGCGTGCTACGCGGATCATCGGCAATCTGGCGCTGGGCGGGTTCGGATTCTGCCTGTATTTTTTCCGTGACCCGAAGCGTTTTCCGCCTGCGCGCACAGACCTCGCTCTGGCTTCGGCCGATGGCCGCGTGGTATCTGTCGAACTCGCCACACCCCCTGCAGCGCTGGGCATGGGCAGCGAACCTGTCTGGCGCGTGGCGACCTTCCTCTCGGTTCTGAACGTGCATATCAACCGCATGCCCGCCGCCGGTACGGTCACCAAGATTGCCTATCACGCAGGGCAGTTTCTCAATGCGAGCCTAGACAAGGCCTCCGACCTCAACGAGCGCAACGAGGTTCGCCTGACCTTGGAAGATGGCCGCCACCTGGCGGTGGTCCAGATTGCGGGTCTCATCGCACGTCGTATCGTCTGCTATGTGGATGAAGGCAGCGTGGTCGAGCCGGGTGATCGCTTCGGTCTGATCCGCTTCGGCTCGCGTACCGATCTGTACCTGCCGCCCGGCGTGACCCCGCTGGTCAGCACGGGCCAGATCATGGTCGGTGGCGAAACCGTCATCGCCCATCTCTGAAACGCCCCTGATCATGTCCGAAGCACGCCCCGCACCTGTTGCTGACCTTCAGGTGCAAAGCTCTGGCGGTGAGGGCGCTGCCCCTCTGAGAACGGGGCGCAAGCGCCGCCGCCTGCGGCGTATCCGCCCCCGGCGTGTGCGTGTGCGTGGTCCGTCCTTCAACCGGCTCATCCCGAATTTGCTGACCATGCTCGGGCTGTGCGCCGGGCTCAGTGGCATGCGTTACGGGCTTGAGCAGCAATTTGCCTATGCGGCTGCCGCTCTGGTGATTGCGGCCTGTATCGATGGACTCGACGGACGCATTGCCCGGCTTCTGCATGGCACGTCGCGTTTCGGCGCCGAATTCGACTCGCTTTCCGATTTCGTCTGCTTTGGGGTGGCACCGCCCTTCCTGCTCTATCTATGGACGCTGCATGAAAATGGCGGACGCTATGCGTTCGTACCCTGCATCTTTTTCACCGTCTGCATGGCCCTGCGTCTGGCCCGGTTCAATGCGAGCCTCGATGACGACGAAAAACCGGAATATTCCTACAGCTTCTTCACAGGCGTTCCCGCGCCTGCAGGGGCAGGCATCGTCCTCTTTCCCATCTTTCTGGGGCTGGAGGCGGAGAAGATGCACTGGCCTCTTATTGACGGTCTGGCGCGCTCTCCCCTTCTGGCCGCAGGCGCTCTCATCCTGACGGCGGCCCTGCTCGTCTCGACACTGCCGGTCTGGTCTTTCAAGAATTTCAAGATCGCCTCACGCTATGTGCTGCCGCTCATGCTCGGCACGCTGCTTTATGCCGCGATCCTGCTGGCCGATCCCTGGCTTGCCCTGGCGGCAGCAGGCATTCTCTATCTGCTCATGCTGCCTTTCAGCCGACGCAGCTTCCATCGCCTGAAGGCTCAGGCCGAGGCGCTTTCGGAAGATATCCCCGAAGCCTGAACCGCGCCGAGCGGACAGGCCGGATCAGGGGGCGACGCCTCCCCCTGACAAGCCCGGGCTCAGAAAGCGAGTTCGACCTGACCACCAAACTGACGCGCCTCGTTGTAATAGCCCTGGAGGCCCGTCGTAACGCCCAGCGTCTTGAAATACACATGCTGCTCGGCAAACAGGTTACGCGCCCAGAGTGAGAACGTGGCCTTGCTGCCGGTATTCCCCAGCCGCACATTGGACACCGCCACACGCCCGTTGACGATCAGGCCGCTATCCCCCTTTGGCTGATAGACGTTTTTAGGATTGCCTATCCCCAGATAGACCGGATCGGTCGTGCTGGCATAATAGCCGCTGTCGATATTTCCATCGAGATGCGCAAGCAAGGTAAAGCCCTGAAACGGTCGAACGTAATCCACCTGAAAGCTCCCCGAATGCGCCGGCGTGTAGCTCTGGTAGATCGGCACCAGCATCGGGCTGACCACGCCGATCGAGTTCGGATAGGGGTTCGCGGTTGAGGGGATATGCACGTAGTTATAGGCGTAGGAGAACCCGATCGTCAGGTAGCGCAACGGGGTGACATTCAGCTCCGCTTCGACACCGCTCAGATCGCCATGGCCGGGCGCGTTGATGGTCGAGGTCGTCGTGCGCGTCGTCAGCTGATTGCCGATCTGATAAGGTCGGCTGAAATCGACCTGGATATCCTTGTAGTCCCCCCAGTACCCCGCAACATTGAAACGCGCGCGGTGATCGAGAAACTCGGTCTTGGAGCCGACTTCGAACATCGAGACCGATTCAGGGCCGAAGGCTTCGTAATCCTGCGCACGTGAATTGGCACCACCCGGCTTGTAGCCGGTGCTCCATTTCCCATAGAGCAGCACATGCCTGGTCAGGTCGCCGCTGATTTCGAGCAAAGGATCGACGCGCGACCATCCGGCATCGAAATCGATCGGGCCCGAGACGCCCGCCGTATTCACGGGGGCCTTGTTATTGACCGTGGTCAGCGTCCCCTGCTTGCCGTCATGCGACCAGCGCAGCCCTGCGGTGAGATGCAGGGCGTCGTGCAGTACGGGCGGGGTATAGACGGCGTTACCATAGACACCCCAGCTCCTGGACGTCACATGGCTGGCGCGATCGATGGGTTGAAGGCTCCAGTCATCATAGGCCGGGCCGGAAAGCAGCTTGTAGGCACTGCCCGCCGCATCGGTGAACTGGTTGGTGTAGAAGGCCTGCGCATTATCGGAGGCATGCTCGCGATAATAGACGAAGCCACCCTGGTATTTCAGGCGCTTGGTATGTCCGAAGGCCTGGATTTCCTGACTGATCTGGTTCTGCCAGAATCCCGCGAGCGAATTACGCGCAAAGTTCATGCCGAGGAAATTGCCCGAGATATTGGACATACTCCCTGAAGCCATGCCGTTATCGAACTGGCTCTGACTGAGGGAGCGATAAGCCGTGATCGAACGAAATGCCAGATATTGGGGTATCGCCTTGTAGTCGAGCGTCATGCGATGCCCGCTGTTTTTTCCGATGCTCGGCCGCTCGGGCACGCCGATATTGGCCTCTTTGGCGCGCGCAGTCTGCAATGTCGCGAGTTTGGCGAGCTTGTTCGACCCGCCTTTCAGCAACTGCATCCACAGCGTGGTCGTGCTGTCATAGGAATTGTCATAGGCGTAATCGGCGGAGAAATTATCGACCGGGTGATAGAGCGCCTCAACATGCACGCCATGCTTGTCATACTGGTTGAACCCGCCCGTATCCGGCAGCGGATTCGAGACAAGGGGCGAGCGATGCGCGGTGACCGCATCGACCTTGATGGCGAGATCGTGGAAGGCGGGCAGATCGAGATGCAACTCGCCCTTGTTGCTGCTGTAATTGCCGAAACCGCCCACCAGGCGCATTCCGAATTTTCCGGTTGGCTTGCGGGTAATGATGTTGAGCGCGCCAGCCTCGGTATTACGCCCAAAAAGCGTCCCCTGCGGGCCCTTGAGTACCTCCATGCTCTCGACATCGAACAAGGCAGTACCCAAAGCCTGAGGACGCGCGACATAGACGCCATCGATATACACGCCCACGCCCTGGTCTCGTGCGGGCTGGTTGCTGTCCCCGAGAACGCCGACGCCGCGAATATTCACGACCAGTGCTGAATTACGGCCCGAGAACTGGGCAATACGCAGCGAGGGGATGGAGCCATCACCCAGATCGACCAGAGAGACGACATGACGATTGGCGAGTTGTTTGGCACTGAAAACCGTGATCGATGCCGGATCTTTCTGAACGTTGCGCCCATGACCGGTGCCGGTCACACTGATGCTTTCTGGCGTCGCACCATGCGCTGCGCGCTTCTTCGCCGCCAGATGTGGGGCTTTCGAGGAGGGGGCTGCTGCGACCTGCGCCGGGTCTCTCGCAGCACCATCGGTCGTTTCCTGCCCGGCGGCACCCCGGCGGCTGGCCGGATGACGTTTGGTTTTTCTAGGAACCTCACCCCGACGAACAGATCCGCCGGTCATATCCTGGGGGGCGCCCCTCCCGGAAGGAGCGCTGACCGGATCAGCCCCGCCTGCGCGACCCGATGCCAATCCACGAGACGGATCGTCCTGACCTGCATTCCCCTGCGGGGCAGCGGCGTATGCCGAACCGGTACAGCAAAGAAAGGTGACCACAAGGCACAGTCTCTTACCTCTCAACACAAAACTCTCTCCTGACCGGGCGGTGCCATGACGCACCATCCGGACTCATCTCGAACCGACCAAATTCCCGGCAGGGCAACGCCGAAACAAACCGTAACGGGAGAGTTTCCATTAATTCGAAAAACGAATAGTTTCGTGGCGAAGTAAGTACGAACAGTGAATAGATTATTACACTGTCATAATTTTTTAACTATTTACGATAACAATATTCATAAACCTACCTGATCCGCGCTTCGCCTACGGATGCCTTGCAGAAATGCAGGTCGGGCCTCTGTCAGATTGCCCTATCGGCAAGAAGTGATCTTTCCCGGGTATCTGCCGTGGAGCGGATCTTGCATACGGATTCTCGAGACGCCGCGTCCTCAAACAGGAACCTCTGATCGGAACTGCATGGGCCACAGCAGATCGCAGTCAGCCCCTCTGAGTCGCATCCTGCCATGTCAATCTGAGTGGAATGATCTCCATAAACATCGATGTCTCACCACGCGGATCGGATGGATATGAAAACCCGCCTCCCTGTCACGGGGGCCCCGTCAGAGGGCGCGGTCGACTTCCTCTTCGATGTCATGGAGACGTCGGTAATCGATGCGATAAACGCCTTGCCCGTCATGGATCACCATATCGACGAAGCGCATTCCGCGAATCATGCGGGCGTGGTCATAGCTGCGTTGCAGCAGAACGGCCTGGCCTGTGGCTTCATCCGTGCCGCGCACAGTCACCAGAATTTCGGCGTGGGTGGCATCGAGCTGTTCGAGACTCAACAATGTGAGCGGGCTGGTACTGTCGATCGGATGCACCAGAGTTTCGATGAAGCGCAGTTCGGGCACCTGGGACTGGAGCAGTTTCAGCGGCGAGAAGATGCGTGTCGGGTACCCGCCCTCTCCGATGACGAACTGGGAAAGCGAGAGCTGGACCTCCATGGCCAGAACGGCGCTCTTGCGTGAATTGGCAAGCCTTATGCAGAGCGCAGGCGGGCTGGCCTGCTGGCTGATCACCCCTACCTGACTGAACAGGATCTGGGCGCGCGGCCTCGAGAATCGCGCGAACACGACACCGGTCGACAGCGCATTGATCATCATACCGAGCAGGGCTTCGATTGAGACAAGCGCGTTCGCGATGTGGCCGGTAGGGGCCATGACCCCATAGCCAACGGTTGAAAGTGTCTGCACGCTGAAGAAGAACAACGCCAGCAGATCGAGGTCGGCAGCGTTGTTGATATGCGCATTGCACAAGCGATAAAGCAGCGCAAAAGCCAGATTGATGACCACGTAAGCAAGGGTGGACCACCCCATGAAACGGGGCCAGGACGTGGTCAGGGCGTGGTGGTAGAGATCTGTCCAGAAATTACTGCCGATACCCACACGAATAACAGCCGAGCGGTCATGTTGCTGAACGGCATCCAGCGCATTTTCCTGCCCTTGAAGGGGCAACCCTACCCGTCCCCTGAGCAGCCGGCTCCATTCAACCGGCCCCTTCTGGCGGTGGTCGCCCTTCATGATTTTAAGCCCTTGTTTCGCTCAGGCCAGCCCAGCTTCCTCAAGGCGACGCAACACAAGGGCGCGCCCCATGAGCGGAAGAAGCGCATGCAGTTCCGGCCCGGCCTCTTCACCTGTCAAAGCGAGGCGCAGCGGATGGAACAGGGCCTTGCCCTTGCGGCCTGAGACCTCCTTGAGGGCGTTGATCCAATGCTTCCAGACTTCGCCATCCCAGGGTTCTGCCGGCAGGGTTTGCCGGGCTTGTGCCAGGAACTCCGCCTCACCGCTCAGGGAGGGTGGCGCAATCTCGCCCTGCACCACGTCCCACCAGAAAGCGATCTCGCCGGTCAGATCGACATTGCCGCGAATGGCGTTCCAGAAGGCCTCGCTCGCGCCCTCGGGTAGACGAGTCCTTACTGCCTCGAAGTCGAGGGTGTGGAGCAGGCGGCGATTGAGCCCAAGCAAATGCTGCATGTCGAAACGCGCCGCAGAGCGCGAGACATGGGAGAGATCGTAGCTGGCGATCGATTCCTCCAGTGTCATCGGCACCGGGTCATCCGAGCTGCCGATCTTCGAGAGGTAGGAAACGACAGATTGCGGCTCCATGCCGTCATGACGCAGAGCACGCAAGGAGAGGGAGTCGAAACGCTTGGACAGCTTGCCACCGCCCTCGTCCAGCAGAAGCGGCAGATGGGCGAAGGTAAAGCGTGATGGGCGGCCGCCCAGAGCCTCGATGATGTCGAGCTGCACGCCCGTGTTGGTGATATGATCCTCGCCCCGGATGATATGGGTCACGTCGAGTTCCATATCGTCCACGACCGAGGCCAGGGTGTAGAGCACTGTGCCATCGGCGCGCACCAGAACAGGGTCGGAGATGGCCGTCAGCTTGACCGACAGATCTCCCATGACCAGATCGCGCCAGCTCTTGTGCCCGTCCGACAGTTTGAACCGCCAATACGGCACCTTTCCATTGGCCTCGGCCCGCTCGCGCTGATCGGCGGTCAGGCGCAGCATGGCCCGGTCATAGATCGGGGGCTTGCGTGCCTTCAGCCGCGCCTCGCGCTTGGCCGCCAGTTCCTGCTCGCTCTCGAAACAGGGATAGAGCCGACCGGACGCCTTGAGGGCCTCTATGGCCTTGGCGTAGCGATCCAGGCGCTCGGACTGATGCGCCATTTCGTCCCAGTCCAGACCGAGCCATTCCAGATCGGTCTTGATGCCCTGCTCATACTCCGCCTTCGAGCGTTCCAGATCGGTATCGTCGATGCGCAGCAGGAATTGGGCACCATGCTTGCGGGCATAGAGGGCGTTGGCAATGGCCAGACGGGCATTACCAACATGAAGATAGCCGGTCGGGCTGGGGGCGAAGCGCAGTTTCATGCTGCTTCTATGCCAAGCGCGCGGGCAATTTGCCAGTGCCCGTGCGCGCCGGGCACGATCAGAATGTCAGGCGCATTCAGAAAACGCGCGAGAAACCGGCGCGCTGCAACTCGGCCAGTGCGCCCAATGCGCTGGGTGTGACAATCGCCCGCTTGTCGAGATGATTCGTGAGCTGCGCCGCAAGCTGCTCCTGTGTGGGATTGCCAGGCACGGCACCCAGTGCCAGCAGACGCCCCGCATGAGCCCAGACCGCGTTATGGCAGGCCAGAAACACAACGCCGCGTGCCTGGAGAGCCGGAATACCGCGCCCCGCCGCGCCATACGCGCCCAACTCGTCCTGATGGTGGCGAGAGCTCCCCGTCGCGCTCTGCTTGAGCGGCAGCGGAGATTGCCCCGGTGAGGTCAGGCGGGCGAGATCGAATTGCGACCACGCGGCCTCGTCATACAGCGCAAGCTGCGCCTCGCCCCAGAGCGCCATGACCAGAAGCGCATCGGGATGACCGAAGGCAAAGATCTCGCTGTTCAGAAGATTTTGGGCCTCGACGGGCCAGGATCCGGAGAGGGCAGTCCCCGTCCCGATCATCCGTTCCGCCCCGCGATAGGCACGCAGGGCATCGAAGGCGACATCGTCCCACAGATCCGGATGATCCAGCAGCCGAGGCAGCGTCGCGAACTCACGACGACGCGGCAAAGCGGTCAATTGGCGGCTCAGATCCGGCAGATGGGTTTCGGGGGCCGGGGGCGCGGGGGTCGGTAGCACAGGCTGTGCGGCCCGTGCGGCGAAAGGAAGAACGGCTCCCAATGAGGCAGCGGCAGTAATGAGCTGGCGACGCGGCAGGATCATCAGAGCTCTACCTCCTCGTCATCCTCCACAAGTCGCCGCGGGTCGAGGGTACGCCAGTCACGTTCCATGGGGGTGGCGGGCGTCGCGGCGAAATCCTCGAGTTCCGAGGCCGATTTCCAGCCATCGTCTCCCGCTTCGACCACAATTGCGTCCTCCCCGAATGAGAACCAGGCTTCCAGAACCTCACGCCCGACAGCCCCACCGACGCGGCAGCGTTCCACGCTGTCGCGCACATAGGCGCGGGCATAGGCATTGGCATGGGCGAGGTCCTGGAAGTCCTTGACCTCCTCCACAATACCCTCCTCGGCGCCACCCGAATTATCGAGAATCCTGACAAACCAACCGCGATCGGGTTCCGCTTCTGAGCTGCTCATGCGCCATTCTCCTTGGACTTGCTTTGTATCTTCTGAAGGAGGAATTCACGGCCGACCTTGACCCGCTTCTCCCCGTCATAAGCGACGATATCGGCGGTGGCGTAGGTTTCGTTCCATTTGACCGGGATGAACGATCCGGTGCCGACCACATCGAGCGGGGCGTGGGAGTCGCGCATGGTCATGCATTTCTCGAGGCCGAACCCCGAGGAGACGATGATCTTCACCTCCGTGAAGCCCGCCGCGTTCAATTGCTCACGCATCCACCAGATAGCGGCTGCCGAAACACCCGTCCCGACCAGATCCTTCAGCTCATGATCGGAGCGATAACGCCTGATCGTGCCCGGCGTATGGCGTTCCAGCACGGCATAGGACGACTGGGGATCAAGCCCCTCGATGAAGCGGCCACCATGGGTGTCGAGACGCACACTGATGCGCCCCTGCGCCGCCAGTTCCGGGAAACGATGGCACACGGCCAGCGCATCGGTGATCTCCTGACCGAAATAATCGACCAGCACCACCAGCGGATCGTCGGGATAGACCTCGCGATACATCTCGGCGGCGCGCAGCGTGGAGCCGGCATAGCCGATCAGCGCATGGGGCATGGTTCCCAGCCCGTGATCCTGACCGAAGAACGCCGCCGTTACGTCATTGGCACACCCGACAAAACCACGCGCGCCCTCGCGTCGTGCAGCGCGTGACCCGATGGACGCCGCATAGCCCATCATCTCCTGCATTTCGAACCCGGCGCAATGACGGGCCTCCATGGCCATGAAGGCGGCATCCGGCAAAGCCAGCGCCATCTGATAGGCATTATGCGCAGCCACACAGGCCGAGCCGAGCTTCTGAAGCAGCAGGGTTTCCAGCGGAGCAAGCTTCGTGAAGGGGCCTGTCAGATAGAGCAGGGGCTCTCCTGCCCCGACCCAGCTTCCTTCCGCCGAGATGATGTCGATCGCGACCTCGAAATCCTGCTCGCGGGCCACGTTTTCGAGCCAGGCCACCATGAGCCCGTGTGCTGCAATCACCGGGCGCCGGATGAACAGCGCATAGGTGACCTCACACTCGCCGAAGCGCGACACAATGGCCTGTGTGCGATTGAAATACGCATCCGTCCGTGCCGCGATTTCGCCAGGCGTCAGCGAAAGTCTGGGGCTGAGCGCCGCATCGAGTGCGGCGCGTCCCTCATCCGCCTTGGGCGGGGTCATCCCCGAAGCGCCCCGTGGTCACGGAAATGGCCCGTCAGTTCCTCGGCGAGGAGAAAGGCCATCTCGAGTGACTGCTCGGCATTGAGGCGCGGATCGCAGAAGGTTTCGTAGCGCCCGGCCAGGTCGGCCTCGGTCAGGCACTGGGCGCCGCCCACGCATTCGGTCACGTCCTGGCCGGTCATCTCGATATGGATGCCGCCCGGACGGAGCCCGGCCTTCTGGAAGACGGAGAAGAAACCCTTCACTTCGCCCAGAATGGAGTCGAAGGAGCGCGTCTTGACCTTGTCAGCCGTGCTGATGGTGTTGCCATGCATCGGGTCGCACAGCCATGTGACGGTGCGACCGCTTGCCTGGACCTTGTCGAGCAGAGGCGGCAGGAAATCCCCAACCTTGCTGGCACCCATGCGCGAGATGAGCGTAATGCGTCCCGCCTCATCCTTCGGATTGAGGATATCGAGCAGGTTTTCCAGATCGTCCAGCGTGGTCGTCGGCCCGACCTTGATGCCGATCGGATTGCCCACGCCACGCAGGAACTCGACATGCGCCCCATCGGGCTGGCGCGTGCGATCGCCGATCCAGAGAAAATGGGCCGAGCAATCGTACCAGTTCTCGCTCAGGCTATCGATGCGCGTGAGTGCCTGCTCATAGGGCAGAAGCAGCGCCTCATGAGACGTATAGAACTCGGTCTCGTTGATCTGGGGGGCGCTCTGGTTGAACCCACAGGCCCCCATGAAGGAGAGCGTCTCATCGATGCGCTGGGCCAGATCCTGATAGCGCTCGGCCAGAGGCGAACGCTTGACGAATCCGAGATTCCAGCGATGCACCTCATGCAGATTGGCATAGCCGCCCGATGCGAAGGCACGCAGCAGGTTCATGACGCCGGCAGACTGGAAATAACCGGTTTCCATGCGTGCCGGATCAGGCAGGCGGGCGGATTCAGTGAATTCCGGCCCGTTGATGATGTCACCGCGATAGCAGGGCAAGGTGACGCCGTCCTGCGTCTCCGTGTCGGAAGAGCGCGGCTTGGCATATTGACCCGCCATACGGCCGATCTTGATGACCGGCACCTTGGCTCCAAAGGTGAGAACGACCGCCATCTGCAGGAGCACACGGAAGGTGTCGCGCACGATATCGGCCGTAAACTCGTTGAAGCTCTCGGCACAGGCTCCGCCCTGCAGCACAAAGGCCTCGCCACGCGCTGCCTTGGCAAGCTGGCTCTTGAGGCGCCGCGTCTCACCCGCAAACACCAGTGGCGGATATCGCCGCAGACGGGCTTCGACAGAGTCGAGCGCGGCTGCATCCAGATATTGGGGCGCCTGGCGGATGGGGTGCGACCGCCAGCTCGACGGCGTCCAGCCGGCGTGCGCAGCGGATTCGCGGTTCGGGTGCATGAGAGCGTCTTCCTTTGGTTGAAAAAAGGGAACTTAGTATGGAGCGTAATGGCCCATACGCCTAGGGGCTATCCTGCGCCCTCACCCGGCGGAAGGTGAGATTCCATCGCAGCGCGCCGGTCAGCGGGTGCATGTCCGGTTTGAGCGGGGCGATGCCGTGATAAAACAGCCGTGACCGGCCGCCCCAGACGACGACATCGCCGCTCAACAGGGGGATCTTGCGAACGGCGTCGGTTCTGGCCACCCCGCCGAACAGAAACAGGGCCGGAACCCCCAGAGAAATCGAAACGATGGGGCTTTCCAATGCCTCCTCGTCACGGTCCTGATGCAGCCCCATCCGCGCGCCCGGTTCATAGCAGTTGATCAGACAGGCTTGCGGCGTGAACCCGTCAAAACCTGCCTCCTGCGCCAGATCACGCGCGAGCCGGGCCCATTCCTGAGGCAAATCCGGCCAGTCCTTGCCGGTCAGGGGGTCAACGGACTCGTAACGATAGCCGCTCCTGTCCGAGTGCCAGCCCAATTCGCCACAATTTGTCATGCGGACCGAGAACTGCCGTCCACCCGGTGTCTGCAAACGGCGAAGGGGAGAAAAAGCGGCAATCGTTTCTATCGTCTCGATCAGGCTGCGTTCCTGGTCGAGCGCCCGCCCGGGCAGGAAAGCGGCGCCCGGTCCCAGAGTCTCGGTCTGACGTATCGTCTTGAAGAGGTCGTCCATCACGATAGGCTCTTGCCGCCTCCGATCTCACGAATTACTTGGAGTCTCTGACTGCGCCAGAGATCGGGCTTATTTCCGAAATGGCAACCACCGTTCCTGTACGCCTTGCCGAATGGGACGAAACTGCAAGGGAATGCTTCGATGTCAACGCGCCGACGCGCCGCCTTACTGGCTGCCTCTCTTTTCGCCCTGCCCGCCGGAACGGCTTTCGCCCAGTTCACCGGGCAGAATGCTCCAAACGAGGCCCATGCCCCGCAGAACACGGCCAATGACACGGGCGTGGAATATCATGGCAAGGGCGAGCATCTGACCGCCAAGGGGCGTCACTCCCTGCCGCCCGGCTATCAGGAAACGCCGAGCACCGAGTTCCAGCACGGTCCCGATCCGGATCACGCCGATAATGTGCAGCGCGATGCGGTGACCGGTGCGGATCTGAGCAAGTTCGGCTCGGCCTATTCAAACAGCAGCCCGGTCCAGAGCGGTCAGTTGGGCGACGCCTCGGGCAATGGCTGGGTTGCTCCGCGCTGATCTTCTGACTGCGCATTTTCCCGAAGCATTCTCTTGATGCGCTGGCTTGCAAACCGACGCGACACTATGAGGCTTGCCCTGGCCGGCCTCACGCCCCGGTGAAAACGCTTCCCTGAACCGGGCAGGAACTCCCTGCCTTGGTCCCGGTTCTTCCTTCCGGAATCACCGCCCCCTATGACGGGCGAACCGGAAAGGATGAGACCATGCCCTCTCTCAAGCTGCGCGACGGAAATTCTCTCCATTACAAGGATATGGGTGCGGGTCGTCCTGTCCTGCTGGTCCACGGCTGGCCACTTACCGGCGATATGTGGGAATACCAGACCCTGGCGCTGCTCGAGGCCGGATACAGGGTCATCACCTATGACCGTCGCGGCTTCGGTCAGTCGAGCCATCCCTTTGGTGGCTATGATTATGACACCCTTACCGCCGATCTGGCCGAGCTGATCGAAAGCCTGGACCTGACAGACCTCACGCTCGTCGGGTTCTCCATGGGGGGCGGTGAGGTCGCACGCTATTTGAGCCGATACGGCACGACGCGTGTCGCAGGCGTCGCCCTGATCGCATCGGTCGTGCCCTATCTGCTGCAGGACAGCAGCAATCCCGACGGTGTCCCTGTCGACGTCTTCGCGGATTTCAAGGCCCAGATACGGCGCGACCGCTTCGCCTTCCTGGCCGAGTTCCTCAAGAGCTTCTACGGCGTGAGCATGATCCGCAAACCGGTCAGTCAGGCGCTGATCGACTGGAGCTTCACGCTGGGTATCATGGCAAGCCCGAACGCCACGCTGGACTGTATCGACAGCTTCAGCCGCACCGATTTCCGCCCCGATCTGGCGGCTTTCACGGTGCCTACGCTCGTCGTGCATGGTACGGGCGACAAGACCGTGCCCTATGAACTGACGGGCAAGCGTGTGAAGGATCTCGTGCCCCATGCGCGCTATGTGGAGTATGACAGCGCCCCGCATGGCCTCTTTGCGACGGATGCAGAGGCCCTCAACCGCGATCTTCTGTCTTTCCTGTCCGGCACGACCCTCTGATACGCGTCCCACCCGGGCATTTCCCTGCCCGGGTACCCCGCACGACATCCACCGTGTAATCAATCGCGTCGTTGGCCGTATCGTCGGCCTGGCCGCAGGCTTTGTCGTGTACGGTATGACGGGCCGTGTCATGGGTGAAGCATGAGGCGATGTGAGATCAGCCCCTCGCCTGCGCCATGTCGGGAGAAGGTAAGGTAGCTCCTGTTTCCTCGGCAACATCACCAACCGGGCACCATCGCCAACCGGGCACCATCAATAAAGAGCCACAGCGCCGTTCGCGCTCAAGGTCTATCTTGTATCCATAGTTCATGGACGCATGAGAGGGCCGTCCTTTGTCTCACCTGAGAGGACTGAACCCGGGGCTTATCCCGGGGCTGATCGCGGTCGCCCTGCTGTGCCCTTGCACGGCCTGCGGTTGGGGCGAACGGACGCATGGCGTCATCAACCGCACGGCCATCGATACACTCCCAGATGACGGCCCCGTCTATCTCAAGGCGCGAAAGACGCTGATCACGCGATCGGCCACGTGACCCGACACTTGGCGCGCCGCAAGCGAGCTCTTCTCCAAAATGGCAGAAGACCCGAACCATGGCTGGTTCCGTGAGCAATTCGCCTTCATGACCGCCATCCCACGCTCGCGCATGGAATGCCTGTTCACCCTTTATCGCGAGCATGAACGCCTCGTCCGGAGCGACCCGGGCACGGCACAACGCGTGAACATACGCTGGACCGGCACTTTGCCTTATGCGGTATTGGAGGGATATGGCCGTCTGGTCGCCGATATGCGGCTCATGCGGGCGTTGCGCCTGGAGGGCATGGACACCAAGCCATTCGAGATCGATACGGCGTTTCTGGTGGCCTGGATGGGGCATTATAACGCCGATAGCTCTCAGCCCCTGCATGTCAGCATTCATCATGATGGCTAGGTCGGGCCGAACCCGGCGCATTATACCCGCGATCCAGCCGTTCATGGGCGGCTCGAGACCGATTACGTCAACCTGATCGGCCTTTCGGAACGCGATATTGTCCCGCATCTGCCGCCGGTCGCGCATCAGCACGGCGATGTCTTTACCGCCGTGCTCGCCTATCTCGACCGGTCGCATCGGGATGTCGAAACCGTCTACCGCCTGAACCGGGACGGCGCATTGCGCGACGTCGGCAATCGGGAGGCCCGGAGCCTTGTCTATGAGCGTTGTGCCGCGGCATCGGCGATGCTGCGCGATCTGGTGACCCGCGCTTGGAAAGAGAGCGCCCTCTCCCCCCTTCCGCCAACCCATCCTGACGATCCGGACAGCCTTGGCTACGACCCTGCCACCGGATCGGCTCCGGCGCCTCTGTCGAGAGAACTGCCCGAACCCGTGCGCCACGCGGCTCCCTAGCCTCAGCCGATCACCTTGAGGCACGAGACGCATGCGGCCCCCAGCCGGATAAAGTGTGTGGCTTGCCGGGTTGGGAGCGATTTGGGAGGCGGTTCAGGAACGGGGCGTGCGCTCACGCTGGCGTGTAGGCGTGCGCATGGTGACAAACTCTTCCGCTGTGGTCGGGTGAATGCCGATCGTGCGGTCAAAATCGATTTTCTTGAGCCCGGCCGTGACCGCAATGGCGATGCCCTGCATCATCTCTGCTGCCGCATCGCCCATCATATGCGCGCCCACTACTTTCTGGCTTTCACGCTCGACGATCAGCTTCATGAACGCCTTGCGATCCCGCCCGATCAGGGTCTGGCGTAGAGGACGGAACGCGGCAGTGAATACCTCGATATCCGCCTTCTCCACGGCCTCCTCTTCCGTCAGGCCAACACTGGCGAGGGTCTCCGAGAAGAACACGGCCTTGGGTGTCGTCTCGAAAGACCAGCTTCTGGTCTGACCGGCATACAGGGTTTCGGCCAGGATATGACCTTCCGCAATCGCGACAGGGGTAAGATTGATCCGGTCGGTCACATCGCCGATCGCGAAGATATTGGCGATATTGGTCGCCGATCGCTCATCGACAGCAACGGCGCCATTCTTGAGCGTCACGCCGACGGCTTCCAGCCCAAGCCCATCGATATTGGGTTTGCGTCCGGTTGCGAAGAAAACAAGTCCGGTCTCGATGCTCTTGCCATTGCCGAAGGTGACACGATAGCTGGACTCGCCCAGTTTCTCGATCCGCTCCGGGCTCTGACCCGCATGAACCGTGATGCCATGATGCGGCAGCGCCTCATGCAGTTTCTCGCGCAGTTCCCGGTCGAAGCCGCGCAAAGGCAGGTCCTGACGAAAGACGAGATCGACCTGCGACCCCAGCCCCGCGAAAATCCCGGCGAACTCGACCCCGATATACCCGCCGCCGATGATGCAGATACGCTCCGGGCGCGCTTTTAGATGAAAGGCCTGATCGGAGATGATAGCGTGCTCCGCGCCCTCAATGGGGGGGCGCGTTGGGCGTCCGCCCGTGGCAATCACGATGCGCTTGGCCGTCACCCGCCTCGGTTCCGCCTGCTCGTCCAGCGGTCCCGGGCCGATCTCGATGGTGTTGGCGTCGATCAGTTTGGCCCGCCCGATAAAAAGCTCGACCCCTGCCTTGCCCAGCATGGATTTGTAGATCCCGTCGAGCCGCTCGATTTCCTTGTCCTTGGCGGCGATCAGTTTCTGCCAGTCATGCGCGCCGGTTCGGATATCCCAGCCATAGGCGCGGGCGTCTTCTGCGGCCTCGGCACCTTCGGAGGCATAGACCATGAGCTTCTTGGGTACACAGCCCAGATTGACGCAGGTCCCGCCCCAATGGCGGCTTTCGGCAATGGCGACCTTGGCCCCGTTCTGTGCGGCGATACGCGCAAAGCGGACGCCGCCCGATCCGGCACCAATTACGAAAACATCGAAATCCGGCATGAAGCCCCTCCCCCAAATGAAACGCGGCCGGGAAACCTCCCGGCCGCGCATGGCATGTTCAGTCGTCTGTCTTGCGCCCGTTCAGAACGGGGCGAGAGGGCTCAACGTTCCGCAAAGGCCTTCTCGACCACATACGAACCCTGATTGCTCATATTGCCTTCATCAAAGCCCATGGAAAGGAGGAGCTTTTCGGTATCGGCCAGCATCTCGGGCGACCCGCAGATCATGACGCGGTCATGCTCGGGGTCCAGCTTGGGCAAGCCCAGATCCTCGAAGATCTTGCCGTTCTCGATCAGCGTGGTGATACGATCCGTGACCGCAAACTCCTCGCGCGTCACAGCCGGATAGTATTTGAGCTGCTTGGAAACGAATTCGCCCAGGAATTCGTGGTTCGGCAGATCGTGGCGGATATGGTTCATATAAGCCAGTTCGCCTGAGACGCGTACGGTATGGCTCAGCACCACATTCTCGTAACGCTCATAGCATTCCGGGTCCTCGATCAGGCTCATGAAGGGCGCAAGGCCCGTGCCCGTCGAGAGGAAGTAAAGGTTACGGCCCGGGCGGAGATTATCGAGCAACAGCGTGCCCACCGGCTTGCGACCGACGAGCACGGTATCACCCACTTTCACATGGCGCAGGCGCGAGGTCAGAGGACCGTCTTCCACCGCGATGGAGAGGAATTCGAGTTCCTCCTCGTAATTGGCAGAGACGATGGAGTAGGCGCGCAGCAGCGGCTTGCCTTCAACCTCGATGCCGATCATCGTGAACTGACCGTTTTCGAAGCGCAGACCGGGGTCGCGGGTGCAGGTGAAGGTGAACAGACGATCGGTCCAGTGATGGACGCTCAGAACCTCGCAGGCCTGAAGATGCCCATATTCCTTGCTGGGCGGTGCCAGACGATACTGGCCGGGATGGCCCTCAACAGGCAGGAGCCCCGAAAGCGGCTCGGCAATAATGGGCATCGGCAGGGAGACAGGCGCGTTCATCGGCACTCTTTCGCAGGGAGCAGGGGGCGGGCGGTCTGACACCGCCCAAAGTGGCGAAATTTCTAGAGCATCCTTCCGCCGTTTGAAAACCCCACAGCCTCGTCTGTTCTAAAATATTACGACGATTTCGGATGCGTCCTTGCGATAAACTGCGACACGTTATCGTGCATTTCCTTCAGCGCAGGCAGATGGGCGTAGACCATATGGCCAGATGCATATTGCCTGATCTCGACATTCTTCGCGAGGGCGCGTGGGATCGGGAGATGACGCATCTCGTACACACCCTCGAAGTACGGGGTGCCAAGATCGTAATAGCCCTGGTTCAGCATGACCTGCAGTGACGGGTTGGTTTTCATGGCCATGGCAAGGTCTGGCAGCACGTTCGGCTCCCCGCGTGCCGCGCCGCGCTGGTCGGGCTGCTTGTGGGTGAAGCTCCATTTGCCGATGCTATGGGCGCTTACGCGATATTCCATATAGCCATCGCCGAAGGACGGATCGGCCCCGTAATGCAGCGTCTTGCGCGCGTAATCATTGAACGCCGCGACATAGGCCGATTCCATGGCCGCAGATTGCGGATCATAGGCGGGCCGCTGGGCCAGCGGGTCCAGGCTTGGTCCCGAGAAGCGGCTGTCGAGGCGACCCGTATCCTGCCCCTCCTCACCCAGCAGCGTCTTGGCGAATTCACCGCCATTCACGCGCAGATCGGCCTTGATCAGGTAATCGACCGGCAGACCGGTATAGCGATGCAGCTTCTCGGCCGTGGCCTTGAGCTTCTCGTCGCTGATCCCGGTGCCATCCTGCAGGGCGGAGGTGTAGTCGGTCAGGGCAAAATGCTCGACCTCGGCAAGGAAGGTTTTCAGATCGGCAGGCTGGTCGGGCAGCTTGTGATGATACCAGGCCGTCGCGGCAAAGCTCGGCAGGCCCAGCACATAAGGCTGATCGTTGCTCGGATTGTTCTGGGCGCGATCGATGGAGTTCCCGTAATTCAGGATCTGCGACAGCAGGATCACGCCATTGAGGTCTATGCCCTTTTCCGATGCCAGCGCATTGGCGACGATGGCCGAGCGTGTGGTGCCATAGCTCTCGCCGAAGAGATATTTAGGCGAGTTATAGCGCCCGTGACGGGCCAGAAACTGGGCGATGAAATCGGTGAAGGCGGCGGCATCGGGATCGGTGCCGTAAAACGCCTTGTCGCGATCCTTGCCGATCACGCGACCGAAGCCCGTGCCCGGCGCATCGATAAAGACAAGATCGGTCGAGTCCAGCAGGGAATCGTCGTTATCCACCAGCTTGTACGGCGCGGCGGGGGTGTGCACGTCGTCCGAGGTTACGACGCGCTTGGGACCGAGTGCGCCCATATGCAGCCAGACGGTGGAGGAGCCGGGGCCGCCATTATAGATGAAGGTGATGGGCCGGTTTTCGGGATGCGCACCCTTCTTGAAATAGGCAACGTAGAAGATCGAAGCGACGGCCTGCGGGGCTTTAGGGTCGGGGTTGGCGTCATCCCAGCCGTCGGGATGAACAATCAGCGTGCCGGATTCTGCCTGATAGGGAATAACCTGACCGCGAATGGTTGCGCTACCATCACTCAGAACATGCTGCGGCTTCATCAGATAGGCGGGGCCGTGTACCTCGCCGGGGCCACCATCGGGGCCAGGCGGAGGGGGTGGCGGGCCCATATGCGGCGGCGGCATATCGGGGGCCGCCAGAGCGGTGCCGCCCATCATCGCAGCCAGAGCAAAAAGGGATGAAAGTTTCGGGGCTTGCTTGAACCGCACCGGGTTCTCCTTGTGTCACGTCTCACAGGATACGCCGCAGCGTATCGTTCCGGTTGCGTATAGGAAGGCGAAACGCCCGTAGCCGCAAGTCTCCCGTTGCAGCAAACCGTGTCATAACGCACAAACGGATTTATGGATTCAGCACTCTCCCCCGCCGATCACGCGCTCTCTGTTGCGATTGAGGAAACCGGCCTCTCGCCCAGCCCCAAGGAGGAGCCGCGCCTTCTCAAACTGATCGCGCGCAGCCTCGTACCGGGGACGAACACCATCCTCGCTTCGGAATATGAGCGGCTGATCTGCGACGTCCGGCGGAAAGACTGGGCAGCGCAGCTCATGAACCTCACCCGCCGCGCCGGCGAGCTCTGGATCAGCAAGGCGGATATGCTCGACGCCGTGAGCCGGGTGCATGACCCGCGCGCGACGCCGGAGCTTCTGCGCGCCACGCTGGACGACACCCTGGCCGCGCGTTTTCGCGATATGGGCCATACGCCACGCGATGTGCTTGA
This sequence comes from Asaia krungthepensis NRIC 0535, assembly GCF_025995175.1. Classification (GTDB taxonomy): domain Bacteria; phylum Pseudomonadota; class Alphaproteobacteria; order Acetobacterales; family Acetobacteraceae; genus Asaia; species Asaia krungthepensis. The sequence continues at coordinate 86,967 of NZ_BAPV01000004.1, forward strand.
GGCCGTGCAGGCCGATCTGACCGATGCAGGCACTTTCCTCTCGGGCGGGCAGATTGATCGCCTGGCCCAGATCATTGCCTCGGCTTTCGGCGTGGAAGATACAGGCTTCGAGGCTGAGCTGATCGCAAGCGAGAAAGCGCGTCGCGAAGAGGAAGAGCGCATCGAGGCACGCGCCGAGGCACGCCGCAAGCGGGAAAACGAGCGCCTCAAGGCATGGGAAGAGAGCCTTGTCGGGTTCGATCAGGTGCCCGCCATCCTGCATTGCACCCCGCGCGAGGCGCTACGCTGGATTGCCGAGAACCGCCTGCTGGTCACCCGCCGCACTCCGCAACCCGACGGTACAGAGAAATTCGAGTTCGATCCCGAAATTCTCAAGCGCCTGCGTTCGCAACTGGCCGAGTGGCGCGGAGGAGAAAAAGGCACGCCGGCTCTTGCCGGGCGCAAGGTGGGGAATGCGGTCATCGCCCGTGTGGCGGCGCTTGATCGTTATGTGGCGCATTTTCGCACGGCGCGCTCGCTCAAGCGCCGTATCACGCTGGTCACCGGCCCGACCAATTCGGGCAAATCCTACACCGCGCTCAATGCTCTGGCGAATGCCGAGAGTGGCCTCGCCCTCGCGCCGCTGCGCCTTCTGGCGCATGAATTTCGTGAGTCCCTGCTGTCTCGCGGCGTCCCTGCCTCGCTCGCCACAGGCGAGGAGCGCATCGAGTTTCCCGGGGCGCGCCATCTGGCCGCAACGGTCGAGATGTGCCCGTTTCATAACCCGGTCGATGTTGCGCTGATCGATGAGGCGCAGATGCTTATGGACCCGGACCGTGGTGCCGCCTGGACAGCTGCCATCATGGGCGTGCCAGCGCGTCATCTGTACATACTGGGCGCACCGGATTGTATTCCGCTCATCAGGCGTATTGCCGAGCTTTGCGATGATCCGCTGGACGAGATCAGCCTCGAGCGCAAATCGCCGCTCCGTGCCGCGAGCGCCCCTCTGCGCCTGCGCGATCTGGAGGCGGGCGATGCACTTATTGCCTTCTCGCGTCGCGAGGTTCTGGACCTGCGCGCCGAGCTGTTGACGCTGGGCAAGCGCGTGGCCGTGGTCTATGGCGCGCTGAGCCCTGAGGTGCGCCGTGCCGAAGCCGCGCGATTCAATAATGGCGAGGCCGAAATTCTGGTCGCGACCGATGCCATCGGCATGGGGCTCAACCTGTCCATCAAGCGCGTCGTGTTCAGCGCGTTGCGTAAATACGATGGCAAGCAGACACGTGACCTGACGGCGCAGGAAATCAAGCAGATTGGCGGGCGCGCCGGGCGCTACGGGCATCATGAAAACGGCGTCGTCGCCGTGCTGGGCGAGGCGGGCACACCGGCCCATATCCGCAAGATGCTCGCCGCACCGCCGGAGCCCATCACGGAACTGCGCCCCCTTGTGCAACCGGATGCCGATATCGTGCGCGCGGTAGCCGAGGAAATCGAAACCGATAGCCTTTACGGCGTGCTCGTGCGCATCAAGCGCGCCGTGTTGCGCGCCGATGACCCGAATTACCGTCTGGCCGATATGGATCAGGCTTTCGAGATCGCCTCGGCGCTGGAAGGTGTGGAGAGGCTCTCCCTTACCCAGCGCTGGGTCTATGCCATGTGCCCCATCGATGAGCGCGATAACGGCATTTCGCGGCTGGTTGGCTGGGCCAGCGATCATGCGGCGGGGCGTCGTGTCCCGCCGCCCGGTACGGGGCGTCTGGTTCAGCCCTCTCAGGCTGGGCGTGAAGAGCTCGAGCGCGCCGAGAAACGTCATAAACGTCTGGTGGCATGGCGCTGGCTGTCCCTTCGCTTTGCCGATGCCTACACAGACAAGCAGGCCGCTGAGGACAACACGACGGCGCTGAATGACTGGATCGAGGCCGTGCTGCGTCAGCAGAGCCGCGAGCGCGAACATCAGAAACGCGCCGTGCCCGGCAGGCGTGGCGGTGCCAGGGGCTACGGTGACCGTGCCGGTGGTGAGCGATCAGGAGGTGACCGTTCAGGAGGTGACCGTTCAGGAGGAAGCTACTCCGGTCCCGGACGTGGTCCCAGACCACAGGGGCGCCACGCCCATGGTGGTGGGCGTGAGGGGGGGAGCGAAAACAGCGAACGCCCAACTGGCGGCGCTCCCGGCAAGAAGCGTTTCAAGGGGGCAAGCGGCGCCCGCAAGGGCTCGAATAACGGACGCAGGCGCGGCTGAGGCCGCTTCTCGGCTCCTGCTATTCCGTGTCGTACCCTCCCCTTGCTGCTCCATAAGCCTCACGGGGCCGGGGACTCACTGCTGAGGCATAAAATCAGAAGCGTCGTATCGCTTCGCCTCAGGGGCAGGGTCGATGCGTGGGCCTGAAAGGGGATCGACGCCTTGCCCTTGCCTCGACAGATCGAGTCGCTCGTCGATTCGCAGAGCGTCTCAGCCAAGCCTCGAGCCCTCCTCAAACCGCCATTTTCAAGACATTTAAGCGCAGCGAGATGATGCCGCGCTAAAAATTTTCCGGAAAACGACGCAAAAAGTTCTTCCATTCTTCACAAAAACCGCGCTAGCGTTTCTTTGCGGCAACGGAGATTGCTTCAAGTAATTCTTCAGAAATAGTTCTGAAGATGAAAGCAAACTTTGGAATCCGCAAAATAGTGCGCATCCTGCGCCATGTGAAGAAGGAATACAGATATGTCGTCTGGTTTTTCCGTAAGCACATTTTCGCCGAAAACTATGACCTCGGTCCGGGTTTTCTTTGCAGATGCCAAATATAAAGGAGTTGGCCCACCGTAAAGGTGCGCCTCGGCCCTCCGCCTCCTGCATGAACAGGCCATGCGCAGGGCCACTCTTCCTTCCAATGCCCCTCAGATACTCTCGGCTTTCCAGTTTCGCTTCTTTGTCGACCTTCCAATACCGGGATTGAGACAGTTGCACGGGTCCAGATCCCGGTAGTGAGACAGTATCGCCTCCCCCGCCTCATAAAGATGCCCCAGATTATGCTCTGCCGGATAACGCGCGCCGCGCGCATCGAGCAGACCAAGCATCTCGTGCTCTACTGCCTCAGCGGATTCTCCCGGTTTCAGCACATAGTCCTGATGCATCACATGGCACAGGAAGTGCCCGTAATGGAGCGTACGGGCGATACGCGCTTCGAGTGACGCTGGCAGGGTTTCGAACCATGCGCGGTCATTGCGCCTGAGCGCTACATCGAGAGCCACGATTTCTCCCGCTTTTTTCCCATGGACCGCGCGATATCGCAGCGCCGCACCGGCGGCAGCGAAACGATGCAGAAAGGCGCGCTTGCCCTCATCAGGGGTACAGGCGAACCATCCTCCTGTCTCGCCCTGCATGGTTATCCTCAGATGCTCCTCTATTTGCGGTGCGAGGCGCGACGACACGCGAAGCATCAGGTGATGCGCGAAACGTTTTTCGAATTCCCGCATCTTTGCGGGTATCTGCTGAGGCAGGAGCCGGCCCAGCTTCTGCATGAGCCGATCGGTCGCATGGTCTGGCAGAAAATCAAATCGGCCGAGCAGATTGTCGATCCACGCCTTGGCGGCAAAAAGACGCGGGATGGACCGCGTGCCGATGGTGCGGATAAGCGCCACCGTATCGCGGCCATATTCCTCGGCGATGCGAAAGGCATCGCGATGCATGTATTCACCTGCGATGGGCAATTCGTCATAGGTTGTCAGCAGATGGCGGCGCAGATCTTCCAGCGCATCCGTGCTGTTCGTGCCGATATAGAAGACCCGGCTATCGACCTCTGCCGGGAAGCTGTCGACGCGCACCGCAAATACGATGAGCTTGCCCGCGCAACCCGATGCCTCAAACCAGCGCTTTTCGTCCTGATTGAAGCGCGCCGGGGTTTCGGCGTCCACATCACGCACATGGGTGACATAGTCCTGATCATGGCCCTTCGCTCCTGACCATTCGATCTCGTCGCGGGTGAGAGCACCGCTTTCAAGTCGGGTCAGCGCCTTGATCGGGTCCGGATCCAGACGGACCCCGAGATGGTTGACGAGTTCGAGTCGGCGATCTTCGGTCACCCGCGCGAAAAGCGCCATCTCAGTATAGGCCGGACCGCGCTGCACCAGAGCGCCGCCGGAATTATTGCTTATCCCACCGAGGACCGACGCGCCGATGCAGGAGGAACCGATGACTGAATGCGGCTCGCGCCCATGGCGAGCCAGTGTGGTTTCAAGCTTGTGCAGCGTCGTACCCGGCAGACAGATCACCTGCCTGCCACCGGCCAGCAGATGCATCCCACGCAGTCGGCGCGTATTGATGAGAATGACCGGGCGATCATACTCGTTGCCATCGGGCGTCGAGCCTCCGGTCAGACCGGTATTGGCCGCCTGGACGATCATGATCTGATCGGCCGCCACGCAAAGCTCTGCCACGCGCCAGAACTCGACGAGGGTACGCGGCCGGATCACGGCACGTACCTTGCCGTCACCGAAGCGGAACCCCTTCGTGTAGGGCGCAGTCGCATGAGGCGCGACAAGCACATGAGGCGTCCCGACAATTTGCCGAAGCAGGACCAGAAGGCGGTCCGCGTGAATTGTAGGTTCGGTCAGGCGCATGAGGCTCATCCTTTCAGCATCGTCGGAAGAGCGCGCGCCCTGCGCCGCAGTGAGGCACAGTGAACTTTTCCCGCCCTGTCGGCAGCCCTTTCAGGCCATACGGCCCGTTTCCGACATCTCGGGCCCTTGCCATCATTCCTTCCGCGTCCCCCGATGTACCGTAGCAGCGCATCGGATTCCGCAGTTTTTCGCTCTCCCCCTGTCAGGACAGAACCTGACCCCGAGGGCTCATCGACGATCGCACCGGCAGGAAAGCGCCACCGCGACCCCTGCGGCGCCAGGGGGCGAGCGTCTGATCTCAGGCCTTCAGCCGATCCGCGTGATCCCGCCCATATAGGGATGCAGGGACGCTGGAATCTCGATAGCCCCCTCCGCCGTCTGGCCGTTTTCCATGACCGCAATCAGCGTGCGCCCGACTGCCAGGCCGGAGCCATTGAGCGTATGCACGAAGGCGGGCCCGTTTTCGGTACGGTAGCGCGCATTCATGCGGCGTGCCTGAAAGTCGCGCGTGTTGGAGCACGACGAAATCTCGCGCCATGCCTTCTGTCCCGGCAGCCAGCCTTCGAGATCGAAGGTCTTCGCGGCGCCAAAGCCAGTATCGCCCGCGCAGAGCAACATGCGCCGATACGGTATGTTCAGCCGCTCCAGAATCGTCTCGGCGCAGCGCGTCATGCGCTCGTGCTCATCCGCACTGGCTTCGGGAGTCGTGACCGAGACCAGTTCCACCTTGCTGAACTGGTGCTGGCGCAACATGCCACGCACATCGCGACCGGCGGACCCCGCCTCGGAGCGAAAGCAGCTTGAGAGGGCCGTCATGCGCAAAGGCAATGCTTTCGCATCGAGAATCTCGCCTGACACGCTCGCTGTCAACGGAACCTCGGCGGTCGGGATCAGCCAGCGACCATCCGTTGTCTGAAAGGAGTCCTCAGCGAATTTCGGCAGCTTGTCGGTGCCATACATCGCTGCGTCATTGACCAAAAGCGGAACGATGGTTTCGCTATAGCCGAATTCCTGCGTGTGCGTATCAAGCATGAACTGACCGAGCGCGCGTTCCAGCCGGGCCAGCGCCCCACGCAGCACGGTAAAGCGCGCGCCGGAAAGCTTGGCCGCAACCGGAAAATCCATCAGGCCAAGCTGCTCACCCAGTTCGAAATGCTGTTTGGGCTCGAAGTCGAAAACCGGAACCTCGCCCCATTGATGAACGACCTGATTCGCCTCCTCATCACGCCCTTCCGGCACGGTGTCATCAAGACGATTGGGAAGGCCTGCGAGAATGGCGCTGATCTCGCCCTCGATCTGAGAGGCACGGACCTCGAGAGACGCGATATGATCACGCAGTTCGACGGCTTTTTGCTCGAGCGCGCCGGTGTCCTGACCGGTCTTCTTGCCCTGGCCGATTTCCTTGGCCAGCACTTTGCGCTGTGCCTGCTGTTCCTGCAGCGCCTGGAGCGCCGAGCGGCGCTCCTCGTCACGACTGACCAGGTCATTGGCAACCGGCGACAGGCCACGACGGTTCAGAGCTGCGTCGAAACCAGCCGGATCGGCGCGGAGGGCGCGCAAGTCATGCATTTCAGTCTTATCCCGTCAGTACGTGGTCTTCGGTTCTTGGTCTTCTGTGTACGGTCGTCGGCGCCTAGTCGCTTTCGGCAGGGCGCGGCTCGGCAAACCGGGCCGTGACGATCGAGATTTCATACAGAAAGATCAGGGGCACGGCGAGGCCTACCTGGGTAATCACATCGGGCGGCGCGAGCACGGCGGCAATCACGAAGGCCCCGACAATGGCATAGCGTCGGAATTTCTTCAGCCCAGCAGCAGTAATGATCCCGACACGTGCCAGGAGCGTGAGCACCACAGGCAGCTCGAAAGCAACACCGAAAGCCAGGATCAGCTTCATGACCAGGGAGAGGTAGTCCGACACCTTGGCCTGAAGTTCGATATGCATGCCATGCGAACCCGCCGGTGCGGTCTGAAACGACAGAAAGAAGCGCCAGGCAATCGGAAAGATGAAGTAATAGGCCAGCGTCGCGCCGACGAGGAAAAGCACCGGGGTCGCGATCAGGAAGGGCGCGAAAGCCCGCTTCTCATTGCGATACAGGCCCGGCGCGATGAAGATCCAGGCCTGCATGGCGATGATCGGGAAGGACAGGAACGCTGCACCGAAAAACGCCACCCGGACATAGGTGAAAAACGCCTCCGAGAGGGCGGTATAGATGAGATGCGGCTCTTCCCCCTGCTGACGCATGATCCGCGCGAGCGGGTCAGCAAGAAACAGATAGATCTGCTCCGAGAAGTGGTAACAGACCAGAAAGGCGACAATGAACGCGGCCAGAGACCAGATCAGCCTTTTACGCAGCTCGATCAGATGATCGAGGAGCGGCATCGCCTTGTCGTCGAGGGAATCGTTGTTCGTCATGGCGCTGCCGGAAATTCTGTCTGTGAGGGCTGGGAGTCGGTGGCGTCGTGACCGGTCGATCCCGTGACGGGAACCGTCTCGTCGAACTGGCCCGACACAGAGGGCGGATCGAGCGCGATACGTCGCCCGTTATGGATGACTCTGAGCGGGGGGATAATGGCCGGTGCATGCCATAGCGTCTCTTCGTGACGCAGGCGTCTGGCTGTGGCAGGCGGCAGAATGGCGGGGCCCGGTCGATCGGTGGGCTTTGTCTCGGCAGCCAGAGGCTCCGTATGGGTCACACCCGGACCGCTGACCGGCAGGGACGGGCTTGGCGCCTGACTGGCCAGGGCGCCCGTCGCACCTGCCGGAGCCGAGAGCGACGGCGGGGGCGTGAAATCGAGGCTCTTGCTGATCGTCTGATCGGAATCGATAGTGCGGGCGATGCGGTCGCGAAAGTCGAACCGCTTGAGATCGCGCAGATGATCGCGCGCCTCGCCCAGATCGGCCTCGCGGATCATCTCATCCACATGGCCCTGAAACTCGGACGCCATGCGGCGTACGGCCTTGATCCCCCGGCTGACGGCGCGAATGGCGGTCGGCATGTCCTTGGGGCCGATGAAAACCAGCGCCACGACAACGATCAGCGCAATTTCCGACCAGCTAAAATCGAACATGTTCCCCACTCATTCCAAAACTGCGCCCTGTACCTGCGCACACCCCGACCAATGCCCGCTTGGTCATGCCTGCAGACTGCCTTTCTGGGTCACGACACGATCATTGCGGCCCGACGCATCCGGGTCGAGCAAAAGCTCCTCCCTGCGTGGGAGCGCCCCCAGATCGCTCAGGCCGAAACTGCTCAGAAAATGGGCCGATGTGCCCCAGAGAATGGGCCGCCCCGGTACTTCCTTGCGCCCTTTGGGCATGATCAGTCCATCCTCGATCAGCGTGTCGAGCACGGTCTGACTCAGCGAAACACCGCGTATGCCCTCGATATCGGCACGGGTGCAGGGCTGATGATAGGCGATGATGGCGAGCGTTTCCATGGCGGAACGGCTGAGACGGCGCGGTTTCTCCACCACGCGGGTCAGAGCAGGCGCGATTTCCGGACGCGTGCGGAACTGCCAGCCGCGCGCGACGGCCACAAGCTCGACCGCATGATCGTCGTAGCGCGTCATGATAGCTTGCAGCACAGGCCCAAGCCCTGCCTCGTCTGCTCCCTGCGCCACCATGAAAGCCTTGAGCGCGTGCTCGGAGACCGGCTCAGCGCTCGCGAAGATCAGGCCCTCAACCAGCCGGGTGAGAGCCTCGAAATCAGACATGATGAACGCTTTCATATCGGGTCGCTCTCTTGGGCGCCATTGCCGGAAGGAGGGCCATGCGTCAGATCCTCTTCCCTGTCCTGCGGCGCACGAAGCATGATTTCGGCAAAGGAACTCTCCTGCCTGAGTTCCACGGCGCCGCTTTTCGCCATTTCCAACCCTGCCACAAGCGCGCTGGCCATGGCCGCCGCCCGCGCGCGCGGTGAGCTTGCGGATTGGGCAGGCAGGAGTGCTGTCAGCTTCTGCCAGCCAGCAATTTCGCTGGCATTGAGCAGACGCTGAAGCGCCGAGACAGCTTCGGTCACGGTCCAGTAGCGAGGCCGGGGCGGGGCATAAAAGCGTTTGCGCCCGCGACGACGCGTCATGGCCAGATAGGCGCCGATCAATCCCATCAGATCGACACGCAGCCTTGAGCGGTCGATACGGGTCATGTCTTCCGAACAGCCGCGCGCAAAAACATGCTCGCCCAGGCGGGGGCGCTCATCGAGCCACAGGGCCAGGGCGCGTATGGTCTCCAGTTCCTGCAGTCTCGTCTGCAGAAGACCGGCAGCCTCTTCGGCCTCGCCATCGGGTTCGTTCTCAGCCGGAAGGAGCAACCGGGATTTGAGCCAGGTCAGCCAGGCCGCCATGACGAGCCAGTCTGCCGCCAGCTCAAGCCGGATCTGCCGGGCCCCCTCAACGAAGGCCAGATATTGCTCGACCAGTTGCAGGATCGAAATCTGCGCCAGATCCACCTTCTGGGCACGGGCCAGATCGAGCAGCAGGTCGAGCGGCCCCTCGAAACCGGTGAGGGAGAGATGGGGCGCGGTTTCCTGCTCCACATCCGACAGAAAGACCGATCCCCCCTCACCCATACCGATCAGAAAACCGCCGGGGTGCAGGCAATGGAGCGCGCATGCAGACGCACACAAAAGGCGCGCGCTGCCTGGGCCGTGTCGAACCCGCCAACGCGCAGGCGATAGAAGACGTGACCATTGATCGTCTTCTGCTCGATCATTGGGGTGCGATCGGCCAGCAGGTCGGTGGCCTGCTTGCTCAGCTTGCCCCAGGTCGCCTTGGCATCCGCCTCGCTGCCGAGTGCGGCAAGCTGCACCATATGGCCGCCGGAAGCCTGTTTGGCGGAGGCCGAGGCCTCCGCAGTGGGGGCCGCCGGGGAGGCCGGAGGGGACGCAGCCGGAGACGTAGCCGAGGTACCGGATGCGGCCTCATGCTTTGGTGCAGGCTGGGTCTCGGATGCGTCATCGGGCCCGGATGACGTTTCAGGAGCCTTGCGGGGCGCGGGCTCCGGCTTCGCCGTCAATGCCGAACCGGTCTCAACGGGTGCTGCGGCGGTATTCCGCGCAGGTGCAGCCCCCTCGCCGCCGGCAGCGCTCTCGGCCGGGGCATCGGGCGCATTCCCAGCCGCATCCTTCGCCGACGGGGCCGCTGGTGTCTCTGGCGCAGCGCGGGCGGCAAGGGCTTCGGGTCGGGGCTGTTCGGGTTCAGGAGCCAGATGCGCTTCGCCCTGCCCTGTCACATCCAGATCGGTACCGTCGCCCATGATCTGCATCCCGCCCGGATCGGCCGGACGATCGCGCACGGGGCCAGGAGGTGGGCCGATGACAGGAATACCGCCCGAATGGCCGCCAAGCAGCGACCAGCCACCCACCCCGATGACCAGCAGGGCACCAAGCCCCGCTGCCCCGTAAACAAGGCGGCGCGTCAGGGCATCCGAGCCCAGCAAGGCCGAGAGCCCGCCCGCAGACCCTGCAGTACGACGACGGAAAACCGGCTCCTCGTCATAATCGGCACTCAGACGCTCGCGGGGCGGCGCACTACGACCCGCTTCCCGCGGGGCGGCTCCGGCGTCATCGGCATAAGAAGGCGGACGCGTGTCAGTAAAGCGCGGATCCCGCGAGCGACGTTCGGCATCGTCGTTCTGGCGAGGGCGCTCATAGCCGCCCTCATCGCCCGTGCGGTCGTCCCGCCAGTCCGGCGTGTCGTCTCTCATCGCATCTCCTCAACCGGCTCGACACCGAGAATGGCCAGACCACAGCGCAGCACGCTGGCAACAGACGCCACGAGCGCGAGCTTGGCCAGACTCGCCGGGCGGTCCTGCTCATGCAGGAAGCGCAGGGTCGTATCCTCACGGCCCTTGTTCCACAAGGCGTGGAAATCGGCCGCCAGTTCACCGCAGTAATAGGCGATACGATGCGGCTCGCGCGTCTGGGCCGCGCCCTCGACAACGCGAGGAAAGGTAGACAGGCGACGCAGCACGGCAAGTTCCACATCCGAGGCGAGGCGCGACAGGTCTGCCTCGAGCAGCGAGGCATCCGACGTCACCTCGGCTCCGAACATCGCCTCGGCGCTGCGCATGACCGAGCGACAGCGCGCATGGGCATACTGCACGTAAAACACCGGATTATCGCGCGTCTGCGCCACGACCGCATCAAGGTCGAAATCCATCTGCGCGTCCGCCTTGCGGGTCAGCATTGTGAAGCGCACGGCATCACGACCGACCTCGTCCAGCAGATCGCGCAGAGTCACGAAAGTGCCCGCGCGCTTGGACATGCGCACGGGCTCGCCGCTCTTCATGATCCGCACAATCTGGCACATCACGACTTCGAATGCGGTCTTGCCATCGGTCAGCGCGCTGACGGCGGCGCGCATGCGCGAAACGTAGCCGCCATGATCGGCGCCTAGCACGTCGATCAGCTCGTCAGCCGCTTCGGCCTTCTTGGCATGGTACCCAATATCATTGGCGAAATAGGTATTGCTGCCATCCGACTTGCGAAGCGCACGATCCACATCATCGCCGAACTGGGTCGAGCGGAACAGCGTCTGGGGCCGCGGCTCCCAGTCTTCAGGCGTCTTGCCCTTGGGGGGCTCGAGCACGCCCTCATAAAGCAGGCCCTTCGCATCGAGGGCGTTGATCGCCGCGTCCACACGGCCACTGGCGAGCGTTTCGGCTTCCGAGGCAAACACCTCGTGATGAATACCAAGCAGGCCCAGATCGGTGCGGATTTCCGCCATCATCACCTTGAGCGTCGCCGCGCGCACGATGTCGAACCAGACCGAGGGATCGGCGGCCTGTCCCTGATCATTGGCCAGCGCCTTGCCATGCTCTGCCGCCAGAGCCTCACCCACGGGGATGAGATAATCGCCCTGATATTGCAGCCCCGTGGGCGTGAGCGCTGCAAAAGCCTCGGCATCGACCGCCGTGCCGATGGCCTGAAGATAGCGCCAGTAAGCCGCCCAGGTGAGCGCGATGACCTGCGCACCGGCATCGTTGATGTAATATTCCTTGGTGACGGCGTGACCCGTCTTGGCCAGCAGATTCGCGAGCGCATCGCCCACCACGGCGCCACGGCAATGACCCACATGCATCGGCCCTGTCGGGTTGGCCGAGACATATTCCACATTCACGCGCTTGCCCGCACCCAGACGCGACTCACCGAAGCGCGGCCCTGCCTCGATCACGCTGCGGACGACCGATTGCAGCACGTCGGGGCTCAGGGTCAGGTTCACAAAACCGGGGCCCGCCGATTCCGCCTTCGCGACGCCGGGCAGTGCGGTCAGGAGCGGGACCAGATCGGCAGCGATATCGGCCGGGCGGCGACGGGCGAATTTCGAGGCCAGAAGGGCCGCATTCGTGGCCATATCGCCGTGGGACGGATCACGCGTCGGGGTCAGTTCGACACGCGCGGCAATATCGTCAGGAAGATCGGCCACCACCGAGCGCAGCGCCTCGCGCACCTGATTCTGGTAGCGGGCGAAAAGGCAGTCTGTGGTGGGCGTGATGGTATCGGACATGAAGGGCCTTGCGTTCCTGACGTGTATTCTGCTGCCTGTATCAACCCAGCACGGAGAGTTCCGTCAACCGTCGATGTTCATCCATCGCAAATCGATCGGTCATTCCGGCGATATAATCGGCGACGACGCGCCGGCGCCCGTTCTCATCGCCTTGTTGCGCCTTGTCGCGCCAGCCATCGGGCAGCAGGCTCGGATCTTCGGCCAATATCTCGAAAATGGCGGTGAGCGCCAAGCGGGCCTTGCGCGTCATGCGCTTCACCTTCCAGTGACGATACATCCGCGCATAGAGGAATTTGCGGATTTCCTTGTTCTCCAGCGCCACCTGCGCGCTGAACCCGACCACCGGGCCGGAAGCCTGACGGATATCGTCAGAAGATTCAGGCTTCAACGCAGCCAGATTGGCGCGTGTGGTGGTGGTCAGATCGGTCACGAGCACATTGATGACCTGCCGGATCGTCTCGTGCCGGATGCGACGCTCGCGGTCATAGCGCTCCCCTGCCCGCGCGCCGCTCAGAGCGCGCTCATAGGCCTGACCAACGATCGGAAGACCCGCGATATCATCGAAGCTCAGCAATCCGGCCCGCAATCCGTCATCAAGATCGTGCCCGTGATAGGCGATGTCATCGGCCAAAGCCGCAACCTGCGCCTCGGCCGAGGCGTAGCTGCCATAATCGAGATGATGCTGGGCGTCGTAATCGAGCAGATACGGGGTGGGCCGCTTGACTGGCCCATTATGCTTCGCAAGCCCTTCCAGCGTTTCCCAGGTCAGGTTGAGCCCGTCGAAGGCATGGTAGCGCCCCTCGAGCAGCGTCACGAGCCTCAGGGACTGGGTGTTGTGATCGAAGCCGCCGAAATCCTGCATGCAGGCTTTGAGCGCGTCCTCCCCCGCATGGCCGAAAGGCGTGTGGCCGAGATCATGCGCCAAGGCCAATGCCTCGGTCAGATCTTCATCGAGTCTGAGCTGACGCGCGATCGAGCGGGCAATCTGGGCCACTTCGAGCGAATGCGTCAGGCGCGTGCGGAAAAAATCGCCCTCATGATTGATGAAAACCTGCGTCTTGTATTGGAGCGTGCGGAACCCTGCAGAATGGATCACACGGTCACGGTCGCGCTGCCAGGGCGAGCGTGTCGGCGCATCCTCTTCGGGGTGGAGACGACCACGCGCGGTCTCGCGACGCACGGCATAAGGGGCGACATCCTGACTGATCATCCACACTCTCCACTTTGCCCGCTTTAAGAGCGTGGCTACGCGCATTATATGGGAAAACATGAGCCAGACCACGCCCCCCTCCGACGCGGCCCAGACGGGTCGCTTTTCGGTCTCGCCCGGTGCCGCCGCCCGGATTGTCGAGATCATTGCCCAGCAGGACGAGCCCGAAGGGCTGGCCCTGCGCGTGGCTGTGCTCGCGGGGGGGTGCAATGGATTTCAGTACCAGTTCAAGCTGGAAACCGGGCGCGCATCGGATGACGTGGTGATTGATCAGGATGGCGCTACCGTGCTTGTCGATCCCGTGAGCCTCGATCTGCTCGAAGGGGCGCAGCTCGAATTCGTGGACAAGCTGATGGGGGCGCATTTCACGGTGACCAACCCCAATGCGGCGTCATCCTGTGGGTGCGGTACGAGCTTTTCCCTCGCATGAGCTTCACTTTTGCAAGCTGGAACGTCAATTCCATACGCCAGCGCGAGAAACACGTACTCGACTGGCTCGACCGCAAGAAGCCCGACCTGCTCTGCCTTCAGGAACTGAAATGCGAGACGCATCTCTTTCCGGCAAGCTTTGCGGAAGCAGGGTATCATCCGGTGGTCGTGGGGCAGAAAGCCTATAACGGCGTGGCGATGCTCTCACGTACACCGGTCGAGATAACACATGAGAAGCTTCCCGGCTTCGACCATGACGTGGCGCGCTATGTCGAGATCCGCGTGTCGGGAATGGTGATCGGCAATCTTTATCTGCCGAACGGCAATTCCGGCGGGGCGACGGGTTTTGCCACCAAACTCGAATTCTTCGACGCCCTCGCCCAACGAGCTCAGGCTCTGCTCAATGCAGAGGAAGATTTCCTGTTCACGGGAGATTTCAATGTCTGCCCCACCGACGAGGATTTTGCGCCGGGCGCGCTGAGCCCCGATGACGCCCTTTTGCGGCCCGAGAGCCGGGCCGGATGGCGCCGCCTGCTCTGGCTCGGCCTGACTGATGCCCTGCGGGCGATCCGCCCCACCGGGAGGGACTACACATTCTATGATTACCAGAACGCCGCCTTTCAGCGGAATGCCGGGTTACGCATCGATCACGCGCTGCTCTCGCCACGCCTGACCGAGCGCCTCGTTTCGGTCACACCCGACCGGGACGAACGGGCAAAAGACCAGCCTTCGGATCATATTCCGCTGGTCGTCACACTGGCCTGAGCGAAAGGCGCGGAAAGCTCGTCGGGATCAGATGATCCCGTCACGATCGGCACCACCATGCCCGGCGATGACGCCGCTGATGATCTGCAATGCGGCAGCGAGTTCCGCGCGGCTCCCGGGCGCGCCCAGACACAGCCGAAGCCCGGTATCGGCCTCGCGCGAAACACCAGAGGCTTCAGGAGGCGTCACCTCCACCCCTGCGCGCAACAGCCGCGCCGTCACGCGTTCGGCTTCGATCGCGGGCATGGGCAGGAAAGCATGGGGCGAGTGTGCGGCACCGGGCCTAACCACAAGAGCGCCAAGTTCGGTCTGTGTCATGATCCAGCGCGCGGAGGCCTCATGCTGGATCGCGCTTGCCATGGCCTCAATGCGGCCATCCTCGACCCATTGCATGAAAATCAGCGCCCCAAGGGCGGGCGGACAATAACCGAAAGCCCTGATCCCTCGAATCAGACGCTCCCTCGGTAATTCCGGAGGCAATGCCAGAAACGCCAACCGGAGGCCCGGGCAGATTCCCTTGGACAGGCTGACGAGATAGAGCGTTCGTTCCGGGGCGAAGCTGGCAATTTGCGGTGGGCGCAAAGAATAGGCGTAATACGCATCGTCCTCGAGGATCAGAAGATCCCGCGCGCGTGCGACCCGCGCGATATCCTGACGACGCTGAGCTGACATTGTCCGTGTGGTCGGGTTATGGAGCGTGGGAAGGGTGAACAGCATCCGGCTGCCCGTCTCGGCCGCTGCGCGATCGAGAGCATCGGGACGTATACCCTCCTCATCCATCGCGACCCCATGCAGCCTGAGCCCCAGATGCTCCGCCGCCATGCGCGCGCCGTAGAATGTGGTCGACTCACACAGAACCGTATCACCCGGCCCGCAAAAGGATGAAAACGCCAGCGCAATGCCGTGCTGCCCCCCATTGCACTGGATCAGGTTTTCCGCGGCTACATCGAGACCATAACTGTCAGCGATCCAACGCGCTGCGGCGTGCCTCACAGGAGCCAGGCCGGGACCCTGAATGTAATGCAGCGCCGGGTCGAGCGCGCCACGCTTCGTGAGCTGAGACAACGCAAGATCGAGCTCGTGCATCAAAGGCACGGGCGGTGGCGTGTTGCACCGTAGATCAATGATCCCGGCCCGCCCCCCGGCGCCGCGCTCGAGGGCAGGCACATCCGGGACAGGAGAGGACGCCCCCCTGACGAAAGACCCCCGACCGACATGCGCCACCAGAAGGCCGCGCCGCTCGGCTTCGGCATAGGCCCGGGTGACGCTCCCACTGCTGACACCGAGGCGAAATGCCAGATCGCGCTGAGGTGGCAGGCGTGCCCCCGCAGCGAGCGCCCCGCGCCTGACGTCGGCGGCAATCGCATGGACCAGCCGCTCGTAGAAAGGTGCCGGACCGGCTTCGATCTCAGGATGCCACATCTGGGGATTCACCCTTACATTGTAATGGTTCAATATACCGATTGCGATTCATAAAATACCGATCAAAATAATACAATCGAATCGATTCGTTATAATTGTATCAGTACAATAGAGGAAATCATGAGACATCCCTGTCGAGCGAGCAGCGCCTTACGCTGCCCGCCTGAACCCAGCCCCTTACCTTCAGGGTTTGGTGCCATACTCGGCGCCGTGACGGCATTGCTGATCGCAAGCATGCTCGCGGGTCTTCCCACGCCCTGCCATGCAGCCACGGAGGATGGCGATGACCAGATCGAACGGATTCCCGTCGCCTATGAGGCCTCCGATCTCACCGATCCGGTACGCGCCAGGAAGTTGCTCTGGCGTCTGGATAGCGCCTCGCTGCAGGCATGCGGTGCCATGGATGGCATGTCGCTCCCGATGCAGAAAGCGGTCGAACGCTCGGCCTGCCACCGCACAAGCCTGACCGCTTCGGTCTCTTCGCTCCATAGCCCGATATTGTGGCAACTGGCCCGGGACATGATCGGGACGCGCGGCGTCACACAGGAGGCACCCTGATCATGAAGCTCGCTTTCCATATGGTCGATGTCTTCGCGACTGGCATTTTCAACGGCAACCCATTGGCGGTTATCGTCGGCGCGGACACTGTCTCCGATGCACAAATGGCGGCCATCGCCAACTGGACCAATCTCAGCGAGACGAGTTTCCTGCTCGCGCCCCGATCGGACCAAGCCGATTATCGTGTGCGAATCTTCACCCCGCATTCTGAATTGCCGTTCGCCGGGCATCCCACACTTGGCACAGCTCATGTCTGGCAATCGCTCCATGGTGCGGCGAGCAGCGAGCGCATTGTCCAGGAATGCGCCGCGGGGCTCGTTTCCCTGCGCCAGACAAGCGGAGGACTGGCTTTCGCGGCACCGCCCATACAGCGTTCCGGTCCAGCGAGTCCCGCCGAGCTTTCCCGGGCCCTTAACGCCCTCAGACTCCATCCAGACGATATTCTCGATGCGCGATGGGCCGATAACGGGCCGGGCTGGCTGGCTCTGCGCCTGCGTAGCGGTGCTCAGGTCCTCGCGGTGGAGCCGGATTGGGGCGCGCTGATCGGCCAGAAACTGGGAGTTGTCGGCGCCTGGGAGCCAGCCGAGCACCCGTATGGCGCGCATGTCGAGATCAGGGCTTTTGTCGGGGAGGACCCTGGGTATGAGGATCCTGTCACAGGAAGCCTGAACGCGAGCATCGCCCAGTGGCTGATCGAGGAGGGGCTGGCCCCCGACAGCTATATCGCTGTGCAAGGAACGGTTTTGGGCCGCGCCGGTGCTGTCTCTGTCGAAAAACGGGGGGAAACAATCTGGGTAGGTGGACGCACGACAACCCGGGTGACGGGCACGATCGACCTGTGACAGGAGACGCCACGGCGCCGCTCCGGCTCGGCCTGTCCCGGGCGGCGGCGGACACCTGACGGGTCAGCGGGTCAGCGGGTCAGCGGGTCAGCGGGTCAGCGGGTCAGCGGGTCAGCGAACATGACGCTGCAGGCAGCGGGGTCAGGCTGTCAATCTGGCCCGACAAGACATAATCCCCGAAATCGATGAGAAGTTTATCCTCCACGCCGTTGGTCCAGAGACGATCACTGTAGGTCGAGTCCGGCAGAAGGGTGGCATCACCGCCACCGAAGCTTGCAACCGATACGGGCACGGCCATGCCTCCTGCGAAAGCCGGGCTGTCGAATCCCGGCGTGGCAGGGGCGAGGGTGCCAAGCGTCACGTAATTGGGCGTTGACCCATCGGCGGATGCGCCGTCGAAAATCTGGCTTTGAAGATGCAAAGCCCCCTTACGGGCCGCCTCAAGCAGTGTCCCCGTAAACTGGACCGGAAAAACCGTTGCCGCCGGCAGGGTGATCGTTTTCGTGTCAGGCTTGGTGAAATGGACCACCACCTGCCCATGACGTTGACGAATGGCCTCACCTGCCGTCTCGCTGGTCGTTTCCCCATCCTGGCTTTGCACCGTGCGAAAAAGGAAACGACGCCCGTTCTTGTCTTCCAGCGTAGCGGATTGATAGGTCACCACGCTCGTGCTGCCATCGCCGCTCATGATCTGGACTTCCAGCTTTTGGCTGGACGACCAGGAATCGCATGCATCGCGCAGCTGGTAGCTCGCCTTTCCTCCCGCTGCGACCAGCGAGCCTGCTTTGAGTCGGGCGAGGTTGAGCGTGTAGCTGATCTTGTGCGGTAGAAGCGCCCCCGCAACCGGCACGGCATCACGCCGCGGGGAAGCCGCGTGCGCGGGGAGTGCGGCAAGGCCGATGACCATAGCCGCAGCGAGGCGTGTCCGTTTCACCCGCGCTTCTCCGTTTTCGCCTCAGGCCTTCTGATCGGCGCCCTTATCGGCATCAGCCCTCTCGCCATCGCCCTTGACCATCGTAGCTTTGGGCTTGGGCGGCAGAATGGCGAGGGAAAGCTCCTTGAGACGGGCAGGCTCGACCGGAGCCGGAGCTTCCATCATCAGGTCTTCGCCGCTTTGATTGAGCGGGAAGAGAATCACCTCACGGATGTTCGGCTCATCGGCCAACAGCATCACGATACGGTCCACACCCGGTGCCGACCCGCCATGCGGTGGGGCGCCGTAACGGAACGCGTTGAGCATACCACCGAAACGGGCCTCGACCACATCCTCTCCGTAGCCGGCAATGGCGAAGGCGCGGATCATGACTTCCGGCAGATGGTTACGGATGGCACCCGAGGACAATTCGATGCCGTTGCAGACGATATCGTACTGATAGGCCTTGATGGTCAGCGGGTCCTGCGAGTTCAGCGCCTCTAGCCCGCCCTGCGGCATGGAGAACGGGTTGTGCGAGAAATCGACCTGGCCCGTTTCCTCGTTGCGCTCGAACATTGGGAAATCAACGATCCAGCAGAAGCGGAAGGCATCCTGCTCGATCAGATCGAGTTCCTGAGCGATGCGCGTGCGCACCTGTCCCGAGAACTTGGCCACGGCATCGCCTTCGCCTGCGGCGAAGAACACGGCGTCACCCGCCTTGAGGCCACAGGCTTCACGAATAGCCTCGACGCGATCAGCTTCCAGATTCTTGGCAATCGGGCCCTTGCCGCCATCTTCCTCGAAAATGATGTAGCCAAGACCGCCCGCACCGGCATCACGCGCCCAGCTATTGAGCTTGTCGAAAAAGCCACGCGGACGCGTACCGGCACCGGGGGCCGGAATGGCGCGCACTTCGCCGCCATTGGCAGCGATACGGGCAAACAGGCCGAAACCGGAATTGGCGAAAGCTTCGGTGACCGTACTGATCAGCAGCGGATTGCGCAGATCGGGCTTGTCGGAGCCGTACAGGCGCATCGCGTCGTCATAGGGGATACGACGGAACGGCGCTGTATCGACCTTGCGGCCCTGTCCGAACTCGGCAAACAGACCGCTCAGCACGTCTTCCAGAACCGCAAACACGTCTTCTTGGGTCGCGAAGGCCATTTCGAAGTCGAGCTGGTAGAACTCGCCCGGGCTGCGATCGGCACGTGAGGCTTCGTCACGGAAGCAGGGGGCGATCTGGAAGTAGCGATCAAAACCCGCCACCATGGCGAGCTGCTTGAACTGCTGCGGCGCCTGGGGCAGCGCGTAGAACTTGCCGGGATGCAGACGCGCCGGGACGAGGAAGTCACGTGCGCCTTCCGGCGAGGAGGCCGTGAGGATAGGCGTCTGGAACTCGGTGAAGCCATGGCCGATCATGCGCGCACGCATGGAGGCAATGACCGCCGAGCGCAGGCGGATATTGGCGGCCATCTTCTCACGACGCAGGTCGAGATAGCGATATTTGAGGCGCAGATCTTCGGGGTAGTTCTCGCTGCCAGCCACCTGGAAAGGCAGCACAGCGGCGTGGGAGCGGACCTCGATTTCACGGGCACGCAGTTCGATGGCACCGGTCGGCAGATGCGGGTTGCGCTGGCCGTCCTCGCGCACCACCACCTCGCCTGTGACCGTTATGACGCTCTCGACGCGCAGGCGCTCGACCGTCTCAAGAAGCGCCGTGCCGGAGGGAATGACGATCTGCGTCATACCGGTCTGATCGCGCAGGTCGATAAACAGAAGTCCGCCATGATCGCGCTTGCTGTGCACCCAGCCGGAAAGACGGACACTCTGCCCGGCGTCACTTTCGCGCAGGGCGCTACAGCTATGGGTGCGATAGGGGTGCATGGGCGTCTTCCTGATTCGTGACCTCGGGGGTGCGGGGGTGTTCCCCCCGCGAATGAAGCGCAGGAAGCCGCTCCACCCCTTCTCTGTCAAGCATCGTCGAAGGTGACGGCCGCCTCGCCCATCTCTTTTGGGCGCGAGGCTGCTGCCAGACCCACTATTTTATCCTGCGCAACATACTCAGCCATGAAATCGAAGCTCTGCGCCGTGCCATCGATCTGCACGGCGTTATGCGGCTGCGGCCAACCCAGATATTCGATCTTGCGATCATATTGCTGGGTCCAGAACCAGGGCGTAGGCAGGTCGCCCCCCGGCAAGCCGAGCATGGTGCGCGCGGCAATACGGGCCTGACATTGCGCCGTGCGCCAATGCTCGATGCGATAGCGCTGGCCCTCATGGCTCATGCTTGCGATATCGCCTGCCGCATAGACATGGGCACCGACACGCATCGCTTCGTCGACATCGATCCCGCCCTGATCATTGATGGCGTAGTCCGGCAGGAAATCGAGCACTGGCTCCGCGCCAATCCCGGCAAGGACAAGCGTTGCGCCGATACGCGTCCCGTCATCGAGTTCGACGCCGCTGACCGCCTCCCCTCCCGTGATGGCTTTGACCTTGCGCGAGGGAATGAAGGCCACCCCCTTTTCCTCATGCAGGCTGCGCATGGCGCTCGCGATATCTTTGCCCAATTGCTTCTCAAAAGGCAGCGCGCTCTGTGACACAACGGTGACCCCCGCACCGCGCTTGCGCAACGCCGCAGCGGCTTCCATGCCGATAAAGCCTGACCCGATGACGACGACACTGGTCTTCTCATCGACCGAGGCGATGATCGCGCGTGCATCTTCAGCGCTGCGCAACAGCTTCACACCAGAAAGGGATGCTCCGGGAATGTCGAGTGCCCGTGCGCGCGATCCAGAGGCGATCAGGATATGATCGGGCGTGAGCGTCTCTTCAGACCCAAGCGAAAGCGTGCGTCCCTCGATATCAAGCCTCGTCACACAGTCGGTGATGCGCTCGATATTATTGGCCTCGTACCAGGAGTCCGGGCGTAAGGCAGGCGGGGCTGCGTCTTTCTCACCACTGCCGAGCACCATCTTGCTCAGTGCCGTGCGATCATAGGGAAGCTCGGCCTCAGGGCTGATCAGCAGCACGCGTCCGGCATAGCCTTCCTCGCGCAGGGTGACGGCAGCGGCTATGGCGGCAGCACCAGCCCCGATAATCGCGACCGTATCGTGCTCGCGCATGGGAGCAGGCGGCTCGCGCCTGATAGCCTGCTTGCCCACAAGAACGCGCCCATCATGGACCTCTACCGGGTAGCGGTTGAGAGGATCCAGAGCGGGTGGCGCGATCAGCCTCCCACTCTCTGCGGAAAAACTCGCCTTGTGCCAGGGGCACACCAACTGCACATCGCCATGCCGTGATTTACAGGCGACGCCCTGCTCCATAGGCGCACCCTTATGCGGACATTTGCCGTCAAAGGCGCGTATCCCGTCTGTGGAGCGGTAGAGCACCAGCGCCTTGTCACCGATGCTGACGGGAGTGATGACCTCGAGGGGGAGGTCATCAAGGGCCAGAACATCCGTCCAGTCCAGCAGGTCTTGGCTCATCTTGCATCCAGTTCGATCAGGAATTTCGAAGCGATACCGGATGCAACGTGAGGAATGGGCTCGGGTTGAGGCGGTTCCTTTCTTTCGCCTGAGAACAGGTATGATCCCGGCCTCGGAAAAAAACGAAAGACCGGTCGATCCGTCCCAGTTCCTAGCCCAGTGCCTCTGTCAGGAAACGGCGTACTGCGGGATTTGTCCGACCGAAGGAAAGCGGCGTGACGCTGACATGATGATCGGCGATGGCCCTGGTTTCCGTACCCGGGGCATCGCCCTCGTGATCGCGTCGCAGATGGAGCCAGTGATAAGCCATGCGGCGTACATCCTCACGCGCAACGATATCAATATCGCGCAGCAATCCCCTGCCCTGCTCGGTCACCATGAGCCCCTTGGCCTCCTGAGCGTCACAAGCGGGGAAATTCACATTGAGGCAGCAGGGTTCGGGCAGAACGAGGGAGGCGAGCTGGCGGATGATATCGGGCGCGAGAACACGTGCCGTCTCCCATGGCACCTCTTTCATCGGGCTGAAAGCCTGGCTGAGGGCAAAAGCAGGCAGGCCAAGCAGCATGGCGGTCATCGCAGCGCCGACCGTACCCGAGAACACGGTTTCGACCCCCAGATTGGCGCCGCGATTGATACCGGACAGGACGAGGCTCGGCGGTGCATCGCCCAGGATCTGCCGTGCGGCAATTGCCACACAATCACCGGGCGTACCATTCACGGAAAAGCGTCGCGGGCCATGCTGATGGACGCGTAGCGGATCATGCAGGCTGAGCGCGTGGGAGATACCACTCTGATCGCGCGCAGGCGCCACGACCCAGACATCATCCGAGAGGAGAGACGCGACCTCGAAGAGCACCGAGAGGCCGGGCGCATCGATCCCATCGTCATTGGTAAGGAGGATGCGGCGAAACAGGGGAGAACTCATGGCATGCGTCCTTTGACTGAGAGGCGGAACAGGCAGGGCCAGCACTCCCCGGAGTCTGGCACAGCGGACGCGCAGGCAAAAGAAAACCCGGCACCAAAGCCGGGTTTTCACTGATCAAGTCGACGAGATTTACCGTGTCGACGGGGTTTCAGAAGGAGTCGTCACCCCAGCCACCACCGCTATCGCCGCCCCAGTCACCGCCATTGTCGCCGCCACTATTGCCCCAGTTATCGGCGTCATAAGACTGGCCCGCATCCTGGCCGCTCCCTGCAAAGGGATCGTTTCCGCCACCGGCGCCATAGTTGTTGTTGATGATCGTCTCACCCCCGCCGAAACCTCCGGCAGCATCACCGCCATGATGGCCCGAGAACAGGCTCTCGATGGCATTGGCCGCCAGCATACCCCCGGCAACACCTGTGGCCGTGGTCAGGGCCGATCCGAGAAAGCCCGACCCGCGCTGCTGGAACATGCCGGGTGAGTAGCCCGGGGGAAGATTGGCCTGCGGCGGCGGGGCATAGCCCTGGCCATACCCCTGGCCGTAACCTTGCTGCGGCTGCCCGCCCCAGCCCGGCGGTGGGCCAGCCTGCTGCGTCCGATTACCCCCACCACCGAACAATCCACCAAACAGGCCGCCACCACCCTGCGGGCGCTGCTGCTGAGCCTGCTGCAACTGGGACTGCGCCTGCTGGAGCTGGAATTCGAGCTGACGGATGCGATTCTGCGCTTCGGCCAGCGCTACCTCCTGCACCACGGCCATCTGGGTCACGCGGTAACGGGCTTCGGGGTATTTCTGGAAATTCTCCCCGATCCAGCGATCGGCTTCCTGATCGATGGGCGGCAGATTGGCCGGGGCCTGAGAGCCACCGAACCCGCTATTCGGCGCCCCGCCGACGCGGGCGACGAACTGCGAAATAAGATCACGCTCTTGCTGGTTCATGGGGATGACTCTCCATCCGGTCAAAATGATAATGCTTATAATGTGGTCGGGGGCCCCAAGAGTTGCAAGAGGCCTATCCCGAAGGCGTCAATCCTGCCCTTGGATAGGAACCAACCGATCTGTGCATCTTGCTGAAGAGCGGGAGCGTGATTGGCTTGTTTCCCTCCTCGGGGTAGAACGGACCGACTGAACAAGACCGGAGCCTCGATCCTTGACCCCCTTGCCCGAAAACGGCGGACGCCCCCTTTCCTTTCAGGATCTGATCCTGCGCCTGCATCAGTTCTGGTCGGCACAGGGCTGCGCCCTGCTTCAGCCTTACGATACCGAGCTTGGGGCGGGCACGCTCTCGCCGCATACAACGCTGCGGGCATTGGGGCGCAAGCCATGGAAGGCCGCTTATGTGCAGCCCTGCCGCCGGCCCTCGGACGGGCGCTATGGTGAGAACCCGAACCGGCTTCAGCATTATTATCAGTATCAGGTGCTGCTCAAGCCGACGCCCGAAGACAGTCAGCGTCTGCTGCTCGACAGCTACCGGGCCATCGGGATCGATCCGGAAAAGCACGATATCCGCTTTGTGGAAGATGACTGGGAAAACCCGACAATCGGCGCCTGGGGGCTGGGCTGGGAAGTCTGGTGCGACGGCATGGAAGTCACGCAATTCACCTATTTCCAGCAGGTTGGCGGCATTCCGACCGTCGTCCCTTCGACCGAACTGACCTACGGCCTTGAGCGTCTGGCCATGTATGTGCAGGGCGTCGAGAATGTCTATGACCTCGACTTCAACGGTCAGGGTCTGAAATACGGCGATGTCTTCCTGCGCGCCGAGCAGGATTATTCGCGCCATAATTTCGAGCTGGCCGATACCGAGATGCTGATGCGCCATTTCCGCGACGCCGAAGCGGAATCCGTGCGTCTGGCTGAAGCTGGCGTAGCCCAGCCCGCCTATGACCAGTGTGTCAAGGCCAGCCATCTGTTCAACCTGCTCGACTCACGCGGTGTCATTTCGGTGTCCGAGCGCGCCTCCTATATCGGGCGCGTCCGCAATCTCGCAAAGCTCTGCTGCGAAACCTGGCTTGCTGGCGACGAGGAGTCGAAATAATGGCCGAATTCCTTCTCGTTCTCGATTGCGAGGAAATTCCTGCCCGCATGCAGGAAAGCGCCGGTCAGGATCTGGCGCGTCTCGTTTCCGAAGCCCTTTCTCCCCTCTCCCCTTCGGACATCACCCCGTTCTGGGGCGCACGCCGCATCGGCGTGGTCATGCAGATTGCCGAGCACATTGCCGAAACCACCCAATCCGAACGCGGCCCGCGTGAGACGGCGCCCGAACAGGCTTTGGCGGGTTTCCTGCGCAAACATGGTGCCGAACGCGATGCCCTGGTGCTCGAAAACGGTTTCTGGGTGCTCAATCGCACGCTGCCCGCCATCAGTGCCGCCCAGCAGATTGCCGCAACACTCCCTGCCCTGTTCTGGCGCTTTCCCTGGCCCAAATCCATGCGCTGGGGCCGTGGCAGCCTGTTCACCTGGGTGCGCCCCTTGCGTCGCATCGTGTGTCTGCTCGATGGAACCCTCGTGCCTTTCACCCTGGCGACCGAGAGTGATGACGCCCATGGTCTGAGCGCGGACGCGCAGAGCGAAGGCCATCGTTTCATGGCGCCGGGCGCGTTTACCGTCTCCTCCTACGCCCAGCTCACCTCCGAACTTCTCGCCCGCAAGGTCGTGCTCGATCCGGAAAAGCGCCTGTCGATCATCCGCGATGGTCTCAAGACGCAGGCCGACAAGGCCGGTCTCACGCTTGTCGAGGATGAGAAGCTGGTCGAGGAAGTGTCGGGCCTGGCCGAATGGCCGGTCGCGCTCCTTGGTCGGATCGACGACGCCTATATGGATCTGCCGCCTGAGGTGATGCAGGTCTCCATGCGCATCAACCAGCGCTACTTTGCCCTGCGCAACGCAGACGGAACGGCAGCCCCGCATTTTGCCTTCATCGCCAATATGGATTTCGCCGATGGCGGTGCGCTGACCATCGCCGGTAATGAGCGCGTGCTGCGCGCCCGCTTTGCAGATGCGCGCCATTTCTGGGATCTCGACCGCAGGACGAAACTGGCCGAACGCGTGGCCGCGCTGGATGGGGTGACCTTCCATGCACGGCTTGGCAGCCAGGGCGCGCGCGTACGGCGTGTCGTGGCGCTGGCCGGTATCGTCGCTCAGGCGATGGGTCTCGATGCGCAAGCCCAGGCTCAGGCCCAGCGCGCGGCCCTTCTTGCAAAAGCCGATCTGACGACCGGCATGGTCGGCGAATTTCCCGAATTGCAGGGTGTGATGGGTGGCTACTACGCCCGTCATGATCATGAGGGCGATGCAGTTTCCGACGCTGTGGCCGAGCATTACATGCCCCGCGGGCTGAACGATGCCACGCCGCGCGCCCCGGTCTCGGTGGCCGTCGCACTCGCCGATCGTCTGGATCTGCTAACCGCCTTTTTTGCCATGGGTGAAACGCCGAGTGGTTCGGGCGACCCCTATGCGCTGCGTCGCGCCGCGCTCGGGATCATCCGTATCATCCGCGATAACGGGCTACGCCTCGACCTGACAGCGCTCATCGCTCAGGCCGCACAGAACCTGCCTGAAGAGCTGCGCGACGGTGGCGAACTCGAGAGCCTGCCCGGCTTTCTGGCCGAGCGTCTGCGTGTGCAGTTGCGCAGCGAAGGTGAGCGTTACGATGTGCTCGCCGCTGTTCTGGCCGGTGGTCTCGATGGTGATCTGGTGCGGCTGCTTGCCCGTACTGCAGCCTTGGCAGAAATGGTCGGCACCGATGACGGGCGCAATCTGCTCGCAGCGGGCAAGCGCGCAGCCAATATCCTGCGCATCGAAAACCGCAAGGACGGCCCGCATCAGGGCGCGCCAGACAGCGCGCTTTATGTTCAGGATGAGGAACGCGCCCTCGGTGAGGCGCTCGCTTCAGCGCAGTCGGCCATTCACGCGGCCCTCGGTCAGGAGCGTTTTGCCGAGGCCATGATCGAGGCAGCATCACTCCGCCCTGTGCTGGATCGCTTCTTCGAGGTCGTGACTGTCAATGACCCCGAGCCTGCCCGTCGTCTGAACCGCCTGCGCCTGCTGGCGCGGATTGGTGAAACCCTGACTGAAATTGCCGATTTCAGCCAGATCGAAGGCTGAGCGTCACCGCCCCACCGTTTCACCCGGTGGGGCAAGACCGTGCCCTACCAGACTGGCGTTTTGATAAGCCGGTCCAAAAGCCCCTATGGCCGCGCCCGTTACGGGATCATGGCCGGAGGTGCCTTCCCCGATGGGAAGGAATTGTTTCACGAAATCGACGGCTTTACCCGCGGTGGTGCGCCTTATCGGCGGGGCTGCCATGGCACGGGGCAATGGTGCGGGTTCCCACTGCACAGATCCTGCCTCTGACGGGGATCCCCGCGACGCTGGAGAGGCAGTCGACGGCACCTCGACATGAAGCGGCAAGACAGTCGAAAAACCGCGTGCCATGCACACACCGCTGCTGGCAGGCATACCGCCGAGCGTCACGGTCGCAAGCGTCAGGCACAGGTTCTTGTTCCTCATTTCGGGACCCTTTACTGCCGGGAGTACGATCAAACCGTTATTCTCGAGCCCAACGCCACTAAAAAAGGAGAGAATGGCAGACGCAACTCATCAGAGGCCCTCCGAAAGAGCCTTCCTTCTTTTCTCCGCGCGTATGAAAAAACGTCTTCTGAGATCATCGAGCAGCCAGCTGCCTGCGCGCCCCGGGGCACGATCGCGCATGGTCGCAGCGAAGATACGTTTTGGGGCCGGGGCATCCGGGTCATCATCGACAATCTCAAGCCTCACCAGCCTGCCATCGCGCAGCGAATCCTCGACGAGATAATCGGGCATACGGCACCAGCCGAGCCCGCCCAGAAGAAAATCGAAGCGCCGACCCAGTTCGACAAAGCGCCAGCATCTTGGGCTCAGAACCCCGTATTGGGGGCCGCCGGGTGAGGACGAATCAGACAGAACGAGTTGAACATGCTCGGCCAGATCAGCCCGTGTCACCGCCCGGTTCAAACGGGCCAGCTCATGATCGGCAGACACGACGGGCACCAGCACAACGTCGCAGATCGGCACGGCAATGAGATCATCGGGTAGGCCGAAAAGCAGCACACAGAGCGCCAGCGAGGCATCGCCCTGACGCAGACGCCGCTCGGCGCCCCCCCAGCCCCTCGGTCGAGAAGCTGACGGGCAGATGGGGAAACTGCTCTTCGAGGGCGCGCAGGCTCTTGATGAAGGCCCCGGTCGGCACGAGGGGGTCGATGGCAACAGCGAGTTCCGGCTCTACCCCGTCCCTGATCGCTGCGGCGAGCGCCCCGAACTGGGCAGCACCGGACAGGACACGACGTGCCTGCGCTACCAGAACCCGCCCCATTTCGGTCAGAATGGGACGATGGCCCGACCGGTCGAACACGACAACACCCTGCGTCGTTTCAAGCGTGGCGACGGCCTGGCTGATGGCGGATTGTGCCCGGTTGAGCCTCCGACCGGCAGCCGAGAAACTCCCCGTCGCGTTGATCGTGACCAGCACGCGCAGCTGATCGAGGGAAAGCGTTCCCAGCATCCATCACCCCACACGATAGAGTCCATCGGTTTTTTATCACTGATAGTGAGAGAACAGACAGGATAGGCTTGCTCTCATGCAACCCAGCTTCTTCATCAATCACGGCGGTGGTCCGTGCTTCTTTCTCGAACCCGGACCCATGCGCCGTGCCTGGGCTCCTCTGGAAGCCTATCTCGCTGGCTTCGCCGCAAGACTGCCGAAGCAGCCGGATGCGCTACTGGTCATCTCCGGCCATTGGGAAGACAGGGTGCCGCGCATTCATTTCGGCGGGTCGCCATCGCTGCTCTACGATTATGGCGGGTTTCCGCCTCACACCTATGCGCTGGAATGGTCCGCGCCGGGGAGCCCCGCCCTCGCCGCTCGTATCGCAACCCTGCTCGACGATGCCGGTATCGAAACCGCACGCGAAACGACACGCGGCTGGGATCATGGCGTGTTCATACCGCTCAAGATCGCCTTCCCCAAGGCAGAGATCCCCGTGGTTCAGCTCTCGCTACAGCAGAATCTCGACCCAGAGGCGCATCTCGCTCTTGGCCGCGCATTGGCGCCGCTGCGGGCCGAAAATGTGCTGATCATCGGCAGTGGCCAGTCCTATCACAATATTGGCGGTTTTTTCTCAGGCACAACCTCCGATCCGGCTGCGGAATCTTTCGATCGGTGGTTGCGGACAACGATGAACAACCCGGCCACGCGCGAGCAGGCATTACGAGACTGGCGCCACGCTCCCGGTGCCCGCGCCGCCCATCCACGCGAAGAGCATCTTCTGCCCCTGATGGTTGCTGCTGGCGCCGCAACAGGAGAAGCAGCCCATCTGGATTTCGCCGATACGGTGCTCGGCAAACCGCTTTCGGGCTACCGCTTTGGATAAAACCAGCCTTCCATGACTGCTCTGGCGCCCTCACCTTGTGCGGGGTGGGCCATATCGCGCTGAGGCATCGACAACAATGCGGTCTGGTTTTTACCGGGCGTCATTGTCGCTTATGATGACCAGGAGACGAATAGCGCCATCCGAAAGACGGGCAATGACGCTCCTCATCGTTTCGATTTGCTCCTAGACGCATTGGAAACGGTCATGGCGAGATTTGCACTTATAATCCTGGCGTTCGTCCTGATCGCTCTTGTCGCCGATATAGGCGTCATCTTTATCAACGGATTCAGCATGCCCTCTGACGAGGCATCCGTAGCAGTCATTCTTGGCAATGAGGTTTATGCCGATGGCACCCCCTCTCCCCGCCTCCAAGCGCGACTGGATCAAGGGGAGCTTCTTTATCAGACAGGGAAGGTCAAACGGATCATCGTCAGTGGGGGCGTTGAGGAGAATGGTCTGAGCGAAGCTCAGGTCATGGCTCGCTATCTGTCGGCGCATGGCGTTCCATCGGATGTGATTGCCATGGACGATACGGGACGCAACACGCATCTGTCCGCCGTAGCGCTATCGAAAATGCTCAGCCGAGAGACTCCCATCATCGTGGTGAGCCAATGGTTCCACATAGCGCGAACCGAGTTGGCGATGCGTCAATGTCACTTCACCAGGATATCCGGCGCAGCACCGCATTATATCGATGCCAGAGATATCTATTCTCTTTTGCGGGAAACACTCGCCCTACCCTATTACGCAGTCACCCATAAGGGCTGTTGACGCCTTGAATTGAGCTATGACGACATTGTCTCGATGGTTTGAGGCAGGCGTAAAATCACGAGCGATCGCGGTGGATGCTGGACGGCTACTCGGTTCCCTCGCTGAGCGACCGCATAGTGCACTATCGGTCAGCACAGGGTATCGAGAAATCGAATTTTTCGAACGTTTCCACCAAATCAATCAGTTGGATTGATTTAAAACACTGCCGGATACTCGGCCTTACAGAAAGCAGTGAGGCAGATCATGACAGAGATCCACGATATCGCGATCATTGGCGGGGGCGCGAGTGCAACTCTCTTGGCGTGGAATTTGCGCCACCGGCACGGCCTGGGCTGCGTCGTGATCGATCCTACCGACCAGCCAGCCCTCGGTCTGGCCTATGGCACACGCAGCGTCGAGAATTTGCTGAACGTCCCTGCCAGCGGCATGAGCGCGCTCGCGGATGAGCCGGGCCATTTTCTTGACTGGCTGAGACGGAAGATCGACCTGCAGATCGACTCACAGGCTTTCATTCCACGGGCCATCTACGGGCTCTATCTGCAGGATCTGTTTCGTCAGGCGCGGCCGCTTCATCTGCGCGCACGGGTCACGAGGCTGTCCGGTGACGCCGACATCACGACATTGCATCTCGATGCCGGGACTTCCGGCGCAGGGTATTGTCTGCGCGCGCGCCATGTCGTTCTGGCGCTTGGGCATTTTGCGCCCCCTCTCCTGCCCGGCATCCCGACAGAGCTGGCGGGCGGCGGGCGCTATCATCATCAGGTCTGGGCGCAGAACGCACTCGAGGCAATCGCACCGGAAGACCCGGTGCTGCTGATCGGAAGCGGACTGACCGCCATCGACCAGATCATGCAGCTTCGGGCGGCAGGGCATAGCGGCAAGATAACGGTCATTTCGCGCCATGCCCGTTTTCCGCAGCGCCACGCCCCGGCGCCGGTTCTTTCAGCGCCTGTGATCGAACCCGGCCAGTGTGCGCCCTGCTGCACCGCCTATCTGCATCGCCTCAATACCGCATTGAAACAGGGCATTCCGTGGCGCGCCTGTATCGACAGCCTGCGCCCGGTTACCAATGATCTCTGGGCCGCCCTGCGGCCTGACGAGCGGGCACGTTTTCGGCGCCATCTGCAAAGGCGCTGGGATGTCGTGCGCCATCGCATGGCCCCCCGCATCGCCGAAGCGCTCGATGTCGAGCTGAAAAGCGGCGCCGTTTCGCTGAGCGCAGGGCACCTGCAGAAAATCACGACCGTCGCAGGCGGGTTATGCGTGACACTGCGCTGTAACGGGCAGCTCGAACGCGTCACTGTCGCCCATGTGCTCAACTGCACCGGACCGAATCTGCGTTATGACAGGGTAGACTCGCCGCTCCTGCGCGACCTGCTTGACAGAAAGCTCGCCCGCTGCGGTCAGGGTGGGATTGGACTGGACACAACGCGCGACGGGAAGGTTATCGCGGCCGATGGCACGGCGCGGCTGCCGCTTCATACGCTGGGGCCTGCGCGACAGGGCACGTTGTTCGAATCCATCGCCATTCCCGAAATACGTGGTCAGGCCTATGATCTTGCCCTGACACTCGACGGGCTTCTGAGCGGAGCCTCACCTCAGGATCTGTGCGCATGATAAGCCGATATACCGATCACGCCGCCAATGAGCGCACATTTCTTGCCTGGGTCCGCACGGCGCTTGCCATGGTGGCCATTGGCTGCATGCTGGCAAAATTCACCATCTTCCTTCGGCTGATCAGTTCCGAGCATCCCGATGCCATGCCGGCCATGTCGGGATCCTCGGCCTGGGTCGGCGTGCTGACGATTTGCGCCGGACTCATGCTTCTGCCCGCAAGCTGGTGGCGCTTTCGCAAGGTGAAGGCCGCTCTCTCTGCCGATGAGCCAAGAGAAATCGCCCTCAACGGGCTGGAAGGGCTGTTCTGCCTGCTCCTCTCCCTGCTGGTCGGCGCCATTCTGCTCTCGCTTCTGGGGGTTCTGCCCTCGTGACACTTGAGCAGCTGCGCATCTTCATCGCCGTCGCCGAACGACAGCACATGACGCGCGCGGCCGAAGCGCTCGCCCTGACTCAATCGGCCGTGAGCCATGCCATCATGACGCTGGAAAACAGCTTCGGGCTGCAGCTCTTCGACCGGGTCGGTCGGCGCATTCTGCTGACAGATGCCGGCAAAATCTTTCTGCACGAGGCCCGCGCCGTACAGGCAAGGGCCGGCGCCGCCCGCGCCTGTCTGGAAGATCTGGGCGGGCTGCGTACGGGCAGGCTGCATGTCTGGGCCAGTCAGACATTGGCAAGCTACTGGCTGCCCGCGCGCCTCAACCGTTTTGCGGCACTCTATCCCGATGTGACGCTGGGCATGACCATCAGCAATACGGAAGAGATCTGCGCTCAGATCAGCGCTGGCACCATAAGCTTCGGCCTGATCGAGGGCGCCCCCATCGGCCCGTCTGTCAGAACCGAAACCCTGGCACGCGATCAGCTGCTGCTTGTGGTGAGCCCCGAGCACCCCTGGGCAGAATCCCCACCTAGGATATCGGCACTCGACCAGACGCCCTGGGTGCTGCGTGAGAGAGGCTCAGGCACGAGGGCGAGCTTTGAAAAGGCCCTTCAGAACTGGGGCCTTGCCACAGACCGGCTCGATATCGTCATGGAGCTGCCCTCCAACGAGGCCATCGCCACCATGGTGAGCACTGGTCGCGCCGCCACGGTGCTTTCGGCGAGCGTGGTTTCAGGACTGATTGAGAACGGTTTGCTCTGCCCCGTATCGATGCCGTTTCCGGATCGGCATTTTGCCCTCGCCTGCGGCGCGCGCGCCCTGTCTCCGGCAGAGCAGGCCTTCTGCACGCTTCTGCGTGGTGAGGCATCGCGCACTTCCTGAAACGCTCAGGCCAGCCAGACGAGACGAACGCGACGATGAGGCTGGGCAAGCACTACGGCATTCTGCCCGAAAAGGCGCGCCAGAATACGCGCCTTGGGGAGTGGACAGGCCACCGCGAAAAACGGCTCAGACCACGCGCGCCAGCTCCCTTCACCGCACCATGAGGGGGTTCGACCCAGTCGCGCCTGCAATTGTCGCATGAGACGGGCGTTGACCCCATCAGGCAGACGCTGCCCGCTGGGGTTGCAGGCGCCGACAAGAACAAGGCTTCTGACGTCATACGGCCAGTCTGATGGCCGCTGCCGGATATGAAGCACAACTGGGCCGATGGCATAGCGGGTGCGACGATAGGCCGCTCTGGCAGCCGGGGTTGGCGGCCTGACGCGGCTCACTCCGCTACCGGATCAGTGATCGTCACGTGCTGCTGGCAGATCACGATCATTGCGATGCACCCAGGAGGAAAGCAGCAGACCAAAACCGAACATCATGGTCAGCATGGCCGACCCGCCATAGGAAATAAGCGGCAGCGGCACGCCGCCGACAGGGATCACTCCCATGACCATGGAAAGATTGACCGCACAATAGAGGAAGAAATCAACCGAAATGCCAAGGGCGAGAAGCCGC
Organism: Asaia krungthepensis NRIC 0535; assembly: GCF_025995175.1. Lineage (GTDB taxonomy): Bacteria > Pseudomonadota > Alphaproteobacteria > Acetobacterales > Acetobacteraceae > Asaia > Asaia krungthepensis. Next base: position 120,278 of record NZ_BAPV01000004.1, read on the forward strand.
CCGAACTGGTTGCGGCTGCGCATGGACATGAGCATACCGCCCACAACCAGCAATGCCAGGAGTCCTATGACGGATACCGCGCCTGCATATCCCCATTCCTCACCGATCATGGTGAAAATGAAGTCGGTCTGTTTTTCCGGCAGGAAATTAAGCTGGCCCTGCGTTCCACGCAGATAGCCCTCACCCCACATCCCGCCCGAGCCAAGGGCGATCTTGGACTGAATGATATTATACCCCGCCCCCAATGGGTCATGCTCGGGATGCAGAAAAGTGTCGATGCGCGCTTTCTGGTAGTCATGCAGATGGGCGTAGATGAACTTACCCAGAAACGGTACGGGGGCGACGAGCAGGGCGATCTGCCACAGACGCATACCGGCAGCGAAGAACATCGTCGCGCCGATCAGACCGATAATGACCGCCGTGCCCAGATTGGGTTCTTTCAGCACAAGCCCGACGGGAAGGAGCGTCAGCAATGCTGGAGGTATCAGGCGCAGCGGATTGCCCATGCGCTTGTGGTCGATACGATGAAACCAGCTTGCCAGCGCCAGAACCAGCGCGATCTTGGCAAACTCGGAAGGCTGGAACTGCAGCCCTGCCAGATTGATCCAGCGCTCGGCTCCCTTGCCCACATGGCCCATGCGAAGCACGAGCGTCAGCAATGTCACCGCACCGAGATAGATGGGTATCGAGAGGAGACGCAGCACGCGCGGGCTTGTCAGCGCCACCACAATCATCATGACCAGACCGAAGCCGAAACGTACGATCTGCGGCCGGGCGAAAGGCTTGGCGGTGCCGCCTCCTGCGGAGTAGAGCGCCAGATAGCCGACCCCGGCCAGAGCGCAGATGAGCAGCACATAAAGCCAGTTGATCTGAAGCAGCTTGCCCAGAAGCCGGAAACTCGGCTCTGGACGCCACAGGCGTTTCTGCCAGTTCATTACTCTGCGTCCGCGACGGCCTGACCGGGGGCGTGATCGTGATTGACCGGATCGCGCTGGAGCGTATCGGTCATGATATCGCGTGCCAGAGGGGCAGCGGCATCGGCGCCACCATTTCCGTGCTCGATCACGACCGCAATGGCATAACGCGGGGCGTCATACGGTGCGAAACAGATGAAAAGCGCATGAGGGCGTTCCTCCCAGGGGAGGTTCATCGAATTAAAATGCCCGCTCTCACGCAGCGCCCGCGACACACGCCTGACCTGAGCCGAGCCGGTCTTTCCCGCCATTGCCACATCCGGGATGTTCAGTTTGGCTTTGGGCGCCGTTCCGCGAGGGGCGTTGACGACATCGAACATGCCCTGACGGATGACCGAAAGATGCGCGTCGGGAATATCGAGCACGGGAGCGGCATCGAGCGGCGTATGCTCTGAGTCGCGCTCATTGATCTTGCGCACCAGATGCGGCGTGACGTTACGTCCGGACGCGATGCGCGAGACATAGGTGGCAAGTTCGAGCGGCGTGACCTGCACGAAACCCTGACCGATACCGGCATTGACGGTGTCACCGCCATTCCAGTGGAAGCCATGTTTCTGGCGCCATTCGGGCGTCGGGATGACCCCTGCCCGCGTATGGGGCAGCTCGATGTCCAGCTTGGTGCCCAGCCCAAAGCCATTGGCCATGGCCTTGATCGGTTCCATGCCGATCTTGCGTGCCGCCAGATAGAAATAGACGTCGCAGCTATACATCAGCGCCTGCTGCATGGTGATGCTGCCATGCCCCCAGCGCGACCAGCAATGGAAACGGACTCCGCCCATATCGTAATAGCCTGGGCAGGTAAAACGGTCCTGCGGGCTGACCAGACCGGATTGCAGCGCAGCCAGTGCCACGGCGGGCTTGAAGGTTGAGCCCGGCGGATAGACACCGGCCACAGTCTTGTTGATCAGCGGCGTGCGGACGTTATTCGTCCATTCGATCCACTGGGCATGGCTCACGCCGGAGTCGAACAGGGAGGGGTCGAAGGACGGTGTGCTGACCATGGCCAGCACCTCTCCATTGCGGCAATCCATCACCACAACACTGGCAGCCTGATCGCCGATGCGGTTGAGCACCATCTGCTGCAACCCGGCATCGATGGTCAGAACGACCTCGTCACCCTGCTGACCGTCGACGCGATCCATCTCGCCCATGACGCGGCCCTTGGAGTTGACCTCCATTTCGACAGAGCCCGGCGCGCCGCGTAACAGATCATCCTGCGTCTGCTCGATACCGGCCCGACCGGCGCGCATGCCCGGCAGGGCCATCATCGGGCTGGAGGCCACGTCGCGTTCATTGGGAGGCGCGACATAACCGACGATATGAGCCAGTTGCGGCCCATAGGGATAAAGGCGGGTCGTACCGACATCGATCAGCACGCCAGGCAGGCTCGGCGCGTTAAGCTCGATACGCGCCATGTCATCCCAGCTCAGGAAGTCCTTAAGGGCTACGGGCACATATTTGCGAATATGACGCAAATCGCGCTCGATCCTTGCCTGATCGCGATCGTCCAGCGCGATGATCTGGCCGAAACGCGCGATTGTCGCGTGGATATCGGTCGTTTCCTCGGGCATGAGGAGCGCGCGCCAATTGACCTTGTTGCCCGCGAGCTGGATGCCGAAGCGATCGACGATCTGCCCGCGCGCCGGAGCGAGAAGACGCTTGCTTGTACGGTTGCGCGCGGCGAGATCGCGCAGGTGATCGCCCTCATGCACCTGCAGATCGTAGAGCTTCTTGCCCAGAACGCCGAGCACACCCGCCTGGGTGGCGAGCACGAGGAGCGCGCGGCGCGTGAAGACACCGCGCGAGGGTGTTACCTCCTCACGCTTGCTGCGGGACCGGGATGACTGCGGGCGCTTTGACTTCATCGCGTGGCAACATATCCGCGATAAAGAACGGGCATGGTTACGCGTTCGCCTGTCGGGCGTCCGGTCGGAAACGCTACGCTGCGACGGAACATCATGCTCAAAACCGGGCCTTCAGGCTTGTTCAGGGTCTGCCACCGTGCGACGCGCCCAGGCAAAAAGGGCGCTCAAAGTCGGATAGATACCAATTGTCACCGCAGCCTGAAAGAGACTCGGCCCCGGTGACAGGAACGTCAACGTCCCGATACACGCGATGATCCATCCAAACAACGACAAAACAAGAGCCAGCCCGCCCAGCAAGGCCCAGGCAAAGAGAAAGCTGATCCGGCTGAGACCGTAGCGCCACAGATGCGCCACCCCGTGAAAGACGAGCAGGGAAAACAGAAATACGCCTGGCGGCCCGAAACTGAGCATTTCGCAAACGAGACCGACGCAGAAGGTCATGAAAGGAGTCATGGACTGGGGGCGATGGGCCGACCAGAAAAATACCGTCGAGGCGGCAATACCGAACGCCAGTTCGCTCTGTCCCGGAATTCCGAGCCCGGCGGACAACACGAACGCACTGATCACAATGAACAGTGACGGCAGCAGCGCACGCATCAGCTGGTCAAGGCGACGGCGTAATGTCGGCCGGGGGGCGATGCCGGGATGGATATCGGGGGCGTGACGATGGGTGACCATGCCTAGCCCTGCCCCCTGATTGGCTTCTGGAACGGCACGAAAGGCAGTTCCGGCGCAACGGGCATGGGGGGCATGAGCCTGACCCGACCAGGCGCATCGGGGCCGGCGTGATCGGCGCTCATATAGTTGAAAACGCGAACGATATCAGGATGGTCGAGCGAGGCTTCGGGCACCACCACCGGGCTGCCGGGGCGTACGTAATGCACGGTGCCCACCACAAGCCCACCGGGCATGCCGGCAAAGGCGCCATGCTCACGTCCGTCCGGTGCGGGCTGCTCGCCCGTCACCACGCGTTCACCCTCTACCGGACGGTTATCCTGCGCATAATAGATCAGTCTCGGATAAGGCGAGCCATCGCCGGCCATGATCGCATTTCCGCGCGAGGCGGTCAGCATGACCGGGATCCGGCTGGCATCGTCATTGATCATGAGAATGCGCACGGTGCGATTGCCGGTTTCAGTGACGCGGCCGAGCAGCCCTGCCGCGTCGAGCGCCACATCCCCCGGCACGATATCATGGTCCTCTCCCACGGCGAGAAGGATAGACCGCCAATACAGCCCTCCGGCATCGCGCAGCGCGTGGCCACTCACGTAGTTCGGGGCGTTGTCAGGGATCCAGTGAAGACTGGCCTTGAGCTGGGCATTCTCATTGGCCAGGGCAACGGCTACGTCATACCAGCGGCGCAGCTTCTGGTTCTCTGCGCGCAGCCGGGCGTTCTCGCCCGCGATGTCGGTCAGACCCACAACCGACTGCTTCCATTGCGAAAAGACGGTTTCAGGCGCGGCCATGAGGCGATAGGCGGGAGAAAGCCCATCGGCCAGAGCCAGACGAGCGGAATCGACAACAGGCCGACGTGTCAGGCCGAGCATGATCAGCCCGATCGCCAGCACGAAAAAAAACGGCAGCATCAGCTTCGCGAGTGCGTGTCGCCCCTGAATCGACAGCATCGACGGGATGCTCCCTGGCTATCAGTACATCGAGATCAGGACATTCCGCAGGCGACGCATCTCTTCCAGCGCGCGCCCCGTGCCCAGCGCCACGCAGGACAAAGGCGACTCCCCAACCGTCACCGGCAGGCCCGTTGCATTGCGCAGCACATCGTCCAGACGATAGAGCAGCGCGCCCCCACCGGTCAGCACAATTCCCTTATCCACGATATCTGCAGCGAGTTCGGGCGGCGTATTTTCGAGCGCCGTGGTCACGGCATCGACAATCTGCATCACCGGCTCGGCAAGGCTTTCCGCCACCTGGGCCTGGCTCACCAGCACTTCGCGCGGCACGCCATTGATCAGGTCGCGTCCCTTGACTTCCTTGACCGGGCCAGGATCACGCGGGTCGTCAGGCAGACATGCCGAGCCGATATCGATCTTGAGGCGCTCTGCCGAACTCTCACCGATCAGCAGATTGAAGGTCTTGCGAATGTAGGAGATGATCGCATCATCCATCTTGTCGCCACCCACGCGCACCGAGCGCGCATAGACGATACCGCCAAGAGAGATGACAGCAACCTCGGTCGTTCCGCCACCAATATCCACGATCATGCTGCCGGAGGGCTCGGTCACGGGCAGGCCAGCCCCGATTGCGGCCGCCATGGGCTCCTCAATCAGCATGACCTTGCGTGCGCCTGCGCTTTCCGCGCTCTCCTGGATTGCGCGACGCTCGACGGCTGTCGAACCCGAGGGAACGCAAACGATGATCTGCGGGCTGGCAAAAGCGCGGCGATTATGGACCTTGCGGATGAAATGCTTGATCATTTCCTCCGCAACTTCGAAATCGGCAATCACGCCGTCACGCAGCGGGCGAATAGCTGTGATGTTGCCCGGGGTACGCCCGACCATCAGCTTGGCCTCTTCACCGACAGCGAGGACCTGCTTCTTCCCTCGCACCTCGGCTATGGCAACAACGGATGGCTCGTCGAGCACAATGCCGCGTCCCTTGACATAAACGAGCGTGTTGGCGGTGCCGAGGTCGATAGCCATGTCTGCCGACATGAGACCCAGCAGACGTGAGAACATTCAAGCCTCCTGGCCGAAAGATTTGCGCGCGCGGGTCGCGCCCTGGCTTCTTGTGACCGGCCCCCTCGCTGGCGAGGGAGGAAAGCCCGGAGGCAGAAAAGTCATGACGCGAGATATTCTGGCGCAGGGCTTACCGGGGCCAAGAGTGGGGAGCAAGACCCCTCGCGGGAAAATTGCAGTTTAATGACCACAATCCCGTTCCCATGCCCTCTGACACCCCAACAGTTACCTTGCGTTACAAACCATCCCTGATCCGCCATTTTCGCGCCATGCTTAAAACGTGCCGCCGACGCCTTGTTGTGAGCAACCTGTTCACGACTGAGTGGCCCGTGAAACCGGGTGAAAACCACTCCGTTCTGACGGTGTTGATTGAATGAACTAGGATACCAAGACAATGACCAAGCGTGTTTCTTCTCTCCGCCCGAGCAAGCTTCTGGCCCTTTCGGCCTGCGCGGGAATGCTCGGCCTGAGCGCGTGCGGCAACCCCTACGATCCAGGCGCGCGTGCTGGCTCGGGCGCCCTGATTGGCGCTGGCGGTGGTGCAGCGATTGGCGCTCTTGCCGGCGGCGGACGTGGCGCAGCCATCGGCGCCCTTGCAGGCGGCGCCCTCGGTGCGGCTGGCGGTGCAGCAACCACGCCAAACCGTCCGCGTTCCGGCTACTGATCTGATTTGACTGAGAGAGACCCATGACTGCGTCTGCACTGACTCCGAACAGCTTCCCGAGACGGGTCGCCGCAACAATGGGAGTTGCCGGTTTGTGCGCGCTGCTCAGCGGATGCGGCAGCCCTTATGACCCCGGTGCGCGCGCCGGGTCGGGTGCCTTGATCGGCGGCGGGGCTGGTGCAGCCATTGGGGCTCTTGCCGGAGGCGGTCGCGGGGCCGCTATCGGCGCCCTGGCCGGCGGCCTTGTCGGTGCTGCCGGTGGCGCTGCCACCACGCCGAACCGGCCGGGCGGTACATACAGTCAGGGCGGGTACTATAATCAGGGGGGCTATTATAATCAGGCACCCCAGCAGGCCTATCCGCAGCAATATGCCCAGCCCGGCCAAAACGGCTATGCCGCACCTGCCTATCCGGCACAGCCCCAGGCAGCCTACCCGCAAGGTTATCCGCAAAACGGATATCCCGCAGCGCAGGGCTACCCAGCCTATAACCAAGGCTATGGCAGCGGGTACTGACGGCGTATCTTCCGGTAAACTGCACGAGATTCCGAAGTGTTGATCAGATACTCCCGATCCCTGTGAACAGGGATCGGGAGTATATCTGCAATAAGCTCCGGCGGAAGGTTGAGGGGCCTTCGGTGGCCTTCCAATGCCAATCGAAGTCCCCTTGGGCTTATTCCTGCGCTCCTAGCCGGGATAAGGCGCGATACACGAGCGGGTACTCCCTATCGAGGGTCCTGCACCTCATAGGCCGCGCTTCCTCCGATTTCGGACATTTACAAAAAAAAGCGCCGATCAGCATGAGCAGTCGGCGCCTTCAGCATGGGCGGATTATCGGACGGTCTGAATGGGAAACGCGGGTCGGCCGCGCGTCCCACACCGCCTCCCGATCAGGCTGTGAGCGCCTCAGGCTCGCTGCGGGTACGCTTGATCAGCAGCTTGTTCAATGCATGAACATAGGCGCGCACGGCTGAAACGACGGTATCGGCATCTGCGCCCTGCCCATCCACCATCTTGCCGCTTTCCTGCAAACGCACCGTGGTCTTTGCCTGCGCATCCGTACCCTCGGTTACGGCACCGACCGAGAACAACTCGAGCGCAGCTTCGTGCGGGAAGATTTCCCCAATCGCCTTGAATGCTGCGTCAACCGGGCCATTGCCTGTCACCTTTGCACTGCGTACAGCGCCGTCGACCAGCAATTCGAGCTCGGCCTCGGCGGGACGGCGCGAGCCTGCATGAATGTCGAGCGAGACGAAGCGGATACGGTCGTGATCGCGGGTTTCGTCATCGACAAGCGCACGGATATCGTCGTCGAACACGGTCTTCTTCTGGTCGGCGAGAACCTTGAAGCGCTCGAACGCATCCTGGATTTTCTCATCGGCCAGCTCGTAGCCCAGGGTCTTGAGCTTGTCGCGAAAGGCAGCGCGTCCCGAATGCTTGCCCAGAACCAACGAGGTCTTGCTCCAGCCTACGCTCTCCGGGGTCATGATCTCATAGGTGGCGGCGTTTTTCAGCATACCGTCCTGATGGATACCGCTCTCATGCGCGAAGGCATTGCGCCCTACGATGGCCTTGTTGGGCTGCACATCAAAACCGGTGATATTGGCCAGCAGGCGCGAGATCCCCAGCAGTCGCGGCGTCTCGATGCGGTTCTGGAACGGGATCTTGTCGCGGCGCGTGCGGATGGCCATCACGATTTCCTCGAGCGCCGCATTGCCCGCGCGCTCACCGATGCCGTTAATGGTGCATTCGATCTGACGCGCGCCGCCAGCAACTGCCGCCAGTGTATTGGCCACGGCCAGTCCCAGATCGTTATGATTATGCGTTGAGAAAATCACCTTCTCCGCGCCCGGCACGCGCTCGCGCAGCATGGTGAAGATGGCCTGCAATTCTTCCGGCGTGGTGAAGCCCACCGTGTCGGGGATATTGATCGTGGTCGCACCATGGCGAATGGCCGTCTCGACGCAGCGGCACAGGAAATCGGGCTCGGTGCGCGACCCATCCTCGGCCGACCACTGCACGTCATCAGTGAAATGCCGTGATGCCGTGTTGCCCTGGGCAATCAGCTCCAGCACCGTCTCCGGCTCCATGCGCAGCTTGTACTTCATATGAAGCGGCGACGTGGAGATGAAGTTGTGAATACGACGGCGCGGCGCCTTGGCGATCGCCTCCCCCGCAGCCTCGATATCGCGCTTGCCGCCGCTTCGGGCCAGGCCGCACACGACCGACTCACGCACGGTTTCGGCAATTTTCTGCACGCTTTCAAAATCGCCGGGAGAGGCCACGGGAAAACCGGCCTCGATCACGTCGACACCCAATTCCTCCAGCGCCTTTGCCATGCGGATCTTCTCTTCGAGATTCATCGAAAAGCCGGGTGATTGCTCACCGTCGCGCAGGGTGGTGTCGAAGATGATGACGCGGTCGTGAGCAACCGTGCCGAAGGAAGGATGGGAGATGGTCATGGCAGTCTCTTTTCGTGGCTTTGGACAACAAGATCGTGAACCCCCTGAACGCGCCGGAAGACCCGGCGGCGAAATGCGCTCAGGGGCAGATAAGTCGAAGCGTACGAAGGAGGAGGCCCGGGCACAGGTCAGCGCGTGCGTCGGCACGGGATCCTATGCTTGAGAAGGGCGTCGGAATGTCCATGACGCTCTTCCTACTGCAAAAGACGCGGTCTTGCCTAGCGCGAGAGCGACAATTTCTAGCCCGCGCGCGCAATATTCGTTGTTGTGGAAGCAAAATAGCGATCGATCGCTGCGCTCATGGCACTGGCCACCTGCTGCCGATACGCGCCCTGACGCAGAGCCGCTTCGTCATGGCGGTTGGACATGAACCCCATTTCGACGAGCACCGACGGAATATCGGCGGATTTCAGCACAACGAAAGCAGCGTGCCGTGCGGGGTGGCGCAGCAGGCCGATACGCGGCTGGAATGCCGAGACAACACTGGCCGCCATATGAGCGGAGCCGCGCCGGGTCTCCTCGTTCACCAGGCTCGCCAGAATATCCTGCACCTCTGATGACATGCCATGAAAGGCAGGCCCGGCAAAACGATCCGCACTGTTCTCGGTCTGCGCCAGTGAGGCTGTCTGCGCATCGGATGCACCATTGGACAATGTGTAGACGCTGGCACCGCGCACATCGGGATCGTGCAGCGCATCGGCATGCATGGAGATGAAAAGCTGGGCCTTGTGCCGATGCGCCAGATCGACACGCCCCTCCAGCGGAATGAAATGATCGTCCGCGCGCGTCATCACCACCTCATAGCGGCCTGCCAGCTTGATCTGACGATACAGTTCCTTGGCCGCCGCCGCAGCGATGTGCTTCTCATAGGTGCCGCTCACACCGATCGCGCCAGGGTCCTTCCCGCCATGGCCAGGGTCGAGCATGATGACGGGACGTGGCGGGGCAGCCTCACCGACCACTGCAGGCGCCCTGGTGGGACTATGGGCCAAGGCATTATGCGCTGGCTTGTGCGCGACGCTCTTGTGAACTGCAGTCTTGTGCCCCGAGGCGAGCCCTTCGAATGGCGTCATCAATGCCCCGGCGATGAACGAGCCGCCGAGCAGATGCGCCACCTGACGGCGGGTCGGATCGAAAACGGGCATGAGCAACCTCAAGCAGCAAGAGCAATATCCCACTCTTCTGGCGCAGAAATGCGGTGTCAACATGGCAGGGCCGAGCGTCTTGCACGGATCGCGGTTTTACGTCATCCTGTGGGAGAAGGATCACGAAACGGTCGATCCGGTCGCAAAGACAGAGCCCTGCACAAAAGGGTTTGTTTCCATGCGCCCCTCCCGTTTTCCGCCATGCTTCATGCGCCATCATGGTTTGCAAGAGCCCTCTCTTCCCGCTGGCATAGCCGCAGGACGTTCACCGGGGTCAATCTTCAAACCCTGGGCGCAGATGACAACTCGCAGGGGCCGCATGAAGTCTGCCAGTCTCGTTTTGTGGAAAACTACCGGAGCAGGCGTAGCCCCGCGTCCGACGCTGTTCCGCGAGCGCTGGTCCGATGGCCCTTTATCACAAACCACGCCTCGACATTCTGCCGCGCGTGCTGGAACAGCCACTGTGTCTGCACAGGGCTCGGATCCGGCCGTGACAAAGGCTGACCGGAGTCTCCCAATTTATGAACAAGCGTATGCTGATCGACACCACCCACGCGGAAGAAACCCGCGTCGTGGTTATGGATGGTGATCGTCTCGAAGATTATGACATCGAAACGTCGTCCAAGAAGCAGATCAAGGGCAATATCTACCTCGCCAAGGTCATTCGCGTAGAGCCGAGCCTTCAGGCCGCCTTCGTCGATTACGGTGGCAATCGCCACGGCTTCCTGGCTTTCAGCGAAATCCATCCGGATTACTTCCAGATTCCGGTTGCCGACCGCGAAAAGCTGCTCGCCCTGCAGGATGAAGATCTTCGCGCCGATGAGCGCGCCGAGAGCGAGCAGGAGGTGCAGGCCAGCACCGAGGCCGACAGCGCCGAAACTGTCGAGACAGAAGAATTCGAAGCCCGCCCGGAAACGGTCGGTGGCGAGCACGATACCGGCGATGAAGGCGCAGCCGCCCGTCGCACGGCGCGCTTCCTGCGCAACTACAAGATTCAGGAAGTTATCCGCCGCCGCCAGATCCTCCTTGTGCAGGTCGTCAAGGAAGAGCGCGGCAACAAGGGTGCGGCACTGACCACCTATGTCTCGCTGGCTGGCCGCTATTGCGTGCTGATGCCCAACGCCCTGCGTGGCGGCGGCGTGTCGCGCAAGATCACCTCGGACAGCGATCGCAAGCGCCTACGTGACATCATTGCCGAGCTGGATCTGCCACGTGGCATGGCCATGATCGTGCGTACGGCCGGCGCCCAGCGCCCCGGTCCCGAGATCACCCGCGACTGCGAGTACCTGCTGCAGCTCTGGGACGATATCCGCAATCACACGCTCTCATCGGTCGCGCCAACGCTGATCTATGAGGAAGCCAATCTGATCAAGCGCGCCATTCGCGACCTGTTCAGCAAGGATATCGAGGAAATCATCATCGATGGCGAACCGGCCTGGAAGAATGCGCGCGAATTCATGCGCCTTCTGATGCCGCATAACGCCAACAAGGTGAAACTCTGGCGCGACCAGAGCCAGAGCCTGTTCGGCCGCTATCATGTGGAAGGCCATCTGGACGCGATCTTCTCGCCCACGGCCCAGTTGAAGTCGGGTGGCTATCTGGTCATCAACCAGACCGAAGCCCTGGTGTCGATCGACGTGAACTCGGGCCGCTCGACCGGCCAGCGCAATATCGAGGACACAGCGGTCCGTACCAATCTCGAAGCCGCCGAAGAAGTGGCGCGTCAGCTGCGCCTGCGTGACCTCGCTGGTCTTGTCGTGATCGACTTCATCGACATGGAAAGCCGCAAGCACAATGCGATGGTCGAGAAGCGCCTCAAGGATGCGCTGCGCTCGGATCGTGCACGTATCCAGATCGGCCAGATCTCGCATTTCGGCCTGCTGGAGATGTCGCGTCAGCGTCTGCGTCCCTCGATTTCCGAAGCGGTACTTGTTCCCTGCCCGCATTGCCAGGGCACGGGTCATGTCCGTGGCGTCGAGAGTGCCGCCCTGCATGTCCTGCGCGCCGTCGATGAGGAAGGCCTGAAGCAGAAGGCCGCTGAAATCAGCGTGCACATCACCTCCGGGATCGCTCTTTATATCTTCAACAACAAGCGCGATTGGCTTGCCGAGATCGAACAGCGTCACCGCATGCGCGTGTCGTTCCAGCCTGATGACAGCCTGACCCCTGCCGATCTGCGTATCGAGCGTCTGCGTCCGCAGGTGCCTGCCGAGCCGCGCGCGGTCCAGGAACGTGCCATGCCGGAGCGTGCCGGTCATGACGCTGGCGTCCAGGTGGAGCCCGCAACCTTCATCGAGCACGAAGAAGAGCCCGAACAGGAGCTCGATGCCGCCCAGTCCGGGGAAGCCCGCGATGAAAACGGTCGCGAGGAAGGTGGGCGTGAAGAAGGAGGTCGCCGCCGCCGTCGTCGTCGTCGCCGCAATGGCCGTCGCTCCGACGAGTTCCGCGAAGGACAGGGCCGCGATGACCAGCAGCGCGACGCCACTGCCGGAATCGAGGAAGAGGCCGAGGTTGAGGAGAACGCTCCAGAACAGGCTCCCACAGAGGAGAGCAGCCTGAGCGAAGCCGAAGCCCTGATCGTGCCGGGACGTCGTCGCATGCGGACGCGTCGCGTTTCCCGCGAGGAACGCGCCGAACCTGCCCGCGAGGCACGTCCGACCGAAGAGCGTCGCAACGCGCCGGAGCGCAAGGAAACGCGCTGGGAAGGGCCGACCCCGGCCAATCCGTTCGGCGGTGCCTCATTCGATATCTTCGACATGATCGAGCAGGCCGAATCGCGTCTGGGTGCACCTTCCGCGCTGAACACGGAGCCGAAGCCGACCCTGGCTGAGTCCATCCCGGCCGAAGCCCCGCAGCCTCCTGCCGAGCCGAAGGCCGAGACGTCGCGTCACGGGATCGAGGCTGAAGGGCGAAAGAGTCGCTCGCGTCCGCGTCGTCGTCCTGTCGCTGCCGAGGTCAACGAGCCCGCGCCTTCCGCCCCGGTGGCAGAAGACGCCCTGCCCGTCCCCGAGCCGGTCGCTGTAGCCGAGGCCGATCAGGAGAAGCCAGCCCCGCGTCGTCGCGGTCGCCCGCGCAAGACCCCGGTAGCCGCCGAGATCGCCGAAGGATCGGGCGAAACTGCCGCGGCGCAGGTTGAAACCTCTGTCGTTGTCAGCGAGCCCGAGGCTCCGAAGCCCCGCCGCGCGCGTGCACCGCGCAAGGCGGCCAAGGACGATGCGGCTCCTGTCGAGACTGAAAAGAAGGCCCCGGCGAAGGGTCGCGCGAGCCGCGCCAAGGCAAAGGTCGAAGAGACGGCGCCGGTGGTACAACCCATCAATGTGGATGAAGTGGCACCTGCCAGACCGCGCACAGGCTGGTGGAAGCGCTGATCATCGTCAGCATTTCAGGCGAAGAAAAACGGGGCGGTTCACACCGCCCCGTTTTTTATGCGCCTTCAGCAGGATCGCGCCATAAGCGTATTTTGCCCCTTTTTGCTGGGGACAACTCGATGACGACGCATTTCGTGGCTGACGGTTGAGCGCGCCGAAACGATAGGGCTTTCGACCGAGGGGCGGTCCCCTGTCTCCCGGGGTTACCCTTCTCGCCATTCGCGGTGGGAGACGCGGCTTCGTGCTTCGACCAGCGCCGTATTGTTCCTCGGCAGGGGCTTTTCCGCGGGATCGGTTTTCCTGTCGTCCCTCTTTGGGAAATCAGCGACGCTCACCTGTGGCGAACTCCCCGCAGGATGTTTTCCCGGCGGAACTCTCCTCGAGCCAGCCAGCCTGCCTCAGATGGGCGACCTGAGCACGGGCAACCGGTACCACAAGCCCGTTACGCAAGTGCAGACGCAGGGATCTGGGTGTTCCCTCCCAGCGCTGTACAGCACGCCGCGCAACCCACCAGCTTCGATGCACCTGCAGACCGTCATGTCCCGATTGCCGGGCGACAGCTTCCCGCAGCACGCCGTGCACAAGGCGCGAGCCCGAAGTGAGATGGCAACGTATGTAATGATCCTCCATCTGAAGCGCGTCGATCAGTTCGGGCCTCGGCCACGACACGCCTATGCGTGTCGCCTCCTCCAGCATCACAGGGCCAGCGGACGCCGCAATCTGGCTCACCCCCGACGGGACCGGAGTGCCCCGGGAGGGGGTGTCTTTAAAAGCTGTTTGCCGGCGCAGGGGAGAGACCCGTTTGCTTCGCCACTGCTGCCAGAACATCACACTCATCACACCAGGCAGTGCAATCGCCAATACCTGAAAATACCAGACCCACCAGCCGGGCAGGCGTGTCTCGATCCCGGGCCAGATCGAAAAAGCCAGATCTCGGGTGATCAGGGTCTGGACCAGACTCAGCAGCACGGTGCCTGCCGCCGCCCCTGCCCAGTGCAGGCGGCCCCAACGCATAATCGGCAGCCTGCGCAATAACATCATTGGCCCGGCGTAAAGCCCGAGCCCCGCCATGATCGAGGCAATCCAGTAGGCTACACGTTCGAGCATGCCGGGATTCTGATAACTTCCATAGGGCCCGAGAACTCCTAGAAAGACCCCTGCTCCCAGGCACAGGGCAAGAGCGCGCAGGAGAAGACGCGGACGAGGCGCGCGTGATTCAGTTTCCTGACCAGGAGAGGATAGAGCGCGGGACTCCAGATCGCCTCGTATCCGTTCCACCCTGCCTGTCTCCTCGCGCCCTCTTCGTCGTGCTGCCCACTGCAAGCCCGCCCTCAGGATGCCTTGCCTGGCGAAGCTTGCAAACCCTGCCCATTGGGACCGTCGCCCGCTCGCCCATTCGCGAAAACGCGCTGGCAAGAGGCAGAAAACGGCGGTTTCTGGCCTTTCCCAACAGGAGCCTGCCCCTCATGTCAAAAAGCCTTCGCTACTCTTTCCTCGCCTTGATCCTCGTCGGCAGCCTCAGCTCTGCCATGGCGAAACCTTCCGTTTCGGAAGGCACGACGCGTCCAGCTGTGGGATGCCAGCATCTCATCACGCCAGAAGGGCTCGAGCTCGGCGTCTGGTATCCCAGCCTGGGCACATCAGAATCACAGATGCTTGGCCCTTATGCTCAGAAATGCGTGGTCAATGGCCCTCTCCAGGGCGAAAACCATGCGCTGATCGTGATCTCGCACGGCACTGGTGGCTCATGGACGAGCCACCTCGATACGGCGGCCGCACTGGCCCAAGCGGGATACGTCGTCATGGCATTGACCGAACCCGGCGATAACTGGCGAGATACAACGCGTGTGACCGATCTTGCTGGCCGGACTCGTGCCATGAGTACCGCTCTCAGTTACATGCTCTCGGCATGGCCGCTCTCAGGGCATCTCGACCGGAATCGCATCGGGGCTTTCGGGTTTTCCGCTGGAGGGCTGACTGCCCTGCTCGCCGCTGGCGCACGGCCGGATCTGACACGCATCGGTCCGTGGTGCGCGGCCCATGCCGCAAGCTTCACCTGCGCCCTGATCCACAAGCAGGGCTCGCCCGTGAATACCCGCCTGCCCGCGTTACAGGACAGGCGCTTCAAGGCCATGGCGATTGCCGCCCCGGCTCTTGGATTCACGATGACGCGCGCCTCTCTTTCCCCTGTGACGCTGCCCGTGCAGCTTTGGCAGGCGATGGATGATACCATTCTGAGCTCCCCCGGATCGGTAGAGCCCGTGCGCGACAATCTGCCATCGTCCCCCGAATTCCATGAAGTCAGCAGGGCCGGACATTTCGTTTTTCTCGCTCCCTGCCGCACTGGTTTCGAAGCAATGGCGATCTGCCAGAGCTTGCCCGGGTTCGACCGAAGCAAATTTCATGAAGCTTTCAATGCCGCAATGAGACGGTTTTTTGATCGTACCCTGCTGGGCGGCACAGAACAGAGCGCGGGCATGCCCACCCGATGATCGATGGCGGCGCGTGCCTTCGGATGTCACAATATCGGGAACAAACGGCATGGTATGTCGGGCGGAAGGCATGACAGCCCTCCTCGACCGCCATGTCTATCAACCATACAAGTCAGCCAACGGCGTCAGCCTTGCCCGCTTAGCTTGTCAAAAACCGAAAGCCCTGACGTCCCCGGCCGCGTGGGTCAGCGACAGACGCTCGGGGCGCCTGTTGCAGCAATATACGTACCGGTCAGCGGGTTGAAGCAGGCATTCTGCGGGCAGGAACTGCCCGAGGCCAGACCATCGCTGAAAACCTGTCCGCCCATGCGGTTCGTTTCCTGCTGTACCGCGCCGCAAAGAGGTGTATTCACAGGGGCAGAGGGGTCGTTGGTCAGTTGCGCCTCATTGGCGGGGGGCGGTGTCTCCACTGTCATGCCAGGGGCAAAATCCTGCGGCGGAATGCGAGCATGGGCCTGGTTCTGCACAGGTTGTGGCGACGGCGCCTCTTCGCACCCGACCAGAAGCGCGAGTGACAGCATGGCTGCTGCGGCTGTCCTGAAATGTGAACGCGTCATAAACCCAGATCCCCCTGTTCTTCCTTTTCCGTGCCCACAGGGTCGAGGCGTCCGGAGCGTATGCCATCGGCGAAACGGAGCGTGATTGCTCCGCCGCGTGGCCGCCCCGAGGCTGTCGTCACCGGTTTGCCTCGTCCATCCTGCACCAGCGCATAGCCTCGCGCCAAGACGGCCTCGGGCGAAACTGCCTCGAGACGTCCCGCAATACCGGCCAATCTTGCGCGATCAAGCCCCAGTCGGGCCGTCAGCGTCTCGGTGCCGAGACGGGCATGGGTGAACCCTGCCCGCTCCTGCTGCATCCGGTGCCGTATACCGGCAGCGAGAGCCGCACTCGCCAGATCGAGGCGAGAGTTCTTCTGTCCGAGAAAATGCGCTGCCGAGGGCACGCGCCCCGTAAGGCTCATGAGCCGCTGCCGCGCGCGCGCGGCTACCATGGGGAGCGCAAGTTCGAGACGCTGCCCACGTTCGTCAAGGCGAAAACGCGCGGTTTCCAGCAGGCTCGGCAGGTCGGGCAGACGCGCACTTACCTGGTCCTGACGCGCTCTGGCCAGTTGCAGCTGGCGCGACAGAGCCCCTGCCAGACGCGCACTACGATGAGCGAGATCCGCCACCATTTCCGAACGCAGCGGAACCGCCATTTCTGCCGCGGCTGTCGGGGTCGGGGCCCGGCGATCCGACACGAAATCGATGAGCGTCGTATCGGTTTCATGCCCGACGGCTGAAATAAGCGGAATGGGGCAGGCTGCCACGGCGCGCAGAACGCGCTCATCGTTGAACGCCATCAGATCCTCAAGCGACCCGCCCCCGCGCGCAACGATCAGCAGATCGGGTGAGAGATCCCGCCGGAGGCCCGAGCTTGAAAATCCCTCAATGGCCGCGGCGATCTGGGCCACCGCCCCTTCGCCCTGCACTGCCACAGGCCAGACAAGCACCGACCGGGGAAAACGGCGCGACAGAGTGGTCAGGATGTCATGCAGCACCGCCCCACGGCTCGAGGTCACCAGACCGATCAGCCGAGGCAGGAAAGGCAGCGGCTTTTTGCGCTCGTTATCGAACAGGCCCTCGGCCAGCAGCTTCTGACGCAGCTTCTCGATCTTGGCGAGAAGCGCGCCCTCGCCCGCGAAGCTCATCTGATCGATCACGAGCTGGTAGCTCGATCGGTCGCCATAGGCCGAGACCCGACCGGTTGCGATCACCTCGATCCCGTTCTCCGGCACCAACCCCAGACGCGACACCGAACCACGCCAGACCACGCCCGAAATCTTGCCGCCCTGATCTTTCAGAGAAAGATAGATATGACCGGAGGGATAGCGTTTGAGCTCGGTAATTTCGCCACGGACACGCACACGGCTGAAACTGCCTTCGAGCGTGCGCTTGATTGCGCCCGAAATCTCGCTGACCGAATATTCGGGGACATTCCCGCCCGCGCTCTGTTCGTTTTCGCTCATGCGCGCAGTCTATGCTACGGAACGCGGGCTAGGACCAGTCAGAACAGGAAGAATGACGATGCGGGTGTTACTTGTCGGATCAGGCGGACGCGAACATGCTCTGGCGGCCTGTCTGTCCCGCTCTCCCGAACTCGAGGCGCTTTATATCGCCCCCGGCAATCCGGGCATGGAGCCGCTCGGCACGCTGGTGCCGCTCGCCGCTGATAACGTGACAGGACTCGTGGCTTTCGCCCTTGAACAGCGAATCGACCTCGTCGTTCCGGGTCCTGAAGCCCCTCTCGTAGCCGGGCTGGCCGATCTCTGCGCCAGCGCAGGAATTGCCTGTGCCGGGCCGAGTCAGGCCGCCAGCGCCCTGGAGGGCAGCAAGAGCTTCACCAAGGACGTCGCGGATGCCGCCGGCATTCCGACCGCGCGCTGGGAG
Source organism: Asaia krungthepensis NRIC 0535 (assembly GCF_025995175.1). Taxonomy (GTDB): domain Bacteria; phylum Pseudomonadota; class Alphaproteobacteria; order Acetobacterales; family Acetobacteraceae; genus Asaia; species Asaia krungthepensis. The sequence goes on from NZ_BAPV01000004.1 coordinate 138,366, forward strand.
CGCTTCGAGGAGGCCGAACCCGCCCTCGCCTTTGTCCGTCGCCGTGGGGCTCCCATCGTGATCAAGGCGGACGGTCTGGCAGCAGGCAAGGGTGTGATCGTGGCCCAGACGCTGCAGGAAGCCGAAGCCGCCATCATTGATATCCTGACCGATCGCAGCTTCGGGGAGGCCGGGGCCAGCATCGTGATCGAGGAGTGCCTGGTAGGTCAGGAGGTCTCGCTCTTCGCCTTCTGCTCGGATGGCGAAGCCGTTCTCATAGGCGCTGCGCGCGATCACAAGCGCATTGGCGAGGGGGATACCGGCCCCAATACGGGTGGCATGGGTGCGATTGCTCCCCCTCCCCATTTCGATCGCGAGGCACAGGAAAAGGCGCTGGACATCATGGTGCGCCCCATGCTGGCGGAGATGGTGCGCCGAGGCACGCCCTTCCGGGGCATCATCTTCGCAGGGCTGATGCTGACTCAGGACGGTCCCAAGCTGATCGAATATAATGTCCGCTTCGGCGATCCCGAGGCTCAGGCGCTGCTGATCCGTCTCGACTCCGATCTCCTGCCCGTTCTCAGAGCGCTGGCCAAAGGCCGACTGGATGACGCCGCCATCCGGTTTGCGAATGATGCTTCGATTTCGGTCGTTGTGGCGGCACGCGGTTACCCGGGAACGCCAGTGAAGGGGGGAACGATACGCGGGATCGACCGGGCCGAGGCCGTGCCGGGCGTATCCGTGTTTCAGGCAGGAACAGCCCTGAAGGACGGAAATCTCGTCGCCGCGGGCGGTCGTGTACTGACCGTCTGTGCGCGGGGGGAAACCCCGGAAATCGCGCGGGCCCGTGCCTATGAGGGTGTGTCGGCTCTCGAATGGGCCGATGGCATCTATCGCCGCGATATCGGTATCTGACACATGATGGGATGAGCGACTCATCGTTCATCCCGACCAGCCCGCAAGGGCGCCTGCCTCCCGAGCAAAGCTGCTCTCCTGTCAGCGACGCGGCCTCGACATTCTTCCGTTTCTCAACGTCAGGATCCGCCCGGTTTGCGGACGCTCCAGCCTGCCAGATCTCGGGTGATACCGGGACAAGCGATTCATAGCGCGTGCCAAAATCGACAGCCCTCCGACGCGCACCCTGGCTCAATTGCCAGAGCCGAACACCCCCGATCCTCGCTCCTTTCTCACTAGAACCCGCATGCGAAACGCCCGATGAGGAAATCATCGGGCGTTTGCTGTGCTTTCGCTAATCTGTAGGGGAACCGCTCCCTCGAGGACGCGGATCAGATCCTGCCTCAGTGATACTCCGTCATTTCGACAGGGGCTTGGGGCTCGAGTTCCGACGGGTCCATTTGACCTTTTTGCGCAAACGACGTGTCCGCATGATTCCATCCTTCCTTGTCACCCCGGACTTGCAAAGGGGCATGATCGCCCAGGATCTTCATGATCCTGGCTTCGGTAAGGGTAGAGGGGTCGATAGTCACGACAACTGGCTCGTTGCGCAGGCGGCTCTCTCGATACAGCGCCTCCTGCTGCGCTCTTCTCTCGGTTGGCGGTGGATGATCGTTGATCAACCATGTCCACGTTCCGGAAGGGCGATGAAACTCGTTTTCGGGGCGGATCGCCGCATCGGGGTCAGCCCCGATCGCCAGGCGATACTGGTGGATGGATTCTGACGGAATGTCACAAACCAGAAGGTCATCAACGGCGATCTGGGCATGACGGGCGGTGTCGAACACCGCCATGATCGTATGCTGCATCATCGTAAACTCCGTGGCGTCGCGATAGGATCGACGACAGCATCACGTTACACGATAGATCACCAGTAAAACGTTCTTCACGTTATTTTGAGGTTATATATAACAATATTACTGAACGTCCATTGCGCGAGAAGCACGAAACGCTTCGCAGCCGCGACATCGCAAAGCCTCGCTCCCCGTCTGTTTTTACGACTTCGAACGACCCGAAAGAGTGCTCGGTGCCTGCGGAGCATCGAATCTCGCCAGCCATGTGAAAATCATCGGCACTGCAAAATATCGGCGATTGCCATTTCAGCCAGGGATCGTGAAGATGACTTTGCGGGCTTTCGTCCTGGCATCATGAACCGATACGAGCAGTAAAAGCAGGCAAGGAGCGCATAATGATGCCGGATGACCTAGCAGGAATGATGGCGGCCCTGTTCATCATCTTTGCCGTTGCAGTCGTATTACTCAGCCTCCTGATCTACCTCATACCGGCCATCGTCGCATTCTATCGCGACCATGACGCCAAGTGGGTCGTCCTGATCCTGAATGTTGCAGCTGGCTGGACGTTCATCGCCTGGATCGCCCTGTTTGTATGGGCCATCTGGCCCGAAGACGCCGTCAGGCATTCGCGCCGTTCGCCCTGGGGAAACGTCCCCACACCACCTCCCTACCCTGCGCCCCATGGTCTTTCACCCGAGGCGCATCTGGCGGCCATGAACAGGTTGCAGGACCTGTTCGAACGAGGTCTCCTGACCCGCGACGAATTCCGGGCGCATATGAAGGCGTTGCTCGATCCCGCCATTTAGCAGCCCCGATCGCGGGCGCTCCCGTTTGTAGCGAACGTGACAGGGTCGGAGCGCGCCGCGTCATCTGGCTTCGCGCCACGATTGCACCATTCCTGCGCCACCAGGCTGCCATCATTCCTGCCAAGTAATGAATGCCGTGCAAGGAGTGCTTATGAACGCCTCGATCGACCATGATGGGGCGTTTCCTGCGCGCTACGCCGGACGCAATGCCGGAATCGACTGCCTGCGCGGTCTCTCCATACTTCTGGTTGTCATCCATCACCTCGCCCTGCGTTTTCCCCTGACGGAAACCGGCCTGGTTCATATCCTGCCCCTGCGCGTATTGCGCATGCTGAACTGGGGCGGGATCAAGGGCGTGACGATCTTTTTCGTCATCTCCGGTTTTCTGATCACACGCCATATGCTGGAGCGTTCGGTCCGTCCAGCCGCCCTCTCACTGCGCGATTTTACCGGGCGGCGTATAGCGAGGCTTCTCCCCTGCCTTCTGGCGCTGATCGTCGTTGCCTGCATGCTTGGTCTTCTCGGCGTGCCCAGTTTCGTTCCTGACCATCCGGGTCAGACGCTCTGGGGCGCAGCCTTGTCGGCTCTCACCATGCATCTCAATGTCTATGAAGCCGAGACAGGGTATCTCCCTGCCTATTGGGATGTCCTCTGGTCGCTCTCGGTCGAGGAACTCTTCTATCTGGGTTTCCCGCTGATTTGCGTGACCCTGGGACGCACGCCGAGGCGTCTTCTTGTCTGCGCCGCCTTGCTTGCCCTTGCCGCTCCCTGGTTCGACTGGTCCCTACGCAATGCCTCGGAAATCTGGCAGGATAAAGCCTATGGACCGGGGATGAGCGCCATCGCGACCGGCATCGTCGCAGCCCTCCTCCTGCCGCGTGTCCCGGCCTATCCGGAGCTCGACAAGGAGAAGGCACAGCGCGGGCTGTCCATGCTTTGCGGCAGTCTGGGCTGCGCTGGGATCGTGCTTTATCTGCTTTGGGGTGCGCAAATTTGGTCGATACTCTCCTGGGTCACTCCCCTGTTCTTCAATACGGCGATCGCGCTCACGCTCTGGGCCCTCGCGCGCGGATGGGGCGCTCATGTGACGCCTAGACGTACGGCGTGGCTCAGGCAGTGGGGGCAACGAAGCTACGAACTCTATCTGAGTCATATGTTCGTGCTGATGCCGATCATTGCCTTTGCCCATGCAGCGGCCATATCCACGCGCTGGGCGTGGGTCCTCTATCCGCCGACACTGCTGCTGGTGTTCTGGCTGGGAAGCGCAATTGAGCGTTTGTACTCGAGACCGCTCGATCTTTATCTGCGGCGCAGGTTGATCGCCCCCCGATGCGGCGCTGGTCCGCAGGCAGAGTTCGCCCACCCAAACGCGGACGCTATTGCACCCAGATCCGTGAGATCAGCATGTGATTGAGCAGGGAATAATGGTAATTGCCCAGCCGTCTGGAGACGAAATCGACATAACGCATCTGGATGAGCGGGACGAGCGCGCTCTGTTCCATGGCGAGGCTACCTGCCTGCTCCCACAAGCCTCGTGAGCGTTCGGCCTCCAGGCTGTGCTCTGCCTGAACCATCAGCGATTGAAGCTCCGGGTGACAAAACCCGCTGGCATTGGTCGAAGCCTCGCTATGCGGGCGCGCATTCTCGCATCCGAGCAACGCATCCAGAAAGCTCGAGGGCGAAGGGTAATCGGCATACCAGTAGGACAGACTGATCTGGACATGATTGTCCGAATTGCGGGCATAGCCCTCCGCTGTGGCGGGGGTCATCGGTCGTACGCTGGCCTTGAACCCAAGGCTTTGCAGCATGTTGCGCAGATAGACGCCCATCCCCAGCGCAATGGCCTGATTGGGCACAACCAGCGTCACGCTTTGCCCCGCTCTCCCGCTCCGGCGAATCAGGCTCCGGGCACGGTCGATATCGGGCCCCTTCCATACACCCTCCGGCGTTGCCTTGCCGAAGCGACAGGGGATATCAGCCCCGGCAATGCCATGCGGGACAATCTGGCACAGAGGTTCAGCAATGGCCGAGCCGCCATAAAGAATGGCCATGGCATGACGGTCCACCGCGTGATTGATCGCCTCACGCACCTCCAGAGAGTCGAAGGGCGGCTCGTGAACATTCAGCGCCAGATAGTAGAGCCCCAGCAGAGGCTGGAGATGGACCTGGCTTGTGTAGCGCGCGCCCAGTTCGCCCAGCCGGTCCTGCGGCTTGGCATCGAGCATGGAATCGTACTGCCCCTGCTCGATAGCTGTCACCTCAGCCTCATCGGACAGGCCAAAATCATAAAGAATATAATCGACAAAGCCTTCACTCTGCGCATCGGGATTCCAGACCCGGAAATAGGGATTGCGCCCTATTTCCATACGATGCGACGGGTCATAGGCGGTGATGCGATATGGCCCGGTCCCGGGAATGGGAGTGAGTGCCGATTCAGTTGCGGGCGTTTCTTTCGGCAGGATCACGGCGTGCGGAAACGCCAGTTTCTGGAGGAACTCGCCATCGGGCTCGACCAGATGGATGGTGATTTTTCTGGTTTGGGGATCGGCGCTGACCCCTTCGAGCGCGCAATGGGCCGGATCGGTCAGACAGGCTTTCGCACCGACAATATTGCCGTAAAAGGACAGGGCTGTCGGGCTGCCCACGCGATAGATGCGCCGCAGCGATGTTACGACATCATCGACCGTGACCGGCGCCCCGTTCGAAAAGCGCAGATTGTCACGCAGGCGAAATACCCAGACCAGGCCGTCGGGACTGACTTCAGGCAGGGTCTCGGCCAGATCGGGCACGACCTCGAGCCCGCCCGTTCCGTCTGCCTGACGATAGGTGACCAGCCCGTCATACATGTTCACGAAGAGCTGGATATATTCACTGGTGTAATTGATCTGCGGATCGAGCGTGCCGCCGGGGGCGTCGGCGGTGAGGCGAAGGGTTCCGCCGCGATGCGGGCTATCCTGCGTGATCCCGTTATCCCGCGATGCCTCGGGCCCAGCCATCGGCACGTCCGCCTGCACCGTGGGGGTACGCTCCGCCCCGGCGAAAGCCACACCGCAGGATGACGCAGCGAGTATGGCCGCTCCGATCCCGGCTCTCACACCCGACGCCGCGAAATGGCGGGGCCAGAAACGAACGGTGCGCCTTGGTATCAAACCGGTCTCACCCCCTGTGGGCGAGTTGATGAATGCGCGTCACCAGCGCTTCGGTACCGGCAGTCGAGTCCAGTGTGCCTGCATAGCGCCCCTGCGGGTCCATGATCACGATACGGGGCGAAGGGAGGTGATAGGCCGTGCCGTCATCGGCATGGACCAGCTCGTTGGGCGCGTGGAATTCCTTCGCAACACGCTCGATCATGCTGGGCGAGCCGGTGAGCGGCACGACATGATCGCCCAGTGGCAGGGCATATTTCTTCAGATCGTCGGACTCATCATGAAGCGGATCGAGCGTGATGGCGAGCGGGGCGAGCTTGATCCCCTCACGCGCCAGAGCGATTTTGGCATCGCTCATGGTCTTCAGCACCGGGCCGCAAAGTCCCTTGGGGCAATGGGTATCGAAAAACCAGACCAGAACCCAGCTCCCCCTGAAATCACCCTCGGTGACATTGCCCTCACCCAGCGCCACCAGGCGGTAACTGCCCCCAATCTCGTTCCCCTGCGTGGAGACACTGGCACCGAATTTTTCGGAGAGGCGGTATCCGCTCCAGCTCAGCGCCAGAGCAAGGATGAGCACGACGATCGCGATACGCGGCGCGGTCCATGTCCTGCGGGGATTTTTGCTCTTGTTCATTGGTTAATGTGCTTCCGCCCAGTTCGCGCCAATACCTGTCTCGACCACAAGCGGCACGCTCAGCGTCGCCGCCTGTTCCATCTCCAGGCGCACGAATTCCGCCAGAGCCTCGGCCTGAGCGGCACGAACCTCGAACAGCAATTCGTCATGCACCTGCAGGAGCATTCTGGCGTCGAGCCCGCTCTGTGGCAAGCGCCGCCCCAGACGCACCATGGCGCGCTTGATGATATCCGCCGCCCCACCCTGAAGCGGCGCATTGATGGCCTGACGCTCGGCATAGCCGCGACGCGCGCCGTTCTTCTCGTTGATCCCGGGCACATAACAGCGCCGTCCGAGCGGCGTCGTCACATAGCCATCGCGCTTCGCATCGTCCTTGGTCCGGTCCATGTAGTCTCGGATCCCGGGATAACGCGCGAAATATGCGTCGATGTAGCGTCGGGCTTCCCCCGCGGGAATGCCAAGCTGCCGCGCCAGACCGAAGGCCGAGATACCGTAGATAATCCCGAAATTGATGGCTTTGGCGCGACGACGCGTCAGGGAGTCCATTCCCTCAAGCGGAATGTTGAACACCTCGGACGCGGTGCGGGCATGAATGTCCTGCCCCAGCGTGAATGCCTCCTTGAGTGGCCCGATATCGGCCACCTCCGCCAGAAGGCGCAATTCGATCTGCGAGTAATCGGCCGAGACGAGAACATAGCCCTCCTCGGCAATGAAGGCGCGGCGGATACGTCCGCCCTCTTCCGTCCGGATCGGGATATTCTGCAAATTGGGATCGTTGGAGGACAGACGCCCGGTAGTCGTAATGGCCATCTGGAACGACGTGTGCACGCGATGCGAGCGCGCATCCATCTGCTGGACCAGCGCATCGGCATAGGTCGATTTGAGCTTGGCGAGCTGACGCCAGGCCAGAATACGCGCGGGCAGATCATGCCCCGCATCCGCAAGTTCCTGAAGCACGGAGGAATCCGTTCCCCAGGCACCGGCCTTGGTCCGCTTGCCCCCGGGCAGATTCATCTCGTCGAACAGGATCTCCCCAAGCTGCTTGGGTGAGCCCAGATTGAAGCTCCGCCCGGCGAGCTGGTGAATCTCGATTTCCATCTCGGCCATGCGGCTGCCGAAATCAGCAGACATGCGTCGCAATTCGGCGGCGTCGAGCTTGACCCCCGCCTGCTCCATCGCCGCGAGGATGGCGATCAGCGGGCGCTCCATCGTCTCGTAAAGCGCCACCGCCTGACGCTCACGCAGTTGCGGCTTGAGAACCTGCCACAGGCGCAGCGTCACATCGGCATCTTCCGCAGCATATTCCGTCGCACGCGCAATAGGCACTTGCGCGAAAGGCACGCGGTTACGACCCGTGCCGGTCACGCTGTCATAGCTGATGGGGTCATGGGCCAGATGCAGCCGTGACAGCTCATCCATGCCCTGTCCATGCTCGCCCGCCGACTGGGCATAGGAGATCAGCATGGTGTCGTCGACAGGGGTGATCGTGCCGATACCCGCATGGTCGAGAACGAGCAGATCGTATTTGGCGTTCTGGAAGATCTTGAGCACCGACTCATCCGCCAGAAGCGGACGCAACGCCTCGAGCACCGCCTCGACCTTGAGCTGCCCACCCGCCGGGTGTTCCAGCGTGCCCTCATGACGCAGAGGGACATAGGCCGCCTCGCCCGGTGCCACGGCCAGAGAAAGGCCAATCAACGTGGCCTGACGGGCATTGAGGCTGTCGGTCTCGGTATCGACCGCCAGATAGCCGGTCTTGCGTGCCTTGCCGATCCAGCCTTCGAGCGCCTCCATTGAGAAGACCGTCTCATAGGGCCCATAGGGCTTGTCGCCCCCGGAGGCAGGTTCTGATGCCGCGTCCGGGTTTTCCTGTGCAGCTTTTGCAGGACGCGGCGCGGCGAGCGCTCCCAGCCCCATGCGCTGAATGACGGAATGGAACCCCATCTGCTCAAGGAAGGCGCGCAGCACCGGGCCATCCGGCTCGCGGCAGCCCAAGGCCTCGACCGGTTCAGGCAGAGGGACGTCACGCGCCAGTGTGACCAGTTTGAGTGAGATGCGCGCGGCTTCGGCATGATCGATAAGAGATTGCTGGCGCTTGGATTTCTTCATATCCGGCGCCGCAGCCAAGATGGATTCCAGATCGCCGAATTCCTGCACAAGCTGTGCTGCGCCCTTGGGGCCGATACCGGGCACTCCCGGCACATTATCGGTCGGATCGCCCATCAGGGCCTGCACATCGATCACCCGGTCCGGCGCCACGCCGAATTTGGCCTCGACTTCGGCCAGCTTGATCGGCTTCTGCTTGATCGGATCGAGCAGGGACACTGCCTCGCTCACGAGCTGCATCAGATCCTTGTCAGAGGAGACAATGGTGCAGCGCCCACCGCTCTGCTCGATGGCCTCGGCATAGGATGCGATGATGTCATCTGCCTCGTAACCGGGCAATTCGATCATCGGGACGTTGAAAGCCCTGGTCGCATCCCGGATGAGCGGGAATTGCGGGCGCAGATCTTCCGGCGCCTCGGGACGATGGGCCTTGTATTGCGGGTAGATTTCGTTGCGGAACGTATGACGCCCGGCGTCGAAGATCACGGCCAGATGCGTGCCGACATGATCGCGCAACAGGCGTTGCAGCATATTGGTAAAGCCGAATACCGCATTGACCGGCACCCCTTCCGGGCTGCTCATGGGCGGCAGGGCATGGAAGGCGCGGAAAATGAAGCCCGAACCATCGACGAGAACGAGATGGGTCTTGCTGCTCATGCGGCATCCGATCGGCGTGAAGGCTGCAATTCTGGCGTCTCCTGTCTGGGCTGGCATCGTGAGGGCCAGTGTGACTCTGTCGTGGCCGGAAGGTGATGGCCTCCCTCTGGCCAGCGCGTCCCGAGGACGCAATACTGTCCCGATGATACGAGAGTTCCGCCCGCATTCAAGCTGCCCCTCTGCGCGGCGGAATCCTTCTTTACCCTGCCCCTCTTTCGCGCGCCTCGCCGGGATCTCGCTCGGGCTGGCAAAGCTGGGAAAATTTTTGGGCAAAACCGTCCGTCAGAGCGCGCGCCTCCCGGCCCTGCCGCCATGCTTCGGATCCAAAGGCCTGCTTTGGATGCTGCCTGCACTCGTGGCGGGCTGCGTCGCCCCGCCGCCCAGGCACGCTCCCCAGCCACGTGGACAGGAAGCGGCGCTCATTCCGGCAACTACGACCCTGACCCTGTCCGATGGCGCGCGCGCGCCGCTGCGGATATGGGCTGCGCACGGCCAGACACGCGCTGTCGTGCTGGCCTTACACGGCTTTGGCGATAGTCGCGACGCCTGGGAGTTCTCTGCCCCGCAGCTCGCCGATTCAGGGATAGAAACCATTGCCCCGGATGCACGCGGCTTTGGCGAGACAGCGAGCCGTGGCCGATGGAGCAGCACCTCCAGACTGGTTCAGGATGCCCGTGAGGAATTCCGATGGGCGCAGCTTCGGAACCCCGGTATCCCCCTGTTCATCATGGGCGAAAGCATGGGGGGAGCGATAGCCACATTGCTCGCCTCCTCCCCGGCCAGTCAGGGGATAAGCGGTGTCGTTCTCGTTTCACCCGCCATATGGCGCTTCGACCCGCTCTCACGTCTTATCCTGAACAGTATGGACTGGATGGCTCCTGACTGGGTGTTCACGGGCGCTCATGTACCGGGAGAGCATATTGCAACGAATAATCTGGCAGCATTGCGTCGGCTCTATTTCGACCCGCTCACGCTCCATGGCTACCGGCTGGACACACTGCGCGGGCTCGTCGATCTGATGGCGGCGGCCGAGGCCGCTGCACCGCGCATTCATGCCCCGGCGCTGCTGCTGTATGGGGATCTCGACCAGATGATTCCTGCCGCCCCGATGGCCCGGTTCTGGCAGCATCTCCCGCCGCATACGCGCAAGGATCTGGTGCCAGGCGGCCATCATCTGCTGCTGCGCGACCGCAACGGGCGCAACGCCACAGCCGATATCGCCTCCTGGATCCTGACCCCGGACCGCCTCCTCCCCTCGGGAGGCGACAGCGCCACCGCAGCGTGGATGGCCGGTGACCCCGGGCATGAGGGTCCGTTCTGAGGGCGCGGTCTGGAGTGCTGACCTGACTAGGCCTGTCACGTCCGTGGCATCCTCAGGCAGCCTGATTCGCGAATATGCCCGGCGCAGAATTTGGGACTGGCGCGCTTTGGGGAATATGGCTATGAAGCGATCCAGCGGGACCCGTAGCTCAGCTGGATAGAGCGTCGCCCTCCGAAGGCGAAGGTCGAAGGTTCGAATCCTTTCGGGTCCGCCATATCTTTAGAAAAATCGATGCAAGTCAGGGCCTCGCGCTCAGGTATGACTGTTGCCGTCAAAGGCTGAAGAATGCTCCAGTTGCGCGACGCGATAACGAGACTCTGCGCCTGCCGCTGTCATGGTTTCATGGCGTCAGTGTTTGCCGCATGCGAGCAAAATGACCATCAGGCAGAACCCCCACGAATCTATGCGCTATTTCGATGCCCGGGCAGCCAATGGTCTCCAGCGGCGGGCTTTTTCAGCATGGTAGCTCTGCTGCCGTGGATAGGCCGGAGGATGCGCATTTCCCCGATGCTGACCCATCGGAGGAACAAGCTGCCCCTGTTTCGAGACTTCAGATCGGAGAGTCTATCGCAGGCGGGCTGCAGGAGCCCCCGTACCAATCTCCAAGGCGTAGCCGCCCTCCCTCACCGGGAAGAAATGGGGCTTCGACGCAACGCCTTTGGAAAACCCTCTCCCGACGCCCTTCCCCGCCTCCGGGTAGTACAACTCGAGACGCTCAGTCCTGCAAGGCAGCTTCGGCCAGTCGGGCATCCGTCTCGCCCTCGCCGCCACTCAAACCCAGCGCCCCAATCACCGATCCGTCCTTCACGATCGGTACGCCACCTCCGGCAGGAAGCATATTGGGGAGTGTCGCGATCATGGCCTTGCCTGCATGGAGGGCTCTTTCCATGTCCTCCGTAGGGCGCAGATAGAGCGCCGAGCTACGTGCTTTCATCATGGCAAGTTCGATGCTGCCGAGTTGCGTGCCATCGTCTTTCTTGAAAGCAACGAGGTGCCCCCCGGCATCCACCACCGCAACGGCCACACGGACGCCCCGCGCGCGGGCCAGAGCAAGGGCACGATCGATATAGGGGAGAGCGAAATCGAGCTTCATCGGGTCACTTTCTGGTTTTTTCCGGCCGATTCCTGACCGGCCAGCCAGCATAGGGGCAAATGAGGCCCGCGCCTGATCACTCAAAGGCGAGGTTTGTTGCGTCTGCAAACCGGACGCACCGGTAAACCTTGGCAGCGTCAGAAAGACCTTATTCGATGCCGACCGCTCCGGCCGCTCCGACCGCGAGTGCCGCCACTGATACGGAAGAAAGGCAACATGACGACACGGTGAACCCCTTGGGGACAACAAACCCTTCAACTCGCACTAGCAGGCCATCGCTCGGGCGATCATTGTTGCCTATCCCGTTGGAGGGCAGAGCCGATACTCCCACCCGCCCCTACTCGCAGCAGCAGGGCGAGTCAGTGGTGAATGAAACCCATGCCCGTCTGTAAGGCAGTTCGCGCAATTTCCGGCCAGAAACTTCCCCCGGACGGGCCGCCGCCTCGACCCGACCTCGAGCCGCTGACGGAATATGAAGCATCGCTCGACTGCGAAGCGCTGTCATCCATGTCAGGGGGCGTGCGTGAGGCACAACCTGCAAGAATAAGGCTCACGGAAATCATGACGATCGTGCCGCGTCGCTTTCCAACCCCTGTGACGCCCACGGCTTTCGGCGTGCAGAAGCGCTCTTCGCGCATTGCATGATGGCAAGCGCTGGCAGCCTTGCCCGGCGCCGCGCCTTTCCCGCCCATGGCGCGATCAGGAGGCATCGCTGAACTCATCGCCGCGCCCCGTCATCATCCGGAGGAGGCGGAGGCGGAGGCGGACGGCATCCATGAGGCGGATGCGGCGGCGGCCCGTAGCCATCTCCTCCCGGCGGTGGTGGGGGTGGTCTGCCACCCTCTTCATCCCCAGGCGGTCCCCGTCCATCGCGGGGGGGTGGCGGGGGGCGCCTGCACCGTTCGTCTCCACGCTCGCCCTGTGTCGCTGTGACCGTGTTTGCGCCAGCTTCGGGTGAAGCTGTGTAAACCTGGCCGTTATAGACGGTGTTGCTCTGGGCATGCGCATCGGCGATCTGGAGCGTTGAAAAAAGCAGGAACAGAGCGGTTGTCTTGACCCGGTATGGCATGGACTGAAGCGACCTGACGTGAAGTGACCCAGCCCGTATGGCAGGCCAGGTCATATCGCACGAGGAACGAAGGGAAAGGGAGTGTAACGAACCGCTCTGCCATGGATGCACCGGCGCACGGTGTTCCGGCGATGCACGACACGGCCATGAATGGCTTGGCTTGCAGCGCCTCGGCCAGTCTCTTCACAGGCGTTCTGGCCTTTCCTCTATAAGCTGAATGAAGCCGAAGAGGCATCTTCCAAAGATAGGGCACACCGCGCCATATCGCCTGACCCCGTCATTCCGGACCGGCTTCTTGCACATGTCATGCTGAGATTTTCATCAGGACCAGACCGGACAGGATCAGCAGAGCGGCGCTACAGCGCAGTATTGTGAATGCCTCGCCGAACAGGAGCACACCGACCAGAAACGCTCCGATAGCGCCGATGCCGGTCCAGATCATATAGGCGGTGCCCAAAGGCAGGGTCTTCATGGCCCAGCCGAGCAGGGCAACGCTTACGACCATCCCTGCCAGCGTGATGAGGCTCGGCCCCAGACGCGTGAAGCCCGCCGACTGCTTCATGGACGCAGCCCAGATAATTTCACTCATTCCTGCGAAAAGCAGCGCGATCCACGCCATGGCGTTCCTCCATCGATCGGGTTCCGCCGGGCCGTCCCGGTCTTGAAGCTCGCATGGAGGCAGGAACGTCGTCGCTGCTCGCCCGCCTATAGCCTGAACGGCATGGGGGTTCAATGGTGTCGCATTCCTCAGATATCCAAGCCGCACAGGCACCAATCAGCCCTGCACACCGGCAGGACCCAAAGCCCCCTGCCCCTGTGTGCAGAGCGTACGCAGGATCGCCTCAAAAGCGGTGACCGCTCTGTTGGGCGTCGCGCGAGCCAGAGCCATGGCAATGGTGGCGCGCGGCATAGGGCCGGAGATCGGGTGAAACGAGACTCCTCTGGCATGGATCTGGCTCAGATAGGAGGGCACGATCGCGACGCCCATACCGGCGGCAACCATGGGGATGATGGCCGCCACTTGCGGGGCGTGCTGCCCTAATTGCGGGGAGACGCCTGTCTGCAAAAAAGCGGCGATGATCGTATCGTAAAACCCCGGCCCCAGATGGCGCTCGAACAGGATGAGCGGGTCGCCCGCTATATCGTGCAAAGAGAGTTTGCGTGCCTTGTGCCGGGCATGAGAGGAGGGCAGCACGATCATGGTGGGCTCGTCCATGAGCGGATGCACGACGATCTGCGGGTCGAAAACCGGCGGGCGGATGATCGCAACATCGACCTGGCCGTTCCGCAACGCCGCGCAGAGCGCTGGCGTGTTGCTCTCTTCAAGCGTCACCTCAACGCCTTTTCGCGCCTGACGGAAGCCCTGTATGGCAGCCGGGATCAGCGGATGCAGCGTGACGCCCCCGGCCATGCCGATACGCAGGGAGCCTTCATGCCCTTCTGCCAGCCCCCGTGCAAAGGAGCGAAACTCCTCCGACAGGGCGAGAATGGTGCGAGCCCGGTCCAGAAGCTGTTGCCCGGCCTCAGTCAGGGTCACGCCACGCCGCGAGCGCTCGAACAGGCGAACGCCCAGATCTTCCTCGAGCCGCTGCACCTGCTGGCTCAAGGGAGGTTGCGCCATATGCAGCCTCTCTGCCGCGAGAGTGAACGTGCCACTCTCGGCAATCGCGACAAGATAGCGCAGGTGCCGAAGCTCCACAGCCATATCTCCTGAATATGGAAAACCGTTGGACTATATATTTTAAGTCTTCTCCCGCAACATCTAGGCTGTCCTGCGACAAGCAAGGGAGCGAGACCTATGACCTATACGGTAGGGAAGTATCTGGCTGAGAGACTGACCCAGATCGGCATTGCGCATCATTTTGCCGTCGCGGGAGATTACAATCTCGTTCTGCTGGACGAATTGCTCAAACAGCCGGCGCTCGAACAGGTCTATTGCTGCAATGAGCTCAATTGCGGTTTCGCCGCCGAGGGCTATGCGCGTGCGCGCGGCGCTTCGGCTGCCGTGGTCACCTTTGGCGTCGGCACGATATCCGCCATGAACGCCCTTGCTGGCGCCTATGCGGAAAACCTGCCCGTCATCGTGATTGCCGGCGGCCCAAATTCGAATGATCACGGCTCGGGCCATATCCTGCACCATACCCCCGGCACGACGGATCTCGGCTTCGAGTATCGTATGGCGCGTGAAGTTACCTGCGCCGCAGAAATGATCACCGATGCGGCATCAGCTCCGGCAAAGATCGATCATGTCCTGCGCACAGCTCTGCGTGAGCAGAAGCCGGGCTTCCTGAGCATTGCCTGCAATATTGCCAATGCCCCCTGCCCCCGCCCCGGCGCGGCAGGGTTCCTGCCCCATCTGCGCGACAGTGACCCTGCGAGCCTTGCTGCCGCACTTGATGCCTGCGTAGCCTGGCTGGCGGGGAAGGAAAAAATCGTGCTTCTCGTGGGCAGTCGCCTGCGCGCCGCCGGCGCGCAGCAGGCCGCCATCCATCTGGCGGATGCACTGGGATGCCCGGTTACCATCATGGCAGCCGCCAAGAGCTTCTTTCCCGAAACCCATCCCGGATTTCGTGGATTGTACTGGGGAGCCGTGAGCGATCCGGGCGCACAGGAACTGGTCGAGAATGCCGATGCTGTTCTGTGCCTCGCCCCTATTTTCAACGATTATTCGACCGTGGGGTGGACAGCGTGGCCCAAGGGGCCGCATGTCGCCTGTCTCGATTCCGAGCGCGTGACGGTGGCAGATCACAACTTTGATCGCGTTGGGCTCGCACCCTTCCTCGACTCATTGGCCGCAAGGCTGAAAAAGCAGCCGACCTCGCCGCCCGGCGCACCAGCCGCTACCGCCAAACAGCCGCCACCTGTCTTCGCGCCCCTGCCTGCAGCCCCGAATGCGCGGCTGACCAATGACGAGATGATGCGCCAGATTCAGCTTTTGATGACGCCCGACACCACCTTATGTGCCGAGACCGGGGATTCCTGGTTCAACGCCCAGCGCCTTGGTCTGCCGGAAGGCGCACGCGTGGAGCTCGAAATGCAATGGGGGCATATTGGCTGGTCTGTCCCGAGTTGCTTCGGCAATGCCATAGGCTCACCCGAACGTCGTCATCTTCTGATGGTGGGTGACGGATCCTTTCAGCTGACCGCGCAGGAAGTGTCTCAGATGGTGCGAGAGAAACTGCCTGTGATCATCTTCCTGATCAATAATCGGGGATATGTCATTGAAATTGCCATCCATGACGGGCCTTATAATTACATCAAGAACTGGGATTACGCAGGCCTGATGGAGGTATTCAATGCGGGAGAAGGCCACGGTCTTGGATTGCATGCCGCAACAGGTGCGGAACTTGAGGCAGCCATCCAGCGCGCCTGCGCGAATACACAAGGCCCTACCCTTATCGAATGCAGCCTCGAGCGCGATGACTGTACCCAGACGCTCAGACAATGGGGCCAGGTCGTCGCCCGGACGAATGCCCGCCCGCCACACATCTCTTGACGCGTCGCGCTGACCTGCACCCTCAGACCCATTGAAACGAGGCGCCCGAGCGTCTCCCTCCGGAAAGATACCATGATCATCTCTGCGCCTACCGATTATCGTGAAGCGGCCAGGCGGGCCCTCCCCCGCTTCCTGTTCGATTACATCGATGGCGGGGCCGTAACGGAACAGACGATGCGCGCGAATTGCGACGCGCTCCAGGCCATACGGTTCAGGCAAAAGGTTCTGGTCGGCGCAGGCGCTCCGCGGCTCGACACCACCCTTATGGGGTCTCGCTGGGCGGCGCCCTTTGCCCTGGGCCCGGTCGGCGCGACCGGCATGTATGCGCGGCGGGGCGAGGTTCAGGCAGCGCGAGCCGCGGCGCGGGCGGGCGTCCCCTATGCCCTTTCCACGGTTTCTGTCTGCGCCATCGAGGAAGTCGCCCGACATGCTTCCGGGCAGCTCTGGTCCCAACTCTATGTCCTCAAAGACCGGGGCTACATGAAAAACGCGCTTGAACGCGCCTGGCAGGCGGGCATGAAAACGCTGGTTTTCACGGTCGACATGCCCACACCGGGCTCACGCTATCGCGACAGACATTCAGGCATGTCCGGCCCCTATGCCCCATTGCGGCAGTATCTGCAGGCGCTGCGGCACCCGCGCTGGGCGCTGGATGTCGGGCTGAGGGGGCGTCCGCTCTCCTTTGGCAATATCGAGGCCTATACGGGCCGCCCGATGTCGATGACCGATTATATGGGCTTTCTCAGCTCGAATTTTGATCCGACCATACGCTGGCAGGACCTCGAATGGATACGCGAGAGCTGGAAGGGCAAGCTGGTCATCAAGGGCATCCTCGACCCGGATGACGCGCGCGATGCGCTGCGCATGGGGGCCGATGGTCTTATCGTCTCCAACCATGGCGGCCGTCAGCTCGACGGTGCCCCCCCGACAGCGGAGGTTCTGCCTGCCATTGTCGAGGCGGTGGGCGACCGGCTCACCGTTCTGGCCGATTCCGGCATACGTTCGGGACTAGATGTCGCACGCATGATCGCGCTCGGTGCACAGGGCGTGCTTCTGGGTCGCTCCTATATCTACGCGCTGGCGGCAGAGGGACAAAAAGGCGTGCAGCGCCTCATGGCCCTGATCGCCGCCGATCTGAAGGTGACCATGACACTGATCGGCGCCGGCTCGATAGAGGACATCACACAGGACAAGATCGCCAGGCTTTCACGGGATATTGGGGCGCTGCCATCCCCGCACAGAGTCAGTGCCGTTGCGAAAAAGCCTTCGACTCCGACGGCGCGCAAAGCCCGCACTCGGCAGAACATCCCCGCAGGTTCGTGAACTCATTGCAAAGCAAGCGGGATGAGTGATGGCGGATGCCGGTCACGCCGCATCGGGTCCCTGCTCGTCCTTGCTGCAAAGAACATTCCCCGACGTGAGGATGTAATCGGGCGTTGTCGTAGGACACCACCGTCCCGAAGGGCGATCTATCGGTCCCCTTCCCAAGTGGCGCGTGGGGGCACAGAAATCGTGAGCCGTGAACAGGGCAACCCTGGTGGTGCCCCGTCTCTTTAACTCGGGTCGGCTTCAGCCCCGTTCCCCTTCCATGCTTCCCCGGGAGGCCAGAAGGCCGCGGGACCCACGCCCAGAAATATTTTTCGACGGAGATTCTCATGTCCGGACCAGTTTTGAGGGCCGTTCTTGTGGGTTTTGGTTATGTCAGCCAGACCTTCCACGCCCCATTTCTCGCTTCTTTGCCAGAATGGCGTCTGCATGGTGTCGTTTCGCGCCGAAGCATTGCTCCTGACAGCCTTCCCCCGGAGTGCCGGGTTTATAGGGATGCCGAAACCGCGTTTGCAGATCCGGATGTCGATCTGGTGGTGATCGCCACACCCAATGATACGCATTTTCCCCTTGCATGCGCCGCCCTGCGTGCTGGCAAGCATGTTATGCTGGAAAAGCCTTTTGCGCTGTCGCTCCAGGAGGCGCGTGAAATCATCGCGACGGCGCAGCACCACGACAGGCAGCTCTGCGTCTTTCATAACCGGCGCTGGGATAGCGATTACCTCACCATACGCGCCGCGATCGACAGCGGCAGGATCGGCCGTATTGCGCATTTCGAGTCGACCATCGACCGTTTCAGACCTGCCGTGAGGGATCGCTGGCGTGAAGGCAGCGCGAAGGGGGCTGGCGTCCTGTACGATATCGGGCCGCATCTCATCGACCAGACCCTTCAGATTTTCGGCCTGCCCGAACAGGTTTATGCCTCCCTTGCCCTGCAGCGCGACAATGCCCTGAGCGATGACTGGGTGCATCTTGTGCTGGAATATGATCGCTGCCGCGTCATCCTGCATACGGGCTCCCTCGCAGCCGCCAACGCGCCGCGCTTCGTGGTGCACGGAACCGCGGGATCCCTGATGAAACGCATCGCTGACCCGCAGGAATCCCAGCTACGCGCCGGAATGGTGCCCGGCGATGCCGAATGGGGATGCGACCCCGATCCGTTGCAGGTCTTTCACGAAGAGAACAACGCGCAGAAGGAGCCCGCCATTCCGGGCGACCAGCGCGAAATCTACCGGCGTCTCGCCAAAGCGATATCCGGTGAAGGCCTCAACCCGATAAGGCCCATCGAGGCGCTTGGCGTGATGGCCGTCATCGAGGCCGCGATGGAATCGGCAAGAGGGAAACGCGCTGTCAGATTGCCCCTCACAGAGGAAGAAAAATCCGCGTGGTGAGGCGTGCAGCCTGACGCAGATATCCTGTGCCGGGAGCTATCTTCCGGCACAGGACGGAGCTGCGACGGGCTGTAAATACGTCCGTCTCATGGGAGATCTGCGTCGGGGGAAAAGGAGGAAGCGTTCTGATTCCACCAATGCTGATCTCACCACTGAACGTGTTTCCCGCCAATCAGAGCGTGGCGCGCTCCATGGTCTTGTCGAGTGTATTGATTTCCAGAGCCTCGATAAGAAAATCTGTCCCCTCTGCGCTCAGATAGAGCCGATCGAATGGCTGCTCAGGATAGACCAGAGCCGTAGCCGTCTCGAGATACTGGTTTGCGTAAAGCTCGAAAGCGCAGCCATCGAGAATGAGATGGAGATCGAGCGTACGACGATCGGGATAAAGCGTCGTATCGACAGGCGCCGAGAAACGCCCGGTGAAAAAAGCGTGATCAAAGCCCCGCAGCTTGCTGCGGTCGAGCCAGATCTGCGAGGATGGCACATCATATCCGACCGAAAGCCTCTCCCCGCCCGCATTGGCGAAAGCGAGTTCGAAGCGATTGATCGTCGGGCCTACCGGTCCATGCTCAACGGGACGTGGCATGGCCGCCGTCAGGCGGATGACCAGTTCAATCGCCCCGGACTCCGGAAGACCGATCTCCCGTCGGGATGCCTCGTTGAGAGAGAATGCGCTTTCGCTCAGCAGGGACTGACGGAATGGCTCGAGCCCTCGTGGAACCTGAACGAGGCGAGGATAGCCATGGGTATCCTGACGGATCGACATCGTGCGCGGGAGGGTCATGACCCCGCGCCAGTCTGGCGTGGGCAGCTCCTGACAATACTGCCAGTTCCCCATCCAGGCGATACTGACGGCCTCGTCATCCGGCATGTTGCTCCAGACCTGAAGCGCATAGGCATCCTTCGCAAAATCGGTAAGGCGCAGAATGCCATCGCATGGCGTAAATGCTCGCCCGTCGAAATTGCCAATGAAATATTGGGTGACGCTTCCACCCATCGGGCTGCCGGGATTGATCGAAACGAACAACACCCAGCGGCGCTTGCCACCCTCATCCCTGATCTCGATCAGATTAGGGCATTCATAATTGACCGTGGGCAGCCCGGCGGGCCCGAAATGGCTGAGGACCGTCCAATCGATCAGATTTGTCGACCCGTAGAACCCGATCCGGTGTCGATCGACCTCGGCAATTACCATCACCCATTGAGCGCTCGGTTCGTGCCAGAGCACCTGCGGGTCGCGAAAATCGGGGCTTCCGATATCGAGCACCGGGTTGGACTCATATGAGGTGAAACTCTGTCCGTCATCATGGCTGACCGCCAGATACTGGCTCTGACGCGTGGGGAGGGATCGTGTGTAGAGCGCGACGATGTTGGGTCCGTCAAAGCCGTCGAACAACCCGGATGTATTTTCGGTATCAAGCAGCGCACACCCTGAAAATGCCTGCCCTTCAGGCGTATTGTGCAGGGCTATCGGCTGGTCTTTCCAGCTCAGGAGATCATGACTCGTGGCATGACCCCAGCAGATCTCAGCCGAATACGCTGCCTTCGGGTTGTGCTGATAATAAAGGTGGTATTGCGTCCCATCGAAAACGAGCCCGTTCGGGTCGTTCATGAACCCGGCAACCGGCGTGAAATGGATGCCGGGCCGCAGGAAATCCAACGAGTCAGGGGACCGTAAATCCGGTTTCTTACCAGTCATATTTCCTCCGTTTTCTTCCAGGCTAACGAGACAGTCTCGACAGACATGACCACCGGTGCCTCAACTCGATATGCTCCAGCACGTGCCTAATCCCGGTTCACAAAATTGTCGCTGCGGCCCCGATCACGGCGGCGCTCGCAATACAGCCTGTTTCTTTACACTCTACGCTGTCATCAAGTGGCCGCTATCGATCGACGCGCAGAATCTTTCCCAATCTGCACGGGTCTGCGCAGCATAGCCCGTCGAGAAATCCGCGACAGCCTCGGCAAAGCTGTCGCCCGAGCCCAGATAACCGTGGATCATCGCGACATCGCCTGACCGGGCATGGGCACGCGCGAGCGCCCTGCCGCATAGAGCAGCATAATCGTCCAGCCCTTCCTGGGCTACATCGGCCCCGATGGCGGCAAGCCGACTATCCTTGAGGCGGCGCACATAGAACTGCTTGTTCGCCCCGTCGAAACGTCTGCTCTTGCCGGGCTGCTCCGCAGTATTGGTGTGGGTCCATCCAAGGAACGTATCGGAGGTTGCCTGCATCAGTCGCTGCCCGGCAACCACGCGCTGCCCCTGATTGGCGAAAGACGGCCCCTGGACATGAGCGGCAAGAACCGATTCCTGTGCTTCCTTGATCTGGAGCAGCAAAGTCTCTCCATCGGCGGTGGCGAACAGACCGATTGCGCAATAGGTCCCTACGCTGCCGACGCCTACAACCTTGAACAAGGTATCCTTCAGACGATAGCGCGACAGCAACAGGCCCCGCTCGGGAGGCTGGGTCGCGAGATAGCGATCGAATGCTTCTCTGATCGTGTCGTCCTCATCGGGCAGGCGCATGACGAGGGGTGGTTTGACCTTGAGGTGCGGGATATCCTTGTCGAACGAGACAAGACCGAAATGGGCGCGTGCGCTGTCCAGTCTCGCCTCAAGACGGTCCCGTATCGATTTCCTAGTATGCTTGTCCGAAAAATCTTCAATGGCAGAGGCCAGATCGATCCGGTCGGCCCAGATCTCAAGCGGGCTCATCGGCGCAAGACGCGCCATTTCACCCTGGTACGTGGCGGCCATGATGCGAGCATTTGCACGCGCCTGTTTCTCCGGGAGCCCGTTTTCAAGGCTAGCCAGTACGAACGACGCTCCCAGGCGCTTGAGGTCCCATTCGAAAGGAGCCGGATAGGTCTCATCGAAGTCGTTGATGTCAAAAACGGCCAATCCGTCTGTCGAGGCATAGCTGCCGAAATTGGCCAGATGACAATCGCCGCAGCTCTGGACCATGACACCTGTAGAGGCGGTGCTGGCCAGATCGGCCGCCATCACGATGGCACTTCCGCGCAGAAAGGCGAAAGGCGAAGCGCGCATGCGCTCATATCGGATCGGCAGGAGGGACTGAATACGGCTTTGCCCCTGCCCGGCGAGCAGACTGACCGGATCGGCCCGATCCGCAGGGGGAGACCATTCGGCCTGGGCACTTCGCGACAGGATCTTGCGCAGATGGCGCCCTTGCGCGTGTCGCACCTCTCGCGTCTCCAGATCATCCAGATGCATTCTGGTGGGAGTCGTGGGCTTTCGGGCTGCGCTCCCCGATCGTGGTGTGACAGCGTTCATGCTTCGGGCTCCCCCAACGGACCTGTTCATTTGCTCATGGGCAATAAGATCAAACGTCACGAAACCCGGATTGCTTCATGAATTTGCTGTCAGGTGGATCGGGGTCACTCAGAGGACGAGCAAAGCCGCAGCGAGCGCTGGAATGGTGAGGAGCATCCCGTACCGCATGAAGCGCCAATAGCTCATATCGAGATCGTGCTTACGCAAAATGATCAGCCAGAGCACTGTGGCAAGCGAACCACTCAATGTGAGGTTTGGCCCAAGATCCACTCCGATCAGAAGGGCATCCTGTAGACGTCCGCCATGCGAGGCAAGCTCGGGCGCAACCTGCGCCGCCATGAGGCCCGAGGGCAGATTATTGATCAAATTGCTCAACAGAGCGAGGCCGAAACCGGTGACCAGAACCGCGGAGCGTCCATGACCGAAAGCCAGGATCATGTCTCCCAGACGGTGCAGGATACCGGTCTGTTCAACCGCAGAGACCAGAACGAAAAGACTGGCGACAAGCGGAAAGACCGACCAGGAGATCTCGGTCAGGGCCGGGAGAGGCGAGGCACGGCGCAGCAGGGTGACAACCACACCCAATCCCAGACCGCCAATCGCCGTGGCCCAGCCAAGAGACCCGTGAAGGAATGAAACCGCGGTCAGCGCAATACTGATCCCCAGCAGCGCCCAGGCCGTGAATTGCGCAACGCGATCGAGCTGTGGCAGCCCCTCGGTTGTTTCGAAATGCGTGGCGACCGAACGGCGCACCATGGCGTAAAGCGCCACGAAACTGACCCCGAGGGCAATGCAGGAAGGCAGCAGGAACCGACCCAGCCAGGGGACAAGACTCGGAGGGGCGCCTCCATAGATCACCAGATTGGCCGGATTACTGATCGGCAGCAGAAAACTGGCCGCGTTGGCGACAAAGGCACAGGCGAGCAACGCAGGGAACGGGTCTATTTCTGCCTTGGCCGCCACAGCGATCACTGGTGGGGTCAGCAGAATGATGGTCGCATCGTTGGAGAGGAAGGCCGTGGTCAGAATTGCCACGCCGAAGATGATGAGGAACAGTCTGCGGCCCAAACCCTGTGCATGGCGCAGCGCCGCCGCCGCCAACCAGTCGAAGAGTTTCTCCTGCCGCGCAATTTCGCTCAGGATCATCATACCGAACAAGAAAAGATAAACTTCCTTGCCCGATACGACGGCATGCCAGGCGACGTGCCAGGGCTCGAGCCCGCACACGACAACCAGCAGGGCTGCAATGCATGTCCAGAGTGCCTCAGGGAGTTGCCACGGGCGAAAAAGCAGCCCGCCCACCGCCAGAAGACACAGCGCCCAGAGAAGATCGTTTTCCATGGGAGCGTCTCAGGCCGGAACCGCGCTACGGCCCTGTTCGTCCGGATCGCGCGTCTCGGGCATCAGCGTCAGAAAGAACAGCAATGCCAGAACTGCAATGACGGTGAGAGACAGGAATCCGGCGCGATATCCTTCAAGCTGAACGACATATCCCCCCAGCAGGTTACTGAGCGCGCCGCCGATCCCGACGCTGAGCGCCACCATTCCCTGGAGGAAATTGAAGCGCCCGGTGCCATGGGTCAGATCGGCTGCGATAATGATCGCGATCACGCCGAAAATACCGGCGGCAATACCGTCCAGCACTTGGATTGCGATAATGGCCGTGGGCGCATCGAACCACGAAAAAAGTAATCCACGTATTGGCAGGATCGCATAGGCCAGAAGGAAAATGGGCTTGCGTCCGATACCCCCAGCCATGGCCCGTCCCACTGCCCAGGCCACCAACATCATAACGAATTGCGCAACGATCACACAGGCACTGAGCGTAACCGTTTCGGAGCCAGGATGGCTCTTGGCCATGACCTGTCCCGCAAACGGCAGCATGGCCGCATTGCCCAGATGGAACAGAACGATGGCACACAGAAACACCCAGACAGGGCGGCGCCCCAGAAGGGCATCGAGGGCGACGGGAGGATCGTTCGACTCATCCTCACTGCCTCGAGCAACTTTCTGGTCGATCTCCTTCGGGCGGATCAGGAGCAGTGCGACCGCGCTGGCGATGGCCGAACCGCAGACGAGGTAGAAAATCCAGTTCAGGCCCCAGTACTGGCCACACAGACCGGCCAGCGCCGCAGAGGCGAACGAGCCGAAATGATTGATCCCCTGATTGCGACTGATACGCCCGGGCAGGCGTCGGCGCCCGACAAGCCCCAACGAGATAGCGGCCAAGGCAGGCGGAATGACCGCAGCGGCGGCACCCATCATGATCTGGGCGGCAATGACAGGCGCCATACCGGGGAGGGCAATGATGAGGATGCAGGCCAGCGCCGTGATCAGCGCCGATACCGCAACGAGTGCGCGCTTGTACCGCGTGGAGTCCACGAGCAGCCCGGCGGGGATCTGACACAGCGCTGTGGCAAGACCTGTCATGGCCATGGCAACGCCGATCGGCCCTGCCTGCCAGTGACGCGCACTTGCGAGATAAACGGTCAGATAGGGCCCGACACCATCCTGAACATCCGCAAGAAAGAAGTTGGTCGCATCCAGACCGGTCACGCTGCTGGCAGAAGGACCTTTGCCGGTCGTCATGGGAGCGGGGCCGCTGGCGGTATCTGAATTGCTCACTGCTGTTCCTTCATGCCCCGTAACGAAGCGAAATCCTGGAAATCCGGCCCCGATAGGCGCGATCCGTTACTTTCATGCAACGCAAGTTTCCGGCATCGCTGCGGCTGGTTCCGGGTTCTGATATGCCGTTCCCCCACGGGGAACACGACACCACAGGCCGGACGATCCGGGCAGAACGGTGGCAGCGCAAAGATGTTCCTTGCCCCAACCCGAACCTGTTGGGATAAAAGAAAAAAGCCGGGCTTCTGGCACGCACTTCAAGCCGATCCACCGTGGGCGTGGGGCGCTGAGCACCGCTCAGGGCCGATAGGGCGTCCCTGCGTTGTTGTGACAGGAGAACGATGTGAGCATGTGCCTACGGATCATGGCCTGGCTGGGCTGCGTCACCCTCGTCCTGATCGGGCTAGCCCGACCGCTCTGGAAATCCCATATCGGGCTTTTCCTGTATCCGGACCATCGATGGGCGTTCGGCATGATTGCAGATACGCATAGGGCGACCGAGCTTCTGGGCCCCTGGATGTCACCTGTCTGTTTCGGTCTTGCGTCCCTGCTCTGGCTTGGCACCGATCGGTCAGAGGAGCACGGCTGATCCTGTCCTGCCTCGTCTAGCGCTGGTTGTGTCCGGTCAGACCTCGCCATAGCGGGCAGCCCAGCGAGGTGAGATCCAGCGGGCCGCCAAAAACAGGCACAGGGCAAAGATCATGACAGAGCATATGACGCTCGCCATGGCCGCCCCCGTCACGCCGAACAGCGTGAGAAGCGCTGCGAGAATGGCGAAGTAGAGAGCGATCACCGCAAGGCGATATTTCAGGATGATCGCCAGACGCCCCATGACGGTCAGAAGCGTCTCGAGCGGGATGATGCAGACTTCAAGCAGGGCACTCGCCACCATGAGCAATATGATCGGCAGCTCATGGGCGAAGTTGTCATGCAGCATCAGATGCAGAATGGCCCTGCCGCCGAGGATGGCGACCAGAAAAGCCAATACCGAAAATCCGATGATCACCAGCGCCAGTCTTCGCGTCACGTGACGCAGATCCTGCCAGTTCTGGTTGTCGCGAAATCGGACAAATTCGGGATACAGGCTCGGAATCATCATCTGCGCGGGCTTGGCGAGACCATCGCAGATCTGCTTGGTCACGCGATAGATCGCGACATCTCTGGCGCCCAGTATGGCGCCGATGATGAGCGTGCCTCCCTGACGAAACAGGGCGTCCAGGATCTGGTTGACGCTGACCCTGAGCGTGAAGCCCCAGATTCCCCTGATATCGGCAGCGCTCGACAGGCAGGAGAAAAAACCGATATCCCGCCCCATCTGACGTCGCAGCAACACAAGCCCGCCGAGGCTCGTGACGACGAAAAGCGCGAACTGGTGCAGAAACCAGATGAACAGAAAGAACTCGAGCGAGGCGTGCAGCAGATAACCGACCAGATAGCCCGCTGTCCGTACGCAGGTTGAAACAAAATCGAACAGAGCGGCCAGACCGAACCGGTTGCTCAGCCTGATCAGCCCGGTTGACCATCCCGTGTTCATGAAAGCGACGGTTGCCATCATCCATGCGGCATCTTTCCTGACCTCCGGCGCCCATCCAAGAAGCGAGCTTCCGGCAAGCCCGATGACGATCACACCACCCACCAGCCCTGTGGCGCCACTCAGCATGTCCGAACGCATGCAATACCCCAGGACGGGCATGAAGCGACGCCGGTCACGCGCCTCGAAAGCAGCCGCGCCGTAATGCAGCAGGGTCTGCCATGACTGCAGATGAGTCATGTCCGAAACCAGCGTCACAAAGGTGGTGATCAGCAGCAATACGCCAAAGCCATGCAGCCCGAGCGTATGGGCCGCCCAGGCCACATAGGCGAAGCTGCACAGCGCGTTGACGATCCTGCTTGAGATCAGGAAGCCGGTATTGCTGAAGATACGATGCAGCGCGGAGCGTGGTTCAGAAGCCATGGAGCGGCAAAAGATCGTGACGTGCCCGATTTGTCAAAGGTCGGCTTTCATCGGGAGTGTGTTACCGCAGGATGTGACCAGGCCGAATGTGAGATGTCGACAGCCGCAGCTTGCTCAATCTTCGTGTCGCCCGGCTGCATCAGGGAGAGATAAAGCCTGCCGCCATAAGACACGTGAAACGGTGCAACCATCTCCGCCAGAGTGTCGCAGTCAGGGGCGGGCTCAGCCAGGATTTCGCACAGCGCCTCGGCCATCGCGTCAGCATCGCGTACAGGCACGCTTCGCCCGGCAATCGGGCCGGTCAGCAGAGCCTCGACGGCAGGAGAGCAGCGTGTGGAGATCACCTGCCGCCCTGCGGCCAGGGCTTCGAGCAGAACCGCCCCATAGCTCTCGCAATGTGAGGAGAGGACGAAAACGCGCGCCTCGTCCAGATAAGGCCTGATGGACGGGACATAGCCTGCGAACACCACGCGCCCCGCCAGACCGAGTTCGTCCACGAGTGCCTCGAGCCTTGCGCGTTCGGGCCCGTCGCCGCACAGGACCAGCTTTGCGGCGAAGTAACGGTTGGCGACCAAAGAGAACGCCCTGATCAGGACATCGAAGCCCTTGATCGGCACAAGGCGTCCCGCAGCCAGCACAGTCATGGTATGGGCCGGTGGTGCGCAGGGCCTGCCCTCGTCCCACAGGGCGGGAAGAGGCACGACCTCCACAGCATCGCGGCCGATGATACTGCACGTCTTGCGAGCGAGATCTTCGCTAAGCGTGGTGATACGGTCGGCCCCGCGCAACAGCCAGCGCATACGCCAGTCATATCCCGCCTGTTCGAGAGATGACCGACCTTCGCGGCAAACAGGGGAACTGACCTGTGCGACCACGAGCGGGCGATGCGACATCCTGAGCGATTTCAGGGCGGGGATAACCGGCCAATGACTGTTTCCGGGCACGTAGCAACGATCAATGGCCCGCGATGAAAAAACGCTCCGGGCTTTCATCGCCAATGCCCAGGCAAGGACCGTATCGCCTAGCCAGGCCGGAAGTCCGAGATCGACAATCTCGATCGCCGGATCGACAAGTTCACGGAGCGGTCCCTCTCCACGACCGACAATGAGAACGACATCCAGCGACAGGGAAGCCCAGTAATTGGCAAGACCGATCGCGACGCGTTCACTCCCGCCCAGACGGAAATCACGCAGGACAATCCCGATTGAGGAAATGGCGGCTCCAGCCGGGCTGAACGCAGCGGGGGAGGAAATGGACATGAAATATGCGCGCAAGCCTGAGGACCGATTGAGCACCCATGCTGACATGATTTGACACAAGATACAATGCGTTACTTTCGATCACAGACGAAAATGGCCCCGGGCGATTGAACGCCCGGGGCCGTCACGCCGTCACAGAGACTGGATTCGGTCAGTTATGAGGGGTATTCGCCTCGGGTGCCGGAGCATCAGAGGGGGCCGATTTGCCGGGCTGTGTCGAATGTTCGACATCATAGGCCGTGGCTTTCTCCTCATAGCTGCCCTTCGCCCCGGGATGATCCTTGTCGTAAAGGGCGGCTTTCTGCTTCGCTTCCTTGCGGTATTCATGACGCTTGTACATCCCGGTGGCGCAGCCGCCCACGGCGCCCAGCACACCATGATTGACCAGATGCCCCCCGACGGCGCCGGCAGCGCCATATTTCAGGCAGCCACCGGGCTCCGCCTGGGCAACCGAAAGCGTCGCGACTGGGGCCGCTGCAACCATCAGCGCGGTCAGAAGCGCATAGCCAGAAACATGTCGCATGGAAGTTGTCCTTTTATCTGCTGGCCATCCCTCTTTTCAGGGATGGCAGGGTGGATACAACGCGAGCAAAGGCCGGTGGATCAGATTTCGACCTGATGACCGATCTCGACCAGACGTTCGCGCGGCAGGGTGAACCGGTCAGAGGCCCGCACCGCATTGCGATAGAGAAAGCCGAACAGGATACGACGCGGCGACACCATTTTCGGAGTTTTCAGATCGGGCACCACATCGTCATCCCCGGCGAAGAACACGACCTTGTCGAGTTCGAGCGTACATCCCTGTTCCTGCGCCTGACCCAAAACATAATAGAGGTTGGGAATTTCGACGAAACCAAAGGTGACATTGATCTGCCACAGCCCGCTGCCGACTTCTCTGACCGTCATGCGCTCGTCAGCCGGGATGCGCGGCACGGTATCGAACTTGACGTTGAGAATGACCACCTGCTCAGGCAGGCAGTGAAAGTCAGCCACATGGCGCATCACGATGGGGGGCAAGGCGCTCTCGTACCGTGAGAGAAACACCGCTGCCCCCGGTGTCCGAATGAGGTCGCCATCACGCAGTTTTTGCAGCACCTTGTCAGAGCGCTCGCCCAAGGGGGCGAGCCCCGCACGCAACAGGATGATACCCCGGCGCCAGGTCGTCATGATCACGTAAATAAAGAGCCCGATCAGAAGCGGGACATACCCGCCCTTGTCGATCTTGAGCAGATTGGCGACGAAGAACGCCACATCCACAACAGAGAAGCACAAGGCGACGGGGAGGGCTTTCCAGAGCGGCCATTCCCAGCGCTCGCGCATCACGTCAAAGATGAGCAATGTCGTCATCAGCATGGTGGTGGAAACCGCCGTGCCATAAGCCCCGGAAAGAGCGTCCGAACTCTTGAAGCTGAGCGCAATCAGCAACGTGATGACCATGAGCAGCCAGTTGACCACCGAAACATAAATCTGACCGTATTCGCTATCCGAGGTCTGCCGGATATTGAGACTGGGGAACCATCCGAGCTGCATTGCCTGCCGCGTGAGCGTGAAAGCCCCGGTGATGATGGCCTGACTGGCGATGATCGTTGCGAAGGTCGCAAGCACTACCATGGGCAGAACCAGAGCATGGGGCATGGTCGCGAAGAACGGATTGTCCTTGATCTGCGGATGGCTGACGAGAAAGGCCGTCTGACCCGCGTAGCTCAGCACAAGCATGGGCAGGACGATCACCGCCAGGGCCAGACGCACACTCGGACGCCCGACATGACTCATATCGGCATAAAGCGCCTCGGCACCCGTTACCGAGAGAAACACCGCGCCCAGAATGATCAGGCTGTTCGCACCATGCTCGTACAGGAAATGCAGGCCATAGAACGGGTTGAGACCGATCAGCACCGAGGGATCGTGAAGCAGAGAGAACAATCCAATCCCGCCAATGGCGAGAAACCACACCAGCATGATCGGCCCGAAAACAGCGCTGATACGCGCCGTGCCTAGCGGCTGGATGGCGAAGATACCGAAAAGGATGATCGTGGCGACGGGCAGGATGTAAGGCTGCAGGGACTTAGTCACGACCCCGATCCCTTCGATTGCGCTCAGAACCGAAATGGCCGGGGTAATGGCCCCGTCACCATAGAGCAGAGCGGCACCGAACAGCCCCGCTGCAGCCAGCAATGTGCCACGCGTATACCAGTGCTTGCCGAACGCGCCACCGACCAGGGAAAAGAGTGCGAGGATGCCGCCCTCACCCTTATTGTCGGCACGCATGACGACGGTGGCGTATTTGATGGCCACCACCAGGATCATGGTCCAGACCAGCAGGGAAAAGCCGCCAAGCAGGGTCGACCGATCGGTCGAGCCCGTGTCGTTCAGAACGGTCTGAAGGGTGTAAAGCGGGCTGGTTCCTATATCACCAAAGACGATACCGAGCGCCGCCAGAGCCCCCGGCAGCACTTTTCTTTTTTCCTCGGCCATAAGGCTCCCCGTTGGTCGTTATGGGTAGAATTCCCGCACAAATGAAGCCTGTCAGTCGTGGTGATGGGCGTCACCATCCAGCAATTTGACGTCGATGATCATGGCGCCGGAAAAATACATGGGCTTGACGAGATGCTTGATGATGTAGTGCCCATCGCCACCCTGAATATGGACTGGCACCGTGATGTCGTATCCCGAGAGCCGGGCGTCATAGGTGGCGTCAGAACCATTAAGCGTAACAAGGGCGGTCAGTTCATCGTTTGTCATAATTTTCTCCGCAAACCGTCTCGGTCTGGGATGAAACGAGACGCCCTGCTACCCGGTTGCAGGGCTTATCCGGTCTGCCAGCCATAGCCGATGAAGGCAATGCGACGCCCTGCGGGCATATCCTGCACCACGATGATCTGGCGTTCTTCCAGATAGGCCAGCTGGCGTCGCGCCCTTCCGAGAGAATGGGTGCCATAGGCCTCTGCAATCGCTTCATCGCCGGGGCAGGAAGCGCCATCGAGTGCGGCGCGCGCCAGAAGCAGGACTACGCCCTGCACGTCTTCGGGCAGGGAACGGGCGATATCGAGTGCCTGTTGCCAGCTTTCCTCCTGCGCCTGCAGGAAGCTGGATCCGGAACGCACGCTGGCCAGAAGCAGACGGAAAGCGCCAAGGTCGAGCACATTGCGGCTGAGCCGTTCGATACGCGCCCGCAGCTGGAAATCCTGATAAAGCGTCGCCAGGGGCCGATAGGCCGAGTCCGTCTCGGCGATCACAGCTTCCGTCAGGCGCCAGAGCAATTCGGGTGCCGCTTCCGCCTCTGGCACGGCCTCTTCAACCGGGGCAGCCGCGCTATAGGCATCGAGTTGCGCCAGAAGGTCGGGAGCCGGGGCGCGACGCTCTCTCGGGCGGGGCATTGTTTCAACCACGGGCTCGAGAATCAGGCTGTAATTATCTTCTGCAGGTCGGGCCTCGAAAGGGGTCAGCACGGGGCCGGTCGCATGGCTGGCTGTCTCGACGGTCCCGATCGTGACCATGAGCGGCCTGCGGCTGAGCGCAGGCCCCAGCGCCATGAACTGACCGCGCGCGAGATCGCGGAATCCCTCTGCCGTGCGGCGCTCCATACCCAGAAGATCGGCGGCGCGCAGCATGTCGATATCGAGAAAAGTGCGCCCCATAAGGAAGTTCGACGCCTCTGCCGCAACATTCTTGGCAAGCTTGGCCAGACGCTGTGTGGCGATCACCCCCGCCAGACCGCGCTTTCGACCGCGGCACATGAGGTTGGTCATCGCCCCGAGCGAAAGACGACGCGCCTCGTCGGAGGTATCGCCGCTCGCCACCGGCGCGAAAAGCTGCGCCTCGTCCACGACAACGAGGACCGGATACCAGTGCGCCCGCGGGGCCTCGAACATGCCGTTGAGAAATGACCCTGCCGCCCGAAGCTGCATTTCGGCTTCGACCGATTCCAGATTGAGCACCACAGAGGCGCGATGCGCGCGAGCGCGCTCACCGGCTGCGCGCAGTGTGGCCTCTGTCTGCTCCGACGCGTCGATGACCAGATGGCCGTATCTATCGGCCAGAGTGACGAAATCCCCCTCCGGATCGACAATCACCTGCTGGACGAGCGTAGCCGTCTGCTCCAGCAAGCGGCGCAGCAGATGCGACTTTCCGGACCCCGAATTTCCCTGCACAAGCAGGCGGGTTGCAAGGAGTTCGGTCAGGTCCAGCTGGACATCCGCGCCGTCTCGGCCACGGCCCATGGTGATGGATACGCTCATGGCGCTGTCCCTAGCGCAAACCGACCCCGAAGTCAGCCATGATGCGCGGCTTCCCGCTGCGCTGCCAGCCAGCTATCCGCCCCCTCGGCGGCCGCACGCCCGGTCGCAAAGCACGCCTGCAGCAGATAGCCCCCGGTAGGCGCCTCCCAGTCCAGCATCTCGCCAGCCACGAACACACCCGGGTGCTCGCGCAGCATGAGATTCGCGTCCAGTGCCGCGTGTCTGACACCGCCCGCTGTCGAGATTGCTCTGGCAAGTATATCCGGCGCAGTCAAAATGAGAGGACAGGCCTTGATCAGGCCCGCGAGAGCGCGATTGCCCTCTGCCTGTCCCCCGCCAGCCGTCGACATCGCCTCGCGAATCAACCAGCGCGCGACGGGCGAGAGCCCGAGACGACGCAGACGATTGGCCTGACTCTCTCGCGCGCGGAAACCATCCAGTCGTACAGCTAGAATCTCCGCATCCATGCCGGGGCGCAGATCGAGCGCGATGCGCAGACGCCCCTCGCGCGCCAGAACCTCGCGCCAGGAGGCCGACAAACGATAGACTGGCGCCCCTTCAATGCCTGTACGGGTGATGGTGACATCACCGCGCGCGCTCTGGCCTGCTCCGGTGAGCGTGACCGAATGCAATACCTCTCCATGAAACTGGGTGTGAAACGCCTCCGGAAGGGCGGTGAGAAACCCGCAATTGGCAGGCACTAGAGGCGTGACCGACCCAGGAGGCAGCAAGCCGGTCCAGTCACCATCGCTCCCGAGACGGGGCCATGAGGCGCCTCCCAGCGCCAGGATGACCGCGCTGGCCGCCCGGGTCACGGCACCGTCGGGGCTGTTGAAACGAAGCGCGCCCTGCGCATCCCACCCCTCCCAGCGATGACGCAGCGCGAAGCGCACGCCCTTTTCGGCAAGGCGCGCCAGCCACGCCCGCAGCAAAGGAGAAGCCTTCATGGCCTGCGGGAAGACGCGCCCGCTCGACCCGGTAAAACAGGGCTGGCCAAGCGCTTCGGCCCATTGTCTCAGCGCCTCAGGCGGAAACCGGTCGATCATCGGGGCCAGCCAGTGGCGCGCCGAACCGTAGCGGGTGAGAAAATCCTCTAGATTCTCGGCATGGGTCAGGTTCAACCCGCTGCGGCCTGCCATGAGGAACTTGCGCGCGACACTGGGCATCTGGTCGTACACGACAATCTCACGCCCCTGCGCGCGCTGGGGTGCGCTCAGCCATTCGGCAGCGGCCAGACCGGCCGGTCCGGCCCCGATAATGGCAATGGGTTGTCTCGTCTCCATGAGCGGCATTTAGGCCTCTTCACCAAATAGTGCCATAGACAGTCCCGATTACCCCTTGAGCCTTTCAAGGGAACCGCCACATCATCCGGCGCGCTGCCTGTCAGACCGGTATCAATTGTCTGATCGAGCCTGTTATTCCCTTATCGTGATCCTTCAGGACCGCCCATGATCGCTCTGAACTCAGAAGCCCTCTCGACCCTCCCCCCCAGCGTCGAGAGATTTTCCTATGATCGCGCCTCCCTGAAAACCGGGATCGTCCATCTCAGCGTCGGTAATTTTCATCGTGCGCATCAATGCTGGTACGTCGATCGCCTTCTGGCCGAGCCGGGCCAGGAAGGCTGGGGCTTCTGCGGTGTCGGGCTGATCGATGATGCGAACGAACGCCTCAAGCTTGAAGCCTTCCCGGCGCAGGATAATCTTTACACCCTCACCCGCTACGCTCCTGATGGAACCGTACGCCATCAGGTGATCGGCTCGATGCTCGATTACCTTTTCGCTCCGGCCGACCCGCAGGCAGTCCTGGCCCGCATGGCCGACCCCGCCACCCGCATCGTCTCGCTCACCATCACAGAAGGCGGGTATAATCAGGATCACGCCACAGGTGCCTACAAGCTCGCCACCCCGCTGACACAGCGTGAACTTGCCAATCCCGATGCCCCTGAATCCGCCTTCGGCTTCATCGTGGGGGCGTTGCGCATGCGCCGTGATGCCGGGATCGCGCCTTTCACTGTCATGTCCTGCGACAACCTTCGCGATAACGGCGTGGTGGCCAAGCGCTGCGTGATCAGCCACGCCAACGCCCTCGATCCTGAACTGGGAGCCTGGATCGAGACGCACGTCTCCTTCCCGAGCTCCATGGTGGATCGCATCACCCCGGCAGTACTCAAGGAAGACGCCGAACGCGTGAATGCGGAATGCGGTGTGATCGACCGCCTACCCGTGATCTCCGAGGAGTTCGCCCAGTGGGTTATCGAGGACAAATTCGTCAATGGCCGTCCGGCGCTCGAGACGGCGGGCGCGCAGATGGTCCCCGACGTTCACCCCTATGAGCTGGCCAAGGTGCGCATGCTCAATGCCTCGCACTCCATGCTGGCCTATCCCGGCCAGCTCTCGGGGCTCGAGACTGTGCGCGATGCGATCATCGACCCGCAGATCGGCCATCTGGTCGAGAGCTTCATGACCTGCGATGTCATTCCGCATCTCTCCGCCCCTGCCGGGATGCCACTCCCCAACTATCGCGATCTGATCATCGCCCGGTTCAGCAATCCCGATGTGGGCGACAGGCTGGCCCGCATCACAGGCGATGGTGCCAGCAAACTGCCGGTATTCCTTGCCCCAAGCTGGAACAGGCTGGTCGCTACCGGGGGCGAGTTACGCCGCATGGCATTCGTTCTGGCCTGCTTCATTCGCTATCTGCATGGGCGGACCGATCAGGGCGAGGCCTTCACCCCGTTTGAGCCGGCGCTGTCCGAGAGCCAGCATGCCCTCGCCCGGAGCTGGGACAGCGTGTTCAGCATGACGGTGTTCGAGAGCTTCGCCCTCGAGCCGGTTCATATCAGTCTCATTCGTGAAATGGCCGAAAGCATGGAACAGCGCGGCACGGCTGCCGTTCTGGGTGAGGTTCTGGCAGAAACCGGTCTACCGTCCTGAGAACACGGAAGGCGTGACCGCTCTGCCGCTTGGAGATGAGAAGGCAGCTTCATGGTCACGCAATCTGCATCCACCCGATATTCCGGCCCTGATTTCGCAGGGGGCAGCCTATCGACGCTCGCTGCTATCAAGCCTAGCGAAGCCAGAGGCAGGCTCGTATGGCGCTGTGCTTCCGGTCTGGGTCTCACGCTCGCGCTTGGCTTCGCCGCACCGGCAGTACAGGCGAGACCTCTCGACTCCCTCTCCGGCGCGACAAGCTGGATCAACACCCCGCCCCTGACCGCCGACGCTCTCAAGGGCAAGGTGGTCCTGGTCGATTTCTGGACCTATTCCTGCATCAACTGCCTGCGCGAACTGCCCTATGTCGAAGCCTGGGCCGCCAAATACAAATCCTACGGGCTGGTGGTGATCGGCGTCCACGCCCCGGAATTCGCCTTCGAAAAAAATCTCGACAACATCAAGAAGGCCGTTGGCCGGTTTCATATTACCTTTCCGATTGCCGTCGATAATGACCGGGCAATCTGGAACGGCTTTAACAATGAATACTGGCCCGCCGCCTATTTCGTCGGGGGCGATGGCAAGATCCAGGCGCATCATTTCGGAGAGGGCGATTATGCCCAGTCGGAACATCTGATCCAGACGATGCTGCATGAAAACGGCGCAGCCAATGTCCCGGACGACCTCGTCCATCCCGATGGCAAGGGAGAGCAGTCGGAAGCCGATCTCTCTGCCATAGGTTCACCTGAAACCTATATCGGCTATGAACGTGCGAACCACTTCATCTCGACAGGTGGTGCCGTTCAGGACTCAGCCAATGATTATGTGGTCGATTCACCCCCTGCCCTGAATGACTGGGGCTTGACCGGAAACTGGACAATCGGGCCTGAATCCGCGCGGTTGAACAAGCCAGGCGGGAGTATCCTGTTCCATTTTCATGCGCGCGATCTGCATCTGGTGCTCGGACCGAGCAAGCCAGACATGCCGGTGAAGTTCCGGGTCACGATCGATGGCCATGCTCCGGGAGTGATGCATGGCAGCGATTGCGACAGTGAGGGGATGGGCATGGTCACGGGTCAGCGGCTTTATCAACTGGTCCGGCAGCCGGATGACGCCGTGAGCGACCATGTCTTTCGCATCGAATTCCTGTCGCCAGGCGTCGATGCCTTTTCCTTCACTTTCGGCTGACCCTTCAGCAGGCGGCCGCAAGCCGCCTGCCAGATCCTGTGGAAAACGGATCAGAAGCTGGTCGACACCGTACCCGTCATGGTGAAACGTGCGGCAGTCATGAAGGAGTTACCGTAACCGGTATAAGGGGCAAGGCTACCGCTATAGACGGTGCTCGGGTCCTTCGCGCTGTAGATTGCGCCCATCGCACCGGTGCGCACAATCGAGCCAGTCACGTTGGCAAAATTCAGCTTGATGGTGGGGGATTGGGCAATCCCGACCGGCTTGAAGCGATAACCAAGAGAGATCGTATTGGTCACGAAGCCCGGCATGCGCTGGTCGCCCGCGACACTGACGGATTGCGGCCCCGTATAATGCAGGCTCGCATTGCCGAAGAAGCCGGCATATTTGTAGGTCAGACCGAAATTGGCCAGGACGCGGGGCGCCATGATCGCCTGCGTGCCCTTCGAGTTCAGCATGACATTCGTGTAGGGGTCGAACACATTGCTGTCTTGCACGGCGTGCAGATATTCGACCGAGGCATAGGGGCTGAACCCGTGAACCGGTCGCCCCGAGATCATGAAATCGAAACCGCGCATATGTTGGTTACCGATCGAGAATGGCGCGAACTGGTTCATGCCAAGATACTGGTTCACGATGCGATTGGTGACATTGTAATTGAAGAACGATGCATCCAGAATGATGTACTGGTCATGATACCGGTAGCCCAGCTCTTCCTTGATCGAATACTGGTTCTTCGGAATCGGCACGCTGGTATAGAGCCACCCCAGATCCACTGCGCTGGGCTGGCGGTAATCGCCTTCCGCATTCAGATAGACCTGATTATGCTCATCGATGGTGTATCCGACTGAAAGCTGAGGCAACGGTGCCGTCCTGTTATTGGACATGCGACCGTACAAATCCTTGTTCCAGGTATTGGACATGACAAACTTGAAGCCTGCCTGAATATCGAGCTTGTCGTTCAGATATTTGGCGTGATCCTCGACAAACAGACTATGGATTTCCGTGCCTGCATTCTGCTGATCACCGGCATCGATACGATAGGCCGCCCAGTTGGGGCTGGGCGCCGCGCCGTTATCCTGCGTGTAGCTCGTGGGATAGGATTGCTGGGTGTAGTTGTTTTCGTACCAGTATCCGAACGAGACATGATTGTGACGGTCCACGTCTACCCCGAACTTGGCCGTGGCTCCCCGGCGCTCCGTCGCACCCTGAAGGAAGTAACTGGTGACATTGCGCGTGGTGCCGTCGGCCTGCGTGACAGTGCCACCCGGTGAGGCATCCCACCCGCGACCGATGCTGTAATAGGGCTGCAGGTCGAAGGCGAGGGGGCGCGTCAGGACAATATGAATAGGGGCAGAGAGAAAGACCTGATTCCAGTAATCGGTATTATTTTTCCAGTAATTTATGTTGTTCGAATTTGCGGAACGTCCGTACCCCTCGCCAGTATGCTTGTATTTGTAGAATTCCTGCGCCGTCGGGTAATTGTCGATCGTGAAATCTTCCCAGTTCCACGAAACGAAAGCCTTCGCGAAAGACCCGTTCCTCCACTGCTTGTTCAGACCGAAATCGACATGACGACGATCATTGATGCCCGCCCCCATCCAGCTACGCGTATGGGTATTCGAGAACGACACATAGCCTCGCACACCGCTATGGCCGATCTCACCTGTTTCCAGACGGATGAACTCGCGCGAGAGGTTGTTGGTGCCATAGGAAAAATCGACCAGCCCGCCGAATTTCTTGTCAGGCGTATGGGTGGTTTCGTTCATCGTGCCGCTGGCAGCCGACATGACGGGGAGAGCGGTTTCCGAACTGCCGGGCGTGAGAGAGACGGATTCAACGTTCTCCGTATCGATATTCTCGGTGATGTATTTCGCTGCGGCGGCCGGTGCCCCATCGACAAGAAGCGCCATATCCAGATCGGTCAGACCACGCGTCTGGATCTGGCCACCCTGCATGCCATAGGGGTCGGGCGTACTGATGCTGACACTCGGCAGGTTCTGGATCAGGTCCAGCGCTGTGCTGGAAGGATTGCGCATGGAGATATATTCATGATCGACCGTCTGCACATTGCGTGGCGCGTGTTCGATACGCATCATTCCGCCACCGCCATTCAGCGCCTGACGTGAGGTGGTGACCGAGATCTCCTCTGCCTCCTTGGCCTCAACAGCATGTTTGCGCGCAGGGCCGCCAGATGCCCGGGAGTGCGCGGGCGAAACAGGACGAGCATGCGTCCGCGCGTGGCCGGAGGCAGAGACCAGAGGTGTTGCCGCGAGGGCGACGTTCTGGGAGAGGCAGGTCGCCGAAGCCAGAAACACCGCAAGCCCGGCCTTACGCTTCATCCGGCCAAATACGTACGCCATCGAGACCCTCTTCACAGTTTCGGAAAGTTTTCTGAATTATTACTTCAGGGACACAAAGTTACATCCCTGCCGCATCACAACGCAGCTTCCTGTCTGCACGAACACAAGCAGGTATACAAGTCAAAACCATGACGGAATGTGTCGACAATGGAATGATACGGTTGCGTGTGTGGCTTTCGCGGCTGTTGAGTGGGGCTCTCAGGAGGTCACTCAGAGAGGGGCAGCTTCAGCGCATCAGGTGTTCTGCGCGTGCCTGACCAGGCAAAAGCGGAACACGATCCCGCAAACGCCTGAAGGGCATCCCGTGCTTATCCATGCTCAACTCGACGGGAGAGAGGCTCGATAAGCCCGCAACTTGCGCGCTAACGCGATGGCCCCCCGTAGCACGCAAGAGGACGATATCAAAGATCGATATCGAGCCCTATATCAAGGGCTTTCACGCTGTGGGTCAGCCAGCCCAGAGACAACACATCGACACCCGAGGCCGCTATGGCGGGGGCGGTCTCGGGAGTAATCCCACCCGAGGCTTCGGTCAGGGCGCGCCCCTTCACCATTTCTACCGCACAGCGCAACAGCTCGGGGGTCATGTTGTCCAGCAGGAAAACATTCGCACCGCCGCAGGCCAGAGCCGCCTCGAGCTGGTCGAGCGTATCGACCTCGAGCGCAATCGCCATCAGATGGCCCGCGCGCTGACGGGCCGATTTGAGCGCGGAGGCGACACCGCCGCAAAGGGCAATATGGTTATCCTTGATCAGGATGGCGTCATCGAGCCGGTAGCGATGATTACTGCCTCCCCCCGCCTTGACCGCATATTTCTGCACGGCGCGCAGGCCGGGTAGCGTCTTTCTGGTGCAGCAGATGCGCGCCTTGCTGCCCTTGACGGCATCCACAACCTGCCGTGTCGAGGTCGCAATGCCGCTCAGATGCGAGAGCAGATTCAGGGCTGTGCGTTCCCCACCCAGAACGACCTCGGCAGGCCCTTCCACTTCCGCCAGGATATCACGCGGGACGATGCGGGCGCCGTCTGCCTTGAGCGCATTGAAGCTGATCTGCGGATCGAGCAGGGTGAAGGCCAGCCGCACGCCAGCCATACCGGCTACGACACCCTCATGGCGCGCTCTGAAAACGGCGCGAAGGCGCTGACCGGGATGGACGATTGCCTGTGAGGTCGCATCGCCCCCGGTGCCGAAATCCTCGGCGAGACCGGCACGAATGATGGGCTCCCACATCAGATCGGGCAATGGCGGAAGGGATAGGGTCATGCGGGTTCAAGGCTCCGTTCCTGAAGGCCGATATCCTCCAGGGTAAAATGAAAACGTCCGGCGCAGGCAGAATCCTCCCCATCCACACGCCAGTGGCTGCCACGACTCTCCCGTCGGCGTAGCGCAGCGGAGGCGATGGCAGCCCCGACCAGTGCATGATCGTCGCGGCTGGCGAGCGGTGTGAGATAGCTGGTCAGGGCCTGCAATCCCTCACGGTCGCGCAGAATGCCTGCCCCGCGATCCATCTGGGGGCCGAAACTGGCCGAGCTGAGCCGCGGGGGCCGAATGGGGTTCTGGCAGGAATGGCGGTCACGGGCTGCGTTGTTCACATCCCATGCAACGGCCCGCCCCATCACGAAAGCCTCGAGCAGGGAATTGCTCGCCAGCCTGTTGGCACCATGCAGCCCCGTGCACGCCACCTCGCCGCATGCCCACAAACCGGGCACACTGGCCCTGCCATGCAGATCCGTTGCAACGCCGCCCATATGGTAGTGAACGGCAGGGCGTACCGGGATCGGCATACGGTCGGGATCGATACCGTATTGGGCACACACGCGCGCGATACCGGGAAATTGCCGCGAAAAGACCTGCTTCAGGCCTTTCCCGCCGCGACCGCTGCGCGCATCGAGAAAGACACGATGACCGTCGAGACGATGTCGTGCAATCGCTCTCGAAACGCGGTCGCGGGAATGCAGCTCGTCGGTGAAGCGCTCGCCTGTCTCATCGATCAGGACGGCACCGGCGCCGCGCACTGCTTCACTGATCAGGGGGGAACGACCGCCACCGGTCTCCACATCGAGCGCAGTAGGATGGAACT
Source organism: Asaia krungthepensis NRIC 0535 (assembly GCF_025995175.1). GTDB lineage: Bacteria > Pseudomonadota > Alphaproteobacteria > Acetobacterales > Acetobacteraceae > Asaia > Asaia krungthepensis. The sequence goes on from NZ_BAPV01000004.1 coordinate 179,072, forward strand.
GTACGAATTCCATGTCCGCCAGCCGGGCTCCGGCACGTGCCGCAGCAGCAAGCCCCCGACCGGTATTGCTGGACGGGCTCGTGGCGCCGACATAAAGCGCCCCTGCCCCGCCACAAGCCAGGATACAATGATTGGTAGGGATGAATTGCCCGGTATTGAGCCACACACCGCGCACCCGCCCCTCGATCACATGAATATGGTCGAGCGTCACCCCATCGAGCACAACGATACGCGATGAAGCCCGCACCTGCGCAATAAGCGCCTGCATGATTCCGGCACCCGAGCTGTCACCGCTCACATGGGCGATGCGCGCGCGCGAATGTGCGGCCTCGAGATGCAGATCCAGATCGGTCTCGCCCTTGCGTGTGAAGGCAACGCCCCAGTCAAGCAGGGTCGCGATGGCAGAAGGCCCCGCGCCAATGATGGCTTCGACCGCCCGGGTATCGCACAACCCGTCACCCGCCTCGATGGTATCGCGCATATGCAGCGCCACATCGTCATCATTGCCGATAGCGGCGGCCAGACCACCCTGGGCCAGTGCACTCGCGGCATCCTCCCCCAGTGGCGAGGGGCTCAGGACCACGCAGGGCCGATCCAGATGCAGGGCAGCAGAAAGCCCGGCAAGCCCCGCCCCTGCGATGACCGGCCAGCCTGCAAAGCGGGTGAGCGTCATCATCCTGTGTTCCTCAGACCGCCAGCATGCGCTCGACAGCCCGTCGCGCCTGCGGAAAGAGCGCATCCGGGATGGTGACTTCCTCTTCCATGGTCTCGAGCGCGCGCCGTATCGCCGGCAGAGTGATGCGCTTCATGTGGGGGCAGAGATTGCAGGGGCGAACGAATTCGACCGCAGGATTGAGCGCCGCCAGATTATCGCTCATGGAGCATTCGGTCACCAGCAGGACCTTGGCAGGCTGCCGGACCGCCACGAATTCCATCATCCCCGCAGTTGAGCCTGCATAATCGGCCTCAGCCACCACCTCGGGCGGGCACTCCGGATGGGCCAGCACCACCACGCCCGGATGCATACGCCGATACTGACGGATTTCGAGCGGGGTGAAACGCTCATGCACCTCGCAATGACCCGGCCATGTCAGCATCTCGATACCGGTCTCGTTCTGGATGTTCTTCGCCAGGAATTCGTCGGGAATCATGATGACACGCGGCACACCAAGGCTCTCGACAACCTTCTTGGCATTTCCCGACGTACAGCAGATATCCGTCTCGGCCTTCACCGCGACGGAGCTGTTCACATAGGTCACCACAGGCACACCGGGATAGGTCGCCTTGAGCGCGCGCACATTCTCGGCCGTAATCGACTCTGCCAGTGAGCACCCCGCCATCGAGTCAGGGATCAGGACGGTTTTCTCGGGGTTCATCAGCTTGGCGGTCTCGGCCATGAAATGCACGCCCGCCATGACGATCACCTGTTCCTGCGTGTTCTGGGCTTCACGCGCCAGGGCAAGGCTGTCGCCACGGATATCCGAGATACAGTGGAAGATTTCAGGGGTCTGGTAGTTATGCGCCAGGATCACAGCATTGCGCTCGCGCTTCAGGCGCAGGATGGCCCGGATATCGTCAGCGAAATTCTGCTCCCAGTCCTCTCGCGTCATGAGCCGCGAGACCGGCGCATAGAGTTCGTCGCTGCGGTCTCTGACGAGGGTCATCTGATCCATAAGATCCTCTCCACTGATTTATGCTCTCATTGAGCATAATAGGGATAAAAACGTTAGGACCCTTACATTGGGTCAGGCGGGACCTTTGTCAAAGCCACATTGGCGTGATTGGTGCTAAATTCCCCATGGACGCCTTCACGCCGAGCGGGCGATGGGCAGTTTGGAGCCCATCAACTGACGGGTTCCGATAACTTCGCGGCGGAAACGGTAGAGCCGTGCAGGACGGCCCTGCGGCTGGACGGCCGCCTCGCCCGTTTCCTCGACGAGTTCCTGCGCGAGGATGAGACGTCGGAAATTCTGCTTGTGCAACGGTCGTCCGGCAATCGCCTCGACCGTCCGCTGCAACTGCCAGAGCGTGAAGGTTTCGGGCATCAGCTCGAACACAACGGGGCGGTACCGTATCTTGGCGCGCAGACGCGCCAGAGCCGTGGCGAGGATACGCCTCCTGTCTGAAGGCATGGATCGTCCGGGCACCAGCCAGACCCCGGGATTGCGCGATTCCGGCAAGAGCTCCGCCTCCCAGAGCAATTCATAGCGATGAAGCACCAGCTCATCGTTCCAGGGTTGACCGTCCAGCCCGAAAGTCTCGGCACAGCGCCATTGACGCGCTGCATCGCGCCCGGCCCAACCCGACAAGGCACGGGCAATCTCCGCATTCAGGCTCTCCGCGCCGTTTTCGCGCCAGCTCTCCCAGGGGAAATACTCATAGAGACCACGCCAGCCCTCCTGAGCATCCTCAAGCCTTGTCAGGCCCATATAGGAAATACGGATCAGTCGAGGCTCATCCGGTCCCTCCGTGGCATCCAGTGCCTCGGCGAAGGTGTAGAGTTGCTCGATATGGCCCAGATGACACTGGGTCTGCTGCTCGACCCATAATCTCATGCCGCGCTGCAACGAGCGATGGCCTGTCTCGAGCGGACCTGAAGGAAGATTGCGCCCCTGATCGAGCGTGAGCACGAGCGGTTCCTCGTCCTGGACGGCAATCAGCACCGCGACGAGTTCGGAACGTATGGCGCTCATGCTGTCACCACGCGGCCGGTCGTCAGCACGAGCAGCGCACGCAGGATATCCTCCGGTGCAGGAGGGCAGCCGCGCAGGGCAACATCGCAGCGTTGCATACCGGCCAGCCCGGCCTCCATGATCCCTCCTAGCACGGCGTAATTGGTGGCAAACGGCCCCGCGCCCAGGGCGCAATCCCCGATCGCAACCACACCTTTGGGAGACGGCATTGCAGCCCAGCGGGCCTGAAGGGCGGGAAGCATGGCACGCGTCACCACACCCGTCACGAAAAGCAGCTCCGCATCGAGCGGCGTCTCGACAAAACGGATGTCATGACGCGCCAGATCATAAGCCGCCCCCTGAAGAGCCTGCGTTTCTACCAGACAACCATTGCACCCACCGCCCGCCACGACGTGCAGTGTCAGGGGGCGCGGTGCCGGCGGGAGCGCGCTGCGAGGCCGCCATTTGTGAGCGTCCAGAAGGGCGCGCAGGAATATCATGGACAGGTCCGCTCATCTCGTTCGTGGTGATCAAGACCATAACCCCGGCTCTGGAAAAATCCCATCATGTCACCCGACTTCGCCCAGCATATCCCGACCGAATGGCACCGGGCCATCCTCGATGCGCCTCATGTGAAACGCTGGCTCAGGGGCATAGAGAAGGCCTTCGAGGTGCACAGGGTCACCATACGGGATGCCGTGCGCTTTGGGGATCGCATCGGCTTCGTGTTCGCCGAAGCCGAGGCATTGCACGATGGTCAGCCCGTTCCGCGCTACGCCGTGCTGCGGGGCGATTCTGTAGGTATCCTTGTCGTCGTCAACCCTGGGTTGCCATCTGCTCGCCTGCTTCTCACCAGCGAGCCAAGACTGCCGGTCGCAGAAAGCGCCCAGATATCGCTCCCTGCCGGGATGATCGATGACGGCGCAGTGGAGAGCGCAGCCCTGCGCGAATTTGCCGAAGAGACAGGGATTACCCTTGAGCTCCGTGCAGAGGCGCTGATCGAGCTCGGCACCTACACCCTGTCACCGGGCGGGTGTGACGAGCGCATTACCCTGTATGCCCTCGAACTCGCTTTGAACGATGCTGAGATGGCGGCGCTCGAGCATCGCAGGACAGGGCTTGCTGCGGAGAACGAGCAGATCACCCTGCGTCTTCTGCCGCTCGATGACGTGCCAGCACTCGTCACGCAGGATGCCAAGCTGCGCCTTGCATGGCACCTGTATGTCGCCCGGAACGGGCAGTGAGAGGAGGACCGGACGTGTCCGGGCAAAACTCCCGTCTTCGTCGTTTTGCCCATGACGATGTCCTGAACTTGCGGTAAGGCGAATGAATGACCCAGACCGACGCCCTCCCCCCTGATGCCGACGCCCTGCTCGCCCTTGCTGCAAGACTGGCCGATGAGGCTGCCACGCTGATCAACGAGATTCGCGACCGGGGATTCGAGACGATCATCAAGGCCGACAAGTCGCCGGTCACGGAGGCCGATCAGGCCGCAGAACGTCATATTTTGGCCGGTCTGCGCATGGCACGCCCGGATATTCCGGCTATCGGTGAAGAAGAGATCGCCAATGGTCACCTCGCCGAACCTGGGGAGATCTACTGGCTGGTCGACCCGCTCGATGGCACGCGCGAATTCGCAGCCGGGCGAGACGATTTCACGGTCAATATCGGGCTGATCTATCGCAATCGCGCGGTTCTGGGCGCCATGGCCCTTCCCGCTTACGGGCAGCTCTATACGGGCCTCGTCGGTACTGGCGCGTGGCGTCGCGACAGCCGGGGCAACACCCCGATCGAGGCCGTTCTGCCCCCGCAGGAGGGGCTTCGCATTCTCGCGTCGCGCCATTATGCCGATGACCCGCGCCTTCGGGAATGGCTGGCCGGACGCAAGGTGGGCTCTTTGGGCAATATTGGCTCAGCCGCCAAATTTGCCCGTGTGGCGGAGGGCGCAGCGGATTTCTATCCCCGCCTCGGCCCGACCATGGAGTGGGACACTGCGGCACCGCAGGCTATCGTCGAGGCAGCAGGGGGACACGTGCTCGATGAGCGCGGTGTTCCACTGGCCTATGGCAAGCCGGGCTGGTTCAACCCTCCCTTTCTGTGCACAGGCCGCCAAGCTGAGCCGGAGATGCGCGCATGACCGAAATCCTCAAAGCCGATCCGGACAGCATTGCCCGCGCGGCCTCCCTTCTTCTCGAGGGCAAGCTCGTGGCGTTTGGCACCGAAACAGTCTACGGGCTCGGCGCTCTCGCGACCTCGAATGCCGCAGTCGCGCATATCTTTGCCGCCAAGAACCGCCCGCGTTTCAATCCGCTGATCTCCCATTTTGCCAGTGCAAAAGCCGCCTTCGACCATGTCGAGGCGAATGAACTTGCCTCTCGTCTGGCGGAGGCCTTCTGGCCGGGCCCGCTGACCATGATCCTGCCGCGCAAGAGCGGCTCCACCATCTGTGACCTTGCGACCGCAGGCCTCCCGACCATTGCCGTGCGTGTACCGCGCGGCAAGACGGCCCTGGCTCTGCTTCAGGCTGTCGGACAGCCTGTGGCAGCGCCTTCCGCCAATCCGTCCGGGCGCGTCAGCCCGTCAGACGCCTTTCATGTGCTGCGCAACATGCATGGCCGCATCGATGCCATTCTTGATTCCGGTCCTTGCTCCGTCGGACTGGAAAGCACCGTGATCGATCTCTCTCGCGAGGTCCCTTTCCTGCTGCGTCCGGGCGGGATCACCCTCGAAAAGCTCGAGGCAATCTGCGGCACGATACGCAACCCCGATGATTATGCGACCAAGCTGCCCTCCTCACCTGGAATGCTGGCATCGCACTATGCTCCGGGCCTACCGGTTCGTCTGAGTGCAGAGAGCGTGGACGAGCACGAGGCGCTTCTGGCGTTCGGCCCCACTCTTCCGGGTGCGGGGCTCGTCTATAATCTGAGCGAGCGCGGCGACCTTGAGGAAGCAGCATCGCGGCTTTTTGCCGGGTTGCGTTTTCTCGATGGTGAAGGCCAGAGGCGCGGGCTCAAGACCATCGCCGCCATGGCGGTTCCGCGCCAGGGTCTTGGACTGGCGATCATGGACCGGTTACGCCGTGCCGCGAGCCCTCGCCCGATGGCAGGTGGCGACGATGACGATCTGGAGAGCATGATCGGCTGATGTCGGGCGCTTTCGACCCCAAGGAGCTGAAAGTCCTCTCCGATATCCTTGCCCTCGTCCTTGAGGAACAGGAAGGGCAATCCGTGGCTGCGCTCAATGCGCTGCGTTCGCGCGCGCGCAAGAGCGGCACAACGGGCGGCGCGCTCAAGAACCTGTTTGTGGCCATCGCGCCGAACCCGCCTCAGCGTGCAAAGCCCAAGCCCCGTGCCACCAAGACCGAGACCGGTCCGGATGTGCTGGCCGCGCGCCAGCAGATCGTGACCCTGACGAATAACCTGCGCCAGATGGATCTCGAGCTACGCAATTCACGGGCGCGTCTCGAATCTGTGCGTTCCGAACTCTATCAAACCCAGCAATCGCGCGCCGAACTGCAATCACGCCTCCTGACACGCGAGGCCCGGAAGCCCTATTTCAGTACATTGATCTGGTGCGGATTTGCTGTGGGCATCCTGATCGGTATCGCGGGTACACAGTTCATTCATTCCGTCGTGGATGTGCCGCGTCCGGACAAATCGATCTACCTGCACTGACGCCCGCGGTGAGCATGAGGCCATGCTCCGTCGAGGGCAGAAACGGCCCAAAAAGCACGGCCCATAAGCCCGCCTTGCGTTGTCAGTTCAGTCCTGAAGGCCACCCATGACAGGCGTCAGATGGGCACGGCTCCTGCTGGTTCGACGCACCGGCGGGCGCGGCTGACAGGACAGGAGATACAGCCCCACCGTGAAAATCAGGTTCGACAAGATCATGAACAGATCGACCAGCATTAGCGCGCCCGGATCGGAAACCCCTCCCCAGAGAGAAATGATCAGGAACACGATGGTGAGCGGCCTCATGCCCAGCAGGAGAGATCGCAGCGGATTGGCCTGACCCGGCCTGACAAGCTGGCGCATCTTGGTGATCGACAGAAAAAAGGCACAGAAGATCAGCCAGTTCAGGATATTGAACACCGAACTGCCCAGTGAGGCGAGACCGCAGAAGCTGAGCACCACGATTGCCGCCAGAAAGAAGAGGATCGCACCGAGTTGCAGGCTCATGCCGACATCGGCAGCGGGCGTCTTTTCCGGCAGCCGGTCCGCCACAGGCTGAAAGACCCGATCGAGAAGCCAGAGATCGGCCCGGTTCACAGTTTCGACAAATCTGGACATGTCGCCCGATTTACCCTGCAATCCGTGCAGGTGCATCAGTTTTTTTGAATATGCCTCTCTTGGCGAAAACCGGAGACGGTCCCCGCACAGGGTATTCCCTGTTGCAAGGAAGATGCTGGAGCACGCGAAGAAAATATCCATCTCCAGCATTGTAACAACGAGCAATGGATGGCACTAAAATTCAATACGGTTCAATAACAAGAAATGGTCGCTGCCATGACCCTGCCGGTCGACATCAATCAGCTGTCCAAAGGCTATGACCGCAAGCCGGTGCTGGAGAATATCTCGCTTGCCCTGCCTCAGGGCAGCATCACAGCTCTGCTCGGTCCCAATGGCGCGGGCAAGACAACGCTGCTCGGCTGCCTGCTGGGCCTCCTCGTCCCGGATAAAGGGCGTGTATCGCTCTGGGGCGAGAGTGCAGGAGATCTGTCTGCATTGTCACGCAGTCGCATCGGCTTCGTACCGCAGACCCTCACCGGCCTGACCTGGTTCCGTGTCGGTGAATTGCTCGATTACTTCGCCGCCTATCGGGACAATCCCGAGGCCGCAGAAGACAAACGCTGGGCCGATTGGGCAGGGCTTGATCGCAAATCCCGTATCTCTGCCTTGTCGGGCGGTGAGAGACAACGCCTCGCGATTGTTCTGGCCCTGCGTTTTTCGCCGGATCTGCTCATTCTGGATGAGCCGGTCGCCAGCCTCGACCCCCAGGCACGACATGATTTCATTGCGCTCTTGCACGAGACAGCCCGACAGCGCGGCGCAACGATCCTGCTTTCCTCTCACATCCTGTCCGATCTGGAACGGCTCTGCTCGCGCTTCGTCATTCTGAGCAGAGGGCGCATCGTGACGGCGTTCGAGGATGAAGACCTTCAGCGCAGCATACGGCATCTCGCCCACGCGCCGGACGCGGCACTGGGTCTGAGCATCATGGCGCAGGCGGCCGATGGCAGCGTCTGGGTGAAAGGCTGGACGCCTGCCCATGAAGGGCTCAGCCTCGAACGCCTCCCCGGTGATCTCGAATCCCTGTTTCTGGCGCTCACGCGATGAGAGACTGCCTGACTGCACTGCGCCTCTACGCTTCGCCTGTCTTCCTGCGTGAGAATTTCTTCTGGATCGTGGGAGCGATTTACGCGGTTCTCTGCTTCAGCATGGCCATCGCCGCCCATGCTCATCTGACACAACCCGAAGATGCCCGGATAACGTTCACCCTCGCTATTTCGTCATGGTGGCTCACGCTCCTCAGCAGCTTCACAGCCATTAATGCGCATTACTGGCGTCAGACACGCTCGCCCATGACTTTTCTCATGCCCCGTCTGCGCAGGGCGGAGTATCGGGCGGTCCTCGTCGTACTCCTTGTCGCGTTTTTCATCCTCTCCATCCCGCCTCTGCTGCTTGAAGCCCGGCTTCTGAACACGATAGCTTTGGAGGCCCTGGCTCTCGCTCTTTATTCCGGTGCCGATCAGGTTGGGCCTAGCCAGTTGCGCCGCAAACCGCGCCGTGTTCGACTGGTCGCGACACGTATCCTTTTTCTCTTCGTCCTCGCCCCAAGGGTACAAAGGCTGATTTTCGACGCCCCATGGCCTGCAGCCCTGGCGCTATTGCTGGCAAGTTCAGCCGTTACGCTTCATGAGCTCCGGTTCACGGATTTCCGCCTAGACCCCGCACCGCCCCTTTCAGACACATCTTCACGGTTTTCGGATATGGCGGCCCGCTTTCGCGGGCGGAGCGGCTTCCTGATGTGGCGGCCGCCTTTCCTGCCCCGGGTCCCGGTCAAAAATCTTGCACGGTTCGAGCGTCCCGTGACCCTGATCATCGGCAGTGTCGGGCTGACACTCTGCTTCTCACTCCTGAGCGTTGCGGTGCCAGCCATCACCCTGTTTCACATGCCCCCACCCGGGTATTTTCGCCACAGCCTCCCCCAGAGCGCGAGACAGGTCATGATGTTCGCGGGTATTGGGCTCTGCTTCTGGATGCGTGAACGCGGCGACTGGCCGTTTCTGCTGACCCTCACACCTTTTGGCAGCAAACATAACTTCGTTCGTGAAATCCTGCGTCTTCATCTGGGTTGCGCCCTGATGGCCGGGGCGGCAACAGGCCTGACAACGGCGGTCATGCTATGGATGGATGAGCGCATGTCTCTCCCGCTCGGTCTGGCGACGGGCATGGCGGATGCATTGCTTCTTGTGGGGTGCACCTGCATCCCCGCCCTGGCCTTTCTGACCCCGCGTCTCAACCGGCCATCCATCATCGCTCTTCTGAATATAATGTGCGTGCTCGTTGTCTTGCAGTTTGCGGCACTGACCATGAGTGAGAGCATGTCGCCTCTGCGCTGGCTGCTGCCTTGCTGTGCTGTTGCGGCAGCGGGTCTGGTCTACCTCATCGTGCCGCGTACCCTTGCGGGTCAGGACTGGCCGATCGAGCCCCCACGCTAGAAAAGCCTCTGCATGTCACTGCGCGGGAAAGGTCAAGGCGGGGCCAAGCATGGACAGACGGCATCAGAGTGATACCCTGCCTCTGTTACACGATTGACCGCTATCCGGAGTGATCCATGCCTGTGCTGCCCCCTCTGCGTAACGCGCTGCTCGCGTCGAGCCTGCTCATGGCGCCCGTCCTGCTTCTCAACGCGACTTCAGGCAGTGCCCGGGCCGAAACGCAGGCTGTCTCTTCCCGGTCGGGTAATCCTTCGCCTGCTGCAACGGCCATGTCGGGTGCAGTGCGTGAAACCCTGTCCAACGGGCTGCGTGTCGTGATCGTCCCTGACCGCCTGGCTCCGGTGGTACAGACGCAGGTCATCTATCTCTCCGGTTCCGCCGCAGCCCCCGCAGGGTTTCCGGGGACGGCCCACGCGCTCGAACACATGATGTTCAACGGCTCGAAGGGACTCAGCCGCGATCAGCTCTCCACGGTAAGCGCGCGTATCGGCAATGTGAGCAATGCCTTCACGACAGAAGACACGACCCAGTATTATTTTCAGGCCCCGGCCCATTATCTGGACGTGCTTCTCAGGATCGAAGCCGACCGTATGCGCCATGTGCTCCTAAGCGACGCCGACTGGTCCCATGAACGCGGGGCGATCGAACAGGAGGTCGCCCGCGACCTGTCCATGCCCTTCGAGCGATTCACGATCCAGCAGAATCAGGCCCTGTTTGCGGGCACGCCCTATGAGCACGACGCCCTGGGCACGCGTGAGTCTTTCGACAAGACCGATTCCAGGCTGCTCAGGGGCTTCTATGACAGCTGGTATCAGCCCAATAATGCCATCCTTCTGATCGTGGGCGATGTGGACCCGACCGATACGTTGCAGAAGGTCAAGGCACAGTTTGCTGCCATTCCCGCCGGCAAGCTCCCCCCGCGCCCGGTCATTACTCCAGGTCCTGTCAAACCCGCCACCATCACGCTCGATAGTGACTATGCCACGGGTATTCTCAGCATCGGCTTTCGCATGCCCGGGTCGAATAGCCCGGACATGGCCACAGCCCAGATCCTAGCCGATGTCCTCAGCAGCCAGCGCGGCGCGCTTTTCGCGCTCGTCCCGCAGGGCAAGGCGCTTGCAACGGAATTTGCCTATAATGCCCGCGTGCAGGCCGGCGTTGGTAATGCGCTCGCAGCCTTTCCCAAGGGACAGGATCCGAGTGCCCTCCTCGCAGAGATCCGCGGCATCCTGAACACGATACGCAGCAAGGGCGTCCCGGCTGAACTGGTCGACGCCGCCAAGCGCAAGGAACTGGCCTCACTCGAATATAACGCCAACAGCGTGAGCGAGCTGACCCAGAGCTGGGCCTCCGCCCTGGCCTATAACGGTCTGGAGTCACCGGAGGATCTGATCAAGGCCTATCGGGCGGTCACCCCTGAGATGGTCAATGCCCTGGCGGCCAAAGTGCTGGACCCCGCCCATGCCATTACCGGCATCCTGACCCCGTCGGGGCGCAAGGCACCGGATATCAGCACAGGCAAGGGACCTGAGTCGCTGCTGCCTCCCCCCTCCGGCACTGTCAAGCTGCCGGACTGGGCCGCGAGCGCCCTTGCCGATCTTCCCGCGCCGCAGAAACTCACCCAGCCTACGGTCTATACCCTGAGCAACGGCATCACATTGCTGGTCCAGCCAGAGCATGTCAGCCACACGGTCGTTCTCTATGGCAGCATCCGTCACAATAACGACCTGCAGCAGCCCAAGGGGAAAGAAGGCGTGGCCGGTCTGACCAGTGATCTTTTCCTCTATGGAAGCAAGACCCATGACCGGCTCGCCATGGCCACAGCGCTTGACGCTCTGGCCTCCGATGCCAATGCGGGGCTCTCTTTCTCGCTCAATGCCCTGACGCCGCAATTCGACAAGACGCTGTCTCTTCTCGCCGAGATGGAATTGCATCCTGCCTTTCCGATCGAGGCTTTTTCCATCCTCAAGCAACAGGCCATTGCCACTCAGGCAGGCGTGCTGCAATCGCCGGGTTACCGTTTCCAGCGTGCCCTGACCAAAGCTCTCGCCCCTGCAAACGATCCAACATTGCGCGAGACAACGCCTCAATCGCTTTCCTCACTGACTCTGCGGGACGTCCAGGATTTCTATAACGCCGCCTATCGACCGGACCTGACCACCATTGTCGTGATCGGCGATATCACACCGGAAAAGGCGAAATCCTCCGTCGAGGCAGCCTTCTCGGGATGGACCGCTCATGGCGCCAAGCCCGTGGTCGATCTTCCGCCCCGCCCCCAGAACAAACCGTCCCAGGCGGTTGTGGACGATCCGGGCCGTGTGCAGGATTCCGTCTATCTCGCCCAGACCATCGCGAGCGGCATCCATAATCCGGATCGCTATGCTCTTGAGGTGGGCAATGAAATCCTTGGGTCAGGCTTCTCATCGCGCCTCATGCAGGATCTGCGCGTCCGAACCGGCATGGTCTATACGGCCGGGAGCGATCTTGGCTGGTCTGCCAATCGTGGGGCTTTTCTCATCACCTATGGCTCAGATCCCGACAAGACGACCAAGGCGCGCGATGCTGCGGTTCACAACGTGACGGCCATGCAGAGCGCGCCGGTCTCGGACGATGAACTCCTGAACGCGAAAGCCTCCATCCTTCGCGCCATTCCCATGGATCGCGCCAGTTTCGGCGGCATTGCCGGGCAATATCTCTCCCTCGCCGATCTCGGCCTGCCGCTCTCGGAACCCGATGACCGCGCCTCAGCCGTGTATCGCATGAGCGCCAGGCAGGTGCAGGATGCCTTCCATCACTGGATCCGCCCTCAGGACATGGTCCAAATCATTCGCGGCCCGGCGCCGCGATAATATGTCACCCCTCACGCATATGGAGCGCCGCTCCATATGCGCCCGGAATATTCGACAAGCCGCACGATCACGACGAGAAGGGAGAAAGCGTATTCCTGTCGATGGCAAGGCGAAAGGAATGACAGTCGTCCCGTCTAACGCGGCCCCATAGCAGGTAGCCACCGGAAAACCCGGCCACGCAGACACTCGGCGAAACGGATGAGGAGAGCGGGGGCAGGCGACCCCGCACCGTCCGGATGAGCCGATCAGAACCCTTCGGGCGCCGAGCCCGAGGCCTCTGCGATCGCCTCGCCTTCTTCCTGCAGATAGGTGCGCAGGTCACCGCCGGACGCAGTGTTCAGATCACGCTCGGTGATCCCTTCCAGCCCCGCTGCTGCAACACAGGCCTGTACCGCCTGATCCGGCGTGCCCCATTGCGTATGATTGGCTTCGACCCAGCTATCGAGCCATTCGTCGACATCTTCGCTGGTCATGTTCAGCGTGTTCCGAACAAACGGTCACCGGCATCGCCAAGCCCCGGACGGATATAGCCCTTTTCATCCAGGCCACGATCGATCGAGCAGGTCACGATGCGCACATCCGGGTGACGGGCCGTCAGGCATTCCACGCCCTCAGGCGCTGCCAGAAGGCACACGAAGATGATCTTGCGCACACCGCTGGCCTTGATACGGTCGATAGCTGCAGCGGCACTGTGGCCGGTGGCCAGCATGGGGTCGACCACGATGCATTCGCGATCCGCCACGTCATCGGGCAGCTTCATGTAGTATTCGACCGCTTCAAGGGTATCGTGATCGCGATATAGCCCCACATGCCCCACGCGTGCCGCGGGAATCAGGTCAAGCATGCCATCGAGAATACCATTTCCGGCGCGCAGGATCGAGACGAAGCAAAGCTTCTTCCCCGAGAGCTGACGCCCTTCCATGGTTTCGAGAGGTGTCTGGATCTGGACAGGTTCGGTGCTGAGATCGCGCGTTGCCTCATAGCACATGAGCAGGCTCAGCTCGCGTGTGAGGCGACGGAATCCCGCGGTCGAAGTGGATTCCTGACGCAGACGGGTCAGCTTGTGCTGGACGAGCGGGTGGTCGAGCACGACCACAGAGGGAGGAAGGGCAGTCATGGCGCCATCCTTAGCGTCAAATCGTTGCGATGTCAGCTTGGTTCGAAGCGCAACGCCACACCATTCATGCAGAAACGCAACCCGGTAGGTTTCGGCCCGTCCGGGAACACGTGACCCAGATGTCCCTTGCATTGCGCGCAATGCACCTCGATGCGTGTCATGCCATGGGTCTTGTCCACGGTGGTTTCGGTCATGCCCTCACGCGGGCGAAAGAAGGATGGCCACCCGCTCCCGCTCTCATATTTCGTATCGGAATCGAAAAGCGGGGCGCCACATCCGGCGCAGTAATAGACGCCCATACGCTTCTCGTCGTTCAGAGGGCTCGAGCCCGGTCGCTCCGTACCGTGTTCGCGCAGAACGCGATGCTGCTCGGGGGTCAAGGGCAGGCCGCAGCTTGGCATCTGGATATCATCACTCATGATTGCGATCCTTCTTTCCGACAGACGTGACATTCCCGCATCGTATGCGGGGCTGGCTCATGATATGGAGGATCAACGTCCCAATTTCATCGGGTTTGCCGAAATCCCCTCCGATATCCTCTGATTCTGCCCCACCTGGTGGATGAGCCGCGCCATGAAGACGGACATAATCCGGCGTACCTGATGATGCGCTGACCGAGCCGCATAGTTGGCACCCGGCCCCACAGCGTCGACCAGAAGTACAGGTACCAGCTTACCTGGCGCCAGCAGAGAGGCGCAGGTCCCGAGGCTGGCCGTTACGACAGCGCTCCAGGAGCAGGTGAAATCGAGCCTCACGGGCGCAGGAGTTGCGGCAATACATGCACTGAACCTGATTGGAACAGATGGGGTCTCGCCACATAGCGCATGAAGCGTCCACCCTGTCTCTTCTGGCGACGCGAGACAGGGCCTATCGGCAAGTTCACGAGGCGATGACGGTGATCCCGCTCGCCCCAGAAGCGACGGCGCAGCAAACAGACCGCTCTCACAGCTTTCGATGCGCCTGACACGATCACTGTCCGCCTGCATCCCCTCGCACCGGGAGATGAGAATCATAGGGGCGTCGCACTGTCTGAAATCGGGCGGGTCCATTCTGACCCGGAGCGAAACATCCAGCACGGGCATCGCGGCTAGCATCGTCCGAGTAACAGGATTGACCCGGGAAGTGAGGACCGCGGGTCACGATCCGGGTTTTCGATCTGGAGCGCGAGACGTGTCACATTTCCTACCAAGAATAACTCATGAGCGAGATCTAACTCGTCGAGTAGCCTCGCTTGTTCCTGTCGGGGACGCGGATCTCCCCTATTCTTTTAAGAGGGGCCGAGCCTTGCGGCCTGTTACCAGCGCTTTTGGCGCCTTTGCGATCACGATGCGATGCCCCGCTGGCGACTTCGGTTCCCCCCTCCGCTTTTGCCCGGTCAGGCGCGAGAGGCACAGGCACCGCCGCGCCATGACAGGAAATTCAGCAAGAACAAAAAACGACGAGACGCTTCCCGTGGCAGTTCGCATCTGCACTGAAATGCGGCATGGTGCGCGCAAATTTGCAGGAGGCTTTTCATGTCCGCATCCCTTCCCGGCACGCCCCGCCCGGTCATGCTCGTCATTCTCGACGGGTTCGGTGACAGCGCCATTCGCGAGGACAACGCGGTTGCCCTCGCCAACACGCCGAACTTCGACCGTCTCTGGGCCAGTTCTCCCCACGCCTATCTGAAAGCCTGTGGTGAGGATGTCGGCCTTCCTGAGGGGCAGATGGGCAATTCCGAAGTGGGCCATCTCAATATCGGGGCAGGCCGTGTGGTCATGCAGAACCTGCCGCGCATCAGCCGTGCGGCGCGTGATGGCTCCCTTGCCAGCAACCCTGCTCTTTGTGGCTTCATCGACGCGCTCAAGGCGAGCAAGGGGACGTGTCACCTCGTCGGGCTGATCTCCCCGGGTGGCGTACACGCGCATATGGATCATGTGGTCGCCCTGGCCAAAATCGTGGCAGGGGCCGGCATCAAGGTTGCGGTCCATGTCTTCTCGGACGGGCGCGATACCCCGCCGGATTCCGGCACGGGCTATCTCCGCAGTCTCGCCGCCGAGCTGCCCGAGGGCGCTTTCATCGCCACGGTGAGCGGGCGCTATTACGCCATGGACCGCGATAACCGGTGGGAGCGTGTGAGCCTCGCTTATGACGCCATCGTCTCGGCGAAGGGCGAACATGCCGACGATGCGCTGGGCGTTCTGCCTTCTCATCAGGCCAAGGGCGTGACCGACGAATTCGTGGTGCCCACCGTGATCGGCGATTATGCCGGGATGCAGGATGGCGATGGCGTTCTCTCGGCCAATTTCCGCGCTGACCGTATCCGTGAATTGCTCGATGCGATGGTCTTCCCCGATTTCGACGGGTTTGAACGGTCCAAAGTCGTGAAGCTGGCTTCTGTCTGCGGCATGACGGCCTATAGCTCGGCCCTCGCGCCCTTCATGAGCGTGATGTTCCCCAAGGAATCCATGGAGCACCTGCTGGGAGATGTCGTTTCCCAGGCAGGTCGTGGCCAGCTGCGCATGGCCGAGACAGAGAAATACCCGCACGTCACCTACTTCCTCAATGGCGGGCGCGAGGCCGTGTTACCGGGGGAGGAGCGTATCCTCGTCGCCTCGCCCAAGGTCGCGACCTACGATCTGCAGCCGGAAATGTCGGCCCCTGAACTGACTGACCGTGCGGTCGAGTCCATCGAAAGCGGCAAGTTCGACCTTATCGTGCTGAACTTCGCCAATCCCGACATGGTGGGCCATACGGGCGTACTCTCAGCCGCCATCAAGGCGTGTGAGGCCGTGGATACCGGTCTGGGACGCATCGTGGCGGCCATCGACAAGATGGGCGGCGCTCTGATCGTGACAGCGGATCACGGCAATTGCGAAACCATGCGCGATCCGGTGACGGGCGGTGCCCATACAGCCCACACACTCAATCGCGTGCCGGTCATCCTGCATGGCGCTGCGGGTGTCACGACTATTCATGACGGCAGGCTGGCGGATCTGGCTCCAACCCTGCTCACCCTGATGAAGCTCGATAAGCCGGCGGAAATGTCCGGCAAATGCCTCATCAACGGCTGAGTCGTTCATGCCGGTCACGAAACCTGTCCTGACCGGCCTTTGCCTGCTCGCTGCCTTCTGTGTACCGCGTCTTTCAAGCGAGGGCGCCGAAGGCTGGCACACCCAGCCCCGCCTCGTTCTGGGCCGCCTCAGCTTGGTCAGTCAGGCTGCAGCAGCCCACGCCCCCGTTAAAAAGCCTGCGGTATCGACCGCAAGCCAGCGCGCCCTCGACGCAGCAAAGCGCGACCGCGCTGCACTTCTCGCTCGCAAGGCGCGCGAGGCATCGCTGATTGATGCCCAGCGCAAGGCCCAGGCCAAGGCCACACGAGATGCCGCCATCGAGGCCGATAAGGCACGCCATTTCTCGGCCCTGACCGATCGGGCGGCCAGCGAGTTGGCCGCCACAGAAAAGACCATTACCGCCCTCACCGACGATATCGCGCGCCTGACCGCGCAGCAGGAAGCGCAGCGCGCGGCGCTTGCCCAACGCCGTGCCAGTCTCCAGGCCATCCTGCCTGTTGCGCTGCGTCTGTCACGCTATCCGGGCACGTCTTTCGTAGCGTTGTCGGGTCAGGCTGACGACTCCGTTCAGGGTCTTAGTCTGATCGCAGGCCTGACACGCCTCACCGCGCGTCAGGCCGATGACCTGCACGGACAGCAGGTTCTGCTGGATCAGACGGCGCAGGAACTCGCCCAGCGAAACAGCGCGCTCGAAAAGGCGCGCGCCACCCTCGCCCGTCTGCGCGACGTGAATGCGCGTAAGATGGATCAGGCCACCCATCAGCAGGAAGAGGCCGAGGCACGCGCCAGACAGGCGCGCGACGATATCGCGGCGGCGACTGCGAAGGCCGCAACGCTGGATGACGCCCTGAGCGCCATCGACAAGGTACAGGCCAGCTTGCGGGCGCGTATGGAAGAGGAGGCGCGCGCGCTCGAGCGCGCCAATCAGAAGGCAAAAGCCGAGGCGATGTCGGCTCAGGCCAGAAAACTCTCGGAGTCTCACGGTTCGGGCGTCAGCCATGGCGGGGGACATGGGCCGGTTTCAGGGACCGTCACGACTTTCTGGCATCAGAGCACCGAAAGCGGACCAGCGACGGGCCTCACCTATGCCGCCTCTGCGGGAAGCGCCGTCAGCGCGCCCTGCGCCGGGCAGGTCGATTTTGCCGGTCCCTTCCGCTCCTTCGGTAACATGGTCATTCTCGATTGCGGGCGGCATTACCGCTTCGTGCTCTCGGGGCTGGGTGCGCTCTCGGTGTCCAGCGGGCAGGCAGTGGGCCGCCACGAAACGCTCGGCAGCATGGGCCCCGGAGGGGGAGCGCTCTTCGTGCAACTTCGCTCGGGCAGCAGCATCATCGACCCGCGCCCCTACCTGTAAGGGGGCTTCAGGATGGGTTCGCCGGGGAATGATCGGATCGCTCTTGGCGATTCTGCGTTGTTTCGACAGAGTGCATCAAGAACGCTATAGATTGAGCCTCTCCATTCGGCAGGGACGCCGTATCGGCCCCCTGCCAACAGACAGACGCTAACAGGATCGGCTTCGGAGTATGCGCTCCGCACCGGATTCAAGGGATGAATTGCATGAAGCTCCGCACTGGTCTGCTGCTCGGAACGGCATTCCTGGCCGGAATCACCGCCGGTCCGACACTGGAAGCCGTCATGGCGCCAAGCCTTGGGCAGATGATCAGCAGCAAGGCTTTCGCCAAGGAGGTCGTGGCCGACCCCGATAATCACAGCGAGACCCTGCGCCTGCTCACCCTGTTCGGCACGGTGCTCGATCTGGTGCGCGCCGAATATGTGGAGCCGGTCAGCGACAAGGACCTGATCACCAACGCGCTCGACGGCATGGTGGGGGGGCTCGACCCCCATAGCTCCTACATGAACGAAAAGCAGTTCAAGGAGATGCAGATCCAGATCAGCGGCAAGTTCGGCGGTCTGGGCGTGCAGGTTCAGCAGCAGAATGGCCATATCCGTGTGGTCTCGCCCATCGACGGCACCCCGGCCTCCCGCGCCGGGCTGAAGCCCGGTGACTACATCACCGAGGTCGACGGCAAGTCTCTCGAAGGGCTGACACTCGATCAGGCCGTAACCAAGATGCGCGGTGACCCAGGTACCAAGATCACCCTGACGATCGTGCGCGCCAAGGAACCCAAGCCGCTCAAGATCACCATGACCCGTGAAGTGGTCCATGTACAGGTCGTGCGCTCGTCGCTCTACGGCAATATCGGGTATATCCGCATCTCCGAATTCGACGACGATACCGAAACCGCGCTGCATGAGGCCTATGACAAGCTCAAGGCCAAATCGGGCAACAAGCTTCAGGGTCTCGTGCTCGATCTGCGTCTGAACCCGGGCGGCAAGCTCGATCAGGCCATCGCCGTCAGCGATGATTTCATCCCCGAGGGCGAAATCGTCTCGATCCGCGGCCGCCATGCGGAGAACAACCGCCGCTGGGATGCCAAGGGCACCGATATCACCGGCAAGCTGCCGATTGTCGTGCTGATCGACGGCGGCTCGGCCTCTGCCTCCGAAATCGTGGCCGGTGCGCTGCAGGATCATCGCCGCGCCGTCCTGGTGGGCGAGAAATCCTTTGGCAAGGGCTCGGTTCAGTCGCTCATTCCCGTCCCGGGCCATGGCGCGGTGCGTCTGACCACGGCGCGCTACTATACGCCTTCGGGCCGCTCCATTCAGGCGCTGGGCATTGCGCCCGATATTGTGGTGAAGGAGAGCAAGGACGACGATGGCTACGGCTATCGTGAGGCCGATCTCGCCCATATCATCACTAACACGGGCGGCAACAAGAACAAGGCTCCGGCCCGCACGGATCTACCTTCCATCTCGGGCAGCATCCCTCATGCGCCTGCCGATAACTGGCCGCGTTTCGACCCGGCCAAGCCGGCCACCGACTTCCAGCTTCAGCAGGGGCTGCGTGTGGTCCGCGCCATGGCCTCTCTCCCCGACGAGGCCCTGCCGCTGGGCCAGCCCGCGGCCGACAAACCGGCGGACAAGAAGGAAGACAAGCCGACCTCGCCGCCCCCAGCGCCTCCTCAGGCGCAACAGACCACGCTACCCCATCACTGATCACGATCACCTCTCCCGGCCCCTCCCAGAAGGGGCCGGTTTCTTATGGACTCACCGCCATGATCGATCCGCAGACCCTACCTTATCGCCCCAATGTCGGCATCATGCTGTTCAATCGTGAGGGTGCCTTGTTCCTGGCCAGACGCACGGATCTGCGTGATGTGTGGCAATGCCCCCAGGGCGGTATCGACGATCATGAATCTCCAGAGGAAGCGGCCATAAGGGAATTGCGTGAGGAAACGGGACTGCGCCATGGCACATTACTGGGTAGCTATCCCGGATGGCTTTCCTATGACCTGCCCGCGCATCTGATCGGCAAGGCACTCCACGGCCGTTATCGTGGCCAGACCCAGCGCTGGTTTGCAATGCGCATGACCGAACCGGACACAGCGATCAATCTTGCAGGAGACGGGACGGAACCCGCCGAATTCGACAAGTGGGAATGGGTGGCACCCGATGAGGTGCTCCGCTTCAATCTGGGGTTCAAACGCGCCTTGTATGAACAGATCCTGCCGACACTCTCCGCCCTCGCCCCGCCGCTCCCGGCAAAGGGCTAGGCAGCAGCCTTCCGACCGTCCCGGTCGGGCCCGAATGCCCCCCTCACAGGGCGGCTTCGGTCACACCGGCTTCAACGGGGGCCATATCAAGTCCTTCCACGAGGTCGAGGGACTGATTGCGCACGAGACGGGCATAGAGTCCCCCCTGTGCCTGCAATTCGGTATGCGTACCGAGCTCGACGGCTGCTCCGTCACTCATCACGATGATCAGATCGGCGCTTTTTACGGTGGAGAGACGATGCGCCACGATGATCGTGGTGCGGTCGCGTCGCAGGTCGGACAGGGTCGCCTGCACTTTCGCCTCGCTCTCGGAATCGAGTGCACTCGTGGCTTCATCGAGCAGAAGGAGGCGCGGATCACGCAGCAGGGCGCGCGCCAGGGCGACGCGCTGCCTCTGCCCCCCTGAGAGTCGCTGGCCGCCGGGGCCGACGCGCGTATCGAGCCCCATGGGCAGGGTGTCGGCAAAATCCACCGCCGCCGCGAGGGCGGCGGCTTCGACCTCGGCACGGCTCGCATGCGGGCGACCGATGCGAATATTATCGAGCACCGACATGTCGAAAAGCGTCGTATCCTGACTCACATAGGCTATCGCGTCGCGCAGATCGTCCAGTCGGAGGTCGCGCAGATCGACCCCATCCAGCAGGATTTTGCCGCTGCTCACATCATGAAGCCGAGGGATGAGCGAAAGCGCTGTCGACTTGCCTGCGCCCGAGGGGCCGACCAGCGCTACAGTCCAGCCGGGACGCACGTCGAAGCTGAGTGCTCGCAATCCGGCGCGCCCATCTGGATAAACGAACCCGACCTCTTCGAAGGTCAGACGCCCATGGCCCGGCGGCAGGCTGCGCGCATCCGCGCGTTCCGCCACGGCGGGCGGCTCGTCGATGACGGAGAAGACACGTTCCAGCCCGCCAAGCCCTTCCTGAAGCGCGGCGTTGAGCGAGCCCAAGGCCCTGAGCGGACGCGATGCCGCAAAAAGCGCGGCGATGAACGCGGTGAAATCGCCCAGCGTAGCCCCGCCCATGGCGGCGCGCCATCCGGCAAAACCGAGTACGGCTGCAATAGCCGTTCCGCCCAGAACCTCCAGTACCGGATCGACGCGGGCACGCCCGCGCGAAATGCGCCAGAACGCCTCGTGCAACAGGTCGAGAGAGTGATCCACGCGACGGGATTCGCTCTCTTCCATGCGATAGACCCGCACCTGTCGCGCCAGGGCAAAACTCTCATTGAGGAGGGTCGCGGTTTCGCCAATCTGCTCCTGCATGCCCCCCGAGGCCCGACGCACCCTCTTGCCCAGTTTCTGGATCGGTACGGCGGCAACGGGATAGAGCACCAGCGCAATCAGGCTGAGCTCCCAATCGGTGTAGATCATCGAGGCCACAAGCCCGACCACCGTCACCACGTCGCCCAGCGCGTTGACGGCGCGGATCATGGCCTCACGTATCGAGACGGCGTCGGTGGTGAAACGCGCCGCCCATTGCGCAGGCGCTTCCTTTTCGATGCGGGCAATGTCGGTGCTCAGCGCATGGGCGAACATGCGTGATTGCAGGCCGCGAATGACCACCAGAACCAGGCTCTGGACCGAGAGGGTCTGACCGTATTGCGTGGCGGCCTTGAGCCCTGTGACGAGCACGACCAGCGCAGGAACCTGATAGAGAATACGCGGATCGTGCACCGCGAACATATCGACGGCTCGCTTGATCACCAGTGGATAAAGCGCTGTCAGCCCGGCCGTCAGAACGGTCAGTACGACTACGCTGGCCAGACGCCCGACATGCTGGCGCACTTCCTCACGCCAGATACGAAAGAGCATCTGACGCCCCTGCGCCCCCTGAGGGTCAATGCGTCGCAATTGGGGCTGATTTGCGGGCTGCGCTGTTTTCATCCCTGCCGTTTACCTTTCTCGGCCTTGCGGGGAAAGGGGCAGACGGTTTTTGAGCTCGGCCAGACAGGCCTTACGATCAGGCAGACATCCCCTGTCGCGCCACCATGCCTGAAGACTGGCGAGAGCCACGCCGATTGCGGGACCCGGGAGTCCTCCGGCTTCCAGCACGTCGCGTCCCGCCAGCGGAAATACCGGACGCTCCATGCCGATCAGTCTGGCGCGTAGCGCATTCCATGCTTCCGGCGGTGTTTTGTCATCCTGCGTCTGAAGCAGCCAGCTCCGGTCGAGCAGCGTCTGATGTTCCACCATGGCAAGCAGACGCCGGAGCGCATCGTCATCGCATTGCGGGGACACGATATCCGTCTTGTTAGACCGATCTGGCCCTCGCATGAGGGCGAGGCGTTGCGCCTGCTTGCCAGAGAGGCGCAATCTCTCTGCAAGGTCTGGCGCGTCACTCAACAGACCCAGCCTCAGAACACCATCCTCAGGTACACCGAGCGATAGGCCTCGGACCAGCCTCTCAGTCTGGGGTGACGCGATGATGCGGTCCAGCACATCCGCTGCCTCCATATGGTCAAGGCAGCGTGCCAGATGCGGCCCGGTGAGGATGCGCAGCATCTCGCTCGCGAGACGCTCGGCCGATAGCCCGCCAATCATCCCGGCAAGGCCACGTATGGCCGTCATCGCCTCCGGATCGGGGCGATCCCCGCCGAAACGCGCATCGAAGCGGAAGAAGCGCAGGATACGCAGGGCATCTTCCTCAATGCGTCGCCCAGCTTCTCCGACAAAGCGTACTCTGCACGCAGCGAGATCGCTACGCCCGCCGAAATAGTCGTGAATCACACCGAAGCGGTCGCAGAACATTGCATTGATGGTGAAATCGCGCCGCGCCGCATCTTCCTGCCAGTCTGTGGTCCAAGCGACCTCGGCATGACGCCCGTCCGTCGCGACATCGCGCCGCAGGGTGGTAATCTCGTATGGGATCCGATCGATCAGCGCCGTGATCGTGCCATGCGCAAGCCCGGTCGGAATAGTCTTTATTCCCGCGTCCTCGAGAAGGGCTTGAACCTCGTGAGGAGGCTCGGGGGTCGCCAGATCGAGATCATGGACATGCTGCCCCCCGAGCAGAAGATCGCGCACCGAACCGCCAACGAGACGGGCCCCGGGCAAAAAGCGCCAGAGCCGGTCCAGGCCGGAGCGCTGGGGAAGCTGGTCGAGAAGTGTCACGGCAGACCCGGTCGAAAAATCACTGAAGGATATCCCGCCCTCTAGGGCGCTGGCATCGGAGCGAGGGGGAAGAAGATGTCATGGCTCCATACCCCCATGCAGGGGCGGCATCCCACATGGCCGGGAACGGCCAGCGCCACAAGCTCATAATAGACCGGGCGCGAAAGGCGCGCGAGAATGGGCTTGTCGCCCTCGCCGCGTCGTACCTGCACATAGGGAATGGCGGCGCAATCCTCTGACGGGGGATGATCCCAGTCCACGATCAGAGGATGGGACGGACCCACACAGAGCAGCTCGTCCATGTTGGTGCGCAGGCACAGATTCTGCTGGCGCCCGCATCCCCCCCGGAAATCGAGCTCGCGCACGATAAAAGGCGCATCTTCCACCTGGATGATACCGGCCTCGGTTGGGGTGCGCAGCCAGAAATCCCCTGCCCGATCGCGCGTGAGCATGGAGCCGAACAGACAGAGCATCTCCTTGCGCTTCACGGGCGAGCCCCGATAGAGCCAGGTTCCGTCACGACGGATAATGAAGGGAAGCGCGCGCGGCGCTGTCTCGCCGTCCCTGCCCGTTTCCTTGCCGGAAGCGTCGATGCGTTCATCGTTCTCGCAGGTCATCGGCAGCTCAGCGCAGCCCGATGCCCGTTTTGCCCCACCTTCCCTCAACGCTCTCTCCGCTCGTGGTCCAAAAATCTGGTCTCATGCTGCAAGTTGGGTCGTCTTATGGCTTGATGAAACCCCCGGAACTGTCAGATTGGCAAATATGAGCCAGAACGATCTCTCTTCCTTCCCCGCCCGGCCCTTCTCCGATACGACACAGGCGGAGCTCGCCATGGCAGAGCGCCTGACCGCACAGCTTGGCGCGGTACGCAGCGCCATCGGTCAGGTCGTGCTCGGCCAGCGCGACGTGATCGACCGGCTTCTGGTCACGATCCTTTCCGGAGGTCACGCCCTTTTGATCGGCGCGCCAGGTCTGGGCAAGACGCTTCTGGTCAGCACGGCAGCCCATGTGCTTGGGCTGGACACACGCCGTGTCCAGTTCACACCCGATCTGATGCCCTCGGATATTACGGGCAGCGATATTCTGGACGAGGATGAGAACGGACGGCGCTTCTTCCGCTTCGTGAAGGGGCCGATCTTCACCCAGCTTCTTCTGGCCGATGAGATCAATCGCGCCAGCCCCCGCACACAATCGGCCCTGCTTCAGGCCATGCAGGAATATGAGGTCGCCCAGGCAGGGACCAATCATAAGCTGCCCCGGCCTTTCCATGTTCTGGCAACCCAGAATCCGATCGAGCAGGAAGGCACATATCCGCTTCCCGAGGCCCAGCTCGATCGCTTCATGCTGCGCATCGCCCTCAGCTTCCCCGAGCGCGATGCAGAGCGCGAAATGCTGCTTCAGACCACGGGTGCCGAGACCGCCACCGCCCCCGTCCTGCTTTCAGCGCGCGACCTGATCGATGCGCAGGCGCTCGTGCGCAGTCTGCCGGTGGGCGAAAAAATCCTTGAGGCGATCCTGACACTCGTGCGTGGCCTGCGCCCCGAAACCGCCTACAAGCCCGACATCGCGTCCTCTCTGCTCTACGGCCCCGGCCCGCGCGCGGCCCAGGCCCTGATGCTGAGCTGCCGCGCTCAGGCGCTTCTGGATGGTCGCCTGAGCCCGAGCCTCGACGATCTGGCAGAACTTGCAGAACCGGTTCTCGCCCATCGCATGGCGCTCAGCTTCTCCGCACGCGCGTCCGGGCAGAAGGTCGAGGCTCTGATCGCATCGGCCGTCGAGACGCTTCTCTGATCGTGAGCGGTTTTTTCGCGACATGGCGACGCAAGGCCGGGTTGAGCGCTTCAGGCTCTCGGCCCAGTACCTCCCCTGACCGGCATCCCGATACGCAGGTACCGGCCGAGGCCGAGGCCCTCCTTCCCCCGCTCGTGATCGAGGCGGAACGTATTGGGCGGCAACTACGCGCAGGTGTGCATCATCAGCATCGCGCCGGAGCGGGCGAGGATTTCTGGCAATACCGACCGGCTCACGACCACGAACCCGCCCACCGCATCGACTGGCGGCAATCAGCGAGAAGCGACCAGCTCTGGGTGCGTGAGCGCGAGGCCGAGGGCGCGCAGCTTCTTACCCTGTGGTGCGATCCTTCCCCCTCCATGGCCTGGCGCTCACGAACTACCCTGCCCCTGAAGCAGGATCAGGCCCGACTGGCCACACTCTCCCTCGCCGCTGCCGCACTCCACGGAGGAGAACGCGTCTCGTTGCTCAACGGGCCGGAACAGGAGCGCTCTGTCAGCGGTGCCCATTCCCTGACGCGTCTGGGCCAGAACCTGACCGTCGGTCCCGCAGCGAGCCTGCCCAATCTCGATACGATACGCCCCTGGGGCCAACTCGTTCTGGTCAGCGATTTCCTCTTCCCGCCTGAAACGCTCGAAGCATTGCTGCGCGACATCGCCGCGCGTCCGGCCAGAACCGAACTGCTCTGCATTCTCGACCCGGCTGAACGAAGCCTGCCCTATGCCGGGCATATCAGCTTCAACAGTCTGGAGGGAGAGGAGCGCCTGACCCTCCCTGCCGTCGAGACGCTGATGGAGTCCTATGAACAGGCAATGAAAGCCCATCTCGACCAGATGACCCGTCTCGCCGAGGCGCATCGCGCGGGGTTGACCCTTCATCATACCGATCAGCCGCTTCTTCCCGCCCTGCTCGCGCTTTATGCCCGTCTCAGCGGGGGGAAGCTGCACGCATGATCTTTCTCACCCCCCTTGCGCTGTTCGGCCTTGTCGCGCTGCCGCTTCTGTACTGGTTGGTCAAGGCGACGCCGCCTCCCCCGAGAGAGCAGGTCTATCCCTCGCTCGAGATCCTGCGTCGCCTGACATCGGGACGCGCCGATACCGCACGCTCGCCGCTCTGGCTGCTGATCCTGCGTCTGGCAGCCGTTGCCTTGCTTGTTCTCGGCCTGGCACAGCCTGTCTGGCTTGGACGCAGTCTGACCTCCGGCGCCGATCGTGCCCTCGTTCTGGTGCTGGATAATGGCTGGGCGGCCGTGCCCCACTGGCAGGAACGTCTGCGCGCGGCCCGCAGCCTGGCGGAGCGCCACCTCAGGGCCGGGCAGGATGTGACATTGCTGCTGAGCGCGCCCGATCCCGATGGAAGCATGGCCGCGCCCTTCACTACTCGGGACCGGGCCCGTTTCGAAGAACGCCTGCTGGCCCTCTCGCCCCATTCCTGGCCAACCGACCGCGCACGCCTGGCGAGCCAGCTCAGGAACCTCGATCAGACGGGCGCCCAGTCTCCTGCGCATGATATCGTTTTCCTCTCCGATGGGGTTGCGACAGGATCAGACCGAGCGCTGACCTCTGCTCTCGCTCACCGTTCCAACCCGGTGAGCGACATGCGCTGGACCGGCTGCGACACCATGCTTCTGGCCGCGCAGCAGGACGATCACGGCGTGCTGTCGGCCACAGTGAGCGCCCTCGCCTGCGCCGCCCCGAAAGCGTCCCCCGTCAAACCCGGGGCACTGACCCTGCGTGTCCGGGCGGAAAATGGGGGCACGCTCGGTCTCTTCCCTCTTGGCGCAGCGCCTGACAAACCCACTATCCTGCCTCTGCCGCCATTGCTGCGAAACAGAGCCAGCCGCATCGTTCTGGAGCGCGATACCGGGCCGCTTCCCGGCCCCTCCGCCATCGCCCTGCTCGATGAGGGCGATCACCGCCATCCGGTTGGTCTGTTGACACAGGGCAGCCAGGACACACCCCTCACCGGCCAGGGGTTCTTCCTCGCCCAGGCGATCAGCGGCGTCGGCACGTTGCATCGCGGCACCGTTCCCGAGCTGCTCAAGCAGAAGCTCTCGGTTCTGATCGCCACAGATGGCACGCTCGCCGATGAAACCACGCGTCATCTGGTCGCAGACTGGGTGCGTCAGGGTGGCGTACTCATCCGGTTTGCCGGGCCGGTTCTCGCCTCTGACCCCCAGGCTGCCCTGCATGACATGGCAAGAACACTTCTGCCTGTGCCTCTGATCAACGGGATGCGTCAGCTTGGGGGGCCGATGTCCTGGGGCAAGCCGCAGATCCTCTCGGCCTTTGCGGAGCACTCGCCTTTCGAGGGGCTGACCCTGCCCAAGGAAGTCACGGTAACCCGACAGGTTCTGGCCGAACCAACACCGGAGCTGGGCAGTCATGTCTGGGCGCGCCTGAGCGATGGGACGCCGCTCGTGACAGCCAGCGCCTTCGGCCAGGGAGAGCTGGTCCTGTTTCATGTGACTGGCACCGCAGACTGGTCGAGCCTGCCGCTCTCAGGGCTGTTCCCGGAGATGCTGGAACGTCTGGTCGATCGCTCTGCCGGCCAGCAGGACCCAGCCGTGCTTCGCACACTTGTCCCCTTTGCCATGCTCGATGCCCAGGGCAATCTGGTTCCCCCGCCGGAAGCAGCACGCCCCATCGCGGTCGAGGCGCTGGGCCATACCGCCCCCGATGTACAGCATCCTCCCGGCACTTACGGTCCGCATCTCGCAAGCAAGGCCTTCAATCTGGGTAATGCCCTGCCTCCGATCTCGGATGAGCCCATGCTCGGCAAGGCGCTTACCCCTGATCGCGTGTCACCCGATCATGTTCTCGCTCCGTGGCTGCTCGGCGCTGCTCTGCTCCTGCTGCTGGCCGATTGCCTGATCGCCCTCTGGCTACGTGGGCTGATCGGACGCCTGACCGTGATCGGTTTCCTTATCGGTGCAACGCTTCTGCCTGTGCCGCACGCCTCGGCGCAAGCTGGTACCGCGCCGCATGCCCAGCCCTCGGGCGAGGATGACGAGACGCCCCCCCATCAAAACGGCGTCACCCATGGCATCGTGCCCGGCGCCGCACTCGAGACCCGTCTGGGATACATCCTGACGGGACATGACGATATCGATCAGGCCTCACGCGAGGGACTGCAAGGGCTGTCGAACTACGCCTCCGATCGCTCCTCCGCCGTAATGGGTCATCCGGACGGCCTCACGCCGGGCAAGGACGATCTCGCCTATTATCCGCTGATCTACTGGCCGATCACCGAAGACGTGCAGGAAGACCCGAAGCGTTCCGTTGCGCTCAACAGCTTCATGGCGCATGGGGGCATCCTGATGCTCGACACGCAGGGCGTAGGCTCGGACCTCTCGACACGCGATGAGGGGCAGACACGTGCCGCCTTGAAACGCGCCACGTCAGGCCTGGTCGTGCCGCCGCTCTCGAAGCTCGATGACCATCACGTCCTGGCTCACAGCTTCTATCTGCTGCATGACTTTCCCGGACGTGTTCAGGGCCTGCCCGTCTGGGTGGCGCGCAGTGGTGATGACAGCAATGATGATGTCAGTCCCATCATTATCGGGGCTGGAGACTGGGCCCATGCCTGGGCCATGGATGCGCAGGGCAATACACCCTATGCCGTCATTCCGGGCGGGGACGAACAGCGTACTCAGGCCTATCGTTTTGGCGTCAATCTGCTGCTCTACGCGCTGACGGGGAATTACAAGGCCGATCAGATGCGCGTTCCCGAACTTCTGAAGAGGATGGAACAATGAGCCATCTCACCTTCATGCCGCTTCTGCCGCTCTGGCTGATCGCAGGGTCGGGCGCCATGATCGCCCTCCTGGGCCTGTACATGCTGTTGCGCCGCGCCCCCGGCGCGGTCGCGCGCGTGCTTGCCCTGCTGGTGATCCTGCTGTGGCTCAGCGGTCCCAGGCTCAGCCGACCCTTCTATGAGCCGGCGCCGCAGGATGTGCTGCTCGTTGTCGATCACTCTCCCTCCATGGCGTTGCGCCATCGTCTCGACAGTGCCGAGAAAGCCGTCGCGCAACTTCAGCAATCGGCACGCAACATTGCCGGACTGACGCTTCATACCGTCACGGTCGCGGGCGGAGATCATCACGGCACGCGGCTTTTCGACGCCATTGCGCAGGCCGATCTGCCTCCGGGGCGCTTCAGTGGCGCCATATTGGTCACGGATGGCATGGTGCATGACGCCCCTGCCAGCCTGCCCACCCTGTTCACGCGGGAGAACAGTCCCCTTCCGCTCCATGTATTGCTGACTGGCAAGGGCGAGGAAACCGACCGGCGCCTGCGTGTTCTTCAGGCCCCCCCCTATGCGCTTGTCGGCAAAACGGCGACCTTACGTGTGCTGGTGGAGGATCTGGGGGGCCCGGCGGGACAGGATGTCACCCTCACCTTGCACCAGGGTGACGCCCCCCCACGACAGATTGCGGCACGCTCGAGCGCGCCCGTCGATATCGACATCCCCATCCATCAGCCGGGCGAGTTGCTGGTCACCCTGACCGCCTCACCGCTGGCGGGGGAATCGAGCACGCGCAACAACAGCGCCATCGTGCGCATCAACGGTGTGCGTGACAGGCTGAAGGTCCTGCTCGTCTCGGGCACGCCCAATCAGGGTGAGCGCGTCTGGCGCCGTCTGCTCAAGGCCGACCCCTCCGTCGATCTCGTGCATTTCACCATCCTGCGTCCGCCGGACAAGGATGACGGTACCCCGCTTTCCGATCTGGCGCTCATTCCGTTCCCCATCAAGGAGCTGTTTCAGGACCGTATCAAGCAGTTCGACCTGATCATTCTGGACGGCTTCCATAATGCTGGAATCCTGCCTCAGGATTATCTGGCGAACATCGCCGATTACGTGCGCGAGGGCGGAGGGCTGCTGCTGACGGCCGGCCCCGAATTCACCGAAGATGGCACATTGCAGGACACGCCGCTCGCAGAGGTACTGCCTGCCCATGTGCCGGGCGATGGTATCGTGAATGAGCGCTTCGTGCCCCAGCTCACCGATGCCGGCAAGCGACACCCGGTCACCTCCGGCCTGCAACCCGGATGGGGTCCGTGGTATCGTGCCCTCTCCTCTGACCGGGTGCACGGTACAACGTTGCTCAACGGTCCGTCGCAACAGCCTCTGCTCGTGCTCGATACGGTGCAGAAGGGGCGCGTGGCCCTGCTCCTCTCTGACCAGCTCTGGCTCTGGTCACGCGGCGAGGGCGGCGGCGGCCCTCAGGCGGAACTGCTCAAGCGCCTCTCGCACTGGCTCATGAAGGAGCCCGATCTGGAAGAGAACCAGCTCCGCGCGACCTTGAGCGATAACAGCCTGCGTATCGAGCGTCACAGCAATACCGCCCGCCTCGACCATCCCGCCATGGTCACGGCACCCGACGGCAAGGTCACCCCTCAGCCCCTCACCGCCGAGGGCAACGGTGTGTTCGGCGCGCGCATTGCCACTAATGGTGCGGACGGGCTCTGGGTCATCCATCAGGATCGGCTGACCGCAGTGGCGGCGCAATCGACGCGCAACCCGGTCGAAGATGCCGATCTGCGCGCGACCGCAACCCGTCTCGCGCCTCTGGCCGCACAGTCTCATGGCAGCACGCAATGGCTCGGGACGCTCAGCCATGCCCCAGAAATCCGGCAGGTTTCGCCTGACGCACGGGGCGCAAGCCTTGCCGGATCGGGCTGGATCGGCTTTCCGCGCCAACTCGTGCCGGTTGCATCGTCCAGCCGCCTGACCGCGCTCTGCCCCTCATGGGTGGCACTTTGCGGTGTGTTGGCTCTTCTTTTTCTCGGCTGGTGGCGCGAAGGCCGACTTCGCCGCCGATAGGGAGTCGCCAGCTTGTTAACGATCCTTTATAGTCGGCCCATGCGCCACTCGAGACGTCACATGAATGTCCAACGACTTTTTCCCCTGATGCTGACGGCAAGTCTTGCCGCCACACCGGTCCTGTTCGTTCCCTGGCATGCTGCGCATGCCCAGTCTGCAGACGATGCGGAAGCGGAACAGGAAGCCGAAGAGGCGCAGAAGAAGGCTGAGGCACGCCGTGCCGCCAAGGCAGCCGCTCCGCCATCGGCGCTCCCCGGCGCAGATTCGCAGGAACAGGATGCGGGCCACGCCAATGTGGACCTTAATCCGACCGAGGCGCTGTTCGATGCGATCAATCGCGGATCGCTGAACGCCGCCAAGGAGGCGCTCAATCGCGGCGCGGACATGAACGCGAAGAACGTGCTGTTCCAGACCCCACTCGACATGGCAATCGACCTGAACCGCAAGGACATCATGTTCCTGCTGCTCTCGA
The DNA here is from genome assembly GCF_025995175.1 of Asaia krungthepensis NRIC 0535. Lineage (GTDB taxonomy): Bacteria > Pseudomonadota > Alphaproteobacteria > Acetobacterales > Acetobacteraceae > Asaia > Asaia krungthepensis. Next base: position 210,296 of record NZ_BAPV01000004.1, read on the forward strand.
TGCGGACCTACGACAATGACAGCCGCCTCGCTGTCGAGACGTCTCATTCGCAGATCGAGACCGATGCCAAAGGCAATGGCCATCTGACCATCAAGGGCAAAGGCCGCAAGGGCGCATCCGCCATGGCCGTTGCGAGCAAGGGACATCCGGCGATCTCGGGAGGGCAGCCCCAGCCCGATATCGGCTTCCTCGGTTTCGGCGGTCGCTGAGGACCTGCTCGCTTTCTCTCGTCCATGACCCACGGCACGGGTCAGGAAGCAGATCGGTCATCAAAAAGAGCGGATCGGGTTCCCGATCCGCTCTTTCCGTTTCAAGGCTGGAATGGAAGAAACGAGCCCCCTCTATCGTTGGCCGTCTCATGACGCGGGCTCTGTGTCCATTCCGGCATGGAGATGCTTTCACCGAGGATTGGCGTCAGAGCGTCGCGCCGTAACTCGAAACGACAGGTACCGGACAGACGCCGCCAAGACGCCCCCTCCACCCGGGCGAGCAGGCGCGGCTCGAGTGGTGCCGTGACCCACTCACTCGCCCCAGCCTCCAGCATGATCTTGCCAAAATCCGACAAGCTGGGACTGAAAGTCAGGCTCATCCTCGCGCAGCGCATAGATTGGCACCACCTCCGCACCGAGCACCCGGCCCGTGCTGGTAACGCGTAGGGTCGCGGTCAGCGTTTCCCGGTCTAGCGCGAAATCCGAATGGGCAAAGCGCGTATAACTGAGTCCGTGCCCGAAGGGGTAAGCCACCCGACGTTCGATGCGCGAGAACCAGCGATAGCCTATATCGGCGCCTTAGATCCTGTAATCCCGATACACGACAGGCCGATCGACTAGCTGGACGGGATTGGACACGACGCTCTGCGGATCGATCCGCGCGGGGCAAGGCAGATCCTCTTCGCTCAGCGGGATCGTGAAAGGCAATCTTCCCGAGGGGGAGACATGACCGAACAGGAGCGCGGCGATCGCCTCTCCGCCGACCGCCCCGGCATAGAATGCATGGAGAATGGCGGGCACACTCTCCCGCCTCGGCATCAGCACCGGACCTCCGGTCTCCAGAACCACGATGACCCGGGGATTATGCGCTGCGATGCGTGTGATCAGGGCCTCCTGATCATGCGGCATTCCCGAACCAGCCGGACACTCGGCCCGGCCATGGCAGGCTGGTCGATGCGCCTCAGCCCACGTTCCGCAGCGGGGCCTGGGCGTGCTCGGTACGCAAGATGTCGATCTGGACGATCTCGCCCTGACGCTCGAAATACCAGAAAGTCCAGCCATTGCACGAAGGGGCATTGGTCAGAATGGCCCCCATCTTATGGATGGAGCCGCGATGGCTGCCTGAGACAAGACTGCCATCGGGCATGACCGTCGCACTGACGCGGCGCTGACGATCAAAGAGTTCGGTCCCGGCGGGCAGGGCGCCCTGCTCGACAAAACTACCAAACGGTACGCGCGGCATCTCGCGCTTGGCGGGGGTGATCGCCAGTTGCTCATCCGAGAGACGGATTTCTGCCTCCACTCGGGCACGCGCCGCCTCGATATAATCGGGATGACGTTCAATCCCGATGAATCGCCGCCCAAGACGCTTGGCCATGGCGGCAGTCGTTCCACTGCCCGAGAAGGGATCGAGCACGATATCGTCCACGACGGTGGAAGCAATGAGCACACGATGCAGCAGGCTCTCGGGCTTTTGCGTGGGATGCAGCTTCAGCCCATGGGCGTTGCGCAGGCGCTCATTGCCGGTGCAAAGTGGCAGATACCAGTCGCTGCGCATCTGCATGTCGTCATTCAGCGCCTTCATGGCCTGATAGTTGAAGCGATATTTGCTCTCTGGGCCACGCGCGGCCCAGATCAGGGTTTCATGCGCGTTGGTGAAGCGTCGCCCACGGAAATTGGGCATCGGATTGGCCTTGCGCCAGACGATGTCGTTCAGGATCCAGAAGCCCAGATCCTGCATGATGGCGCCCAGCCGGAAAACATTGTGATAGGAGCCGATCACCCAGATCGTGCCATCCTTGGTCAGCAGGCGCCGCGCCTCGGCGAGCCATTCACGCGTGAAATTGTCGTAGGTCGCGTAATCGGCGAATTTGTCCCAGGCGTCGTCCACCCCGTCGACCACGCTCTCATCGGGGCGGCGCAGTTCACCCCTAAGCTGCAGATTATACGGCGGATCTGCGAAGATGCAGTCGATGCTCGCATCGGGAAGGCTGCGCATCGTGTCGATGCACTCGCCGCACAGGATCTGATCGAGGGGGAAATCCTGCATTAGATGGCTCCGACCGGTTGGGCTGCGCACGCAAGGAGGGCGCGTATGGGGGCGAATTCGCGCCGATGATGAGGGGTGACACCGGTCTGTTTCAGACCGGCCATATGCAGGGCCGTGCCGTATCCGGCATTCTTTTCCCAACCATAGGTCGTGTGACGTTCCGAAAGCCGTGTCATCAGCCGGTCACGAATGACCTTGGCGATGATCGACGCTCCGGCGATGGAGAGGCTCTTGCGATCGCCGCCCACCACTGCAAGGGCGGGACAGCCCAGAGCAGGCAGACGATTACCATCCACGAGCGCCATGTCAGGCATGAAGCCCAGATGAGCCAGAGCACGCTGCATCGCCAGATGACAGGCCTTGCCAATATTGATCCGCTCGATTTCCGGGACCGATGCCGCGCCAAGACCGATCCTGACCGCAGGGTGGGCCATCAGCGCGGCGAAGGCAGCATCGCGCCGTTTCGCGCTCAGGCGCTTTGAATCGTCGATCATCGCAGCAAGGGGCGGCTCGGGGGGAGTGAGAAACACCAGAGACGCTGCGATGACCGGCCCTGCGAGAGGGCCGCGCCCGACCTCGTCAAGGCCGACTATCCTCTGTTCCGGTGCCCCATTGGCAAGTTCGAGAGAATAGTCCGGCATGCGGTGTTGCAAAATCCCTGGCGATAGAAACGAAACAGACTGCTCGAGTCGCACAGTCTTACGAATCGCTTTTGAATCACCCGAATCGCCCTGTAAACCCCATTCGCGCGCCGCTGAATCTTTTTTGTTGTGTCAATACGAGAAAAGGGGACCACATCACTGTGGTCCCCCTTCGTTTGACGGCGACACTGCCCAATCAGGGCCGCGTTCTATAAGCCTTGGCTCACTTCTTCTTGGAACGACCGAAGAAGAGCGCGCCTAGGATCGTGCCGACCAGAATGGCGACGCTGAGAGAAATCAGCGGGCGGTCCTGCACGAAAGCCGTTGCCTTTTCCAGCGTGGTTTCGGCATCGTCGTACAGATCGGCAAATTCCTGCTGGGCCATGCCGGAAAGCTGGTCGATCTTGCCTTCGGCCTGGAGCTTGGCATCGCCTGTCAGGCCACCAGCCGCATCCTTCAGACGGCCCTTGGCTTCGTCGAGCAGACCTTCACCTTTTTTTTCAACTGCATCGGCCATTGTCATAATCCTTTCACTAAACGGACTTGAAAACATCCGTGACGATAGGACGAACGACGCATAAGCAAAACGGTTTCCTGAACCGCATTGCTTAATTAGGGTCCTGACATGGAGCTGCGAGTAACGTGGGATGTTGTGAATTGTTTCGTCTTTGAACTAGAATTTAGCTGACGTCATGATAAGGCGGCCTCAAATAACGTATGTCTCAGACACCAGATGGCGCATGTGACCGCTCCTGGATTTGGGTGATGGAAGACGAGAAGAGATGACTGATCAGACGGGCCCCGACCGGACCCAGCCTGCGCGCCATGCTGCGCCCCACCCTTCTGCCTCGCCCTCACCGGGCAAGCCGCGCCGCAGGCGTCGGCTCCTCTTCATTATCGGCGGCATTCTGGTTGTGCTTCTGGCCGTGGCCTTCCTCAGGCCTCACGGCACGAAGACTCACGGCACACGCGGCAGTCATCGTGGCAGCGCCAGCGCGCAGCGCAATGGCGACGCCACACCGGTTGCGGTCGCCGTGGTGAAGACAGGCGACATGCCCGAAATCCTGACCGAGCTCGGCACGGTGGTGCCCATCACAAACGTGACGGTGCAGGCCCGCGTGAGCGGCTACATCATGAATGTGGAGTTCAAGGAAGGGCAGCACGTGAAGGCCGGTGACGAGCTGGTGCTCATCGATCCGCGTCCTTATCAGGTTGCGCTGGAGCAGCAACTCGGCACGCTGAAGCAGGATCAGGCCCAGCTGGCCGATGCCCGCATCAATGCAGGGCGCTATGACAAGCTGATCAAGCAAAACTCGATTGCGGCCATGACCGCCATCGATGCGCAATACAAGGTCCAGCAGCTTGAAGGCACGGTCAAGCTCGACCAGGCCAATGTCGATAATGCGCGCCTGAACCTTTATTACTGCCATATCATCGCCCCCGTCGATGGGCGCGTCGGCATCCGCGCCGTCGATATGGGCAATTACTTCACAGCCGGGCAGTCAGGCGGCTTGACCATTCTGACGCAGATGCAGCCGATCTCGGTCATCTTCACCTTGCCTCAGGATCAGTTGCCGCAGGTCATGGACAGGCTGCATGCGGTTGGTCAGCTTCCGGTCGAGGCATGGGACAGCGCGAACCTGAACAGGATTGCCACCGGCACCGTCAAGGCGCTGGATAGCCAGATCGACACCGCGACGGGCACGGTTCGCATGCGCGCCATTTTCAGCAACGAGGACGAGCACCTCTTTCCGAACCAGTTCGTCAATGCCCGCCTGCTGGTCGATACGCTGCACAACGTCATCCTGCTCTCGTCCAATGCGCTTCAGACCGGTCCGGACGGGCAGTTCGTCTATGTCGTCAAGGACGACAACACGGTCGAGGTCCGCAATGTCACGACCGGTATCGCCAGCAATGACGTGACCGTCATCAAGACCGGGCTCAAACTGGGCGAGCGCGTGGTGACCGATGGTACCAACCATCTGCGCCCCGGTGCCAAGGTGAGCATCCCTGCCGATAGCGGAAATGCTGCGGACAACGCAGGCAAAGGCGAAGCCATGACTGCGCCCGCCCCCGCAGCCAAGCCCGCGCAGTAAGCCCGCCCATGAATCCGTCTCGCCTTTTCATCGATCGCCCGGTCGCCACATCGCTCCTGATGCTGGCGATCATGCTGACCGGTCTGCTCGGCTATCACTTTCTGCCGATTTCGGCCCTGCCTCAGGTGGAATATCCGACCATCACGGTCTCGACCTTCTATCCGGGCGCAGGACCGGATGTGATGGCGACCTCGGTCACGGCGCCGCTCGAAACCCAGCTTGGCCAGATGCCGGGCCTCGACCAGATGACCTCGCAGTCATCGGGCGGCGCTTCGGTCATCACGCTGCGCTTCGGGCTCGACATGTCGATGGATATTGCCGAGCAGGAAGTCCAGGCCGCCATCAACCAGTCCAATTCACTCCTGCCGACCGACCTTCCGGCGCCGCCGATCTATGCCAAGGTCAACCCGGCCGATACCCCCGTGCTCACTCTGGGCATCACATCGCGTACCCTGCCCCTGACCGAGGTCCAGGATTTCGTGAATACGCGCCTCCAGCAGCGCGTCAGCCAGATTTCCGGCGTGGGTCTCGTCACGCTTTCGGGGGGGAATCGCAAGGCAATACGCGTCCGGATCAACATCCCCAAGCTGACTTCCTACGGTATTGCTATCGACACGGTGCGCACCACCATCGGCACCGTCAACATCAACTCCCCTACGGGCACGTTTGACGGGCCGCATCGCTCGACCACACTGCGTATCGACGGTCAGATCTCCTCAGTCGACCAGTTGATGAACCAGATCATCGCTTATCAGAACAATGGCCCGATCCGCCTGCGCGATGTCGGCACCGTTGTTCAGGGCCCAGAGAACGATCAGCTTGCTGCCTGGTCGGACAAGACCCCGGCACTGATCCTGAACGTGCAGCGCCAGCCGGGCGCCAATGTGATTTCGGTGGTCGATAACGTGCTGGCCGTATTGCCCCAGTTGCGCAAGACCCTGCCACCCGGAATCGAGATCACCCCTCTCACAGACCGCACCACCACCATTCGCGCCTCGGTGGCGGATGTGGAATTCGAGCTGGGCATGGCCATGCTGCTCGTGGTGGCCGTGATCTTCGTGTTCCTGTTCAACGTGCCTGCCACCATCATCCCGAGCCTGAGCGTGCCGCTCTCGCTGATCGGCACGCTGGCGGTGATGTATCTGCTCGATTTCTCGCTCGATAATCTCTCGCTCATGGCTCTGACCATCGCGACGGGCTTCGTGGTCGATGACGCCATCGTGGTGATCGAGAATATCGCGCGCTACATCGAGATGGGCGAAGATCGCTACACCGCCGCCGTCAAGGGCTCGCAGGAGATCGGCTTCACCATCATCTCACTGACGGTGTCGCTCATCGCCGTGCTGATCCCTTTGCTGTTCATGAGCGATGTGGTCGGGCGCCTGTTCCACGAATTTGCGATGACGCTGGCCATCACCATCGTGATTTCGGCCATCGTCTCGATCACCCTCGTGCCCATGATGTGCGCCCGCCTGCTGAGCGAGCGCAGCCATGACGAACATGCGAGCACGCGCTTTCAGCGCGTCGCGGCCCGCGTTGGCAATGCCATCGAGCGGATGATCGCCACCTATGCACGCTGGCTCGATTTCGTCCTGCGCCACCAGACGGGAACCCTGCTTGTTGCGTTGGGAACCTTCGTGCTGACCGTGTTCCTCGCCGTGATCATCCCCAAGGGGTTCTTTCCCCGTCAGGATACCGGCGTGGTGCAGGGTATCACCGAAATGGCGCAGGCCATCTCGTTCGACAGCATGAAGAAGCATCAGGAGGCGGTCATAGCCGCCGTGCTCGACGATCCGGATGTGGCCAGTGTGTCGAGCTTCGTCGGTATCGACGGGCAGAACATGACGCTCAATGTCGGGCGCATGCTGATCAACCTCAAACCCCTCGAACAGCGTACGAGCGGGCTCTCCGCCATTCTCAGGCGCCTTGCCGACCGGGGCAGTTCCACCCCCGGGGCTCGGCTGTTCCTTCAGCCTGTCCAGGATCTGTCGCTCGACTCCACGGTTTCGGCCACGCAGTATCAGTTCCTGCTCGAAAACCCGGATTACGACACCTTCAAGACCTGGGTGCCCAAGCTGCTCACGGCGTTGCAGCAGGAACCCGCTTTGGCCGATGTCACCTCAGACCTCCAGGCCGAGGGGCTTGTTGCCCATGTCGATCTCGATCGCACCAATGGGGCGCGCTACTCGATCACGCCGCAGACCATCGATAACCTGCTCTATGACAGCTATGGTCAGCGCCAGATCTCGACCATCTACACGCAGTCCAACCAGTATCGCGTGATCCTCGAGACAGAGCCGCGCTTCCAGCATGATCTGGCGAGCCTCGGTCAGCTTTATCTGCCCGGCATCTCCAGCGAGGCAGGTCAGAGCTCGTCCGGTCCGACCCGCCTGCCCACATCGGGTCTCGTGCCCCTGCATCAGGTGACGACCATTACCAAGGGACTCGCCCCGCTGCTGATCACGCATTTCGGGCAGTTCCCGGCCACCACCGTGTCGTTCAACGTGGCCGAGGGCTATTCGCTGGGTGCAGCGACGAACGCCATCGACCATGCCGCCTCGACCATTGGCCTGCCCCCTGCTTTCCAGACCGCGTTCCAGGGAACGGCCGCAGCATTCCGATCCTCGCTGAGCAATGAACTCTATCTGGTGATTGCGGCGCTTGTGGCCGTCTATATCGTGCTGGGCGTGCTCTATGAGAGCTTTATCCATCCCATCACGATCCTCTCGACCCTGCCCTCCGCGGCCATCGGGGCGCTGCTTGCGCTCTCGCTCTGCGGCATGGATCTGGATGTGATGGGGATCATCGGCATCGTGCTGCTGATCGGTATCGTCAAGAAAAACGCCATCATGATGATCGACTTCGCGCTTGAAGCCGAACGTCTGGATGGTCTGCCTCCGTTCGATGCCATCCGTCGCGCGGCGCTGCTGCGTTTTCGTCCGATCCTGATGACGACACTCGCCGCCTTCTTCGGTGCCCTGCCGCTCATGCTGGGCCACGGTGTGGGGTCGGAGCTGCGTCGTCCGCTCGGCGTGTCGATTGTGGGTGGGTTGCTGCTATCGCAGCTTCTGACCCTGTTCACCACCCCGGTCATCTATCTGCTGATGGACCGCATCGCCGCCGCCACGCGCCGTCGCTTCGGCCTGCGCTCCATGTCCGAACGTCTTGCCGAACAGGGTGGCGAGTGAACATCACACGCCCCTTCATCCTGCGGCCGGTAGCCACCTCGCTCCTGACCGCAGCGATGCTGATTGCTGGGCTTCTGGCCTATACCATGTTGCCCGTGGCCGATCTGCCTAATGTGGATATGCCCGTCATCATGGTACAGGCGCAGCAATCCGGCGGTTCCCCGACCGAAATTGCGAGTACCATCGCAGCCCCCCTGGAGCGTCATCTTGGTGCCATAGCGGGTCTGTCGGAAATGACCTCGCAATCCATGGTTAATCAGGCGCGGATCATCCTGCAATTCGATCTGTCGCGTGACATCAATGGGGCCGCGCGCGATGTCGAGGCCGCCCTGCAAGCCGCCCGTGCCGATCTGCCCACCACGCTGCGCACAAATCCGAGCTATCAGAAGGCGAACCCGAACGGCGCGCCTATTCTGGTCATGGCGCTTACCTCCCCCACCAAGACGCCGGCCATGCTCTATGACCAGGCGACCAACGTGCTGCAACAGCAGCTCAGCCAGGTGCAGGGTGTGGGTGAAGTCGAAGTGGGCGGCGGCGCCCTGCCCGCCGTGCGTGTGGAGGTCAACCCCCTTCTGCTCTACAAGTTCGGCATCGGTTTCGAGGATGTGCGCGCTGCACTGGCCTCCGCCAACGCCCATACGCCCAAGGGTTTTATCGATCAGGGTGGCTATCGCTTCACGCTCGATACCAATGACCAAGCCGAAACGGCACAGGCCTATCGTGATCTGATTATCGCCTATCGCAATACGCGCCCCGTACGACTCTCGAGCGTTGCCGAGGTCAATGACAGCGTCGAAAACCTGCGCACACTGGGCGTCTATAACGGGCAGCGCGCCGTGGTGGGGCTGGTTTTCGCCCAAGCCGGGGCGAACGTGGTCAAGACGACCGACCAGATCAAGGCGCGGCTTCCGCTCATCCGCGCAGCGCTGCCCCCCGATATCGACCTGCATATCGCCGTCGACCGCTCCAAGACCATTCGCGCCGCCCTGGACGATACCAAGCTCACCCTCATCCTCGCCGTGGTGCTTGTCGTGCTGGTCGTGCTCGTCTTCCTGCAATCGGCCCCGGCCATTCTGGTTCCGGCGATTGTGGTGCCAACCTCGATTATCGCGACCTTCGCCGCCATGAAGCTGCTGGGCTATCAGCTCGACAACATGTCGCTCATGGCGCTCACCATCTCGACCGGCTTCGTGGTGGATGACGCCATTGTGGTGCTGGAAAATATCACCCGCTACCTCGAGAAAGGCCATTCCCCGCTCAAGGCCGCGTTGATCGGAGCGGGTGAAGTCGCGTTCACGGTTGTGTCCATCACCCTGTCGCTGATTGCGGTGTTCGTGCCGATCATTCTGCTGGGCGGGATTGCCGGGCGTCTGTTCCATGAATTCGCCATGACCATTTCGATCACGCTGGTGATCTCGATGATCCTGTCGCTCTCCCTCACTCCCATGATCTGCGCCATGCTCCTGCGCCCGGCGAAAGAGGCCCATAAGCGTGCGCGCATTGCTGTCATCATCGACCGCGAAATCACCCGCATCACCGATGGCTATGTCGCTTCGCTCGACTGGTCGCTGCGCCATCGCTGGCTGATGCTGCTCAGCCTGCCACTGACACTCTTCATCGCAGGCGCCCTTTTCGTGAAGATGCCGAAAGGCTTTTTCCCTGACGAGGATACCGGCATGATGATGGGCCATATCATCGGCGATCAGTCGGCGTCGTTCAGTCAGATGAGCGAGAAGACCTATCAGGTAGCCAGGACCGTCTCGAAAGACCGCGATGTCGCGGCTATTGTGGGGTTTCTCGGTGGGCGTCAGGCCAACCAGGCCAATCTTTTTTCGTCGCTCAAGGATAAATCCGCCCGCAATGATACCGTGACCCAGACGATCGAGCGCCTGGGCCGCAAATTCAGCCACATGGTGGGTGCCGAGGTCTTTTTCATGGCACCTGGCGCCGTTCGTGCAGGCGCCCGCGGTGGCAATGCCTCCTATCAATACGCCCTTCAGGGGCCCGATGCCGATGAGCTGTTCACCCTCACACCCAAGGTGGTCGAAGCCTTCCAGAAAATCCCGGGACTGATGGATGTTTCTTCCGATCTGAGCGAGGGCGGTTCGGCGCTGGATGTGAAGATCAACCGTGATCTCTCCTCGCGCTTCCAGATCACCCCGCAGCTCGTCTCGAACATCCTGTTCGATGCCTATGGCCAGCGGGCGGCCTCGGTCATCTACAAGCCTATCAACCAGTATCGCGTGATCATGGAGGCGGCGCCGCGCTTCTGGAAAGATCCGACCACGTTGCAGCAGGTCTGGATCAGCACCTCGGGCGGAACAGCCTCCGGCAGTGTGGCCTCGAACCGGATCCGCGTCGTGACAACCAGTACCGCCTCGACCAGCGTATCGACCGCCGATTCAAACTATCAGAACCAGATGGCGAATAGTCTGGCGGGGGGCAGCAATGCCTCGTCTGGCTCCGCGGTGGCAACGAGCGCTGAAACCATGGTGCCGCTCACGCTGACCTCCCATATTGTGCCTGGCACAACCGCACTGAGTGTGAACCATCAGGGGCAGTCCGTCGCGACCACCGTCTCATTCAACCTCAAGCCCGGAGTCTCGCTGGGCGATGCGGTGACCGCCATCAATGCAGCACTGATCAAGCTGCACGTGCCGTCAGACATCCAGGGTGGGTTCGCGGGTAATGCAGCGCTGTTCCAGAAATCGGTCAATGACGAGCCGCTTCTGATCCTGGCCGCTCTGGCTGCGGTCTATATCGTGCTCGGCGTGCTTTATGAAAGCCTTGTTCATCCGCTGACCATCCTGTCCACCCTCCCCTCGGCAGGTGTCGGGGCCATTCTGGCACTGCAGATCTTCGGAGAGGAGTTCTCCCTCATTGCGATGATCGGGGTGATCCTGCTGATCGGCATCGTGAAGAAAAACGCGATCATGCTGATCGACTTCGCCATGCAGGCGCAGCGCGAAGGGGCCTCCCCGGAGGAGGCCATCCGACAGGCCAGCGCCCTGCGCTTTCGCCCGATCATCATGACCTCGCTCGCGGCGGCGCTGGGCGCGGTTCCGCTCATCATCGCCAATGGCTATGGTGCTGAGCTGCGTCGCCCGCTGGGCATCTCCATTCTTGGTGGTCTGGTGGTGAGCCAGGCCCTCACCCTCTACAGCACGCCCGCCGTGTTCCTGACGCTCGATGCGATGGGACGCAGGATCTCACGGCTTTTCCAATCCGCCTTCATGCTTTTTCGCCGGCCCCATCAGGATCAGACCCAAGGATGACTTCCTCTCCGTCCCGCTCAGCCCGACGTATGTCCCTCCTTGCCGCGTGCTGCATGCCCCTGCTTTCGGGCTGCTTCATGGTGGGCCCCGATTATCATCGCCCCCATGCGGTCATCTCGGCCCACTTCAAGGAAGCCCCCACACCCCCAGCCGGGTGGGGTGTGGCCAGGCCGCAGCTTGCCGAAGCGCCCAAAGGCGCCTGGTGGGAGGTGTATCATGACCCTCAGCTCAACTGGCTTGAGTCGCAGGTCGCGATATCGAACCAGAACGTGAAGCAATATGAGGCGCAGTATCGCAAGGCCGAGGCGACGATCGATTCGATCCGTGCGCAGCTTTTCCCGACACTGTCCGGCTCGTTCAGCTTCAGCCGCAACGCCCAGGGCAGCGGCTCTCGCAGCGCGAGTTCGGGATCGGTGGTCAATTACTCCAGCACCACAACGGTCAATACGTGGAATACCGGCCCCTCGGCTTCCTGGACGCTCGATGTCTGGGGACGTATCCGCCGTCAGATCCAGCAACAGGTGACGGCTACGCAGGCCAGTGCGGCCGATCTGGCCAATGCGCAGCTTTCCTACCAGTCCCAGCTCGCAAATGCCTATTTCAACCTGCGCTATCAGGACAGCCTGAAAAAACTCTATGAAGACAATGTGGGGTATTTCCGTCAGGCCCTGACCATCGTGCAAAACCAGGTCGATGCCGGTGTCACAGACCCGAGTTCGCTCTGGCAGGCGCGATACCAGTTGCAGCAGACCGAAGCCCAGGCCACACAGGCCGGAATTACCCGGGCACAATATGAGCATGCTATTGCCGTTCTGATCGGTCGGGCGCCTGCCGATCTGACGATCCCCGTGGGGGCGCTGCCGCTCACCCTGCCTTCGACGCCCAATGCCATCCCATCTGTCCTGCTTCAGCGCCGCCCTGATATCGCTGCGGCGGAGCGGAACATGGAAGGATATAATGCCGAGATCGGCTATTATATCGCGGCGTTCTACCCCGAGATCTCGGTCAGTGCGACCTACGGCTATAGCGGCAACCCGCTCCAGACCCTGGTTCAGGCAGCAACGCGATTCTGGTCACTTGGGGCGTCGTCAACCGAAACGCTCTTCAACGGTGGTGCCCGTACCGCAGCCGTGCGTGAAGCCCGCGCCGATTACGACGCGTCCGTGGCGACCTATCGCCAGACCGTACTGACGGCGCTTCAGGGTGTTGAGGATAACTTGTCGAATCTGCGCATCCTTCAGCAGCAGCAGGCTCAGCAGGATGTCGCTGTAAAGTCGGCTCAGGAGGCGGTACGCGTTTCGCTCAACGAATACATGGCAGGAACGCAGACCTACACCACTGTTCTGACAAGCCAGCAGAATGCTTTGAGCTATGAGGTGCAGGCTCTCGGTATCCACCAGAGTCAGGCTATTGCCCATGTTGACCTGATCGTGGCGATGGGCGGGGGCTGGGATGTTTCGCAACTGCCCAGCAAGGCCTCGCTTCAGACAAACAACCCGCTCCTGCCGGAATTCATCTCGAAAACCAGCCAATAGGGATACCCCGCCTCACCTCCCGGCACAGACTGGGAGAGAAACACGAAAAAGGGGGAGAGCCTTGCGGCTCTCCCCCTTTTTTATGGCGCCTCCGAGGAGAGCGTACTCAGGTCACAGCCTTGCCGACGAAGACGGCAATGACGAGGAAGAGCACGAAGAGAGCGATGAAGAGGAAAAAGAGGATCTTCGCGATGCCTGCCGACGCCGCAGAGATACCGGTGAAACCGAAAAGCCCTGCAATCAGGGAAATGATCAGGAAAAATATGGCGAGCTTGAGCATGGCGAACCCCTCTTTGTTCTGTTCGGGGTCAACGCGATCTCGCAATGAAAGTTCGTCCGGTATTCATCCACCGGTTGAGGCATCTCTCACCGGGTTTCGGGGAACACAAACACGACCACGAATTCCTCGCACCACAGCTCCATGGTCTCACTGAACTGGTTCAGCCGACGGAAATAGCGCTCATGCTCGCGACGCCAATAGGCAAGGCTTCTGTCTCCCTCGCCTTCCTTGGCGGCGAAATCCGCGCTCACATCGCAGTAGCGTCTTTTTTCGAGCGAGCACGTGCGAATGATCGCTCGGGGCTGGTCCCGTCCGTCGCAGACAACATTGAGTTGACCGGTGACGGTTTGCTGCCCGTCAATCGCGGCCCAGCATGTGCCGGTCTTGATGCCGCGCAGAACAAGTTCGAGGAGTTCGTCGGCCAAAGCCGGGTTATCGCCAAAGGAAAAGCGCTCAAGGCTCTCCCAATCCGCCGGCGGTGCGGAAAGAATATCGGTCATGATGCCACAGAAAAAGGCGCCGTCGACGAATGTCAACGACGCCTTGAACAAGCGAGAGCCACTTTATCTTGAGCAGGGTTTGTTCAGTGTCCCACTGCTGTGACGCTCTCACCTCGGGCAAGAGCCTCCTGCGTGTAGCGACGGGCCTCGTCAGAGATACGCAGTGTGACCGTCATGCCAGCCGCGGCGAGATAGATCAGGGCAAAGGCCCAGATGATCCCTTCCATACCGAAGCCGAACACGCTCTCGCAGATACCGGCGATGGCAGGACCGACCCAGGTACTTGCGCCTGCGCCAAGACCGAGGATGGACAATGCCGCAGCCTTCTCCTTGGGGCAGATTTGAGGCATCAGGCCCGAAAGCGGCACGAAAGCGGCAACGGTAGCACCGTAGAAGATACCCACAGCGGCGGCGGCGGCGAAATTCCCTGGATACCAGACCGGAATGTAATAAAAGAGCGGGATCGAGACGAAGCCGCCGATACCGCCGAAAACGGACACGATGAAACGATGTCCAAGCGCATCGGCCAGCATGCCGGAGACCAGATTGAACAGGATGTTGCTCAGGAAGATGAGCGACAGCAGGTTGAGCCACTGGCCCTGGGTGAAGCCGAGATGGTCGATGAAGAAGGCAGGCATGATCGCAAGAAAGGCATATTCCGAGGAGGTGTCGATTGTCCTCACGATACCTGCAATCAGCGTTTTCGGTTCACGCCACATGATGCTGATGGAGCCGAAGAAGATGTCGCGCGTGCTCACGTGATCCGGCAACAGACGCTTCTTTCCAGTCGGTTCATGCGTGAACAAGAGGGCGACCAGACCGCCGAGGATGACGAGACCCAGCGAACACCAGAACGTTGCAAGCTCACCAATCGCCGGAATGGCGTAGCGGGCAAACTGAGAGCCAAGTGTCGGGAGACCAGCCGAGAAGGAGAACCAGAACCACCCGGCGGCCGAGCCCAGCATGGTCGCGGGCGTGGCAGCCGCAATCCAGACAAGGAACCCATACGCGAAGAGCGGATAGGCGAAACCGCGCAGCGTGTAGAACAGGAGCGTCATGGTGAAGTTGTTCGGCCCAAGCCCCAGAGCGAGAAGGCCGACTTCCAGCACGGCCCAGAGAATCAGGCCGATCCACATGACACGTTTTGGGCCGTAGAGATCCGATAGCGGGCCTGAAAACCACGCCGAGATCATGACCGTGATGCCATAAGTCGTGAAAAGCAGATTCACGTCACCCTGTGTATGCCCGTTATGCAGCATGAAGGTGTCGAGATAGCCCGCCTCCACACCATCGCCGATCATGAACAGCAGCAGGCCGACGAAGCCGAAAAAGAGGGGGCGTGGAATACCGAGGATCTCTGCGATCCCGCGTCTCTGGGTTGTGCGTGCCTCAGACAAAGAAGCTCTCCTGTATCTACACGCAGCGCGAGCGTACCGGACCTCATTGCCCGGGCGGCATGGGATGCGTGGTGACTGGTCCTACGAGAGTGCTCGGACCGTATGAAAAACCAGAATGGGGGAACGCGTCAGGGCGCTCGGATATTCATTCCGGTTCCCGATCCTGTGAAGAAAGGATCGGTATCGGCATAGCTCAGAAATCCCGCCTTGGGCGTTTGGATTGATGCTGCCGATTGGTTGGGTTGGTCATAAATGATTTGAAAGAAATTTGTAAGCCAAAAACAAAAAGGCCGGGCAGTTTCCTGCCCGGCCCTTCTGACGCTTCTGAATTCCTGACGGAATCAGGCAGCCATCGGCTCTTCACCCGACTGATTGAACACCGGGCCGCTATCCTTGCCCTTGGCGTCAACATCGCGGTCGACCATTTCGACAACGGCCATATCGGCGTTGTCGCCATAGCGCACGCCAGCCTTCAGCACGCGGGTATAGCCACCCGAACGGCCCTGGTAGCGCTCTGCAATGGTCGAGAACAGCTTGGTGACGATGGTCTCGTCGCGCAGCTGTGCGAAAGCCTGACGACGTGCATGCAGCGTGCCACGCTTGCCGAGCGTGATCAGCTTCTCGACGATCGGGCGAATTTCCTTCGCCTTGGGCAGCGTCGTCGTGATCTGCTCGTGCTTGATGATAGCCACGGCCATGTTGCGGAACATGGCTGCGCGGTGGGTCGAGGTTACGTTGAGCTTACGCCCAGCAACACCATGACGCATGATCGGGTTTCCTTACTCTGCTTTCTACCGGATAGGGCTCAGAACGTCTCGTCGAGACGCTTCGCCAGATCCTCAATGTTCTCGGGAGGCCAGGCCGGAACATTCATTCCCAGCGACAGACCCATGGAAGTCAGGACTTCCTTGATTTCATTCAGCGACTTGCGGCCGAAATTCGGCGTACGCAGCATTTCCTGCTCCGACTTCTGAACGAGATCGCCGATATAGACGATGTTGTCGTTCTTCAGGCAGTTCGCGCTACGGACCGAAAGCTCAAGCTCGTCAACCTTGCGCAGCAGGTTGCGGTTGAACGGCAGATCATCACGCGGCTCTTCCTGACGGACCGGGCGCGGCTCGTCGAAGTTGATGAAGAGCTGGAGCTGATCCTGCAGGATACGAGCAGCCAGTGCGAGGCTGTCTTCCGGCGTTACAGCGCCATTCGTCTCGACCGTGAGCAGAAGCTTGTCATAGTCGGTCACCTGACCCACGCGGGTCGGCTCGACCTTGTACGACACCTTGCGGACCGGGGAGTAGATCGCATCGATGGGGATAAGCCCGATCGGCGCGTCTTCCGGACGGTTGGCGGCGGCCGGAACATAGCCCTTGCCCATGTTCACGGTGAATTCCATGCCCAGCTTCACGCCGTCATCGAGCGTGCAGATCACGAGGTCGGGGTTCATGATCTCGATGTCATGACCGGCCTGGATCTGTCCTGCACGCACTTCACCGGGGCCCGTAGCCGTCAGCACCATGCGCTTGGGGCCTTCGCCATGCATACGCAGGGCAAGCTGCTTGATGTTCAGCACGATGTCCGTCACGTCCTCGCGGACGCCCGGCACGGACGAGAACTCATGCAGCACGCCGTCGATCTGGATCGCGGTGACGGCAGCGCCCTGAAGCGAGGAGAGCAGCACGCGACGAATCGCGTTGCCGAGCGTCATGCCAAAACCACGCTCCAGCGGCTCGGCAATCACCGTGGCTGTCTGCGTGGGCACGGAGCCGGGCGCGACTTCCAGCTTTTCCGGCTTGATAAGGGACTGCCAGTTCTTCTGGAGGACCAATGTCGTGGCCTTTCAAACAACTTGTCCCGCTGGGGCCCAACGGAACATCAACCGCACCGGAGCGCGGTCAGAACGTGCCGGTGGCCTCTCCCGGGGGACAGACCACCTACGGACGGGTGGTGACAGACAACCGGCCCCCGGAGGGGCCGGAGCCAATCAGACGCGACGACGCTTGCGCGGACGGCAGCCGTTATGCGGCACCGGGGTCATGTCGCGGATCGACGTGATGGAGAACCCGACGGCCTGAAGGGCACGCAGAGCGCTCTCACGGCCCGAACCCGGACCCGAAACTTCGATTTCCAGCGTCTCCATGCCGTGGTCACGAGCCTTGCGGCCTGCGTCTTCCGCGGCAACCTGAGCTGCATACGGGGTCGACTTGCGCGAACCCTTGAAGCCTTGGGCGCCAGCCGAGGACCATGCAATCGAGTTACCCTGGGCGTCGGAGATGGTGATCATGGTGTTGTTGAACGTCGAAAGAACGTGCGCGACACCGGAGATGATGTTCTTGCGCTCCTTCTTACGGATACGCGGAGCTGCGGCCTTGGCCATAATGAGGTCGTCCTGTCAAACTGAGCAGTGAGCGGAGGGCGATAGGCCAGCCCGGGGGCCGGACATCGCCACACTCCGCCTAGGATGCGCGGATTAGCGCGTCGCTTTCTTCTTACCGGCGATGGCCACGGCCTTGCCCTTGCGGGTGCGGGCATTCGTGTGGGTACGCTGGCCACGGACAGGCAGACCACGACGGTGACGGAGACCGCGGTAGCAACCAAGGTCCATCAGACGCTTGATGTTCATCGCGGTTTCGCGGCGGAGGTCACCCTCGACGCGGTAGTCACCATCGATCAGTTCGCGGATCTTCACGATCTCGTCGTCGCTCAGCTCGTTGACGCGCTTGGCATCAGGAACTTCGAGCTTGGAGCAGATTGCCTTCGCCGTCGACGGACCAATGCCGTAGATGTAGCTCAGGGCAATGACTACCCGCTTGTTCGTCGGAATATTTACGCCGGCAATACGCGCCACGCCACTCACTCCCTGCCTGGCCGGAAGGCCAGGCTCTCTTTCTGCTTCGACCCAGATTTTGGGCCAGTTCAATCGAAACTGATCAGTCCGCTAAAGAATCGACCGCCTCGCAAGGCATCGATCACCGCGCCTGTCAGCACCTGTGTCGAGGGCGCGCAATATATCGAGCACCCCCCTTGAGTCAAATAAAACCGTTCACATTTGCGTGATCACCGCGCAGGGGTCGTAGTCCCCAGCTTGAGCGCAGCGACAATCGCGTCATGGACGGCGTCCATGCTCTGCATTCCGTCGATACGGATCAGCCTGCCCGCATTCTCGTAATAAGGGAGAATGGGGGCCGTCTGATCGCGATAGACCTGAATGCGGTGCCTCACGGTATCAGGCTCGTCATCGGCACGGCGCGTGCCGTCTGGTGCGCGACGCTGTGCCAGACGACCCACGATCTGCTCGGCATCGACCTCGAGCAGCAGGACCGCGTCGATCTTCATCGAGCGCGCTGCCAGCATCGTGTCGAGAGCCTCTGCCTGGCTCTCCGTACGTGGAAAGCCATCCAGAATGAACCCATGGGCGCAGTCGGACTGCAGGGTCCTGCTCTTGATCAGGTCGATCATCACCGGGTCCGGCACGAAGGAACCGGATTCGACGATTGACTTCACATTGAGGCCGAGCGGCGTGCCCGCCGCCATCTCGGCACGCAGCATGTCGCCGGTCGATATCTGCTTGAGACCATAGCCCTGCTCGAGACGCTGAGCCTGGGTCCCCTTCCCCGCGCCCGGCGGACCAAGAAGAATGATGTTCATCGACGGCGTGCTCCCCGACCCATGTCAGATTTGCCAGCATTGCGACCGCGCTGCTTGCGAATCAGTCCCTGATAACGGTGAGCGACGAGATGCGACTGGACCTGAGTCATCGTGTCGATTGTCACCGATACAATGATGATCAAGCTCGTGCCACCGAAGTAGAAGGGCACGTTGTATCGGCTGATCAGGATCTGGGGAAGCAGACACACAGCCACGAGATAGAGAGCGCCTATCGTCGTCAGACGGGAAAGGATCCGGTCGAAATAGCGGGCAGTGTTCGATCCGGGACGTATTCCAGGGACGAAGCCGCCCTGTTTGCGCAGATTCTCGGCCGTCTCTTCAGGGTTAAACGTTACTGCCGCATAGAAATACGAGAAAAACAGGATCATCGCGGCGTAGAACAGCATGTAGAGCGGCTGTCCCTGCCCCAGTTCCTGACCCAGCGTGTTCAACCAGCCGGGCATGCCCTTGCCGTTCATGAAGCCCGCAATTGTCACGGGGATCAGAAGCACAGATGACGCAAAGATCGGGGGGATGACGCCTGCGGTATTGACCTTGAGCGGCATGTGCGAGGAGTCGCCACCGAACATGCGGCTTCCGACCTGACGCTTGGGATACTGGATCACCACCCTGCGCTGCGCCTGCTCCATGAACACGATGAATGCGATAGTCGCACCCGCGAGAACGAGAAAGAGCAGCACAAAGAAAGGCGAAAGCGCCCCGGTATAACCGAGCTGAAAGAGGCTCGCGAGCGCATGGGGAAGGTTCGCCACAATACCGGCGAAGATGATAAGCGAGATACCATTCCCGACACCCCGCGAGGTGATCTGCTCCCCCAGCCACATCAGGAACATCGTGCCGCCAACAAGCGTCACCACGCAGGACATGATGAAGAAGGGTCCCGGGGCCACGACGGCCAGCGCTCCCGTCTTGCTGGTCATGTGCTCAAGTCCCACGGCGATGCCATAAGCCTGAAACAATGCGATCAGCACGGTGAGGTAGCGCGTATAGGCGTTCAGCTTCTTGCGCCCCTGCTCACCTTCCTTCTTCAGGGTCTCAAGCGAGGGCAGCGCCGTGGAGAGCAACTGTACGATGATCGAGGCGCTGATATAGGGCATGATGTTCAGAGCGAACACGGTCATACGCCCAAGCGCACCACCGGTGAACATGTCGAACATGCCGATGATGCCGCCCTGATTCTGATTCAGGAGCTGACCCATCACGGTCGCATCGACACCAGGGACCGGAATATACGTGCCCAGGCGATAGATGATGAGCGCGCCCAGCGTGAACCAGATACGCTTTTTGAGTTCGGTCGCCTTGGCGAATGAACTCAGATTGAGATTGGCGGCAAGCTGCTCGGCTGCGGAGGCCATCCACCGGTCCTTTCAACAAAAACAGCGTCGCCGCAGGCGCGGGACGCTGTTCAGGATTACCGTCGTTCGTCGCGCACGAAAAGGTGCGCGATGAGCGTTTCGGGCGATCAGGCTTCTGCCGGAGCTTCAGCCTTGGCGGCAACCTTGACAGAGCCACCAGCCTTCTCAACAGCCGCAATTGCAGTTGCCGAGGCGCCGGAGACTTCAACGGTCACGGCGCGGGTCAGCTCGCCCTTTGCCAGCAGGCGGATACCGGCATACTTGCCAGTGCCCACCAGACCAGCGGCGCGCAGAGCCTCTTCCGTGATCGTCGCGTCTGCCTGAAGCTTGCCATCAGCCAGTGCACGGTCGATCGCGCCCAGATTCACAGGAGCAAATTCCTTGCGGAAGATGTTCTTGAACCCGCGCTTCGGCATACGACGGTACAGCGGAAGCTGACCACCCTCGAAGCCGTTCAGCGAGACGCCTTCACGGGCCTTCTGACCCTTGACGCCGCGACCGGAGGTCTTGCCTTTGCCCGAGCCGATACCACGGCCCAGACGCTTCTTGCGGTAACGCGCACCGGCGTTATCGCGCAGTTCATTCAGGTTCATATCAACCCTCCACCTGGATAAGGTGGGCAACCTTGCGGATCATGCCGCGAACCGAAGGAGTATCCTCCAGTTCACGAACACTGCCGATGCCGCGCAGGCCCAGACCCACGAGGGTCTCAGCCTGGCCGGGCTTGCGCCCGATAGCCGAAGCGATCTGCTTGACGCGAACAGTCTTGTTCTCAGCCATTGGTCGCCTCCACTGCCTCGTCAGACGATGCATCACGCTTTGCAAACAGCTCAGAGGCCTTCTTGCCGCGGCGGCTTGCGACAGCGCGGGGGCTGCTGCAACGCTCGAGAGCGGCGAAGGTCGCCTTGACCATGTTATGCGGGTTACGGGTCCCGAGGGACTTCGCAACAACGTCATTCACGCCCAGCGATTCGAAAACGGCGCGCATCGGGCCGCCTGCGATGATGCCGGTACCGGCTTCAGCTGCACGAACCACGACCTTGCCGGCACCAAAATGCCCGTAGGAATCGTGATGCAGCGTGCGGCCTTCCTTCATCGGAACGCGGATCATCGTGCGCTTGGCGCGCTCGGTGGCCTTGCGGATTGCTTCCGGCACTTCACGGGCCTTGCCCGCTCCATACCCGACGCGACCCTTCTGGTCACCAACGACAACCAGGGCAGCAAAAGCGAAGCGGCGTCCACCCTTGACCACCTTGGCCACGCGGTTGATCGTTACCAGCTTGTCGACCAGATCGTCGCCTTCGCGTTCCCGCTCGCGACCACCACGGCCGCCTTCTCTTGGCTCACGTGCCATGTGTGATCCTTCCTTAGAACGAAAGGCCGCCCTCGCGGGCAGCTTCGGCCAGCGCCTTGACGCGACCATGATAGAGATACGCACCGCGATCGAACACAACCGCCGTCACGCCGGCGGCCAGAGCGCGCTCTGCAACCAGCTTGCCAACGACCGAAGCCGCATCGACATTCGCACCCGTCTTGCCGGACTCGCGAAGAGTCTTCTCGAGGGTGGAAGCGCTGGCGAGAGTAACGCCCTGAGCGTCGTCGATCACCTGTGCGTAGATGTTCTTGCCAGAACGGAAGACCGACAGACGCGGCCGGCCACCGCTCTTGCGGCGAAGCTGGAAGCGAAGCCGCTGACGGCGCCGTTCCTGCAATCCATGCTGCGTAGCCATTATTTCTTCTTGCCTTCCTTACGACGGAGAACTTCGGTCTCGTAACGCACGCCCTTGCCCTTATAGGGTTCCGGCTTGCGGAAGTTACGGATGTCGAGCGCAACCTGACCAACACGCTGCTTGTCGTTCCCTTCGACCGTGATGGCCGTGGGACGGGGCGTGGTGATCTTCACGTCGGCGGGGATCGGGTAGACGACGTCGTGGGAATAACCCAGATTCATCACCAGATTCGAACCCTGCACGCTGGCGCGGAAACCCGTACCGGTGATTTCGAGCGTCTTGCTGAAACCTTCGGAAACGCCCTTGACCAGGTTGGCGACGATGGCGCGGGTTGTGCCCCACATCGTCCAGGTCTCACGCGAGCGGTTACCCACAGGAAGGATCGAAACCTTGCCGTCTTCCACCTTCGCCTGAACGAAGCGGGTCAGAGGCATACTCAGCGAACCGCGCTTGCCCTTGGCGGTCAGGGACCCGTCAGCAATGGACACATCCACGCCAGCAGGAATGACAACCGGATACTTGCCTACTCGTGACATGTGATCCTCCTCAGAAGACGCGGCAGAGGACTTCGCCACCGACATTCGCGGCGCGAGCCTCGATATCCGAAAGGATACCGCGCGGGGTGGACAGGATCGACACGCCGAGACCGGCATACACGCGCGGCAGCTCCTTGATCTTGGAATACACGCGACGGCCCGGCTTGGACACGCGGTGGATTTCCTTGATCACGGGCTGGCCGTCTGCATATTTCAGCTCGATGCGCAGCTGGGAGACACCGGCGCGCAGCTCTTCCGTGGTGTAGCCACGGATGTAACCTTCGCGACGCAGCGCTTCCAGAACGTTCGCACGCAGCTTGGAAGCCGGCGCGATGCAAGCCGCGTGACGTGCACGCTGGGCATTGCGAATGCGGGTGAGCATATCACCCAACGGATCGGACAGGGACATTCGCTTCTACCTTACCAGCTCGACTTGACCATACCGGGGATCTGGCCGGTGGAGGCCAGGTCGCGCAGGGCGATACGGCTCAGCTCGAACTTGCGGTAGTTCGCGCGGGGACGTCCCGAAACCTTGCAGCGCAGACGGAAACGAACGCGCGACCCGTTGCGCGGCATTTCTGCCAGCTTCAGGGTTGCGTCGAAACGCTCCTCTACCGGAAGGCTCCGGTCCTTGATGATATCTTTCAACGCGGTCCGCTTCGCCTTGTCGCGCGTCGCCATATAGGCGCGCTTGGCGTTGCGGTTCACGGCGGAGATTTTTGCCATGCTAAATCTTCTCCCGGAACCTGTCGGGCCAATCCCAACGGTTTTCCAAACAGCGTGTGTATATAGGGAGCCGGGCTTCCTTTGAAAAGGAAAAAACCCGGCTCAACCCGATAAATCAGGCAGTGAAGGGCAGATCGAACGCCTTGAGCAGCGCTTTTGCCTCTTCATCGCTCTTCGCCGTGGTGACGAAGATGATGTCCATGCCGCGTACGGAGTCGATCTTGTCGTAGTCGATTTCCGGGAACACGATCTGCTCCTTGATGCCCATGGCGAAGTTGCCACGACCGTCAAAGCCCTTGTTGGGGGGCAAACCGCGGAAGTCACGGATGCGCGGCATCGCGATCGTCACGAGACGATCGAGAAATTCGTACATACGCGCGCGACGCAGGGTCACCTTACAGCCGATCGGCAGGCCTTCACGGATCTTGAAGCCGGCGATTGCCTTGCGGGCAACCGTCTTGACGGGCTTCTGACCGGAGATGGCTGCCATTTCGGCAACAGCGGCATCGAGCTTCTTCTGGTCGCCGGCGGCTTCGCCAACGCCCATGTTCAGCACGATCTTTTCCAGCTTGGGAACCTGCATGGCGTTCTTGTAGCCAAACTGCTCACGCAGCTTGTCACGGAGAACGTCGTTGTAACGCTGCTGCAGGCGCGGCTGGATGCGGGTAATGGTCTCGCTCATTGTCGCCCCCTTAGCCTTCGATCACTTCGCCGGTCACCTTGGCGACACGGACCTTGCGTCCATCCTCGAGCTGACGGAAACCGACGCGAGTCGGCTTGCCGCTCTTCGGATCGACGAGCTTCAGGTTGGACAGATGAACCGGCATTTCCTTGGCGATGATACCGCCTTCCTGGTTCATGCGGGTCGGCTTCTGGTGACGCTTGGCCACGGCAACGCCACGCACGATGGCCTTTTCGACCTTCGGCAGAACGGCCAGGACTTCGCCACGCGTGCCGCGCGATGAGCCGGAGAGGACCAGAACCTGGTCACCCTTCTTGATACGAGCAGCCATTATAGCACCTCCGGAGCCAGGGAGATGATCTTCATGAACTTGCGCGCACGCAGCTCACGAACCACCGGGCCAAAGATACGCGTACCGATCGGTTCCATCGACTTGTTGATCAGCACGGCCGCGTTCTTGTCGAAGCGGATGGCGCTGCCGTCAGCACGACGAACGGGGTAGGACGTGCGAACGATGACGGCCTGATGCACGTCACCCTTCTTCACCTTGCCGCGGGGAATCGCTTCCTTGACGGACACGACGATCACGTCGCCGACCGAGGCGGTTTTCCGCTTGGAGCCGCCCAGCACCTTGATGCACTGCACCTGACGTGCGCCGGAATTATCGGCGACGTCCAGATTGGTCTCGGGATGGATCATTTCTCAGTCCCCTCTTACGCTGACGCCTGAGCCGGTGCCGCAGCTGCTGCCTCAAGGGCCGCACCGTTGCGGGTAATCACCGTCCAGGTCTTGCGCTTGGAAATCGGGGCGCATTCTTCGATGCGCACCGTGTCTCCGATCTTGCACTCGTTCAGCTCGTCATGCGCCGCGTACTTCTTGGAACGACGAATGAACTTCTTATAGAGCGGGTGCATGATACGACGATCGACAAGAACGGTAACCGTCTTGTCCATCTTGTCGCTCGTCACTCGCCCTGTCAGGACGCGCCTTGGCATCGTCCGTCTCCTCTCAGGACTCTGCGGCAGACGTTTTTGCGCCCGCCTTGTTCTTCGATTGATGCGCCACCGTCTTGATGCGAGCAATCGCACGACGGAGAACGCGAACGCGTCCGACTCCCTCGGACTGGCCCGTGGCAGCCTGGAACCGGAGGTTCAGCTGCTCACGCTTCAGGTCCAGAAGAAGGGCCTGCAGTTCATCAGGGGACTTGGCGCGAAGATCGGCTACCTTGTAAGCGTCAGCCATTCTTATGCCTCCCCGATACGGGTGATGAACTTGGTCTTGATCGGCAGCTTCGCTGCGCCAAGAGCCAGGGCCTCACGTGCCACTTCAGGCGGCACGCCTTCGATTTCAAACAGCACGCGACCGGGCTTCACGCGGGCCACCCAGAACTCGGGCGAGCCCTTGCCGGAGCCCATGCGGACTTCGGCAGGCTTCGTGGAAACCGGCAGATCCGGGAAAATCCGGATCCACACGCGACCGGCACGCTTCATCGCACGAGTGATCGCACGACGCGACGCCTCGATCTGGCGTGCGGTGATACGTTCGGGTTCAAGAGCCTTAAGGCCGAACGCGCCGAAATTCAACGTCGTTCCGCCCTTGGCCAACCCATGAATGCGGCCCTTATGGGCCTTGCGAAACTTAGTCCGCTTCGGGGAAAGCATGGTGTCGTATCCTCATGCGCCTCGCGGCGCTTGTCATAATCTACTGCTCAGCGCTGCGGCGCTTGTTCCGCAGCACGACGGTCCTGAGCCATCGGATCATGGGCAAGGATTTCACCCTTGAAGATCCAGACTTTCACACCGCACGTACCATAGGTCGTCTTGGCAGTGGCGATACCGTAATCGATGTCGGCGCGCAACGTGTGAAGTGGCACGCGACCTTCGCGATACCACTCGATACGAGCGATTTCCGCACCACCGAGACGGCCGGAGCAGTTGATTCGGATACCCTGCGCGCCAAGACGCATGGCAGACTGAACCGCACGCTTCATTGCACGACGGAAGGCCACGCGGCGCTCCAGCTGCTGTGCAATGTTCTCGGCAACCAGGGTTGCGTCGATTTCGGGCTTGCGGATCTCGACGATGTTCAGCGCAACGTCGGTCTTTGCCAGGCGGCTCAGATCCTTGCGCAGAGCGTCGATGTCCTGACCCTTCTTGCCGATGACGACGCCGGGACGCGCTGCATAGATCGTGACGCGCGGCTTCTTGGCCGGACGCTCGATCACAACGCGGGAGACGCCTGCACCCGACAGCTTGCGACGCAGATAGGCGCGCAGCATCAGGTCTTCATGCAGCAGACGGGAATAGTCATTGCCAGCGTACCAGCGGCTATCCCAGGTGCGGTTTACGCCGAGCCGGAGCCCGATCGGATTGACTTTGTGTCCCATATCAGGCTGCCTTCTGCTCTGCTGCGTCCTTGCCCTTGCCCTTCGGCGCAGGCGCTTCGTCTGCAGCGCGCTCGGCAACGACGATCTTCAGGTGGCTGAAGAACTTCTCGATGCGCGAGGAACGACCACGGCCACGAGCGTGGAAACGCTTCATGACGATCGACTTGCCAACTTCTGCGGTCTTGACCACGAGCTGATCGACATCGAGCTGGTGATTGTTCTCTGCATTGGCCACGGCGCTCTCGAGGGTCTTGCGAACCTGCTGAGCGATACGGCGACGCGAGAACGTCAGCGCTGCGATTGCCTTGTCTGCCGGCTGGTTGCGGATCATCGCCGCAACCAGGTTCAGCTTGCGCGGGCTGACGCGGATGTTGCGGGCAACAGCCTGCGCTTCCGTATCAGCGAGTGTGCGAATGTGCTTCGGCTTGCTCATGATCAGCCCCGCTTCGACTTCTTGTCGGAAGCATGACCGGGGAACGTGCGTGTCGGCGAGAACTCACCGAACTTGTGCCCGACCATGTTTTCCGTCACCTGCACCGGCAGGAACTTGTGGCCATTATAAACGCCGAACGTGAGCCCGACGAACTGCGGCAGGATGGTGGAACGACGCGACCAGATCTTGATCACCTCATTACGACCCGAAGCGCGCGACGCTTCAGCCTTGCCGAACAAGTACCCGTCAACGAACGGGCCCTTCCAGACGGAACGTGCCATCTCTGTTTGCCCCCTTCTTACTTGCCGGTCTTGCGGCGACGGATGATCAGGCTGTCCGTCTTCTTGTTAACACGAGTCTTGTAGCCCTTGGTCGGCTTGCCCCACGGCGTAACCGGATGACGGCCACCAGAGGTACGGCCTTCACCACCACCATGCGGATGGTCGACCGGGTTCATGACGACGCCACGGTTATGCGGACGACGGCCAAGCCAACGGTTACGACCGGCCTTGCCGAGATGCTGGTTCATGTTGTCGGGGTTCGACACCGCGCCAACAGTGGCCATGCATTCGCCACGGACGAGACGGAGCTCACCGGACTGCAGCTTGATCTGGGCGTAGCCGGCATCCTTGCCGACCAGCTGGCAATATGTGCCAGCCGAACGCGCGATCTTGCCACCTGCACCGGGCTTCAGCTCGATGTTGTGCACGATCGTACCGACAGGCATCGAACCCAGCGGCATGGCGTTGCCCGGCTTCACGTCGGTGCGTTCGCCAGCGATCACCTGATCGCCAACCTTAACGCGCTGCGGTGCCAGGATGTAAGCCAGCTCGCCGTCTTCGTACTTGATCAGCGCGATGAAGGCGGTGCGGTTCGGGTCATATTCCAGACGCTCGACCGTGCCGGCCACATCGAACTTGCGACGCTTGAAGTCGACATAGCGGTAGGACTGCTTGTGCCCGCCGCCACGGAAACGCGACGTGGTACGACCGTGGTTGTTACGGCCGCCCGTCTTGTTCTTGCCTTCGGTCAGCTGCTTGACCGGCTTGCCCTTATAGAGCTCGCTGCGATCGATCAGAACCGTGCCACGTGTGCTCGGCGTCGTGGGATTAAAGTGCTTGAGTGCCATGGTATCCTATCCCGCGTCAGCCCAGCTTCGCGGTGAGGTCAATGGACTGACCTTCCGCAAGCTGAACATACGCCTTCTTGATGTCCGAACGGCGACCAGGACGGCCCTTGACCATCTTGGTCTTGCCCTTCTGCACCAGCGTGTTCACGGAGACGACCTTGACGCCGAAAAGCGTCTCGACCGCAACCTTGATTTCCGGCTTCGCGGCGGTCATCGCCACGCGGAAAACAACCTGGTTACGCTCGGAGAGGGCCGTCGCCTTCTCGGTGATGAGCGGCGCGCGAACGATGTCAAACATCGCTTCACGCGTCATGCGCTGCGCCTTTGTGCGGCGCGCAAGAACGATGCCCGTGGTCATGCCAGGCGCTCCTTGAGACCCTCGAGCCCTGCGCGCGTCAGCACGAGAACATCGTGGTTCAGAATGTCATAGACGTTGGCGCCGATCGTGGGCAGCACGTCGATCTTGGGCAGGTTGCGCACAGCGCGACCGAAAGCCACATCAACGGCCCCGTCGACGATCAGGGCGGAGGACCAACCCAGCGCAGCCAGCTTTGCAGCGGCTTCACGGGTCTTGGTCACACCAGCGGCCTGATCGATGACGATCAGCTTGCCGGCTGCTGCCTTCTGCGACAGCGCAGAGATCAGGCCGAGGCGACGCACCTTCTTGGGCAGGTCATAGCCATGGTCGCGAACGACCGGACCATGAACGACGCCACCAGTGCGAAACTGCGGTGCGCGCAGCGAGCCCTGACGTGCCGAGCCTGTGCCCTTCTGGCGGTACGGCTTCTTGGTCGTGCCAGAAATCTCGCCCATGCCCTTGGTGCGGTGCGTGCCAGCGCGGCGCTTGGCCAGCTGCCAGTGAACAACGCGTGCCATGATGTCCGTGCGCGGGGTAGCGCCGAACAGTTCCTCTGGCAGGGTCACCGTTCCGGCGCTGCCATTATCGAGGGTTTTGATATCGTATTCCATCGCCCTCAGTCCTTAACCGGCGGCCGCCGCAGTCGCTGCCGGGTACGGCGCATCTGCATGGCGGGCCTTCTTGATCGCATCGCGGATCATCACCAGGCCATTCTTGGCACCCGGAATCGAACCACGAACCATGATCAGGTTGCGTTCGGCGTCAACGGCTGCCACTTCGAGATTAAGCGTCGTGATGCGCTCGTCACCCATATGACCGGCCATTTTCTTGCCCTTGAAGACCTTGCCCGGATCCTGGCGCTGACCCGTCGAACCATGCGAACGATGGCTGATGGACACGCCGTGGGAGGCTTCAAGACCAGCGAAGTTCCAGCGCTTCATGACGCCGGCGAAGCCTTTGCCCTTGCTGGTGCCGGTGACGTCGACCTTCTGGCCAACGACGAAGTGGGCCGCAGAGAGCTTCGTGCCAGCCTCAAGCACGGCATCTTCTGCCACGCGAAACTCGACAAGAGTCTTCTTCGGCTCCACCTTGGTGCGAGCATAATGGCCACGCATCGGCTTGGTGACGTTCTTCACCTTTGCCTTGCTCATGCCGATCTGCACTGCGGTGTAGCCATCACGCTCCTGCGTGCGGGCGTCCACAACCTCGACCTCGTCG
Source organism: Asaia krungthepensis NRIC 0535 (assembly GCF_025995175.1). GTDB lineage: Bacteria > Pseudomonadota > Alphaproteobacteria > Acetobacterales > Acetobacteraceae > Asaia > Asaia krungthepensis. The sequence continues at coordinate 239,686 of NZ_BAPV01000004.1, forward strand.
AGATGCAGCACTGTGACCGGCACATGTGTGCCATCTTCCTTGAATAGCCGGGTCATTCCCAGCTTCTTTGCGATCAATCCGGTACGCATCGTCTGGACCTTAAAGTTTGATCTCGACGTCAACGCCAGCGGCGAGGTCGAGCTTCATGAGGGCGTCCACGGTCTGCGGTGTCGGCTCAACAATGTCGAGCAGGCGGCGATGAGTCCGAATTTCGAACTGCTCGCGGCTTTTCTTGTCCACATGTGGGGAACGGTTCACAGTGAACCGCTCGATATGCGTCGGTAGCGGGATAGGACCCCGAACCCGCGCACCCGTACGCTTCGCCGTGTTTACGATTTCCTTCGTGCTGTTGTCGAGCACGCGGTGATCGTACGCCTTTAGGCGAATGCGGATGTTCTGGTTGTCCATCTTACCAATAATCCAACTCGTTGGGGTTCGGGTCTTACCCTGCTCCCTCCTGGTCCCTTCTAAAGCCGACCCCGGCCGGATTACTCCGACCGGGGCCAACCAAATCAGGGCCCGTGCTTACAATCAGGCGCTGATCGAGGAGACCACGCCTGCACCGACGGTGCGGCCGCCTTCACGGATAGCGAAGCGGAGACCTTCGTCCATGGCGATCGGAGCAATCAGCTCGACGTCCATGGCAACGTTATCGCCCGGCATGACCATTTCCGTGCCTTCCGGCAGCTGAACGACGCCCGTGACGTCGGTCGTGCGGAAATAGAACTGCGGACGGTAGTTTGTAAAGAACGGAGTGTGACGTCCGCCCTCTTCCTTCGTGAGGATGTAAGCCTCGGCCTTGAACTTCTTGTGCGGGGTGATCGAACCCGGCTTTGCAAGAACCTGACCGCGCTCAACGTCTTCACGCTTCGTGCCGCGAACCAGCGCACCGATGTTGTCACCGGCTTCACCGCGATCGAGCAGCTTGCGGAACATCTCGACGCCAGTGACGGTCGTCTTGACGGTGTCCTTGAGGCCGACGATTTCGACTTCGTCACCTACGTTCACAACGCCACGCTCAACGCGACCCGTGACAACCGTACCACGACCCGAGATCGAGAACACGTCTTCGATCGGCATCAGGAACGGACGGTCAACCGGACGCTCCGGCTGCGGGATGTAGGTGTCAACCGCTTCCATCAGCTCGAGCACGCGATCTTCACCGATTGCTGCGTCGCCGTCTTCGAGCGTCACCAGAGCCGAACCCTTGACGATGGGGATATCGTCGCCGGGGAACTGGTAGGACGAGAGAAGCTCACGGACTTCCATTTCGACGAGCTCGAGAAGCTCGGCGTCGTCAACCTGGTCAACCTTGTTCAGGAACACGACCAGCGCCGGAACGCCAACCTGGCGAGCGAGCAGGATGTGCTCACGCGTCTGGGGCATCGGGCCGTCAGCAGCGGAGACGACCAGGATTGCGCCGTCCATCTGGGCGGCACCCGTGATCATGTTCTTGACGTAGTCAGCATGGCCCGGGCAGTCGACGTGGGCGTAGTGACGGTTCTTGGTCTCGTACTCAACGTGAGCGGTGGAGATCGTGATGCCGCGAGCGCGCTCTTCAGGAGCAGCGTCGATCTGGTCATACGCACGGAAGGTCGCGCCGCCGGACTTGGCGAGCGTCTTCGTGATTGCAGCCGTCAGTGAGGTCTTGCCATGGTCAACGTGACCGATGGTGCCAATGTTGCAGTGCGGCTTCGTCCGCTCAAATTTAGCCTTAGCCATCATTCTCTCCATAACCCACCGCCGAAGGTGCGGCGGGGAAGATTGCTAATTCGTACCAGGCACCTCCGAAGGAGGCACCCGGGGAAATCGGTTAGCCTGTTCAGCTTACCAACGATAGTGGCTGAATGCTTTATTTGCTTCAGCCATACGATGCGTGTCTTCGCGCTTCTTGACGGCGGAGCCGCGATTGTTGATCGCGTCCATCAGCTCGTTGGAAAGGCGTTCCTGCATCGTGTTTTCACCGCGCTTGCGCGAGGCGTCGATCAGCCAGCGGATGGCAAGGGCCTGACGGCGCTCGGCACGGACTTCGACGGGGACCTGATAGGTCGCACCGCCGACGCGGCGGGAGCGAACCTCTACGGCCGGCTTCACGTTGTCCAGAGCCGCATGGAACATGGCGACCGGGTCAGCCGTGGCACCGCCACGACGACGCACGGACTCAAGCGCACCGTAAACGATGCCCTCGGCTGTGGACTTCTTACCATCGTACATCAGAGCGTTCATAAAACGCGTGATGACGACATCTCCGAACTTCGGATCGGGAAGGATCTCACGCTTTACAGCGCGATGACGGCGACTCATGCCTGAATTTCCTCTTACTTCGGACGCTTCGCGCCATACAGCGAACGGCGCTGACGACGCTTGGCGATGCCCTGCGTGTCAAGCACGCCGCGCAGGATGTGATAACGCACACCCGGCAAATCTTTTACACGGCCGCCGCGGATCAGCACGACGCTGTGTTCCTGCAGGTTATGGCCTTCACCCGGAATGTAGCTAACGACCTCATACCCGTTGGTCAGGCGCACCTTTGCCACCTTACGCAGGGCCGAGTTCGGCTTTTTCGGGGTAACCGTATAGACGCGCGTGCAAACGCCGCGCTTCTGGGGGCAACCCTGGAGGGCCGGCACTTTATTCCGCTTGGCGGCAGGCTCACGGCCCTTGGCGATCAACTGGTTGATGGTCGGCATACGCCCTTCCCGATCCTTGCTCACTGCTAGATCGAGCGACGCCCGATCTGCTTGCTTCCAACAAAATTCAGCGCGCGGCAGAATGCCGCCCGCTTTTGACTCTTTCACTACCGGCCTGAGCCTCACCCGAGGGCGGCGGCACCGTTAGCGTTTGATGCTGTCTATCAACGGCTCAGACGCCTTAGGAGACGGGGGTAGCCGAGGGCGCGGACCCTATGGCCGTTTCGGATGAAAGTCAAGCATACTCTAGCGTTCTGCCCGATTCTCGTTCGATTCCCGTCTCGAATCGCCGGATACGAAATCGGGCGGGTATTACCCCGCCCGATCCCAAACGTAAACTAGTTTTTCCGAGACGCCACAGGGGTTTCCCCTGTGGCAGTCATTAGGTTCTACTCAGCCGCGTCGTCGGTCACCTCGGGGGCGGCCCGGCTCACGCGCTGGCGGTCTTGGGAGGCCGCCATGGCACGCAGCTTGTTCATGACGCTGCCCGTACCTGCCGGGATCAGACGCCCGACAATCACGTTCTCCTTCAGGCCGTTCAGCGTATCGACCTTGCCGGCTGTTGCCGCTTCGGTCAGCACGCGTGTGGTCTCCTGGAAGGAGGCCGCAGAGATGAAGGACTGCGTCTGCAACGAGGCCTTCGTAATGCCCTGCAGGATGGGCATGCCGCGTGCAGGCTCCTCACCCATCTTGACGCGCTTCTCGTTCTCGACCTCGAACTCGATGCGGTCCACCGTCTCGCCGATCAGATAGGTCGTATCGCCCGGCTCGAGGATTTCCACCTTCTGCAGCATCTGACGAACAATGACCTCGATGTGCTTGTCATTGATCTTCACGCCCTGCAGTCGATAGACGTCCTGAATCTCATTGACGAGATAGTCGGACAGTGCCTCCACGCCCATGACCTTGAGAATGTCATGCGGCACGCGGGGACCATCGACCAGCGGATCGCCCTTCTGTACGAAGTCGCCTTCCTGCACCGAGACGTGCTTGCCTTTCGGGATGAGGTAGTTGGTCTCTTCCCCGGTCTCGTCGTTCTTCACAATGATGCAGCGCTTGGACTTGTAGTCCTTGCCGATCTCGATCCGACCTTCGGTCTCCGCGATGATCGCGTGATCCTTGGGACGACGGGCTTCGAACAGTTCGGCCACGCGCGGCAGACCACCCGTAATGTCACGGGTCTTCGATCCTTCGCGCGGGATACGGGCCAGCACGTCACCGGCATGCACGGTGGCGCCGTTCTCGATCGACAGCAGTGAGTCGGGCGACAGGAAGTAGCGCGCCTCATTGCCATTGGCGAGTCGGACCACGTTGCCCGCCGCGTCCTTGAGCTGCAGGCGCGGACGCAGATCCACACCCTTGCTGCCCTGCTTGTAATCGACGACCACCTTGGAGGTCAGGCCCGTGACTTCGTCCATACGCTCGACGAGGGTGATGGAGTCGATCAGGTCGAGATACTCAACCGTACCGGCCTGCTCGGTGATGATCGGCAGGGTGTAGGGGTCCCACTCGGCCATCTTCAGACCGCGCGTGACTTCCTGGCCTTCATTGACCATCAGACGGGCACCGTAAGGCACACGGTAACGTGCACGCTCGACACCCTTCTCGTCCGTCAGCAGGATTTCGCAGTTACGCGACATCACGATGGTGACGTTCTGGCTGTTCTGAACCACGTTGCGGTTGCGGATGGTCACCTTGCCGTCACGCGACGCCTCAACCATCGACTGCTCTGCACCGCGCGTAGCCGCACCACCGATATGGAAGGTACGCATGGTCAACTGCGTGCCGGGCTCACCGATGGACTGTGCAGCGATAACGCCCACGGCTTCACCGATATTGACCGGCGTACCGCGTGCAAGGTCACGGCCATAGCAATGTCCGCACACGCCAACACGGCTGTCACAGGTCAGCACCGAGCGGATCAGGACGCTTTCGACGCCTGCCTTCTCGATGATCTCTGCCTCGGCTTCCTCGATCAGCGTGTTACGCGGGAAGAGAACCGCACCGCTCACCGGATCGGTCACGTCAGCCGTCAGGGTGCGACCCAGGATACGCTCGGAAAGCGAGGAGATGACCTCACCGCTATCCATGACCGCACGGATCGTCAGGCCACGCTCAGTGCCGCAATCGTTCTCGACGATGATGCAATCCTGCGCCACGTCGACGAGACGACGCGTGAGGTAACCCGAGTTCGCCGTCTTCAGCGCCGTATCCGCGAGACCCTTACGGGCACCGTGGGTGGAGGTGAAGTAATCGAGAACCGAGAGGCCTTCCTTGAAGTTCGCGATAATCGGCTGCTCGATGATCTCGCCCGAAGGCTTGGCCATCAGACCGCGCATACCGGCAAGCTGCTTCATCTGGGCTGGCGACCCACGCGCACCGGAGTGGCTCATCATCCAGACCGAGTTCGTCGGCTTGCCGATAACCTGGCGCGAGATCTCCTTCATCATCGCCGCCTGGACTTCGTCCGTGCAGCGCGACCAGGCGTCAACCACCTTGTTATAGCGCTCGCCAGCCGTGATCAGACCGTCTTGATACTGCTGCTCGAATTCCTTGATCTCGGCCTGCGTGCGCTCGACCAGCTCCTGCTTCTCGACCGGGATGATCATGTCATCCTTGCCGAAGGAAATACCGGCGCGCGCAGCGTGGCGGAAACCGAGGCCCATGAGACGGTCACAGAAAATGACCGCTTCCTTCTGGCCGCAGTGACGGTAGACGGCGTCGATCACGTCCGACACGTTCTTCTTGGTCAGCTGCTTGTTGACCAGCGAGAACGGGATGGCAGCATTACGCGGCAGGATCTGCGCGATCAGTGCGCGGCCCGGCGTGGTCAGCAGGGTCTGACGAACGGACTTGCCGTCGGCATCCTGCGTTTCCATGCGCAGACGGATCTTGTCGTGCAGCTTGAGCGTGCCCTCGTTCATGGCAAGCTCGATCTCGGCCACCGACGCATAGGCAGACGGTCCGGCCTTCACGAGACGACCCTCGGCATCATACTCAGCCGCATCCGGCGTGGTGTGATACTCCGGAACCTCAAGGCTCAGATAGTACAGGCCAAGGACGATGTCCTGCGACGGCACGATGATCGGCTTGCCGTTCGCGGGGCTGAGGATGTTGTTGGTCGACATCATCAGCACGCGGGCTTCAAGCTGGGCTTCAAGCGACAGCGGCACGTGAACGGCCATCTGGTCGCCGTCGAAGTCGGCATTGAACGCGGTGCACACCAGCGGATGGAGCTGGATCGCCTTGCCTTCAATCAGCACGGGCTCGAAGGCCTGAATGCCGAGGCGGTGAAGGGTCGGTGCGCGGTTCAGCATCACGGGATGCTCGCGAATGACCTCTTCGAGGATATCCCAGACTTCCGGACGCTCCTTCTCCACCATGCGCTTTGCGGCCTTGATGGTGGTGGCGTGACCGTATTTTTCCAGCTTGCTGTAGATGAAGGGCTTGAACAGCTCGAGCGCCATCTTCTTCGGCAGGCCGCACTGATGCAGCTTCAGTTCAGGGCCCACCACGATGACCGAACGGCCCGAATAGTCGACGCGCTTACCCAGAAGGTTCTGACGGAAGCGGCCCTGCTTGCCCTTGAGCATGTCGGAAAGCGACTTCAGCGGACGCTTGTTGGCACCCGTGATGGCGCGACCACGACGGCCGTTATCGAACAGCGCGTCAACGGCTTCCTGGAGCATGCGCTTTTCGTTACGGACAATGATGTCCGGCGCACGCAGCTCGATCAGGCGCTTCAGTCGGTTGTTACGGTTGATCACGCGACGATAGAGATCGTTCAGATCGGACGTCGCGAAACGACCGCCATCCAGCGGCACGAGCGGGCGCAGCTCGGGCGGAATGACCGGAACGAGGTCCAGGATCATCCATTCCGGTCGCGAACCGCTCTCGGCGAAGGCTTCGAACAGCTTCAGGCGCTTGACGAGCTTCTTGCGCTTGGCTTCCGACGTGGCTTCACGCAGGTCCTCGCGCAGCAGATCGCCGTCAGACTTGTCCTGATCACGACCGTCACGGTCAATCAGGCCCGGGCGATCGGTTTCGGTGGAGAGCAGACGCGCCTTCCACAGGATCTTCTTGACCGCCTCAGCGCCGATACCGACTTCCAGGCCTTCATCGGCGTAGTCGTCCATCGCGTCGAAATACTGGTCTTCCGACAGCAGCGAATAACGCTTGAACGGGCTCGTGCCGGATTCGAGAACGATATAGCTCTCGAAATACAGGACCTTTTCGAGGTCCTTCAGCGTGATGTCGATCATCGTCGCAATGCGGCTCGGCAGCGACTTCAGGAACCAGATATGCGCAACCGGCGAAGCCAGTTCGATATGGCCCATACGCTCGCGGCGAACCTTGGCGAGCGTGACTTCCACGCCGCACTTCTCGCACACGATGCCACGGAACTTCATGCGCTTGTACTTGCCGCACAGGCACTCATAGTCCTTGATCGGGCCGAAGATACGCGCACAGAACAGGCCGTCGCGCTCAGGCTTGAACGTACGGTAGTTGATGGTCTCCGGCTTCTTGATCTCGCCGTAAGACCAGGAGCGGATCTGCTCGGATGAAGCGAGCTGGATTTTGATCTGGTCGAAAGACTGGGTCTGGCCCGTCTGACCAAGGATCTTCATGAGTTCGTTCATGCGCCGAAATCCCATTTCACGGAGCGGGCCGGAAGACCGGCCGCGCCCGCGTTAGCAACAAACACAGAGAAGGCAGAGACAAAGCGCATCAGATCGCGCTCTGCTCCAGATCGACATTCAGGCCGAGCGACTTCAGTTCCTTGATCAGAACGTTGAAGCTCTCGGGGATACCGGCCTCGAAATCATCCTGCTCACGCACAATGGCCTCATAGACCTTCGTACGGCCGGAAACGTCATCGGACTTGACCGTGAGCATTTCCTGCAGGGTGTAGGCGGCACCGTAAGCTTCAAGAGCCCAGACTTCCATCTCACCAAAGCGCTGGCCACCGAACTGCGCCTTACCACCCAGCGGCTGCTGTGTGACGAGCGAGTACGGACCGATCGAACGGGCATGGATCTTGTCGTCGACAAGGTGATGCAACTTCAGCATGTAGATGTAGCCGACCGTGGTGCGACGCTCGAAAGCCTCGCCCGTACGGCCGTCGATCAGCTGCGACTGGCCCGACTTGTCTACACCGGCCTTCACCAGCATGTCCTCGATATCCGGGATCGACGCGCCGTCGAACACCGGCGTTGCGATCGGCACGCCCTTACGGAGGTTGCCGGTCAGCTCAAGAAGCTGCTCGTTCGGCAGGGTCGCGATATCGCTTTCGAACACGGCGTCGCCATAGACGTCACGCAGGCTCTCAAGCAGCTCGAGCTTGCGCTCGCCCGTGCGCTGGTAGTCATCGGCAATCTTGCCGATGTTCTGGCCGATATTGGCGCAGGCCCAGCCCAGATGGGTCTCGAGAATCTGACCGACATTCATGCGCGACGGCACGCCCAGCGGGTTCAGAACGAGGTCGACCGGCGTACCATCTTCAAGGAACGGCATGTCCTCAACCGGCACGACGCGCGAGACGACACCCTTGTTACCGTGACGACCGGCCATCTTGTCACCCGGCTGCAGCTTGCGCTTCACAGCCACGAAGACCTTGACCATCTTCATCACGCCCGGCGGCAGCTCGTCACCGCGCTGCAGCTTCTCGACCTTGCTGTCGAAACGGGCCTGGATCTTGCCAACGGCAGCGTCGTATTCGCGGCGCAGCGTTTCCAGCTCGGACATCACGCTGTCATCGCTGACCGTGATGTTGCGCCAGGCGCCACGCGGATGCTCGTCCAGAACCTCGTCGGTGATGACCGTGCCTGCACGGATACCCTTAAAGCCAGCCGCAGCCGTCTGGTTCAGCAGACGCTCACGCAGACGGGCCACGAAGCTGCGCTCCTGAATGGCGCGCTCGTCGTCACGATCCTTGGTCAGACGCTCGATCTCGGCGCGTTCGATCGCCATGGCGCGCTCGTCCTTATCCACGCCACGGCGTGAGAAGACGCGCACGTCAACGATCGTACCGCTCGTGCCCGGGGGCAGCTTGAGCGAGGTGTCGCGAACGTCAGAAGCCTTTTCACCGAAGATGGCGCGCAGAAGCTTTTCTTCCGGCGTCATCGGGCTTTCGCCCTTCGGTGTGACCTTGCCGATCAGAATGTCGCCCGGATTCACCTCAGCGCCGACATAGACGATACCCGCCTCGTCGAGATTGCGCAGGGCTTCCTCACCGACATTCGGAATGTCGCGGGTGATTTCTTCCTGACCCAGCTTGGTGTCACGCGCCATGACCTCGAATTCCTCGATATGGATCGAGGTGAACACGTCATCACGGGCGATACGCTCGGAGATGAGGATCGAGTCTTCGAAGTTGTAACCGTTCCAGGGCATGAACGCGACGAGCACGTTGCGGCCCAGAGCCAGTTCGCCCAGCTCGGTGGACGGACCGTCAGCGATGATGTCACCGGCATGAACCGTGTCACCCACGCGCACCAGCGGACGCTGGTTGATGCAGGTGGACTGATTCGAACGCATGTACTTGCGCAGACGATAGATATCGACGCCCTGGGTCGACCCGGCTTCGTCGGTGGCCCGCACAACGATACGTGCACCGTCGATCTGGTCGATCACGCCATTGCGCTTGGCAACGATGGTCGCACCCGAGTCATGGGCCACAGCGGCTTCCATGCCCGTGCCGACCAGCGGCGCATCGGCGCGTACCAGCGGCACGGCCTGACGCTGCATGTTCGAGCCCATCAATGCGCGGTTGGCGTCATCGTTCTCAAGGAACGGAATGAGCGCGGCGGCGACCGAAACAAGCTGCTTGGGCGACACGTCGCAGGCCGTGACCTGCTCGGGCGGCACCAGGCGGAAGTCACCCGAACGACGGACCGAAACCAGTTCGTCGGTCAGGCGACCCGTGCTCTTGTCCTGAGCCGCATCGGCCTGGGCAACGATAAGCTTGTCCTCTTCCATGGCGGAGAGGTACTTCCAGCCGGCCTGCAGCACACCGTCCTGAACAAGGCGGTAAGGCGTCTCGATGAAGCCGTACTTGTTCACCTTCGCATAGGTCGAGAGCGAGTTGATCAGACCAATGTTCGGTCCTTCAGGCGTCTCAATCGGGCAGATGCGGCCGTAATGCGTCGGATGAACGTCGCGGACTTCGAAGCCAGCGCGCTCACGGGTCAGACCGCCCGGGCCAAGCGCCGAAAGACGGCGCTTATGCGTCACTTCGGAGAGCGGATTGGTCTGGTCCATGAACTGGCTGAGCTGCGACGAGCCGAAGAACTCACGCACAGCAGCAGCGGCAGGCTTGGCGTTGATCAGGTCATGCGGCATGACCGTATCGACATCGACCGAACCCATACGCTCGCGAATGGCGCGCTCCATGCGGAGCAGACCGACGCGATACTGGTTTTCCATCAGCTCGCCGACGGAGCGGACACGACGGTTACCGAGATTGTCGATATCGTCGATCTGGCCGCGGCCATCCTTGAGCTCGCACATGATCTTGACGGTGCGTAGGATGTCTTCCTTGCGCAGAACGCGCATGGTGTCCGGCGCATCGACTTCAAGACGCATGTTCATCTTCACGCGACCCACGGCCGAGAGGTCGTAGCGGTCCGCATCGAAGAACAGGCCCTGGAACATGGCTTCTGCCGTTTCCGGGGTCGGCGGCTCACCGGGACGCATGATGCGATAGATATCGATCAGCGCTTCATCGCGGCGGTTGTTCTTGTCCACGGCCAGCGTGTTGCGGATCCAGGGGCCATGCGAGGAGTCGACAGCAAGCATCGGCAGCTCGGTCACGCCCGATTCCTCAAGCGCCTCGAGACGTGCTTCGGTCAGCTCTTCGCCAGCTTCGGCATAGATCTCGCCCGTGTTCTCGTTGACAAGATCCTGCGCAATGAAGCGGCCCAGCAGATCGGCGCGCCCCACGAGCACGTCCTTGGTCGTCTCCGCAATCTTGCGGCACATGCGCGCGGTCAGCTTGGCGTCGGCCTCGGCCACCACTTCACCGGTATCGGCGTCGTACAGCGGCTCAAGCAGCTTCATGCCACGGAAGGCTTCGGGGTCGAACGGACGCGCCCAGCCCTTGGGCATACGCGTGAACGGCACCGTGCCGTAGAAATAGGCCAGGATTTCATCCTGATCCATGCCACGAATACCGAGAGCCTCTACATCGCCGCCTTCTGCAGCCTTGGCGGCGCGGGCAGCGATGGAATGCTCGCCTTCCAGGGCATAGAGCAGGGTCGTGACCGGCAGCTTGCGCTTGCGGTCGATACGCACATAGATCAGGTCCTTGGCATCGAACTCGAAATCGAGCCAGGAACCACGATAGGGGATAACGCGGGCAGCGAAGAGATACTTGCCGGAAGAATGCGTCTTGCCCTTGTCGTGATCGAAGAACACGCCGGGGCTACGATGCATCTGGCTGACAATGACGCGCTCTGTGCCATTGATGATGAAGGTGCCGTTATCGGTCATGAGCGGCATGTCGCCCATGTAAACCGGCTGCTCCTTGATGTCGCGGATCGAGCGTGAGCCCGTATCCTCATCCACATCCCAGACGATAAGACGCAGAATGACCTTCAGCGGCGCGGCAAAGGTCAGCCCGCGCTGAATGCATTCCTCGACATCGTATTTCGGCTCTTCGAGTTCATAGGAAACGAACTCAAGACGGCCACGTCCCGCAAAATCGTTGATCGGGAAAACCGACCGGAACACTTCCTGAAGACCCGTCTGCTGACGGCTGTCAGGCGCCACGTTCATCTGAAGGAACGTCTCATAGCTCGCGCGCTGCACGTCAATCAGGTTGGGCATCGGCGCGACTTCGGGGATCCGCCCGAAGCTCTTGCGAATCCGCTTGCGTCCTGTGAACGATTTGGTGATTGCGTTCATCTATCCCTGCCCTCTCGCACCAGACCTTCGGGTCGTCCACACGCCAGGAAACCTGACATGGCGGGCGACCGGAACGACCGGCACCGTGAATTCGTAAAGTTGTTGCGTGACAACCGGCCCTTATACAGGGTTTGTCCGCAACGGCAAATCGGGCGGAAACCCGAAAGGATTTCCGCCCTGACCTGTCTCAATCCACAACCGGCTCCGCCCGGGGGCGAAGCGCGGTCCGTGGGCTTGATTACTTGACTTCGACCTTGGCGCCGTTGTCTTCAAGCAGCTTCTTGATCTTGGCTGCTTCGTCCTTGGACACGCCTTCCTTGACGGTCTTCGGAGCGCCTTCGACCAGGTCCTTGGCTTCCTTCAGACCCAGGCCCGTGATGCCACGGATTTCCTTGATCACGTTGATCTTCTTGTCGCCGGCTTCGGCGAGGATCACGGTGAACTCGGTCTGCTCTTCAGCAGGAGCAGCGGCAGCAGCCGGGCCAGCAGCAGCAACGGCAACCGGAGCAGCAGCGGAAACGCCCCACTTCTCTTCGAGCAGCTTCGAGAGTTCAGCAGCTTCGAGAACGGTCAGAGCGGACAGTTCGTCAACGATTTTGTTCAGATCGGCCATGATGATGGTCCTATATGGTAACTGGTTTTCGATTCACAACCCGCGCTCCTGAAGAGGAGCGGTGCTGCGTAAGACAATTCAGGCGGCTTCGCCGGTCTTGGCATAGGCGCCGAAAACGCGAGCAAGCTGGCCAGCCGGAGCCTGGACAACGCCTGCGATACGCGTAGCGGGGGTAGAAATCATACCCACCAGCTGCGCACGCAGTTCATCCAGCGACGGCAGCGCGGCAAGAGCCTTGACACCATCCGCATCAAGCGTCTGGCTACCAAGGGCGCCACCGAGCACCACAAGCTTCTCATTCGTCTTGGCGAACTCGACGATCGCCTTCGCGACTGCAACCGGATCCTCAGACCACGCAAGCGCGGTCGGGCCCTTCAGCAGCGGAAGAATCCCGTCGAATTGGGTCCCATGCAGAGCGAGGCTGGCCAGCCGGTTTTTCGCAACCTTGTACGTCGCACCCGCCGCACGAACGCGTCGACGCAGCTCCGTCACATCAGCTACCGTGAGACCTTTGTTTTCGGTCACGACAACCATGGACGTGCTGTTGAACACGTTGGCGAGGAATTCGACGAAGGCCCGTTTTTCCTGACGGTCCAAATCCATTCTCCTCGTCAGTCCGGAAACCGTGGCTTCCAGACCGGGTTACCCATGGCACTTCCCCGCAATCGGAAAAGTACCGCTCGCCTGTCCATTCAATCGGAACCCAGCATTCCGGCAGGTTGCCCTACCCTTGTCTGCTGGCGCCCCGTCTCCCGCTCGCGGATCTCTCTCAAAATCCCTTAGGCTGTTCCGTAGAACAGCACGCCCGGTCTCGGACAGGTTCGGAAGCGGAGGAAGATCCCCCGCCCCTGCGCCACTACACGGCCAGGCCGCGCAGTGTCATCTCTCTAAATCAGGCCGTGAACGACGCCACGTCGACGCGCACACCCGGGCCCATCGTGGAAGACAGAGCTGCCTTCTTCAGATAGGTGCCCTTGGCACCGGTCGGGCGAGCCTTCTGGACGGCATCGACCAGGGCCTTGATGTTCTCGACCAGCTTGTCTTCACCGAAGGAAGCCTTACCAACGCCGGCATGGATGATACCGGCCTTCTCGGCGCGGTATTCGACCTGGCCGGACTTGGCTGCCTGAACGGCACCCTTCACGTCCATGGTCACCGTGCCCAGACGGGGGTTCGGCATCAGGCCGCGCGGGCCGAGGATCTTACCCAGACGACCGACCAGTGCCATCATGTCCGGAGTCGCAATGCAGCGATCGAACTCGATTTCACCGTTCTGGATCTTCTCGGCCAGATCTTCCGCACCGACAACTTCCGCACCGGCAGCCTTGGCTTCCTCAGCCTTGGGGCCACGAGCGAAAACGCCAACGCGCAGGGTCTTGCCCGTGCCGTTCGGCAGCGAGATCAGACCACGGACCATCTGGTCAGCATGACGGGGATCGATGCCGAGGTTCAGCGAGATTTCGATGGTCTCGTCGAACTTGGCCTTCGCATTGCCCTTGACCAGAGCAACAGCTGCGGACAGGTCGTACTGCTTGTCGGTGTCGACCGTCGCGCGGGCGGCATTCAGCCTCTTGTTCTTGGCCATAGGATCAGCCCTCCACCACGTTCAGACCCATCGACTTGGCCGAACCGGCCAGCATGCGCACAGCGCCGTCGATGTCATTGGCGTTCATGTCCTTGAACTTCTCTGCAGCGATCTCGCGCAGCTGCGCGGTCGTGACAGAGCCAACAGCGGCAGACTTGCCGACCGTCTGGCTGCCCTTGGAGACCTTGGCGGCCTTGAGCAGGAAGTAGGTGTTCGGCGGGGTCTTGGTGACAAAGCTGAACGTACGATCCGCATAGGCCGTGATAACGACCGGGATCGGCATGCCGGGCTCGAGAGTCTGCGTCTTGGCGTTGAACTCTTTGCAGAACTGCATGATGTTCAGGCCGCGCTGACCCAGGGCCGGACCGACTGGCGGCGACGGATTCGCCTTGCCTGCCGGGATCTGCAACTTGATGTAGCCAACTACTTTTTTGGCCATATCCGGGACTCCTCAATGGTTTGCCCGAACCGCGGTTCCAGTGAGGCGTTTCCGATCCTGCGACCGCTTACGCCTCTCCCGCGTTCCGAATGGGAGCGGCCCCTTACCGCCCCTGAGCCGGGGCTGTCAAGCCTTTCGTGGTCGCTCCCACCGTGTCATTGCCGCTCAGATTCTTGTCTTCGGGTCCTGTGCGCGTATCCACGTCACCCGCCGGGCGGGGATGATGCAGCCCGTCATATTGCAGCACACCGATCGGATCGATGGACTTGATCGAGGGCAATGCCGAACGATCCCAGCCACCGCCCAGAGCCTTGATCAGGCGCACGCTGGCCTGGAGCTGGATAGTCTGGGCCTGGACCGCGTCAATGCGCGCTACAAGAGCCGCCTGCTGCGCCACAACCACGTCGAGATAGTTGGTCAAACCACCCGTATAAAGAGCCATGGTCATGCGCTGTGTGCGCAAGGCCGCATCCACAGCGGCATATTGCTGCTTCTGCTGGTCTGCGAAGGCGCTGGTCTGGGAAAGGCCGTCCTCCACATCCTGAAATGCGGAGAGCACGGTCGAGCGATATCGGTCTGCGCTCTCGCGATACTGGGCCCAGGCGCGCTGCAGCGCGGCGCGGCGCAAGCCGCCCGTGAAGAGCGGCTCGACGGCCTGCACTCCATAGCTCCACATCGAGTTTCCGAGACTGGCCAGATCGAAGCCATTATTCATGAAGCCACCATTCAGGCTGAAGGTGACATCAGGATAGAAAGCGGCGCGTGCAACACCGATCGCCCGGCTATTGGCGGCGAGATTGCGCTCGGCAGAGGCGATATCCGGACGGCGCTCCAGAAGCTGCGAGGGCAGTCCGCTCGGGATACGCAAGATGGAATAGGGGAGCACCTGCGCATTGGCCGCTTCGATATGGAAGCTGCCGGGAACAGTGTTCACCATCACCGCTATGGCATGTTCCAGCACCTGACGCTGGGCGCGTACATTGCTTTGCGATGCCATGGTCGCAAAAAGCTGGTTCTCGGCACGTGAGACATCCAGCCCGGCCGCAATCGCTCCAGCCTGACGCAGCTGGGTGATTTTCACCGCAGTCTGATAGTAGCGGATCGAATCGGCATAGACCGCATACTGGGCATCGAGCCCGCGCAGACCCAGATAATTGGACGCCAGTTCGGCTTCGAGCATCAGACGCAGATTGGCGTAATCCGCCGCACTGGCCTGTGCCATGTTCTTCTGCATGCGCGTGGAATTGCGGATACGGCTGAAGAAATCCGGCTCCCAGGTCGCCGCACCACTGTAGAAGACACTCGACTCGGTCGTGGGCGACGTTGCGGTATTGCCGCGCCACAGACGGGTAAGCGATGTCTTGTTGTTCGACATCCCCGCAGACCCGTTGAGCTGTGGGGCAAGCTGCGCCTCGGTCTCTCGCGCGATATCGCGTGACTGGGTGAAGATTTCCGCCTGAGCCTGAAGGTCAGGGTTCGACGCCAGCATCTTCTCCTCGAGGGCGTTCAACTGGGCATCGTGAAACACCTCCCACCATTTTCCCTTCGGCACGTCATCGGCCGGTCGGGCATCCACCAGGACGCCCTTCCCTTTCCAACCATCGGGATAGATGAATTTGGGAGCTTGATAATTCGGCGCAAGGTCGCAACCGGACAGGAGCGAAAGGCTGAACACGGCCCCGGCGATACTCCCGCGCAGGGCACGTCTCGTCGAAGACCCTCTCATCGGCGCGCCCCGTTCTCGTTGCTGCCGCCATCATCGTCTTCTGGCGCAGTCTGGCGCGGCGGAGGCGTAACGTTCTTGCGCGGGGCTGCCGTTGCATCGTTGTAACCGCGCGTCGAGGGAACCACCTTTACCTCATCCCCTTCGAGCATGTCCGCTGTGGGGTTGGCCACGATCTGATCCTTGGCGGCAATCCCCCCCAGAATCTGGATGGTCATTCCATAATTGATCCCGGTTTTCACGTCGATCAGGTGGATCCGATTATCGACCACCGTAGCAAGCTGCGTGCCCTGGGCGCGGAAGATCAACGCATTGACCGGCACAATCAGAACACCCGGCTCGCCCGGTGCCGTGAAATGCGCGGTTGCATAGGAATCGGGCCAGAGCGAGCCATCCTCATTGCTGAGTTCCAGCTCGGTCGTGACCGTGCGCGTTGCCGCGTTGAAGGCCTGAGCGGTAGCAAGGAAGCTCGCGTCATAAACACGTCCGGGAAACTGCGGCAGGGTCAGTTTGGCTGCAAGCTTGTCCGAAATCACCGCCGCATAATCCTGCGGGACAGAAACGAACACACGCATGCGATGCGTATCCGCCACTGTGAAGAGTTCGGAGGCATTCCCGCGCGAATTCAGATCCCCACCACCTGCATTGACGTAATCGCCCACATTGACGAGGCGTGAGGTCACGATGCCATCGAAGGGCGCCACGATACGCTTGAAGTTCTCGAGTGCTTCGAAACGCTCGACTTCATGCTGCGCCTGATCGACCTGCGCTTTCTGGGCTGCAGCATTGGCGGCCTGCACATCGACTTCCTGACGCGACACGGCCTGTGTATCGCGCAGATCGGCCCAGCGCTTGGCCGTGATGACGGCCAGTTTGTAGCGCGCCAGCACGACGTTGTAATTGGCCTTGGCAGCTTCGTACTGCGCGTCGAGGCTCGGCGTGCTGATCTCGGCAAGCAGGTCGCCCGATTTCACATGCGCGCCGTAATCCTTGTACCACATCTTCACATACCCAGAGACCTGCGCATAGATCGGCGCCTGATACCAGGCGGCAAGGTTGGCAGGCAGGTCGAGATGACGCTCCGCCGGTCCAGGCTGCGGGTTGATGAGGCTGACGCGCGCGCGGGCATTGTCGTCGGCCTCCTCGCGCAGTGTGCTGTAATGCATCGAGCGCCCGATAATGCCCCATGCCGCAATCAGAACAGCGATACCGAGCACGATGAGAATGATGAAGCGGCCCCGCTTGCGGTTCTGCTCGGCACCTGTTTTCGGGTGCTGGGTCATGCGTGGGCTCCCTCATCGCCGCGCTCATGCGGCTTTCTGTAATGGACAATGGCAAAAACGCAGGGGACGAACAGGAGCGTCGCTGCAGTGGCTACAATCAATCCGCCAATCACGGCCTTGCCGATCGGGGCGTTGTCGGAATTGCTCATGGACATGGGCACCATGCCGATGATCATGGCGAGTGCCGTCATCAGCACGGGACGGATACGCTCATACCCGGCTTCGAGCGCGGCTTTCAGCGCGTCTCCGTGGATCTCCATACGCTCACGCGCGAAGGACACGACCAGAATGGCGTTGGCTGTGGCTGTACCCATGCACATGATGGCCCCCGTCAATGCAGGCACCGAAAGCGAGGTATGGGTCAGGAACAGGCTCCAGGCGATACCGCCCAGCGCACCCGGCAGCGCCGTGATGATGACGAAGGGATCGAGCCAGGACTGGAAGTTCACGACGATGATCAGATAGACGAGCGTGATCGACATCGCGAGACCGACAATCAGCTGCGAATAGGCATCGGTCATCGTCACGGCCTGACCGCGCACCACCAGATGCGAGCCACGCGGCAGCTCGGACTTCATCGAATCCGCCACGTCCTGCACCGAGCGTGCCACCGTGCCGAGATCAATATTCTCGTTCGCGGCATATATATCGAACACGGGCATGATGTTGTAATGCGCGACTTCCGCCGGGGTACCCGTCTGCTCGATCTCGGAAAGCGCGCCCAAGAGCTGAGGCTGGGCATTGGTCGGGTTGCCGTCGCCACGGTCGATCGGGACCGTCTTCAGATCATTGAGTGTCTGGAGGTAGTTTGCCGGGGTCTGCACATCGATGAGCTGCGCCACGCCCGAGCTGTTCAGGTAATAGACCTGCCCCACCTGCGCACTGCCCGAGAGCACGACCAGCGCGTTCTGCGCGATATTCTGCTCTGTGATGCCGGTGCCGAGCGCGAAACTGCGCTTGGCGTTGATGCTGAGCGTCGGCTGCGTCATGGGCTGCTGGATGGACACATCCGTGATGCCCGGAATAGTGGCCAGCTTGCGACGTAGCTTCTTGGCGAAGGCAAAATTGCCGTAGAGATCGCGTCCCACCACCTGCACGTCGAGCGGCGCAGGCAGGCCGAAATTCAGGATCTTCGCGGTCAGATCGGCGGGCTGGAAGGTGATCTGCGTTCCGGGAAAAGCCTCGATCAGCGCCGCACGAATCTTGCGGCGATACTCGGCCGTCGGGCTCTCGTCATTCTTGAGCGAAACGGTGATATCGCAATCTTCCGTGCCTACGGTCGGGGTGGGAATGAACGCCTGATTGAGCTGCGAGAAAGGCAGACCGCAGTTGTTGAGCACCGCGTCGATCTGACCGGGCAGAACCTCATGCATCTTCTTTTCGATCAGCACGGAGATCTTGCCGGATTCCTCCAGACGCGTCCCGATGGGCGCGCGCATATGCAGCTGCAGTGTGCCGGACTTGATCTCGGGGAAGAAATCCTCGCCCACGAAGAAATAAAGTCCCGAGGACAGGATCGAGACCGCCATGAAGAACGGAACGAATTTCTTCCTCTCCTCGATCAGCCCACCCAGCACGATCTTGTAGCGCTCACGGAAGCGGAAAAACCCGCTTTCGAAGCCACGCTGGAACCGACCGAAGAAGCCAGGCTCCCTGCCGTCATCGCCATGCTCATGGGCGGCCACCTGCGCGGCCAGCATCCAGTTGGCCATGGTCGGCACGAGGGTTCGTGACAGAATGAAAGAGGCGATCATGGCGAAGATGATGGCTTCGGCCATCGGCATGAACAGCCAACCCGCGACGCCAGTCAATTCGAAAAGCGGCAACCAGACGATACAGATACAGGTGGTGGAAACGAAGGTCGGCACGACAATCTGATTGGCCGCATCGATGATGGCCATTTCCAGATCCTTGCCCATCTCCAGATGGGCATCGATATTCTCGATCATGACGGTGGCGTCATCGACAAGGATACCGACCGCCAGGGCCAGACCGCCCAGTGTCATGACATTGATGGACTGCCCGGCGAGACTCAACCCGATGACCGAGCAGAGAATGGCGAGCGGAATGGACGTCGCCACAATGAGGGTGGAGCGCCATGATCCAAGGAAAAGCAGCACTGCAAGGGAGGTCAGCAGCGCGGCGATAATCATTTCGCGCACTACGTCCTCGACTGAATCCTTCACGAAGCCTGAGGCATCAGTCAGGATCTTGATGCTCGTTCCCTTGGGCAGGGTATCGATCACCTGAGGCAGCAGCTTTTTCACGCCAGCCACCACGTCGAGCGTCGAGGCATCGCCGCTCTTCATGATGACCATCATGACGGCCTGACGCCCCTTCACCAGCACCATATTGGCCTGTGGCGGGCCGCCGCGATGCACATGGGCCACGTCGCGCAGATAGACCACCGCGTTGCCTACCTGCTTGATGGGAAGGTTGTTGAACGTCTCGACTTCGCGCGGCTGTGCGTTGGTCCGCACCATGTAATCGAACGGCCCGATACGCTGGTCGCCCGCTGGCAACACGATATTCTGCTTGTTCAGCGCCGTGCTGACATCGACCGCCGAGAGGTTATGCGCCATCAGCTTGGACGGATCGATATCCACCGTGATGTACGGCGCCAGACCACCATAAGGGTTCGGGATCGACACGCCGGGCACGGAGACGAGCTGTGGCCTGATCAGGTTGGAGGCCATGTTGTACAGTTCGGAGCCGTTCAGCTTGTCCGAATTGATCTGTAGCGTCAGCACCGGCACGGAAGACGCATTATAGGCCAGAATGAGCGGGGGCGTGGCCCCGGTCGGCAACTGCTTGATGACGGTCTGCGATACGGAGGTGATCTGTGTCTGCGCCACAGAGGTATCGGTGCCGGGCTGGAAATAGACCTTGACGATACCGCGACCGTAATATGAGCCACTCTCGATATGCTCGATATTATTGACCGTCGTGGTCAGGGTACGTTCGTAATAATAGACCACACGCCCGGACATATCCTCCGGCATGAGGCCCAGATACGACCACACGATCGCGACGACCGGAATATTGATGTTCGGGAATACGTCTGTCGGCGTCTTGATGACCGATCTGACGCCGAAAATCACGATGAAGATGGACAGGACAACGAAGGTATAGGGGCGCTTGAGCGCGGTGATAACAACCTGATTCATGCCATCGACCCATCACCCAGTCCGGCTACCACCCTATGCCTGTGCGCGTAACCCGGCATGGAGTGACTCCATCCGTTTCCCGATATCATCAAGCAGGTTCCTTTTTCTGTTACAGCCAGACATACAAATCCAGCCGGGGGCGACAAGGAAAATTCCTTTTAAGTTCCGTTCTGGAACGACCTTTCATCGTGCTGTCACAACCTGCGCTTCCTGTCTGAGGGGGCAGTGCAGATCAGGCCGGGTCCGGGCTGCCAGAAACCTGAAAGGTCATCTCGAAAGCACAGCCTTTGGCGGCTGTGGTCCCGTCGCCATCCGCAATGGCCAGTTCCACACCATGCAGCCGCAGGATCGCCATGACCAGACTGAGCCCGAGCCCGCTCCCCGGCACGTGACGGCTTTTATCCGAACGATAGAAACGCCCCAGCACGGCCTCTCGTTCCGCCTCCGGAATACCGATACCGGTATCCGCAACGCGCAGATTGATCACGCTTGGGCCGGGCGTGGCCGATACGGTGACATGACCGCCTGGGGGCGTGAATTTCATGGCGTTATCGAGAAGATTGGCCAGAACCTCGACCAGCAGATCGCGATCCCCGAAGGTGACAAGCGTATCGCTTGCGGGCTCGGCCACAACCAGACTGGTCAGGACAAGACCATTCGTTTCGGCAATCGGCTCGTACAGATCGACGATATCAGCCACCAGATCGCCGAGATTCACATAGGCAAATCCTGCGCGACGCCGCCCATTTTCGATTTCGCCAATGCGCAGAAGCGCCGTGATAACCGAGAAACATTGATCCAGATCCTGAGTCGCCTGCTCGATGACGGAATTCAGATAATCCGCGTCATGCGGGCTCGATGTCGCCCTCTCGAGCCGCGCCCTCACGCGTGAGAGCGGTGTGCGCAGATCATGGGCGATGTCATTGCCGACGTCGCGTATCTCATCCATCAGATGCTCGAGGCGGTCCAGCATGCGATTGACCGACCCGGCAAGACGCTCGAGTTCATCGCGCTCACGCCCGGCGGGCAGACGTTCATGCACATCGCCCTGCATGATGCGGTCTATCGCCTCGTGCATGGTCTTGACGCGGGCCAGAGCGCGGTGGCTGAGCACGACCCCGGTCAATAACGCGAACATCACCACCGGAAAAACCGACAGCAGCGCGCCACGGCGGATCATGTAATGCAGTTCGGAAAGCAGGTGCAGCGAGTGCGCCAGCACCAGAATACGCCCGCCTGGCACCTTCACGGCGAGAAACCGCATTTCATAAGGCGCGTCATCGGTGGGGGAGAGTGTCAGACGATGGACCTTGCCATCCACCGTCAACCCCTCAGGCCATGCCTTCAGATCGCCTGCGATATGATGGTAATGCCCGTCGAACAGTCCAACCCAGTTGATCACCACGCGCAATTCGTTGCTGGCGCGTTCACGCACCTGATATTCGAGACGCTCCGGGGTTTCCTGCACCAGCACATCGGCCTCACGATGCAGGATCCCGCTGGAGCGCTCGGATTCGAAATGCGTCATCTGCACGAACAGCAGAACGAATTGCAGCACCATGCCGCCGATAATGGCGGCCACAAAGGCAAGGGTCAGCCGGAACGTGGCCGTGCGGAGAACGCCGAAGCGTGACGTATCAGTGAGAGACACGCAGCATGAACCCCGACCCGCGGATACTGTGGATCAGGGGAGTCTCACCCGTGCCATCGACCTTGCGCCGCAGCTTGCCGATATGGACATCGACCAGATTGGTCTGGGGGATGAAGCGGTAATTCCACACATCCTCAAGCAGCATGGTGCGTGTCAGGACCTGGTTGGGGCGACGCATCAGATATTCGAGCAGGCGAAATTCGCGTGGTAACAATTCGATATCCCGCCCCTCGCGCGTCACGGTGCGATCGATCAGATCCATGTCCAGCGGACCGACGCGTAATGTCGTGGCGCGGGTGTCATTCGGGCGACGAAGCAGCGCCTCGATACGCGCTACCAGCTCGTCCATGGCGAAAGGCTTCGTGAGATAGTCATCTCCACCGGCCTTGAGACCGGTCACACGATCATCCACAGCGGAAAGCGCGGAAAGGACGAGCACGGGGGACTGGACATTCTGGCCGCGCAGCTTCTCGATTACGGAGAGCCCGTCGAGCAGCGGCAGCATGCGGTCGAGCACCATGAGGTCATAGGCTTCGCTCGTTGCGGCCTCCAGACCAGCCTGACCCGTCGAAACGTGGGAAACCGAAAATCCGCGCGCTGCGAGCTCCTCGACCACCTCTTTCGCCAGCGTATCGTCGTCCTCGACAAACAGGATACGCGCCTTGGAGGGCACCTCGAGCGGGACAATAGAGGGGCTGTGATCCGGTATCATGAAGTCCTCTGTGCCGAAACATGGCCCGTTTCGATAGTAAATTCCGCTTAAAGCTCGTCCAGAGTTTCAAGGTCGTCACCCGAAGCCTGCCCGTCAAGACCACGCAGCTTGCGACCCAGAACACGGGTGCGCCGTCTTGCCTCATCGATGGTGTTGCTCATGGCGCCTGCGCCGCGCGCGAGCTTTTCGAGCACGCCATCCATGCGCAGCATTTCCTGCCGGGTGAGCCCCAGAAGCCGCGCGATGGCATCGGTGCGCTCTTCAAGCGCCAAAGTCACATAACCGAGATGAACGGTGCGCAGCAGGGCGGGGATAAGCGATGGCCCCATGACAATGACCCGATGGATACGCCCCACCTCGTCGATCAACCCCGGTATGCGGGCGACCTCCATATAAAGCCCATCGGTCGGCAGATAGAGGACGGCGAACTCGACCGTCAGCGGCGGGTGGATATATTTCTCGGCGATCTTGCGCGCCTCAAGGCGCACGGCATTATCGAGAGCACGGCGCGCGATGCGTTCGGCCGACGGATCGGCACGGTCCACAGCATCGAGCAGACGCTCATAGGCCTCGGTCGGAAACTTGCTGTCGATTGGCAGTCGGGGCGGCACGGCGCTGCGGACTGGCATGCGAAGGGCGAATTCAACCACCTCACTCCCCTCGCCGATCCGGAAATTACTGTCATAGGAACCGCTTGGCAGGATATCGTCGAGGATGGCGCGTAATTGTGCCTCGCCCCAGCCGCCGCGCGTCTTCACGTTGCCGAACAGACGCTTCAGATCGCCAATCTGCGCGGTGACCGCAGAGACCTCTCCTATGGCCTTCTGCATGGCCGCAATCTGCTCGACCACGCGCTGGAATGAGGTCTGCATCTGCTTTTCGACCGTCACGTGCAACTGCTCACTGACCGAGGCCCGGATTTGGGTCAGTTGCTCGGCATTCTCGCGCATCATCTCCCGCAGCATTTCGCCCTGAGCCAGTCTTGACTCAGACAGATCCTGTCCCAGACGCTGGCTCAGCGTGGCCAGCCTGTCCGCGACGTCGCTGCGCTGCTGTTCCAGACGTGAAACCAGGACACGCTCGGTTTCCATCAAGGCCGTGCGATGGAACTCACCCTCTGCCCCGCGTTCGGCGGCATCGCGTTCGAGAAGCACATAGATGCGCGAGAGAAGGTCGCGATCCGTTCCGCGGCGCGAAAGGCGCGACCAGAGAAAAACGGCCACGGCCAGCGTGAGCGCGGCAACAAGCCAAGGGAAAAAACTGAAGAAATCCTGCGACAATTCGGGCTCCGTATCTGGCTCCCAGCATAGGAACAAAATAGGATCAACGAAAGCCGTTTCCCTGTCGTTGGGAAGGTCATCTCCGCAAGGTCGCGCACATGACGAGCCGATTGGAGACGGGAGAGGCGGGTCGCCGCGTTACCGGACTGAAGCGCCCCTTAGGGCAGAGCCACACCGGGAGCGCCTGCACCTGCCTGAAAAATGCCGCGACAAGATAGCCTGTCCTGTCGCGGATACGATCCCGTCACACGGGATCGCTGGCAGGATCAAGGCTGGTGGATATTGCCGTAGGAGGCTGCGCCGATACCCGGGCAGGAACAAGGGTTACCCAGCGGCACCTGCGTCGGCATCTTGCAGGTGTAGATCCCGGCCTTGCAGGTATAGCCATAGCCAACCACCTGCATCCCCGGCGGGGTCGGGCCCGGAGCGGCCGTGCCGGAACAGGCGGCGAGCAGCGACAAAGCCGCCAGCCCTCCCAGGACGCGGGCGGAACGGCGGAGCGGTGCGGGAGCATTCATAGGATCGTTACCTCTTTGTTTGCGGGCCGGTTCCCGATCGAGCCTGCCCTGCCCGGGCAGAACACGATCAACCATGACACACGGCCTCCTTGCAGCGCAGAACGGCCGAGAATAAGGGCGGTTTTCAGGCGGATTTGTCACGATATTGCGCAACGAGCGCAGCGCAGAATGCTGGCAGGTCGTCCGGATTGCGCGAGGTGAGCAGATTGCCATCCACCACGGTCTCACGGTCCACCCAGTTTGCGCCCGCATTGAGAAGATCGGTCTGGAGCGAGGGCCAAGAGGTCAGGGTACGCCCCTTCACCCCACCGGCCTCGATCAGGGTCCAGGCACCATGGCAAATGCTGGCAATCGGCTTCTCCTGCGCCACGAAGCCGCGCAGGAACGCAATTGCGGCTTCATCGATACGAAGCGCGTCCGGATTTGTAGTCCCGCCAGGCAACAGGATACCGGCGAAATCGAGATCGGCGGCCTCACCGATCGTCGCATTGACCGCGATTTTCGATGCAGGCGTCACGTCGCCTTCCATGGCCTGGATCTCTCCTCTCACGGGAGAAACCACCATGGTCCTGAATCCGGCATTTTCGAGCGCCTTGCGGGGCTCGACCAACTCACATTCCTCGACTCCGTTGGTAGCGAGGATGGCAATGCACTGGCTCATGAAACGCACTCCTGATGCCCTTGACCGGGCAGATATGATCGTCATGCCAAGACGCGGTACAGGCGCTGCGGTTCGATCTGCCCTTCAGCAGTTCAGGTCATGGCCCTGAGCCGGGAGATTCACCTCATCCTTCAGAGCCTGAGCTCACCGCCTTGCGGCAATCGCCCTTCCGGCGGCCACGCCACTCGACCATGCCCACTGGAAATTATAGCCACCCAGCCACCCTGTCACGTCAACCGCCTCGCCTATGGCGAAAAGGCCTGGCACGTCGCGGGATTCGAGCGTCTTTGATAAAAGGGCACGCGTATCGATACCGCCCTTCATCACCTCGGCCTTGGCATAGCCCTCTGTACCCGACAGGCGCGGCCGCCACCGTCCGATTTGCTCCGCCAGAGCGATGATCCGCTTGTCGGGAAGATTGGCGAGTGTGCAATCGAGATCGGCCAGGGTGTTGCTTGCAATATGACGTGCAAGGCGCTGGGGCAGATCCTGCAGCAGCGATGTGGGCTCGGCACGCGGCCGGGCCTTCTTGATCTCGCCCAGCGCGCTGCGCGCATCGCGCCCGGGCATCATGTCGATGGCAGGGGCGTCGAGCGGTCCGTCCTGATACGACGAAATCTGCAGGATGGCGGGGCCGGACAGCCCGCGATGGGTAAAGACCATGCCATCCGTGAAGCCCGTCTTGCCGATGCTGGCACGTACCGGCAACGAAACACCGGCCAGATCGGGCAGGGGTGTTTCCAAGGTCAGCGGCACCAGCCCGGGGACAGTCTTGACAATCTCCAGGCCGAATTGCCGTGCAATCCTCAGGGAAAGATCCGATGCGCCGAGCTTGGGGATGGAGAGGCCGCCTGTAGCGAGCACAAGAGATCGCGCCTGCACCTCGCCCGCATCCGTCTGGACACGGAAGACGTCACCTGCCGTCACACCCCGTATGGGGGTGTTGAAGCGCAACACGCAGCCTTCGGCCTCACGGAGCAGCAGGCTCACGATATCCCGTGCAGACTCCGAACAGAAAAGCTGGCCCTCTGCCTTTTCCTGCCAGCCAATCCCGTGTCGCTCGACCAGTGCCAGGAAGTCCCGCGGCGTATAACCCGCCAGGGCCGAGCGCATGAAATGCCGATTGGCGGAGAGAAAATTCTCGGCCTTCGCATCCAGATTGGTGAAGTTGCAGCGTCCGCCCCCGGAAATCAGGATCTTGCGTCCCGGTTCCGCAGCATGATCGAGCACCACGACAGATGCCCCGCCTTTGCGCGCCGTCGCAGCCGCCATCAGCCCCGCCGCTCCCGCGCCGAGAATGGCGGCGTCAAAAACCTCGTTCATCGATATCCTGACTCCTCAGAAATCGAGATCGGCATAATGCGCGGGGGGATTGAACCCGTTGACCCGGTCATTGAGCAAGGAGCGGAAGCTCGGTCGCGATTTCATGCGCGCATACCAGTCCTTGGCCGCCGGGGCCTTGGACCAGTCGATATCGCCAATATAGTCCAGGCAGGAAAGATGCGCAGCCGCCGCAAAATCCGCCATGGAGAGCATGTTGCCCGCCAGCCAGGCACGCGTCTCGGCCAGCCAGCCGATATAATCGAGATGGAAGCGCATATTGGCATAGCCCGCGCGCAAGGCGGTACCGTCGGGATTGCCCCGCCCGGCCAGACGCTTGTCCACCTTCTCGCCCAGCAGATTGCGCGAGACTTCATGGCCGAACTTGCCCTCGAACCATGCCATGAGACGCCTGACCTCGACACGTTCGGCAAGGGTTCGCCCCATGAGCGGGGTATCGGGATAGGCTTCCTCGAGATACTCGCAGATCACCCAGGCATTCGGAATCGACAACCCGTTCTCCTCGACCAGCAGGGGAACGTCACCCGCCGGGTTGAGCGCGAGGTAATCAGGCCGGTTTTCCCAGACTTTCTCTGTCTTGGGTTCATAAGGTAACCGTTTCTCGGCGAGAACGAGCCTGACCTGACGGCTTTGCGGCGAGAGCGGCAGATGATACAAAATGCGCATGCGGTATTCTTAAGCGTCTGCCCTGTTGCGAAGCAAGAGAGCTGAGCCCTCACCCCGCCCCTATTTCCGTCGACGAGCCCCAGAGCGTTCCCCCACGATGACAGACCAGACGACCAGCGCCGAAACCGATCCCGCGCCCGCGAGAGCGCCCATGCGCATCAGGGCACGTGGGCGTTCCTTTCTGGCGCTCGTTCTCTCTCCTGAGGCCCCTCTCTCCGATTGGCTCCTGGGGCTCGACAACCAGATTGCGCGCTCTGTCGGGTTCTTCGCCGGTCGTCCGGTGATTCTCGATCTCGGTCTCGTCACCCAGGATGCCGAGGGCCTCGAGGGATTGCAGGCAGAGCTGATCGCCCGTGGCATACACATGATCGGTCTCGAAGGGGCTGACAGAAGCTGGAGCCAGCTCGATCACTGGGACTGGCCCGCATCGCTCGAGGGAGGGCGCGCCAGCGGTACGGTGGAATTTCCGGAGGCCGAGAGCGATACCCTTGACCCGGTCCTCCCCCCCACCCAGCGCGCTGAGAGTCTGATCCTCGATCGTGCCATACGGTCGGGGCAGTCGGTCATGCATCTGGACGGCGATATCATCGTGCTGGGCTCCGTTGCCTCCGGTGCCGAACTGATCGCCGGCGGCTCGGTGCATGTCTATGGCGCCCTGCGTGGACGGGCGATTGCCGGTGTTGGAGGCCAGCCCGGCGCCCGTATTTTTGCCAGCAGGATGCAGGCCGAATTGCTCGCCATCGACGGTTTTTACATGATTGCCGAAGAAATCGAGGCGACCCTGCATGACCAGCCCGCGCAGGCCCGGCTGGAGGAAGACAGGGTGACCGTCACAAAACTCGCCTGAATGGAACTATTTGCGATCTGGCGATTGCGGCGTGAACCCATTCCTCATTAGTATTAAATTGGCCGCACCATAGGGATTGCGGTGGTTTCCGTTTGAGTTTTGGTGGAGCGCACATGGCTAAGGTGCTGGTAGTCACATCCGGTAAGGGCGGGGTCGGCAAGACGACCACGACAGCAGCACTGGGTGCCGCTCTCGCCCAGTCGGGTCAGAATGTCGTGGTGATCGATTTCGATGTCGGTCTGCGCAACCTCGATCTGGTCATGGGCGCCGAGCGCCGCGTCGTGTTCGACTTTATCAATGTGGTCCAGGGCGATGCCAAGCTCTCCCAGGCCCTGATCCGCGACAAGCGCGTCGAGACGCTTTCGATCCTGCCTGCCTCGCAGACACGCGACAAGGATGCCCTGACCGCTGAAGGCGTGGCGCAGGTCATTGAAGAGCTGCGTGACAAGTTCGACTGGATCATCTGCGACAGCCCGGCAGGGATCGAGCGCGGGGCCCAGATGGCCATGTATCATGCCGATATCGCCGTGGTCGTGACCAATCCGGAAGTCAGCTCGGTGCGCGACAGCGACCGCATTATCGGCATGCTCGACAGCACGACGGAAAAAGCCAAGAACGGCGAGAAGGTTGAAAAGCACCTTCTCATGACCCGTTACGACCCGTCCCGCGCTGCAAAGGGCGAGATGCTGAATACGGAAGATGTGCTCGAAATCCTGTCCATCCCGCTTCTCGGCATCGTCCCAGAAAGCGAGGAAGTGCTGCGCGCTTCCAACGTGGGTGCTCCGGTGACGCTCTCGAACCCCGAATCTGCTCCGGCACGGGCCTATTTCGATGCGGCGCGCCGCCTTCAGGGTGAGAAGCTGGAAATCCAGATCCCTGTTGAGCGCAAGGGGCTGCTCGACTGGCTGTTCAAGAAGAGGGTCGCATGAGCCTGTTCGGACTTTTCACCAAGCGCAACACCAGCGCTGTCGCGCGCGACCGGCTGCAGATCCTGCTCGCTCACGAGCGCTCGGGAAATGGCAACTCGGAACTGATCAGTCAGTTACATCGTGAGATCCTTGAGGTGATCAAGCGCCATGTGGCGGTGGATCAGGACAAGGTTCAGGTCAAGCTCGATGGCGGCCTCGATGGATGCTCGGTGCTCGAGATCGATATCGAGATGCCGCAGATTGACAAGGAAACGCGGCGTTCGGCCTGACATATCAGGCCCGCCCATAATTCGGAGAGCAGGTTTGAGTGGTTTTTTCGGGTCGATGATCAATTCCGCCCTTGGTTCCGTGGGCGACAAGCTCAGGGAAAAGCTGGGCGGGAGCATTGGTGAATATCTCACCAGTGAGCAGGGCATCCAGACGCTGATGGATCAGGCGAGACGCGCCGGTCTGGAGGACAAGGTCCGTTCCTGGATCGGTTCCGGCGAGAATTTGCCTATCTCCGCCGATGAGCTGCGCTCGCTTCTGACCGACGAACAGATCCAGATGCTTGTTGCGAAAACCGGCCTTCCGGCAGGGGCGCTTCTCCCCGCGCTGGCGCAGTTCCTCCCGTCGGTGGTCGATCATCATACCAATGAGCAGGGAACGCCCACGCCGGAGGCATAGCATCATCAGTCTGCTGACCCGGAAGAGCCGGATCGGATACCCGATCCGGCTCTTTGACGTTTCAGCCCTGCTTTCCAGTCGGGAGGGCATCGAGGGGCTTGAGGGGTTCGACAGGAAAGCGGATCAGGAGATAGGGCGGCTTACGACGGTTTTCGCCCTTGTTGAATGAAGGCAGCCGGTTCCACTGCCCGAGGGTGCAATAAATCCATTCCGGGGTGGCACAGATCCCGTCAGGGGAAAGAATACGGGCATCGCGCACGGCCATGGATATCGCACCGTCCGGATCGCGACGCAGAATGCAGTCATGCTCGTAATTGGTGGTGTACAGGCGACCGTGCCGGTCGAAACACAGCCCGTCCGCTGTTCCCTTTTCCCCTTCATCGCGTATCTGCGCACCCAGTGCATCATCCGACAGACTCTGATCTGCGAGCGTTTTTGTCGGGATGCTGTACAGGCGACGGCTGGTCAGGGGGGCAAAGTAGACCCGCGACTCATCGGGTAGCAGGGCAATGCCATCGGCCCCGCCCGAGACCATTTCAGGGTGATGGGGAATGTAACGCCGTGGCTCACCCTCCACGATCGCCATGAAACCCGATACCGCCTGTGTCGAAGGGTGGTGTGCCAGAACGCGCTTTGTACGCCCCGTGGCGATATCGGCAACGATCATGGCGGGTTCAGTCCCGAAGGAAGAGTCTGTCACAAAGACCGTCCCCTTCGCCCCGACAGACAGCGCGACGCGCAGATCATTCATATGGCTATCGGGCCGCATGGCGGGGGCCTCAAGCAGGATCTTGTGCACCACCTGATTGCTTACGGGGTCGATACACAGGATCTTGGCGGCCCCTTGAGGGATATCGTGCCCCGCAAGCTTGCCATCATCGATCACCCAGAGACGCCCGGCCGAATCATGGGTGATTCCATGCACGGACATCAGTCTGTCGGCGGGGCCTTTGTCCGAGGGCAGGCTGAGTTCGGCAGAAGGGTAAGGCACCACCACACCACCCTTGATTTCGCCCAGCGTCGCGCCGGGGTGATTATCGGCATGGCGCGGGAAACTCACGAACATGCGTCCATCGGGCAGAACGACCACGCCTGACGGTCCTGGCCCTTCGAAACGCGCTACCACATCGAAATCTCCGGACGAACTCGTCCCGTCATCGGCGTTTCCCGCTGCAAGGGCGGGTGTCGCCAGCCCCATCGCGGGGGCGAGGGAGGCGGCTGAAAGAAAGGAGCGGCGCTTCATGACGGGATGACCTCATTCGCGGGTGCATAGGTTTTCAACGAACGCCGAGCACTGCATCCGGCTTCCTGCCTAAATTGCTTTTCATGGTGGGGGCCTGTCGCCTATTTGTCACACTCTGCAATAGAGGCGCTCTCGGCCTTTGGTAGCTATTGTTATGTTATATCATACAGAATAGGAACGAAGCCGATATATTCCGTTCCCAGCCTGTTGGATTGTCATGATGTCACCCCGCTCCCTGTGGTCGGCCAGCCTGCTTCTGTCCTGCTCCGTCGTCGCTCTGACCCTTCCCGCTCACGCGCAGTCTGTCGCCTCGAATGCCAGCAGCGTGCAGCCGACAAAGCCTTCCGCCGCACCGGCAACTCGCACGACTGCAAAAGGGTCCAAGGTTACGGCTCCGACGGTTGCAGCAGAGGCGCCCGATGCCGGGTCACGTACGTCTTTCGACGATCATGGCGCAGTGTCTCCCGCCAGTGGAGAAGCGAGCCATGAGGAACATATCATCGTCAACGCCCGTCTCGACGAGATACGCTCCTCGCTACAATCCTCGACCGGTGCCACGACCTATCGCTTTACCCGGCGCGATATCGAGACCAATCCGGGTGGCGATAACGCCCCGCTCAATACCCTGCTGCTCCAGGCCCCCGGCGTCGCGCAGGACAGCTTCGGCCAGATCCATGTGCGTGGCGATCATAACGAAGTGCAGTTCCGTCTCGACGGCGTGCAGTTGCCTGAGGGGCTGAGCGTTTTCGGTCAGGCACTCATGACACGCTTCGCCCATTCCGCATCGCTCACCACGGGCGCGCTTCCCAGCGAATACGGTTTTCTGCAGGCCGGTGTGATCGATATCACCACCAAGAATGGCAGCGCCGATCCGGGCGGGGATGCCTCGATCTATGGCGGGGCACGCGACTATTTCTTCCCGTCGCTGCAATATGGCGGCCATGCCGGGAAATGGGATTTCTTTGCCACGGGTGACTTCGTGCATAACCGCGTTGGCGTCGAGAACCCCACATCGAGCTTCAACCCCATCCATGATCTGAGCAACCAGTATCATGCGCTCGGGCATCTGCGGTACACGGCCGATGAGAACACCCGTATCAGCCTGACGGGCGGCGTCTCGAACGCGCAGTACCAGCTTCCCAATAATCCGGGCCAGCAGCGGCAATTTGCCAATCCGAGCTTTCTGGACTCCTCCCTGTCGCAACAGGTCTATGGGAGCGTGGACAGCGCCAGCCTGAACGAGCGCCAGAAGGAAATCACCGATTTCGGTATTCTCTCGCTGCAGAAGGATATGGGCAAGGTCAGCCTGCAAAGCTCGATCATGACCCGCTATTCCTCACTCGGCTATTCACCCGATCCGCTGGGCGACCTGGTCTATAACGGCATCAGCCAGCATGCCGCCCGCTCGGTCTTCTCAACCGGGTCGCAGACCGATGTGACATGGCATGCCAACCGTCAGCATACGGTGCGTTTTGGCTATCAGGTCTATGTCGAACGCAACAGTTCCAAGACGGACTCCATCGTCTATCAGCAGACCGGCGCCGAGGATGACGGCACGCCCATCTATGACGGCACCACCACCAATGTGCATGACGGCAGCGGGCGCACGGGCTGGATGTATGGGCTCTATGCGCAGGACGAATGGCGTCCCGTGCGCAACCTGACCATCAATTATGGTCTGCGCTTCGATGGCGTGGATGAGTACACCCATTCCAAGCAGGTCAGCCCACGCCTGAACATTGTCTGGCGCGCCTGGCGTGGCGGCGTGCTCCATGCGGGCTATTCGCGCTATTTCACCCCGCCGCCGTTCGAGCTTGTCTCGAACACCTCGCTTTATAAATTCGTCGGCACCTCGAACGAACCCCAGACGCTGCAGAACAATACGGTCAAGGCAGAGCGCGACCATTACTTCGACGCGGGCGTCACCCAGTCGCTGCTGCCGGGCTGGCACGCCTCATTCGACGCCTATGTGAAGCTCGCAAAAAACATGATCGATGAGGGGCAGTTCGGCGCGCCCATCATTCTCTCCGCGTTCAATTACCGTCGCGGTCAGGTCAATGGCTACGAACTCTCGACCAATTACGAGCATGGCCCGCTGTCGCTCTACGGCAATGCGGCCTGGTCGCGCGCTATCGGCAAGGACATCACCACCGCCCAGTGGACGATGGACCCGGACGACCTCGCCTATACCGCCCATCGCTGGATCCATCTCGACCATGATCAGCGTTGGACCGCCTCCGCTGGCGGCAGCTACTCCTTCTTCTATCATACCGGCCATCCCACGCGGGTTTCCGCCTCCATGGTCTATGGCAGTGGCCTGCGTGCTGACGGCCTCGTCCCGAATGGCCGTTCCGTACCGATCTACGCCACTTTCAATCTTTCCCTTGTCCAGTCCTTCAAGGATCTGTTCCGCGTGCCGTTCCTCAAGCGCACGGAACTCCGCCTCGATGTGCTGAACCTGTTCGACAAGAGCTACCAGATCCGCGACGGTTCCGGCATTGGCGTCGGTGCACCGCAATATGGCCTGCGTCGCACCATCCTGACGGGTATCTCACAGCGCTTCTGAGACAAGGCATTTTTCCGGGGCACAACTTCACCGCCCCGGAAAAATACATCCGCCTCCCCAATCCGGTTGGGGCCGCTGCGGCCTAGCTTGCCAGCGGATAATGGCAGGCGACTTTTCGACCATCCCCGACGTGAATCAGAGCCGGCCTCTCAGCCGCGCAACGGGGCTGGGCGATCGGGCAGCGCGTATGAAAACGGCAGCCAGGCGGCGGCGAAAGCGGGCTCGGTACGTCCCCCTGCAATGGCGCTCCAAGGGGCTTTCCCGGTTGAGGGACGGCATCCACAAGCGCGCGCGTGTAGGGATGGAACGGCACAGCAAGGACGGAGAGCGTCTCGCCCTCCTCCACAATTCCGCCCAGATACATGACCGCCATCCGATCGGCGATCTGACGCACAACAGCGAGGTCGTGCGAGATGAACAGACAGGCCAGGTCGAGATCGGCCTGCAGATCGCGCAGCAGATTGATAATCTGCGCCTGCACCGACACATCGAGCGCAGAGACAGGCTCGTCCGCCACGATCAATTGCGGCGCAAGGGCAATGGCCCGTGCAATGTTCAGCCTCTGGCGCTGCCCCCCCGACAGGGCAGCCGGGTAGCGATCGTAAAAGGCCGGTGAGAGCCCGACACGCTCGAGCAGCGCCGTCAGGCTCTGGCGGGACCATGGCCGCTTGTGGATGCGAAAGGGTTCGGCCAGGGCCTGCCCGATTGTCCAGCGCGGATTGAAAGCCGAGCCTGAGTCCTGGAACACCATCTGCAATCTGCCACGCAGAACACGCATGGCCTTTGTAGAAAGCGTCGCCAGATCCTGACCTTCGAAAATGACCTGCCCCCTGTCGGGACGATCGAACCCCATGAGCAGGCGCCCAAGCGTCGACTTCCCGCACCCTGACTCCCCGACCAGAGCGAGGGCCTCGCCTCGTGCAAGCGCGAGCGAGACATCGTCCACGGCACGCAGCTTTCCGCCACTCCCGACGGTATAGGTTCGTGCCAATTCATTGGCCTGAAGCAGCATGGTCATGCGTATAGCACGCAGGCGACCTGATGATTCCCCCGGCTTCTGAAGACGGGCCTCATCTGGCATCGCGCCTCAACCGACGCGCAGCGCGGGGCGAACACACAGCCAGAAGGCCGAGCATTCGGCGCAGGGGGGGCGCCTTCGATAACCGGCAACCGGTCGGGCCTCGGACCTGACAGGGGCGGAATCGCCCGCAGCAATGCCTGGGTGTAAGGGTGCAGAGGCGTCTTCAGGATTGCCTCGACCGGACCGCTCTCGATCACCACCCCCGCATAGAGCACGGCCACATGCGTGCAGCTTTGCGCAACCACACCCATGTCATGGGTGATCAGCATGACACTGGCATCGCGCGCACCGATCTCACGCAGGAGAACCAG
Organism: Asaia krungthepensis NRIC 0535; assembly: GCF_025995175.1. Lineage (GTDB taxonomy): Bacteria > Pseudomonadota > Alphaproteobacteria > Acetobacterales > Acetobacteraceae > Asaia > Asaia krungthepensis. The sequence continues at coordinate 274,562 of NZ_BAPV01000004.1, forward strand.
TATCTGCGCCTGAACGGTCACGTCGAGCGCGGTTGTCGGCTCATCGGCAATCAGCAATTCAGGATCGCAGGACAAGGCCATGGCGATCATGGCCCTCTGTCTCAACCCACCCGAGAGTTCATGCGGGTAACGCTCTGCCGTACGCTCCGGAGAGGGCACACCCATGCGCCCCAGCAGCGAGACGACACGGGCGCGGGCCTCGCGCCGGGAAAGCGGCAAGTGCAGTCTGATCTGCTCTTCAATCTGGGCACCAATGCGACGAACCGGCAAAAACGCTGACATCGGATCCTGAAAGATCATTGCAGCACGCCTGCCCCGGAAGCCCTGCCATTCACGCGCTGTGAAATGCGTCAGATCCTGTCCATCGAACATCATCGTGCCGGTCAGTCTTCCCGCAGGATGCAGTCCGAGAACACTAAGGCCTGTCAGGCTCTTGCCAGAGCCGGATTCACCGACCACACCGAGAATCTGGCCTCTTTCGAGGGTGAGCGAGACACCGTCGAGCAGCACCCCGGCCCTGGGATGTTCGAGACGCAGATCGCGCAGGGAGAGCAGCGCCTTACTGCCCATGCGACCCCCGCCCGATACGGGGGTCGAGCAGGCGATAAAGCCCATCGATCAGGGCATTGGCAATCACCACAAAAAAGGCGGCGTAGAGCACTGTCGCCATGATCAGTGGCAGGTCGAGCGTGCTCAGCCCCTGATAGGTAAGATGCCCCACCCCCGGCAGGGCAAAAACGACTTCGGTGAGCAATGCCCCTCCCCCCAGAAGCTGTGCGAAATCGAGCCCGAAAAGTGACAGCGCGCTGAGACCGGACAGTCGAAGCGCATGGGCGAACCAAAGCCGCCACGGCCCCGCTCCCTTGGCGCGGGCGGTACGCAGGGAGTCATCCTGCATCGCAGTCAGCAGATCGGTGCGCAGGACGCGGCTGTACAGACCGATGAACGCCACAGAGAGAGTCATGGCTGGCAGGATCAGCCCCTTTGCCCAGGACACGGGATCGGTTGTGAACGGTACATAGCCCAGCGGCGGCACCCATCTGAACAGCCAGGTTTCGTGAAAGCGGCTCTGACTCACAAGATTGACCATTTCACCCAGCCAGAAGACCGGCATGGAAAGCCCCACCAGAGCGAGTATGGAAATCAGCCGATCGAGCAGGCTGCCTTGCCATGCGGCGCCGAGCAGACCGAAAACCAGCGCTCCTGCCACCCAGAAGATCGCTGCGAAAGCGACCAGCGAAAGCGTGACGGGCGCGGCGTCAAAAACCTCCTCCACCACATTCTGCCCGTGATTGACGTAGGACGTCAGGTTCCGGGAGATGAACAGATGGTCCATCATCGTGAGATACCGGACCGGTAAGGCACGATCGAACCCGTAGGCATGACGCACACGTGCCACCACCTCGGGACTGGCGCCGCGCCCTGCGATACGGGCTGACGGGTCCGAGCCCGGTGTTGCAAAGAACACGGCAAAGACCAGCACCGAGATACCGAACAGGACGAGTAGCATCTGGCCCAGACGGGAGAGAAAACCCTTCATCTCTGCCCCTTCGCCCTGAGCTCTGCTTGGGCGGCATCCCCCAGCGCATTCAGGCAGAGCACGGTCACGATGATCGCCAGTCCGGGCGCAATCGCCACCACAGGGCGGCTATAGATCAGCCCCTCGCCATCATGGATGAGGCTCCCCCACGATGCCGCAGGAGCCTGCACACCGAGACTGAGAAAAGACAGAGCCGATTCTGCCAGCAAGCACAGGGCCATGATCAGAGGGGCCAGAACCAGTACGGTCTCTGCCAGAAGGGGAAGGATCTCGCGCAGCACGATACGCCATGACGATGCCCCCAGCCCCCTCGCCGCCAGAACGAAACCGGCATTGGACAGGCTCTTGGTGCGCGCGCGTATGGGGCGCGCCGCGTAGGGCACGTAGATCAGCGCGATGATGACGATCGGCAGCAAAAGGGAATCGGCGCTCAGATGAAACGGCCCGAGAGAGAGATCATGACCGATCGTGACCACGCTCAGGCTGATGGCGAAGAGATAGACCGGAACGGCCCAAAGGATATCGAGCAGCCGCGAAATCAGGAGATCGACCCATCCGCCGCAATATCCGGCAATCAGCCCGCATGACGTGGCGGCAATCAGGGAGAGGCAGGCCGCGCTGATCGCGATCAACAGCGAACTGCGTCCGCCATAGAGCAGTCTTGCGGCAACATCGCGCCCCTGGGAGTCGGCGCCAAGGGCATAAGCCCCCCAGCGCCATGAGGGACCAATGGGCGACAAACCGAGGTGGAGAGGGTTGTCATTGGCCTGCATGACATCCTGCATCGTGCCATTGCGCATGACGGATCCGGCAAGGTTCGATTCCATCGGGTCGACCCCGATGACGTGCGCGTAGAGCGGCGCAGCAAGAGCCGCCATGATCAGGAGGCAAAGGATGCAGGCAGCACAGAGCGCCGAACGACGCCGCAACAGGAACTCCCACAGGGCTGAGACACTCATCGCGCGGACACGACGCTCAGGCATGTTCCATAGGGCCCGGCAGATGGAATATCGGCACAGTCGATTGTCAGCTCTCCCCGGTGTAGCCCACCCACAATGTCAGGACAGATACAGGGGTGGCAGATGCCGGAAATGATTTCAACGCTGGAATGAACGTGGGCCGAGACAAAGCTGGGCAATGAGGCGTCGCGACAGGGCGAGATCGGGAGAGCCAGTCTGTTTGCACGCAAGCTCGAACCCCTGCACCGCCTCGCAGGCGCGGACGAGACCCGGGCGGTCCCAGCGTTCCAGCGCCTTGGTGAAGCTGTCCACCTTCTTGAAGAAAACCGGTGGCCTCAGCATCTTCACAGCTTCCTGTCGCGATTTCCCCTCATCCATCCAGTCGAGAACGCGCAGCAGACGCGTCATGAGAGACAGGCAGGCCCGTGCCAGAGCAATCGGTGAGAGGCCATCGGCCAAAGCACGCTCGAGAGCGATATCGGCCACGGCACGGTCACCGGCCATCGCTGCCGATGTGGCGTCATCGAGCGTGGCCCCAGCCGAATCGCCTATACATTCCTGACATTCATCGAGGCTCAGCTTGCCGCTCTCCCCGGCATAGAGGACCAGCTTTTCCACTTCGCTGCGGACGGCAGCCCGGTCCGCTCCGAGTACCGAGGAGAGCCAGAAAAGCGCGTCGCGATCGACGGCGATTCCGGCCTCGCGGAACAGATCGGCCAGGGATGCGATGAGCGTGCGACCCTCTTCCGGGTAACAGCCAATGGCCGCGATCTTCGGATGGGCATCGAGCGCGGCACGAAGTTTGGCCCGAGAGGCAAGGCCGGGCGCCTCGATCACGAGCAGGGTATCGCTCTCGATTTGCAGAGCCGCCGTCACACGTGCCAGCACAGCATCCTGCGCGTCGCGAACCCAGACGGCACGTCGCCCACCAATGAGCGACAACGCGCCGATCTCCTCCTCGATGCGACCATGCTGTTCCTGGTCGAGCACAGCCACACGAAACGGATCATCCAGGGATTCCGCTACCAGCCGCACGCATTGCGCAGCACGCTCACGAATCAGACCAAGATCATCGCCGTAGAGCAGAACCCCGCGCCACTTGCCGATCTCGGCCAGTGTGCGCGCAGTCGAGCGGGCATCGATCTTCATCCGCCCTCAGTTATCCGTGCTGTTCAGATCGGTACGTCCCGTGGCAGCCGCCGGGAAACCATCCGGTCCGGCCTTTTCATAGGGCTGGCCGTTCTGTGTCGGCATGGCATTGGGGTCGAAGTAGGAAGGAACATCGGCGGCGTTATTGCGCGATGGCTTGATCTGGGATTTGAACCAGACGGCAATCTGCTGACGGATCGACCCGGCAAGGGTCTCTGCCAGTCGGGCCCGGACCGTCTCGTCGTTCAGCGTTTGGGCAAGATACTGCTCGAAGGTCGCATTGAAGCCGTCGAGCTGCGTCACGTCACCCTGCGCCAGAAGCCTGGGCGTCTGCTCGACCGTGTAGAGCGTCCAGTGCGCCGTACCGATCTCGCGGAAACGACCGGCGGTATTGTCGCTATGAATATCGATCACCGAGGCGTTCACGCCAAAATTCACATTGAGCGTGTAGCCGTCAGGCGCCTTCGTGCTGCCGCTACCCAGTTGTTCCTGAAGAGCCAGCCGCAGTTCCTGCCCCTGACGATCGGGGATATTCGCCACCCAGATACGCTGCAACTCATGATTCACGCGCGTCCCGCCTGCGCCGTTACTTCCATAAAGCGGCTGGAAACCGCAACCGCTCAGGGCCAGACCGGCAAGCAGGACAAGACGACGCATGGTTTCAGCCTGCCACAACGAAATTGACGATACGATTGGGCACATGGATGCGCTTGACGATGCGCTTTCCCTCGAGCATCCGCGCCACATTCGGTTCAGCCTCAGCCAGAGGCAAAACCATGTCGGACGGCGCATCGGGCGGCACCTCGATCGTGCCACGCAGCTTGCCCATGATCTGAACACCCAGCGTCACGCTGTCACGCGTCAGGAATTCTTCCAGCGCTTCCGGCCAGGCGCGTTCGACAACCATCGCCCCCTGCGGGTCAAGCAAGGCCACCATCTCTTCCGCCAGATGCGGCATCATGGGCGCCACGAGCAGGGACAGGGCAAGGGCAGCCTCGCGTCGTGCCGCGCCAATCCCCGCCTCGTTCGACTTCTCGGCCTCTGAAAGGGCCGCGCTCAACTCGTGCAGGCGAGCCACGGCCACGTTGGGCGTGAAGCCCTCCAGAGCCTCGGTCACGGCGCGAATGGTGCGATGCGTAGCCTGACGCAGGCTACGTCCGCCCTCGCCGAAGGCGGCATCCGACGGTACCTGTGTCGCAACGGACTGGATCAGACGGTAGAGCCGCTGCCCAAAGCGGGCAGACGCGGACACACCCGCTTCCGTCCATTCCATGTCACGTTCCGGCGGGCTGTCGGACAGGACGAACCAGCGCGCCGTATCAGCACCGAAGCGCTCAATGATCGCGGTCGGCGATACCGTATTGCGCTTAGACTTGGACATCTTCTCCAGACGGCCCTGCTGGACCGGCTGGCCGTTGTCGCGGCGCACATAACCATCGCCCGAACGCACAACGTCTTCCGGCGCAAGCCAGCCATTCTCGTCGCGATAGCTTTCATGGGTGATCATGCCCTGCGTGAAGAGCCCGGCAAAAGGCTCGTCCACATTCAGGTGACCGGTTTCATGCATGGCCCGGGTGAAGAACCGCGCGTAGAGCAGATGCAGGATCGCGTGCTCGATGCCGCCAATATACTGGTCGACAGGCAGCCAGCTATTGGCCGCAACCGGATCGGTGGGCGTGGCAGCATGAGGAGCGGTGAAGCGCGCAAAATACCATGAGCTATCGACAAACGTATCGAACGTATCGGTTTCGCGACGTGCCTTGGCACCGCATTGCGGGCAATCCACATGCTTCCAGCTCGGGTGATGATCGAGCGGATTGCCGGGACGATCGAATGTCACGTCCTCAGGTAGTTTGAGCGGGAGTTGGTCATCCGGCACCGGAACGGCACCGCAGCTATCGCAGTGAATGACCGGGATGGGGCAGCCCCAGTAGCGCTGACGAGAGATACCCCAGTCACGCAGACGCCAGTTCACGACGCTCCGCCCGATCCCCATGCCTTCGAGGCGCTCGATCGCCTTGCGCTTGCCCTCGACAATATCCAGCCCGTCAAGGAAGCCGGAATTGATGAGCGTGCCCTCACCGGTGACGGCCGTCTTGCCGACCGTGAATCCCGCCTGCTGCTCGCCTGTCGGTAGAATGACAGGGCGCACCGGCAGATCGTATTTGCGTGCGAAATCGAGATCGCGCTGGTCACCGCAGGGGCAGCCGAACACAGCGCCTGTGCCATATTCCATCAGCACGAAATTGGCGATCCAGACCGGCACGGTCTCGTCGGGCGCGAAGGGATTGCTGACACGCAGTCCCGTATCGATGCCGCGCTTTTCAGCAGCCTCGATCGCTTCCTCGGACGTGCCAAGACGCTGGCATTCCTCAATGAAGCCACGTACCGCCTCGTTCTCCCGTCCCACCTTGGCGGCAAGCGGGTGATCGGCCGCAATCGCCACGAAGCTCATACCGAAAAGCGTGTCGGGTCGCGTCGTGAAGACCTCGACAGAATCCAGATCGACATCGAACCCTTCCGGCGGCGCATGGAGCGCAAAACGCACCCGTGCGCCCTCGGAACGACCGATCCAGCGCTCCTGCATGACGCGCACGCGCGCTGGCCAGCGATCGAGCTTGTCCAGCCCTTCGAGCAGGGGCGCTGCAAAATCGGTGATCTTGAGGAACCACTGGGACAGACGCTTCTTTTCGATCAGCGCGCCGGAGCGCCAGCCACGGCCATCGACCACCTGCTCATTGGCCAGAACGGTGTTGTCCACCGGATCCCAGTTGACCGAGGATTCGCGTCGTTCAACGAGACCCTTGCGCCACATATCGAGGAACAGCTTCTGCTGATGACCGTAATATTCCGGGAGACAGGTCGCAATCTCACGCTCCCAATCCAGCGAAAAGCCCAGACGCTGCAAGGTGCCACGCATGGCAGCGATGTTGTCGAGTGTCCACTGCCCAGGATGCACGCCGCGCTCGCGCGCCGCGTTTTCGGCGGGGAGGCCGAACGCATCCCAGCCCATGGGATGCAGTACCGAGAAACCACGCGCGCGCTTGTAGCGCGCCACGACATCACCGAGCGCATAATTGCGCACATGGCCCATATGGAGCTGACCCGACGGATACGGAAACATCTCGAGCACGTAATATTTCGGCTTGTCGGCGGCAGGGTGGTCGTCTGCGGCGAAAGCGCGCACAGCGTCCCATTTTGCCTGCCATTCGGGCTCAGCCTTGGCGAAATCGTAGCCGAGTGTTTCTTGTTCCGTCATGATCTTCTGTCGTCTGTTCGCGTCACGTGGTCTTCAGTGCGGGAAAATCAGTCCCGATTGCCGTTATCGGCACGAAGCTGGCGTGCGCGGGCAAGGATGCGCGTTGTGATATCCGAGGTCGTGTTGTTGGCGACCGGGGTATCCACCCATTCACCCCCCTGCTTTTCCTGACGGAATACCGAAACGCGCAGCGCGTCCGAACGCAGGCGACGATCAAGGATGTAAGCCGCAATCTTGAAACGCTCATTCGTGCTGGCAGGCGGCTGATACCAGTCGGTCAGGATCACGCCACCGCTCGCATCGGCCGAGGCGAAGGGCATGAAGCTGAGCGTATCAATAGCACCGCGCCAGAGATAGGCGTTCACGCCGCCCTGAAGCTGGTCATCGCCACCCGTGGCACCGCGATCGACGCCGAGCAGATGGTTGCGGGGCTGGGTCAGGCTGTCGGGATCGCGCCCACCGCCACAGGCGCTCAGCGCCATCAGGGCGCAGAGCGGCAGAACGGGAAGGAACCGTCCCTTGAGTGACGTCGCCTTTGCGGGCGCGTTGAGAGGGGCGATCGGCTGCAAACGAGGTGTCATGTTGTCCCTATTAGACTGGCACTGGCCGCGTGTCGAAATCCCCGATCGCGGTACCCGCGTCCGGCTTCAACCACAGTTCATATCGCGCCCGCCCGATCACGCCAAGCGGGGCGTTGATTTATCCGCTGGGGATTCACCTGCCAGGGATTTACCGGGAGGCCCGCTCCCGGATCCCTCTGCCCGGCAGGACATCTATCCGTTGGGGATGCTGACCCGCTGAAGCATCTCACGCAGCCAGGCCTGCATCGACTGGGGCAGAAAAGCGTGACGAGACAGGATTCCTGCAATGGTGACATCCGGGACAAGACGCAGGAGATGGCGCTTCACGCGTTCTGTCTCTTCACCCATGCCGTGAGAGGCAAGTGCGACCAGATAATACAGAACCCCGGCGGCACTTCTTGGGTAAAGGCTGACGAAGGCTGCCCCAGCCTGTCTGGCCTCTTCGTTGTTTCCCGAGGCTTCGAGCACGAAAATGCTGAAGGGCTCGGACAGAACCGCGAGAGGCTGCGACGCGCGCAGGGCACGGAATTGCTGGATCTCCTCCTGCGCGATCTCTTTTTGTTCAGAGAGCAGCGCCTGGATTGCCTTGAGCGCATGGATGGAAGGCGAGATCGCGATGGCAGGAAAAACGCCCCCTGCGCCCGTATATTCGGCTGTCAGCGCCTTGGCCTCGTCCAGCTGACCGGGTGTGAATGTGCGGGTCAGCATCGACAACCACACCCCGAGCGGATTGGCGCGAAGCTGGATGGCCACGTAACCCGCCGCAGAGGCAATCTCTTCGATATCTTCCTGCGCGGAGGTCACCCAGGATTCCTGGTAGATGAAGAAGCGGATCAGCGAGCGCACATACAGGACAAAGACAGATTCCTGATCGGACTGATAAGCCCGCTCGGCAAGATCGGCCAGTTCAGTCGACAAGGTGAGGTCGCATCGCAGAAGCAGGGTCAGGGCCCTGACCGCCATCTGGAATGCCGACAATTCGGCGATCGGGCGCGACATCATGCGCTGCCCTTCCGACACAAAGAGCGACCACTGGAGCGACTTCATCACGTAGAACAGCAAGGCGCGCTGGGCTCGGGTGTCCTTCGGAAGCTCGAACCTGTCCGCCCAGACGACACTGCCTTCCTGGCGCAGGCTGAGCAGGCGGATGATCACATAGCCTTCCGAAGCGTCGTCATGTTCGGCATTGGCACGCACCAGCCCGGAGATCACATAATCCGTTCCCGGATTATGGGTATTCCCCAGCAAGGGCCCGGTATCGCCCTGCGGCGTCTCGGGGAACGGTACGACAGTGAAGGTCTGAAGCCCGACTAGCTTGACCTCGAGGCGCTCCGTCAGTTCGGCTGCAAGCGCGTCGGCATGCGCGCCTCCGGTCGCCTTGAGCGGGGCGACAGCGATCGAACCTAGGGTACGGGGCGGCGGGCCAGCCGATAGAAACGACCCCTCCCCTCCCCCCGAAGCAAAAAGTCCGGATGTCTCGACATGCATGTCGGCATGCACGAGGGCCGGATCGATCTCACCCGCGGCGCCATGGTGGGTCTTGGCATAAGAGTCGAAAGCGATACGCTCCTGCAGCCCCCGCACCAGCCCCATTGTAGCCGGACCGGGCACGGTGCCGAGCTGATCCTGGAAAAGCTGCACGACCTGATCGCCAAGAGCCGCTGCCTGGGCATATTCGCCCTTGGTCACCCAGGCCTGGATGCGTGCGCGCCAGGCCGCCTCGTTGAGGCCGTCGCGCAGCAACAGGTGATCCGCAGTTTCCAGAATGGCGTCCGGATCCACCTGGGTGCGCAGGGCGCTTTCGAAAAGCTGATAGATGTGGCGATTGAGGCGGGTGCGCTGCCCCTCGATCCATTCATTGAATGCTGGGTCGATACCGTTCAGCTCGCCAAGCAGCACCTCGCTCGGAGGGGGCAGTTCCCGCAGGATGGACTTGCCGCCATTGAGAATACGCTCGACATCGACCGAGGTGAGCGCCGGCTTGAGCGCAAGGGTGTGGCGCTGCACGTCGATCACATCGACACCAAGCGGACTCAGCGCGTCGAGAAGTCGGTGGATTTCCTGACGAAGCGATGCCCGCGCGAGGTCATCTGGTCGGCGGCTCCACAATAACTCGGCCAGATGGGAGCGCGCGACAGGTTTGCGGTCCGACAGGGCGAGAATAGCAAGTAATCCCTTCGTCTTCCCACCGACCGGGAGTACGCTTTCGCCTGTGAGCGTCGTGGCTTCCATGCGACCAATAAGTCGCAGACGCAGCAGGGTGGAATCGGTTTTTGCAACACCACGAAGGGCCAGATCGAACATTACTTCACGCTTTCTTTTCTTGGAGCCTTATATCACATCCCTGTCTCGGTTTTTTTACGAAACGTATTCTCCACCCCAGCATCGCGCGCAGTTGAAGGAAAAACGATAGTGCCGAGAGTGTGCTTGTCGCGGGTAACCCCTGGGGAAGAAACTTAAAGTAAATCTTCATTCTTGCCAGCATAAAGGAGGTGAAACTCTCGTTTGCGCGAGGGCAAAATGACTTACTAACAACAACGATCTTAGAATGACTTGCGAGTATTGCAACCGATCAGGGGGAACAGAAAAAATTGAAACCTCCCCCCTTGCCGGCGGAAAGCGCCCCCCCTAGACTGGCAATGGTGGTCCGCGTAGCTCAGCAGGATAGAGCACAGGATTCCTAGATTAATTGGGCGCCATGCTTGGAAACTTCATGGTGGATCTGCTCAAATTCGGGGAACGCTCTGGTCATCAGACCGTGCCAATCCCGAGCCAAACATAGTCGTGATCGCGGCTATGGAGGTGTAGAGACTGTACGGGCAGCGCCTGTCGTCCGGCTCATCCCGGACCAGGGCGAAGAGACAGTCCAGACCACGAACGACACGCATTGCGTGTCGGCGGCGAAAGCCGAAGTGGTATGAATCCTGGGGCCGTGGGTTCGAATCCCGCCGCGGACACCACCACCACTCCCGATACCCTCCCGTGTGATGTGCCGATTGACCGGAATCACGCCCCCTGTCGTCAGGGGCTCCCAGCGCGTGTCCACGTCATCGCCCGCGTGTGCTGGGAAGAGCCAGCCATACTGTCTTCCCCTCGCAATCCGTCTCAGAAAGCCACCGCCGTCATCTCGGGCGCGAACAATGCATGCAGAAGCAGCGCCAAAAGTACGATGGCAATCAGCACACCGAAAAGTCGACCGAAAAGGCGGAAGCAGACAACCACGAGCAGCAGAAGCAGCAAAGCCAACAAGGCTGTCTGGACCTGATGCGGCACGCCCAGTGCCTGAAGTCCTCTACGGGCCCATTCTTCAATAACAGCGATCACAGAAACGATCAGCGTGAATAAACCGATAATAAGACCAGTAATAACTGCAATAGTACTCTGTATCACGCCCTATCCCCCACTCACGGCCTGGAAGCCCGGCCCCGATCATCTTTTGCCATGGGGTTATCTGCCCGGCATCCTGTGTAGAACACCATATGGATTGAGAGCCTCCGCCACAACGCGGGATTCTCGTTTACGGGGGCTCTTCGCATATCGACCGCGCAGCGGCATGTCCCCTGCCCTGCCGAAATTTGATATCACAATGGCTTATGGCCTAGACCCAAGCCCTGAGCCGGATCCTGGAGCATTGAGAATGAAGCGAATGAGCATGACCACCCTTATTGTCATCGCGATGCTGGCGGGCATTGCGGTGGGTGGCGCCGCTCACACACTGATTGTCGATACAGTACAGCAACAGCATTTTGCCCATTACGTCTTGATCGGCTCGACCATCTTCCTGCGCTTGATCAAGATGATCATCGCTCCCCTCGTCTTTTCAACGCTCGTTGTCGGGATCGGCCACATGTCCGATGCCGCCTCGGTAGGGCGTGTGGGTGCCAAGGCCATGATCTGGTTTGTGGGGGCTTCGCTCTTCTCGCTCACCCTGGGCATGGTTCTGGTCAATCTGTTCGGACCTGGTGTCGGCATGCATCGCCTGCACGGCCTGACCACCTCGCCCATTCCCACAGATGGCATGTCGCTCGACGGCTTCGTGAACCATATCGTTCCTGACTCGGTATTCCGGGCCATGACCGATAACGAGATCCTTCAGATCGTCGTGTTCTCCGTGTTTTTCGGCGTGGCCTGCGCCTCGATGCCGGAAAAGGCGCGCGTGGTCATGGAATGGACCGAGAGCCTCTCCCAGATCATCCTGAAAGTCACAGGCTATGTGATGATGCTGGCGCCAGTCGCCGTTTTCTGCGCCATGGCTGCCACTATCACGACGAACGGACTGCGTGTTCTCATTAATTACGGCAAGTTCATGGGAGAGTTCTACCTCGCCATGGCCCTGCTCTGGTGCGCCCTGATCGCCGCAGCTTTCGTCATCCTGGGGCGCCCGGCGCGGCGCCTGATCTCCCTCATGCGCGAGCCCTTCCTGCTCGCTTTCTCAACGGCGAGCTCCGAGGCTGCCTACCCGCTGATGCTGGATCAGCTTTCGCGCTTCCCCATTTCAAGGCGTATTTCCTCATTCGTGCTTCCGCTGGGCTATTCGTTCAATCTGGACGGGACGATGATGTATTGTACTTTCGCCAGCATCTTCATTGCCCAGGCCTATGATATCAGCCTGCCCTGGAGCACGCAGATCATCATGCTGCTCACGCTCATGCTCACCAGCAAGGGCGTCGCGGGTATTCCACGCGCATCTCTGGTGGTGATTGCCGCAACCCTCAGCCAGTTCAAGCTGCCGGAGGAAGGTGTGCTTCTGATTCTCGGAATCGATACGTTTCTCGACATGGGCCGTTCGGCCACGAATGTCGTAGGCAATTCTCTGGCCACGGCTGTGGTGGCCAAATGGGAAGGCCAGCTTCCCGAAACCCATGCCCAGCCCGTAAAAGGCTGAGCACGGCGCAGCCGTATTTCAGGCGTTCCTGCTGCGGCTCAGGGCAATAAGCCCCCAGCCCCCTGCCAGGATCAGGGCGATAAACGGAATGGCGATGACCGTATAGGTGCCTTCCGGATAATCGAGCGCCATCATGACGACCACAAAACCCAGAAAGCCGAGCGTGAGCCATGAGGTATAGGGTGCACCAGGCATGCGGAACCCGGCACTTTCGGCTTCACCACGATCGACAAGCTGGCGCAGGCGTATCTGGCAGACGAGAATGAAGCTCCACGTGCTGATAATACCTAGAGCCGCGACATTGAGTACGATCTCGAACACGCGTGCCGGGATAAGATAATTGAGTCCGACGCCCACGAGATAAACCGCAACTGTCGTGAGGATTCCCACATAGGGGACAGACTGACGGTTCATCTTGGCCAGTGCCCTCGGAGCCGAACCGCCCATGGCGAGGGCACGCAAAATGCGGCCGGTGGAATAAAGGCCTGAGTTAAGGCTCGACAGGGCGGCGGTGAGAACAACGATGTTCATCACCGTATCGACATGGGGAACGCCAAGGGCCTGAAAGAAGGTCACGAACGGGCTGACGCCCTTATGATAGGCAGTCCAGGGCAGTAGGCAGACCAGCAGGATTACGGAACCGACGTAGAACAGGCCGATACGCCAGATCACGCTGTTGATCGCACGGGGGATGATTTCACGAGGATTGGCGCATTCACCCGCTGCCGTCCCGACTAGCTCAATGGCGGAATAGGCGAAAACCACGCCCTGCATCAGAAACAGAGCGGGCATGATGCCGTGAGGGAAGATGCCGCCATTTTCCGAAATCAAATGAAATCCGGGCACTGTACCGCCAACCGGCATCTTGAGCCCCAGCACAACACAGCCGAAGACAAGGAACAGGGCAAGCGCAATGACCTTGATGAGCGAGAACCAGAATTCGAGCTCGCCGAAATAGCGGACCCCGATCATGTTCATCGTCCCGACGATGCCGAGAGCCACGAGGGCAAACACCCACTGCGGCACATGGTCGAACGTGCCCCAGAAATGCATGTAGAGTGCGACCGCAGTGATATCGACGATTCCGGTCATGGCCCAGTTGAGAAAGGACAGCCACCCGGCAGCATAAGCCGCCTTTTCGCCAAGAAACTCACGCGCATAGGAAACGAAGCTACCCGCACTCGGGCGATACATCACGAGCTCACCGAGCGCGCGAAGGATGAGAAAGCAGAAAATGCCGCATACGAGGTAATCGATCGCAAGCGATGGGCCTGCTTGTTGCAGCCTCGTTCCCGCGCCGAGGAAAAGCCCCGTCCCGATCGCGCCGCCAATGGCGATCATCTGGACCTGACGGCGCCCCAGATCCTTGTGATATCCCTCATCGACCTGTGGGGGCGGATGATGCGGTGACTTGGATGGAATGTCCAAAACTCTGTAATCCTGACCTTGTTGACGAGAATTCTTGTATAATCGTAACGAAATCCCTGACCGCTGCCAATCGTTTACATGAGCACCTTGCTCGAAAGCGGCCTTCCTGAGAGCACGGCACCCGGCCCTTTGTGTCAAGCATCAACGCCCTGTCAGGAGAGATGCCTCACAGGTCAGAGCAAGGTCCCGTCACGGCTTCGCGCGCAGGAAATGAGGGCTTTCCTCTCCGCCCGAGCTTACCCTGCTCATGGCGGAACCGGCGCAGGTCGGAGGCCGAACGAGCGTGGCAGGGCCGGTATGGTCGCGCGCGCGGGGAAGGACCATAGCGCTCAGCCATTCGGCTCATCGTCACATCAATGTGTCTTTCATCACATGAAAATGTCATGTCCGTCACGCGTCGGGCTCTCTAGCGTGCTCGCCCTGAGCAAGACCACCGATCCCGAGCGGCGGTGAAACGATGCGGAGACAGCCGATGAAACGTTTCTTCAATCAGCGCGAAACCATTGTCAGCGAGAGCCTTGAGGGATTGCTTCGCTCCCCTGCCGGCGCGTCGCTGTGCCGTCTGGAGGGTGATGACGATATCCATGTCGTCCTGCGGCGCGACTGGACCAAGGATCAGGTCGCTCTGCTGTCGGGCGGTGGTTCGGGCCATGAGCCGGCCCATGCAGGATTCGTTGGAAAAGGAATGCTGACGGGCGCCATATGCGGACAGCTTTTCGCATCACCGGGCGTCGACGCCATTCTTGCTGCCATACGCGCGGTGACGGGCGAGGCAGGCTGCCTCCTGATCGTCAAGAATTACACCGGCGACCGTCTGAATTTCGGGATTGCCGCCGAGCAGGCCAAGGCGCTGGGGCTCAGGGTCGACCTCGTGATCGTGGGTGACGATATCGCCCTTGGCCGGACGGACCGGGCGCGCGGTATCGCCGGCACCGTTCTGGTCCACAAGATCGCAGGAGCCGCGGCAGAGGCCGGTCGCACGCTGGACGAAGTGGCTGCTCTTGCCCGCAAGGCCGCGGCTTCGCTCGGCTCCATCGGTCTCGCCCTCAGCGACTGCAATGTGTTCACCCGCGATCAGAAACCGCGTCTGGGCGACAACGAGGCCGAGCTTGGGCTCGGTATTCACGGTGAAGCCGGTGTGGAACGCATTCCCATGGCCGGTCTGGACGCGCTGATGGCCGTCACGGCAGACAAGCTTGAGGCTGCAATGCCCGGCAAGGGTTCGCTGGTCGTCCTGCTCAATATGCTCGGCAGTGTTCCCCCTATCGAAGCCTACGCTTTGCTCGACGGATTCTCACGCACGGGACTGGCTGCCCGCACACGATGGATCATTGGCCCTGCTCCGGTCATGACCGCGCTCGACATGAACGGGTTCTCCCTCACAGTGCTTCCCGACGATCCTGACTTCATCGAGGCGCTGAGCGCACAGGCCGCGCCTCATGCATGGCCCGGCATGGCAGCTTTCGGCGCGGTTGCGACCATCCCCTCGCCTGATCTGCCTGCGACATTCATCGAACCCCCTTCGGACGATACCCTGTTGCGCCGTCTCATCCAGAGCGGAGCAGACGCGCTGATCGGTCACGAGGCTGCCTTGAACGCCCTCGATGCGAAATGCGGTGATGGCGATGCAGGATCGACCTTCGCAGAGGCCGCGCGGCAGGTGCTGCGCTCTCTGGATGCTCTACCCCTTGCCGCTCCGCAGGCTCTGCTCGCCACGCTGGGTCGTCTGATGGCGCGCCACAGTGGCGGGTCGAGCGGCGTTCTGCTCTCTATCCTGATGACGACCGCCGGGCATGAGCCCGACTGGCGCAAGGGATTGCAGGAGGGCGCCTCGCGCATGCAGGCTTATGGCGGGGCTAAGCCAGGCGACCGGACCATGCTCGATGCGCTGCTCCCTGCGATTGCCGCTTTGCAGGCCGGTCAGAGCCTGGCGCAGGCCACCCAGGCAGCGCGTGCGGGCGCCGATGCCACGCGCCATATGAAGGCCCGGGCCGGACGCGCCTCCTATATCCCCGCAGACCAGCTTGCCGACATTCCCGATCCCGGCGCAGAGGCTATAGCGATCCTCTTCGAGGCACTCAGCGCCTCGGTCTGATCAGATCCCCGCAAAGCCCGGTTTCGATCCTCGTGAAACCGGGCAAGCGAGGCAACACCTGCGAGAGGCGTGCTTTCGGCCAGCGAGAGCATCGACCCCGGGCGCCATGTCTCCGGTCTCTCGCTCAGATCGCACTGACATCGACTTCCAGAGGGATCAGATCGCTCCTGACCCACGCCTCATACACATCGAAACGCTTTCCATCGCGCCTCCAGGACACGGAACGCACGCGCAAGAGCGGTGAGCCGGTCCGGACATCCAGTCTTGAGGCGATGTTACGCGGGGCGGAAACGGCCACGATGGAGCGATGCGCGCCTTGCAGCGCATAACCTGATTCGCCCAGCAGGGCACTGAGAGAAGAGCGTCCTTGCAAGACAGCATCCCCCTGTTCGAGCACGCCGATGACGTCGGGCGGGCTGTAGTTGATGCTGTAGAGCGCAGGGATGCCGCGCAGGGCGCGCACGCGCACCAGTTCGAACCCCTCACTTCCTTCAGGGATCTCGAGCAACCCGCAGATCATCTCGCTCAGTATGGCGCGTCCCGAGTGCAGCACGCGCGTCGTCACATCGAGATGCCCGTGACCGAGCGCGGTCTCCAGAAACCCTTGACGCCCCTGGATCATCCAGCCCTGGACCATACCCCCCGGCGCGACGAAGGCCCCTCTGCCGGCGATACGCTGCACCACGCCTCGCGCTTCGAGCGTCTGCAATGTCTGCCGGACCGTGGCACGTGACAGGTCGAATCGTGTGCACAACTCGCTCTCGCTGGGCAGGCGTTCTCCCGGCCCGTACAAACCCTCGTGAACACCTGCCTCAAGATGAGCCGCAAGTTGCGCGTAGTAAGGTTCGGCCGCCATCCGGTCGATCTCGAATGCCGGAAGGGAACGCGGTTGAGCCCGGGCAGGAACAGCCGCCTCCTCGGCAAAGGACCTGGTCTCAGATTTCTTTCGGGCGGGGTGGCGAGCGGTAGTTTTCATGACGGGGCGCAGCGTCCTTCTGTCTCATCGGCATCGTTCGCCCCGGATAGCATGAATGGCAACCCTGCCTCGAGCCGCTCAGCCCTTGTCCCGTTGCGTCGCGAGGGTCAGCCAGAAAATCCCCATGCACGCGCCGGGGCGGCTCGTTGCCTCAGTCCTGCATGCAGCGAATCATGACCTTGCGCGCCGCCTCAGACCGCGCAAGAGCGAACCCGGTCCTTGCATCCTCGAGATCCACCACATGGCTGACAAGTCTCGTCCCGAGATCGCCCATCTCGGCCATGATCCCGATCGCTCGTCCGTAGGATCCTGCGAGAGATTGTGACCCTATCAGGGTCAGCTCACGCTTGAAGAGATCATAGGGCCTGAGAGCAATACTGGCCTCCGGTGCACAAACCCCCATCTGCACCAGGGTGCCACGCGGGGCGAGGCGCGTCAGGGCGTCGGCCACGGCTGACGGATGCCCACTGGCCTCGATCACGACATGCACATCCTCGCATCGCTCGTACGTCCCGGGGGCATAAGCCGAATCGGCGCCCATTTCGATAGCGGCCCGGCGACGCGTCTCGCTCGGCTCAATGACCTCGATGCACGCAGCCTTTCGGTGCCGCACGAGAGCGATCGCAAGGAGTCCGATACTCCCTGCCCCATAGACAAGCACATGCCTGGCCTCGAGTGAGGGGGCGCGTTCCAATGCGTGTACCACACAGGCCATTGGCTCGATCAGGGCGCCTGAACGTGCATCGAGACTTTCGGGCAGGGCATGCACGATCTTTTCCGGGACCGCGACGTATTCGGCAAACGCGCCATCTATCGTGACGCCGACCGGGATCAGATTGAGGCACAGATTCGGCGCATCATCCCTGCACATCGGACAATGCCCGCAGGCAATATTCGGATCCACGCAAACCCTCTCGCCTTTCGCGAAGCGTGTCACCCCTGCGCCGGTCGCCACAACCTTCCCGGAGAATTCATGCCCCCCAATGCGGGGGAAGCGCCCCAGAGGATATTCACCATCCAGCAAATGAAGATCCGTCCCGCAGATGCCCACCAGTTCCGGGACAATGAGAACAGTGTCTGCATCCAGCGCGGGGATCGCCCGCTCCTCGAGAGTGATCCCGCCTTTTCCATCGAATATGACTGCGCGCATGACGATTCTTTCCGTGTAGAAACTCTGCCCGCTTCGCATGAAGCCGGGGCAGGTCTCATAGCAGGATCGTCTCTTCCGCTCATATTGTCCGTACAGTATGGACGATCAGGCTTTTGTGATTATCTCTGAAACATCTGTTCTTCAGAGACTTAGGAGCGTATCGGCCCTCCCTCTCCACGCTGGAGGCGAACAGAGAGTTGACGACAAGCCTCGAAGCGCGCCTCGGTGTTGTACGTACAGACCGTACAGTTTTAACAACGGGCATCACGCCACCGCGGTCCTAACGGGAGTTTTTCTCATGTCCATGACCTACCGCCTGCGTCGCACCTTACCGAGCAACCGTGCCGCCATCATCATGCCTGTCGATCATGGCCTGATTTTCGACCGTATCGAAGGCCTCGAGACGCCTTCCTCGCCTTTCGCCCGCTGGGCAGGACGCGGGGTGACAGGCTTCATGCTCACCCCAGGTCAGGTCCGACAGACCGAAGGCTTCTTCGCAGCGCATCCCGAACTCACACGTGTCCTCACGATCGACACCTATTATGATTATCGGCAGCTCGATGGCGGCGGCTCCCATGACCTGATCACCTCGGTCGAAGACGCTGTGCGAATGGGGGTAGATGCGGTCAAGATGCTGTTCCCGTGGAACATGTCCAACAAGGAGCGCGTGGCCATCTGCCATCGCGCAGGCAAGGTGATCTCGGCCTGCGATCGCTGGGATATTCCGCTCGTTCTCGAACCGGTCCTGATCGGCGCTCCACGCACCGAGGAAGTGATCATCGAGGAAGAGAAGATCGCCCGCATCGCCTATGATCTGGGCGCACATGTCATCAAGATCGCCTTCCCCGGCGAGGCCCGTACGAAGCGCCTCGTCGAGGAGCTCCAGGTTCCACTGGTCATTGCCGGAGGTCCTTTGGCGGGTGGCCCTGCAGAAACCCTCGATGCAGTTGCCCAGACGATACGGTCGGGCGCACGCGGCGTGATTGTCGGCCGCAATATCTGGCAACGCGACGAGAAAACGGCCCGCGATCTGCTCAATCAACTTGATGAGCTCTCCTGCTCGGTCCGCTTCCAGGACTGACCGCCGCGCGATAGCCTGTGAAAATCCGGAGTGGGAACTGGCACAGGTTCGCTACCTGTCAGGGATCTCGGGCCCGACAGGGAACGCTGACAGGCCCCTCCCACCCGGGTGGGCATCAAAAGACCCGAGTGTCGTGAATAGGGCTCATCATGGGTTTCGATCGTGTAGCCGCCGGGCTCGATATCGGCAGCACCAATCTCAAGGCCATCATCATTTCCCCTGAAGGTCGCGTGGTCGGTCGTGCAGCCGTGCCGACGCCCAGACGGCTGGAAGATCGCATGATCGATGCGACGTTTCTATTGCACGAAGCTTCCAAATTGCTGCGCTCCCTCTGCAGCGACCGATACCGCATTGCCGCAATCGCCACGGCAGGGATCGGCGAAGACGGCATGCTGGTAGACTCATCCCTGGCCCCCCTGAGCCCTGCCCTTCCCTGGTTCGATCCGCAACGTCACGCCCTGTACGCCGCTTTCGCGGCAGACCTCCCCACCGGCAACGCCACAGGCATCGTCCCTGATCCGTTCCGCACCCTGGGAGGCTGGTACTGGTCGGCGCGCCAGTCAGGTCATGAACAGGCGCAAACCTGGCTCGCCATATCTGACTACCCCTCGGCGTTCTGGTCGAGTCAGGCATTCATGAGCGACACCCTGGCGTCCCGCACCGCCGCTTACCTGCCACGCACAGGCAATTGGGTTCCAGAATCAGTAGCGGCAACGCTTGGCAACCCGGCGCTTCTCCCTCAGGTCAGGCGCACCGGCTCGATCATCGGACCGGTCATACAGGCCGGTTCGGGCGAATCGCCTTTTTCTGACGACGCTGTTGCCGTGGTAGGGGGGCATGATCATCCGATCGGCGGATGGGGGATCAACCAGATCACCCCCGGTGCCATTCTCGACTCCATGGGAACGGCCGAGGTGATCGTGACGCAGGCGCCTGCCTATCCGGATCCGTTCCCCCAAGATCTCGACATCGCGCCGGGCATCCTTTCCTCAGGGGCGACGCTGATCCGTGTGGAGGAGCTGGCCCGTAATCTCGCCTGGGCATCATCAGATGAGATCTTGGCTGACGCAATCAGGGCCCTTTTCGCCGGCACGGTACAGCCCGACTCCTTTCTCGACAGTTCGTGTTTCACCCCCGGATCCCATGGCGGACATGACCCGCGATTTTCCGCGGATGCGCCGTCATCTCCTCTTTCACGCGCCTCGGCGGTCGTTGGCGCCCTGGCACGGATCGGCGCCGATTCTGTGGACTATCTTGGAGCAATGACCCAAGGCGACAGAGCTCTCTATATCTCCGGTGGCTGGTCCCGTGCGCCGGGCTGGGTTGCCATCAAGCAGCGTTTCAGCAAGCGGCCATTTCGGGTTGTCAGGGAGCCTGAGCTCACCGCTGCCAGCGCGGCGCTTCTGGCAGCGCGCGCTATTGGCTGGGCTCCTTCGGCTTCCGATCTTCTGATGCCAAACTCCGATAGCGCCTGAATACCGTCCCCTATATCTCCAGAGCATCGAGCGTCATTTCGACCATCCCGCGATAGGTTTCGCCGAAAAGCCGGTAATGCACGAGGGCGGGCCAGAGGCGATAGACGTTGATCGTCGTCTCATAATCCGACGGGAGCGGACCGTAGGCCTGCCAGAATGACACGGGAGGTGTGGAGAAGAGCGTCAGTATTGCAAAATCGGCGCTCGCATCGCCAATCGTGCAGGCAGGGTCGATCAGAACCGCCTGCGTTGCCCCTTCGTCGGAACGTGTCGCGATGAAATTCCCCGTCCACAGATCACCATGCAGCAGTACAGGCCGGGGCGTCGCCGGCAGGAAGCGCTCGAGACGATGCGCCAGATGCGCGACACGGGGGGCGAGTTCTCTCGGAAGAAAGTCCAGGCAGGGGAGCAACCGGCTGTCCCGCCAGAAAACACGCCAATCCTCTGCCCAGCCATTGGGGATTGGCATGGAGCCGAACGCATAATCCTCATCCCAGCCATATCGTGGGGCTCTGCTTCTGGCGTGAAGCGTCTTCAGGGTTTCACCCAGAGCGATCCATCCAGCGTCAGGGCTCTGCGCCGTTTGCGCTGAAAGGGGCGGTATGTAGCCCAGCACCAGCATGTCGCCTTTTGCGGCCAGCAACGGAGGCACACTCGCACCGGTTTGCTGGATGGCTCGCAGCATGGCGGCCTCACTCTCGGCGCGCCCCCCGAGCTTGACCACCACGTCCTGCCCGGACTCGAAACGCAACCGCCACAGGCTTGAAAGATCACCACCGCCGAGCGCCATTGCCTCGAAGGGCGAAGTTTCGCCGATCAGAAGCGCAGCTTCGTCGAGGCGGGCAGCCATCAGGAATCGAGCGTGAAGCTGGCCAGATGGGCGCAGCCGAGGGCAATCTCCTGCCACGCCGTCTCGAAATCGATATCCTTGCCGTAAAACGGATCGGATATCTCCTCGCCCCGGCGTTCCGGCACATAATCGAGGAGGAGGCGTATGCGCTCCTGTTCGGCCTGTGGCGCAAGGCGGCGCAGGGCCCTCATATGCCCCCCATCCAGCGCGATAATGTGGTCGAAGCGGCTGAAGTCGTCTTCCTGAACCTGACGCGCCACATAGGTGTCGATATCCAGCCCGTGGCGTTTAGCCACGCGCCGCGCTCTCACATCAGGCGCTTCCCCCACATGCCAGACCCCTGTTGCGGCAGAGTCGATGTCGAGGGTCAGACCGCGCTTGGCGGCCTCGGCGCGCATTGCAGCTTCAGCCAGAGGGGAGCGGCAGATATTACCCGTGCAGACGAAAAGGAAGGAAGGCAAAGGCATAGGCTCTATCCCGCGCAGTCTTTGTTTTGTCCAACGCCGGAACATACGCCCCGGCTCATGGAAGAAAAACCAGAATAGAGAGCCCCGCGCAGTTGGAAATGCTGTACCCTATCAAGACTTTGCTACTTCTCGCGTCGGGAACTTTTCACCTTGATGGAGAAACGCATCTGGCAGCTAAGGGCAGACGCGTTGCTCCCTCAGGGAGCTATCAATGAGACCAGACTGAAAGACATTCCTCACGCACCGCTTCCGGCACGGGGATGTAATCGAGGCGTTTTGCCTCCTGCACGCCTTCTCTCATCCCTATTTCGAAAAAGCGTTTGACTTCGGGGCGGGTCTTTTCGGGGATGATGGCGTACGTAGCGCTCATGATAGGCCACGCATTGGCGCCAGCGCTGTCCAGCAGATCAACCACGTGGTTCTCGGCATGTTGCCAGTCTGCCTGCGCGGCGGTGGCGGCAAAGCTGTTCGGGCTGGCCGCGATATAGGCACCATCATGGCTTTTGAGTTGCGCCATGGGGATGTGATTGTGACTGGCATAGGCATATTCGACATAACCGATACCACCGATTGTCTCGTGTACGCTGGCAGCGACGCCATCATTACCCCGTGCGCCTGCTCCCTCGGTCCAGGCTACCGAGGTTCCCGCACCGATCTTCGCTTTCCATTCCGGCGAGACATGGGACAGATAGGACGTGAACACGAAGCTGGTGCCGGAAGCATCTGCGCGGTGAATGGGCGCCACATCGGCATCCGGCAATCTGATCCCGGGGTTCTGGGCCTGAATGCGTGGGTCGTTCCATTCCGTGATACGCCCGTCATAAAGCGCCGCCAGTGTCGGCCCGTCGAGATGCAACGCCCCCGGCGGCACATCGGGAACGTTGACGATCACCACGATAGCCCCAAGCGCAGTCGGAAACTGGACGAGCTTGTGTTCTGCCAGAAGCGCCCTAGAAGCGGGTTTGTCGGAAGCTCCGAAATCGACCGTACCCGCCACGACCTGATTGAGCCCGGCTCCTGAGCCGACACTTTGGTAATTGACGCTGATTCCGGCCTTGTCACGCGCGAGCGTGCCCCAGCTTTCGTAAAGCGGGGCTGCAAAGCTGGAACCGGCTCCCGTTACGCTCTGCGCCTGCGCGCAGGAGAGGGAGAGCGAGGCAGCGAGACCCAGGAGCAGCACAGGGCGCGGAATCGAAATCATGGCACCGATCATTTTTCTTTATCGACATGGACCTGCATCGGGATATCCTGCCCGACGCGACCCGACCTGAATTCTAGCACAGCACAGTAAAAGGACTGAAATCGCCCATGCAATCCGGTTTCACACAGGCCTGGCCGACCTCTCCGCGCGCTGAGCGTTCACGGCGCTGGGCATGGATCGTCCATATCCTGTTCATTGCCTCATTCTTCTGCGGCATCACCAGTATTCCCGGTGTGATCGTGGCCTATATGAAGCGCGGTGAAGCGCAGGGCACGATCTATGAGAGCCATTTCATCTATGCCATCCGCACGTTCTGGCTGGGCCTGCTGGGGGCGATCATCGGCGGCGTGCTCTGCTTTATAATGATCGGCTATGTGCTACTGGGCCTGCTGTTCATCTGGTGGCTGGTGCGGGTCATACGTCCTATAGTCGCCTTGGTAGACGAAGCCCCGATGCGCAATCCCCGTGGCTGGTTCTGAACGCTTCCTCCTAGTCGAAGAGAGCCCTACCCCGCCCGAGGGTGAGGAACGAAGCGTCTTTTAGATGATACTCCGGCGGGAAAATTTTCATCCCCGATCCTGACAATTCAGGACACCGGACATAGCCTGCGGGTGGCGGCGCTTCATGCCTGCCGGCGTGACTACAGACGGTCGCTAGCTCGCTTTCGGAAGCCAGATCCGACAGGTCATCCCCCTGCCGGGCGCGCTTTCAATACGCAGGCGGCCCCCATGTCGGTCGACAATGTGCTTCACGATGGCCAATCCCAGCCCCGTCCCCGACTGGGAAGCCGTCGCGCGCCCTTCCACGCGATAGAACCGCTCTGTCAGGCGGGGCACATGCTGACTATCGACACCGCGCCCGTTATCGGACACCGAGATTTCCACACCCTTGCCGTTATCGGCAACGATACCAACCCGTATCTCGATATCCGGACCACCATATTTCAGGGCATTTTCGACCAGATTGAGCAGGACCTGGACGATCTGATCTTCGTCCGCGGGGAAAAACAGATCCTCATCGGTGGGCATGAGGACAAGACGCGCTTCGGATGATCGAATGAGGATCTGGCTGTCTTCGAGCAGACGATCCATCAGATCCTGTGCCGCGACCATGTCATGAGGGCGCATATGCTCCAGGCGCTGAACCCGTGACAGATAGAGCAGACGCTCGATCAGGCGCTCCATACGCGCAGCCTGCGCCGCCATGATAGCGAGAAACTGCTGCTGGGCCGCAGGATCATCGGCGGCAGGCCCTTGGAGCGTCTCGATAAACCCAATCAAAGAGGCCAGAGGGGTACGCAGTTCATGACTCGCATAGGCCACGAAATCGGCGCGCATGCGGTCCACGACCTCGAATTCCGAGCAATCTTCCAGGACGGCCAGAACGCCCTCATGCCACCCGATGGCGCTTGCAAAGCGTTCAGGCCACTGGCGGAACGTCACCTGAACGATACGCCGCACCGGCACATCCAGCTCCACACGGGTCACGACACCAGTTTCGGGCGTCAGTGTAGAAAGCACCGACTGCACAGCCGGGTGGCGGATGACAGCCCCCAGCGCGTCGCCGAATATCGAATGCGCCACACGGTTGGCATGGAAAATACGCCCGCCGCTATCGAGCAGGACCGCCGGTATCGGCAGCAACTCGCAAAACGCGGGCGCGGCCGGCGATTCATGCGGTCTCGGCGCGGCGGGCAGAACCGAATGCCGATCGAGGCGCGTCCTGCCAAGCCAGTATCGCCACGAGATGAACCACCCGACCAGGGAGAGACAAAGAAGGGTGGCGAGAAAGAAAGTCAGAGGCGCGTTTCCTCAGGCCTGATCGTCAAGCGCATAACCGGCAGAACGGACAGTCCGCACGTAATCCAGTTCGTCGTCCAGATTGAGTGCCCGACGCAGACGGCGGATATGCACATCGATCGTGCGCAGCTCGACATGGACATTCGAACCCCAGACCTTCTGAAGCAGATCCTCACGCGAAAAAACACGTCTCGGATGCCGCATCAGAAACTCGAGCAGCCGGAATTCGGTCGGACCGAGTGTCAGGGCCCGCCCATTGCGCTCGGCGCGGTGGGTTTGCAAATCGAGCTGAAGATCGGCGAAGTTCAGGATGTTCTGCTTGACCGGCTGGGTGCGGCGCAGCAGGGCGCGCAGCCGGGCATCGAGCGCCTCGATACTGCAGGGCTTGGCGATATAGTCATCGGCCCCGCTATCGAGCCCACGAATGCTGTCCTGCTCATCGGCGCGCGCCGTCAGCATCAGAACCGGCAGATCATGCAGGGACGACGTTCCCCTGATGCGCCTGCACAGATCGATGCCCGACATGCCCGGAAGCATCCAGTCGAGCACAATCGCGTCGGGGCGGGCGCGGGAGATGAACTCCCAGGCCTGCTCGGCTTCGGGAAAGGCCGAGACGTCATAACCGAGCTTGTCGAGGTTATAACGGATCATCAGCTGCAGGGAGGGATCGTCCTCGACAACGACTATCTTCACCAGCGAACCACTCATCGTGAGACCACATCATCCCCTGCGGCCAGACCGCCGCGCGGACGCACCGCAGGCAGGTTCTCGCCTGTCACAGCGTAATAGACGCGCTCTGCGATGTTGGTCGTGTGATCGCCGATGCGCTCGAAATTCTTGGCGATGAACAGGAGATGGGTGCACGGGCTGATGTTGCGCGGGTCTTCCATCATATAGGTCACGAGCTCACGGAACATGGCCGTGTAATACTCATCGACCTCGCGATCGGCCTGCCAGACTTCGGTCGCACGATCGGCATCCTGCTGTGTCACGGCATCGATCACGCGGCGCAGATTTTCCTGCACCAGGCGCCCCATGCTGCGCAGACCGGAAAGCGAGATCTGACGATCTACCAGGTCAAAACGCTGGCTGCGCCGGGCAATGGACGCCGCATAATCGCCGATACGCTCCAGATCGCCTGTGATCTTGAGCGCCGCCACGATTTCGCGCAGATCGCCCGCCATGGGGCTGCGCAAGGCAAGAAGACGGATGGCCAGCGCCTCGACATCGCGTTCCAGCAGATCGACCTGCGGGTCCTGTGCCGGTGCAGCCTGCGCGGCATCCTCGTCATGTTCGGTCACTGCGGCGACCGCCTGGGCTACCTGACTTTCGACGATCCCGCCCATACGCGCCATCATGGCGCGCATACGGTCGAGTTCCTGCTCGTAGCTCTTGACGGTGTGGAGGCTGTCCGCTGGCATGATAACTTGTCCCTACCCGCTTGGGGAAAACTTAACCGAAACGCCCGGTGATGTAATCCTGAGTCTGCTTCTGACGCGGATTGGTAAACATCCGGTCAGCGCTATCCATTTCGATCAGGGAGCCGAGATAGAAAAACGCTACCTGATCCGCGCAGCGCGCTGCCTGCTGCATGTTATGCGTCACGATCGCGATGGTGAAATCCTGCTTGAGCTCGTCCAGCAGTTCCTCGATGCGCGCTGTCGAGATCGGATCGAGAGCCGAGGTTGGCTCATCGAGCAGGAGCACTTCCGGCTTGGTCGCGATGCTGCGCGCAATGCACAGACGCTGCTGCTGACCGCCAGACATGCCCGCAGCGGGCTCCTTGAGGCGATCGCGCACTTCCTTCCAGAGTGCCACACGGGTCAGCACGTCCTCGACACGGGCATCCATCTCGGCGCGCGACAGCTTTTCATGCAGGCGCACACCGAAAGCGATGTTATCGTAGATCGACATGGGGAATGGCGTGGGCTTCTGGAACACCATGCCGATGCGCGAGCGCAGCATGTTCAGGTCGAGGGCAGGATCGAGGATATCGGCGCCATCGAACAACACCGACCCCGTCGCCCGTTGACCCGGATAGAGGTCGTACATGCGGTTGAAAATGCGCAGCAGGGTGGATTTGCCACAGCCCGAGGGGCCGATCATGGCCGTCACGTTCTGCTTGCGGAAATCCATGCTGATGGATTTCAGGGCCTGCTTCTCGCCATAATAGAAATCGAGTTCACGCACCGCCAGCGCGGCCTCTGGCGTGGCTGCGTGTACCGCCCCCTGGGCCTGCGATGCGGTGGAGAAATCCTGCAGGGCTTCGCTCATGAGCGTGTCGTCCTCTTGCTTATGACTGTTTGCTGCGGAAGCCGAACCGCACGATGATATTGATACCGAGAACGCCCAACGTGACCAGCAAGGCGCCGGTCCAGGCCAGACGCACCCAGTCATCATAGGAGGCGCCTGCATATTGATAGATGGCGATAGGCAGGCTTGCCATGGGTTTGTCGAGGCTGAACGACCAGTTCTGGTTCCCGAGCGAGGTGAACAGCAAGGGTGCCGTCTCACCACTCACGCGCGCCAGGGCGAGGAGAATACCGGTGAGCACCCCCGGCGCTGCCGAACGCAGGCACAGGAACAACACGACGCGCCAATGGGCTGCCCCGAGTGCCGAACCCGCCTCGCGCATCGCAACAGGCACCAGACGCAGCATATCCTCAGTGGTCCGCACGATAATGGGGACGGCCAGAATGGCGAGGGCCACCGAACCGGCGAAGCCGGAGAAGTGCCCGAAAGGCGCCACCAGAACCAGATAGACAAAAAGACCGATCAGAATGGAGGGTGCCGAAAGCAGCACGTCCGAGACGAAACGCACGGCGGTCGCAAATTTCGATCCGGTCCCGAATTCAGAAAGATAGATACCGCAGCCCAGTCCGACCGGAGTGGCGATCAGAAGGGCGACGGCAGTCTGGATCAGGCTGCCCAGAATGGCGTTGGCCAGACCACCATTGCTGCCAGGCGGCCCCATGGGGTGCAGCAACGCAGCGAGCGACAGCCCTGCAAGCCCGTTCCAGAGCAATGTCCAGAGAATTGAGGCGAGCGCGAGGACCAGGATAGCCGTAGCCGTCAGGCTCATCCCGGTCGCAAGGCGGTCCATCAAGAGGCGCTGCGTGGCGCGCGGGTCCTTGCGCCACCCCTGTCCCATCGACTTGCTCATGCGCGTTTCTCCCTCAGCAGCCAGCGCGCAATGGCAAGGGTCGTAAAGGATAGCAGCATGAGTATGAAGCCCAGAGCCAGCAGGGAGGACAGCTTGAGGCTGCCAGCGGCACTCTCGGGGAATTCCAGCGCCACAAGCGAGGCCACCGTGTTGCGCGGCGCAAAAAGCGACCAGCCGATGGTATTGGCATTACCGATCACGAAGGTGACCGCCATGGTCTCGCCCAGGGCACGGCCCATGCCCAGCACCACACCGCCAATCATACCAGCGCGCGACCAGGGCACGATTACGCGACGCATGACCTCCCAGCGCGTCGCACCCAGCCCATAGGCACTTTCCTTGAGCATGGGCGGCATGACGGCAAACACGTCACGCATGACGGCTGTGACGAAGGGCGTGATCATGACGGCCAGGACGAGACCGCCCGTGAGCAGGCCGTATCCGAAGGGTGCGCCGTGAACGAGCCAGCGTATGCCGGGCACATGGCCGAAATGATGCCGGAAAAAGGGCTGAACATGCTGCGCCATGAACGGCACAACCACGAAAAAGCCCCACATACCGAAAATGATGGAAGGCACGGCGGCCAGAAGCTGCACAGCTGTCCCCACCACTCCGGCCACCATGGGCGGTGCGATATTGGTCAGCCAGAAAGCTGCCCCGAAGGCGAGCGGCACACCAATGGCGATGGCAATCAGCGTCGAGCCGATCGTGCCGAACACAGGTGCCAGAGCGCCATATTCGTTTGTGACTGGGTTCCAGACATTGCTGAACACGAAACCCGGGCCGAACGCACCGAAGGCCTTGCTGCCCCCGAACGCCATGGTCAGAACCAGACCGCCCAGCGATACCAGGACGAGTAGCGCACACGCGCCCACGAGCAGACGGAACAGCCGGTCTCCCTTCCAGAAGGGGGTTTTGCGGGCTTCCTGGATCGGTGCAGGCTGGGTCCGCGAAGCGGCAGCGCTAGTCATACGGTCGTTGCGTCCTGGCTCAAACAAGGAGGGGTCAGGGTGGAAAGGCACTCTGTGCCAGCTTGTCGTGTAGCTTTCCGGAACGAACGAGACAACAAGCCTTGCCGTCGGGAAGCTGTGAATATTTCATGACATCCTCAGAATACCCGGCCCTCGCTCCAGCCGTGAAGCAGATAATGCATGAGCGGCCCGGGTGGCCAGTTTTTCACGTCGTGATGCGCGGCCTCATAAGATCTGGCCGACCAGTCACGCATACCGCGGTGATCCTGAAGCAGAACCTTGCCGTGCTCGACATCTCCCGGGAGCGCCGAGGGTGTTGCGGCCCACGGCACATGTAACCGAAGCAGCGCATCATAACGCGAGAGATAATGGGCTTCATCTTCCAGCAGAAGATCGACAAGATGCCGCCCCGGCAGATTGGGGATGGACGCATAGCGCAGCAGGGCCGCCCGATCGGTTGGGTCCAGCAGGGAGTTGTCCAGCTTTCGGCGGGCCCTCTCCCTCATTTCCGTGAAATCGTGATTGTGCCAGTGCAGATAGGCGAAGCGCGTCAGAGCGTGACCGGGGGCCAGTCTTGAGCACGGATTATGCTGGCCATTATCGATCACGGCCACGCTATTTGCCGGCAGGCAGCCTTTGACAAATTCGGGATCGACGGCAAACCATCCGGGCCGCGAGGGCATGTTGAACAGGGAAACACCAATACGAAGGGCTCGTTTCTCGTCCCGATGGGCTGCAAATTCCTGCATGATGCGCGCCCGGTGCGTCGATAGTCCCTCATCATCGACAACCACCAGAAATTCGTCGCAATCCACCGGAAGGGCGAAATCATAGTCGCCATCCTTGTCCCAGGCCCGGATCTGCTCGGCAAAATGCAGCCCCTTCGCATGGAAATCGCCCGGATCGTTACGGTCATAGCGCACGGTCGCGCCGCAGCGTCGCGCATGCGCAAGGAGGTGAAGGGTCAGGGGATCGCGCGAGCCATTATCGAAAACGGTCAGGTTCGGAAAACCGAACAGCCTGCCGTAATAAGAGAGCCACGCCATGAGCATGGCCCCCTCATCGCGCTGCATCATCACAACGCGTATTCTCGGAGCAAATATAATAAAATATCTCCTTGCCATGCAGATACAGGCATTCGCCTAGCCATCCACGCAGAACTGCGGCATTGCTGACAGTAACGATCCACGCACGATTTCAGATGTGACCGGCAAGAGATACAGATCATGAAAACCGCCCGTACCAACAGCCCTTTTCTTGCTCATTGCGACGGGCTCAAGAAGGATGTCCTGACCGGGTGGGCCGTAAACAGACTGGATCCTGCAACCCCTGTCAGACTTCATCTCCTGATAGACGGGCAGGAAATCGCCCAGATACTGGCCGACACGCCGAGACAGGATGTGCAGAACGCCCTCAAGACCCCTCATGACCGACTGGGCTTCCAGTTTCCCGTTCCTGTCCGGTTCATGGATGGGAAGCCGCATGAACTGTCGATCCGTCTCCCTGACAGATCGACATTACCCATACAGAACGATTCTGTACCAGTTAAATCATCTCAGTCTCTTGTTTTTACCATAGAACTACGCCCCGAATACACGAGCTGCGTCGACGGCATCAAGCAAGGCGCTCTCAAGGGCTGGATCCTTCAGAGGCTTCCGGGGGAAACCGAGTGGCGCGGCGACTGTGTCGTGTCCGTATCGGCCAATAATGTCCTGATCGCCCAGACGCGCGCCGACCGTTATCGCGGTGACGTGGCCGCAGCTGTCGGATGCAATCCGAACTGCGGATTTGAGGTCCCGATACCCCAAAGGTTTCGTGGCTCATCACCGCGCAGCTTTTCGGTCAGGGTCATGCCCGAGGGTGAGGAACTCATGGGTAGCCCCTTCACGAGTTCGATTGCGGATGATGCACTCGAGACGCGTCTGCTCGATATTGCCGAGACCATCGACCGGCTCCACCGGGAACTGACGACACTGCGCACAGAGATCCGCAGCGCCATCCCGCAGGCGGGCTATAATCTGGGCAATTACGACCGCTGGGCCGCACTCTACTACCCTGCCCTGCGCGAACGGACTGCCCTGCAGCGTGTCACGGCGCCGCTCACCGATGAGCCGCTGATCAGCATTCTCTGCCCCACCTACAAGCCATTGAGAGCGGATTACGTCACCGCCATTGAATCCGTCCTGAAGCAGAGTTATCGCAACTGGGAGCTGATCCTGATCGATGACGGTATGGTCAGCGCGGAAACGACGGCCCTCATGGCCGAGTATGCCGCACGTGACCCGCGTATCGTCATTCTGCCCCTCGAGAAAAATCTGGGTATTTCCGGCGCGACCAATGCCGGAATGGATGCTGCCCGAGGCGCCTATACGGTCTTCTTCGACCATGATGACATGATGGTCGACGTGGCGCTGGAGATCATGCTGCGCAAGGCGCAGGAAAGCGGTGCGCTTCTGATCTATTCCGACGAGGACAAGATAGACCTTGCCAATAACTGGCAAGCGCCCAACTTCAAGCCGGATTTCAATTATCGCTATCTGCTGGGCTGCAATTACGTCTGCCACCTCACAATGGTCGAAACCGCGACAATGCGGGCTATCGGGCCGCTCCGTGCGGAATATGATGGGGCACAGGACCATGATTTCATTCTGCGCGCCTGCGAGATCATGCCCCATGACAGGATCGCCCATGTACAGGAATTGCTCTATCATTGGCGCATGACGCCCAACTCTACCGCAGTGACGGTAGGCAACAAGAATTATGCCATCGCGGCAGGCGTCAGGGCGGTCAATGATCATCTCGTGCGTCGGGGGTTCAAGCCCGACGTCTCGTCCATCAATGGCCTCACGCTCTATCGCGTCGACTGGCGTCTGACACAGAGCCCGAGTGTCACGATCATCATTCCGTTCAAGGATCAGAGCGACATCACGCGCCGATGCCTCGAGACCCTGCTCGAGCGCACCGACTATCCCGATTTCGAGGTCGTTCTGATCGATAACTGGTCGGTGCAACCTGCCACTCAGGCTTTCATGACTGAGTTCGGCAAGAAGCCGAATGTGCGCTTCATGACGATCGAAGAGCCCTTCAACTACTCCAGACTCAACAACCTGGCTGCCCGGACATGCCGTTCGGATTATCTCGTCTTCATGAATAATGACGTCTTTGTCGAAAAATCCGACTGGTTGCGTCTGATGATGAACGAGGCCCTCGCGGGTGACAGGGTTGCGGCAGTGGGGGCGCGACTCCTCTACCCCAATGAAACGATCCAGCATGCAGGAGTGGTGGTTGGCCCCGCAGGCGTCGGTGCCCATGCGCATCGCGGCTGCGGCCCGGAGGATTACGGGTATATCGGGCGCATTCTGCTCAGCCATGAAGTCACGGCCGTCACGGCGGCCTGTATGCTCGTCGAGCGCGAGGTGTTCGACGCTATCGGCGGCTTCGACGAAACCCATCTCAGGATCGCCTATAACGACGTGGATCTTTGTCTCAAGATCAGGGCGGAGGGCTATCGCATCGTCTATTGCGCGGAGGCCATGGCATGGCACCATGAAAGCCTCACACGCGGATCGGACGATGTGCCCGAGCACGAAGCGCGCTTCTTCGAAGAGGGGCAGACCATGCAGAAACGATGGGCTGGGCACCCGCTCTACGAACGCGACCCGGCCTATCCGCGCTTCTTCACCGTAGACTTGCAGCCATTCTTCGATCTGGTCGACCCGCTGAAAACCTGATTTGTCAGCGGGTCTTTTCTGGAATGCAGTAAAAAGGGGGCCGAGGCCCCCTTTTTCATACCCTCGGTATGTTGTTCTTCTTGGTCTTGAACTCGTCAGCGATGCTGAGGACGTAAATGCCGAATCCCCCCAGCGACAAGGCAAGCCCGACCCAGCCGACCGAGGTCCAGCCAAGCCCCGCCGAAATCGCCAGCCCCCCAAGCCAGGGGCCAACAGCATTGGCAATATTGAAGGCGCTCTGATTGAGGGCGGCAGCCAGTCCTTCCGCCCCTACGGCAACAGTGAGCAAACGCGCTTGTACCACCGTTGCAAGTCCGCCGCTGGCCCCGATCATGAACACGTTGATCGCAAGGGGAACGAATTTATGCGCGGCTTCAGGAAATCCAGCCATGGCGGCCGCACCCATCAGCAGGACACCAGCCAGTGTCGGCATCATCTTGTGGTCCGCCAGCCAGGCACAGACCAGCGTACCGATGGTCATGCCCACACCGAACACGGCAAGCATGATCGGCACATAGGATTCAGGCACCTGGGTAACATTGATCATGATCGAGGCAAGATAGGTGTAAACGCAAAAGACGCTGCCAAAACCCACCGCACCGATCGCAAGGGTCAGCCACACCTGCTTGATCTTGAGCGCCGTGAACTCGTTGAGAATGCTGGCATCCTTGCGAGGTGTGTCCTTGGGCGCGAAGATGCTCAGGAGCAGCGCCGTGCACAGGGCGAGGAATGCGATAAGGGCGAACGCCCAGCGCCATCCGACGATCTGGCCAATTCCGTTGGCCAGCGGCACACCGCCGATGGTGGCGATGGTCAGCCCAAGAATGACTCGTCCCACTGCCTGGGACCGCTTGTTGGGCGGCACAAGGGACGAGGCCAGAATACCCGCAATCCCGAAATAGGCACCGTGCGGCAAACCGCTGATGAAGCGGCAGGCAAGGAAGAGCAGATAATTCGGGGCAATCGCACTCACGCCATTCCCCAGCATGTAGAGGAGCATCATGCTGATCAGCATCGTGCGACGGCTCACGCCAGCGCTGAACAGGGCAATGGTCGGCGCGCCCACGCAAACGCCAGCCGCATAGAGCACGATGGCATGACCGGCTTCCGGATCGCTCACACCGAAGCTGTGTGCAATCATCGGCACCAGACTCATCGCTGCGAATTCAGCCGTGCCGATTGCAAAGGCCCCGAGGCCAAGACTAAAAAATATGATGCGTATGTCGCGCATCGATCGCGCCAGATCCCCGGATCCCAAGCCGCTCATGCCACCCCCAGCAAGTCTGTAGAATTTTCTCGTGAATAAGGGCGCGCCCATGACTTTCACCGCATATCCCGAGACGATCTCTGCCCTTACTCTTGCCTCGGACCAATATGAAGAGGCCCTGGCCCAAAATGATGTGGGCCGCCTCGATTCCCTGTTCAGCAATGACCCGAATGTGATCCGCCTGGGAGCGACGGAGAATTTGTTCGGCCCTGAAGAGATCGCCGCTTTCCGGCGCGGTCGCACCGGTGGGGCGCCGCCGAGGGAACGCATCAGACGCGACATTGCCGCTCTTGGCCCCGATGCGGGTTGCGTCACGATTCTCTTTCGTAACCTGCGCACGGGTCAGACCGGTCGGCAGTCCCAAACATGGCGACGCGAGGGCGATCAGTGGAAGGTGCTGATCGCTCATGTGTCTTTCATTGTCTGAGGGCGCAACCCCGCCCATATCAAGAGCGTTCTGAAGTCATCGCTTTCTGCGAATGTCCGACAGCAAAAACGCAAGGGTAATATCATGGCCACGAAAAACGCGATGCACACGACACAGAATGCTCTGAAGTCCAACGCGAAAACAGTGTCGATCGAGACACTGAACGCACGTCTGGCTGACCTGATCGATCTCGCTCTCATCACCAAGCAGGCTCACTGGAACCTGAAGGGGCCGCAGTTCATCGGCGTCCATGAGATGCTCGACGGATTCCGCGACAGCGTGGACGATCTGGTGGACAAGGTCGCCGAGCGCGCCGTGCAACTGGGCGGCACCGCCTATGGTACCGTTCAGGATGTCTCGAAAAACTCGGCCTGCACGCCCTATCCAACGGACGTGTACAAGATAGCCGATCACATCTCTGCCCTGATCGATCGCTATGCGACGGTGGCCAATAACGTTCGCGAGTCCATCGACGTCACAGACGAAGCTGGCGATGCCGATACTGCCGACCTTTTCACCGAAGCGTCGCGCGCACTCGACAAGCATCTTTGGTTCCTCGAGGCCCATACGCAGGAACCCACTGGGCAGATGCGTGATGGCGACCATACAGGCGCCCGCTGAGCGCTCTTCCTTATAGGGAGAAACTATAAAAGCCCTGTCGCCATGTGCAGCAGGGCTTTTATTTTATGTGCTCCATGCGGCATCCGGGGCTCTGTGCATTGATTTATATCGTTATTTCATTTCGAATCCGAACGTATATGTCGTTATATTATCGTTTTATCGGGATTAACGATACAATTTGCGAATTTATCGATATGAAACTTAAATTAACGTAACTAGAGTTT
This sequence comes from Asaia krungthepensis NRIC 0535, assembly GCF_025995175.1. Taxonomy (GTDB): domain Bacteria; phylum Pseudomonadota; class Alphaproteobacteria; order Acetobacterales; family Acetobacteraceae; genus Asaia; species Asaia krungthepensis. The sequence goes on from NZ_BAPV01000004.1 coordinate 309,861, forward strand.
TCATGATCCGCTCTTTAACGGCACAACGCTCTTAGCCGCCCCAGGCTGTGTTGCCGGAGAGTGCCCCGCCCATGAGCATTGTAACGATCGTCGGAACATCCGGTACTGCCATCCATGTCACGGTTGGTGGAGGTCGGGCGCAGGCGCTTGCCGAGACCTATGCGCAGCAGATGAACGACGCGTACAAGCAGAACCAGCTGACAACCGTTCTGCTTTCCGAGGGGAATGCTGTCGCCAGCGCCGGAACAGGATCGCTTCTTGAAGGGTTCGTGACGACAGGGGGCAGTTTCGCGCCTGTAGGATCATTCGACTTCATCGGTGCAGGATCCTGGCTCAACTCCCATGCTGGCAGCCAAAGCGTATTGCTCGATGAGGCCGTGACCATCAACGGTGCAGGGCTGTCCAGCAGCGATACGCTCTCCATTCTCGGCGGGAGCACAATTGGACTGACCTATGAAGCGGGTAGCGCCCCGAAGGGCAGCTTCCTGGGCGTGAGCGGCGATAATTTCTTCAACGGTAATAACCAGAGCGCCAGCTGGACCATCGTGACCGCCGCGGGAAATGACACGATCATGGCCACCAACGGCACGAATGACATCAATGCCGGAGCAGGCAACAATGTCATCACGCTTGGTCAGGGCATCAACAGCGTTGTTTCCGAAGGTCAGGATACCATCACTGGCGAAGAGGGCGGCGTTACCGAACTCACGCTCTCCGGTGGCAATTCTCTGGTTTCGCTGGGCAGCAACAGCCATGTCAGCGATAACGCCACGATTGGTAGCATCATCAGCCTCGGCAATGACAGCACGGTCCAGGCGGGACAGGGATCGACTATTCATTTCACCGGGGCAAACGGCACCGTGATGAACGCATCGAATGACACCGTCTCCGCTGTTGGTGACCTGACCGTTCTTCACGGAAGCGACCAGACTCTCAGCGTCGGCGGAGCGCTGAAATTCATCGCAGGGACCGGTAACAGCGTCATTACTGCTGATCAGTCCACCTTGTGGGGCGCTGATGGCCTCAGCGCCCGGTTGTCGATCGGTGACAATGCCCTCTGGACCGGAAATCAGACCGGGGCGCAGAGCAACGAGATGATCGACGCCTCTTCCTCCGCGGGATCGCTGGAAGCCTGGACCGGAGCGGGCGACCAGACAATCATCGGTGGACAGGGGGCGGACCATTTCGTGTTCGGCACCGAGTATTCGGGTAATTCAGGCGCAACCTATGCGACGGTGACAGGGGGAAGCGGGGCGGCCAACAGTTTTGGCGTGCTGGCCGGTCATACGGCGGGCGACATCACCATCACGGATTTCTCGGCCGTCAACGGCAACAAGTTTTTCCTCTATAATTACAAACCGTCCGACGCCGAAGCAGCGATCAAAGACCTGCTGGCAACCGCGACGGTACAGGGCGGCAATACGTCCGTCATGCTGGACAACAACATGAAGGTCACATTCACCGGGGTGACCGATCTCAAGGCGAGCAGCTTCGAAATCAGCTAACAGCGCCCCCGGAGAGCGCCGGGGTCAAGAAAGGGTAGACACCTGAAGGCGGGGCCTCCCTGAACCCTGTTGTCGAACTCCCCCGATGCTGAAGAAAGCCTCACCGTGCCCACGGTGTCTAGCGGTTGACCAGTGCCATGTTGGTTTCATTGTAGCGCTTCCCGGTGACCCGATCGGAAGACAGCGCACTATCGAGTGCCGCCATGTCTGACTGATCGAGTCTCACACTCAGTGCTCCAATATTGTCATCGAGATAGGACTGACGTTTCGTTCCCGGGATAGGCACGATATCGGGCCCCTTGGCGAGCAGCCACGCGAGAGCAATCTGGGCGGGGGTGGCGTGATGCCGGGTCGCCATAACCCCGACGACTTCTGCCGCCTTCTGGTTCGCGTTGAAATTCGCGCCCTGAAACCGGGGATCCGTGTGGCGGAAATCGGTCGCCGGATATTCCTCGGCCGGTTTGGCCGTGCCTGTAAGAAAGCCACGTCCCAACGGGCTGAAAGGAACGAAGCCGATGCCCAGTTCGCGAAGCACTGGCAGGATATCGACTTCCACATTACGCTCCCAAAGCGAGTACTCGCTTTGGAGCGCGGTAATCGGCTGGACTGCATGCGCCTCGCGTATTGCTGTCGCCCCGGCCTCAGAAAGGCCGAAATGAAGAACCTTTCCTTCCTCGATCAGTCTGGACACGGTTCCGGCAACCTCCGCCATGGGGACCGAGGGGTCGACGCGATGCTGATAGAGCAGGTCAATCCTGTCCGTCTGCAAACGGCGTAGCGACGCTTCAACGACCTCCCGAATATGGTCCGGATGGCTGTTGACCCCGGCGGATTTGCCATTTTCGATACGGAATCCGAATTTCGTCGCCAGAGTGAGTGCGCCGCGACGCGATGAGAGGGCGCGACCGAGCAGCTCCTCATTTGCAAAAGGGCCATAAACCTCGGCGGTATCGAAAAACGTAATCCCCCGCTCGATAGCCCGGTCGAGCGTGGCAAGGCTCTCGCGTTCATCAGCCTCACCGTAAGACTGGCTCATTCCCATGCAGCCTAGCCCCAGCGCCGACACACGTAAGCCCGATGACCCAAGAACGCGATATTCCATGCCTCTCTCCTCTCCCTTCTGACCGGGGCCCAGACGTCGCCCTGCCAGGGGGCGTATTAGCGCGCCAAAGGCCAGCCGAACGGTCGCCATGCTCTGAGCCGCGCCGGTATTTTCAGGGGAAATTAAAGCCCGCAGGGCTTCAGGGTTTCTTCTGCCTGCCCGGGGGCTTCGCCGGCTTCTCCAGCAGACGAGTGAGATACCCCACCATCATGGCCTCATCGGCACTCAGCGAGGTGCGCCCGGTTTCCTGCTCCAGCAGGTCCTCCGCCTGTCGGGCGAAGGCCTTGCGCAGGCTTCCATCGAGATAACCCGTCAGGATTTGGGGGTGGATGTAACATTTGCGACAGACACTTGGCGTGTTGCCCAATCGCGCCGCCACCTGCTCGATGGTCCGCAGGATGTTTTTCTTCGCACGGGCCCGGGTATCGCCCTCTTCGAGGCTGGCCAGAGTCAGGGCTGCCAAATGCGTGGCGGCCCAGGTTCGAAAGTCCTTGGCCGTGATTTCCTCGCCGCTGATCTCCTGCAGATAGGCATTCACGTCATGAGAGTGGATCTCGTGGCGCTCTCCCTCATCATCGACGTACTGGAAAAGCTTTTGACCCGGCAGGTCCTGAAGCCGGGAAATCACGCGCACCAGCTTGGGGTCACGCACGTCCAGATGCGCCTCGATGCCGTGCTTGCCCCTGAAATCGAGGGCAAGCCTGCCGCCCTCGACGGTCGCATGACGATGGCGCAGCGTCGTCAGACCGAAACTGCGGTTTTCCTTTGCGTAGGTTTCATTGCCGATACGCGCCATGGTGCGCTCCATCAGCCTGACCACAGCGGCAAGTACGCGGGTTCGATCGAGATGCGGGTGGCGCAGATCCTCATCCACACGCTGCCTTATGAGAGGCAGCTTGTCACCGAAGACGAGCATGCGGGCGAATTTGTCTTCATCGCGCACAAGACGCCAACGGGGATGGTAACGATATTGCAGCCTGCCGCGACTATCCTTGCCGACGGCCTGCAGATGCCCTTTCGGGTTGGGGCAGATCCATACATCCCGATAGGCAGGCGGGATCGCCAGACCCTTGATACGATTCAGGCTCTCGGGAGTGGTAATCCGCTCGCCGTCAGGCGTGCGATAGAAGAAACCACGACCGGCCCGATGCCGTGTGATGCCCGGGCGGGAACGATCCACATAGGTCAACCGGGCAGATCGGGCGTGATCGCGTGCCTCCTGTTCGGCACTGCTCATCGTCGGATTATCCATCGCGCGCTCCCTCCCGATCCCCTCGTATGGGGAGGAAAAAGCGCAACAGGGACAGAAGGGTTCCCCCTCCTGCCCCTGCCCGGCAACCTAATGATATCCGGCCTTATTCTGCCGGCAGACGGATAAGATAGTCGAAGGCCGAAAGCGCACTCTTCGCCCCCTCGCCGACGGCAATGACGATCTGCTTGTAGGGCGTCGTCGTGGCGTCACCGGCCGCAAAGACGCCAGGCACGGAGGTCGCGCCATGATCATCGACCTTGATCTCGCCGAAATCATTCAGCGCGAGCGTGTTCCGCAGCCATTCGGTGTTGGGCAGCAGACCGATCTGGACGAATACCCCTTCGAGGTCGATCCTGTGATCCTTGCCGTCGCCACCGCGATAGGTCAGCCCGTTGACCTTGCTGCCATCACCCTCGATGCGCGTGGTCAGGGCCTCGGTCAGAACCGTCACGTTCGGCAGACTGCGCAGCTTGTCCTGCAGCACCTTGTCGGCCTTCAGCTTCGAGCTGCGCTGCAATAGCGTCACATGGCCGACGATACCTGCCAGATCGATGGCCGCCTCAACGCCACTATTGCCCCCACCGGCCACGGCAACGCGCTTGCCCTTGTAGAACGGGCCATCGCAATGCGGGCAATAGGCCACGCCCTTGGTGCGATACTGCTCCTCACCCGGCACGCCGAGCTGACGCCAGTGAGCGCCGGTTGTCAGAATAACCGTGCGGCTATGCAGGATGGCGCCGCTCTCCAGGGCAATGCCATGCAGCCCACCCGGTCGTGCGGCAGGAAACAGCTCCTTGGCGCGCTGGCCCGAGATGATCTCCACGTCATAGCTGCGCACATGGGCCTCGAGCTGGGCCGAGAGCTTGGGGCCCTCGGTTTCCTTGATCGAAATGAAGTTCTCGATCCCCGCCGTATCCATGACCTGACCGCCGAAACGATCGGCCACGAGCCCCGTGCGCAGTCCCTTGCGCGCCGCATAGATGGCGGCAGAGGCACCGGCAGGGCCGCTGCCGATGATCAGTACATCGAAGGCAGGCATGTCTTTCAGGCGCTCGGCCGCACGACGCGGCGCATCGTCATCCAGCTTGGCGAGGATCTGGTTCACATCCATGCGCCCGGAGCCAAAGGCCATGCCATTCAGATAGATCTGGGGCACGGTCATGATGTTCTTGGAGGCCACTTCCTCCTGGAACAAAGCGCCGTCGATCGTCGTCACATTGATCGCAGGATTGATCACGCTCATGGCGTTCAGCGCCTGCACCACATCAGGGCAGTTCTGGCACGACAGCGAGACGAAGATCTCGAAGCGAAACTCACCCGCCAGCCCCTTGATCTGCTCGGCAATTGCCGGCTCGATTTTCGGTGGATGGCCACCCGCCTGAAGCAATGCCAGCACGAAGGAAGTGAATTCATGCCCCATAGGAATGGCAGCAAAATTCACGCCATGTCGGCTGTCGCCACGACGGATCAGGAAGGACGGACGACGCTCGCTGACACCCTCTTCCGAATAGGTCACTTTATCGGAAAGGGCAGCAACTTCCTGGAGGAGTTCACCCGTCTCCCGCGCTTTCGCGCTCCCGTCGAGGGAAGCTTCAAGCACGACCGGGTGGCCCAGATTGCCGAGATAGGTCGAAAGCTGTGACTTGATGGGGTCCTGCAACATCAGGCTGATCCTGCTCTTTCCGATAAACTGCGCCGGACGATCCCGGCGGGGTTGGCCCGGCAGAAAAGCCGGGCCAGACGACCTCAGATCTTGCCGATCAGGTCGAGCGACGGGGACAGGGTGGCTTCACCCTCTTTCCACTTCGCGGGGCAGACTTCACCCGGATGCGAGGCCACATACTGCGCTGCGCGGATCTTCTCGATCAGCTCGGCAGCCGAGCGGCCGACGCCACCGGAAGTCACTTCGATGTACTGGATCTTGCCTTCCGGATCGATCAGGAACGTGCCGCGATCGGCCATGCCTGCTTCCTCGATCATGACATCGAAATTGCGGCTGATCGTGCCTGTCGGGTCAGCCAGCATGACGTACTGGATCTTGCCGATGGCCGGCGACGTGTCGTGCCAGGCCTTGTGGGTGAAGTGCTTGTCAGTGGAAACAGAGTAGATCTCGACGCCGAGCTGCTTGAAGGTGGCGTAATTCTCGGCCAGGTCTTCGAGTTCGGTCGGGCAGACGAAGGTGAAGTCGGCAGGATAGAAGAAAAAGACGGACCACTTTCCCTTCACATCCGCTTCCGACACCTTGATGAACTTGCCATCATGATAGGCATCGGTCTCGAAAGGCTTCACGGTCGAATTGATGCGTGGCATGTCATATGCTCCCTGGTTCACATCGCTGTTTGATGACGGGCTCGTTGTCCCATGAACACGAACGCCTCGGAAATCGTTTCTGTCAATGGGTGATATAGGCATAACCGTTTTTACCCACGTCACGGATTGGTCCTATCTATGTCCATGACCTATATTCCTCTCTCCGGCCTCTCCCTTCGCGATATCGAATATGTGGTAGCTGTCGATGATCTGCGTAATTTCTCGCGGGCCGCCGAGCGATGCGGCGTGAGCCAGGCGGGATTGTCAGAGCAGGTTCGCAAGCTCGAGCTGCTGCTCGATGTGACCCTGTTCGAGCGCTCACGGCGCCATGTCGCGCCCACCCCCGACGGGATCCGCCTTATTGCCATGGGCCGGGAGGTTCTGGCCTCTGCACGCGCCATGATCGAGGCGGCGCGTGCGCGCACGGGCCCGCTGGAAGGGCTGCTGCGTATCGGGGTCATCGCAACGCTCGGCCCCTATTATGTGCCGAGTCTTCTGCCTCTGCTGCGCCGGGCCTATCCCGAGCTGAAACTTCAGCTGACGGAAAGCCTGACCCAGAGCATGCTGTCACGCCTGCGGCAGAACGAGCTGGATCTCGTTTTTGCGGCTCTTCCCGTCCCGGGCGAAAGCTTCGAGACCTTTCCGCTCTTTGAGGAACCCTTTCTCGCCGTTTTCCCGCGCAGCCATCCCCTTGCCGCCCGCGAGACGCTGACGATGCAGGATCTGGCTGCCGATCACGATGAAAACGGATTGCTGCTGCTGGAAGACGGGCATTGCCTTCGCGATCAGGCGCTTGCCGTATGCGGCATGATGCCGGCCCGGGACCAGCAGCGTCTGGCGACCAGTCTGGAGATGCTCTGGCACATGATTGGTGCGGGAGAGGGGTATTCCCTGATTCCCCAGCTTGCGCTCAGGAATCGTGCTGAATGGGACGAACTTGTGGTGACGCGCCCCATGGCCCCCGCCAGTCGGCAGATCGGTCTGGTCTGGCGCAGTTCCGATCCTCGTGGCCCCGCATTCCGTGACTTCGCGGCTTTTCTGGCCGAGAATATTCCGGAAGGTTGCCTGCCACCGGGCGCTGGCTGAGCCGCATCGTTCTCGCTATCGGGATGACCTCGAGCGAGGCGCGATAGAACCTCCGGAGGAGCGCCGCAGCACAAGGCGCCCCGCTCACGACCTGCTGAGAGCAATCAGAACAACCAGCTCCAGAAGCCCTTGTCCTTCAGGTCGTTTTCGCAGCTCGCATATTGAGCGGCATAGACATTCGACCGCGCACCTACCTTGCGTGCGACCGTCATGAGCCAGCCCTTGCTGGCATAGGAGCGCTTGCGATATCCGCCCCAGCCTTCATGATAGGCCAGATATTGCCTCATTCCGTCCGTCACAGGCACATGGGCCTGTCTCTTCGTGCTGGTGATATACCAGTTGATGAAATCGAGTGAGTCGGCGAAACTCTCCCGGCTGGCGCTCGTGTCGGTGGCGCGCTGGTAATCCTGCCAGATTTCGTCCTTGGCCTGCGGATAGCCATAGGCGGTGGTAATGTACCCCCAGGGGATGAACCAGAGAATATAGGTCCGCTTCGTGTGCAGATTACTGTGGAAGCCGGATTCCTGGTACATGATGGCCATGGGAACAGAAAACGGGACGTTCCACTTCTTCTCCTGCCGGAGCGCTGCGTGATACCAGCCCCGCTTCTCATGGAGTACGGAGCAGATATCGTCAGGATGAGCAGGAGGCGTTGGCGTGCAGGCTGCCAGTAGTACGCCAGCAGGAGCGAAGGATGAAATCAGCTTTCCGACAGACACTCTCGCCCCAGTTCCTGACACCCGAATGGCCAGTGCAGGCCATTCCGGTCCGGCGAGGGACGATACGACCTGTCAGCCTTCGAGTTTGACATCCCCGGCCCATTCATCGCGCGGGATCAGGGACAAATCGGCTGCGCAGGTCCCGACCATATAGCGATCGGCATCCCAGGACCAGATTTCAGGTGCGTTTGCCGGCTCTGCGCCACCATAGGTCGGCAGGGAAAATGAGAGCCCGACCGATCCGGTCTTGATGGCCTCGTAAAGACTGTCGAGCGTCGGATACATCATGAGCAGAGTGACCTTTTCCAGGTGAACCGGTTATTGAATTCCGGGTTGGAGGCAAAACCGGCGAGCCCGGTCGCGGTTTCTGCCTGTGGGCGCTTCATGCCCGTCACTTTTCCGACAGATTTGAGGGGGCTCGTTGCGACATGATATCCACTGGATCAGCCCTGCACCCTTCCCCCGTTACCGACGAGAGCGAGCGGCAGCGTCGGCTCAATCTCCTGATCGCACGGCTGCCGGCAAAGCTGCAGCGCCTGACACGGTGGCTTCTCACCCCCTCGCACTGGTGGGTGAGAATACCGGCCGGCGTGCTCTTCATGGTGGGAGGCTGTCTGGCATTCCTGCCTGTACTCGGGCTGTGGATGCTGCCTCTGGGATTTTTCCTGCTCGCCGAGGATATCCCGCTGCTGCGGCGCCTGAGCGGCCGCCTTCTTGCCTGGATCGAACACCGCCACCCAGGCTGGATGGGCCTCAGGACCTGAACACTGCCTCTGCCGCGAGCAGTGGCGCCTCAGTGCACTGGCGAAGCGGCGTCCCTGCCGGGCGTGGCCCCTGATTTCACACAGGCTTCCTGCTGGGTGCCCGGATGACCCGAGCATTGCGGCAGGGCCGTCGAGGCAGGAATCGGCCAGAACAACCGGATCCCGAGCGAGATGAGCACCAGCACACCCGCGACGATTGCCCAGGGCATGATGGATGGGAGTTTCCTGGGGGGCTCGGGGTCCGGAACCCCGTCCTCCATCAGGCGGCGCATGTCATTCAAGATTTCAGCCCTCTTGCAGAACGGCCTGCATCTCTTCCCATTCGCGCTTGCTGAGCCCTGATTCCGGCTGCGTCACCGCCTCACCCGCCAATTGGCGGCGTAGCACGGCCAGCATGCCCGATGAGAAGGTGAAGGCCCCGAGACGATATTCTTCGAAAGCAGAAGCCGTGATGGGTACCCAGGCGCGCAGCACGTCGAGCATGGCCTCGGCATAAACGCGAATCTCGTACTGGGCGTGGCTGTCGGCGCGCAGGCTCAGGAAATGCAGCAGGTTGTGAAGATCGATCTTCCAGTACCACTGTGTGTAGGTGTTGAGCGTCAGGTTCATGCGCGCCAGTTCGCGCGCCAGACCATACCCCTCGGGGTCGAGCATCGTCTCGTAATTGTCGTAACAACGCGCTGCGTCCTGACGCAGCAGATCGAGCACTTCAGCGGCCTTCTCGGGAGAAAGTGCCTCGGCGCGGCCCTGGCGGTTCGACACGCTCTGTGCAGATACCTGCTCGGGATCGGGCAGGTAGAATTCTCGGTCCAGAATCGAATAGCGTGCCGAGTATTCGTTCACATTCGCCATGCGATGACGGATCCATTGACGCGCCACAAAAACGGGCAGCTTCACATGGAACTTGATCTCGCACATCTCGAACGGAGTCGAATGGCGATGCCGCATCAGATAGCGGATCAGCCCCGTATCCTCGGAGACCTTCTTGGTGCCGCGCCCGTAGGAAACGCGTGCAGCCTGCACGATGGCCCCGTCATCGCCCATGTAATCGACAACACGGACGAATCCATGGTCGAGCAGTTCGATGGGGGTGAAGAGAATCGCCTCCAGGGCAGGCACGGTCGGCCGGCTCGTCTGGGAGGGCGTGAGGCGGGAAGCGTCGATCTCGGCGCGTTGTTCTGGTGTCAGCGGCATGGGCCGAGGCTTATCACAGGACAGCCCCGGAAGACACCAGCACTTCGTGTTACGGGATGATTCGGGCCCCATGCATCCACCCTCCACCCAAGAGCCCGCAAGGTGAATCGCCTGCATGGTCCATCGCGATTGCCCGGACTTGGAACGCTTCGCGCGCCGCATTTACCCCGAGGCCGGGCAGCCCCTTGCCGTAAAAGCGGCGAGCGCCTATATGCATCGGTGCCGGAGGGCTTGCCCTTGGCTATGGCGATAAACGGTAAGTGGAATAATCGTTACGGACCCGGGGGCAGTGCCCGGCGTCTCCACCATTCCTTTCCGAGGGCCCTGCCCAACGGAAAGTCAGGGGACGAAACAGGCTCGACGTGCGTGGTAAAGACTTGCCTTTTGCCCGGCATTGTACCGCCGTTATCGGGCTAAATCACAAGTGCCAATGATAACACAAAGGTGCTCGCTGTCGCTGCATAAGCGATAAGCGCGGTTCGGGAGGGCACCGGGCAACAGAAGCCCTCCCACTTCATTCATCCCCCATCCTCAGAAACGCCGGCGCAGGCGCTCGGGCATTTCTCGCCCGCACATCGAAGGCTCGGGGTACTGTCTTCCGACACGAGCCCTTGCCATGGGCCCTGAATCGTCGCATCCCTGAATGATCAGTGTCTCGAAAATGGATCGATTAGAATGAGCGATGATCAGGGTGACGGCATGGATCACGAACTGCCAGAAAGCCTGCTGCCCTACGATGAATGGGTGGAAGACGCTTATCGTGAAGTCATGCTGCGCGCGCTCGATTACGCCAGCACGGAAGGTCTCCCGGGCGAGCACCATTTCTATCTCACCTTCCTGACCGATTATCCCGGCGTCATCATTCCCGATCGTCTGCGCGCGCAATACCCGCATGACATGACGATCGTGCTGCAGCACCAGTTCTGGGATCTAAGGGTTGATCGCGAGGCCATGACGGTGTCGGTCGGTCTCTCCTTTGGCGGAATCGGCAGCGTCCTTGTGATTCCCTTCGCCGCGATCACTGCCTTCGCTGATCCCCATATCCGTATGGCGCTGCGCTTCACCGTCGAGCCGGGCGAGATGACCGCCGAGGTCGATGAGGCAGAGGCCACGGCTGAGGACGAGAACGCATCCACACAGACTGGCAGCGAGGATGGTCAGGTTGTCAGCCTGGACGCCTTCCGCAAGCGTCCGCACTGATCTGATCCACCTTCCTTGGCCTGACATCGCCACGCCCCGATTTCAGGTTCTTTTTCGGCGCGAACGGGCAGAGAAACCCGTTCATGCCATGCCGCTTGAAAGTCTTTCTCAAGTCGCGCATCGACCCGGGTCCGGCCTTGCGGTCGCGACGTGCGGATCGCGAGGTCAGGAGCCCTTCAGAAGCCTCAGAACTACCTGACGCAATTCCTTCTCGATCTCCCCACCCAGCGGGCCCGTCACGAGTTGCGGCGCAAGCTTCAGGACGTGAAGCATCACAACGCCTCGTGCTGGTGCCGTTTCAGATTTGTCGGGTGTTACGCGCTCGAGAATACGCACCACGCGCTGCAGAAACTGGCTACGCCATTGCGCTGTGTAATGCTCGGCATCGGGGCGCGATGCCATAAGCATGGTCGTCACATCGCGCTCTTCACGTTTTTCCAGCCAGGCGTTCATCAGGCGTTCGGCGGCGTCGTCGAGAGCCCCGGGCCCGAGTTCCTCATACAGGCGATCGAGCAGATCGAGACGATCCTCGATGAACCGCTCCAGCAGCGTGATGGCAATACTCTCTCTTGTCGGGAAGAAACGATAGAGCGACCCTATGGCCGTCCCCGAGCGCGCGGCGATTTCCGTCATGGTCGCACCCTCGACACCTTTCTCGGCAAAGAGAGAGGACGCCGCATCAAGAATCAGGGCCACGCGCTCCCGGCCACGCTGCCTCTTCGGGGCGATGGTATTTGACTTATGCGAGGATTTCCTCGCATAACTGGGCAGTGACGTTTCCATCGATGAAAGGCTCTCCCATGCTCACTCTCGATCCCAAAACGACGGCGCTCGTCCTGATCGATCTCCAGAGCGGCATATTGTCCCTGCCTGTAACGCCTCATTCAAGTCAGGAAGTGCTCGCCAAGGGCAGGAAACTTGCGCAAACCGCTCGCGCCGCAGGAGTCTGCGTTGCGCTCGTTCATGTCGGCTTCGCGCCCGATTTCGCGGATGCCCCACCCCATAATGTCGATTCCCCCCTCTCCACCGCCACTGCGCTGCCTTCCGATTGGAGCGATCTGGCGCCCGGCTTGCAGCAGGAGGGCGATCTCGTGATCCTCAAGCGCCAATGGGGCGCCTTCACGGGAACGGATCTCGACCTGCAACTGCGTCGCCGCGGTGTCAGGACCATCGTTCTGGCCGGTATCGCCACGAATTTCGGCGTTGAGTCGACGCTGCGCCATGCCTGGGAGCTTGGCTATGATGTGGTGGTCCCTGAAGATGCCTGCACCTCGCTCAACAAGGAGATGCATGAGATGACGATCACCCATGTATTCCCCCGACTGTGCCGCGTGACGACCACGCAGGATATCGGGTTCTCGGCTTGAGCTGAGGAGGGATCGACGCTGGTGGAAAGGCAGGGGCCATGAAGAATGCGATACGTATCCTCGTCATTCTCACGCTGCTCTCGGCCGTGCTCGCCGAAGGACTGCTTGTTGCCGGTCTGCCTGCGGCCCTGCTGATCGGCCCGATGATTGCGGCCATCATCGTTGCGGTCTCGGGAGGCAGCATACCGCTCGACAGGCGCCTGCCACCCCTTGCCCAGTCGATCATCGGCCAGTTGATGGCCCATTCCCTGACACTTCGCGTCCTGCGCGAGGTAGTCAGCCATTGGGCCATTTTTCTCGGAGGGGTGTTTTCGGTCATTCTGATCAGCTTCTCTCTGGGCTGGGTCCTCGCCCGGCTGCGCGTCATGCCCGGCAGCGTCGCGCTCTGGGGCTCGTCCCCCGGTGCCGCAACCGCCATGACGCTCCTCTGCGAGTCCTATGGTGCCGATCAGCGCCTCGTGGCGTTCATGGTCTATCTGCGCGTCTTTCTTGTCACGATCGCCACCTCGATCGTCTCGCATATCGTGGTGTCCTCGCATGGGGCGCATCCACTTTTCCCTACCGACCTACATCTGCCGATCTGGCCGTGTTTCATCATCGTGGCGCTCACAGCAGTCATTACCCCCTTCCTGCGTCTGGGTGCCGCGCCGCTTCTGGTCAGTCTGGCGCTGGGGGTGCTGTGCCAGAGCTTTCTGGGGCTCCGCTATACCTTGCCCGAATGGATGCTGGCCCCGAGCTATGTGATCATCGGCTGGATGATCGGCCGACGCTTCACCCGTGACGTACTGGGCCACGTCTGGCGCGCCCTGCCAGCCGTCACGCTCTCGACATGCGTGCTCATTGCAGGATGCGCGCTCCTGTCCTGGCCGCTGGCGCGGATCGCTCATGTGGATCTGCTGAGCGCCTATCTGGCCACCAGCCCCGGCGGCGCGGACTCGATCGCCATCATCGCCGCCTCGACACCCATCGATGTGCCTTTTGTCATGGCCATGCAGATCGCGCGCTTCATGGTGCTGATCGCAGTGGCCCCAATGATCGCCACATCGCTCATGCGCTTCCTGCCGGGTGAGAGAGCGGAGGTCTCTAGTCAGGCGGGGCGGAACACTGATACTGAACAGTGAGGCCCCTGTCAGCGAAAGTCCGGACCTCATGCGTTTTACCGTCGATCGCCTCGACCATATCGTTCTCACGGTTCGTGACCGCGCCCTTTCCGCCAACTGGTATCAGCGCGTTCTGGGGATGGAAATCGAGGAATATGGCCGCAACAACCGCGTCTCGCTTTCTTTTGGCGGCCAGAAGATCAATCTGCGCCCGCTGGACTCAGAAGGCTGGACCACAGCCGGGAAAGCGGCTCCGGGGGTAAGCGATCTGTGCTTCACCACGGCAATCGATTCGGAAAATATCATACGCCATCTGGAAAAATGCGGCGTGGCCATCATCGAGGGACCGGTGAACCGTATCGGAGCGCTCGGGCCGATCACTTCGGTCTATATTCATGACCCGGATCAGAACCTCATCGAGATCGCCTCTTATCAGGGCTGAACGCCCCGGCGCTGGAAGATCGAGTCAGGATCAGACACTCCCCGAAGCGCGTTTTCGCGTGCGCCAGGTCCTCCAACCGATTGCGTGCGGATCGGCCCGATCCGGTCAGGGTCATACAAGATGATAACCGTCTGGCGGTTCTGATCGGACCGCGTCTAGCGTGCGGCCTGCTTCCTCAATCGCCTCAAGGTATGTTTCCTCGAAGTCTGCAAGCAGCCCTCCCGGGTGACAGCTTGGCTCTCTCGGAAGGGCTATGAGGACGCGCGCAATCCCTCGGCATCACGAGAGCGGACAAGCCGGCCTCCGGGAAATCCCGCTCACGCGCGCCTCGAAGTTACCAGTTTTTACTGATCAGCCAGAACTCTTCTGACGTCAGCGTCACAAGACCGCCCCCGGGCAGGGTCGTTTCTGCAGCGGCGCTGGCGAGCGCTTCAATACGCTCGACCATGATAGTCTTGCGCTGATGAGTCTCGGACTGCTCCTTGACCTGCCCCAACGCGGTCAGAGCAGATTTTGAAGCTTTGGCAACGCGGAGTGCGTCGAGAGCAGCGTAGGACATGCAAGTTTCTCCGATGTTTCGCTGCCTCCTTCTAAAGCAGTTGCCGGAGATTTGCATTCTCTGACGTCGATAGAGAAACTTCCGACTCTTCATAAAAAAACAAGGCAATATTATATAATAATAGTTTCATAACAAAAAATGTTATAGAAAATTTACCATATAAATTTATAAAACAACAATATTTACGTTTGACAAACATATACAAAATTTATCTATGCTTCTCCCATATGTCGCATTACCGATAATATATCGCGTTATTCGATATATGTTGCGGATTTTCCTTTTTTCTTCTGTCTATTTTGTTTCTTTATTAAAAACATAACGACAGCTGCCACACATATTCCGGATGGATATTCATGACCACAAAAATCAGCGGGGTTTGGTCCGCAGTGAGTATGAACGGTGCAACCGTTTTTCAGAGCAACAACACCAGTCTGCTTCCTCCTGTGGAATTGGCCGTCGGGACCACGGTCTACATCAAGAATGGCGCCGTGGTTTCCGGATTGAACAGCTACGCGGTCAACATCTATGTCTCGAGTGGCGGCATGCTCGCGGACAGCACAATCATTGACGGTGGTCTCACGACTTATGCGGGCGGCGCAACAAGTGGGAATTTTCTCAATTCCATTCCCACCAATATTTACTCTGGCGGTACATCGCTGAACGATACCTGGTACAACAGCGGATACGGTGAGGACGGAATCAATATTCTTTCCGGGGCTACCGTCGGCGACATTACCTGCGGCAATGGGGCTGTCATCAATATCCAGAAGGGCGTGACCATTCAGGGGGACGTCACTGTAAGCTCGGGAGGCAACCTGACCACCTATGCCGGTTTCGGCCGCGAGGTCATCATCCCCGATGTACCGGCCCCCTCGACGGGTACCAGACTTCAAGGTGTCTGGTCGGCTGTGAAGATGGGGAATGCTACAGTCTATCTCAGCAATAATACCATAGTTCGCGCACCCGTAGCGCTGGCCAACGGTGCGACAATCTATGTGCAGAGCGGCGCTGTCGCGTCCAATCTCTCGGGATATGCGGTCAATATCTACGTATCAAACGGGGGAACACTCACCCATTCCTACATTCGTGACGGCGGCTTCACGGTCTATAATGGAGGAACCTCGAGCGAGAACCTGTTTGATTCCATCCCGACCAACATCTATCCGGGTGGCCATTCCATCAACGACACCTGGTACAACACGATCTATGGTCAGGATCCTGCCCTGATTCACAGTGGCGCCATTGTCGATAATCCGCAGATCGGCTCCGGTGGAGCCATGTCAGGTGCATGGGGAGCCATCATCAACACACCTGCCGTCGCAAACGGGGGCGTTCTCTGGGCCAATCACACGACAGTAACGGCGTGCTTCCTGAGGGGGACGCTGATTCAGACAGAACATGGCGAGGTTCCGGTCGACAAGCTTCAGCCGGGCGACCCGATCGCCTGTGTCACACCTGACGGAATTGTCTATCGTCCGGCCCGATCAATCGAGCGCGAGCAGAACATGCTGCAGCCGCATCTTCCGGTCGATCAGTCGGGTTATCCCGTGCGGATTTGCGCAGGCGCGTTGAGCGATAACACGCCGCATACAGATCTGCTCGTGACGGCTGAGCACTGCCTCCTTCTGGAAGGCAAATTCGTGCCGGTCCGCATGCTCGTCAATGACCGCACGATCACCTACGATACGACACGTCCCGTTTACGATTACTACCATATCGAGCTCGAAGAGCATGCGATCATCATCGCCAATGGCGTCGAGACCGAGAGTTTTCTCGACACAGGTGAGGCGATGCGCTTCGCAACTCTACGCCAAGCCCCAGCCGGGAAGACCTGGAAGACAGATGGTGCGGCGCCTCTCGAAACCGGACGGGAGGCCATCGAGCCACTTTATCGCAAAATCGCCGAGCGCGCTTCCGAACTGTTTGGTGTGCATCTGGCAGGCTTGCGCCAGATCTCGCATGATTCCCGTCTGACATTGGCTACGGACAAGGGCGATTTGCTCAAGCCTTTGCGCTGGAACGGGCAGATTTGCGTGTTCCGTCTGCCGCCCGGAGTCGCGTCAGTGCGGATCATCTCCCGTACCGGACGCCCCTGCGACAGCATCGGTCCGTTTGTAGACGATCGACGCCGACTTGGGGTCAAGATCGCTGAGATCATGCATTATTCGCCCAGAGCTTCCGTCTCTCTCACCAGCCATTTACAGAACCCGGTCATGGAAGGATGGCACGAGATCGAGGGAGGGCCGAGCCGCTGGACCGACGGCATGGGGCACTTGTCGCTCGATACCAACGCCAGCCTCGAAACCTCGCTTCTGTCCTTGAAAATCGAGGAAACGCCAGGATACGTCGAAGCGATAGCTGATCCTGACTGCGCTATGGCGGGATAAGATTGCCCCACCCCGGGATGGCGGCCAGTGCGGCCATCCCGGAGGCGATTGTCGTTACGAGTTCAGGAGGCTTTTTCGAAAGCGCCGGCGATGTGCAGCGTTACCTGGTCGCCCACCAGCGGCACATAACGCGAAACGCCGAACGCGCTGCGTGAAATTACCGCGCTGCCTTCGAACCCGACCGTTTCCTTCTTGTCGAGCGGGTTAACGCCGCTCCCGATCAGACGTGCCTTGAAGGTGACGGGCTTGGTCACGCCATGAAGGGTCAAATCGCCCGTGATCGTCGCCATGCTGCTTCCGGCGCGCGTGACGCGTGTCGAGACGAAATGGGCCGTGGGGAATTTCTCGGCGTCGAACCAGTCTGCGGATTTCAGCTCGCCATCGAGCTTGCCCACAGTAGTCTGAACCGAGGCGATGGGCAGGGTGACATCCAGCTTCGTCGCGTCGATATGCGCCGGATCGAGGGTCAACGTGCCTGAGGCCTGCGAGAAAAAGCCTGAAAAATTGGTGAAGCCCATATGCAGGAGCGTGAACTCGACCTGGGTATGATAGGGCTCGATGCTGTAACTGCCCGCCTGAACCGCCTTGGGGTCAGGCGTGCCGCCCTTCTGCGCGTGAGCGTGCGGGACAGAGACGAGAGCCGCGAAAAGGGCGGCGCTGGCGAGAATGGTCTTGTTCATGGAAAAGAGCTCCTTCGTTTCGAACTGGGTCAGAGTGTCAACGCAGCAATATCGGCCTTGGCCGCACTCATGGCCGCATCACGGGCCTCTGCGCCTCGGCTCAGTCCCTCAGCGCGGATCCAGGTTATGTCGCGCAGTCCGATGAAGCTAAATACAGCCGTCATGTAGGGCTCCTGATGGTCCATCGGCGCTGCCGGAGTGCCCGGCGTATAATTGCCGCCGCGGGTCGAGATCAGAACCGCCTTCTTGCCCCCGGGCACCAGCCCCTCGGGACCGTTCTCACCATAGCGGAAGGTCTTGCCCGCTACCGCGATACGGTCGATCCAGTTCTTGAGCTGAACAGGAACGGTAAAATTGTACATCGGCGCGCCGATCACCACGATATCGGCGGCGAGAAGTTCCTCCACATGGGCGTTGCCTCGCGCAAGATCGGCCTGGATTGCCTCATCGGTCACCTCCGCGCCGAAACGCGCGGCCACATGACCGGCCGAAAGATCCGGGATCGGATGAGCGGCCAGATCGTGATAGGTGATCTCGGCTTCGGGATGGGCTGCCTTGAGATGGGCGATGGTCTCGGCCGTCAGGGCACGGCTGGCAGAATTGTCACCGAGAATGCTGGAATCGATATGAAGGATTTTCATGACGGGCGCTCTCTGTTTAAGGGCCTAATAGGGGAGCAGGAAAACCGCGTGATAGGGCGTCAACCTGCTGTTCCCGCATACCGTCCCATACGTTAACCCATCTCGACACTCGATATCTTCCGATGGATAGTATCGCTCTGGACTATGGATGGGGGGATCATGCTGGACCGGATTTCGCTCGATCAGCTCCGTGTTTTCATCGCGGCAGCCGATGATGGCAGCTTTTCTGCAGCAGCCAGGCGCTTTCGACGCTCCCAGCCTGCGATCAGCGAAATGATCGCGACACTGGAATCCCAGATGGGCGTGGCCCTGTTCGACCGTATGGGGCGCTATCCCCAATTGACAAAGGCGGGCCAGACCCTGCTTGCCGATGCGCGCGGCATCGTCATGGGCGTCGATCACATGAAGGCGCGTGCCTATGGCATGGCATCGGGCATCGAGCCCGAGCTTTCCGTGGTGGTGGATGTCTTCTTTCCCATGGACCGAATGACCCGCGTGGCGCGCGGATTTCGCGAGACCTTTCCCCAGACGCCGCTGCGTCTCTATGTCGAGGCGCTGGGCGGGGTCTTTCAGCCTATTCTCGAGTCACGCGCCCAGATCGGCATTGCAGGCCCCCTGCCCGATCTGCCCGATGCCCTTTCCTCGGAGGCGCTGGGTGACATCCGATTCATGATGGTGGCCTCGGCGGAGCATCCCCTTGCCCGTCATGACGGCCCGATCCCCAAGGAAGAACTGGCGCGCCACGTGCAACTGGTCCTGACCGACCGGACCGATCTTTCCGCGGGGCGCGAGCGCGGTATCTTCTCACCCGCCACATGGCGTCTGGCCGACCTGTATGCGAAGCATCATTTTCTTCTTGGCGGGCTTGGCTGGGGCGGCATGCCGGTGCACAGCATCAGCGCCGATCTCGAAGCGGGTCGTCTGGTGGAACTGCAAATGGATGGGTTCACGCCCGGCGGTTCGGCCATGCCCATGACGGTGGTCTACCCTACGGCAGAGCCCCCCGGCCCGGCAGGACGCTGGCTGATCGATCACCTCAAGCTCTGCCCGGGGCGACATGGCATGACCGGACCCGATACGGGCCATGCGCCTCCGGAGCCGCAAGTCGCTCAGACAATGTGCCGGTCCAGACAACCGGCCCTGTCACAGTAGCGCCCGGGCGTATTGAGCCGATGTAACGCGTATCGCGCCGGGCCAGAACGAGGACAAAACTCCGAGGCGCGAATACGGAAGGCATACGGGCATACGCCGCTGCCTGCACAGGTTCCTGCCGCAGCAGCACAGCCCGATGACGGCCCCATAGCAAAACGCCTGATTTAGTCTGGCATTGACGGGCGGTTCTGGCCTAAACCGGGCCGCCCATGCAGATATCCGATTTCGATTTCGATCTTCCGCGCGAGAATATCGCCCTGGAACCCGCCCGACCGCGCGATTCAGCGCGGCTGCTGCGCGTGGCCGCTGGCCAGCCCCTGAGCGAGGCGCGTATCAGCGACCTCCCCTCCCTGCTGGAGCCGGGCGATCTGCTAGTGGCCAATGACACAGCCGTCATACGCGCCCAGCTTGCTGCACGACGCGGCGAGGCAAAAATCGGCATCACCCTCGACCGTATCCTGAGCGATGGCAGCTGGCACGCGCTGGCGAAGAATGCCCGCAAGCTCAGGCCCGGCGACACGCTGCATTTCGGCAGCGATCCTGTCACGGCCGAGGTCGTCGAGAATGAGGGCGATGGCGCGATCTCCATGCGGTTCTCGGCCGAAGGAGAGGCCTTCGACGACTTCCTCAAACGGGCCGGTGTGCTGGCCCTGCCGCCCTATATCGACCGCCCCACCGGCCCGACCGCGCAGGATGACAGCGACTACGCGACGATTTTCGAGCGCCATAAGGGCGCCGTCGCGGCCCCCACGGCGGGGCTGCATTTCACCCCCGAGGTCCTGGCCGCGCTCGATGCACGCGGCGTGGAGCGTCACACCCTCACCCTGCATGTGGGAGCGGGCACCTTCCTGCCCGTACGTGATGAGATTGCCAGCCATAAGATGCATGCCGAATGGGGCCGCATCGATGCCCAGACAGCGCAGCTCATCAACGACACCCGCGCCAGCGGCAGGAGAATCGTGGCCGTAGGCACCACAAGCCTGCGCCTGCTCGAAAGTGCTGCAGATGAGCAGGGCATCGTGCATCCGTGGGAGGGCGAGACCTCCATCTTCATCAAGCCCGGCTATCGTTTCCGGGCGGTGGACAGGCTGATGACCAATTTCCATCTGCCGCGCTCGACCCTGTTCATGCTCGTCTGTGCGCTGGCCGGCACCGAGACAATGCGCGACGCCTATCGCCATGCGATTGCCGAGGGTTTTCGCTTTTATTCCTATGGAGATGCCTGCTTGCTGGACCGCGCCCCATGACCGAATCCGCCACGAAAATGCAGTGGAAGGCCGAGGCCTGTTGCGGGCAGGCACGTGCAGGCCATCTGCACACCGCCCATGGGACGATCCCGACCCCTACCTTCATGCCGGTGGGCACGGGGGGCACGGTCAAGGCCATGACCATGGATGCCGTGCGCTCGACGGGTGCGGGTATCATTCTGGGCAATACCTACCACCTCATGCTGCGCCCCGGCGCCGAGCGCGTGCGCAAGATGGGCGGCCTGCATCGCATGATGGACTGGTCAGGCCCGATCCTGACCGATTCAGGCGGGTTTCAGGTCATGTCGCTTGGCGCGCTGCGCAAGCTTGATCAGGACGGGGTGACGTTCAACTCCCATATCGATGGCTCCAAGCATCGCCTGACGCCTGAGAGCAGCACCGATATCCAGCATGCGCTCGATGCCACCATCACCATGTGCTTCGATGAATGCCCTGCCCTGCCCGCCACGCCAGAGCGCCTCGAATCCTCGATGGAATTGTCCATGCGCTGGGCGGCGCGCTCGCGCGAGGCCTTCGTGCAACGCCCCGGCTATGGCCAGTTCGGCATTGTGCAGGGTGGCACGGAGCGCGATCTGCGTGCCCGCTCGGCGAAGGCCCTGACCGATATTGGCTTCGAGGGCTATGCCATTGGCGGTCTCGCGGTAGGCGAAGGTCAGGAGCTGATGTTCTCGACACTCGATTTCACCACACCACTCCTGCCGCAGGACCATGCGCGCTATCTCATGGGCGTGGGCACGCCCGATGATTTGCTGGGCGGTGTGGAGCGTGGCGTCGACATGTTCGATTGCGTCATGCCCACGCGCGCAGGCCGCACGGCGCGCGCCTATACCGAGCGCGGCACGCTGAATATGCGCAATGCGCGCCATGCAGAAGACAACCGCCCCATCAGCCCCGATTGCGATTGTCTGGCCTGCTCACGCCATAGCCGCGCCTATCTGCATCACCTCTTCCGTGCCAATGAAATTCTCGGCCCGATGCTGCTGACATGGCATAATCTGGCCTATTACCAGCGGCTGATGCGCCAGATACGGGTTGCCATTGTCGATGGTACCCTGCCGGAAAAAGCGCGTGCCCTGCGCGCGGATTGGGGTGCCGGAGACTGGACACAGGACGAATTCCCCCAGCCGGACTGGCCGCCCGCTCCATGACGCCTCCCACCCCATGAGCAAAAGCATCGAAGACCGCATCGCCGACCATGCGCGGCATCTCGGCTTCGATGCGATCGGGTTCTGCGATGCCTCCCTGCCCGAGGCAGCCCGCGCGCGCCTGAAGCAGTTTGTGGAAGACGGGCGGCACGGCACGATGAGCTGGATGGAACAGCGCATCGACCAACGCGGCGACCCCAAGGCCCTGTGGCCCGAGGTACGCAGCGTGATCTCGCTTGGCCTGTCCTATGCGCCTGAAGCCGACCCCGCCGAAACACTCGACCAACCCGACACGGGCACGATCTCGGTCTATGCCCGCCATCGCGATTATCACGATGTGCTCAAAGGCATGCTCAAACATCTGGCGCAGTTCGTGGTGCGTCAGGATGTCGGTGGCGACGGCACACAGGTGAAGGTCTTTGTCGATACCGCGCCGGTCATGGAGAAGCCTCTGGCCGAGCAGGCTCAGCTTGGCTGGCAGGGCAAGCACACCAATGTCGTCTCACGCGACCATGGATCATGGCTGCTTCTGGGTGAAATCTACACCACGCTCGAACTGATCCCGTCATCACCACGCGCGGGGTCATGCGGCAGTTGCACACGCTGCCTGACCGCCTGCCCGACCGATGCTTTTCCGCGCCCCTATGCGCTCGATGCGCGGCGCTGCATCGCCTATCTCACCATCGAGCATGACGGGCCGATCCCGGTCGAATTCCGCAAGGCCATGGGCAATCGCATCTATGGCTGTGATGACTGCCTCAATGCCTGCCCGTGGAACCGTTTCGCTGCGACCTCACGCCATATGAAGCTTCAACCCCGCGCCGATCTCATGGCACCGAAGCTGGACGATCTGGTCCGGCTGGACGATGCCGGATTTCGCAGCTTTTTCTCCGGCTCGCCCATCAAGCGCATCGGGCGCAACCGCTTCGTCCGGAACGTTCTGATAGCGCTCGGGAATTCCGGTGATCGCGCGCATCTGCCCCTGGTCGCGCATCTGACGCAGGACGAAAGCCCGATTGTCGCTGACGCTGCCGCATGGGCAGAAACCGAATTACAGGAAGCCGCGACGAATGAGTGATCTTGTCAAACGCAGCTTCACATTGTCACGCCATCGCACCAGCATCGCTCTGGAGCCTGAATTCTGGGCCGTTCTGGAAGAGATGAGCGCAGAAAATTCCCTCGCCTCACTGATCGCCAGCATCGATGCGACGCGCCCACCGGAACGCCCGCTCGCCTCGGCGCTGCGCGTGGCTTGTCTGGTTTTCCTGCGCAGCAAAGGACCATGATTCGACAAAACATCTGGTGCCTCGATCCGTCGAGATCCATCCCACCTTCTTATGCATCCGATACCATCTAGCCGCGGCGGCGGCGCATCAGCGCGCCAAGCCCCGTCACGATACCATAGGCCAGAATAAGGCTGACGAGCATCATGGTCGCCATGATGATACTGGCCTGACTCAGGTCCAGACCGAGAGCGTCATTGACATAAAAGACGGGCGATAACACCTTCCAGCTTCGGCCCGACCAGGCAAAATAGTGATGGGTTGCATTGCCCAGAACAAGATAGACAAAAACGGCGACAGGCAGGGTGATGAGCGCTTTCATTTGACTTCCAGCGTCCCGTAAGACCGCATCCCGTTCAGATAGGCAGGAGCCTGCGCGAGCAGGATCTCGCGCAGGCGATAGAAATCATGGGCGTCGGGCAGCGTGATGCATCCCTTGCTGATCCCCCAGAAGCCGACTGGATGCAGCCGGAAAGCCCCGCGTCTGATACCGTTGATCGATGTCTGATCGTCTATGACGCCATCATCGCGGTAGAGGGCGAACCAGTCCTGACGATGGGTGCCCGCGAAGAAATCACCGACATGGTCCCTGACGACACCCAGCCGACCCCCACATTGTCGATCGAGAATATGGTAAAGCCCCAGCGGTAGAGGGCCATTATTCCTGTTATTGGTTGCAGCAGGTCGATTGGTTAAGACGCCGGCCCCGGAATAGGCGGGAAACGAACCATATCCCCCGCAGGTAAGCACCGACACATCTCTCTCGTTGAGATAGAATACGCAATGCGCGGGCAATCGATTTCTCTCCGGTCTTGATGGAAAACCTGTTTCTTATACTGGTCATGTCTTTTGCATTTTCCTGGTCGAAAAGCCATTGCGAGAGGACGTTAGACGCCTTTGTGCCAATCGTGATGCGGTTGGCTTCCGAACCACTGAGCCGCCACTCACCCGATCGTGAGCGAACCCCTAGCCAATGACGATTGTTGTCGATATTTAACGACAACATCATCATGCTCACCTTTGTGACGCTGGGGCTTCATCGATCCATGACGTCTTGCCCATCTGGCGCTGCCACTTCTTCTGACAGCCTCGAAGCCTTCATCGAGGCCGAGATCACGCGTGGCAGCTTTGCCAACGAGCGTGCCATGATCGAAGCGGGTCTCACCCTGCTGCGTGAGACAATGGCCAACGCTGCGAAGAAGGAGGGGATCGCTTTCCCGCCTGCTGGCGGCCAATGCGGTGCGCTCATACGCGGGCTGGACTGGACACAACATGATGTTGGCCCGACACGCACATGGTCCGACCCCCTGAGGGCGACGATTACCAATATCGTCAACTCTCCCGTGGCCAAGATGCTCCTGTGGGGACCGGAACAGATCCTCTTCTATAATGACGCCTTTAGTATCATCGCGGGTGACCGCCACCCCTGTGCACTCGGAACCTCTCTCGTACGGGCTTTCCCTGAGCTTGATGACTGGGCCAGACCCTTCATCCAAGCGGGATTGCGCGGGGAGGCCGACAGTTCCCTCAATCGCAAGATCGGGCTGAACCGCAAGGACCAGATCGAGACGCTGATTCTCGATTTCTATTTCACCCCCGTCTACGAAACGGGTGAAATCCCCAGGGGGGTGCTCTGCACCATCGTCAACAACACTGAACGCGCACTTGCCGAGAAGCGGCTTGCCTCAAGCGAGGCCGAATTGCGGCGCGTGACCGATGCGACGCCCATGCTTGTCGCTTATGTTGACCGGCAACACGTCTATCGTTTTGCTAATGCGCATTATGAAACTTGGCTCGGCCTGCCGCTCGATCGCATCGTCAACCGGCCCGTGACCGAGGTTCTGGGCGAGCGCGTCTATCAGGACCGCCGCCCGGATCTGGAACGCGCCTTGTCCGGCGATCATGTGGTGGCCGAAACACGACTGCCGCAGCAGGACGGCACCTGCCGCCATACTGAATTCCGCTACGTGCCGCATATGGCCGAGGATGGTTCGATACCCGGCGTGCATATTCTGGGCATCGATATCGAGGAGCGCACGAGACGGATCGCCGAGGTCGCAGCGAGCGACAGGCGTTTTCGTACCGCCATGCAGGCCGTCCATGGTGTGCTCTGGACCAATAGTGCCGATGGCCGCATGACGGGCGAGCAGCCGGGATGGGCGGCCCTGACGGGTCAGACCTATGAGGATTATCAGGGATTTGGCTGGGCCAATGCCGTGCATCCCGATGATTCCGCCGCAACGGTTATGGCCTGGAACGCCTCGGTTTCTGCGCGCGCCATGTTCGTCCATGAGCATCGTGTGCGCAGTCGCGACGGTCAGTGGCGAAACTTCGCCATACGTGCCCTGCCCATTCTCGACTCGACTGGCATCATCACCGAATGGGTGGGCGTTCATACCGACATCACCCATCAGCGCGCAGCTGAGGCTGCCTTGCGCGAGCATGCGGAAGATCTTGCCCGTCAGGTGCGGCATCGCCAGAGGGCCGAGGAGCAGCTCCGCAAATTCAACGAAACGCTCGAAAACCGGGTGATCGAGGAAATCGCGGAGCGTCGCCAGGCCGAGGCCCGTCTGGCCCAAGCTCAGAAGATGGAATCGATCGGCAAGCTGACCGGCGGCGTCGCCCATGATTTCAACAATCTGCTGCAGGTCATCAGCGGCAATCTGCAGCTACTGGGGCGCGATGTAGCCGGTAATGCTCGTGCCGAGCGCCACATTGCCAGCGCCATGGGCGGGGTGCAGCGTGGATCGCGCCTTGCCAGCCAGTTGCTCGCTTTCGGGCGGCGTCAGGCACTTGAGCCCAAGATCGTCAATGTGACACGCTTCGTGCGCGGCATGGATGACATGCTGCGCCGCGCCATCGGCGAGGGGATCGAGATCGAGACTGTGGTCTCTGCCGGGTTGTGGAATACCTTCATCGACCCCGCCCAGATCGAGAACGCGCTGCTCAACCTCGCCATCAACGCACGTGATGCCATGGAGGGTCAGGGCAAGCTCACCATCGAGCTGGGCAACACCCAACTCGATGATGCCTATGTGCGCCAGCATGACGACGTGAAGGCCGGTCAGTATGTGATGCTCGCTGTCAGCGACACGGGTTCGGGCATGACGCCCGAAATACTGGCCAAGGTGTTCGAGCCCTTTTTCTCTACCAAGGCTGAAGGCAAGGGCTCGGGGCTTGGTCTGTCCATGGTCTATGGCTTCGTCAAGCAATCGGGCGGTCATATCAACATCTATTCGGAACCCGGCGACGGCACGACCATCAAGCTCTATCTGCCGCGCGCTATGGATGCTGAAGATGTCGAGATCGAGCACCATATGGGGCCGGTCACGGGCGGGACCGAAACCGTGCTCGTGGTCGAAGACGATGACGAGGTGCGTGCGACCGTGGTCGAGATGCTCTCGGACCTCGGTTATCGTGTGCTGAAAACCACCGATGCCGCCAATGCGCTTGTCGTGATCGAGAGCGGCATGCCCATCGACATCCTGTTCACCGATGTCGTCATGCCCGGAACGCTCAAGAGCCCGGAACTGGCACGCCGCGCCAAGGAGCGCCTGCCCAATATCGGGGTGCTGTTCACTTCAGGCTATACCGAGAACTCCATCGTCCATGGTGGACGTCTGGATGCCGGGGTCGAGCTGCTTTCCAAGCCTTATACGCGCGACGCCCTCGCCCGGAAGTTTCGCCACGTGCTTGGCAATCGCGCCCAGCGCAGTGCTGCCGAGACACGCGGCATTCAGGCGTCAACGGGTAACGCAACACCATTGGAGGTGACGCAGGAGGCGCGCGCGCCGTCACAGGCCCTCTGTGTCACGGTACTTTTCGTCGAGGATGACCGGCTTATCCGTCAGACGACGACCGAGATGCTCAGGGACTCAGGGTATCTGACCGTTGAGGCAGCCGATTATGACGAGGCCCTGATCGTTTTGCAGACCATGCCTGTCGATGTGCTTCTGACCGACGTGAACCTTCCTGGTAAATCGGGCAAGGAACTGGCCGAACAAGCGAGAATCCTGCGCCCGGGTGTCGGGATTGTGTTCGCGACCGGTGACAGTCATTCGGTGCAGGGCGATCCCTCCGTGACGATCCTTCCCAAACCCTACGACCTGCCAGCACTGATCAACGCACTGGGTGACTGTCTGCCGCGTCTTGCACCCGACCGGACTGCTCATCAGGAAACGGATACCCCTGCGGGTAGTGCTGCAGATCGTCCAGCCAGCGTTTGAACTCCGCCCTGCCCTCATGCTACCGGTAGGTCATGGCATTCTGGGGTAAGATGTTTGGCGGTGTGGCCGGCTTCGCGGTAGGCGGGCCGATGGGCGCACTCATGGGGGCTGCTCTGGGGCATGCTGCCGACCGGGGGTCGCTGCTCGTAACGCCTGCTGGCGGCTGGCATGAGCACTGGCGTACCAAGGGCGCACCTGATCCCAATGGCGCCGCCTTCATGGCCGCTGCCAAGATGTCCACCCTGCTGGGCAAAACCGACCAGCTCTATGCCATCGGCCTCGTCGCACTCTGCGCGAAGATGGCCAAGATCGATGGTCCCGTGAACAAGGCCGAGATCTCTACGTTTCGCTCTCTTTTCCAGTTCCCGGCCGATAACATGCGTGAGGTCGGCATGCTGTTCGATCGCGCACGCGACCGGACAGATGACTACGAAATGTATGCCCGCGAACTCGGTAAGGGCTTCGCCAAGGATCGCGCGCCGCTCGAGCAGCTTCTGATGGCGCTGTTTGTCATTGCCCGTGCCGATCTTCCTCCGGGCGCGCCGCTCCATCCGGCAGAGACCGCCTTCCTGCAAAAGGTGCATGCGGCATTCGGCCTGCCTCCCGGCGCGTGGGACAGGGCGGAGAGTGGGCGCTCAGGCTCGGCAAGCAACGAGAACGATGCCTATGTCGAACTCGGGCTCACGCGCTCGGCCACGGATCAGGAAGTGCGCACGCGCTGGCGTGTGCTGATACGCGAACATCATCCCGATGTGCTGAGCCAGAAAAATCTGCCCCCCGATGCCATGGCCAAGGCCGCCGATCGCGTAGCGCGCATCAATGCGGCCTGGGACAGGATCAAGCGCGACCGCAAGCTTTGAGCTTGCGCCCTGCG
Organism: Asaia krungthepensis NRIC 0535; assembly: GCF_025995175.1. Lineage (GTDB taxonomy): Bacteria > Pseudomonadota > Alphaproteobacteria > Acetobacterales > Acetobacteraceae > Asaia > Asaia krungthepensis. The sequence continues at coordinate 338,120 of NZ_BAPV01000004.1, forward strand.
ATCGGCCGAGCCCCCCGCGTTGCTCTCTGTCTCAGGCAGACATGATTTGTCGGATAGCTGCGAATAATTCTCAGTTAAGCTCCCTGACCGAAACTCCCGATGCCACAAGGCGCAGGGGAACACGGAAACGGAAAGCCCTGTGATGCTGCTCGTCCCGCTCCTTTTCATTGTGTCCTGCGCAGCCTTCACCATCTCCTCGGTCGCTGGCGGTGGGGCCGGGCTCGTCATCATGCCCATGCTGGGGTTGATGCTGACCGCATCGCGTATCCCGGCAGCTCTCTCCATCGGTACGATGATCAGTACGATGGGCAGAATCGCGACATTCCGGCGCGCCATCATGTGGCGCGTGGTGCTTCTGTTCCTGCCCGCAGCGCTGCCAGCCGCCGCATTGGGCGTTTACTGTTTGCGCCTCATGCCACCCGTCTACCTCGAACTGCTTCTGGGATTGTTCCTGAGTGGCAATGTCGTGCTTCTCCTGCGCCCGCAGGCAACGATCCAGCCCGATCCTGCCTGCTGGCGCAGCCTCCCCGTCATCGGTTTTGCAGCCGGCTTCATCTCGGGATTCACGGGCGCAACGGGCCTCCTGTTCAACCGGTTCTACCAGAAGCTCGGCCTGCAGAAAGAAGCCATCATCGCCACACGCGCCGCCAATGAGGTGCTGCTTCACGCAATCAAGCTGGTGCTCTACGCGCGTTTCGGCCTGTTCGATCACTCCGTGCTCGTGGCCGGGCTGGTTGTCGGGGCCTCGGCCATCGTCGCGCTTCAGATGACCCGTCTGGTTCTACCCCTGCTGACCCACGCCCAGTTCTGCCGCATCGGTCACGCGGCTGCAGCCCTGGCCGGAATCTTCATGCTCGGCAGCGCCGCTCATCAGATCGCGCTGAAAGATGCCATGTCCCTCACCTATGGCCGTGCCCATGGCGAAACCGAACTGGCCATGACCTGGCGGAGTCACAGAGTGGCGCTCGAACTCGAACGCCCTCTCGAACTGGAGGTAAAGCATCGCGTCGCTCTGGCATCAGATCCTGCAACGGGGCGGCATGGCGCTACATTGACTGTGCTGCATCTGGCAGCGGATCGCGGCGTGTTCGTAACGCGGCGCGCTCTGGGAGATCATGATGGAAGAAGAACGGGAGGCGATGGGGCGTTTATTCCCCATCACCACCGCCATAATGCGTGATCTGTGCCCCGAGAGCGGGGCACAGGCATAGGACCGGCTCAGCGTGTCCCGAGCTTGAAGATCGTCGTGTAATCGAAGTGCTGGCCCGGGCGGAGTTCCGTGGTCGGGAACGCGGGGTGGTTGGGGCTGTCGGGATAGTGCTCGGCCTCGAGCGCGACAGCGTCGGTCTGACGATAGGCGCGGTGCGAAATGCCCGCGTATTTCCCGGTCAGCGAATTTGACGTGTAGACCTGCAGACCAGGCTGATTGGTCGATACCTCAAGCGTACGCCCCGAAGCCGGATCGAAAATCACAGCGGCCGGGCGCGGAGCCTTGCCATAAGCGCCATCCACTACCCAGTTATGGTCATAACCACGGGCAATGAGCATCTGGGAGAAATCGCTGCGCAGTCGATCGCCGATGCGCATGGGCTTGCGGAAATCGAGCGGTGTGTTCTTGACCGGAGCAAGTTCTCCTGTCGGGATCGAGGTGCCGTCGGTCGGGGTATAGCGCTCGGCATTGACCTGCAGCACTTCGTTCTCGATCGAGCCCGAGCCTTCGCCATTCAGGTTCCAATAGGAATGATTGGTCAGGTTCAGAACGGTCGGTGCATCGGTGGTCGCCTGGTAATGCAGGCTGAGCGCATTGTTCTCATCGAGGGTGTAGGTCACATTGGTCGTGAGTGTCCCGGGGAAGCCCTGATCGCCATTGGGGCTCACAAGACGCAGCGTGACCGAGGCGCCCTTGGCATTCTTCTTTGTGTCGACGAGCGTCCAGACATGCTTGTCAAAACCGACCTTGCCCCCATGGAGCGCGTTCGGCGGATCGGTCAGATCGGTATGGTAGCTTTTGCCATCGACGGTGAACGTGCCATGCGCCAGGCGATTGGCATAACGACCGATCATCGCACCAAAGAACAACCCGCCCTCTGCTGAGTCCTTGGTATAACCATCGAGCGTGCCGAAGCCGAGAACGAGATCCTGCACATGGCCGGAACGATCCGGCGCCTCGACGGACTGGATGATCCCGCCATAAGTGATGACCCGAACAGTCATACCATGGTCGTTGGTCAGGGTGACGATCTTCACTTCCTGACCGGCAGGGGTCTTGCCCCAGGGTTCTGCCGTCACAGCGGGCGCCGCCTGCGCCGCACCGTCCATCATCCCGACAAGCGCCGCCAGACATACGGCGCTCTTCACTAATACTTTCATGGACAAGGTGCTTCCATCTGTTGATTCGCGGCCACACTGATCGGAGAAATGCTCTGTGTCAAAGTATATAAGGCCCTTCCGCCCCAACCATGCGGCTCTTCAAACGCTAGAGAGGCGGCATGAGTTGGCATCTACAGTCTGGCGTCTGGCAGACATCGTGCTAGAAAACCACGATGCCGCGTCTCTCCCGGGACAGCACGGTCATCTTCTCCCCCGCTGGCAGACGATGTCATGCTGCTCTTTTGAGCGATGCGAAAAGGTAACGAGACCGGGGCTGGATGCCAGCCTCGTACAAAACGATCGTGGGCAGGTGCGCAGTTTCTGGCGCGACCGAGCGCGCTGACACGACTTGGGGATTGCGATGACCGCACCGCTAGGTGATTCCGATAACCGGCTCGATGCCGGATCTGCCGTCGAGAGCAGAACGACACGGCATGAGAAGCGCAAGGGCGGCCGTCTTCTTGTCGGGCTGACAGCCCTCCTCTCCCTGAGCGCCTGCGCGAGCTGGCGTAACCCGCCCCCGAAGGATCCGGAAGCGCTGGCAGACTACAAGGAAGCCAACGACCCTTACGAGCCGGTCAACCGCAAGATGTACGGCATCCAGATGTGGGCCTATCACCACGCGCTGCGCCCCGTGGGCAAGGCCTGGGCATGGGCCGTTCCAAAGCCGATCCGCAACTCGATCGATAACCTGAACCAGACCTGGTACATGCCCACCGTCTTCTTCAGCGATGTCGGTGCAGGCAAGCCGCGTCGTGCTGGCGACGATTTCATGCGTTACGTGATCAACATGACGCTGGGCGCGGCCGGTTTCATCGATGTTGCGACCTCACTGGGCTATCCGCATCACGACAGCGATCCCGGGCTGACGCTGGCAACCTGGGGCGTCCCGAGCGGCCCCTATCTCTTCCTCCCCGGGCTCGGACCGAACACCCTGCGTGACGCGGGCGGCTATGCCATTGCCCAGGGCCTGTCGCCGATCAACTATGTGCCCCGTGGCTACGGCCTTCTGACCTTCAACTGGGCCTATAATATCGCTGGCGTTCTGGGGGGCTTTTCAAGCCATATTGACGAGATCGATCAGGTCGAACAGGATTCGCTCGATCCCTATGCGTTCATCAGAAGCGCCTGGCAGCAGAACCGTCAAAGCCAGGTTGACGCCATACGTAACGACCACCGGGCGACCGTGCCGGACTGGTACAATTAAGGACCTCCCGACATGCTCAAGACCTGCCTCTCCTTTTCCCGCCGCACAGCTCTGGGTGTCCTGACCACGGCGCTCGTCTCGGTCGCGGCCCTGTCCAGCCCCGCCCATGCGGAAGACGCACAGGGCTTCGTCACCTCTTTCGGTGGCAAGCTGGTCGGGATCATCAACAGCGACAAATCCCTGTCCGAGAAGCGCGCCGAAGTGCTGCCTCTGTTGCAGGATAACGTCGATATCGCCACCATCGGCAAATTCTGCCTCGGTCGTTACTGGCGCACCGCGACGCCGGACCAGCAGGCGCAATATCTGAAGCTGTTCCATCAGGTTCTGGTCAACGCGGTGACCGACAAGATCGGCGATTACCGCGGCGTCAGTTTCAAGGTGACCGGCACATCCAATACGACCAATGGCGAACTGGTCAGCGCCCAGATTATGCGTCCTGGCCAGCCCGTGGCCGATATGGGCCTGCTGATTGCCCATGATGGCGGCATGAAAATTGTCGACATGATTGGTGAAGGCACCAGCCTGCGTCTGACCCAGCGACAGGACTACAGCTCTTACCTCGCCCGCAATGGTGGCAATGTCGCCACGCTGATCAGCGCTCTGGAGCGTCAGCTCTCTCACCGCCACTGACCACTGATTCTTATCGTCGGAAGCTGTAACGCTCCCGACGATAAGACCTGCTTCATGGAAATAGCCGTCCTCGCAGACATACACGGCAATCTCGCGGCACTTGATGCCGTCCTGGCAGATTGTGCTCTCCATGGCGTCGACCAGCTGGTTGTTCTCGGCGACCATTTCTCCGGTCCGCTCCTGCCCTTCGAAACAGCCGAAAGACTGATCTCCCTCGCCCCGACTGCTATTGCCGGCAATCACGAGCGGCAGCTTCTCACGCAATCATTGCATGAGATGGGCGAAACAGACCGCTTCACCTGCCAGGCTCTTGCCCCTCACCATTTTGACTGGATGACCGGGCTTCCGGCAACACTTCGGCTGGAGAACGATATCCTTCTCGTTCATGGCACCCCCACCAGCGACACGGCCTATTTCCTTGAAACTGTCTCGGCTGAGGGCCTGCATCCCGCCACGCAGGTAGAAATTGTCGCCCGCGCCGAGGGTACGGACGCCCGCATCATCCTGTGCGGTCATACCCATATCCAGCGCAAGGTGGCATTCGGAGACGGGAGACTGGCAATCAATCCCGGTAGCGTGGGTCTTCCCGCCTATGAGGATACCGAGCCGTTCCCTCATCAGATCAGTAATACCTCTCCGCACGCACGTTACGCACTCCTCAACGACGCAAATGGCGACTGGGCTGCCAGCTTCCATACGGTCGCCTATGACTGGGAGCAGGCGGCACAAATTGCAGAGAGAAATGGCCGACCAGAATGGGCCAGGGCACTGCGTACGGGGCGCCTTTAGGCCGGAGGAGCCCGCCTGTCCTACCTGATTTCATAAACGAGCATCAGATAACCATCGCGCTCGAAGCTTTCCACATGGTGCATGCCGATACTACCCAGCACGATGCGGGAAGGCATGTTGTCCTCGCGGGTGACGCCCACCACGCGTTCCACGCCTGCATCCAGCGCAAAACGCAGCGCTGCACCCGCTGCCTCACGCGCAATACCACGCCCGGCGGCCTCGGGTATCAACGCAAAACGCAGGCCCAGACCGCGCCCGTCGGGACGCTCATGCAGCCCCGTAATCCCCACGAAGCGATTATTTTCGCGAATGGTGAAAATGCCGATGCCGCGCTTTGCCCAGAAAGCGAGGTCATCGGCCATTTCGTCTTCAACCTGCCGAAGCGAGCGCACACCCCCCAGCATACGCCCGAACGAGGCGCCATTGGTCTTGAGGCGAATCATGTCCTGCATGTCGTGCCAGCTCACGGGCTGCAGCACGAGCCGCTGGGTCCGTATCTGACGCCCAAGCGTCACGATACGGACCCGGTCATGACATCGGCAAGGGAGATGTCAGAGAAACGCCGCTCCGACATCCTCATCCCTTAGCGTGCGATGGGGCGATACTTGATACGGCTCGGTTCGGTCGAATCCGGGCCGAGGCGGCGGCGCTTGTCTTCTTCATAATCCTGGAAGTTACCCTCGAACCATTCGACATGGCTATCGCCTTCGAAGGCCAGGATATGCGTAGCAAGACGGTCGAGGAACCAGCGATCATGCGAGATGACCACGGCGCAACCGGCAAATTCCGCCAGAGCGTCTTCGAGCGCGCGCAGCGTGTCGACATCGAGATCGTTGGTCGGTTCGTCGAGCAGAATGACATTGCTGTCCTTCTTGAGCATCTTGGCCAGATGCACGCGGTTACGCTCACCGCCCGAGAGCACTCCAACGCGCTTCTGCTGATCCGAGCCCTTGAAGTTGAATGCCCCGACATAGGCGCGTGACGGCACTGTGCGCTTGCCAAGCTGGATGACATCCGTACCGCCCGAGATTTCTTCCCACACCGTCTTGCTGTCATCGAGCGAGTCGCGGGACTGGTCGACATAACCGAGCTTGACCGTGTCACCGATCTTGAGCGCACCGCCATCCGGCTGATCCTGACCCGTGATCATCTTGAACAGCGTGGACTTACCCGCGCCGTTTGGCCCGATCACGCCCACGATACCACCCGGCGGCAGCTTGAAGTTCAGACCGTCGATCAGCAAGCGATCGCCAAAGCCCTTGGAGAGATTCTCGGCCTCGATGACCGTGCCACCCAGACGGGGGCCGGGGGTGATGACGATATCGGCCGTGCCACCGGCACGCTCCTGACTGGCGGCAAGCATTTCCTCGTATTTGGTGATACGGGCCTTGCTCTTGGCCTGACGGGCCTTGGGCGAGGCGCTGATCCATTCCTGCTCGGCGGCAAGGGCGCGCTGGCGCGAGCTCTCTTCCTTCTCCTCCTGGGCAAGACGCTTGCGCTTCTGGGTCAGCCAGGATGAGTAATTGCCTTCGAAAGGATAGCCACGACCGCGCTCGATTTCGAGAATCCAGTTCGTGACATTGTCGAGGAAGTAACGGTCATGGGTGATGACCATGACGGTGCCCTGATAATCGCGCAGGGTCTTTTCGAGCCAGGCCACGCTCTCGGCATCGAGATGGTTGGTCGGTTCGTCGAGCAGCAGCAGGTCAGGCTTTTCGAGCAGCAGGCGGCACAACGCCACGCGACGGCGCTCACCACCAGAAAGCATGGTGACGGGGCTGTCGGCAGGCGGGCAGCGCAGGGCTTCAAGCGCGATCTCGAGCTTGCGATCGAGCTCCCAGCCGTCGCCGGCGTCGATCTTTTCCTGCAACTCGGCCTGTTCGGCCAGAAGAGCGGTCATTTCATCGTCGGTCATCGGCTCGGCGAACGCCATCGAGATCTCGTTGAAGCGATCCACCGCGTGCTTCAGGTCACCGAAGCCGAGTGCCACGTTCTCACCGACGGTCAGGGACTCGTCGAGCTTGGGCTCCTGCTCCAGATAACCGATGCGCGCGCCTTCGGCGCCCCAGGCCTCGCCGCCATATTCCTTTTCGATACCGGCCATGATCTTGAGCAGCGTGGACTTACCGGCACCGTTCACACCGAGCACACCGATCTTGACGCCGGGGAGGAAGGACAGGGTGATACCCTTGAAGACTTCACGCCCCCCGGGATAGGCCTTCGTCAGGTCCTTCATGACATAGACATACTGATAGGCGGCCATGACGGATCTCCTGATGAAATGGTCGGTCGGAAAAGACGAGAACGCGGCTCGAGTGCGCTCCTGTACGGAGCGAAAACCCCTGCGCCCGGCAGGACTCGAACCCGCAACCAAGCCGTTATGAGCGGCCTGCTCTAACCAATTGAGCTACAGGCGCACAGGTTAGGCTCGGAATCGCGCAATTCCCTTCTTTTTGCAAGACGGCGCGGCAAAGAAATCCGTATTCGCCCCAAATTCCCGGTGTTAGGGAAATCCAGTGTTCGACCACCCGGGACCGGTGGCCAGATTCTTTTCCAACGCCTGCTGCAGTGGGAATGCACCCCATGACGACACAGCCTTCTCTCCCCGATGATTCCTCGAAGCCGCGTATCGCGATACGCTATTGCACGCAGTGCAACTGGATGCTGCGCTCCGCCTGGATCGCGCAGGAGTTGCTTTCCAGCTTCGGAACCGACCTTGGTGAGGTCGCACTGGTGCCGGATACCGGGGGGCATTTCAGCATCACGGTCGGGGACGTGCTTCTGTGGGAGCGCAAACGCGATGGGGGCTTCCCCGGCCCGAAGGAGATCAAGCAGCGTCTGCGCGATATCATCGCTCCGGAGCGGGACCTCGGTCATGTGGACCGCTGAGAAACGCCGAACGATGACGCGTATAGAACACATCAAAACGGAAAAACGTGGCGATGTTAACAATATGTCCGGTACATAACGTTACGGCGTCTGTGCAGCGTCCTGTCGAACCGCTAGGATCGCACCATAAATTCAACCCTTCCAGGAAATGAAGTGATGGACGTCACCAAAATCTCCCCCGGCAAGTCTGTTCCCGACGACATCAATGTTGTCATCGAGATCCCTCAGGGCTCTTCGGTCAAGTATGAAGTCGATAAGGAGAGCGGCGCGGTTTTCGTCGACCGCTTCCTGTTCACCCCGATGAACTACCCGGCTGCCTACGGCTTCATCCCCAACACGCTGGCCGCAGACGGCGATCCGGCTGATGCGCTTGTGCTCGCTCCGGGCCCGATCGTTCCGGGTGCGGTCATCCGTGCACGTCCGATCGGCATGCTGAAGATGGAAGATGAGAGCGGCCAGGATGAGAAGATCATCTGCGTGCCGCATGACAAGATCCATACGCAGTACACCGATGTAAAGACCATCAACGATCTGCCGGAAATCACGCTGAAGGCTATCGGACACTTCTTCGAACGCTACAAGGATCTTGAGCCCAACAAGTGGGTGAAAGTCTCGGGCTGGGAAGGCCCGGAAGAAGCAAAGAAAGCGATTCTTGCAGCACTTGAAGCTGCCAAGTAATCAGCTCTCGCTGTAATAAACAGTGACCGGAAAGACACACCGTCTTTCCGGTTTTCTGTATCACAGGGCTGTGAGGCCATATACCGCCCCAGTCATGTTGCCAAATCTAAATCAAATGTAATAAAAGGGTCATGTTGGGATCAGGAAGGAAATCCTCTTCCCTCAAAGCACCGGAACCCTGCGTTATCCATCCGACTGGCGGACTGCCCTCATGTCTCTTCCCCGTACTTCCCTAAAGGCGCTGGGTGTCGTCACCACAGCCCTCGCCACCTTCTCAGCCATCCCGTCAGCTCAGGCGCAGTCGCCTCTGGCGGGCGGCGCACCGAACAGCACGGGTCTCGCCCCCGCCGTTCGTGTCTCGAGCCCGATCGGCACCGTCAATTTCCAGAACTCCTCCGTCCCCCCGCTGCCTCATCCGGAAGCGATCTTTGACGATCCCTGGGGCTGGAATACCTGGCTGCGCCAGCATGGTGTCGCGATCCTGCTCGACACGACCAACGAATTCGCTGGCGCCATCACCAGCCCGACCAAGAATCTGGGCTTGAAACAGGGGAGCAGCAACGCGGGCCAGTATGGCTTCGAAACCGATATCGACTGGGAAAAGCTCGCTGGCGTAAGAGGGTTTTCAACCCACACCATGATGGTCGGTCGCTACGGCATCCCCGCCAGCCGCATGTTCGGTGACAACCTGAACCCCAGCCAGGAAATCTATGGCGCTGGCGGCAACGTGGTCGTCCATCTCGTCTATGTCTATGGCGAAGAGACCCTCTACAACGGTCATCTCGATATCGCAGCCGGTCGTATTCCCCTGCTGACCGACTTCTCATCGAACCCGCTGTACTGCAACTTCATGAACAATGCTTTCTGCGGTAACCCGAAAGCATCGTCCGACAATACCAGCCACTCGTCCTATCCTGACTCGAACTGGGCCGCCCGCATTCGTGTCCGTCCGTCGCAGTACACCTATATCCAGGCCGGTGTGTACTTCAACACGATGGGCATTTACGGCGTCAAACAGATGCGTACAGGCTTCAAGTGGAACGGCGCCGATATCAACGGCGAAGCCGCACCGGTCGAAGCCGGATGGGAACCCATCTTCGGCAAGGATAAGCTGCCCGGTCACTACAAGATCGGTGGCATTGTCGATACGGCACCTCATCCCGACGTACTCTACGATATCAACGACAATTACTGGGCTGTAACAGGTCAGGCCCGCAAGGTGCATAACAACTCGTGGTCTGCCTATGCCCTGGCTGACCAGATGATCATGCGCCACAAGGGTAATGGTCCCGATGCCGGCATGACCCTCCTTGGCGTCTTCTACAATAACTCGCCCGTCACCCAGACCCGCGAGCGCCAGTTCTCTCTCGGCGTGCTGGATCGCGGCTTCTGGAAGTCCCGTCCGCTCGATGCCTGGGGCGTGAACTTCAGCTACATCCAGGTCTCCAAGAAGGTGAAGACCGCGCAGCAGATCCAGCAGAGCCTCGGCTATCAGACCCTGCTGAACGGGTCATTCTTCCCGCAGACCAACGGGATGGTGATCGAAGCGATGTATCAGATCCGCGTATGGCGCGGCATCACCTTCGCTCCCGATTTCCAGTACTTCATCCGTCCGGGTGCCCAGCAGGGCCTGAAGGACGCAGCGGTTCTCGGCTTCAAGTCCCATATCGAAATCTTCTGACCGGTCTCCGGCCCGAAAGGGCTGGATTATTCAGCAGGTCTCAACGAAAAAGGCCGGATCGCTCAGCCGATCCGGCCTTTTTCATGAACAGCGCCCGGGCAGCTCAATCAGCCAATGACTCGGCGGATCAACTGGTCGTACAGAGCAAGATAGCCGTTCAGCGAGAGATGTTTCTCCGCATAGCGGCGGGCCTCATGACGCAATGTCCCGGCCAGATCCCGGTTTTCCAGTACTTCCAAAATCGATTCTGCAATTCGATCAGGCTCCAGGAACGGGGCGAGAAGCCCGGTACGCCGGTCCGTGATGAATTCCTCGACTGGTGCGGTACGGCTCCCTACGATCGCACAGCCCGTGGCCATCGCCTCACGCAGCGACCAGGACGCTACGAAGGGATAGGTCAGATAGACATGGGCGTCTGATCGCCTGAGCGTCAGACGGAACACGTCGTAATCGACCTTGCCCATGAAATGCACGCGGTCCATGTCGATCTGCCCCTCGATCTCGCGCAGGAAGATATCGCGCCAGCTCCCTGCATCTGCCGGAGGCTGAGCGCCATAGCTGGTCCCGTCCCCCCCGATCAACACGATACGGGCGTCCGGACGTTCGCGCAGCACACGGGGCAGTGCTCTCATGAAGCTGTGGATGCCCCGATATGGTTCAAGATTACGGGCGACGAACGTTACGAGCTTGTCCTGTCGCCGTATCAGATGCGGGCCAAGCATCACATCACGCGTGAAGACCTCCGGCTCGGGCGCACAGAGATCCAGATTGACGCCTTCTCTCAGCAGGGCAATCTGGCTCTGTGCCCACTCAGGATAGGTGCCTTTCTGGAAAAGGGTCGGTGTCTGACCGTGCTGGTTCAGGTTGAGCGCCAGTAGATTGATGCTGTTCTTGATCCGTACATTCGGAGCCAGATCCGGCCTTGGCGGGAATTCGGGATCGAAATCTACGTCATTTTTGTCAGTATGGTAGAAAAACTCGAAGTAACCAAGAATAGGTGTCGCTGGATACACGTCGACCAGATTAAGGAGCTCTCCCCATCCATGATGGCCGATGATGATATCTGGCGTGTAACCTAAACCCTTGAGTGTCTGGGCCGCCCTGGCGACAGCCTCGGCACGGCTCAGCCCCATTTCGAGTTCCCTGAGGGAGGGATGAGTGTGGGGCGAGACAACACGCTCCTGCCGGTAGAGCACGCGCCTAACCCCCGGAAGATGACCCTCATTCGCCTCAGAGATGAAGACGATTTCATGCTCCCCTTGTTCGTGCAGATGCCGGACCAGATGCAGGAACTGACCGGGGAAATTCTGGTGCACGAAAAGGAAACGCAAAGCAGGCAGGCCTTTATGGTGAGTGACGCTCAGAATGCCGAAAAGGATCCTGCCGGGGCAAGACCCTTCGGGCCGTCATACTCCATGGTCGGTGCGGAAACGCCGCCTGTCTGGAGTACTACGAGGCGCGGAATGCCCAGTGAAGGGCTCGACGGAGACTATCGGGCGAGCGGATGCTTACCGCCCGCGACCGGTTTTCCTGTCAGCCTCAGGCTGTCTTGCGACGAGCCGGCGCTTTTTTGACTGGCTTGGGCGAACGCACTTCGTTTGCAGCAGTATCCTCCTTCGAGGGTGTCGTACCATGAGGCACGATTTCGAGCTGGAAGGCTTCGAGCGGAGCCAGGGATTCGGCTTCCAGCGTCTCGCCACCCTTGAGCGGTCCGATGCGCGTGCCATCCGTGAAAGTCGCGCTGATCGCCAGATCGTATTTCTCTTCCGCACCGTTCTTGAGGCGAACACACAGGCCGAGAATAGGCAGGGCCATGCCGCGTGAGCCGCAATATTGTCCGGCTTCTGCCCAGGGAGACAACCAGCCTTTGCCCAGAACCGCCTGATACTCGATGTCTTCGGGGGAAACGAGCGCCTGCGGGGCGATGCCGAAACCCTCGATCCAGTTCTGGCTGCCGGGCTCGCCCATCCAGTCTCCGATCTTGGCAAGGACATCGCCACGGCGCTGGATATGGGCGGCAAGCTCGGGCTTCTCGTCCTGCGCCGGTGAGGCTGCCGGGGCCGCGGCAGGGTTCGTCGCGGCCGGAGCCGCATGGGCACCGGGGGCTGCGATGACCGGCTCACCCGAGAGACGAGCGACCTGGATACCCGGTGCGGGGGTTGTACTGTCAGGGGCCTGATACGTGGTCACCATCACCTGGGCTGGCCCGCGTGACACGCGCACCAACGCCGCACCGGCACCCGCGCCATGGCTGCTGCTGATGATTCCGTCATCCTCGAAGGTTTTGATCGTCACGATGCCTGCCGGCATGTTCGGTGCCTGACTGACAGTCACCGCAGGGTATCCGTTGACGCTTTGCGCCGCGTATTCAGGGGGGAGGAACACGCAATACAGCCCGGCATCGAATGTCATCAGTGAAGCGTGAACCTTGAGCTGAACTACCTGCTCCGTTCCGGAAGAACTCGCGGAATTAGACATCTATACTGACCCATCATTGATTAGAACTGGCGTGGGAGAATTTTGCACAATGTGAACGCAAAACGCTCCAGAGGAATATCTGGGATGTATAACAGCGAAAACCCAACAGTAAAAGATATATCATTCAATGTGATAAATGTAGCAACACATTACTCAATAGAGACACAGGCATTCCAAGTGGCACGACGGATCCGCGCCCGCTACTCTGAATACGCTCGGATTGCGCGCCAAGATCGAAGCATACTGCCTTGAGGCGCGCCTGCCACAGATTGGACAATGCAAAACACCATGTTTCCGGCCAGACGGAAGGAATAAGGCCAAGATCGCATTCGAACGATTCGATCAGACCGATCGCCTCCTCCTCTCGATATTCTCCCGAAATCTGCACATGGCCCGTCGCCATGAGGCGCTCGTCGTCGATTGTATAGCCAACAACAACATAGTCGAGCGGTAACCGGCGCTGCGCGGCATCCTGCGCAAGCTGCAAAAGGATATCGAAGCCTTTTTCGCGCCCGATGGCGCCCGGAACACAGACGCGACGTCTCCCCCCGTCGAGGGGGCGTATCGGTTTGACGGCCGGATAGGATTCCGATTCGAGTTTCTGCAACTCAACGGTCAGCCCGCTGAAATGGCGACGCATGCGCCGCTGCAGATCATGCGTTCCGGCAACGACCCTATTCGCGTCTCTCAGGATCCGATCCGACTGGGCAACGAGTTCAGCCACAGTGAGATGATTGTCGATCAGCGAGCCTTGCTGGGCAACACAGGATTCGCACCCGGCAAGAGCAGGTTCGCCACAATAGTGATCTCCCGGTCCTACCAGACAGATACGCGGGCAGAACCAGATATAGTCATGCAGGACAATATCCCATCGCAGTTCGAGGGCATTGGCCAGGTCGTGCATGACCGGTGCATGTCCCAGCAGGTGATGCCATTCGATGCGAGCTGGCTTCATGCGGCGCAGGACCGTCACGAGATCGAGCCATTCCCCCGGCAGGGAAAAGACCAGATTCGTCGTATCGCCGCCGCAATCCTCGATACGGCATCCTTTCAGATGCGGCCGCAGGATCAGAACCTGCGTTCCTTCGGCCTCCGCCACTTCGCGCCGATGACGGACCACTCGTTCCACGCCGCCACCTGAATCATGGGTGACCATCACCAGGCACGATGCCGCGGCTTTTCGTCGGGCAATCATCCTCACCAGTCCGGCATTCCGCCTTATCGAGAAAAGGGGATCTGCCTCGATGAAGCGGGTGACCGATTCATCGTAACCCGGGTGCAGGAGGTTGAGCATCCGCAGATTGCGCTCAAGCAGGAGGGTGCGGGTTCGACCGAAGGAAACGGAGCCTACATGGCGCACAAAGACATCGGTTGCGGCCACATGGCGCCAGCCCAGTATGGAAGCGCGGCAGCAGAAATCATTCTCCTCACCATAGCCCTGAGCGAACACCTCGACATCCAGCAGGCCCGTCTGGGCGAGGCAGTCCCCCCTGATCGCCATGCAGAATCCGTTGCCCGTTGGCAGGTCGATCAGACCTGAGCGCGGCAGCGAAGCAAAAATGCGATCGAAGGATGTTGCGGTTCGCTTATCCGGCGTCGCATTGGGCCGCGTGACCGAGGGGTAGGACAGAATACTGGCGTCATTGGAAAATGGCGTGGCGGTTCCAATGAAGCTGTCACGATCCAGCCAGGCCAGGAGCCTGGACAAGCCCTTTGCGGGGATGATTGCATCGCTGTTGAGCAGGACAACATCGCGTCCCGCAGCACGGCTCAGCCCCGCATTGGCACTGGCCGTGAAACCCAGATTGCGCTTATGCCTGATCAGGGTGATACGGCCCTGACCCGCAATATCACGCAGATAAGCACTGAGCCCAGGCTCAGGCGAGCCGTCATCGATCACGAGACATTCAAGGCCAGCCACAGTCTCCGCCAGAACCGCCTCGATACAGCTGCGTGTCAGAGTCAGGTCGCGATAGGCGGGGATAACGACTAGGCAGCCCGGCGCGCGCTCAACTGGCTTCGCATGGCTATGGGGCCGCCCCTTTCTGATCGCCGGAGGCGTCTTGTCAGGGGCGGGGGTCAACTGCCCAGCGTCACGATCGAGAAGCCCGATCACTGCCGGGCCGATGGGGCTGCCGGTCAGAGCCTGGCCATACCGGTCTTCGATAACGATCTCGCCCTTCGGCAGATCGTCGAGAGCGATGCTGAAATGTCTGGGTCTTGCCAGCGGCTTTTCCAGCCTCGTCCCCTGCTCGAGCTGATCCGCCGTGAGATCATAACGGGCGCCCTTTCCCCGGATCAGGACATGGGGGGTGAAATCGGGATCGGCCGGATACCAGATCCACCCCTCGAGGTGGTGCGCCCGTATCGTCGCGAAACCCTGTACCTGACGGATGGCCACCAGATCGATGGGAGATCCGTATAATGGCTTGCCGTCGTATTCCACCGAAAGAGACGCGGCCTGTCTCCACTCCTCCGGCAGGTCGAACGGCAGGGATGCCGCCCCGATAACCGGCGTGCCATCGAGGGCGATAGCAACAGGCCCGATCGCCTCGCCGCGCAGGACCCCGTCATTGCCGGTAGCGCACCAGCCCGCTCGCCCTGAGTGCGAGGTAAACAGCCTGATCCAGGGCAGCACTTCATCGGCGGGCGCGTAATGGGAGAGCATTCTCGCAAAGACCGAAACCGCCTCATCCATACGGCCAAGATTCGACAGGGCGATGGCCTGCCCGACGAGCGCCTTGCGAATGATGAATCGTTTGGCGACCCAGGCCATACGCGTCGCGGCTTCCTCCCAGCGTCCTGCCGAGAGAAGCGCCATGCCATAGGCAAAAATGACGTTGGGATCGCGATGCGCCATGCGCGCGGCGCGACCAAGCCAGTAAAGAGCAGCAGCGGTTTCGCCGGCATGGACGGCATCCGTTCCCCGGCGATAGGCGTCCTGAGCCTTGGCATCGTGCCAGCGCTGCCAGTTTGCCCGGTCGCTGGCGGTGACCACATGTCCATAGCCCGACTGGACGGGAGGCGGGCGGTTGGTGGGAGGGCTGGCGCTCTCAGCCACGTCCACCGAGGCGACGTTCGAGTTTGGCGAGTTCGGCTGTCGCTTCGGTCACTCCCTGCGCCTGCGCGCGCTCGAGCCAGACACGGGCTTCCACCGGATTCACCTCACCCGCCAGGCCTCGCTTGAGGTATCGTCCGAGCATGAGTTGCCCGAGACCGTGGCCTCTCTCGGCGGCAAGGCGGAACCAGCGTTGCGCCTCACGTCGATCCGCCTGGACGTCATGTCCCCCGCCGAGCATCGCACCGGCAGAGAACATGGCCTCGACAGCGCCCTGTTCCCCCGCTTGGATATAAAGCGCGAGGGCGCGGGGATGGTCGTTCCCGCCGGGCGCACGACCGGAAACACAGATCTGGGCCAGCAGGGTCATGGCTTCTGCCATGCGCGCCTGTGAGGCTTTCTCGAGCCACTCGACGGCGCGGGCATGATCTTCCGGCACGCCGCGCCCTTCCAGATACATCCGACCGAGCCAGTATTGCGCATTGACGACGCCATCGGCAGCGCGCTGCATCCAGTAAGCGGCCCGCGTGTCGTCACGCTCCGTTCCTACACCTTCAGCATAACACACGCCGAGATTGAAAGCGCCGACCAGATCGCCATTCTCCGCGGCCCTCAGGAAACGCTGCTGCATGGCGGCACGATCCTGCTCGGAACCGACACCCGTCAAGGCAAGGTTACCGAGATCGGCATCAGCAATACGATCGCCGCACTCTGCCGAGATGCGGAACCATTTTGCAGCTTCATCGGGATCGGGCTGCACGCCGGTACCGGTCAGGTAGAGCAGACCGAGACCGCGAGCGGCAGCCCCATGCCCGAGTTCAGCGGCGATCTGATACCAGGTTGCAGCCTCGAGGTAGTTAGGGGCCATGTCCTCGCCCCTGACATGCAGATCCCCGAGTAACGCGGCAGCCTCGGCATCGCCGCCCATTGCTGCACGTCTGAGCCAGGTTTCCGCGCGGTCAAGCCTGCGGGCCACTCCTTTCCCCTGCATGAGGTAGAGAGCAAAGCGCGTCTGAGCCTGAACAATCCCGCGCTCCGCGGCCTTTTCGAAATAGCGCGCTGCGGCACCCAGATCGGGAGCCTGACCGATACCTTGCTCGTTGATCCAGGCCAGGAAGTAGAAGGCCGTGGCCAAACCAGCCTCTGCAGCTTTTTCAAGCCGCTCGGTCCCGCGCGCAAGATCCTCAGGCGATTGCGGGGAACTGTGCAGCGCCATGCCAAGGCCAAGGTGACCCTGAGCGGAACCGGCGGCCGAGGCCTTTTCGTACCAGTCCCGCGCTTCTGCACGGTCCTGCACTCCCTCCGGACCATTGGTCAGGACATAGCCCAGCAGAGCCTGAGCGTCAGGCTGCCCCGCCTCGGCGGCAAGGCGGCTCCAATGCGCAGCCTGATGAAAATCCGGCACACGCTTGAGAGGACGATTATCGGTGAGGATTGCCGGTCGGTTCTCGTCGAACCCTTCAGGAAAGCCCATGAGATAGAGCGTGCCGAGCATCAGCCGGGCCTGGACATGCCCCGCCTCGGCCGCCTTTCTCATCCATCTTGTCCCGTCTTCGAGACTGGGCGGCGTTCCCCAGCCTTCAAGATAGGCCTTCCCGGTACGATACTGGGCCTCGACACTGCCCTGAGTCGCGAGTTGTCCCAGCAGGGCGAAACCCTGCACAGCGTCTTCACCGGACTCAATCAGGGTGATCGCATGTTTGAGTCGGGCATCGCGCGAAACCATCGATGCCAGACGTGTCTTCAAAGCCACCCTGCTCTCCTCCGGGGATAATCCGCCTTGCTCAGTTTGGCTCCCGCATGCCGTTCTTGATTGCGGGCATCACCTTGCTGAACATGTATTGCAGCATGGTGCGCTTGCCCACCTGGATGTCAGCCGAAACCGACATGCCCGGGGTCGGGTGGAAGAACTCCGGCACACCATGAAGCGTGTAACGATCGATACGAAGCCTGACACGATAATAGCCGCTTTGCGAGGGGTCTTCGTCTCCCGTCGGGATCTGGCCCGTTGCGCCGCTCTTCATGTCAGCGGCGGTGAACGCATCGGCACTGATCAGACGCACCGTTCCCTCGGCCCCGCCATACTGCGTGTAGGGGAAGGTCGAGAATTTGAGGAGCGCGTGATCGCCCAGCTTGACGAAGCCGGCATCGTTACCGCGCAGGACAGCCTCGACCTCAAGGGCTGCGCCTGTCGGGACGATGGACATCAGAACCTGAGCGGGAGAGATGATCGAACCGACGGAAAGCTTGGCGATATTGAGCACAACGCCGTCATCCGGCGCCTTGAGCAGGATGAGCTTGTTGCGCAAGGCCGCCTTCTCGTAGTCGCCGACCGCCTCGTCGAGACGATGCTGCGTTTCGGTAAGCTGGGTATAGACCTGTGCCTTCCAGTTCTCGACATAGGCATCGCGCTCGGCCTGGGTTGCAGCCAGCTTCGATTTGGTTGCTGCGGCAGTCTGCTGTGCCTCGATCTGGGCGCGCTCGGCATCCATCAGCTCGCTCTGCGCGGCAAGGGTAGAAAGCTTGCTGCCTACCTGATCCGCCTGAAGACGGCGACGCATCTGCAGTACCTCATTGGCCACACGGCCACGGCTCTGGTGCATGGCTGCGCTGGCAAGAGATCCCGTCATCTGGCTCTGCATCGCCGCGATTTCCTGATCGAACTGATTGATCTTCGCGGTGTATTCCGCCTTGCGACGGGCAAAGGAAGCCGCCTCGCGCACCGAGGCGCTGTCGTTCAGATTGGGCTCGAAGTTCTTGCCTTCCGCCTCAGCATGCAGACGGGCGATTGTCGCCTGATACGCATCGCGCTGCGCCTTCAGGTTGACGATATCGGCCTTGCTGATGGTGGGGTCCAGATGAGCAAGCACCTGCCCCTTCTTCACGTACTGGCCGAGTTCGACATCGATCGAGCGGATGATCGAGATTTCAAGCGGCTGAATGACGAGGTTGTTGTTCACTGCCACCAGACGCCCCGGCGTGCTCACCACCTTGTTCAGCGGGAACACCCCTGCGGCAATCAGGCTCGACAGGAAAAGGGCTCCCACCAGCCAGATGATATAGCGAGCGGATGCCGTAGGCGGCATGTTGACCAGCGCAGCGCTTGGCGAGTGGAACTCGAGCAGCGCAATCGGCAGTCCCTGAGGCGCAAAAGGGTCGTCGGCCTGGCGGGGAACATGAGGCTGGATGTCCCGGCCTTCTTCCTTCTTGTCCTCAGGGACAATTTCCTGATTGCTCATGGCTTATTCCTCATCCATCAGCATGGGATCATCATTCTGATCGGTGTTCCGGTTATGGGTGCCGTGCTCATGGCGGTTCTGTTGCATCCAGAGCATGCGATAGATCTCACAGCGCTCGAGCAGGACGGCATGAGGGGCCACATCGACAACCTTGCCCTTGTCCATGACGCAGATCTGATGGCAATCGACGAGCGATGATAGACGATGCGACACGATAACCATCGTGCGCCCCTTGCCGATACGCTGCAGGTTGGCATTCACCAGCGCCTCACTCTCAGGATCGAGGGCCGAGGTCGCTTCGTCGAGAATCATCAGCTTCGGATCGCTGATAACAGCGCGGGCAATGGCAAGACGCTGCCTCTGACCGCCCGAAATATTCGTCGAGCCTTCCTCGATCGGCGTGTCGTAGCCTGCAGGCATACGGTCGATGAATTCCTCGGCACCGGCGAGACGGGCAGCGCGAATGACGTCATCCATCGTGTAGCCGGGCCGACCGGCTGTGATGTTGTCACGAACCGTACCACGGAACAGGAAGTTGTCCTGCAGCACGACGCCGAAGGAGCGGCGCAAATGGCTGAGATTGATCTCACGCAGTTCCACGCCATCGAGACGGAGATAGCCGGTATAGCTGCGGCTCACGCCCTGGAGCAGACGGGTAACGGTCGATTTTCCCGAGCCGGAACGACCGACGAGCCCGAGCATTGTCCCCGCCGGGATCTCGAAATTGACGTCGTTGAGCGCCTTGATGGTGGTCCCGGGATAGCTGAAATCGACCTGGGCAAAGGACAGGGCGCCCTTGATCGGGGGTCTCAGCCCGGAGGTCAGGGCCTTGGTTTCGGTCGGCTGGTTCAGTACGAGCCCGGCCTCGCCGAGCGAGGTCATGACCTCGTTGACGTCCTCGAGAATCTTGGCAAGCCCGACGAGCGGCGCAGCAACGCGGCCACCCAACATCATGAACGCCATCAGGGCGCCCGGCTGAATGGAACTGGAACCCGAAAGGATCAGATACGCCCCGACCAGGATGATGCCGCGATTGATGAACATGTCGAGCGGCATCACCAGCGTGCTCGGCCAGTTCTGCATGCGCCCGGCAGCGAGTTTCCAGCGGATCACGTCGGCTGTGGTCTCGTCCCATTTCTCGCGACGCGTCGGCTCGAGAGCGAGGGTCTTGACCGTACGGATACCGGCAACCGTCTCGTAGAGAATGGAGCTGCGCTCCATCTCGGCGCGGACCATCCTGTTATAGACGCGCGTCATGGGCCCGAGGAAGATCACGATGATCAGGCCGATCAGACCGGCGCAGGCAACGGTCATCCAGGCGAGCGTGGAGCTCATCCAGAACAGGATCGGCAGAATGACGAACAGCGTGAACATGTCGAGGAAGGTCGACATTAGCTTGCCGGTCAGGAAGTCGCGCACGCGATAGATCGACATGTAGCGACCGAGAATGCGCCCCGTCTGCTCACGCTCGTAGAATTCGAGCGGTAGGGCCAGAAGTCGGTTGAATGCGTGAAGGGAAATACGCGTATCGACGCGCGTGGTCATGACCAGCGTCAGTTCGCGACGTCCATAAGTGAGCAGGGTCTCGTAGAAGCTGAGCACGAGAACGATAGCGGTGATCGATACAAGGGTCGACATCGAGTGGTAATTCACCACGCGGTCGATCACCTGCATGACGATCATGGCCGGGAAGATCTGCAGGATTGCAAGAACCATGGAGGCGAAGAGAATGTCGCGCAGCGACTGCTTTTCGCGCATCACCACCCTGACGAACCACATCAGGTCGAATGGGGCATCGGCCTCGGAAAGATCGCGCCGGCGCTTGACCAGAAGGATATCGCCGGTCCAGACCTGCGTAAGGCGCAGCTCATCGACAGCGACCGGAACACTGCCCTCATCCCCCAGAGGGTCACGCAGCCAGACGATGTTCTTCTCGGGATCGGCGCGGACCATGAGAGCGGCCGAGCCATCGCGGAACATCAGGACGATAGGCGGCGTATTCTGCATACGGACCAGAAAGCGCCACTTGATGCGCATACCCTTGGCGACGGCACCGTTCTCGTTCAGCCAGCGCGCAAGCGCGGCAGGGGACGGCGACGCCTCACCCGGCTCAGCCGCGAAATCGCGCATGTCGAGATCGAGGCCATGGAACTTGGCAGCCGCCATGGCCGCACGGAGCCGGATGTAGACGGGATTCTGGGTTTCGCTGTCTGCAGCGACGCCATCACGATGCTTCACGAAGCTTCCTCTTGTGTTTCACTAAGCCGCTCAGACTTCAGGCTGCCCGAATAGCGCGAAAACCCCTCCCCCTGTCGAGCGAGAATCTTCCAATTTAACCATAAGTCATAGAAATCGCTGAACTTGGCGTCGAATCTGTTCATGTTGTGTAACAGTTACTGTACAAATTTCCAATCGTCCGCCGAAAAACTACATATAATTTAAAATCGGTAACGTGCTCTGACTAGCGCATCTTGTTGCAGTAACTCATGCATCTCTCTCACGCCCGTTTCCCCACATGTCAGGACAACTGCGTGAAAAGCGGGATACAGTCCCCTCACCTGTTCGATGAAGATCTGGTTGAGCGCTGCCGGGACCGGGCCAGGACCACGACAGCAGACACATGACTGGCCCAGAACCCCTATACGATGCGACGATGGAGCAATCTGCCGGAAAACGCGCCATGTCCCTTCCGGGGCGCAAAGCCCCTCCCCTGCAGCCAGGCAGGCCATCTCGTTTCTGTATCGTTCCATATCCGGCGTCATTTCCGCCAGATCCTTCAGGATTATCAGCCTGATTCGCCCGTCGCCCGCCATCAAGCTTCTCCTGGTTCCCGTGATCCCCGCTGTCAGGCTAGACCCTGTCTTTACTGGACAGAAGCGACCGCCTCTGAAAAAAGCAGCTTTCGCCATGTCAGCAAGCAAGACATGACCTGATTATATGATCTTTCAGCGAGATACCTTGCCATCATGACACGTCCCCATCTTCTCGACGCCCTGCGCGACCAAGTCCTGCTCTGCGACGGCGGCATGGGATCACGTATCCAGATGCTGGATCTGGAGGTCGAGCGCGATTACTGGGGGCAGGAAAACTGCACCGAGATCCTGACCCTCTCCCGGCCCGAACTCATCCGCGAGATTCATCGCGGCTATTTCGAGGTCGGCGCAGATATGGTCGAGACCAACACCTTCGGTGGCTCGATCGTCACCCTTGCCGAATTCGGCTTGCAGGACCGCGCCCGCGAGATCAACCGCAAATCGGCCGAGCTGGCGCGCGAGGCCGCCGAGACCTTCAGCGACGGACGTCACCGTTATGTTGTGGGCTCCATCGGCCCGGGCACCAAGCTGCCCAGCCTCGCCAATATCGACTACGACACGCTCGAGGCCGGGATCATCGAGCAATGCCGTGGCCTGATCGATGGAGGGGTCGATGCCTTTCTGATCGAGACCTGCCAGGACACGCTTCAGATCAAGGCAGCCGTCAACGCCGCCAAGGCTGCACGGCGCGAACTGGGCTCGGACGCCCCCATTTTCGTTCAGGTGACGGTCGAGACCACCGGCACGCTTCTGGTCGGCCCCGATATCGCCGCGGCAGCCACCACCATTCATGCGCTGGACGTGCCCCTCATCGGCATGAACTGCGCCACGGGCCCGCAGGAAATGGCGGAGCATGTGAAATGGCTGTCGGAGAACTGGCCCGGGCTGATTTCCATCCAGCCTAATGCGGGGCTTCCCGAGCTGGTGAACGGCACCACGCATTACCCTCTCACCCCCGGTGAAATGGCCAGCTGGGTCGAGCGATTCATCGTGGAGGACGGGCTCAATCTGGTAGGCGGATGCTGCGGCACCTCCACCCCGCATATCCAGGCGCTGGACGGTATGCTTCGCAAGCGCGGCCGGACCAGTCACCGCCCTGCCCCGGTCAGGCGCATTCACCACTGGGTGCCCTCCGTTGCCAGCCTTTATACCCAGACGCCGCTGCGTCAGGAGAACTCCTATTTTTCCATCGGCGAGCGCTGCAACGCCAATGGCTCCAAGAAATGGCGTGAGTTGCAGGAAGCCGGCGACTGGGATGGCTGCGTTGCCGTAGGGCGCGAGCAGGCCACCGAGGGCTCCAATGCGCTCGATCTCTGCACGGCCTTTGTTGGACGCAATGAAATTGCCGAGATGAATGAGGTCGTCACGCGCTTCACGTCTTCAGTGAATGCACCTCTGGTGATCGACTCAACCGAGACCCCAGTCATTGAAGCCGCACTCAAACTGCATGGCGGCAAACCCATCATCAACTCGATCAATTTCGAGGATGGTGAAGGCCATGCCGAAGACCGTATGGTTCTGGCGCGCAAGTTCGGCGCCGCGGTGATTGCGCTCACGATCGATGAAGTGGGCATGGCCAAGACGCCGGAAGACAAGCTGCGCATTGCCGAGCGTCTGGTCGATTTCGCCTGCACGAAGCACGGTCTGCCGCAATCCGATCTGATGATCGACCCGCTGACCTTCACCATTGCCACGGGCGTGGAAGACGATCGCAAGCTGGGTGTCTGGACGCTGGAAGGCATCCGGATGATCCGCGAGCGCTTCCCCGACATCCAGATCATCCTGGGGCTGTCGAACATCTCCTTCGGCCTCAACCCGGCGGCGCGCGCCGTGCTGAACTCGGTCTTCCTCGATCATGCCGTCAAGGCCGGCATGACCGGCGCCATCGTGCATGTCAGCAAGATCCGCCCGCTGCATCTGATTGCCGCCGAGGAAGTGAAGGTCGCCGAGGATCTGATCTTCGACCGACGCAGCGAGGACTACGATCCGCTCCAGAAGCTGCTGAAGCTCTTCGCAGGCCGAAAAGCCGCCGATGCCGTTCAGAAGCGCCGCGCCGAGACGCCGGCCGAACGTCTGAAGGACCGTATCGTCGATGGCGACCGCAAGGGCATCGAGGACGATCTCGCCGCGGCAATGGAGGAAATGCCTCCGCTCGACATCATCAACACCGTGCTTCTGGATGGCATGAAGGTGGTGGGCGAGCTGTTCGGCGCGGGCAAGATGCAGCTTCCTTTCGTGCTGCAATCGGCCGAGACCATGAAGACCGCCGTGGCGTGGCTCGAGCCCTACATGGAGCGTGTAGAGGGTCAGGCGCGTGGCACGATGGTCCTCGCGACCGTCAAGGGCGACGTCCACGATATCGGCAAGAACCTCGTCGATATCATCCTGACCAATAACGGCTACCGCGTCATCAATCTGGGCATCAAGGTCCCTCTGGCCGATATGATCGCTGCAGCGCGCGAGCATAACGCGCAGGCCATCGGCATGTCGGGCCTGCTTGTGAAATCCACCGTGATCATGCGCGAAAACCTTGAGGAGATGGCGCGGCAGGGTATCGATATTCCTGTCTTCCTCGGTGGCGCGGCACTGACGCGCAACTACGTGGAAGATGAATGCGCCCGCTCCTACGGTATCAATACAGCAGGGCGCGTCGCCTATGCACGCGATGCCTTCGATGGGCTGTCGCTCATGGACAAGGTCGTGAATGACCAGTTCGACGACTATCTGAGCGCCATCCAGACGCGTCGGGCAGGCAAACAGCGCAAGGTCGAGCGTGCGCCTGAGCTGGCCGAGACACGCGGCTTCGCGCCCATCGACAAGGACGCCGCACGCACCCGGCGCGCCCATGTGGCCGGAACGCAGCCCGTACCCGTGCCACCTTTCTGGGGTGCCCGTGTGGTCGAGGCCACGCCCGCCGCTGTGCTGCCCTTCCTGAATGAGCGCTCGCTCTATCAGTTCCAGTGGGGCTTTCGGAAACAGGGGCGCTCGCTTGACGAGTTCATGGTCTATGCCAAGCAGGAACTGCGCCCGGTGCTCAAGCGCATGCTGGCGCTCTGTGCGGAAGAAACCATTCTCAAACCCCAGGCCATCTATGGCTACTGGAAGGCCGCAGGCGAAGGCAATGACCTTGTGCTCTTTCACGAGGATGGCTTGACCGAGGCCGCGCGCTTCACCCTCCCCCGCCAGCCCCGCGAAGATGGCGAGTGCATCGCCGATTTCGTACGTGACATCGACGAAACCGAGCGCGATGTGGTGGGTCTGCAGGTCGTGACAGTGGGCCAGAAGGCCTCTGACCTGGCGCGGGACTGGTTCGAGGCCAACCGCTATCAGGATTATCTGTATCTGCACGGGCTTTCGGTCGAAATGGCCGAGGCCATGGCGGAATACACGCACAAGCGCATCCGTGCCGAACTCGGCTTTGCGGGCGAAGATGACCGCGACATGGAGAAGATGCTGGCTCAGTCCTATCGTGGCTCACGCTATTCCTTCGGCTACCCGGCCTGCCCGCGCCTTGAAGATCAGGAGCCCATTCTGAAGCTCCTCGATGCGGAGCGCATCGGGGTCTCGCTTTCGGATGGCTATCAGTTGCATCCCGAGCAATCGACTTCCGCTCTCGTCATGCTCAACCCGCGGGCCAAGTATTTCACGGTCTGACCCGGGTGTGATGCCGCGTTCCGTCAGGCGCGGGGCCATACTTGCCCGCAATGAAAACCGGCGTCGCATTTTCCCAGCAAATGCGACGTCACCCTACCCGGTCACTCCCGCGATCGGTCCGGAGAAACAAAGGCGATGGGACAGAAATGACACATCCGGATTTTTTCGCTCTGGAACAGCCCGAGATCAGGGAGGCCGCCGATCGCATTGCTGCCTATCTGGCTCTGACCAGTGTTGACGATGCGCCAAACCGGATCGACCTCGTCTGCCTTGCTGGCAATGGCTTACTGGCCTGCGTGGATCATGCTGCGAGCCTGGCGCGGCAACATGGCTGCCTGTTGCTGATCACCGGCGGCATCGGGCATTCGACCCCGCCGCTGGTGGCGGCCCTCGCTTCACGTCTCGATTGCGCGCCATCTGCCCTTGCCGATCTCTCCGAAGCCGAGTTGATCTCCCGTCTCATTGCATCGGATTCCCTGATCGCCCGTGACCAGATTATCCTGGAGACCCGCTCGACGAATACGGGAGAGAACGCGGCTTTCACGCGCGACACGCTCGATGAACTCGGGCTCAGGCCGCATCATGTTGTTCTGGTTCAGGACCCGCTCCTGCAACGCCGCACCGATGCGACGTTCCATCATGTCTGGCGCGAGCGACCAACACGTTTTTTCTCGTCCCCGCCTTTCACGCCCCGCCTTAGAGAGACGGCAACGTCGGAATCCTGGACGGAGGAGCGCTACCTATCCCTGCTTCTGGGAGAAATTCCCCGGCTTCAGGATACGACCACCGGTTATGGCCCTAAGGGACGCGGCTTTATCGGGCACGTTGATATACCCGGAATAATTCTAGAGGATCACGCGCGGCTTGCGGCTCTTTTCACGACGCAGGCGGGGCGCTAACCCTGTAACTCGGCATAGGGAGACATTCCCGTGCCGGACTACTCTGCGACTACTTCAATACGCGTAGGCGAGACCTGCGCGCAGGGTCAGGCCGTTCTGGATGCCGCTTGAGGTCCAGCGTCCTGCGACCTGCCCCTCACTCACGGTCTGATAGCCATACTGGTCTTTGTCGTGGCCATAGGATGTATAGGCATAGTCCCCCCCGGCCGTCAGATGCCAGTGGCGCGTCATGCGATAGTCCGCCCCGAGGCTGCCTTCCCAGCGCGGCCGCGTCGCAGCGCCCTTAACACGATAGGTCCCCGTGTCGAGAATCTCGGCCCAGCCAAACCGACCACGAAGGACCAGGCGATCGGTGAGCGCATAATCTGTATTCACGCCGAGACCAACAAAAAAGGCATTCTGGCCGCCAAAGCTATCGTAGCCATAGGAGTCATATCCCCCTTGAACGAAGGGGGTGATGAGCGCCTTGTCCTTCAGGAACAGGAAACCCTTGCCGATTTCGCCACGGCTATAGGTCGAGTTAGCACTCTCGCCCCCGCCACCCTGCCACGAATCGCTGCCATAAGATGAGTTGTAGCTGTACGCATATTTGTCATTGCGAGTACCGGAACCGAGGCGGAAAAGTGCCGAGGCATAGAGGTTTTCCACCCGCCCCACAGACACCATGGTCGAGGCGTCCACCTGAAATCCCGGGACCCAGCCGATACGGCGTGAGCGGGATTGCGACGTCCAGTGATAGGGGCGGTACCACTGCCCCCCCGTCGTCTGATACTGGTCGCCATAACCCCCTACCAGATTATCGAAGATCCCGGCCATCGAAAGGCCGATTTCACGATTGACCGCCACAACGGGAAGCGGATCGGCCATTGCTGCTGAGATCGAGAGGGCCGAGAGACAGGCAAGAGAGAAGGCTGACGAGAAGCGCATGAAGGTTCCAGAAAGAAACGAAATGTATCTTCCTGAAACCCAACTGCTTTACGAGGTCAATATGCCCGGCCAGCTTTCACGACAAAGTCATGATTTGTTATAAAAAGGGTAATCGATGTATCCCTCGTCGCCACGGCTATACCACGTCTTGATATTGTCCGACTGAAGCGGAAGATCCTCGACCAAACGTCGCGGCAGGTCAGGATTTGCGATGAATTTGCGTCCGAAAGCGATGGCATCGGCAATGCCGCCAGCGACGGTTTCGATCGCTTCCTCCCGTGTGTAGTCCTGATTGAGCACGAGTGGATTGCTGAATACTTCGCGAATCGGCCCATGCAGCTTGGGCTGGTCGGTCTTGCCGAAGGTTCCGTCCGGGCCAGGCTCACGCAGCTCGAGAAAGCCGATCCCCAGATCGTTCAGCATTCTCGCAGCAGGAACGAAGACGGTCTCGGGCGCGCTGTCGATGCAGCCCTGGGTATCCCCGTTTGGAGAAAGGCGCACAGAGGTACGCTCTGCGCCGATGGTCGCGATCACGCGCTCCGTGACTTCGCGTAGCAGGCGGATACGGTTTTCGGGTGACCCGCCATACTCGTCCTCGCGATGATTGGTGCCGTCACGCAGGAACTCGTCAATAAGATAGCCATTGGCGGCGTGGATCTGCACCCCATCGAACCCGGCGGCGATAGCGTTCCGCGCGGCGGTTTCGTATTCGCCCAGAATACGCGTGATGTCTGCCTTGGTCAGCGCACGCGCCTGCTCCGGGTCCTGCTTGCCGTCATAGGTGTGCAACGGTGCGGGCGCGGAGGTTGGCGAACTGGACACAGGCTGTTGGCCGGTCACGCTGGAATGCACCATGCGGCCCATGTGCCAGAGCTGGACGATAATCTTGCCACCCTTGTCATGTACGGCCTTTGTGACAGGTTTCCAGGCCTCGACCTGCTCCTGCGACCAGATGCCGGGGGCATAGGGCCAGCCCAGCCCCTCGCGGCTGATCCCGGTGGCCTCGGAGATGATCAGCCCGGCTTCCGCACGCTG
Organism: Asaia krungthepensis NRIC 0535; assembly: GCF_025995175.1. Taxonomy (GTDB): domain Bacteria; phylum Pseudomonadota; class Alphaproteobacteria; order Acetobacterales; family Acetobacteraceae; genus Asaia; species Asaia krungthepensis. The sequence continues at coordinate 366,467 of NZ_BAPV01000004.1, forward strand.
GGCATAGTATTCTGCCATGACCGGAGTTGGCACGTGTTCACGCGTGCCACGGCCGCGGGTGAGTGGCGACATCAGGATCCGGTTCTTCGCATGGATAGTGCCAAGCTGGATCGGATCGAACAGAGTTGTCATAATGCAATGTCCTCATGAACCCGTGGGGGTTTAATTCGATTTTGATCGAACAATATCAGGAATGGGGATGCGACCGTCATACGGCAACCCCTCCCCCGAGTTTTTTGGAATCGGACAGCGCAGATGCCTGACTATGACCACCCCGCCTCAGACGACCTTACTCTTCTGGGTGTTCTGCGCGGACTGGCCGACCCGATCCGTCTTGAGATCGTCCAGCACCTTGGCAAAGTTCCCGAGGCAAGTTGCGCGGCGCTTCTTGGCGACCGCCCCCGGTCGAGCATGTCTCATCACTTTCAGGTGCTGCGCGATAGCGGTTTGTTGCACACCCGTATACAGGGCGTGCAACACTTCAACTCCCTGAGGAAAGAGGATCTGGACAGGCGTTTCCCGGGACTGATGGATGCCGTCCTCGCGGAGTGACGCCGACGGATTCCTGGTGCCCAAGGGACCGGGTTAAACAAGAGAGAAACAACGATGGCACGATTTCTTCTGACCTGGCACGGCGCCATCGTTTGCTGGGAACATGGCATTCTGAGGCCTGCCAGCCTCACCGAGGTCGCTAAAGGACACGTCACACCTCTTCTGCTCGATGAGTCCCTCTCGATCGTTGATGGCCCCTCCTGTATCCGGATCGAACCGGCCCATTCCGATGCTCATCCCGGTGCGATTGTCATCCGATCGGGCAGTCTTCACGTGAGCTGCCGCAATGGGCAGGAATTCCTGCCTGTACCGCAGCAGGCCGGCTGGGAGCATTTCATGCCCCTCATGCCTGAAAACGTCTCTCTCCTTGCGTATTGCTGCGAAACGACGTGGGTGACAGAGGATCGGCATCTTGCAAAAGCCCAATGCAGCGAGTTCGCGCTGTCATTCGGGAATGAGCGTTTTGCTCTGGATGCCCTTCACCTCTCACCGGGCGGTGACACTCTCACGCTCCCGGATGGACGCCGATACACCGCTTTTCCCGATGTGGCGTTTGCGACGGCCGTAAAGACCGTTGAAACCCTGCTGCGCGATCCCGAGACCATTCATATATCGAGCGTTTGGGCGAACGGCTCCCAACTTGCAGAAGCCCTCTTCCACGTCATCACCATCCCCCATCACGCGCCCCACCTCTATCATCTGGCGCGGCTCTGCGCCCTACTCGATCTGAATGAAGCCGCGCTGGCCTGCCTGGATGCCCTCGTTGGGCGTATGACGACAGCCGAGCTTTCCTGGGCAAGGGCGATCGTCGTGTACCGTCAGGGCAAGGAAAACGACGCCCGAGATTGTTTGCGTGATGCGCTTCTCGACGCCGCAACACGGTCACAGCGTGAGCCCCTCATCCTGAGAACCATGGAGAGATTTCTGGCCCCCGGATTTCATCCGCTGGTCGTTTCCCGCATCGCAAATGAATTGTACCAGGTTTACTTTGACGCCGAATTCCTGAAACCTCTTGTCCCCTCACGCCTCCCTGCGGATGCAGGATACGAACTTCGACAGGCCTATCTTCAGACGATCGAAGAACTATGGGGACACTGCCATTCGGACAAACGTGAGCTGTTCATCGAGACGGAGCACGAAGCCAATGGTGAGTCTCATGCGCTTCGCATCGTGCAGGGACATGAGGCCTGGTATCGGGGTGCGACCGATCAGGCGAATGCTCACTACGAACGGGCCCGTCAGCTCTCCATGGAGTCCGGGTTGCACTTCGTACATTTCAATTGCGGGGCCTATTCCTGGCTGACCGGTTCGCCCCGTTCCGCTGAGCCCGATCCTCTCGATCTGTCAGGCTGGACGTGGGACTGGCATGGTGGAGAGGACGGTGAGGAGCAGCCCGATCTTTGCGTGGTGGCGGGCAGCGACAAGGGTTATTTCCGGTTTGTTCCCAAGCTGATTGCCTCCCTCGTGCAGGGCTGTGCCGAGGGTACGCGCCCGGGCATGATCCGCCTCGTGCTGGGCATTGCAAGCCCCAATCCTGATCAGATCGCTTTTCTGCAGCGCGTTGCGCTGGCGTTGAGCGCTGCACGCAGCCCTGTTGCCCTGAGTTTTGCCCATGGGATTCTGGCGCATAATGACGGCGCGACCTTTTCGTGCATTCGCTATCTGATGATGCCCGAAATCGTCACGCGGTTCTCCTGCCCCGTCATGACGACGGACATGGACGCCATGTTCCCCGCCGATTTCCTCCCCCTCTCCGAGGATTTGCGGGCACGATACGATTATGGCTTCCGACTTTATGCCTTCGACAAGGAAGGCAGACAGTTCATGGGGGAACCCTGGGGGTTCGGGGCCGGGGTCTCCTTTTTCGGCGAGACCGCGCTACTACCGACCCTGGCGCAGGGTTTGCACGACTATATCCGCACGGCCTATCTCACAGCCAATCCCACCAACTGGTGCATCGACCAGTGCGCCCTGGCGGCCGTGTTCCATCACCACCTCAAACCGAGATGGGCCGCGCTGCGCATCCGCTTCATGGATATTCCACCCACCCCGGTCGTGATGCCGCACCATACGGGTATGGACAAGAATGGCTTCGCCGCCTGGGATGGTATCGTGTCGACAGACAGGATCTATAGCGCGCTCGGCATCGACCCGGCAGAGGCCAACGCTCTCATCACCTGAGAAACCCGGCAGCTTCTGTAATCGAGGCTAGGCTCGCGGATGCCTGGGTCGCAAGTAACTATCGACAAGTGCCTGCCCGGTTACGGGCCCCGCTCCTCTTTACTGCGGTGAGAGGGCGAACTGTGCTGTGACGAGCCCCGTATCCGGGTTCCACACGACAACCTGTTCTCCATCGGGGTTGCCGATCAGCAGCACGATGGAGCCATCCGGCCGGACGGATTGCGCTATGATATGCCCGGTCCCATGATAGACGACACCGCGTTGGGGGCTGCTCTTTGGCGCGATCATGGGCGCAGATGCGCTGTGATGGCCTATACTGTCCCCTGACAAGGCTCTATGGGCAATTACGCCGATCAGCCCCGCCACGCCGAGCACGATCATCACACCCATGATGATGACGGCTGCCATGAGCGTTCGGGAAACGGGTGGGGCCGGGGTAGTCATGGCGAGGCGCGATCCTAATTGCTAAAGGGGCACATGACCGAAGCCTACGCCCCCGATGCCGACCGATTCGATTTCGATGTCACGCCCGATCAGGCCGGGCAGCGCCTCGACCGCTTTCTCGCGGAATCGATCGGCAGCCTGTCCCGTTCGCGCGTCAAATCCCTGATCGAGGCCGGACAGGTTTATTGCGATGGCGCCATCATACGCGAGCCATCAGAAACCACCAGAGCAGGGCGTCATGTCACGCTCATCCTCCCCCCCGCAGCCCCGGCCCGCCCACAGGCCGAAGATCTTCCCTTGCCCATCCTGTTTGAGGACCGCGATCTCATCGTGCTCGACAAGCCCGCCGGACTGGTCGTGCATCCCGCCCCCGGTAATGAAACAGGCACTTTAGTCAATGCTCTGCTCGGCCATTGCGGCGACGATCTGGAAGGGATCGGCGGCGAAAAGCGCCCCGGCATCGTGCATCGTCTCGACAAGGATACTTCGGGACTCATGGTCGTGGCCAAGACCCCCATGGCCCATAACGCCCTTTCCGACGCCTTCGCCGCACGTGACATCGACAGGGCCTATCGCGCTCTGGCCTGGGGCTTGCTCCCCTCCCAGATCAGCTATGACGGGGCCATCGGCCGCGACAAGCGCGACCGCAAGCGCATGACCGTGGTCACACAGGGCGGCAAGCATGCCCTTACCCATGTGCGCTGCCTCGAAGCCTTCGACGCCTCGGTAAGCCTCGTGGAGTGCAAGCTCGCCACGGGGCGTACCCATCAGATCCGGGTCCATCTGTCGCAGGCAGGCCATCCGCTTCTGGGCGACCCGGTCTATCTGCGCCGCATTCCCGCTGCGGCACGCGGCCTTCAGGACCCGGCAAAACGCGCCGCGCTCGATTTTCCGCGTCAGGCCCTGCACGCGGCGCGTCTGGGTTTCACGCATCCACGGACGAAAGAGACGCTCCTCTTTACCTCAGAGCCCCCTGAGGATTTCCAGACCCTGCTGCGCACCCTGCGCGGGGGTTAATTAGGAGTAATGTGGTACGTTTTCTTGACTCGAAAATCGGTGTATGATCCACTCATGGTCAATCCGACGAAGTGACGCGCCGCCGGAATGGACGTACCGTCTGGCATCGCTCATGCTGAGGATGCTGCGCGGGGACGATAGTCCTTCCCTAAACAAGCGTCACCCGGTGTCGGGAACCCGGACGGGGTCACCCCCGTAGATAAGGTTCCTCTCTACACCGGGCGAAAGGAGTTGCAGCCCAATGGCCTCTTCCGCCGTGATGTCTCTCGGTCCTGAAAACAACCTGACCCGTTATCTCCAGGACATCCGTAAATTCCCCATCCTGACCCCCCAAGAAGAAGGTGAGCTTGCCCGGCGCTGGCGCGACCGTCAGGACGACGCCGCGGCCCACAAGTTGGTCACCTCCCACCTGCGCCTCGTCGCCAAGATCGCCATGGGCTATCGCGGCTACGGCCTTCCGCTGAACGAATTGATCAGCGAAGGCAATATCGGCATGATGCAGGCTGTCAAACGCTTCGATCCCGATCGTGGCTTCCGGCTGGCTACTTATGCCATGTGGTGGATCCGTGCCGCGATGCAAGAGTACATCCTGCATAGCTGGTCGCTCGTCAAAATGGGTACCACGGCCTCGCAGAAGAAACTGTTCTTCAATCTGCGCCGTCTCAAGGGCCAGATGCAGGCGATCGACGATGGCGACCTCAAGCCCGAGCAGGTCGACAAGATTGCAACGACGCTGGGTGTGCCCGAGCAGGACGTTGTGTCGATGAACCAGCGTCTCTCTGCGCCGGATCACAGCCTGAATGCCCCCCTGCGCAGCGACAGCGAGGGCGAATGGCAGGACTGGCTGGTCGATGACCAGGAGAGTCAGGAGACTACGCTCGGTGAGGCTGAGGAAATGAGCGGGCGTCAGGCTTTGCTGACCGAAGCCATGAAATCGCTCAATGAACGTGAACGCCATATCCTGACCGAGCGACGCCTCAAGGACGAGCCTTCCACGCTGGAAGAGCTCTCGCATGAATATGGCGTGTCACGGGAGCGTATCCGCCAGATCGAGGCTCGTGCCTTCGAGAAACTGCAGAAGGCCATGGCAGCGGAAGTCGAACTCCGCCGAAAGCAGGATGAGGGAATTTCCCTTCATCATCATATTCAGGCGTGACCTGAAGAAAGGGAGGACGAATCACACTCATCCTCCCTTTTTTACGTCTTTCAGCTAGGCCACTTCTTCATCGTATCCTGATGCCGCAGCTTATTGCTCAGATATTCGGCCGCACCTCGGCCCGTCTCTCAGGCTGCTGAAACAAATGGCTCCGTCCCACCCGTATTCTGCTCATCCAGCCGGTAGGGGCCACAGGCGCGGATCTCGATCGTCAGGACGCTGTCGGCGCTGGATGCCGTTTCGGCAAGCGACAGGAAACCGGCGCCGTCAGTCCAGTTCTCTCCGGAGCAGCTCTTGTGCCATCCCAAGTCCCGCATGGCTCCGTGATGGGACGTCACGCCCCATTGCCCCGATGCCGTGAAATGGTTGATCGCGCCCACGCTCACCCCCAGTCGCCGACGATCATCGACAAAAGGTCCGATGAGGTCGCAGGGCCGCGCCACGCGGGAGACGATGTGAAGCGCGCACGTATCGGCGGGCAAAGTGAAGACATAGCTGTCACCAGCCCGGCGCGAAGGGGTGATTTCCCGCCCGTTCTGGCAAAGAAGGCGCAGATCCGGGTCATGGGTTACAGCCATCCCTTCTGGCTGAGCATCCTCCCCCGCGAAACGCGTGTGAAGCTGCTCGGCAAATTTCCGGTCAACGCGAAGTGGCAGAGCCCGGTTAGCGGCCTGACCGTCGCGCAGCACGGCAACGTTGCCTCTTGCCTGAAAGCCCTCGCGATTCCCGGTGTCCAGATAGCTCTCAGCCGGTGTGTTTTCTGCGAGCAGGATGGCATGATCGGCCAACTCGATATGGAAATATTCGTAGCTCAGCATCGCCCGGTCGTAAAAGATCGTCCGACCATTCACGAGCATACGGATCGGAATGAGTGCCCCTTCGAAAGCAAAGCAATGCTCCGGCGTGACCAGCAGGTCGCGGGCTGGAATACCCGGCTCGAAGGCGTTAGCGAGAATGCGTACGGGATAACCGGCAAGGTCGTCAGGCTGGTGAGATTCCAACCGGTTGAAACGGCTGCCGATCCACAGGATCGGACGATACACTACGTCGTCTCCCACCACGCAGGCCACAGCCTCGCCGATCTCGAGATCCTCCACCCGGATCTCACCACGCGCGGTGCGGATATGGGTGCCTTTCAGAAAGCAGACTTCCGTGACGGATTTATTGACCACCAGATGGCCACCCGTGCTCACCGAGGGGTCGAGCACAACGGAGCTCGTATAGGCTGAGACGTTCCCGCCCGATCCCACTTGCGGGCTGATCAGTGAGCCACCTGACTGCACGGTCGAGAGATCGACCCCGTAACCATTATTGTAGTAGAGATCATTGACCGAACTGCCCCCGGCAAGAACCGAAACGGGCACCGAATTGAACTGATTGCCACTCGTGATGCCACCGGCGCTGACATAGACCGTTCCATTGCCGATATAGGAACTCAGCAATGTTCCGCCGTTCTGGACATAGACGGTGTTCGCAACACCCGACAGACCGCTTGCCACAGCGCCACTCATGACCGTGAGAACGGCTCCGTTACCGAGTGATGCCGGTGCCTGCACAATAGTCGCGCCGCTCTGGAATACCGTGACGCCCCCTGAATTCACGGCGCTCCAGACGCCGACGAGTACAGTACCGGAGCCTGCGGGAGGCGTCGTGGGCGGGGTGATCGTTCCCCCCATCGACGTGTAGGTTTCGAGATAGGTATTCGCTTCCGCGTGCAGATCGGAAAGGTTCACGCCCGAACCGATATAGGCCGAGCCGCCCGAGGTGATATCGACCCCGTTGATCGTTGCCCCGGTTGCAGCACTGAGCATCGTGTTGTTGTTGATCGTCGCGTTGTTGAGCGTTGCACCACTGGCAACCGTCACGGGCTGCACCGCATAATTGTACCAGGAATAGGTGTCGTCAGTGGACACTGCCCCGGGATTGAGCGTGACTGCACAGCCGTCGAAGCGGTTATCGCTCACCGAAGCGCCACTATTGACGCGCACATAGGTACGGGTCACATGCGAGTCCGTGAGCGCCCCGCCGGCATAGATGCTGATCGTGGGAATTGTAGCTTCGATGCATCCGAGGCCGGTTACCGTGGCACCGGACATGACATAAAGCGTGGCCGCATTGAGAATGACGGGGCCACTGACGGTCATAGTGGTGTTTTTATAGACCGTCTCACCGCCAATATTGACTGCCGACCATGTGCCTGTGAGGACAGCGCCATTCCTGATATTGTCGCCATTGCCCATATAGCCGGAATAAACCATCCCGCCATTGCTGATATAGCCACCGCTGACAGCTATGGTGCCCGGCGCGGATACGGGAATCACGGCCGATCCGCCGTTCGTCGCAAGGACACCAGAAACAGTCGCGCCCGCCGCCACATTGAGGGTCACACCCGACATGACCGTCGCCCCGAGGAGCGTCCCCCCACTGCTGACATAGTTGGTGAAAGCGCCGTTCGACGCGAAAAACGTGTCATCGACCGAGCTTCCGCCATTGCTCACAGTCAGATTGACCCCGTTAAACGCATTCCCGCTGGTGATCCCCCCAGCAGAGACACGTACGGTGCCTGCATTCAGCGCTGCGCCGGACAGGGTTCCCCCATTCAGCAGCGTCACAGTTATGTTTGCGGCACTCAGGTTGGCGACGACCGCTCCACTGGAGATCGAGAGATAAGCCCCGGTAGCGAATGACTGCGGTGGCTCAACCGTGGTGTTACCGCTCTGATAAACGGTCTTCCCGCCAACCAGTCTCGCAGCCCAGCTTCCCGACAACGACACGGCCATGTCTCTCTCCTTTATGATGGCCGTGACGGCCCGATACTCTCTTCCCACGGCATCAGTCTGGGATCGGCGCCTGCGGGCGCCCATCCATCGAAAGGAGGAGATTAGCCCCAGCGGGGAAATACGATATGCCGGAAATAACGCCTAAGGGGATATTCAATCAAGAACGACAATATTTCAAAAAAATAAATGACAGACATAAAAAGTTGCACAAAAAGAGCAGTCAACTCCCATTGTGGGATGAAGAGAATTAATACTTTATTATATTTATACTATTCTATCGATCATAAATATATCCCATTTTTGATTGCATTTCGCTTTCGTATTCACGACCCATATTTCCCGTCTCAAGGCCAATTTCCCCCTCCATCGCGATTGATGTCTGGAATGCCACCAACGCGCGACACGATTACTGTCCCGGAGATCATTTGCCCCCCTCCGCAGAGGGATGACGGAAATCGTTACACGATCCTGCTCTCGACTGCTCAGCACGAGGAAGCGGCAGCCGCGTTTTGCATCCGGCCTGACAGGATGGCGGCACATCGATCGTCGTTCGTCTGCCACACAGGAACTCATCACTCCATCTGGGCATTGAGACGGCATGGTCGACATCCTGCCTGAGGGGGCGATATGACGCAGACTGTGCACAGTAACGTGGCCGCTTCTTCCGCTAGGCCGCCATGGCGCTCGGGATTTGAGTTCGCGCTTCTCTTCGGCGGGGGCCCTTTGCTCATTCTGGCCGCTCGACGTCCGTTGCTGCTTTTCGTTTTGCTCTGGGGCGCGGCCCTCGTCGCCGCATGGTTCATACGTGGCAAACGGGCCCTTCCTCATCATCCCCTGCGCGAGATCAGCGCTGTCATTGCGCGCTTCCTTTTTCTGGGCTTGTTGCTGACCCTTCTGTGCTGGCTGCTCTCACCCGCCCATTTTCTGGAATTGCCCCGGCAACGACCGCGGTTCTGGCTGATCCTGATGGTGCTTTATCCGTTGCTTTCGGTATGGCCACAGGAGGTTCTTTATCGTCAGTTCCTGTTCTCGCGATACGCCGCGTTGTTCAGGACGCCTTCACAGCGTATTGCGGCGAGTGCCGTCGCTTTCGGTTTTGCCCATGTCATCTTCCTGAACTGGATCGCCATTGCGCTGACCGTCGCTGGCGGCCTTCTGTTTGCGCGCGATTATGAGCGTCACCGCTCTTTGCGTCTTTCCTGCCTCGAACATAGTCTTTTCGGCTGCCTGATCTTCACACTGGGCATGGGCCGCTATTTCTATACCGGTGCAGCATGGCATCACGGATGAGCGTCTGGGGGAGGCTCGGAGGGCCTCGCCGTCTGCTACGGCACGAAGCCCAGCATTCATCCCCCGGCCTCCGCTCCGGCCCCCTTATGGGTTCAGCGTGGTTTCAGGCCCGCTTCCTGACGCACCCTCTCCTGAAGCACGACGAAATCGCGTCCCGAATCCCCGGCAGCGACAGAAGCCAGAAGCCGGTCACGCATCACCGAAGCAAAGGGGAGCGGGACTTTCTGCTCGCTACCCGCAGCGAGGAACATCGCAACATCCTTGAGCCCTAGAGTGACCGGAGCACCGGGATGGTCATAATCCTGCTCCACCATCAGCTTTCCGTAATTGCGATGCACCGGAGCGGTATAGAAGCTGTTGGTCATGATCTCGAACATCATTGCAGGATCGGTGCCCAGCTTTTCGTTCAGCGTGAAGACCTCGGCCATCTGCTCAATCGTGGAGTAGATCATGAAATTGAGGGAGAGCTTGACGAGATTGGCCTGAACCGGGTCCGATCCGGCGATGAAGACCCGCTGACCGAGGCGCTCGAACAGGGGCATGGCGCGCTCGATCTGCACCGCCTCGCCCGCGGCGATGACATATAATGAGCCGTCCTGCGCCGCGGGCGGACGCCCAAGGACATTGGCCGTGACATAGGCCTGACCACGCTCCCCGTGGCCATCGCGCAGTCTGCGCGCCTGTTCGAGTGAGAGCGTGCTGCAACAGATATGCAGGCCGCCCTCGCGCAGGCCTTCGGCGATACCGTGTGCACCGAAACTCGCTTCCTGGGTCGTGGCATCGTCGAACAGCATCGAGAACACGATGTCGCAGCGTCTGGCGAGGTCTGCCGGCGTTTCCGCAACGAATGCGCCCACCCGCTCGAGCGCATCGGCCTTGGACCTCGTGCGGTTCCAGACGGTCAGATCATGTCCCGCCTGCTGCAGGCGCCTGGCCATGGCTTCTCCCATAGCGCCAAGACCGACAAATCCGATATCCATGATGTCTCTCCCTCACCCGGGGCTCTGCCAAACCGAAAGCCCATGCCGGATACTAACCACGGTCGATTTGGCGCTCTGCCGCTTCTGCGCCATAAAAAGACTCATGTGCGCCAAACCCTGCATGAGCCCGACCGAGATCGAGAGCCAAACCGGGTTCTGGCTCCTGGGCGGCTCCATGGCGCAGACCACACGCCGGACCGCCGCGCGCCATTCCCATGATCGCGGGCAGATCTTCGGCATCAGTTCGGGCCTCATGGCGCTCCGCACGGAGCAAGCCTATTGGCTGATCGGCCCCGGGCAGTTCCTCTGGCTCCCGCCTTTTGTCGCCCATGATGCCCGATCGCACGGAGCTGTGGAGGGCTGGAGCCTCTATCTTGACCCTGCGCGTTGCAGAAATCTCCCGGCAACGCCGTTCATGGCGCAGGGATCGGCTTTGCTGAACGCACAGGCGGAGAGGCTGGCGCGCGATACAAGACAAAGCCCGGTTTCAGATAGAACCGCGCGTCTTGCCGAAACATTATGGGACGAATTCATCGCATTGCCGCGTGAGGATACTGCTCTGCCCCTACCCCGCGATGAGAGGCTCAGGCGAGTCACCACCATTCTTTCCAGTGACCCGGCGGATCGACGCAGCCAGACCGACTGGGCCCGTCTGGCGGGGATGTCGCCGCGCTCCTTCGTGAGGCACTTCAGCCAGGATACGGGAATTGGCTTTGGCGCGTGGCGGCAGAAACTGCGTATCCTCAATGCGCGCGAACGTCTGGCACGAGGCGAGCGCGTGACCCAAGTCGCCCTTGCGGTGGGCTATGAAAGCCAGGGCGCCTTTGCCGCCGCCTTCAAGGCACTGACCGGGATGAGCCCGGGACGTTACCCTTCCTCCTGAGCTTCAGTTTCGGCCATGGGAGAGGAAGTCACCCTCATGCAGGCTGCGCTCGATCGCCTCGAGTGAGCGGCCTCTGGTCTCCGGCACATAGTGGCGGATGAACAGCCAGCCGAGACTGGTCATGCCGGCGAAAAGAATGAACGTGCCGGACACGCCGATCAGGGAGATGATCGACAGGGTGACAAGCGAGATCAGCAGATCGAACGACCAGTGCGAGATCGTGACCAGTCCCATGCCCTTGCCGCGCACCGACAGGGGGAAGACCTCGGCCCCCACCAGCCAGAGCGACGCGTTGATGCTGCCCAGCGTGCACAACACATAAACCAGCAGCCCACCCACTGCGAGGAACTTGCCCATACCGCGCGGGTCCCCGCCGAGGAAAACAACGGCGAGCACGGTGAGCGCCAGAATGGAGCCCGGCAGAACGCGAAGCATCAGGCGGCGGCGCCCCCAGTGATCGACTGCCCAGAAGCCGAAAACCGTTGCGATGGTGATGGTCACACCGATGGCAATCGAAATCAGCAAGGCTGAATTGCGGTCAAATCCGGCCCCCGCCAGAATGGTGGGTGCGTAGGTCAGCACGGCATTCGTGCCGGTGATCTGGCTGAACATGGCCAGGCCGGTTCCTGCAATGAGGGCAGGCCGCATCCGCCGCGAGAGGAGCAGGCGCCAGCTCCCTGTCTCCCCCGTCGCTCCCTGGATATCACGCATCTCCGCCTCCGGGTCTTCGTCGGGGCCGCGCAGCGACCGCAGGATCCGGATCGCCTCGGCAGCATGGCCTTTCGAGGCAAGGAAGCGTGGGCTCTCCGGAAGGAAGATCATGCCGATCATGAGCAGCAATGCCGGAATGGCCCCCAGCAGGAACATCATGCGCCAGTCACCCCCACGACTGAAGAGTCTGATCAGCAGAGGATCGTCGCTCAACGCCCAGCCTATGAGTGACGAGAGAAGCACCCCGCCCACAATCGCCAGCTGAAACAGCAGGACCAGCCTGCCCCTGCGGGCTGCCGGGGCCAGTTCGGCAATATAGACCGGCACAATCTGGCTGGCCCCGCCAACCGCGAGCCCGAGCACGACGCGTGTGAGGGTCAGTTCAGCGGGTGACATGGCCAGAGCCGAACCGATCGACCCGATCAGGAAAAGTGCGCCAGCGAGCGCCACGACCGGGCGCCGCCCCCAGCGGTCTGAAAGCGGCCCCGCCCCCATGCACCCCAGCAAGGCTCCGGCCACCATCCCGGCAGCGATCGCCTGCTTGCCCAATGTGCCAAGCGGGAAACTGTCTCCCAGCGTCAGGAGTGCCGCCGAGATGATCCCCTGATCGTAGCCAAAAAGAATGCCCGCAAGTCCCGCCACGCAGGAAGCGATGAAGACGCGTTGCCGTCCCTTCGTGTCGAGCGGCTTTGGGGTGGAGTGCGCGGTTGCGTTATCCTTGCGCGATGCTGCGGGGTGCATGATGGCTCCTGTCCTGACCGCCGCCTTTGCGCGGCATTACAGGAAGGTAACAATCATATTCTTTCGGTTTGAAAGACACGTTTTCGTGCTGAAACCTCTCCCCCGAGACCCCGAGCCGCGTTGCCGCCATCTCCTGACCCGATAATCTGGCCAGCACCTTCGCCGTTTTTCTCGCCTCGAAGCTTAGAAAGCAGACACAAAAAAAACCCCGCCGGTCAGGGCGAGGTTTTCTTGGGGGGTGTTTCGCCTGAGCGGAACCTGTTCCCGATCAATCCTCGAAAGGGTCGCGCATCAGAATGGTGTCGTCACGTTCAGGACTGGTCGAAAGCAGCGTCACAGGAGCCTCGATCAGTTCCTCGATACGACGGATATACTTGATGGCGGCAGCAGGCAGATCGGCCCAGCTACGCGCCCCAAAGGTCGTTTCCTGCCAGCCGGGCATCGATTCCAGAACCGGCTTCAGACGCGCCTGTGCGGCGGGGCTGGACGGGAAGGAGGTGATGACCTCGCCGTCCAGTTCATAGCCCACGCAGATCTTCACTTCCTCGAAGCCGTCGAGCACGTCGAGCTTGGTCAGGGCGATGCCGCTGACACCGCCAACACGCGCAGCGCGGCGCACCAGTACGGCGTCGAACCAGCCGCAACGGCGCGCACGGCCCGTCACTGTGCCGAATTCGCGCCCACGTTCGCCCAGATCCTGCCCGACCTGATCGAACAGCTCGGACGGGAACGGCCCCTCGCCCACGCGGGTGGTGTAGGCCTTCGCAATACCGAGCACGAAACCCACCGTACCGGGGCCAACCCCGCTGCCGCTGGCCGCAACTGCCGCAACGGTGTTGGAACTGGTGACGAAGGGATAGGTGCCATGGTCGACATCGAGCATGACGGCCTGCGCACCTTCGAACAGGATGCGACGACCGGCGCGACGCGCCTCGTCCAGGCGTTCCCAGACCGAGCAGGCGAAGGGCAGCACACGCGGGGCCAGCTTCGCCAGATGATCCAGGATTTCCTGCTTCGTGAAAGTCGGCGCGCCGAGACCAGCCAGAAGCGTGTTGTGATGGAGCAGCAGCTCATCGAGCTTCCAGTCCAGCGTTTCGGGCTCCGAGAGATCGCACAGACGAATGGCGCGACGCGCGACCTTGTCCTCATAGGCAGGGCCGATACCGCGCCCCGTGGTACCGATCTTGCGGTCGCCGCGTGCCGCCTCGCGGGCGCGATCGGTCGCGACATGCAGCGGCAGGATGAGCGGCACGTTATCCGCGACCCACAGCGTCTCGGGATTGACCACCAGACCCTGGGCGGAAACACGGTCGATTTCGGCCAGCAGCGCCTCGGGATCGACCACGACGCCATTACCGATCACGCCCGTCTTGCCACGAACCAGACCGGAAGGCAGGAGGGAGAGCTTGTAGACCTGATCGCCGACCACGAGTGTATGACCGGCATTATGGCCGCCCTGAAAGCGGACGACGATATCCGCACGGCTGGCCAGCCAGTCCACGATCTTTCCCTTGCCTTCGTCACCCCACTGGGTGCCGATGACGGTGACGTTGGACATGCTCTTTTCCTTTTACAGCGTGATGAGTTCGTCGGCGACGAAAACGAAGGTACAATTCAGGCGCTGCGCTTCGGCAGACAGGTCCTCGACGGGCTCGAGACCGGCCACGGTAGCGTACCCCTCCTCCCGCAGCCGCGCCGCGCCGGGTGAATCCTGCATCTCGGCGGCAATATAGACGCGTGGGCGCAGAATGATGGGACGGGCCGCACGCAGCAGCACCTCAGGGCGGAAAGTCAGACCGCAGGCCGGTTCCTCTCCCTGCGCCTGATAGCGACCGCCACGCCCCAGTTCTTCGCGCTGGCTCTTGGCAAAGACGGTCATGCAAACACCCGTGTGATACTGCCAGCCCCGGAACTCGGCGGGATCGACCGTCAGACGCAATGCGGGTGCGCGGGCATGAAGCATGCGCACAACGGCCATCAGACGCTCGGCATGGATACGGATCTCGGGTGGGAGGTCGAGTTTTTCCAACAGCAGCAGCGCCGCTGCGGAAGGACCGCAAGCCTCGACCAGTGCCGTAAGCACCGAGGCGACCGGCCCGCCCAGCTCGGCCACAGCAGCAATATCCTTGCGATCGAGCGCATGAACGAGTTGTGCACGCCGCGTCCCGGTATAGCCCGAAAGCGCCACAAGTGCCTGAACGAGCGCCGGGCAGGAGAGATCGAAGGAATAATCCTCGATCCCGAGCTTTTCGAGCGCCTCAGCCGCAATCAGCACGACTTCGCAATCCGCCTCGACGGAATCCACACCAATCAGCTCGATCCCGGCCTGACTGATCTGACGCTCGCCTTCGCGCCCGGGACTTCCGACGAGAATGCATGACCCGGCATAAGACAGACGCAGAGGACGCGATGTGCCAGCCAGCCGCGTGGCGGCAATACGCGCGATCTGGGTGGTCATGTCCGGGCGTAGCGCCATCATGCGCCGGGAATCCGGGTCCATCAGACGAAAAGTCTGCTCCTCGAGCGCTTGGCCCGCGCCATGGAGCAACGAGGTTTCGAATTCCAGCAAGGGGGGGCGTACCCGTTCATAACCATGGGCGGCGAACACATCCATGACGGATTCGATTCCCTGCGCCTCGGCCTCGGCCTCGTGCTGCAAAAGGTCGATGAACCCTGAGGGCAAAAGGGCGGTATCGGGCTCGTCGGTCAGTTTCATGCGGCGTATTCCATGCTGACACTCTCATAGGCCCAGTCGAGCCAGGGGAGAAGCGCCTCGATATCCTCGGCCTCGACCGTGGCCCCTCCCCAGATACGCAGACCGGGCGGCGCATCGCGATACGAGGCGAGGTCGTAACCCGCCCCCTCATCGGCAATCAGCCCCGTCAGGCGCTTGACGATTTTCTGCTGGGTATCGACAGCTTGGGCCGTGAACCAGGGGGCCGTAATACGCAGGCAGATGGACGTGGTCGAGCGCTGCGTAGGATCGCTGGCGAGAAATTCCACCCAGGATGTCTCAGCAACCCAGCGTGCCACCACGTCGAGATTACGGCGTGAGCGTTCTTTGAGCGCCTTGAGTCCACCAATAGCGTCGGCCCAGCGCAACCCGTCGAGCGCATCCTCGACGCACAGCATTGAGGGTGTGTTGATGGTATCGCCTGAGAAGATGGCGTCGATCAGCCCCTTCTTGTTAGTCAGGCGGAAGATCTTGGGCAGGGGGCGAGGCGCGGCCTGTTCCAGACGCGCTACAGCACGGGGGCTGAGGGCGATCATGCCATGAGCGGCTTCACCACCCAGCGCCTTCTGCCACGACCATGTGACGACATCCAGGCGTTCCCACGGCAGATCCATCGCAAAGGCGGCCGAAGTGGCGTCGCAGATCACCAGCCCCTCATGCTGCGCCGGAATGCTGTCCGGGCCGGGCAGGCACACCCCCGAGGTCGTGCCGTTCCAGGTCAGGACCACGTCATGCGACCAGTCGACACGGGCCAGGTCCGGCAGTTCTCCGTAAGGGGCTTCATGGACAGTCAGGTTATCGAGCTTGAGCACATCGCGCAGGTCCTGCGCCCAAAGCCCAGAGAAGCTCTCGAAGGAAAGCACATCGATAGGGCGCTCCCCTGCGAGCGCCCAGAGGATCATCTCCACAGCGCCGGTATCGGAGGCCGGAACGATACCGATCTTCCAGTCCGAAGGGGCTCCGAGCAGGGCATGAGACCGGTCGATCACGTCCTTCAGCCGCGCCCGCCCCTCAGCCGCGCGATGCGAGCGGCCCAGCAGGGCGCCATCGAGCGCGTTCAGCGTCCAGCCCGGGCGCTTGGCGCAGGGACCGGAGGAAAAGAACGGACGGGCAGGTTTCTGAACGGGACGTTGGGGCATGATCGGTCCGGCAAACTCCAGGAAAGTTTGCGAGATATGCCGGAGGCAGACCCACAGGCGCAAGTCACGGCCCGGTCACTCACCTGTTTTCGGTGAAAAATCTGGTACGAGAGGGGGGATTCGAACCCCCATGCCTTGCGGCGGTCGATTTTGAGCCGACTACGTCTACCGTTCCGTCACTCTCGCCTGATGGCCGGATTGTTAGCGGGGTTCGATGGAAAAGGCAATTGATACGCGTCAGCCCCAAACCCTCTGTCCCCCCATTCAGACGGGGAGGCAGGGCGTCTCGGAAAGAAGTCGCGCGAATTCTGTCGAGGCAATGGGCGGCGAAAAGTAATAGCCCTGCCCGATGGGACATCCGATGCGCTGCAGAATGGCCAGTTGGGCCGGGGTTTCGATCCCCTCCGCCACCACATCGACGGAAATCGCCTCACCAAATCGAATGATGGCTTCGACGATGACTTCCATCGAGGGGTCCGTGCAGATCTGCTTGATGAAGCTCCGGTCGATCTTGATGGAGGAGACAGGAAAATCCCGCAGAAACCCGAGCGAGGAATAGCCTGTGCCGAAATCATCGAGCGTGATCCGCATGCCAGCGCGCCTCAGCAGCGTCAGGGCACGGTGAATATAATGCGCGCTGTTCTGGTACAGGACATGTTCGGTCAGTTCGAGCTCGATCAGCTGCGCCGAGAGACCGTAGCGATCAAGTCGTGCGAGCAGCTTCTCGGCATAGTCATCCTGCATGAATTCGACAGGGGCCACATTGATGGAAATATGAGGCGGCATGATCCCATCGCGCTGCCATGAGACGATATCCTGAAAGACGCGATCATGCACCCGTGCCGAAACACGCGTCGCCAGATCATACGACCTGAAAATTTCCGGAAAAGCTTCTGGCCCGGCATTGGCAACCTTGTCTCCATACCAGCGCATCAGGGCTTCAGCTCCGATGATCCGCCCGTCAGCCATGGCCACCTTCGCCTGATAGACCGGGTAAATCAGGTCATCGCGCAAAAGCCGCCGTATAAGATTGGATTGCGCCGTTACACCATCACCCGCCTTGACCATGGACCGGTCGAATAATCTGAATCCGCCGCGCCCATGGGCTTTCACGTCATTGGCGGCCAGAAGGGCGTGATGTTGCAGATCGGCCAGGGTCCGGCCATCGCGCGGGAAGAGAGCCGCCCCTATGCTCAAGCCGAAAGTGATCTGCTGCGCCCCTATACGGATCGGCAGATCGACAAAACTGAGCAAGGCCTGAGCGTGAGCGGCGAGCGTTTCAGGGATCACATCACCGACAATCAGCACGGAGAACTCGTCGTCTCCGCTGCGCGTCATCATCCCCTCTCCTGCCGTGAGCAGGGTCAGCCTGTCCGCGACAAGGGTGAGCACCAGATCGCCGATCTCGCGTCCATACAGATCGTTGAGATCGCCGAGGTAATCGATGTCGATCAGAAGGAAACCGAGCGATTGTCCCTTGCCGAGAGCCGCTGCCAGTGTCTCTTCGGCCCGAGCGGCAAAAGCGCGCCAGTTTGGCAATCCCGTCAGCCTGTCACGGTCGATCCCCTGATCGTCACGGCCGGATAAATCATCCCTGAGCGCACGGAAGAAATGCCTCGGGCCATGCTCTGAGCCGCCCGTTTTGGCAGCGTTATTCGCTAAGACCGGCACTGAAGGGGTGATCGAACTGACGGTCCCGTTCACTGCGGGTCCGTCCAGACTCCGCGTGTCAACCAATGCTTTCGGAGCTGCATCGCCCGTCATATGGGGGCTTGAAAGCGAGGAAGCTGCATTGAGAAGGGGAAAATCTGCCTCAGGGTGACCGAAGAGGAGCCATCCCCCCCCTTCACCGACGCCAAGCTTCTGCCAGTGCAGATCGGTTTGTACCGGAACGCCGTCGTGATGACGCAGCCTCACGTCGTGATGTCTGCAGGAAGAGCCGGGCATCGCGCAAAAGACAGACGCTTCACCTGGCGGCGTATCGAGCAGATCTGTCCAGGGGATGGGATGCTCAGGCTGACCGAGGCCCGAGAACCTGCCCCAGTTCGTGTTCAGAAAGGAAACCTGCCCGTCCGGCTCGACATGGCAGACCAGCAGAGGAAGCCAGTCAAGGACATGGCTGCCGGAATGAGGCAGGAGAGGCTGAGGCGTTTTCCTCATTCGCCCGTTGTCCTTTCAGCCGAGCGCGCCCGGCGCTCCGGCCGGACAAACCGGATGACAGGCGGAAGCGTCTCCTTCAACACCGTTTCGCCCTCACCGTTTCTGTAACGATATCGAACCATGCGCTTTGCCTGCCTCACAAGCCCGTGAGGCAGGCATATCTGATGTTCCGAAGGGGCGAAATGATGGCAGATCAGTCCTTCAGTCCCCCCATCAGGCGAATATTCTGCAAGGCAGCACCCGCTGCCCCCTTGCCCAGATTGTCCAGCCTTGCCGTCAGAAGAACATGCCGCCAGGTTTCGTTCCCGTGGACACGCAGTTCCATCTCGTCATGATCTGCCAGACCGGCAGCGTCGAGACGGGGGAGATCATCCGCAATCACCGAGACATGCGATGATCGGGCGTAATGCGCGCGCAGACAGGCCTCGATATCCGAAATCCTGACATAGCCGGGCAGATCGGCCAGATGGAGCGGGATCGAGACGATCATCCCCTGAGGGAAATGCCCGATAGACGGAACGAAAAGCGGCCGACGCGTGAGCCCCGCATAGCGCATGATCTCAGGCACATGTTTGTGCTCCAGCCCGAGCCCGTAAAGCTCGAATGCAGGACCGTTGTTCTTTTCATGCGCCTCTATCTCGGTACGACCCCCACCACTATAGCCGCTCACGGCATTGATGGTGACCGGGTGGTCCGCAGGGACAAGACCTGCTGCGATGAGAGGGCGCAACAGGGCGGTGGCCCCGGTTGGGTAGCATCCAGGATTGGAGACACGACGCGCCCTGGCAATCCGGGATTCCTGTTCCTCCCCAAGCTCGGGAAAGCCGTAAACCCATTCCGGATCAACGCGATGGGCCGTACTGGCATCGAGAATGCGGAGATGGTCGAGTCCCGCGGCCAGAGCCACAGCCTCGCGCGCCGCATCATCGGGCAGGCAGAGGATCACAAGATCGGCACTCTGCATGAGCTCGAGCCGCGCCTCGGGCTCCTTTCGCCTTGCGGGATCGATCAACAGAATCTCGACCGGCAGTGAACGCAGGCGCTCCCTAATGCCCAGTCCAGTCGTACCAGCCTCACCGTCGATGAAGACCCTAACCATCAATTCGTTCCCTCACTAAAATATTCCATCTGGACGAAGTAAGCATTTGCATGGCTTTGTCCAACATATGATGGATAAAGATAAGCTTTCACACCAAGGTTTTTCTCGCGAGGGTGAACCGCCTCTTTTGCATGGCGGCAAGCTCAAGGATCGCCACATCGCCATGATCGCGCTCGGCGGCGTGATCGGTGCAGGACTGTTCATCGGCAGTTCGGCCGCCATCGCCCAGGCCGGGCCAGCCATCCTGCTCACCTATATCGGCACCGGTCTTCTCGTCGTTATCGTCATCCGGATGCTTGGCGAGATGCTTCTCGCCCGTCCAGGCATCGGCACATTCATCGATTGCATACGAACCGCTCACGGCAACTGGGCCGGCTTTCTCTCGGGCTGGCTCTACTGGCTGTTCTGGGTGGTGACGATCGGTGCCGAGGCGATCGGCGGCGCTATTGCCCTGCAGGACTGGTTTGCCCTGCCCGTCTGGATTCTGGCCCCCTTCCTCATCATCGCCGTCAACCTGATCAATCTGGTTTCGGTACGCGTGTTCGGAGAATGCGAATTCTGGCTTTCGCTCATCAAGGTTGCAACCATCATCGCCTTCTGCGCTCTGGGGCTCCTCAGCCTGAGCCATTTCATCGGCCCGCATCCCAGGATCGTGCACAACGTCTACAGCCATGATGGATTCTTCCCTCATGGATGGGGCGCCATCCTGGCCACAGTGCCTACCGTACTGTTCTCGATGATCGGCTCTGAATCCGCGACCGTTGCCGCCGCAGAATCGGAAAACGCGGAGGAAAACCTTGCCCGTGTGACGCGCACCATCGGCGTGCGGGTCACATTGTTCTACGTCCTTTCCGTCATCCTGATCCTGACACTGGTTCCCTGGACCGAAATCGTCCCGGGCTACTCGCCCTTCGTGACCGTGATGCGCCATATCGGCATCCCGGGCGCTGCCACGCTGATGCAGATCGTGGTGTTCACCGCCATACTCTCCTGCCTCAATTCCAGCATCTACATCACGTCACGTACGCTGCGCGGGCTCGCCGAGCTCAATGATGCACCGGCATGGTTTGCCCGGCTCTCGAAAACGCAGGTGCCGCAGCGTGCCGTAACATTCTCGAGCATTGTGGGGCTCGGAGTCGCCTTCTGCTCCATCCTCTCGCCCAAGCTGATCTTCGCGTTCCTTCTGGGGGCCACTGGCGCCGTCATGCTGCTGATCTACGGCTTCATCGTATCGTCGCATCGTGTGCTTCGCCTTCAGGACCCGCAGAACCGCGCCTTCACCCTGCCTTTCGGCTCGGTCCTCAACCTCGGCACTCTGGCCGCCATCGGCCTCGTGGTTCTGGCCATGCTTGCCCAGCAGGCGCAGCGTCAGACTATTCTGGCAAGCCTGTCGAGCGTCGCCGTCATCATGGTTCTGTATGTCTTGTGCAAGCCGAAACGATAGGACAGACTTCAACCCATCCCGCGTGACGGGATGTTTTCAGACAGGACAGCCGGCATGACGTATTCCCGTATTCTCTCCGGCGTCCTTCTCGGCGCCACTCTTACAGCCGCAGCGGGCGTTTCCAGCTCTGGCCGCGCCCATGCGGCAGGCGCTCAAGGCGCTTCAAGCACTGCAATCGTCAAGCCCGACACAGCGCTTCTGGCATCGTCGAGCCGCCCGGAAACCGATCGCGCCCGCGATACCGCACGCAAGCCGCTCGAGCTTCTTTCTCTCGTTCCCTTGCCCAAGGGAGCGAAGATTGCCGATCTGATGCCCGGCAGCGGATATTTCACCCGCCTGCTGAGCCTGGAAACAGGGGAAAGCGGCCATGTCTATGCCGTGATCCCGGCCGAGATGGCGGCGCGCCATCCGAAGATGCCCCAGACCGCGCAGGCCATCGCTGCCGATCCGGCTTTCGGCAATGTGTCGGTCGTCGTGACGCCGATCGTCGATTTCCATGTCGCGCAGCCGCTGGATCTCGTCTGGACATCGCAGAACTACCACGATGTCTATGGCGGCATGGGGCCGGAAACGGCGCAGCGTATGGACAGGGCCATCTATCAGTCCCTGAAGCCCGGGGGATACTTCATGGTCATCGATCATGTTGCGCAAACCGGATCGGGAACGACCGCCCCCACAACGCTGCATCGCATCGATCCCGCCCTGATTCTCCAGCAGGTGGAGGGTGCCGGATTCCAGCTCGTGGCCAACAGCCCCGTACTGCACAACGCCCAGGACGATCACAGCCTTCCGGTTTTCGACAAGTCGATACGGGGCAATACGGACCAGGCCGTTTTCCTGTTCCGCAAACCTGCAGGCAAGGATAATGGAAACTGAGGCTGGCGCCGCCTATACTCCGGCCTGCCTGACGAAACGGACCGGAGACCGCCTTGACCACCCCGATTGCCCGACCAGACCTGTCCCGTAATTCGCATCCCGCTGCCTCTGACCCGTCGGATTCGGCAGCCCAGCTCGAGCGCCTGATCGGCATCATGATCCGCCTTCGCGATCCCGAGACAGGATGCGCGTGGGACAGGGTTCAGACCCATGAAACCATCGCCCCTTTCGCCATCGAGGAGGCCTATGAGGTGATGGATAGTATCGCACGCGAAGACTGGGAGTCCCTGCCGGACGAGCTGGGCGATTTGCTGTTACAGGTTGTCTATCAGGCACGGATTGCCGAGGAATCCGGTCGCTTCAGCTTCGCCGATGTGGCCCGCATGATTGGCGACAAGATGGTGCGCCGCCACCCCCATGTCTTTGCGGGAGAAACGCTCGACGCGGATCTGTGGGAGCGCAACAAGCAAGCCGAACGCAATGCCAGATCGGAACATGGCATCCTTGCTGGCATCGCCCCCGCCCTTCCCGCATTGATCAGGGCCGAGAAGCTCGGCAAACGCGCTGCGCGCGTCGGGTTCGACTGGGATACGCCCGAAGAGGTGCTCGAGAAAATCAACGAGGAACTCGGCGAGGTACGGGCTGAGCTTCCCGGCGGCGACAAGGCACGGCTCGAAGACGAGATCGGCGATGTCCTGTTCACCGTTGCATGCCTTGCGCGCAAGCTGGGTCTCGATCCCGAAGCCTGCCTGAGACAGGGCAATGCCAAATTCACCCGACGGATCGAAACCATGGAAGCCGTCCTTGCCGAGAGCGGCAATACGCTATCCGATCTCGACCTTGCCGCTCAGGAAGCCCTCTGGCGAGAGGTCAAGATCAGGCTCGCTGCGCTCGCGCAGGGTCATTGAGCTCAACCCCGGGCGAATTCACCCCGGCGGATCACGCTGTGCGACCGCGCCTTTGGCGGGCTGCCGCGCCATGCCCCGGTAGTCCAGTCCGGACGGGATGGTGGAGGCAGCATCATGGAATGCTGGCCTCCCTCCGTCCAATGAGCCTTCATGCGTCCAGGGCGAGAGCGATATTCTTGGTGACGACGTCTGTGGAGATCAGCCTCGAGCACTCAAACTGACGGTCGGTGTTGGCGTGCCTGGGGCACCACAGATAGTCGTTGTGATTGAACTGGTGCAGCGGGTCGTTCCAGCAGGAATTGCAGGAATGCCAGGAGATGACACGCCAGGGCGTATGAAACTCGTTGTTCGGATGCGTGAAGCCCGAGATCATCACTGTCTTGGTGCCAGTCGCCCAGGCCAGCCATGACAGTCCCGAACTGAGCCCGATGAACAGATCGGCATGTTTGAGCCAGCGCGCGCGCTCGGCCAGGGGCCGGTTGCCCGTCTGGTCTTCGGCACCGTTGGGAATATGGTTCCACACAATCCCGGTGCCGCTGAATGGCTTCTGATCGATACAGATCACGCGATAGCCGCGCGTTTTCAGGAATGCGATGACCCCAAGCCAACCACCGGGGTTGTTCCAGTATTTGCATTGCGCCGAGGCCTGAGTGGCGATGCACACATAGGGCTCGTCAATCGGACGCGTATCGTCCTCGATGGCGATCCGGGGCGCTTCCTCCGTGGGGTCGACCCCGAGAATATACCCGGCCGTACGATGCAGCCCGACATAACGGAAATCGCAGGGCTGGTGGATGTTCTCCTTGTCATCGAAAAACAGGCCGATGTTATAGGTGGCGTAGACCTGCGACCGAAGCGGACTCTTCTCGAAATCCTCTTTCGTGCTCAGTTCGATCCCGGGGTATTCGGGGGCGAAAAGCGGGATGAACACCTTCGCAAGTGTGCAGATAACACGCGCGCCGCTTTGCTCGGCAAAACGCGCGACATAAGGGAACCAGCCCAGCGTATCGCCCAGCGTACCTACCGGAAGCTGGACATGGACGATCTTGCCCCGCGCATCGAATTCATGATGCAGGATTTTCGTTTCGGTTCCATCGGGCGCGATACGCTCAACATCCACCGCGAAACGGATGTAGAATTTCTTTGTCGAGGAGAGATGCCCCTCTTCGAGCTCACCCTGAAAAATGATCGTCGAATTATCGAGATCGGTGAGTGTGGCGCGCCACCGACCCTCACCTGTTTTCGGGAGGAGAACGCGTGCGCCCCAGTTGAAATCGAAATGAATTCCCTGCCCCGCGTCATTCGTTGGCAGATCGGGCGGAAGAATATAGGGGTTAGGCATAGGCGCCGGCTGCGCCTGAACGACGGGCGGGGTCTGGGCCTCGGCTGCGGGCGTTTGGGCAGAGCTCTCACTGGACATGGGCCGCGTCGTCACCTTTTTCATAGCGTCAGGGGCGCAGAACGCCGGATACGTTCCGCGCATATCAACAGGATCACCGTTGACGAGTGGGTTTGCTATTTAAAACTCGGCAAGAAAGAGTTCAACGCGCGAGTGCCAAGGTTCTCTTTCAAATAATATCGCTCTCGTTACGGCTCAATACGCGATCAAGATCGGAATGAAAATCATTTTGATCTTGCACTCCCCTGAAGAACAGATGCGGCAAGAGACCCTATGTGCTGCAACTTTTCTCGACAGGCTCCGTCGCGTGCCTGAACGCCCATGCCGTTGATGACTGCACTGAAATAGGCGGCAAGCCCTGCACAGTCAGCATCTTCAGGCAGCTCGCCCATCCTCACACCATCGACAAGGCGTGCCTGCATAATCGCCTCGGCGCCATGGCGCTGGTCGATCAGCATCTGTCTGAGACGGGACTGAGCCGGGGAACACTGCGTCGCGGCCACGGCAATCATGCAGCCTGAGGGGGCATCGCGGCGTGTGAACGCGATCGCCGCTGCGTCGAGCATGGTCCGAAAGGCTGCTGCAACGCCACCATCGCTTTCAAGAGCCTGCGTGAACCACGCACCTTCACGCCGGGCATAGGCCTCGATCGCCTCCATATACAGCGCCTCCTTGCTGGCGAAGCTGTTATAGAAGCTCGAAGCACTGATCCCCATCACCCCGATCAGGTCATCGAAACTCGTGCCTTCATAGCCCCGGTCCCAGAACAGGGTCATGGCCTGGCTGAGGGCTGTCTCCCGATCGAAGGATGGGGGGCGGCCACGAGGGCGGCGCGGGGCGCATTCTTTTTTTGGTGTCATCGCTCCATAAATCCTTGAAACCCGCTTCAGGCTTCTCATATGCGTTATGTTGGAGCCATCGCTCCACAAATAAAGTCCTCCAGCCCCTCTTTCTTACACCTCTTTCCTTCCGCGCCGCAGAGCACCGGAGGGAGTATGTCGAACAGGCAGGATCATCATGAGCAAGCTTTCAGGAAAAGTCGCGGTCGTCACGGGTGCCTCCAAGGGCATCGGCACCGAAATCGCCCGGGCTCTGGCCAAAGCAGGCGCCGCTGTCGTGGTCAATTACGCTTCTGGCCGGGATGGTGCCGAAAAGCTGGTTGGGGCCATTACCGCAGAAGGCGGCAAGGCCGTTGCGGTTCAGGGCGATGTCTCGAAAAAGACAGGAGCCAGTGCCATCATCGACAAGGCGATCAAGAGTTTTGGCCGTCTCGACATCGTCGTGAACAATTCGGGCGTGTATGAATTTGCCGCCATCGAGGATATCACCGAAGAGCATTTCCACCGCATCTTCGACATCAATGTTCTCGGCACGCTTCTGGTGACGCAGGCGGCCAGCCCGCATCTTTCGGCGGGTAGCTCCATCATCAATATCAGCTCGGTCGTCACGCGTATCACCCCGGCCCAGACGGCTGTGTATAGCGGCACCAAGGGCGCTATCGATGCCATTACGGGCACCCTCGCTCGCGAGCTCGGCCCGCGCCAGATCAGGGTGAATGCCATCAATCCGGGTCTGATCAAGACAGAGGGCACCAACACTGCCAGCGTCATCGGCTCTGAAATGGAGAAGGCAATCATTGCCCAGACCCCGCTTGGGCGCACCGGCGAAGTCGAGGATATCGGGCCGCTTGCGGTCTTCCTGGCTTCCGAGGATGCGCGCTGGCTGACGGGTGAGACGCTCATCGCCTCGGGCGGCTTGCGCTGACTCTTTCCTGAGGGCCGGGAAGGGTATCCTCCCTCCCGGTCCTCAGACCTCATCCCTTGCGGGTTTTTTCAGACTCAATCCATTCCGCCACGCGCTCGCGCAGCAGAGCCAGCGGCATGGCCCCTTCATCGAGGACCAGATCATGGAAGCGCCGTTCGTCAAATCGGGCACCGAGCGCCTTTTCGGCCTGATGGCGCAAATCGAGAATGGTCATCTCGCCAATCTTGTAGCCCAGGGCCTGACCCGGCCAGGAGATGTAGCGATTGGTCTCGTTCTGGATATTCTTTTCCGCCAGGGCCGTATTGTCGCGCAGGCAGGCAAGCGCCTGGTCGCGCGTCCAGTTCTTCCAGTGCAGCCCCACATCCATCACGAGACGACAGGCGCGCCACATCTCCATTGAAAGCTGGCCAAAGCGCTCATAGGGCGTTGGATAAAGCCCGATCTCACTGACAAGCTGCTCGGAATAGAGCGCCCAGCCTTCCACGAAGGCCGTCGTGGCGTAATCACGCCGGAATCCCGGCAGGTCGGTCATTTCCTGCGCGAGAGCGATCTGGATATGATGGCCCGGGACGCCCTCATGCGCGACGAGCGAAGGCAGTTCGTAAAGTGGCCTCTGATCCAGATGCGAGGTGTTGATCATCAGCCCACCCGCAATACCCAGCGTCGGGCTGCCCGGATCGTAACGCCCGGTCGTATAGCCCTCCTCGATCGCGCGCGGCACTTCGCGCACCCCATAGGTCAGGCGTGGCAGTTTGCCGATCAAATGCGGCAGCGCGCCATCGATTTTCTTGGCAAGGAAACTCGCCTTCTCCATCAGCGCCTGGCGCGTGATGACATAAAAGCGCGGATCGGCCTTGATCTGCGCGACAAACGCCTTGAAATCCCCCTTGAACCCGACCGCTGTCATCTGGCGCTGCATCTCGCCATGGATACGGGCGATTTCGGACTGCCCCAGAGCAAAGATCTGGTCGGGTGTCAGGGTTGTCGTGGTTTCGCTGCGCACGAGCCATGAATAATAGGCGCGCCCCTCCGGCAAGGACGACGCGCCGAGCGTGTCGCGGCTGGCCGGCAGGTAATCATGCTCGAAAAACGCCGCCAGTGCGCGCTCGGCTGGTTTGATCCTGTCATGCACGATGCGCGCGCCCTCGTCACGCAGGGCATGGCGCTGCGCCTGCGGCATTGTGGCTGGCAAGCTGTCGAAAGGGCGCAGGGCAGGATTGTCCTGCTCAGGCAGATCCGCCTGCGCCTTGACCGCGCGATACGCAATTTCCGCAATCAATCTGGGCTGGACGAAGCGGGTGGCGATGCCGCGGCGCATATTGGCGATCTGCTGGGCGTCATAGGCCGGAATACGCTCCATGCGCCTGAGCCAGCGTCGTGCATCGGCCTCGCTACGCAAGGGCGTGTTATCGGCTGCGTAGCCCACCTCCTGATAGAACCCTTCATCACTGGTGAAAGGCATACGCGAGGGATCGAATTTCTGGCCCTCGATGGCGAGATCGTTTTCCCATGTCATCAGCCGGGCATTCAGGCTGTCCTCGCCCTTGAGCGATTTCGGATCGAGCGCAGCGAGGCGTTGCCGAAATTTCTGTCTCTGCCTCAGCCGAGCGGCCTCAGCGGCAGGGCTGTCATCCGGCCAGCGCTCGGCCGCATCCAGATCGCCCCGTGAGGCTGCGGAAACCGGGTCGAGTGCTGATGTGAAATGATCGTAGTCGCTCACGATCTGACCGATATCATCTGCCCATACGACACTCGGCGCGAGAACAGGGCAGACCATGAAGCCCCCTCCGATAAGGAGAGCCCGTCTCCACGATGATCGGCCCCTGTTACCATGCTGAGCGCGCATTCTGCCTCCTGAGATATCGGTTCGCAGGCATAACGACCTCAAGATGGCCCCTGCGTCAACGTCCGCTCACGCGTCCAGACTGGCACCGAACCATCTGACGAGCGCCGTGTTCAGGGAGGCGCGCTCCTGAGGCGCCCCCTGCCAGACCAGACATCCATCGGGGCGCAGGAGCCATACGAATGCCTCATGCCACGACGCCAGCACGAGATTTCCCGGTATCGTCAGGCCCTGGAAGGCGTGTATCGCCTGATCAGGTACCAGAAGAACGCCCGCCCCCTGCTGCATCAACCCGAAAACCGAGCGTCCATCGGGCAGAACCTGATCGCCGGGAAGGGTTCCGAGCGCGGGACAATCCGCCGAATGCGCTATGGTGTCATAATGCATTGTGTAGCCCCTCATCCGGGCTCCGAGTGCCGCGCAGGGCTCATCGCGGCTCAGCATCTCGGCCATGAGCGCATGAAGCGCACGGGATTGTGGATCGGGTCGCATAAGGGCTGTCTGGGCCCGGGTATTGTCCAGCACATCGCGCGCAACCGAGCGGCGCTCCTGCTCATAGCTGTCCAGCAGGGTTTCGGGCATACGCCCCGAGAGGACGGCGCCCAGCTTCCAGCCCAGATTGGCGGCATCGACCAGACCCAGCCCAAGGCCCTGTCCCCCGAAAGGCGGATGGATATGCGCGGCATCTCCGGCAAGGAAAATCCTGCCCTGCCGATACTGGTCGACAAGCCTCGTATGATCGGTCCAGCAACGCCCGCCTCGATAGGCCGAGAGCTTCATCCCACGCCCGCAAACGCGCTCGATTGCGGCTTCCACCTGCATCTGGGTCGGGATGGTCTGCCCTTCTGGCGGTGGACCGGAGTAATCGACGAGGAAGAGCCGCTCCGGTATCGGACCATAGGCCATGACACCGCCCGGCTGCATCTGCCACCCGGCGGGCCGGACCGCATGCGCTCCATCGAAGGCCACGAAGACCTGATAAAAGCTGAGCGTAGGGTCTGTACCAGGAAAGGCGAAGCCCCCCAGTTTGCGCAGCGTGCTGCGCGCGCCATCGCATCCGACGGCATAGCGGCAGGCGATACGTTCAACCTGACCGTCCTCGCGTGTGAAGGTCAGGATGAGAGCCTCCTGCCCCTCCTCCACTCCCGTCACCCTGCACGGGCGGCGCAGCATAATCCCCCGTCTTTCCACCTCGTCCTGCAAGGCACCCTGAAGATGACGCTGGTCGATCAGGCGTGTCGGACGTTGACGGTCCTGCTCCTGACTGAGCAGGGAAATACCCGCAAAATGGCCGGCAAAGCGCCGCCCCTCCTTGCCGGACTGACGCCACCCGCCGCCAGATCCGGACAGGAAGGGCGCCATCAAGGCCTGGCTGCGTGCCTCCAGGGCATCGAGTTCTGGCCCCATGCCCCGCCTCATCAGGGCCTCGGCCCCAAGCGGCCCCACGGAAAGGGCTTTCTGCACCTCTTCCTGTTGCTCACGGGCCTCCAGCACGACGCACGACGCTCCTGCCCGCTCGAGTTCGAGAGCGAGCAGGAGCCCGACTGGCCCGGCCCCGACAATCACGACATCCGTATGTTTCATAGACCGAATCCATATTTGTACTCGGTCTAGTTTTCTGATAGTGGATGCGCATGTCAACAAGGATCGACCGACACACGAAAAGACGCCTCGCCACGCGGCAGCGTATCTCTGACATCGCGACCGCTCTTTTTGCCGAACACGGGTTCGACAAGGTCACGATCGATGCGATTGCCGAGGCCGCCGATGTGGGGCGTATGACCGTGTTCAATCATTTTGCGCGCAAGGAGGATCTGTTCTTCGATCGCGAAGCCGTCATACGCGACACGTTGAGCGCCGCCATTCTCGCCCCCTCTCCCCTGCATCCAGTGGAACGGCTGCGTGCTCTTGCCCATGATCTGGTGGCGCAGGACGCACCGTTCCTGCGCTTTGCGCCCCAGGCTCAGGGATTTATCGATACGCTTCTGGCGAGCGAGACCCTCAAATCACGTGCCCGCGCTCTGCGCGATGAGGTCACGGCCGACATAAGGCGCGATCTTACCCGCGCGCTGGAGGCCACCCCGCAGAAACCAGTTCGGTCGGAGGATTTGTCAGAGTCCGGACTGACGCTCGATGCCGCACTCTCGCTATGCGCCTCTGTCCTCGTGGCAAGCTGGGTCACGGCTTTCACCGAGGCACAACGACATTTCGGCGCAACAGGCAATAGTGCCTCGGCACGCTCCCTTTTCCTCTGCCTCGTCGACAAGGGCAGCACGGCGGCACTGGGTATCTTACAAGTGTGATTTGCGAACGGACCTTCTAAGACGGGTAGTGGCACAAGGTCAGACAAGAGGAAGGCGCGATAAAGTCATCGTCACGACCCTTGCCCTTGCCCAAATTCGCATCGTCGCCAATCCTGACCTGACCCGACATTAGCCTGTTCAGGAGTGCAGATATCGCATGAGCACCGTCATTCCCTCCTGGCAGATCCCCACCCGGCGTGCCCAGGTCATCCGCACCAGAAAATATGTGGCCGTAATCTGCAAGGAGCGTTGGGGAGGGAGTCACTTCTCGCGCTCGGGCTGGTCGACTTTCATTCCCCGCAAACAGGTTACGACGGAATGGATCGGGGCCAATCTCAAGAAGGCGCTATATAGCAGCGAGGATCTCGGAGCGCATTTGCCTCGGCCTATCCCTAGTGAGATCTCAAAGCCCGCATATGACGAATCAGACTGGAAGTCGCATGAATTCTGGTTACGTATCCAGCAGGAATTTGGCTTCAAGGATGTTCTGACCACCATGTCCAAATCGGCTGGTATCTATATCGACTGGCCGGACGACCAGGGAGATCAGGTGCGGATCGTCGCGACGCGTGGTCGCGGCGGTGGCTTTTCCGCCTGGGGGACCAATGAGAATTTCGGCAAGGTCTTTCACGCCTCGATCACTTTGAGCGATCTCGAATTCGGCGAGGTGGCCGTACAGGCCCTGGATCGATGCCAGCCCAACTACGCCTGAATGACCAAGCGTTCCTTCCAGCAGCCTCTCGAATGCGGGGGGCGTGCTCCGGGTGATGCGCATGTCTTCCTGTGTCTTCTGTCATTGAAACTTCACTGACGCCAGACACGCGGCGGTCTATGCCTGCCTTCAACAGAGACGGTCTGATGGCGCGGCCATGGACCAAGGAAGGATGTTTCGATGCTGCTCCCCAGACGCCGTTTTCTCCGCTCGGCTGCGCTCACCGGTTTGGCCGCCGGAACGCTCGGGCTGTCTGACCGGGCGCTGGCGCTGGTGCCACAGCGCCCGGCTCTTCTGCCGCATGAGGATTTCAGCTTCATCTTTCTGACCGATACCCATATCCAGCCGGAACTCGACGCTGCCAAAGGCTGCATGGCGTGCTTTCGCCAAGCCCGCACAGCCAATGTCGATTTCACCCTCCAGGGGGGCGATCATGTTTTCGATGCACTGGGCGTTCCGAAATCACGCGCACTCAGCCTGATGGACCTGTACAAGCAGACAGCCGATACGCTGGGCCATCAAGTGTATAATACCATGGGTAATCACGACATCATGGGCGTGTATACCAAGAGTGGCATCGAACCCACCGACCCGCTTTACGGTAAGAAGTATTACACCGATAATTTTGGCGCACCCTATTACGCCTTCGACCATAAGGGGGTGCATTTCGTGGTGCTGGATTCCATCGGCATCACATCTGACCGGTCCTATGAGGGCTATATCGACCCGGCCCAGATTGCATGGCTCAGCCGCGATCTGGCAGCCATGCCCACAGGGACACCCGTGATTGTGTCGACCCATATACCGCTTGTCACCGCCGTGGAGGATTATGCTCCGCCGCCGGGCAAGCCCCCTGCCCATCAGGGCATGCGCGTCAGGAATGCCTGGCAGGTTCTGGATCTCTTCGACCATTACAACGTGATCGGGGTGTTTCAGGGTCATACCCACGTGCTTGAAACCGTCACGTGGCATGGCGTGCCCTACATCACAGGTGGCGCCGTGTCGGGCAACTGGTGGCATGGCACACGTCTTGGCACACCCGAAGGCTATCTGACGGTGCGCGTGGAGAAAGGCCGGGTCATCCCGGATTACGTCACCTACGGGTTCAAGACCATCGACCCGAAAAATACCTGAGAAGCGTCGCGCCTCCTGATTGACTGGACGCCCGGCAAGGCGCGCGCTAAGGCCGGAGGATGCGGCGTTCCTCCCTCCTTCCAGCCCTTGTTCCTGTCGGGGCTTGCGCGTCTGGCGGCGCCCGATGATCGTTCAGGCGCTGGATTGGCGTTCGCCCGATGCCTTTGTGGCCCGATATGGCGACATGCCGTGGTCGGTGATGCTCGATAGCGGTGGCCCCATCGGCGAACGAGCGCGCTGGTCGTTCTTCTGCTGCGCACCGGAAGCGACCCTGACCCTCGACACGCCCGGTGACTGGGCGCAACTCGAAGCCCTCGTTCCGAAACCCGAAGCCCCATGCCCTCTCCCGTTTTCAGGAGGGGTAATCGGGCTTGCCAGCTACGAGGCCGGGCTCGCGCTCGAAGGCATCGTGTCGCGTCATACGCCTGTGCTCCCAGCCCTCCATGCGGCGCGCTACACGGGCGCCTTCGTGTTCGATCGACAGGAAAAGCGCCTGTACTGGAGCAGTGCTTGCGATGCCCCTATGCCGGTCGCCCTGCCATGCTGCTCCGCTCCCCTCGCCCCCATGCTCCGGCTCGACTTCACGCCCGATCTCGACCAGATGGCGTATAGAAGCGCCGTCGAAGACATGATCGCTCGGATCGATCAGGGGGAGATGTTTCAGGCCAATCTGACCACGCAATTCCGCGCGCAACGGCCCGAAGGGCTCACGGCAGCGAGGCTGTATCGCGCCCTGCGTCGTACTTCCCCTGCGCCTTTTGGCGCGCTCTTCACCCTGCCCGATTTTGCACTGCTCAGCGCGTCGGTCGAGCGGTTCCTGAGCATGACGCCAACAGGGGCGATCGAGACGCGCCCGATCAAGGGCACCGCCCCGCTCGGCGCCAGTCCTGAGGAAGACGCGAGGATTGCCGCCGTTCTCGCATGTGACGAGAAGGAATATGCCGAAAATCTGATGATTACCGACCTGATGCGCAACGATATCGGGCGTGTGGCACGGATCGGCTCGGTTCAGGTGCCCGTGCTCTGCGCCGTCGAACGCTTTGCCCATGTGCATCATCTGGTATCTTCGGTGCAGGGGCAACTCGAGCAAGGCAGAACCGCGCTCGATCTGTTACGCGCCACGCTCCCGCCGGGCTCAGTCACGGGAGCACCCAAGCATCAGGCACTCAAGGTGATCGACCAGATCGAACGCTCTGCGCGCGGGGTCTATTGCGGGACACTGTTTCGCATCGGCGCGGATGGCGCGCTCGACAGCAGCGTGATCATTCGCAGTCTACTGATGTCTCCGCAGGAAATCGGTCTCGGCGTTGGGTGCGGCATCACCACGCTCTCCGATCCGGGGCGCGAATATGAAGAACTGCGCCTCAAAGCCGCAGCCCTGCTGGCCCTGTTTGGCTCATGAGGTTTCTCTGGCACAATCAGGGGCTCGAAGCCGTTTCCGAAGCCCGCATCGACCCGCAGGACCGGGGGCTTCTGCTGGGTGATGGCCTTTTCGAGACTATGCGCCTCAGCGCAGGGAAAATCATGCGTCTGCAAGCGCATCTGGCCCGGTTGACCGCAGGGGCGGCCTTGCTGCGCCTGCCTCTGCCTGATCGCACGGTGCTGCAGGAGGCTCTTGACCAACTGGTTGCCGCCAATGGTATGGCAGAAGGCTCGTTACGCCTGACCCTGACCCGTGGCGCAGGGCCGCGCGGAGTGCTCCCCCCGGCCACCCCGTCCCCGACGCTTCTGATCACCCAGGCCCTTCCCGTCGCCGCATTACCGCCCTGCCGCGTACAGATCAGTCCCTGGCGCCGGGACGGCGCCTCGCCCCTGAGCCGCATCAAGCATCTGAACTACCTGCCTCAGATCCTTGCCCGTCTCGAGGCCAGTGAGGCGGGGTTTGATGACGCGCTTCTCCTCTCGGGTAATGGGCAGCATATCGCTGAATCCAGCGCAGCCAGCCTTGTCATTCTGGACGGCTCTCGACTGATCACACCACCGCTTGAGGATGGGGCGCTGGCAGGGATCGCACGCGCGGCGTTGCTCGCAACCGGCCAATGCGTCGAGAAGAGCATCACCCCGGATTCTCTGTGCGCATCCCGGGGAGCATGGCTGGTCAACAGCCTGTCGGTCCGTGAAATTGCGCAGTCAGGCGCGTGTGCGCTGCCGCGCCACGAAGCATGGACAGCGCGCCTCACTGCAATACTGGCGCAGGACACTCCCCAGACTTAGGGCCTCGCTTACAGAACGGGGCCGATCATCGCCAGCGTATTGTTCCACAGACGGCGATACCATGGCCAGGCGCGGACATCGTCGAGCGTAATCTCCACCGCATCACGCAAATAGCTTTCCTGGCGCGCATGGATCTGAGCCGTGAAGTCCTCGTCAGCGAAGAGGATATTGTTCTCGAAATTCAGATCGAAGCTGCGTCGGTCGAGATTGGCGGAGCCGATCATGCCCATCCCGCCATCGAGCGTCAGCGCCTTGGTATGCAGAAGTCCGAGCGGGTATTCGAAAATGCGCACACCTGCTTCAAGAAGCTCGGCGTAATAGCTTCGGCTGGCACCTGCCACGATCCAGGAATCATTGCGGGTAGGCACCGTCATCGTCACCTTCACCCCTCGACGGGCCGAGGCGCAGAGCGCCGCCTGGATGGGCTCATCGGGGACGTAATAGGGGGTGGTGATCGTAAGCTCGCGTGAAGCCGCATTCATGAGCGAAACGAACACCTCAGGCATGGCGGCATAGCGCAGTGCGGCGCTGGTGCCGATTACCTGTGCAACGAAACCCTCTCCCTCGACGAGTTTGGCAGAGTCCAGAAGCGGTCCCAGATCCTCGTCCGTATGGGCCATCCAGTCCGTTGCGAAGAGATGCTGGTTCTGCAGCACCACCGGCCCCTCGAAACGGGTCATCAGGTCCACCCATGGCGCAAAACGCGCCTTGGGGCGGAATTCGGGGTCGGCGCAGTTCTGGCTGCCACAATAGGTCAGGCGATTATCGATCACCACGATCTTGCGGTGATTGCGCATATCCATACGACCATGAAGCGGCCAGGTGACGATGTTACCGAGCGGCATCGCGCGCACAACATGGGCGCCAGCGCGTTCCATCTTCTTCCATGCTTCATGATGGATGAGATGACGCGACCCGAGATCATCCGCCATGATACGGCACCTGACACCGCGGGAAGCCGCGCGGCATATGGCTTCGACGATCTGCATCCCGTTATGATCGGTGAGCCAGATATAAAAGCAGATATGCACATGGTCTCGCGCGGCATCGATATCGGAAACCATGGAGGCAATAGCGCTGTTCGAGTCCGGGAGAAGGCGTGCCTTGTTACCGCCCTCAGGCGGATAGCCGCTGGCGGATTGGCCCACGCGAAAGAGCGGTGCAAGACGCGGCGGGAGTCGATATTTCTCCTCCGCATCGATCAGGGCCTCGTCATTCTTGCCGGGCACGCGCAGGGTCTTACGGGCCTCGGTTATCCGGTTGACGAGGCGCGATCCCATATTGGTTTCACCAAGCATGAGATAGGCAAGAGTGCCAAGCACGGGCAACGCCGCGATGATCGCGACCCACGCCACGCGCGAGGCTGGCTGACGATGCGGCCTCATGAGCGCGCGGCCGATAAAGATCAGCTGGATGATGAAGCTCAGCGCCGCGCCTGTGACGCGCCAGCCGGTCATTTCCATTCCGGATTACCCTCGTTCTTCAGTGAAAGAGTCTGAGTCCCTGTTGGGAGGGAATTACTGAGCCGCCAGTTTCTCGGTCTTGTCCGGCAGCAGGCGGAAGCGCAACCGCATGACCGAAGCGCCGACATGCGCGCCCTTGATCGACATCTTGAGATCGAGCTTCACGCCGTACTGATTCTCGAGAACAGCCGCGCCGACGCCAGAGCCGATCGCCGCATCGGCCTTGACCGTCCAGTAGGTGCCATCGAACTGGTCGAGACGGGTGAGGTCCTTCACCGTACCCGTACCCTTGACCGCAATATAGCCGATAGAAGCAATGCCGCCGCCGCCGATCTCGAAAGCATAGTCCTTGCCGTTATGATGCAGCGTACCCTTGCCCCATTCATAACCAAGACCGCCACCGACTTCCTGCAACGTGAAGTTGATGGCTGAATCCTCTACCGGGGCCGATTTGTCAGGCGTTGCATTTTCCTGCGGCGTGATCGACGTCGTGGCGCCCGGCACCGCATGAGCGGAAACCGCAAGAAGGCAAAGCGGGACAGACGCGGCAAAAGCCGCAAAAGAACGTGGGAACATGACCTTCGCCTCCTTCTTGTTCGACCAGGCTTGCTGTTCAGACGCGGGACGCTGGTCCGGGTTGCCTGGTGAGCATCTTAGCCCCGAAACCACCCTGTGCAAATCGGGCACGCGTCCTGACAACTACGCGCGGCAACGCCCTGCGCTCAGACATGAAAAGACATTTTAAGATGAAAATGGGGAAACGCTGATCACGATCGCGAGTTACTCAGAGCGAACCCTTGCCATGGAACCCAACGCACGTGCCGAGACCGAGCCCGATCAAAACGGCCCTGCGTCAGGGTCTCCATGCCCTTCGCCTGAGCCTGGCGATGCCGTTATGCCTCCTTGCTGGATGCCAGGCCGATCATATCTCATTCCTGGACCCGGCCGGTCCCATCGCCGCCTTGCAGCTTCACTGGTTCGGGCTTCTCGTTGGCGGGCTCGTCCTGGTCATTCTGCCTGTGCTGATCGGCGTACCGTTCTGCCTGTGGCATTACCGTGCCAGCAATCGGCGGGCGGCTTTTCGACCGGACTGGGACTTCGCCCTGCCACTGGAATTTCTCGTCTGGGGCTTTCCCGCCATTGTGGTGATTGCGTTCTCCCTGCTCGTCTGGGGACCGGAACGCCGATACAGCCCTGACCGCGCCATCCACGACGAACCCGCGATGACGATCGATGTGGTCGCGCTCAACTGGAAATGGCTTTTCATCTATCCTGATGCGCATGTGGCGAGCCTGGATCATCTGGTCCTGCCGCAGGGACGCGAAGTGATGTTCCGCCTTACCTCGGACGCGACCATGCAGTCCTTTCTAATACCTTCGCTGGGCAGCCAGATCTATGCCATGGCAGGAATGGTCACGCGATTGCATTTGCTGGCAGACCGGCCCGGGCGGTATCTGGGCGAGAATACGCAGTTCAACGGTATGGGATTCCAGGATCAGAAATTTGCTGTCGACGTGGTGCCGTCCGACCATTTCGAGCAATGGCTCTCTCAGGCGCGCACCAGCACGCTGCATCTCGACCCCGGAACATACGATATTCTCAGGCATCAGGAGACTGGTCGCCAGTCGGCACAGGCGCTGCTTCATGACCCCAAGGCGGCCATGCCAAGTTTTTCGGACGTGCCGGAACATTTCTTCCATGACATCGTCAGTCGCTACGACGCATCCATGACCGTTGATTCTGCACCTCATACTCCTGGCTGATCGAGCCTGACATTCCGGCGCTGCCCATACAGCGCCCCCAAGACCGGAGATCAGCATTTGCGCCATTTACTGTTCGGCAATCTTGGCTATGACGCCCTGCCCTTCTACAGCGCCATCGCCACGGGAGCCGCCTCGGTGGTGGTGCTCGGCGCTCTGGCCGTGCTGGGCTTCGTGACTTGGATCAAGGGATGGAAATCGCTCTGGATCGACTGGCTGACCAGTGTCGACCATAAGCGCATCGGCATCATGTATGTGGTGGTGTCATTCGTCATGCTGGCGCGCGCCGTGGTCGAAGCAGCCGTCATGCGCTCGCAACAGGCCGTCGCCTATAACAACCCCGGCTTCATACCGCCCGAGCATTTTGCGCAGCTTTTCACAACGCATGGCACGATCATGATCTTCTTCATGGCCATGCCGTTCCTGATCGGCATCTACAATTTCGCCATGCCGCTGCAGATCGGCGCGCGAGACGTCTCCTTTCCGGCCATGAATTCCATCAGCCTCGGCCTGACCAGTGCGGGCGCGGTGCTGATGATGATCTCACTGTGCATCGGCAAGTTCTCGACCGGTGGCTGGACAGGCTATCCCCCCTATACCGAGCTCTCTTTCAGCCCCGGTGTCGGGGTGGATTACTGGATCTGGGCTCTGACACTGAGTTCGATCGGCAACACGATGACGGGCATCAATTTTGCCGTCACCATCTACAAGAAGCGCGCGCCGGGCATGACCCTGTTCCGCATGCCGCTTTTTGCATGGACGGCTCTGTGTATTTCCATCCTGATGATTTTTGCCATGCCGCCGCTGACGGTCGCCACGCTCATGCTTGCAATGGACCGCTATCTGGGAATGCATTTCTTCACCAATGAACTGGGCGGGAACATGATGAATTACATCAACATGTTCTGGCTGTTCGGTCATCCCGAAGTCTACATCCTGATCCTGCCCGCCTTTGGCGTCTATTCGGAAACCATTGCCACGTTCTCGAACAAGCGGCTCTATGGCTACACCTCCCTGGTCTGGGCCACGATCTCCATCGCCGTGCTGTCCTTCACGGTATGGCTGCATCATTTCTTCACCATGGGGCAGGACGGGAACGTCAACGCGATCTTCGGGATCGCCACCATGCTCATTGCCATTCCTACCGGTGTGAAAGTCTATGACTGGCTACTGACCATGGTGCGTGGGCGCATCCGCATCAGCGTGCCGATGCTCTATGCCTGCGCCTTCATGGTGCTTTTCGTTGTTGGTGGCGCCACGGGCGTCATGCTGGCCAATCCGGGGTTCGATTATCAGGTGCACAACACGCTGTTTCTCGTGGCCCATTTTCACAACATGCTGATCCCCGGTCTGCTTTTCGGGATGCTGAGCGCCTATCATTACTGGTTTCCCAAGGCCTTCGGTTTCCGCCTGCACGAGGGCTGGGGACGGATCATTTTCGGCTGCTGGGTTGGAGGCTTCATCCTGGCGTTCATGCCGCTCTATATCGTTGGGGCGCTGGGCATGCCCCGTCGCAGTCAGGAGTTCTTCGAGGCCGTCTATCGGCCTTATCTCTGGGTCGCCCTTTGCGGCGCGCTGCTCGTGCTTTGTGCACTGGCCAGCATGGTAATCCAGCTCTGGACCAGCATACGTGACCGCCAAAGCCTTGCCGTACCGGCAGGCGATCCATGGAATGGCCGCACGCTGGAATGGTCGATTGCCGCCCCACCCCCGGAGTATAATTTCGCGCTCATTCCGCAGATCGACAGTGTCGATGCGTTCCATCAGGCCAAGAAGCAGCACACAGCCTGGCGTGCACCGGAACATTATTACGACATCGAACTTCCCTCGAACACACCGGTTGGCTTCGTATGCTGTGTGGCGAGCGGGGTCTTCGGCTTTGCCCTGACATGGCACGTCTGGTGGGCTGTGCTGCTGGGCGCAGGGGTGTTTTTCGGGGCGATCATTACCCGCAGCTTCAACCGCGATACGTTCCGGATCATCCCCGCCGCCGAGATCCGTGAGACAGAGGAACGCTGGCTGCTGACATTGCGTGAAAGTCCAGCCATCGCCAATGATGCGATGTTCACTACCGCCAATCGCGGTCTGGTCAGGGAGCCCGTGTGATGGCGCAGGCAATACACGGCAAGGGTCCGAGCCATATCGGTATTCGCATGAGCAATGCGGCACCTGAATCCCGCAAGGAAGCTGCGCGCTCCGAGGCCGAGGAGGCACTTTTCGGCTTCTGGGTCTTTCTCATGAGCGACCTCATCATTTTTTCGATGCTGTTCGCCACCTACGCGACGATGGGTCATTCTCTCGCCGGGGGGCCGGGTCCGCATGAACTCTTCGATCTCGGTTCGGCAGCCTGGGAGACTGTGGCGCTGCTGCTCAGCAGCTTCACATGCGGTCTTGCAACGCTTGCGATGCGCTATGACCGCTCAACCGGCAAGACACTCTTCTGGTTCGGCGTCACCCTTCTGCTCGGCCTGACCTTCCTGTCACTCGAGTTGCACGACTTCTTCACCATGGCGTCCAAAGGCGGTGTTCCCTCGCGGTCCGGCTGGCTTTCGGCAAGCTGGGCGCTGATCGGGACCCATGGATTGCATGTGACGAGCGGCTGTATCTGGATGCTGATCATGTTCGCCCAGGTCGCGAAGTTCGGCCTCGATCCGCTGGTGCAGACGCGCTTCATGCGCCTCGCCCTGTTCTGGCATTTTCTGGATATCGTCTGGATCGGCATTTTCTCGATCGTCTACCTGCTGGGAGTTCTGTCATGAACGATGATCATGCTGCGGAACGCCGGCAGGAGCTGCACGGCTATATCATCGGGCTCGTGTCAGCCATCCTGCTCTCTGCCATTCCCTTCGCCGGAGTTATGCTTGGGCTGCTCTCCCCTGCTGCCCTGATCTGGGTCATCGCTGTCGCAGGGCTCGTGCAGGTCATCGTGCATTTCCGGTTTTTCCTGCATATCGACCTGTCGCGCTCCCATCGGGACGATCTGCAGCTCATCCTGTTCTCGCTGCTGATTGTCGTCCTGATGGTGGGCGGTACGCTCTGGGTGCTGACAAACCAGCGTCACATGATGGGGTAAAGCCATCTCATACGCGCTGCGCTGCCGGCCGCAATTTGTATGGTCGGCAGAACGAAAAAGGGGAGCGTTTAACGCTCCCCTTTTCAATATCCGAACCGGATAACCGTTCTCAGAGCTGAGGCATGCCACCATGAACAGGCAGCAACGCACCGGTAGTGTAGCTGTTATTCGGATCAGCCAGATAGACATAGGCGCCAGCGAGTTCGGCAGGCTGACCGGGACGGCCCATGGGGGCCTGCGATCCAAAATCCTTGTGCTGCTCGGGCGGCATGCCGGTCGCAATGAAAGGCGTCCAGATCGGCCCAGGGAGCACAGCGTTCACGCGGATGCCCTTCTCAACGAGACTCCCAGCCAGACCTACCGTGAAATTGGCGATGGCCGCCTTCGTCATGGAGTACGGGATAAGAATGGGCATCGGCGTACGCGTGTTAACCGATGAGGTATTGATGATCGACGCCCCTGGCTTCAGATGAGGCAGAGCAGCCTTGGTCAGATAGAACATGGCGTGCACATTGGTATCGAAATGGCGACGCCATTCCTCATCTTCAATTTCGAGGAAGTCCTTCCTCGGGTGCTGGAATGCCGCGTTATTGACGAGAATATCCAGCCCGCCAAATGCCTCCACTGTCTCGCTGACCAAATTCTCGCAGACAGTTTTCTCTCGGATATCGCCCGGCAACAGCAGGCAGCGCGCACCGGCTTTCTCGACTGAGGCAGCAATATCCTGAGCGTCGGTCTGTTCCGCCTCAAGATAGGAAAGGGCAATATCGGCGCCCTCCTTGGCAAAGGCCACGGCCACAGCGCGACCGATACCGGAATCACCACCTGTGATGAGAGCCACGAGGCCTTTGAGGCGCTCGCTCCCGCGATAGCTCTCGTCGCCATAATCGGGCTGGGGCTTCATCTTGGCCGAGACGCCGGGAAATTCCTGCGGCTGAATGTCGAAGGGCGGGCGCGGATAGCGCGAGCGAGGGTCGATGAGCGTCATGATGGCTTGTCTCCACGGAAGAGGAACAAGCCTGCAACGACGCCAGTCATTGAGGGTTTTACAGGTATATTATCCGGCTTTGACGGAACTTTCAGGGCCACTCACCAGATAATAACGCTTCCGGACAGACCCCTCTTCACGGGGAGGACAGATCTCGCGCGGTACGCGCATCGCCCCGCGGCAGGATCAGTCTGTTTTTTCCGGTGTTTTGTTCGCCACAATAACCCACTCTGCCGCTCTGATCCCGTCGATCCCGGCCGAGAGGATGCCGCCTGCGTAACCAGCCCCCTCACCGGCAGGAAAGAGTCCGATCAGGCCGGGGCTCTGTCCCTCGGCGGTCCGGGGCAGACGAATGGGGGATGAGGTCCGCGTTTCGACGCCAGTCAGAACAGCATCTCCCATCGAAAAGCCCTTAAGCTTACGTTCGAAGGCCGGCAGGGCCTCCCGGATGGCCTGTACTGCGAACTCCGGCAGACAGAGCGACAGATCCGTGGGCGTGACACCCGGCTTGTAGGAGGGCACGACATCGCCCAGTGTGGTAGAGGGGCGCCCGGCAAGGA
This sequence comes from Asaia krungthepensis NRIC 0535, assembly GCF_025995175.1. Taxonomy (GTDB): domain Bacteria; phylum Pseudomonadota; class Alphaproteobacteria; order Acetobacterales; family Acetobacteraceae; genus Asaia; species Asaia krungthepensis. Next base: position 408,775 of record NZ_BAPV01000004.1, read on the forward strand.
AATCCTCAACCCGCTGTGCAGGCGCTCTGTAATCGCCGCCTCCGGCGACAAAGGCCGCGCGCTCCCAGTGACGCTGGAAGGCGACACCGGCCAGAACGTCATCAGGATAGTCGCGTTCTGGCGAAACATCGACCACGATCCCCGCATTCGCATTGCGCTCAGCGCGCGAATACTGGCTCATGCCATTGGTCACCACCTGATTGGGCTCCGAAGTCGCTGCGACAACGGTGCCTCCGGGGCACATGCAGAAGGAATAGACCGCGCGGCCATTACTGGCATGATGCACCAGCTTGTAGTCAGCGGCCCCCAGCAGGGGGTGACCGCCCTGATCGCCGAACCGTGCGCAATCAATCAACGATTGCGGATGTTCAATCCGTACGCCGATCGAGAACGGCTTGGCCTGCATCGGTACGCCCGCTTGACGCAGCATCTCGAATGTATCGCGCGCACTATGCCCCACCGCCAGAATGGCATGGTCAGTTTCGAGTGTGGTGCCATCGGAGAGCACGAGACCTGTCAGTCGCCGGGGCTCCCCTGCGGTTACCAGTCCGTCCACTCGGACGCCAAAGCGATATTCCCCGCCCAGCGCCTCGATCTCGGCACGGATATGCTCGACCATGGATACGAGGCGGAACGTACCGATATGCGGCTTGGAGACATAGAGAATTTCCTCAGGCGCCCCGGCCTTGACGAATTCCTCCATCACCTTGCGGCCCAGATGGCGCGGATCGCTCACACCGCTATAGAGCTTGCCATCGGAGAATGTCCCCGCCCCGCCCTCGCCGAACTGGACATTGCTTTCAGGCGTCAGCTCGGAACGGCGCCACAAGGCAAAAGTATCGACGGTACGCTCACGCACGATCTTGCCGCGCTCGATGACGATGGGGCGCAGCCCCGCCTGCGCCAGAATCAGGGCGGCCATGACGCCGCACGGCCCTGCGCCGATCACGACAGGGCGCAGGGCTCCCGGATTCGCTTTAGGCAATACATACTGCGTGTCCGGAGTCGGCATGATCGAGGGTGTATTCTCGTGACGGGCCAGCAAGGCGGCCTCGTCATCAAGCGTACAATCGACACTATAGACCAGCACGATGCGTCCCCGCTTGCGCGCATCATAGCCCCGACGCGCGATGGTGAAATCACGCAGGGCAGAGTCAGCGATGCCGAGACGAGAAATGATGGCGCCGCGTAAAGCTGCGTCATCATGGTCGAGGGGGAGCCTGAGTTCTGTGAGCCGGATCATCCCGGCTGGAAGTCATGTCCGAGGGGCTGTTGTCAAGAAGAATACAGACACCCTCTTCCTGAGGCGCCCCCTAGATGGAGGCGAAAACCACAGATAGCCTTGCGTCCGGAATAGGCCGATCAGGCCCGGTTCATGCAAGGCGGAGCATGGTGACGGACATGCACCTGCCCCGTCTATCAGAGTGCGGGGCGTTCGGAATCCGTCCGCTCACGCAGGGCCTTGAATTCGGATCCCTGTTTCCAGCTCGGCCACATGCGGGAGAAGGCAAGGCTGCGCCCGACCTCGTAGAGGGCTGCGGCATCCTCGGCGGCACCGCGCAAATCCCAGCTTGCGCTCCATGCATCGCAGGGCTGGTGATAACAGGCCATATAGGCTTCAAGCCATTTACGACCTGCGGGGACACCGCCCTGAAGCAGGTCCGGGTAGCCTGCGAGATCCATGATGGGGAGCACCGGCACACCTGCCCGGGCGAAAGGCAGATGATCCGCGCGATAGAATGCTCCACGTTCAGGCAGGGCCTCGTTGACCGTCACGCGCCCCTGAGAGGAAGCGATGGTCGCGAAATCGTCCTGAAGGCTGTCCTGACCGGCACCGACCAGAAAGGCGTTATGCGCCATGCCGCCCATCTGGAGCACGTCGATCGTGAAATTCGCAACCGTTTTGGGCAGCGACACGAGAGGGTGCTCGACATACCAGGTAGAGCCGAGCAGCCCCCGCTCCTCCGCTGTCCAGGCACCGAAAAGAATGGTGCGCTCGGGAGCGGGACCGGATTTGAAGGCTCGGGCAATCTCGAGCACGGCAGCAATGCCGGAGGCATCGTCGATGGCCCCACGGCGGATCATGGCTTCGCCATGGGGTCCCTTGCTTTTGCCGAAAGCATCCCAGTGCGCGCCATAGACGATCGTCTCGTCAGGATGGGTTGTGCCGGGCAGCTTGGCGAGGACGTTGCGGCTTTGAAGGCGCGTCGTGTTGACGTCGATACTTGTCGTCAGGGTCACGCCCGGCAGGGTGACAGGCGAGAAATCGGGGCGTCGGGCCTGCTGACTCAGACGGTCAAGATCGAGCCCCGATCTGGCAAAAAGCTCGTGAGCCGCCTGCCCTTCGATCCAGCCGCGCATGACGAGAGATTCGGACTTCCCCTTGCGGTCGAGGTCGAATGTCTCTCCGCCGGGAGCAATCACTGTGCTCCACGGATACGAAGCGGCTGCCGTGTCATGAATGATCAGGGCCCCGATCGCTCCGCGCCGGGCGGCTTCCTCATATTTATAGGTCCAGCGGCCGTAATAGGTCATCGTGCGCCCGCCGAAGCGACCCGCAACCGGCTCCCCCGGTTCCGCTCTGAAATCGGGATCGTTGATCAGGATGACGGCAATCTTGCCTTTGAGATCGACATTCTTGAAGTCATCCCAGTCACGCCCGGGGGCTGTTACCCCATATCCGACAAAGACGAGAGGGGCATCGGCAATGCGGATCTGCGAGGAGGGCGTGCTGGTGGTCAGATAGATCTGTTCGGATTGATGAAAATCGAGCCCGTCCGAAGCGCCGATCCTGAAATGCGCAAGCGCATCGGGAGCGACCTTCGTGTGGATCATCGGGACTTCCTGCGTCCAGGTCCCGTTATCGCCCGCAGGTTCGAGACCGATCGCCTGGAACTGCGACACGATGTAGTTCACGCTGCGTATGGCCCCGATCGTACCCGGCGCCCGCCCTTCGAAGGGGTCGGAAGCCAGGGTACGAATGACGTCAGACATACGCGCCGGATTCATGGGCGCATAGACCAGAGGCTCTGCGGCTTTGGACGGAGAGGCAAACAGCCCCATGCCGATCAGAAAAGCGGCTGCCGAAAAACGGGCTGATCGCATCATGTTATCCTTGCTCTTGTGTGACACGATGGCATGTCAGTTGGTCGGCCTGCGCGCGAAGCGCAGGGCTGTGTCGGAAACGGAACACCCTGCCCTGATCCATTCAGATCACCATGGCCATAAGACGCTCAGCGGCCGCCCCGCGGAACATAGCGACAATGAGAGCCTGCACCGTGTCCTGCTCCCCGGCGGAGCTGCGTGCAGGCGCGCCCCAAACGGAACCGTCGAAACGGGCCGGGTCAGGGAAGACATGGAGTGGATTTAAGCCAAAAACTGGCACGCGCCTCACCGGATTCTCAAAAACGTTACAATTTCGTTAACAGACGAACGCTGTATTGGATGTCCCGCATACCACTCCACCGGGGTCGATAATTCAATAACGAAATCGCCCTGTTCGATGACAAACCCTTTCTGACGCTTATAATCGCCCGATCCAGTAATTAACCGTAGCGTTAAGACGCTCAAATCCTCGCCGGTTCTCGCTCTGCAACAATCTGGACAAGAGAAATCGCATCGGGCACCTCCAATATTCCCTCCGTGATTACGTTAACTATTTTACGCGACTCGTTCACGATAGCCGACGCATGGCATGCTGACGGACGTTTGCGCTCAGTCGTGGCGTAGGCGGGCGCGATGCCGTATAGGAGCGTCTCATACGATCCTGAAGCGAGAGCGACCCCATGGCCGAAACCGAACGCGACCATGCCCATGATATGGGCCATGGCCCCCATGATCATGCCCCGTCGGTGGCTCCCCCGGTGATAGAGGCCGAAGACCATCACGAGCTCGATCACGCCTGTCACGATCATGAGCACGAGCATCATGTGCATCACGATCACGAGGGGCATGGGCATGAAGAGCATGGGCATCATCACGGCCATGGACATCATCATGGTCCGGGCCATCATCACGTTCACGCCCCGGCAAGTTATGGATCCGCCTTCCTCATCGGCATGGGGCTGAACGTCGCCTATATCGTGGCCGAGACCGTCTGGGGCATTCTGGCGCATTCCCTGTCACTGCTCTCGGATGCCGGACATAATCTTTCTGATGTGCTCGGACTGGGCGCCGCATGGCTCGCGCACAGCCTGGCGCGACGCGCGCCCTCCGCACGCTTTACTTATGGCCTCAAACGGTCGACCATTCTTTCTGCTCTGGGCAATGCCGTTCTGCTCCTGCTCGTCACGGGCGGGATCATCTGGGAAGCCGTGACGCGCCTGGCCAATCCCGGCGAAGTGGCCGGGCGCGTGGTCATGCTGGTGGCCGCAGGTGGGATACTGGTGAATGGGGGGACGGCGCTGCTTTTCATGCGTGGAGGCAAGGACGACCTCAATCTGCGCGGTGCCTTCCTGCATATGGCCGCCGATGCACTGATGTCTCTGGCCGTTGTCGTGACGGGCTTCATCATCATGATGACCGGATGGACCATTCTCGACCCGATCGTCAGTCTGATCGTCTGTTTCACCATCATCTTCGGCACATGGTCACTGTTGCGGGCATCGCTCGACATGGCGCTCGATGGCGTGCCCGAGCAGATCAGCCTCGATGAGGTGTCCGCAGCCCTGCGCAGCCTCGACGGTGTCGAGGATCTTCATCATCTGCATGTCTGGTCCCTGAGCACAACTGAAACCGCCCTGACCGTGCATCTGGTCAGCGAGGCGCCGCTTCCCGCCCATGACGCGCTGTTGCGTGCAGCGGGAAGCATGCTGTCGAAGCGCTTCAGGATCGGTCATGCCACCTTCCAGATCGAGGCACCTGGCGCGGCTTTCCCCTGTGGCGCGCCAGGCGGGGCCATTTGCTGCGGAACCGGCGAGTCATGCTGAAACAGCCGGAAAAAACCGTATTCGGCTGGATGTCTCTGGCGGTCAGCCTTGTTGCGCTCAGTCTCAAATATATTGCCTGGCGCGTGAGCGGCAGCGCCGCGCTGCTTTCTGACGCGCTCGAGACAATCATCAATGTCGCCGCTGCCATCGGTGCGCTCTGGGCGCTGAAAGTCGCGCAGCGCCCCGCCGATGACAATCACACCTATGGCCATGACAAGGCCGAGTATCTCTCGGCCGTGACCGAGGCTGTGCTCGTGGTCCTGACGGCTATCGGTATCGCCTGGGTGGCGTGGAAGAGCTGGCTCGCTCCCAATATCGAAATCGCCCCGTGGCGCGGTATCGCGTTTAATGCGCTGGGCGGGGTGGTCAATCTGGTCTGGGGCCTCATCCTGGTGCGTCAGGGTACATTGCGCCGCTCCCCTGCGCTGACCGCCAACGGGCGGCATGTGATCTCCGACGTCTGGACCACGGTCGTTCTGGTTGTCGGGATCGCCTTCATTCCGCTGACCGGCTATGCGCGCCTCGATGCCATTCTCTCCGGGCTCGTGGCGCTCAACGTGCTGCGCGTCGGCTTTGACATGATGAAGCATTCCATCGCCGGCCTCATGGACGAGGCCCCCGATTCCGACACGCTCCAAATGATCCGTGCCGTGATTTCCGAACATGCGGAAGGCGCGATCGAGGCGCATGACATCCGGGTGCGCACAGCGGGCAGTGTCAGCTTCATTGAATTCCATCTGGTCGTTCCGGGTACCATGAGCGTGTCGGCCTCGCATGATATCTGCGATCGTGTGGAACATGCGCTGCGCCGCCATATCGGCCGCGCCATCATCCATATTCACGTTGAGCCCGAGGAAAAAGCGAAACAGACCGGCATTCCGGTTCTGGCCTGAACCGGGGCGGGCGAACCCGAAAGGGTGAAGCCCGTTACGTTCTCTTCAGAAAAGAGTTTCCTGATCAGTCGTTTCTTGACCAGTTGCCCGGTGTGCTGGCAGGAGCATCCCCCATCGGTCGGTGCCTCCCGATCACCAGACAGGCGAGACTTCATGCGCCCCAGCACCGCATTGCGTCAGAAGAACCGGATCCAGCATCTTCGCCGTTCCGCCCGCCGAACCACCTCGCAATGGCGGCGGACCCTGACCTATTGGCTGGGTGCCGTTCTGGTAGGCGTGGTCGCCGTGGCCTTTGCCGGAACGGCAGACTGGGCCGCGCGTGCGCGCGGACGCCTGCTCCATTGGGACCCCTACGTCATGTTGGTGGTTGTTCCCGCTGGTCTGGCGCTCTCGACCTGGCTCACACGCCGGTTCTTCGCCGGCGCTCAGGGAAGCGGCATTCCGCAGACAATTGCCACTCTGCACATCGAGAATTTCTCGATCGTCAATCGCGTGCTGTCGCTGCGTATCGCCTTTGCCAAGATCATCCTCACCTGTTTCGGCCTGCTGGTCGGCGCCTCCATCGGCCGCGAAGGACCGACCGTGCAGGTAGGGGCAGCCATCATGCATGGCTTCTCGCGCCTTCTGGGGACATCCAGCGTGGCTGCGCGACGTGGGGCCATTCTGGCTGGTGGTGCCGCGGGGGTCTCGGCCGCGTTCAACACACCTCTCGCAGGGATCGTGTTCGCCATCGAGGAGTTATCGCATTCCTTCGAGCAGAAGACCTCGGGCACGATGCTGACCGGCGTCGTGCTCTCGGGTGTCACGGCCATCGCACTCGTGGGAAATTACTCCTATTTCGGTCATACCGATGTGGATGTGCCCATCGGGACGGCCTGGATTGCCGTCCTCACCTGCGGCATTGTTGGCGGTGTCGCAGGTGGCACCTTCTCGGCCCTGCTGATCCGCTTTTCCAAGGGCATACCGGGACGGCTCGGCGCGCTCATCAAGGCGCGGCCCGTTGCCTTCGCCGCCCTGTGCGGTCTGGTTCTGGCAGGGCTCGGCATTGTGTCGCATGGCGCGACCTATGGTACGGGTTACACCCAGGCCCGCGCCATCATCGACGGGTCCGAGCACTACCCGGCCTCGTTCTTCGTGCTGAAATTCATCGCAACTGTCGTGTCTTACTGCTCTGGTATTCCGGGCGGGCTTTTCGCGCCCTCCCTTTCCGTCGGTGCGGGGATCGGGGGCTGGATCGAGCAATATCTCCCTCATACGACAGCCGGTGCCGTGGTGCTTCTGGGAACGGTCGCCTATTTCTCGGCGGTGGTACAGGCTCCTCTGACCGCCACGGTCATCGTCATGGAGATGTGCGACAACCAGCAGGTCACGCTGGCGCTCATGGCCACCTCCTTCCTGGCCTTCGGTGTCTCGCGCATGATCTGCAAGCAGGCGCTTTATGGCGCTCTGGCCGATCGCTTCATGGAAGCCGCCCATAGTGCAGCGCCAACCCCCATATACACGCGCAGCAGCGCGAGCCCCGCTATCGAGACGCTGGTGGAAGAGAAAGAAGCCGAGCGCAAATCGCAGACCGAACTTAATGATGGTGTGACTCGCGAGGATGAGCTCCCCAGACAGCCTCCCCAGACCTGATCTAGCCCCATCCCAGGCTCTTCCAGGCTTCTGTCATAGTAGAACGGCGCGCGGAGAAAACTGAAATGCGCCTCGCGCCGATCGTCTGACCTCTTGGAAAAGCAGATCTGGGGGCATAAGGGCAGGCCTCTTTGACGACGACCTACCCCTCCCCATATCGGGAGGATGATACCGCTCTCCATCCTCGATCTCTCCTTCATCCGTGACGATGGCACCGTCAGGGAAGCCCTGCTCGAATCGCGCGATCAGGCCATTCATGCTGAAGCGCTCGGCTATCATCGCTACTGGGTGGCCGAGCACCATGCCATGCCGGGCATCGCCTCCGCCGCGACAAGCGTGGTTATCGGTCATCTGGCGGCTGCCACCCAGCGCATGCGTATCGGTGCCGGGGGCATCATGTTGCCCAATCACGCCCCGCTCGTCATTGCCGAGCAGTTCGGCACGCTCGAAGCCCTCTTTCCCGGTCGTATCGATCTGGGACTGGGCCGCGCTCCCGGCTCGGACCAGCGCACAATGCGCGCTCTTCGGCGTCACGGCGACCATGCAGAGCGTTTCCCCGATGACGTGCAGGAGCTCATGGCCTATTTCTCGCCATACGGCGCCCCGAACGGGGTTGTAGCCACGCCGGGTGCCGGGGCTGATATTCCCGTCTGGCTGCTCGGCTCCTCGTTATTTTCGGCCCAACTCGCTGCGGTGCTCGGTCTCCCCTTCGCCTTCGCATCGCATTTCGCGCCGCAGATGATGGAACAGGCCATCGATATCTATCGGTCAAGTTTTCGCCCCTCAACACATCTGGCATCGCCTTATGTTATGCTGGCGATGAATGTGATTGCTGCCGATACGCTTGAGGAAGCCGATTATCTGGCGACATCGCGACGTCTTTTCGTCGCCGGGCTGCGTCAGGGGCGGCCGGGCCGCGTCCTCCCCCCGATACCGCCCGGAGACCTTCCCTGGTCACGCGAGATCAGCCAGCAGCTCGACACGGTGCAGGCAACGAGCCTGATCGGCACGCGAGAACAGGTGGCCGACGGCATGGCGACTTTCGTTGCGCGCCATGCCCCTGATGAGGTGATGATCAGCGCGCCGATCTATGCGCCTCAGGCGCGATTGCATTCACTCACTCTGGCGCGTGAGGCCTGGAAGATAGCGGGTCTGGACTGAACAGGGCTCCCGTCAGATACCGAAGATAGCGAGCGCGCCGTGCCGGGAGAGTGACAGGGAAGTGATCGAACGTGTCGGCTCGAGAGCGGAACGGGATGGTCCCTGCATCCTGCGGAGAATGGATTCTCGGCAATCGACCGGCATCAGAAGAAGAGGGTATTCCGAACTTGCAGCTTGAACCTCTCCCCCTCACGCACTTTGTTGCACTCGACGTTTCGGGGGCAGGTTTGGGGACCATGTCACGTTCGGGGTGCCGAGGTGCGGCTAGGTTTTCTCCGCCGCGCCTGTGAGGAAATATCGGGCCATCGCGGGAGACCGGGCATCTCGTGAGACGCCTGCAATGTCAGAACCTCATGATCCTCATGACTTCGCGGTGCATCGCGCAGCGGTCCCTTTACGGCCCCTGCTCATAGCAACAACGTGAGGGAGGAGGCACCACTATCCTTTTTGCCTCTGCCATCGCCATCAGCCCCACCTCGCCAGTCACGACAGGGAACAGAAATTGTCAAAGTGCCGTGGGATTATGAGCATAAGATACTACCGGCCCTGAGGAACCACGAAACCGACTCCCCCTCCTATGGAGTGCGCCCTTCCTCAGCCCGCAGAGAGCACATAGAGATCCCTGTCCTAAGGTTTGCTCGGGCGAGAGACGTTTGCAGCGAGAAAAGGCCGCATCCGAGGGGCCCAGCCCTAAGTCGCTCTCAGGACAGATCGAACGCCTTCATCTTGTTGCCCGCCAATGCACATGCCGCATGGATCACGCCCAGATGGCTCAACCCCTGCGGCGTATTTCCCAGATACATACCTGTCTCTGGATTGATCATCTCGGCAATCACGCCGGTATTGTGGGGCAAGCGTCCCAGGAAAGCCGCGTAGAGCTTTTCGGCCTCCTCCTGCTCGCCCAGCAGGGAAAGTGCCTCGACCATCCAGCAGGAACAGGCGAGAAAGGCCCCTTCTTCCTCCCTCATGCCGGTATAGCGGAACAGGAACGGTCCATGGCCTAGCTCCTCGCGTATAGCCCTGAGCGTGGAGAGCATGCGCTCTTTGCGATCAAGCCCGAAAGGCACGGCGAGAGCGATCGAGGCATCGAGCCCGTCAGATCCTGGGTAGAAAAGATAGGCCTTGCGTTTGTCGCACCAGCATTCGCTGTCGATCCAGTCCAGGATACGGTCTCGTTCGCGCGCCCAGCGCGGGGCGCGATCCTTGGACAGATGCCCGCGCTCAGCCATCTGGCAGGCGCGATCCAGCGCCTGCCAGCAGCTGATCTTGGACATGGTGTAATGCTGGTCTTCCGTCAGCTCCCATATCCCGGCATCTTTCTGACGCCAGTGATCGGCGCAGCGATCCGCCAGATCCGCCAGAAGCTGTGCAGTCTTCTGATCCAGCAGATTGCCACGCGACACAAAGAGCGCGGCCGTCTCGAATATATCGCCGTAGATACCATGCTGGTGCTGCCCGGAGGCGCGATTGCCGCTGAGCACGGGCTTTATGCCGCGATACCCCTCGACCTCGTCATAGATAATCTCGTCCTCGACCTTCTGGCCAGAAAGCCCATACATTACGAGGGGGCCTTCCTCGCCCAGATGATGCACAAGCCAGGCCAGCGCGGCCTTCACCTCGGCCACAGCTCCGAGCCGGAGGAACGCATTGGCCACATAGGCGGCGTCACGTATCCAGGCATAGCGATAATCCCAGTTCTTGCCGTCACGCAGCCTCTCGGGAAGCGAGGTGGTGGCCGCAGCGGCGATGGCGCCGCTCGATGAGTAAAGCAGCAGCTTGAGCGCCAGAGCACTACGCCTGACCTGTTCCTGATAGGGGCCTGTGTAATGCAGGGAGTGCGCCCAGTTGCGCCATGCAGCATCGCTTGTCTCGATACGTCCGTCGATTTCCTCCACAGAAGGGACGGCCAGTGGCTCGTTTTCGGTGGCGACGAGCGCCACGAGAGCGTGGGTCTTCTCCCCCACCACGATCTCGGCTTCGATCGCCTCGTCCTCCTCCCGCAGGATACGCATGTTGGGCGTATGAACCATATGGGCCAGCACGGAGCCCACGTGGAAGATATTGCCATTCTGGGTGGACTGGATCCACGGTGCCACCGTGCCGCAGCGCGTGCCAAGACGGAAACGCACGATGAACGTCATCCGGCCCGAGATTCCCTCAATACGACGGGCGAATTCCGTCCAGGGCAGACGTCCGGCAAAGGTGCTGTTCAGTGATTCGGTAAGACGCGCCGTGCCGGTCTCGGTTTCGATCAGCGTCTCCAGCACGTTGCTGTCTTCGCGGTACCGGCGAGTGGCCTTGAAGGCGCCCACGGGACGGATCTGGAAGAACCCGCCCGGGCGATGCAGCAGCCTGTCGAACATGGGCGGGGAGTCGATATTGGGAACGCAGAGCCAGTCCACGCTGCCATCGGGCGCCAGCAGGGCGACACAGCGCCCGTCCCCGAGCGCTGCATAATCCTCGATGGGCCAGAACCCGTCGAGTGGCCCTTGCGGAGAGAGCTCTCTGGCAAGGGCGGGCAATTCATGAGTCATGAATGTCTCTTTCGATCGTGCAGCGCTGCATCCTGTGGGGCACATGCAACAATCGAAAGCGGTGCCGGGTTTCGCCCGGCAATTTTTCAGAAGATTTCTATGTGGCTCTTGAAGCCCAGCATCGCCTGATCCCGAAGCTGCTTCTGACCGCCCGGATTGAAATAATACTGGAAATCGGGCGCGAAAGTGACCCCGCGCAGCACATGAATCTGATAGGTCGCTTCGACCACATAGGCGCTGGTCTGCGGGAAGAGCGACCCATTGGGCAAGGGCAGACCCTGCGCTGCATAGAGACGCTGCGACCGTGTCAGATCGTCGGAAACATGCGTCCAGGAGAAATTGACGCCAATGCCATCCAGCGGGCGCGATTTCCAGAAGCCGCGATCAAGCACACCAAGTGAAAGCTGGTCCGCACGGGTAGAGGTCTGGGCCTTGTTGAAATAGGCGGCTCCGATCAGGGTCACCCCGGCATCGGGGGCCTGACCCGGATGATGATACACCATCTGGTCGACCAGCCCCCAGGCCGCCCAGGCGCCATGAACGTCACGCGGCTTCAGCCCGCTCAGGGCAAAGGGATTGCCATCGCCGTCGTAGTAATTGTCCTTGTGGTCCGCCGTATCATAGGCGAAGCCCGCCTTGTAATGGCCCGGCAGGGAATGGTCGTGGCCAAAACGCGGTTCCCAGATGAACTCGACCGGCATGGCCTCACCATCGATCGTGGCACCGTTGAACTTGAAACCCGTGCGCATCTGGGCATTGCCGTAAATGGCCTGTGTCTGGGTGAAGTAGACACCGAACTGGAAGATCGTGTTATCGGTCGGTCTCAGGCGGAACCGTGCCGCCCAGTTGGCATCGGGATAGGAGGCATGGGCGGTATTGTCACTCGATGCCTTGGGATTGCCGCAGAACGCATTATTCATGAAGTTACAATAGAGCGGATTGGCCGAGAAATCCGACAGGAAGGACATGCGTCCCGCCGCTACATCGAAACGATCGTTGAACAGGGTTTCCTCACCATAGGCATAAACCAGATGGACCACCACATTGCCGCCACTGCCGTAGATTTCCTGGCTGGGGTTGAGGTTGTCGCCAAACATGCGGCTGGCGGGAATACCGTAACGCCCGACGATCACGTCATGGGTCGAGAACCCGGTCCAGCCTGCCAGACGCTCCCAGTCGATATCGTTCTCCATCGAGTACTGGCCGGCATTGCTCGCGCCCTGGCGCAGGCCGAGACCCTTGGTGGGGGCATTGAGCATGCCCGACATTTCATTCGTGTTGTCGAGCAGGATGGCAATACCCCGCTCACGCAGCCAGGCATTGATGCCCAGAGGATTGACGAAAATCGCCTCGGGCTTCGGCAAGGGCGCGACCGTCGTATCCTTATGCAGTTCCGACAGAGAGGTCTGAGTCAGGGCAGAGGGCTGCTGGCCCGCATTGATCGCCCCGAGCCCGGCGGGAGCCGGTGCCGTGTCGGGCGACGATGCAGGAGACACTGCAGACACGGCCTCCTGAGCGTGGGCGCCAGAAGCCAGACATGGCACGGCAAGGCAGACGGAAAAGAAGCGCAGGACGGAAGAGGACAATGTCTGGCTCAAGCTCCCTGTGGACGGATGACCGTCTTTTAAGAAAACCGACAGGTTTTTTGGACCCTGAGAGTCGTCATTTTATGCCGGTTTCGTGAGCAGAGCATCATTCAGAGGGAAAAAACACCGTTAAATCTGACTGCAAGCCATCATGACAAATCATGACAAAACGGGTTTCGCGTTCATCCGACAGCTCAGACCCGCGCCGTTCTCATGTGTGATTGACAAAAATTGACGATATGCCAGCACCCGACCACGCGCGGTCACACCCAATTCCCAGCCGAGCCTACTCGGCCGTGCCCTGTCGGCAGCGGAGCGACTTCTATCGAGTTCCTAGATCGGCACAATGAAGGACGACGTGGATTTCGGCTCTCCTGCTCAGGGCGGATGGAGAGATCCGAGAGCCGGTCGGAACTCTGGCAAACGGACCCGCCCCACTCCGAACAAGGGGCACGGACCTGCCCAATAAGGGAACAGGATGAGACCGGATTTTTTATGGGGATCGCATGTCTGACAGGCCGTTCGCGCTGATCCCAGGGGCTGATTTCCCGCGCAAGAGTCCTCACGCAGGAACATCCGGGGAGAGCATCCGGCATCGAAATACAGACCCCTCCAAAACCTGAAGAAGAGGCATGGCTCCACCACCGGGGTCATATCCCCGGAAATCGGGGACATCATTATCCGGATACCCTGGCGGCAGGCAGACTAGATCAAGGATGACGACTGCGGCAATGGGAAATCCGCCATCTCGCACTGCAATCCCAGATTAACGATCTGCATCTCGAGATCACAGACAATAATGATGCCTTTTATTTCCCAGTGTTTCCATGTCGATATTGATGAATGTTTTTTATTTACAATCACTCGGCATGAAATGATGATAATGCGATCTGCAATTCAAAAAAAGAACAACAAGAGCACCAGAATGGTCAATTACATCGTCCAATCCGGCATAACCAGCGACCTCACTTTCGCCAAGTCAGGTGATAGCTGCACCGTCATGAACGGCGGCACAGTTTCAGGCGCCTATATCCGCGGGGGCGGAGTTATGAACGTATACCCCGGTGGTACAATCACAAACCGTATCGACATTGGCAGCGGCGGCTCGCTGAATATGTCGGGGATTATGAATGCGAACTCATTCATCATGGCCAACGGCGTGATGAATATCGCTCCAGCCATGCAAAATCCCAATAACCTGCAGATCAATCTGATCGGTGGCACGATTAACATGGGTGTCGCCACAGGGATCATATGGGGACAGTATGGGGGCACTGCCAATATCATGGCGGGCGTCACCTATAACTGTACCAGTCAGATTGCGGCAGGAAATGCCCGCATCGTCGTCCTCAATGGGGCCCGCCTTGGGGCATGTCAGCTTTCCGATGGCAATGCCATTGTCATATCCCAAGGTGGAACCCTGCTGACGGCGCAGACGCTGCCCGCAAACACATCCATCGACATTGCAGGCACATTGAACGCGAGTGTGACCGTCACGAACGGCGCAACCGCCATCATCCGGCAGGGAGCCACACAGGCAAGTGGCAGTGTTAATCTGCGCGGCGGTGTTGTCAGCGCCTATCAGGGTATGCCGTTTACCTGGGACGGGTCGGGCTCGACACTCTACCTGATGAGCGGTGCGCAATATGTCGCGGGTTATGGTCTGGCCGCGGGACCGAACAGGATTGTCGTCAGCGCGGGGGCGTCGCTCAACGGAGCCTCCATTCCCAGCCAGAACACAATCAGTGTGGTTTCCGGAGGCGTCCTGTCTGGCGGCACGATCGGATCGGGCGCTACGGTGATTCTCGATCAGGGCGCAACCATCCAGGGCACGGTCAACCTCGCAGATGGAGCCTCTCTGACGGCATGGGCGGATGCAGGCGGGGCCGTCAATCTTCTTGGCTCCACAAATCAGTCTCTCGTCATATCCGGACTGGCAGGTGGCGGAACGCTGAATACCGAAATCCGTGGCTTCGATGGTCAGAGCCCCGGTAATTCGGATGTCATTCAGTTTGCGGGCCTCACGAAAGACGACATTCAGTCCGTCACTTTTCCCGATCCCGACAGCGTTTTTATCACCTTCAAGAACGGTAAAGGCATCTGGTTCGCCATGCCGGGGGCAGAGGCAACCGGATACAGCCTGACCACGCGTAATGGCAATCTGGCCTATGAGGTATGCTTCCTGCCAGGCTGCATGATCCGGACGCCTGAAGGGGATCGCGCCGTCGAAACCCTGCAGGAAGGGGACATGATCTTTGCCATCGAGCCCGATAGCGGCGAAGAGATCATCCGCCCCGTCATCTGGACAGGCAAGGGCACCGCCCATATCCGCCCCATGCTCAAGGACGACGAGGCCGGCTATCCCGTCCGGATCAGCAAGAACGCGTTGGCGGAGGGCGTTCCCAGCGCCGACATGCTTGTCACCGGGGAACATTGTCTCTTCCTCGAAGGGCGCTTCGTTCCCGTACGCACGCTGGTGAATGGCCTGAGCATTGCGTATGACCGGTCTTTCAGCTCGTACGACTATCACCATATCGAACTGCAGGACCATGCGGCGATCTGGTGCAACGACGCAGCGACCGAAAGCTATCTGGACACCGGAAATCGCGCGCTCATGACCGGGATCGAAACAGATCAGCCTTCCAGACTGCACACACCCCAGAGATCACCCTTGATCGGCACTGATCCTGCTTTCGTCACCCCTCTCTGGCAGGAAATATTTGCACGATGCGCAGCAGAAAAAGCCCCGGTCACGCCGTCTCCGGCGCTTATGACGCACGACCCAGATCTCACGCTCATCATTCCTGGTGGAATACGTCTGAAGCCCGCATCGGTCGATGAACGAGGCTATCGCTTCGTTCTTCCCTCCGGATCGAAATCAGTACGCCTTGCGAGCAGACGGGCCCGCCCATGCGACGCCATTGGCCCCTATCACGACGATCGTCGGACCCTGGGTGTGCTGGTGGGTGAAATTCGATACGGAATCGAGGGAGATGAGGTCTCCACAAAGGCTCATCTCACGCCCGATCTTGCAGGATGGCATGCCGCCGAAAAAGACACTGCGCGATGGACGAATGGCGATGCACAACTGCCACTTCCTGGAAGCAGCATGACGCAGCCATTGACCCTGACCATAAGGCTCCTGGCAGCAGGCCCTTATCTTGTCGATTTCCGCGGAGAAACGGCGCAGGAACTCGACTGCGCTGCATGATCCGATACGGGCGGGGCTTTATGTCCCGCCCGAAGACCGGTCACGCCCGGACATTTTCCCATGCCCGAACAGATGATCCGGTACGTCAGAGATCGTAATTGACCCGGAAGTAATAGTAGCCCCCGTTGATGCCGAGCTGCGAGGTGCTCATGTAATATTGCGGGGCACCGAGATAGCGGTTCCCGTCAGGCACGCGCGTCGGATAGGCCGAAAAGATGTTGTTGCCGCCAATCGTGGCGGTCCAGCGGGGGGTGATGCGGTAGCTCACATCCAGATTGGTCGTCCATTTCGGCTTGTTCTGATATTCCAGAAAATGCGTCGTGCTGAACTGGTAAGGGCCCGGGGCATAATAGGTCAGTTGGTTGGTCGTCTGGCCCCAGCGGATTTCATGAAGCCCGACAACCCATTTTGCATGGGTCCAGTTGCCACCGAAGATGATCTTGCTGCGCGGATAGGCTGTCGTCAGATAGGCAATCGACGCTGCATTGAGCAGAGGCGCGCCCGTGACGGGGTTGCTGGCCTGATGCGACAGACGCGTGCGGTTGAGGTTGATCGCAGCATCCCAGTCGATACGCCCAAAGGCGCCCAGCCTGGTCAGATAGGTGACGGTGATATCCAGACCCTGTGTGCGCGTGCTGGCCACGTTGGCAAACCAGTTGGCCGTGATCGCACTCTGGTTCCAGGTGCTGATATCCGCAGGCAGCGCAAACCCGTTCATCTGCATGGCGCTGATGGCGGTCGCCCCTGAGATATTGCCCCCTGGCATGATCCGGTCGCGCATGTTGATCTGATAGATATCGGTCGTGACATGCAGATCGCGGATGGGCTCGACAATGAAGCCGCCCTCTGCATTGGTCGAGCGTTCCGGCTTGAGGCCGGACGAGCCATTGGCCAGCGCACCGGGCGAGCCCGCACCGATCAGGCCACGTGCCGCCGTCGGCGAAATATTGAGCGCCGAGTAATATTTCTGGGCCAGCGTCGGCGCATGAAAGCCATTGCTGATCGTGCCGCGCAGGGCAATGCGCCGCGTGATGTCGTAGCGCAGCGAGACCTTGCCGTTCTGGGTGTTGCCCACATCGGTATAGTGCTCGTAGCGCCCGGCCAGATCGAGTTGCAGCCCCTTGGCGAGATAGGTCGAGATATCGAGATAGCCCGCCGCGACATCGCGGCTGTAATTGCCCGCATTGCCCGGGTTGGTGCCTGCCAGAGCGTCGGAACCATTACCATAGAGCGACCCCGGCGATCCCGTGCCCACGGAATAGCCTTCATAGCGATAGGACGCGCCACCGGCGAAGTTCACGCTATGCGGCCAGCCGCTGAAGGTAAATTTGCGGCTGAAGTCGAAATCATTCGTCCATTGCTGGTTGTTGAAACCCTGGACATTGAACGAGGTCGGCGTGGCGCCAGTCGCCTTGTTGGTCGAGAGATTGACCGAGTTGATCAGCCCGATATCGTCATAATCGCGGCCATAGACGCTCGACACATCCCAGTGCCAGCCATGGAAATCACCACGCAGGCCGGCCTTGAGTTCGTAGTCATTCTCGTTGAGCGTCTCGACCGGCGAATAGCCCCAGGGATAGATTGCCTTATAGGCAGGGTAGGCATTGAGCGACGAGGCCAGACGATAATTCTGGTAGGATTGCGCATAACGATGGGCATAGGTGCCCAGTGCATAAAGCTGGATATCGTCGGTCAGGTCGTAACCGGCATTGATGGCCACACTCTCACGCGTCTGCTCGGGCTGGCTCAGGATGTTATTCTGATAGGTACCGGTGCGGTTATCGGCGGCGCTGCGATAGGTGTGATCCTGATGGACGAAATCGCCGCTGACATGCACGTAGCCGCGTGAGCCGAGGCTGGCACCGCCATCGAGATAGACACCCTGCTGGAAGCCATCGCCCTCCGAGGTGATTCCCGTGATGCTCTGGGCATGGAGACCATGCGCCTGCTTCTTCAGGATGATGTTCACGACACCCGCCACGGCGTCGGAACCGTACTGGGCCGAAGCGCCGTCACGCAGGACTTCCACATGGTCGATGGCCGCCATCGGGATCATGTCGATATCGGACGCTGTCGAGCCCTGCTGCGGGCCGGGATTGGAATAGATATTGGCCGTGTTGTGACGACGCTTGCCATCGACCAGAACCAGCGTCTCGTTCGGGTTCAGGCCACGCAGGCTGATGGTGTCGGTCATGGCGCCCGCATCGAACCCGGCCGTCGGCGTGGTGAGCGAGGGCAGAAGCAACGCAAGGGCGTCACGCAGCGTGCCCTGTCCGGTCGCCGCAAGCTGCTTGTGCGAGACGATGTCGAGCGGCGCGATGGAATCGCGTGCCTTCTTGCCGATCTCACGCGTGCCGGTCACCACAATGGCCTCGCTACCGCCTTCGGACTCACCCGAATGGATCGGGGCCGACTGGCGCGTACGCAGCGCATTGCGGGTTTTTGCAGCGGGCTTACCGGTCACGGCTCGTGTGCTGGCAGTACTGGCAGACGGAGCGGCCTTGCCCTGCACCCGACCTGGGGCGGCGTCTACCGATGATGCGCCCGCGCTCTGTGCCAGAGCCGCTCCTCCGCAGGACATCAGGCACGTCGTGGCAATAAGGGACAGCATCCCCTTGCGTGCGGCTGATGGCAGGAAGGACCGGGAGCGTAACAGCATGATAAACCTTACCGTTGATTCAGGATTTGCCTACTCCTCTTTGCTTGGTTGCACTCTGTCAACGGATCGCGGGTATTTGCGCAACAAACCGTCCATGATTGTTGAAAAAATGCAACAGAATGGCGTGTCCCTGCGCGGGGGCCTTGTCCTCCATTCGAAAAGTGCGGTCCTCGGCCAGAGCCAGCAGGACGCGGAGCGGCCCTCCATGGGTAATCATGCAGCAGGGCTCCGCCGCCTCGATCCGCTCCTGCCAGAAGGCGGTCACACGCTCGATTAGTGAATTCACGGTCTCTCCGCCGCCGGGCCGATAGCCCAGAGGGTCAGCAGCCCAGTCATCGACTTCGCCCCGGTCAATATCCGCCCAGCGTCGCCCCTCCCAGGAGCCGAAATCCATCTCGCGCAGACGCTCATCGATTACGAGCGGCAGGGGAGCGGGCAATAAGGCTGCAAGGGTCTGTGCCGCCGTACTGCAGCGTGTCGATGGGGAGGCATAGAGCGTTCCCTGCTCCCTGCCCTCCAGAAGAGCAGCCCATAATGCGACATGATCGTGCCACCCCACTGCGAGGGCGAGATCGGACCGCCCATAGCAGAGCCCGCTCGCGCCCTCGACAGGGGGATGCCGCGCCAAAAGAACCGAGAACGCCGGCGCCGTTGCAGGGCGTTCATCTGGCTCGGCGCTCATTGCGCTTCGCAGAGCACATGAAAGAACGAGCCCGATATCCTCCCTCTCTGAGCGCCTGCCGCCCCGAGAGGCGTGCCCTCGCCATCACGCAGTTCCGCCAGAGGCGCGTCGTGGCCTTCATGGGTCACGCTGGCATAATGGAATTCATGGCCGCGCAGTCTCGTCCCCGCCTTCCCGAGCACGCCATTCTGCGAGAGCGTCGCCTCTCGATAGCCGAGCACCATCTTGCGTCTCGCGAAGGATGTCTCGTGAGACAGCAGGCCGAGCATGGCATGGTGCGTGCCGGTCGCATCGATCAGTCCTTGCCCCATCACCATGAAGCCGCCGCATTCTCCATGAACCGGATGTGACGCGGCAAACCTTGTCATGCCGAGGCGAAACTGGGCGGCGTTCGCCAATGGCCCGGCATGAAGCTCAGGATAGCCGCCGGGGAGCCAGCAGCAATCGGCGCGCTCAGCGGGCGCTTCGTCCCGCAAGGGTGAGAACGGCAGAATTTCCGCCCCCGCTTCGCGCCAGCTTGCGGCCAGATGCGCGTAAAGGAAGGAAAAAGCGGCATCATTCGCAAGCGCGATACGCTGGCCGGGTGGTTTGAGAGGACATTTATATGCCCCCCGTGCAGGGTCTGCCTCCCTAAGGGGAAGCGCGAGCGACAGAATGGCGTCGAGATCGAGTTCACGCTCCGCCTTATCGGCCAGAGACGCGAAAAACGCCCTCAGATTGCCCCTTTCGCGTGCTTGGACCAACCCGAGATGCCGCTCCGGCAACACAATGGACCGGTCACGACGAAACACCCCAAGCACGCTCTGGCGCATCGCGGCGCGGCAGAGTTTTTCATGACGGTCAGAGGCAATGTTGTTCAGCACCACCCCACCGATCGACACTTCTGCCGACCATGTGGCCATGCCCTGCGCCACGGCCCCGACACTCTGCCCCTGACCGCTGGCATCGAGCACAAGCAGAACCGGCAGGCCGAACCGGGCGGCGATATCGGAAGCGGCACCGCGCTGACCATCCTCAAGCGCCAGACCATCGAAGAGCCCCATAGAGGATTCGATGATCACAAGATCGGCCCCGTCGCCAGCGTGCGCCAGCCCGGCAGAGAGAGCGGCGTCCGACATGGCCCAGCTATCGAGATTGGCGCAGGGCTTGCCCGTTGCCTCCTGATGGAAGGCGGGATCGATATAATCGGGCCCGGTCTTGAGCGCACGGACCTGGAGGCCGCGCCGTCTGAAGGCTGCGAGAAGGGACAGGGTCAGTGTGGTCTTGCCCGATCCAGAACGCGGGGCGGCGATCATCAGAATCCGGCTCATCGGGCATCCCCTGCACAAGGAAAAAGCTGGCAGACCCTCATGAGTCGAGCCTGTGCGCCACGCTGTTGCGCCGGGACTGCCACAACCCGCGCGCCATCAGCCCGCCGAAACGCTTTTTCATATCGGCCAGCGCCTCGGGATTATGCGCCTGCAGAAAGGCGAGACAGGTGTCATCATCGAGCAGTGCAGCAAAGGCGAGATCGATCTGCGCATCCAGACGGATGGGCAGGGTCGCGGCGCAGGCCTCGAGCGCCGCCACGCCGCGCGCCATCTCCGCCGCCCCGCGATAGCCATGGCGCATCATACCCGCGATCCAGCGCGGGTTGGCCAGCCTGCCCCGTGTCACCCGTGCCACCTCCTGCGCCAGATCGCGCAATCGGGGTGTTTCGCTCTGGCTGGTATCGCCATGAACCAGATGCGGGGCCCTCCCCAAAGCAGCAGCGGCGGCGGCAAGCCCGCCTTCATGAACGGCGTGACCCGTGCCATCGAGCAGATCGGTCTCGGCATGATCCTGCACATGGAGCAGCATCTCGGCCCGACCGATACGGCGTATCAGAGCGTCCTTCTCGGCTATGCCATCCTGACCATTGCCATAGCTCCATTGCGAGCCCTCCAGATAGAGGTGCCCGAGCGCATCCCGATCCTTCCAACTCCCTTCTGCAAGGGCCGATTCAAGACCCGTGCCATAGGCGCCGGGGGCCGCACCGAAAATGCGCGACGTATCCGGGTCGAGGGTCAAAGGGTTCCATTCCGGCTCTTCCGCGCGAGCGGCGACGGCACGCGCCGCCTGATCGAACAGCGCGATCAGCCCCGGAAACGCATCGCGAAACAGTCCCGAAATCCGCAGGGTCACATCCACGCGCGGCCGGTCGAGCACGGTCAGCGGCACGACCTCGAAACCGGTCAGACGACCGCTCGTGGCGTCCCAGCGCGGCTGCACCCCCATGAGCAGGAAAGCAAGGGCCATATCCTCTCCCCCGGTACGCAGGGTGGCGCTTCCCCAGAGATCGAGCACCAGATGGCGCAGAGGCTCGCCCTCTTCCTGCATATGGCGGGCCAGAAGCAGGGCGGCCGTTTTATGGGCCAGCAGCAATGCCGCGCGTGTGGGCAGCATGCGCGGATCGAGCGTGGTCAGGTTGCGCCCTGTGGGCAACACATCCAGCCTACCGCGTGTGGGTGCACCGGAGGGACCGGGCGGAATGAAACGCCCGTCCAGCGCTGCCAGCAGCGCCAGACGCTCGGCCTCCGGGCAGGCATCGAGACGCTGCGTCACATGGTCGGGCGCGACATGCGCTGTCTCTGCAAGCATGGCCACCAGAATGCCATGATGCGGCGGGGTACGACCGAACACATGCAGCCCGTCGCGTATCTGCAGGTCTTTCACGTCGCATAGATAGGCATCGAGCCGGGCCAACGCCTCGGCTTCATCCTCGACCCCGCTTGCCACGCCGCTTTCCGACAGCACGCCCAGATCGGCTGCGCGGTCAAGGATCTGGCGGCGCAGCACCGTGCCGCGTCGGCGGTCAAGCCCGTCAGCTTCGGCATATTCGTCGATCAGCCGTTCCAGATCGGCCATGGCCGTATCCAGACCGGCACGCTGTACGGGCGGGGTCATATGCCCGATCATGACCGCATTGAGCCGCCTCTTGGCAGCAGCGGCCTCGCCCGGGTTATTGACGATGAAGGGATAGATGACGGGCACACTGCCCAGCAACACAGACGGGGCACAGCTTTCCGAAAGGGCGACAGTCTTGCCCGGCAGCCATTCCAGAGTGCCATGCGTGCCCAGATGGATCAGCGCGCTGATATCGCGGACCTGGCGCAGCCAGAGGTAAAAACCGATATACTCATGGCAGGGCGGGATATCCGGGTCATGATACTGGGCCTTGCGCTGCTGGGGCAGACCGCGCCCAGGCTGCAATGCCACGACCAGCTTGCCGCAGGAGACAAACCGCACCGTGACCGGTCCTGACGGCAGACCCCAGGCCGCCACGACGCGCGCGCGAAACGCCTCCGGCAGCGCCTCGAAAGCTGTGCGATAGTCGGCCTCGTCCAGCACGAGTGCCGGATCGGACCGGCATAGGGCATCGGGCAGAGCCTGTGCTTCGAGGGGGGAGAGATCATAGCCCGCCTCATGCAACATGCTGGTGATGGCGGCGACACTGGCAAAGCTGTCGAGCCCCACCGCATGCGCCGCCTGGCCTTCTGCACCGGGATAATCCGACAGTACAAGGGCGAGACGCCGTTCCTGCGGGGTCTCGGCCGCAAGACGCAGCCAGCTCTGCGCCTGCGCGACCATCAGGGCGATACCCGGGGCATACGGAACGCGTCGCGCGGGCAGGCCGGGTGGTGCCTCGTCACGAAACGAGATGGGCGCCCCGTTCAGGCGGCCATCAAGCTCGGGCAGCACCACCTGCATGGCCAGATCGGAAGGGGAAAGCCCGCGCAGCGCCTTGGCCCAGCCCGTTTCTGTCGTGCTCGGTTGCAGGATCTGAAGCACCGGCACACCGGCCGCCTCAAGCACGGAAATCGTCCCATCCTCGCCCCGCGCCGCGAAGAAGGTAGCGTTCAGAATGATGTCGGGCGGCGTGTTGATCAGCCAGTCATCGAGAAAAGCCTGGGCCTCGGGCGCGCGCAATGACGCCGCATAGACCAGATCGACCCCGATCCCGGAGGCATCGAGCGCATCGGCCAGCGCATCGACCCCCGCCAGATCGGCAGCCAGAAGATGGGCGCGATAGAAGACGATCAGCGCCCGTGTGCGTCGTGACGGCGCAAGACGCCGATACAACGCACAGCCCGGCAGAGGCTCGACCTCAGCGCCGTCATCCTCGCCCAACCCGGCCAGCGCGCTCATCACTGTGAGGGCACAGCGCAGGTTTCGTGCCCCCCCTTCGCGAAACAGCGCATCGAGTCGCGTCCATTGATCGGGGTCGACGCTCGACAGCGCCTGGAGCGCCGGGTTGGGCGTCGCCTCGCCCGTGATGAAGGCGAGCGGGATACCGGCCGCGCGACAGGTCAGGCGCAGTTCATCCACGCCATAGCGCCAGTACTCCGTGCCACCCAGCAGGCGCACGACCACACAGCGTGCGCCTGCAATGGTCTGCTCGATATAGAGATCGACCGAAAGGGGGTGACGCAGGCGCGACAGGGTCGCGACCTGGAGGCTCGGATCCTGCGTTTCATGGATCGCCCGCAGCCCCAGAAGATCGCTTTCGGAAAACGAGAGCAGGATCAGATCGGCAGGCGCATGGGCGAGGTCCTCAGCCTGTGCCTGCCCGTCCAGATCATGCGATTCCCGAAAGAGGATATGCATGGTTCAGGCTTCGTTGAAGCTGCGCTGCACCGCCACGGGGTCCAGACCGTGCAGCCCGATCACCACGAGTTGGCCAGGGGACGCCTCGCCCTGTTCGAAGGCATGACGAATACGCGCGCCCACGGCCTGAACGCCAAGGCGCAGGCTCTTGCCCGCAATGCGCGCATAGCCCTTCATGCGCAGCACGTCATGGGTGCGTGCCACATGCTCCAGCCGCGCGATGAACGCCTCGACAGTTTCCTGCTCGCGAAGCGGCAGGACGAAACTGGTGAAATCGTCATGCTCATGCTCGTCCGCTCCGTCATGATGCGAAGGGCGCGCAGCGAGATCGTCCTCGGCCGCGGCGGAGAGGCCCAGAATGACGGCAGGATCGACGCGCCCTTCGCGTGCACGGATCAGGCGAACGCGCCGGGACCGCGTGGCGAGCCCGGATTCGATCGCTGCAAGCTCTGCCTCATCGAGCAGATCGGTCTTGTTGAGCACCACCAGATCGGCGCAATCGAGCTGGTCCTCATAGACTTCCTCGAGCGGGTTGTCGTGATCGAGTGAGTCATCCGCCTCGCGCTGGCGCTCGACCGCCTCGGGATTATCGGCGAAACGGCCAGCAGCCACAGCCGGGGCATCGACCACAGTGATCACGCCATCCACCGTCATGCGCGTGCGCACGCTCGGCCAGCCAAAGGCCTTGAGCAGCGGCTTGGGCAGGGCCAGACCCGAGGTTTCGATCACGATATGCTCGGGTGGTGACGGGCGATCCAGAAGGGCTTCCATAGTCGGGATGAAATCATCCGCCACCGTGCAGCACAGGCAGCCATTGGTCAGCTCGACAATATCTTCTTCGGGGCAGTTGGGCAGGCTGCATCCGCGCAGCGTCCCGCCATCGATCCCCAGCGAGCCGAATTCATTGACGACAATGGCGATGCGCCGCCCGTCCGATTTCTCGATCAGATGACGCAACAACGTGGTCTTTCCGGCGCCGAGAAAACCGGTGATGATGGTAACGGGGATCTTGCTCATGCGAGGTTTCCAGAAGCTTGTGGCGAGAGGGGATCTGCCAGGGCAGGGTTTCGTGGCGCAGAATCTTGTGGGGAGATCGTGCTATCCGCAGGAGAGGCCTTGCCAGGAGGAGCGTCGACCATGAAGGGAAAACGCCCCAGGATAACCTCACGCAGGCTCTCGGGGCGACGCGACGGCATGACCGTACCGGAGGGCGAACGCGCATAGGCCTGTGCATAGATCAGCAGATCGGGTGCCAGTTCGGGATGAAGACGGCCCAGAAGCCAGGACCATTTCCCCGGCATGGAAAGCGTCGCCGTGCACCCCTGCTGGCAGGCTGCCAGGCAGCGCACCCCCTGAACACGCACGGCAGTTTCCCCGGCCAGCGCGACCAACGCATCATGCAGGGCCTCGCCCCCGTCGCGACAGGTCTGGCAGACATGCAGAACAGGCGTCTCGCCTGGTGAAAGGATCGGTTCGGCCATGGGCCCTCCCGGACCGGACCCGGCGTCCCGAAAAATCCGGGCGACAGGCAAGAAAGGCGCAAAGTCGATTGCCGGTACGAACCGGCCCACCCTGACCTGCACCTCTCGGCGCTGGACAGGATCCGTCTCTCTCCGGGCACCCCGCCGGACAGCGAAATCAGCGATATGACGGCAGGTCTCCTGGCTCATGGCACCGGTTTCCCGGAGCCGTCGCCCCCTTCCCGGAGTGCACTCCAGTGGGATATGGCGACGGTATTGCACCATCTACAGTTGCGGGGGCAGCGCGGGACTGGCGCGTTACTGCGCGCACCCGCTTCCCTTTTCACCCCTTGCAGGGCACCGTCGCCCCTTGTCTAGCAGATTTGCCGAAACCGATGCAAAGCGGCAGAGCGCGGTGCGGGTCATTCTGTTTCCATCTTGAAACATCATGTCGACCCCTGACATCATCGGCGCTCCACCCCATGATACGAGTGAGGGATGACCCCCATGCCTCATCTTCTTGTTGTCGATGACGATCAGGACATCCTGACGCTGCTCGGCACGTTCCTGCGCAAGCATCAGCATCGTGTCTCCACCGCGCAGGACGGCGCAGCGATGTTCGCCATTCTCGACACCGAGCCGGTCGATCTCATCATTCTCGACATCATGCTGCAGCATGAAGACGGCTTCAGCCTCTGCCAGCGACTACGTGCCACGTCGCGCGTGCCGGTCATCATGCTCTCCGCCATGGCCGACCACACAGATCGGGTGGTGGGGCTGGAAATCGGCGCCGATGATTATCTGACCAAACCCTTCGACCAGCGCGAATTGCTCGCCAGGGTGAAAGCCGTGCTGCGCCGCAGCAATGCTGCGGACGACCCGGCGCCCTCCCTGCGTCCCAGCCTGCGTTTCGGAAGCTGGATTCTGGATGTCACAAGGCGTGAATTGCGCGCCTCCGATTCCTCACTGGTTCCCCTCTCAGGCGGCGAATTCGACCTGCTGCTGTCCTTCGCCGAGCATCCACAGCGTGTGCTGACACGCGACCAGCTCATGGATATGGCGCGCGGCCCCGATCATGCCGCATTCGATCGCAGCATCGACGTGCAGGTGAGCCGCCTGCGCGCCAAGCTGGAGGAAGACCCCAGAAATCCGACCTTGATCCGTACCGTGCGCAATGGGGGCTATCTGTTCGCCTCTGCGGTAAAACGCTCATGACGCGGCGCTTTCTCATGCAGGACACGATCTCGCGCCGCCTGATCGTAACCGTCGCTCTGGCGGCGGCGGTGACATTGCTCCTGCTCGAACTCTTTGTGGCCTTTGGCGGTCAATGGACAAAGCCCGATATCGAGGCCACGGGCATGGTGCGCGAGGTGGCGTCTGTCATTCGCATGACCGGCGCCGCACCCGCAGAACACCGCCCCGCCCTGCTTCAAGCAGCCAATACGACCGAACTGCATTTCGCCTGGTATGCCCCGCATTCTCCCCTCGCCCTCGCCCTGGAGCACGGCCATTACCGGGCGATGGAGGTCGGCGAATCCTGGCATTTCCTCAGCCCGCATCTGGGGCATCGGCCACGCCATATGGCCGTATTCCAAGAAGATAATCCGGTCTCGTTACTTCCTGGACTGCCTTATGACCGCTCTGTTTTTCACGATGCGTATTTTGCCGGGGTTCAGCTCGATGACGGAAGCTGGATCCTGTGCGTGGCCTTGCAGAGATTCTGGGGGCTCTATGCCTTTCAGCGTCTTTGCCTCGAAGGCGCCATGCTCGCCCTCTGGATCATTGCCGTCTCGCTCATCGCATCGCGTCAGCTCTCCCGCCCGATCGAACATCTGGCTCATGGCGTACGTCAGATCGCCGGTAAGCCTGCCTCGGCACACCTCCCTGAAACCGGCCCGCGTGAACTCCGCCTCGTTGCAGAGACGATCAACGCCCTTCAGGCCCAGATTGCGAAATTCGTAGCGGATCGTACGACCATGCTGGCCGCGATCTCCCATGATCTGCGCACGCCCCTCACCCGCATCCGCTTGCGCGGCGAATTCATCGACTGCACGGAGCAGCAGAGACTGCTGTTTCGCGATGTCGACGAAATGCAGATCATGATCGATGGCGCGCTCTCCTTCTTTCGCGAAGATGCCGCGCGCGAGGAAAGCACGGCCTTCGATCTCTCTGGCTTGCTTCAGACGATCGCCTATGACTATGCCGATCAGGGGCATGATGTACGCTACGACAATCCGGGGCGTATCGGCTATCGAGGGCCAATCCATGCGTTGAAACGCGTTTTCTCCAATCTGGTGGAAAATGCCATCAAATATGCCACGCCACCCCACATCACCCTGACACAGGAGGCCGAGGGCGCGCTGGTCGTCACGATCATCGATGACGGGCCCGGTATTCCGCCCGAAGCCTTGAATGCTGTTTTCGAACCCTATTTCCGACTGGATAAATCGCGCAACCGTCAGACAGGCGGCGTGGGGCTGGGCCTGACCTCGGCACGCACCATCATGCGCGCGCATGGCGGGGATATCATGATGCAGAACCGCCCCCAAGGTGGACTCTGCGTACAGGTTTTTCTTCCCGCCAGCCCATGAATCGTCAATTGTTTCAGCGCGGGAATATGCAGGACATCAAGCAGCAAGAACCGGCCGTCAGAACAGGGTAAGCCTGCGGCCCCGGGAAGATTCGATACAGGGCCGCTCCCCGAAAGATGGAGACCCCCTGATCATGATCTGCCTTGCCCCTGCCCGACATCACTCCCCTCGTGCTCCGCTGTTCTGGCGCCGACTGATCCTGCCCCTCACCATTTCCAGCATGGGTGCCCTGACCGCCTGCGCGGGACAGGGTACGACAAAAACAGGTTTCATCGCTCCCGAAACCTACGGCATGATGGTTCACCCCAAAGGACATAGCGATGATCTGGTCTATGCCGCCCCCGTTTCACCGGGGGAACGGTATCAATACGTGATGATCGATCACGCGCAGTGGCACCCCTCTGCCAAGGCTCCCCATCTGACCCTCAAGGCAGAAGCGCGCGTGACACAGGCCTTCGATGAGGAATTGCACAAGATTCTTGCCAAGGACTTCACGATCCTGCCGCCAGA
The DNA here is from genome assembly GCF_025995175.1 of Asaia krungthepensis NRIC 0535. Lineage (GTDB taxonomy): Bacteria > Pseudomonadota > Alphaproteobacteria > Acetobacterales > Acetobacteraceae > Asaia > Asaia krungthepensis. The sequence goes on from NZ_BAPV01000004.1 coordinate 437,248, forward strand.
AACACTCTCTCCTCCTCCGGGCACGCTGAGAATTCAGGCGGCAATCACCAATCTGCGCCGCAGCAAATGGTATTACAACGCCTTGCCCATCGTTGCCGGCTTTGCCGCAGGCGCGGCAGGCGGCGGTCTGCCGCCTATTCCACCCCCCGCACCGGGTGGCGCAAGCGAGGAACTGGTGGCCATCGATGCGTCGAACGGAAGGACGCTGATGGCCATCGCGACCTATAATAACGGCATGCCCTGGAACATGATGGGACAATGGCTGCCCTATGCCCATGCACGACGCGCCTTTCATCTCGCGGCGGCGCTGATGGACGAGCAATTGCACCAGACGGGCATCGCCCCGTCCCCCATTCCCGGCTGAGCATTCTGACCGCCTCTGAAGCAAAGACTGCACTTATACCCCATACTCTCGCACGAGGAGACACCATGCATCCGTTACGACTTGCCATCAGGCACCACTGGCCACTTCTCGGGCTGGTTCTCAGCCGGGACACCCTGATGCTTCTGGAAACGTTTATCCCGGCCACCTTGAGCCGCCTCACCGAGCTGCGCCATAACTATGCGCAGGGTTCCAACGGGACTGAACGCATCGGGGGAGTAGACCAATCGCAGCGTTCGCGCACGGCGATCCTATGAAGGGCAACATTCCGCCGCATTCAGCCCGACCACCAATTCTGCGAGGGTCGGGCTAAATAAACGCCCACAGGCAAAGGGGACCGTAATTCGGCCCTCCCATGCCTGACGGACGCGTTTTACGCCGCCTTGCGTTCAACAAGACAGACAGGAGCAGTCTCGAGGTACGGACCCGCCTGGAGAACTTCAATCGTCAACAAGCCCTGGGTTTCCGTGGTCGTTCCAAAATCGAGCCATGCACATCCCGCAGTCCAGCGTCCCAGTTCACCTTCGGCCCGTTGGCACCAGCCCGTTTCGGCGGTTCCCTGCAGATGTTCTGTCACCACCGTGCTTGTATCGGCTCCGAAAATCGTAACCTCGCCCACGCAGATACCGAGTTCGCGACGATCGTCCAGGAACGGCCCGACGACATCACATGGGCGGGAATGGCGCGAAACGATATGAGCGCCTGCCTGGTCCGCAGGAATCGAGAATACCGCCCAACGATCATTGACGCGCAGCGGATCGACCCGCTCCCCATTCGCCAGAATAAGGTGAAGATCAGGGTTGCCGATCAGGGTCTTCATGGGTGCCATGGAAGCAAGACCCGCACGCGTGGCCATCTGATCCAGACGATCATGAATCCCCTTGGCAACGGAAACGTCCCTGCACAGGGGCGCAGCAAGGGCTACGAGCTCATTTTCGTTTTCAGATCGCGATCCTGCGGAAAACCGGCTGATATCGTCGCGGAGCGTCTCGGTAAGAGCGCCGTTGGCGCAGATAATCGCATGTCCGGCCGTTTTGAAATGATAGTATTCATAACGCGGCAGATCGTCCCGGTAAAATATGGAACGATGATTAACGAGCATGCGTGCAGGGACGAACATCCCATCGATCAGGAAACAGTGCTCCGGCGTGACCAGAAGATCTGATCGGGGAGCATCTGAACCGAAAGCCCCGGCAAGGATGCAGATCGGCCGTTTATCCACGTCGGGATGGCCGGTGTCTTGAACCACGCTGGCCTTGCATCCACTCCAGGTGATGGCCTGAAGCCCAGCGGGTTCTCCCTTCGCATCATAGGTCATGACTTTCTGACCCGCTACCAGCTTCTCAACCGGCACCTCGCCGTCTTCCGTCTCAATCAGGGCACCGGCGAGGAAACAATAGCCCGGCTTGTCGCTGTAAAACTTTGCTCCTGGCACCAGAAGTCCGCCTGACGCACCGCCAGCCCAGGGGTAACCAGGCAACACGAGCTCGATATAGGCAAGCTCGTTGGATACTCCAATAGTACTGAAATGAAGATGGTAAGTATTTGTTTTCGAATCGTAGGAATCTGAGACCGATATGGACCGATTGGAATTATTGATACAGAAAAAACTGATATCCACGCCCGTACTTCCCTGCGGGAGGGAAACATTGAACACCCACTTCTTGCCGCCCGACGTCAGCGCATTGATATCGACGTAAAAAGTCCCGCCGTTCTGCCCAAGGGCGAGGTCATAGGCATGATAAGACCCACCCTGAGGAAGGGAAGAGGATTTTACGGTAAATGTCCCACCATCCACACTATATGACTGGCTACCATTGAACTGGCTGTCGCCGGATCTCTCCACGGTTTTTATCCTTATTATGTTCTTGAGCGATCTTTGTCGGCAGTAGCCGAGGCGGCCACTATACCAATAACACAATCAACAGAACTATTATCACCATGAAAATATAAACTATCAATGCAAATAATGTTTTCAATTTGTATTTTGCATGATTGCCATAGACAAACAGCATTACTTTTATCAGATTTCCTATTGTTTTCCATATAAAAACAATAACCGCTACGTGTAAGCGTGCTGAACGTTCGCCTTCCGGTGTTCCTGATATCGAGATCCCACTCTGCCCAACTCCGGTTGGCTGATCAGTCGCCAACTGCGGCCGCAGTTCTCACGAGCTTCGATTCTCACTATTCGAGTCATGGGCAATGGCAAGATATTAAGCGGCGTACCCCCGCGTGACAAAACGTTTTCACGATCCCGTGAAGCGTTAATTATGTTATTTATAACACGACAATGATATGTTTAGATCATGCAATGTTACGACGCGGCATGTGAGTCGCGCGGAACATCCCATTTTTCAGGACATGTACCTCCACCCTCGCAGCGCCTCTACGGACAGGACCATCCTCTTCTGCACGGGCGACTGCTTCTCGTCGCGCTTCTCCTGGGCCTTGCCCCCATCATGTCGTTGCACAGTCGTCGGACGCCCCCTTGGAAAGCCGCCGACTGCATTTTGGACAGTCACACCATGAGCAGAATCAGTACTGGTCTCGCCTCTCTTGCGCTGGTCACAACGGCCCTTTTCGGCCCCCTTGCCACAGGTTCGGCCATCGCAGAGGACAAGCCTGTTGTCGGCATCGCCATGCCCACCAAATCCTCTGCACGCTGGATTGCCGACGGCAATAATATTGTCAAAACCCTGCAATCGCGCGGTTATCGGACCGATCTGCAATATGCCGATGACGACGTGCCCAATCAGGTCTCGCAGATCGAAAACATGGTCGCCAAGGGGGACAAGGTGCTGGTGATCGCCGCCATCGACGGCACCACGCTCTCCGACACGCTGCACAAGGCTGCGCAGCGCGGGGTCAAGGTCATTGCCTATGACCGTCTTATCCGCAATTCACCCGACGTCAGCAATTATGCGACGTTCGACAATTTCCAGGTTGGCGTGCTTCAGGCAAGCTCCCTGGTCAAGGCACTTGGCTTGCCCGACGCCAAGGGACCGTTCAATATCGAGCTTTTCGGCGGCTCACCGGACGATAACAACGCCTATTTCTTCTTCAATGGCGCCATGTCGGTGCTCAAGCCCTATCTTGATAGCGGCAAGCTGGTAATCCCCTCCGGCCAGAAGACCATGGACAAGGTCTCGACCCTGCGTTGGGACGGTGCCACCGCACAGTCACGCATGGATAATCTGCTGAGCGCCTATTATACCGACCGTCATCTCGACGCCGTGCTCTCCCCTTATGACGGCATCTCCATTGGCATCATCTCCTCGCTCAAGGGGGTAGGCTATGGCAGTGGCGACACCAAAATGGCCTATGTCAGCGGACAGGATTGCGAAATTCCTTCCGTCAAATCCATTCTTGCGGGCGACCAGTACTCTTCGATCTTCAAGGACACGCGCAAGCTGGCCGGCGTGACCGCTGACATGGTGGACGCCATGCTGGCGGGCAAGACGGTGCCGGTCAACGATACCAAGAGCTATAATAACGGCGTCAAGGTGGTGCCCGCCTATCTGCTGACACCGGTGGTCGTAACCAAAGCCAATATCCGTCCGACCCTGATCGATAGCGGCTATTATACCGCAAGCCAGATCGAGTAGCGCCATGAGCCCCATTCTGGAAATGCGTAACATCGCCAAGCGTTTCGGCCCCGTAAAGGCCCTGAGCGATGTCAGTTTTTCGGTCGAGCCCGGCGAAATTCATGCCCTTTGCGGTGAGAACGGCGCGGGTAAATCGACCCTGATGAAAATCCTGAGCGGGGTCTACCCCGCCGGGAGTTACGACGGACAGATCGTGTTCGATGGCGAAGAGCGCCGTTTTGCCGATATCAACGGCTCCGAGGCGCTCGGCATCATCATCATCCACCAGGAACTGGCGCTCATCCCGCTGCTCTCGGTGCAGGAGAACATCTTCATCACCCATCCGCCAGGGCGCTTCGGTGTGATCGACCGCGATGTTGCGCGTGTTCGGGCACGGGATCTGATGCGTCAGGTCGGGCTGACAGAGGCCCCCGAGACGCTTGTCACCCATCTGGGCGTGGCCAAGCAGCAGCTCGTCGAGATCGCCAAGGCACTTTCGAAGAAAGTGCGTCTGCTTATTCTGGATGAACCAACGGCCAGTCTGAACGAGCGCGACAGTGCGGCGCTGCTCGATCTGCTCCTCGCCTTCAAGGCCGAGGGGCTGTCGTCCATTCTCATCTCGCACAAGCTGAACGAGATCTCTCGTGTCGCAGATCGCATCACCGTGCTGCGTGACGGACGCAGTGTCGGCACGATCGATTGCCGCAACGGTCCCGCGGATGAAGACGAAATCATCCGCCTGATGGTCAATCGCGATCTGGAACATCGCTACCCGCCTCATACACCGCGGATTGGCGAAATGCTGATGGAGGTACATGACTGGTCAGCCTGGCATCCTCTCCACGCTGACCGCCAGGTGATACGCAATGTCGATTTCCACGTTCGTGCGGGTGAGATCGTGGGCATTGCGGGTCTCATGGGGGCGGGGCGCACGGAGTTTGCCATGAGCCTGTTCGGGCGCTCCTTCGGCACACGCATATCGGGCGATGTCACCATGCGCGGCAAGGCAGTGGATGTCTCGACCGTCAGCCGCGCCATCGCAGCGGGGCTCGCCTATGTCACCGAGGATCGCAAGGAGCTGGGGCTGCATCTGAGCAACGAGATACGCCACAACATCTCCCTCGCTGAACTGCGCGGCATCGCCCATCATGGCGTGATCGATGAGATCGCCGAGTTGCGCATCGCGCAGGACTACCGCGCCAAAATGCGCATACGCTCGCCGGATGTGCAGCAGATGGCGGGCAAGTTGTCGGGCGGTAACCAGCAAAAGGTGGTGCTGTCCAAATGGCTCTTCACCAATCCAGACGTGCTCATTCTGGACGAGCCCACGCGCGGCATCGATGTGGGGGCCAAATACGAGATCTATGCGCTGATCCAGCAAATGGCCGATAGCGGTCGCGGCTGCGTGGTCATCTCATCCGAAATGCCCGAGTTGCTCGGTATCTGTGACCGTATCTGCGTGATGAATGAAGGGCGTTTCGTGGGCGAGTTCACCCGCGAGGAGGCCAGTCAGGAAAAGATCATGCGCGCCATCGTGCGCAGCACAACAGAGTCCATGCCCATTTCCACCATCCCGAGCGAAACAGCCAATCTCGCTGTGTCCTCACTTGCTGCGGGAGCATCATGACCATGAGTGAGCACATCCTTCTCCCCGGCAACCCGCTTTCTCCTGCGGGTGACACCGGCCCCACGGGTGGGGCGCCGGGCGGCCATAAGCTGGGCAACAGCGCGATGGGGCGGTTCATCCGCAACAATCTGCGCGAATACGGGATGTTCATTTCACTGGTCGCGATCGGTCTGTTTTTCGAGATCATGACCAACGGCACATTGCTGCGTCCCCTCAACCTGACCAATCTGGTGCTCCAGAACAGCTATATCGTCATTATGGCGCTGGGCATGTTGCTGGTGATCATCTCGGGTCATATCGATCTGTCGGTCGGCTCGGTGGCCGGATTCACGGGGGCCGTGGCGGCGGTGCTGATGGTGCAATGGCACTGCAATGTGGTGGTGACAACTCTGACCTGCCTTGCCACGGGGGCACTGATCGGTGCGGCGCAGGGCTACTGGATCGCCTATTTCAAGATCCCCTCCTTCATCGTCACTCTGGCGGGCATGCTCGTGTTCAAGGGGCTGGCGCTGGCGCTGCTCGGGGGACAGTCCCTCGGGCCATTCTCCACCGTGTTCCAGAAACTGTCATCCGGGTTCATCCCTGAATTTCTACCCAAGATTGGCCCCTATAACCCGACCTCGCTGATTCTGGGTGTCATCGTTGCTGCGGCGATGGTGGTTGGTGCAGCACGTGCCCGCGCGCGCTACCAGCGCAACGAAATCGATGTTGAGCCCATGCCCCTCTTCATCGGCAAGAATATCGCGGTGTTCGGGATCATCGTCTATCTGGCGACTCTGGTGTCCAGCTATCGCGGTCTGCCCAACGTGCTGATCATCATGGCCATGCTGATCGCGCTCTACAGCTTCATGACCAGCCGGACCACACTGGGACGGCAGATCTATGCGGTGGGTGGCAATGTACGCGCGGCGGCCCTTTCGGGTATACGCACCGAGCGTCTTACCTTTCTGACCTTTGTGAATATGGGCGTGCTCGCAGCGCTTGGCGGTCTGATTTTCGCAGCACGGCTGAACACAGCCACCCCCAAGGCGGGACTCGGCTTCGAACTCGACGTGATCGCCGCATGCTTCATCGGCGGCGCCTCGGCCTATGGCGGTGTGGGGCGGGTTGGCGGCGCCGTGATCGGTGCCATGATCATGGGCCTCATGAATAACGGCATGTCGATCCTGGGTATCGGCATCGACTACCAGCAGGTGCTCAAGGGGCTGGTGCTTCTGGGTGCCGTTTGCGTGGATGTCTATAATCAGCGCAGAGCCTGAAAACAGACAGGGTCACCGGAAGCACACCGGTGACCCTTCTCTTCGGGAGTCGCTTCCCCGCTTCAGTGACCGCGCTTTACCCGCGATCCGCAGTAGCGGGCATCACTATCGCTGAACGTCAGAAACGATAACCCAGACCCAGTTCCAGCACCGGATAGACGGGAATATTCACATCATGCTGGATACGGCGACGCTCCCGCTCAACGCTGTCGGTGAATGACGGCAATGACGCCGCTGGTCCTTCGGTGGTCATTGAGACCTTGGGGTCACCCTCGGCCAGGATGCCAGCATCGACCGAAAACACGATATTGCTCACGATCCGTCCGGCATAACCGAAGCCGATATAGGGTGCGACCTGATTTGGAATTGCCTTGAGCGAGACACTCCCAGCATCCTGCACATCATAGATGCGACGCCCGATGCGTGCGTCGCCTGTTGGCGTGGCGCGCGCTGTAACGCGGTTACCCACGCCATAAACACCAAGGGACACACGCAGTCCCGACCCCAACGGATAGAAATCGGTCGTCAGCCCACCGTTAAAGAACCTGAATGACCCTCCGAATTGAGCATCAAGGTCATAACCTGTGGCGGGATTATCATTGGTAAATCGATGATGGTAAATAGAAGAGTCGTTATAAGTGAAAAAATTGATATTTCCACGAAATCCCCAATGCGAATTGGGAATGCGGATACTGACTTCAGGGCCAATACCCAGCGTGCCGACGCGGGCGGAAACTGTAGGTTGATACCCGGCAGGCAGTGAGGAGGCAAAAGCCTGCCCTGCTGCCGCGCCTGAAAGAGCCATGGAAATCAGGAATGCTGCTGGAAATCTGAATGACACGTGAATGCGCCTCTGCGGTTCCCCCCGCCATCAATAACGGAAGAGGTCCGGACATTAATGAAACGCATCGATCCGGCAAAGAAATTAATGACTTTGTAACGTAAATTTCTGCAATATCTTCCTGGCCGTCTCTTTCGCCAAGAGGCTCTTGGGGCTTCGAGCCTGAAGCGCTCCAGCCTTTCAGTCCTTCTGAAAAGCTGTAATCTTGCTTGCTTCGTCGCAAACCCGTGTCGCCCCTCTACGCCCTGAATAACAGTCAGGTAGTCGGGGAGTCACCCCCCTGCCTCCAGGCTCGATCAGAGGCGGGCGGATCATTCGCTCATGCACCCCATGCATCATGCCTCGACTATGGGGAGCTCCCCCCAGCTCCGATCGACTGTGCCACGCACGCTGGATACATGCATCGCCGGGAGGCCGCATCAGCGTATCGGGGCTGATTCCGCGGAAGACGCATGGTCAGGGACAGTCTGGAAGCAGAAAACCCTGTCTCTCAGCCCGATGGAGAGCCGGCCGCACCGTAGGCCAGAAGATCAAAAGACCAGATACTGCCCAGGCGAGAAAGACGAGGCATGCGCGACGAGGGGTCTATTTCTCCCGCGCCGGGGCAGGCACATTGCACAAGGCAACCCCATGTGCCGGTTTGATGAAAAACGGATCCTGGCGCGCCGCCCGTGCGGCAAGATAATCCCTGAAGCTCTGACTTTCGATCCGCATGACTTGCATCACTGGCCGCTGTGCGGATGGGAGATCTGCAGCCAGCTTTATGCTCACAATCGGCACGTTCTGGCGCTCATCTGTGTAGAAACCGAGTGCCCCCGTTCCGCGTGGCAGGGCGCCCAGATACTCCATTCCCGCAAGCACACGCCCGACAACGGCCAGGTTACGATCAAGCTGTCGCGGGGCCTCGCCATTGACCACATATAATTCGCGGCCATCTCCCGTATCGGGGGGCATATCCCGCCCGACACCTACCACACCGTAACACTGGGTGGGCCAGATTCTGGCTCCCTCGCGTCCGACCAGCCAGCCTGAGGCAATGCCTGACTGTTCGGCATAAGGGTCGGGATAAGGCAGCCTCATGTAGGTGAGCCCGTCTAGCGGTCGCTCATATTCTGCCGGAGGATGGGCCACAAACCCTTCAGGCAAAGGTGCTGCTTCGTCATGCACACGCCATTGCACAACATAATTGTCCTGCACACGCGTTATGGCGCCACCATCCCATTGGTTGGATCGGGTGAGACGGATGATATTGGCCACGTGAATAGGAGCAAAATCCGGCGCAAGTTCAATCACGATGCGCTTGCCATCGGCCAGCTTCATGATGAGCAGATGCTCCGGCGCCACGCTGCGCCAGGCGGTATCCGGCGCCTGGGCAACGATCTCGGCAGGGCTCCGCATGGGGGCCGCAAAGGCATGAGCAGGAAGCAACAGGGTAGTCAGGGCGAGGATGCGACGCATGAAAACAGGATGCCCCTTCGTTGCGTTCTTGCACAGTATTATCTGATGGCGTCAACGCTTAGCTCGTCAAGGTCTCCCTGAGCAGAAAATCTGCGGTGGATACAGAGTATCCTGCAGGCTCAAGCCATTGATCTCATCGGACAGGTCGAGCGATTGTCGTATTAACGATGTACGAAAACACCCTTGCGTTTGCGGACCTGTCAGAACTAGCTGTAAGCAACCTCCCCCCTATCTTTCTCAGCGCGTATCTATCGCCGCGGCTTTATGTCAGGGAGAGCAGCGATCGAGCGCTCGACCCAAAGCCGGAGTTCTTCAGGGCAGGTATGTGAAGCCTGGGGAATGACGACATAGGTCTTGCTGGGTGCGGCTTGCGGCTCATAGCGCAGGGGCTGCGCACCTGGCAGTGCCAGCAGTGCTTCCCGTTCATCTTGAGCGCCAGACCAATATTGGACAGCGAGGCAAAAACCCTGCCGCCCGCATAGCCCATGATCCCGCCGAACATCGGCCGGAACGACAGATCAGGTGCTGCCAGTTCAGGTCTCATCAGTATTTTCTGCATACCCGCAGGATCTCAGACCACCAGATCACCACGCTCCCCTTCTTAACCTGCAACCATTGCTTCCCGAGAGCGAGGGTGGTGTGCTTCATTTCCCTGCCTCGAAAGCAGGAAGACACTAGCCGAGATCCCACACCTCCAGTCTTGCCATCATCCCATCTATTTCCTCCTTAGATGCAGCATTACTACGGAGAGGTTGCCATCTGTCGCTGACACGAGGGGATGCGCGGTATTCCACGCTCTACCAATGAATCATGTCTTTCATTTGTACAGCGATACGTTCAACCCCGCGTACTCGCCCAGGACGCCAGCCATTTGAACCCTATTCTATGGCGATAGCACTCTTCGGATGGCTACTGGACAACACCCGGGCATGAGCCCTTCTGCTCCGGAAACGCTCTGGGTGCACGGATGCCCCTCAACTGCCCTTCCGACAGGTAACAGGTCGGCTGCCTCAGGAACTCACCCGAGGGACTTCAGCTTTTCAAGCATCTTTAGGTCAGTCAACGATGGCTTCAGCACCCCAGGCAGATCAGCCACTGTGGAACGTTTTCACTCCGACATATGCAAAAACGTCGGCATCATCAGGTGGAAAAGCTCGGCCTGAGAAGAGATGGCACATCGTGCGTAGATCTGCCGTCTGAAAACCTTCACCGTCTGGGGGCTGACGCCGAGAATCGTGGCAATCGACTCCGACGAATGGCCGCGCAGAATCAGTAAGGCCGTCTGCGCCTGTCGCGGTGTAAGGGTGATTCCTTCTCCCTCCTTCAGACGCGCCCAGAACAGGCTCGCACGATCTACCTCTTGCCCAGGCCCGTGCATTTCCAGATCGGACCAGTGCTGCGTCGTCAGAGCTTGAATCACGGGGGTCAGTAACGCGGCCTTTACTCTCTCCTCGGCGCTGAACGCCGTGCCTGAGCTCTCATCCCGACCGAGACAGAGATGCACGGAATACGCAGAACCGATCCGAACGAGATAGACCATCTCATCGACGATCCCCGTCTTCTGATAATACTGCGTGTAATACTCGGATCTGTGAAAGTGATCGGGCGCCACGTCCTGCAGATGATATACTCCGGGCGCCGCCGCCTTACGATCAAGAGCGTGAAACGGATCGAGCAGATAGAGCCCGGAACAGTAAGTGCTTTCGAACCCGGCATGAACGGCACAACTCTGCGCATGCGAATAAAGACAACGCGGAGCAGCGTCTCCCGCACAGGCAAGAATGGTCAGATTGTCCGGCGAGAGGCAGGCCTTGAGCCATAATCGCAATGCCTCCGGGAAAGCCGGGCCGCGAAGGCACGAAATTGCCGCACCGAGCAGACCGGGCCGCATATCCTTCATCCGCGCCATACCCCTTTCGGGCGATATACGTGCCCTTGCTCACGGTCCTAGTCTCGACCCGTTGCGCTGCGCCCTATCGCAGCCCTGTTTGTCCAGGGAGAGAAACCATGTCTGTCACAGTGTCCAGAACCGACGCCTCCGATACGGCTCCAACCGGTCTCGACTTACCCAGGACCACCGAGGCCATTCTCGCCGCCGATGGCCATCTCGTCCAGTCCTGGGCCGATCTCAACGGGCTCAAGAAACCAGGAGCCCGGACGGCCATCGTGGCAGCCAAGGGAACCATGGTGCGTGACAGCGACGGCAACGACCTGATCGACGGCATTGGCGGATTGTGGTGCGTCAATGTCGGCCATGGACGACGCGAGATCATTGACGCGATCGCCCAGCAGCTCTCGACACTCGACTTCTATTCCACCTTCTACACTTTCACCCATCCCGCAGCCGCGGCGCTGGCGCAAAAACTCGCAACGCTGGCGCCGGGCAGTCTGAACCGCGTCCATTTTTCCAATTCCGGCTCGGTTGCCAATGACGGCGCCGTGCGTATCCTGCATCATTATTACGAACGTCTCGGTCGCAGGACCAAGAAGCTCGTCCTGAGCCGTCATGGGGCCTATCACGGCTCGACCTATCTCTCGATCGCCATGACCACCCCGCCCTATTCCAAGGGGTGGTCCAAAGCAGAGGGGATCGTCCATCACCTGAAAAAGCCGCATTACTGGCGCGAAGGGGCGGACATGACCGAGGCCGAGTTCCTCGATGCCCTGATTGAGGACATGCGCACGCAGATCGAACATCTGGGAGCCGAGAACATCGCCTGTTTCATCGGCGAACCAATCATGGGAGCCGGAGGGGTCATCGTACCGCCCGCCGGCTATCACAAGCGCGTCCAGGAGCTGTGCGCGCACTACGACATCAAATTCGTGGCCGATGAGGTGGTCACGGCGTTCGGTCGTCTGGGGCATTTCTTCGCGTCGGAAGCTGTCTTCGACACACAGCCCGACATGATCACGGTCGCCAAAGGTATAACCTCAGGATATCAGCCTCTCGCCGCAACCCTGATGACGGATGAGATCCATGAGGTGATTTCAGGCCCGGATGGTGTCTTCACCCATGGCATGACCTATGCGGGCCATCCTGCAGCTGCCGCCGCTGGTCTGGCCAATATTGCCCTGATGGAGGCCGAGCATATTCCCGAGCGTGTGCGGGTAACCGGCAAGTTGTTCGAAAACACTCTACGTAGCCTTGGAGATATCGACATCGTTGGCGAAGTACGCGGCAGCCATTTCATGATGGGGATCGAGTTCGTCCGGGACAAGGCGAGCAAGGCGCTGTTCCCCGAAGCACTCAATATCGGCATGCTTGTCGCCCGCAAGGCCCAGGAAAAAGGATTGATTGCACGCCCTCTGGGCCACATCCTGATCCTCTCCCCGCCACTCGTCCTGACCGAGGTGGAAATTGCCAGGATTGGAAGCATTCTACGTGACAGCATTCTGGAAGTGATGCGAGACCTGCCCTCACTTAACCGTTGATGACGCGGGGGGCTGGGGCCCTGGTCCCTGCCCGCCATGACGCGCGCGCGTGCCGCGTCCGGGACAGGCAGCATCTCAAGGATCGGGGAGGCTATCCTCACGAATAGCCCCCTCGGAGGGATTTTCAGTATTTGACCCAGATCGTCTTGAGCGCGGTGTACTTATCGAAGCTGTGCAGCGACAAATCACGCCCATAGCCCGATTGCTTCAGCCCACCGAAAGGCGTCATGGGCGAGAGCGCATCCACCGTATTCACCGAGATCGTCCCCGCTTCAAGTCGCTCGGAAAGCGAGAGTGCCCGACCGAGATCACGGGTCCAGAGCGACGCCGCAAGACCGTAAACGGTGTCATTGGCCAGAGCGACCGCATGGTCTTCATCCTTGAATGTCTGGATGGCCAGGACTGGGCCAAAAATCTCCTCGCGTGCCAGAAGGCAATCGGAGGGTACATTGGCAAACACTGTGGGCTGGACATAGGCTCGTGAGCGCCCGACGCTGATCTGACTACCTCCTGCAACCAGGTGCGCATGCTCTCTGCCCGACTGAATGAACCCGGCGACACGATCGGCATGCTCATTCGAAACCATGGGGCCGAGCAGTGTCGCCGGATCAAGAGGATTTCCCGGCGCGAGCGCCTCTGCCTTGCTTTTAAGGCGGGCGATCATGTCTTCAGCGAGGCTCTCATGAACGAGGAGACGTGAATTGGCGGAGCATATCTGCCCCTGATTGAAAAAAATCCCCCACGCAGCTTTTTCGGCTGCGGCCTCCAGATCGGCATCGGGGAAAACGAGAGAAGGGCTTTTACCCCCCGTCTCGAGCCAGACAGGCTTGAGGTTGCTCTCTCCCGCATAACGCAGAAAACGTTTCCCTGTCTCGGTCGAACCGGTGAAGGCAAGGCAATCGACATCCTGGTGCAGTCCGAGCGCCTGCCCGGCTTCATGGCCCAGACCAGGTACCACATTCAGTACTCCTTCCGGCAAACCCGCCTCGGCAGCAAGCTCGGCAAGACGCAGGGCCGAAAGTGGCGATTGCTCGGCGGGTTTGAGGACAACCGAATTACCTACAGCGAGGGCAGGCGCAATTTTCCAGATGGCAAGATCGAGCGGGAAGTTCCATGGCACCACCACGCCTATCACTCCGAGAGGTACCTTGCGTATCATGGCCAGATCGCGCCCCCCTGTGGGCGCGATCTCATCATAAATCTTGTCGAGCGCTTCAGCATGCCATTGCAGGATATCTGCGGCACCCGGCACGTCGATCGAGAGCGTATCGGCAATGGGTTTGCCCACGTCGAGCGTATCGAGGAGCGCCATTTCTTCGAGATGATCGCGCAGCAGTTGCGCAAGACGCAAAAGGATTGTCTTTCGCCCGGCGGGAGTCATGCCCGACCATACCCTGCTTCTGAACGCCTTGCGTCCGCTGGCCACGGCCAAATCGATATCAGCGGCCTTGCCCCGGGCGATATCAGCCAGCACCTCGCCAGTCGCCGGGTTAATGGTTTCGAATCGCGCATTGTCATGGGCGGGCAGGAAACGCCCGTCGATCCAGCATCCTGTCCTGAAAGACAGCGCCGCTGCGGCCGTCGTGAAATGTTCAACTGTCCGGCTCATGATTTCTTTTTCCTTTTTCTACAGGAGGCTCCGAAATAGACAGATGCGTCGTCCCTCATGGCAGACCAGACAGACCCTGCACCATGAAACGCGCATCTGACGCGCGACGTCCTTGAAACGCCCGAGGTTCGGGAAGCGCGTCCTGACATCAATCCAACTAACCCGGCTGGAATGACCTTTCGTCCCTCAGGCTTTTGCGGCGCTGTCCCGCTATTCGCGCTCGAAAACCGGCTTTCCCGCCATCATCGTCATCAAGACCGGAATGTCCCGGATCGCGTCGGGCGCGCAGATTGCGGGATCACTCGCCAGCACTACGAGATCCGCCCAGTTCCCGATACGCAGCGCCCCCTCATCCTGCTCGCGATGACAGGCAAGCGCGCCGGCTGTCGTGTAGGCGTTGAGCGCCTCATCAAGGCGGATGGCCTGACCGGGCACGAACACCGTTCCATCCTCGCTGCTACGCCGTGTCACGGCTTTCGCCACACCGCGCAGAGGCGAGAGCGAGACAATCGGCCAATCCGTGCCGAACGCAACCAGAGCGCCCAGATCGAGTAGCGAGCGGTTGGGAAAAGCGCGGTCATGCTCCTCGGGCCGAACACGCTGCTCCCATACGCCGCCCATACCCATCCACTCATCCGAGGGCGCCACCATGACCGGCTGCAGACAGGCCACCACACCGAGGGAAGCAAAACGCGCCATATCCGTCTCGAGTGGAATCTCGACATGTTCGACACGGTGCCTGAGCGCGCGGGTCTCATTCGGAGTCTGGGCATAGGCGTCCAGCGCAAGCGTGATGGCGCCGCTGCCTATGGCGTGCGTCCAAATCTGGAATCCTGCCTCTGAAACTGCCTGCACGGCCTGTTTATAGGCGGCCACCGGCCAGACCAGCGTACCCTGCTCATCAGGGCGATCGCGATAGCCCTGCGGCATGGAAGCCGTATGGGATTCGAGCACACCATCCAGGAAGAACTTCACGCCGTCCAGGCTCAAGGCGGGCGAGGCATAAGTCCGGCGCAGCGAGGCGACCTGCGCGAGACGCTCGGCGCAAAAAGCGGGTGGCAGCATCTCGACCATAATGCCGATACGACAGGTCAGCGCATCCTGGCGTTCGAGGTCGTGCAGGATCGGGAACAGCCCTTCATCAAAGGCCGCACTTTCCACACGGGTGATGCCGCATTCGGCAATCTCGGCCAGAACGCGGGTCATGCCGTCGCGCAGCATCGCTTCATCCATGGGCGGCACATGACGGGCCACGAGCCGGCTCGCCTCTTCCTTGAGCCAGCCCGAGGGCGTGCCGTCAGGGCGTCGCATGATTTCGCCCCCTTCGGGATCGGGCGTCGAGGCATCGATCCCGGCATACTCGAGCGCCTTGCTATTGGCCCAGGCCGCATGCGCCATGCCCGAACGCAGGAATACCGGGCGATCGGGCACAATGGCATCGAGCAGGGCCCGATCGAAGCCCTCGGGCGGCAGGTCTGGATAACCGTAGCTCCATTCCAGGCCGATCAGCCAGGGGCGCTCGGGATGCTCGTCCGCAAAGCGCGCAACGCGTGACAGGACCTCGCGCATACTCCGGCAGTCGCGAAGACCGATATTCGACAGATATTCCGCCCCCATGCGCAAATGCAGATGACTATCGATGAATCCGGGCAGGACAACAGCCCCCTCCAGATCGCGGCGCTCGATCCCGTCGGGACATTGCGCGATCATTTCGGCATCAGGCCCCATCGCAGCGATACGGCCATCGCGTATGAGCATGGCCCCGCTCAGACGCGTCTGATCCGGCATGATGAATTGTGCGTTATGAAGCAGCATTATGCGTTTTCTCCGCCCGGCAGTACCTTGGACCGGAAATGCCGCTCACTCAGGACGTAAAGCGGCGGTGTGACGAGCAGGCTGACCACCCAGGAGATGTCGACGCCACCCAGGAGCCGCGCCATGCTGCCCGTATAGAGT
The DNA here is from genome assembly GCF_025995175.1 of Asaia krungthepensis NRIC 0535. Lineage (GTDB taxonomy): Bacteria > Pseudomonadota > Alphaproteobacteria > Acetobacterales > Acetobacteraceae > Asaia > Asaia krungthepensis. The sequence continues at coordinate 453,399 of NZ_BAPV01000004.1, forward strand.
GCGGTGGAAAGGAACGGGAACTGGATGACAAGTCCCAGCATGTAGCAGATCAGGGCGGGCAGGTTCCAAAAGCCGTAGATCCCGCCATCGCGTTTGAAAAATGAAGCGACATCGTATTCGCCGTGATGCAGCAGGTAGTAGTCGGTGAGATTGATGGCCGTCCATGGGATCATGACGCACATCAGCAATTCGAGGAACTCGCTGTAAGCGGCCATGAAACCATCCGCCATGAGCGTGGCCATACTGAAGGCGAAAACCAGAAGCACGATTGTCACGGCCAGCCGCATACCCTGACCATGATGGCGATGCGTGCTGAAAGTCTGCGCTACCGTCAGGGTCGAGAGCGCGCCACAATACACGTTCATGGCATTGGCCACCGCAATCCCCAGCGAGAAAGCAAGCAGCACAGGTATGGCGGCCTGACCCAGGACACCCATGAGCGACTGCACCACATGCTGCCCTCCGGCCAGACTGCCGACGACTGCGCCTAAAGCCATAGCCAGCATCGAGCCCGAGATAGAGCCTGAGAAACAGGCAAGGAAAGCGTGGCGCTCGCTAGCTGGCCCTGCGGGGAGATAGCGCGAGGAGTCCGAAACATAAGGCGCATAGGCGATCTGCCAGAGGGCCGCGAGGGACAACGTGCGCAGGAAACCGGTCCAGCCATTCGTGAAAGCCGTCGCGCCGTGCATCTCCCCATGATAGAGCGCGACATAACCCAGACAGACCAGCACCGCGGCTCCGCAGACCACGGTGAGAATGCGTGCCGCAACATGGATGACGCGATAGCCCAGGATCGCAGGCGCGATCGATACGATCTGGATGATGACAATTGCTGGAAAGCGTCCAAGCGTCGGGAAACAGGCTTGTAGTCCTTCTGCGCCGAGCACGAGATTGGATGCGGCAAATCCGACATACATCAGCACGATGATGGCCGTGATCGGCACCGCACCATAGAGCCCGAATTGCCCCCGCGTCTGGATCATCTGCGGCACGCCGAGCCTTGGCCCCTGCGCCGCATGAAGCGCCATGAAGACACCCCCCACCAGGTTACCGATCAGAAGCGCCAGCAGCCCCTCGAGCAGCGAGAGCCCGAACAGGGTTGTCGCCAGTGCCCCCGTCACCACGGTCAGCATCATCAGATTGGGACCGAACCAGACCGTGAACAGGTCTCTGGGCCGGCCGTGACGACTGGCGGCGGGAATCGGATAAATCGTCTCTGCTTCCACTGTGCCGATACGCTCCATCCTGTCGCTCCCTGCCAATTTTGCACATGGTCATTCTGGTGAAACACCGACAAACCACGTCAAACCGCAGAAATCCCGCGCTCCCACGTTGCCGTTTCGGATCATTATGGAATCATATCAATACAGGATCGCGACTAGAAGAGGGCACGCCCGCCTTCTGCTGCATATTTCCTGAAGCCTTGATCCGGAAAAACCTATGCGCCTGACTTGGCCGTCTCTATTTTCATTTCGATGACAGTATATTTATAACTGCATCAGTCCAATCGCTTCTATCTTTCTCCCGAGCCGGAGGCCAACCACATGCTGGCGGCACGTCTGTATGGCGGAAACGATACCTGCATCGTACCAATGCCGGTTCCTTCCTGATCCTCTATGCCGACGTGACTATACGAGGGGAATCCACCTTGCGGACTGACCGCCGGACAGCGCCCTTGAAATCTCAATCGCCCTTAGTGGCGAGAAAAGTGACCCCAACGCAAGTACCCGGGAGTGCCCTCACATGACCCAAGCACCTGCCTTATTTTCGCTACAGGGCAGATCAGCCCTTGTCACGGGTGGCGGACGGGGGCTTGGCCGGGCCATGGCGCTTCACCTGGCCGCCGCCGGCGCCCAGGTTTGGGTCACGGGGCGTCATGCCGCAGCGCTCGAGGAATGCTGTGCGATGGCAGCGGCGCAGGGCAACGTGATGACCCCCCTGGTGATGGATGTCCGGGCCCTTTGCTCGATTGAAGCCGCATTCTCCGCGATTGCAGCTTCCGGTCGCCCTCTTGATATCTTGATCAATAATGCCGGAGACGAGAGACTTTGTGCCAGCGATGCCGTGGATGAAGCGCTCTGGGATCAGTTGCTGGATACCAATCTGAGGGGAGCCTTCTTCGTCGCCCAGCGCGCTTCACGTCTGATGGGATCGGGGGCGAGCATCGTCAATCTCGCCTCACTTGCCGCCGCGACAGGCATCGCGAAGGCCGTGCCCTACAGCGCTTCAAAATCCGGCATTCTGGGCATGACGCGCAGCCTTGCCGTTGAATGGGCGCCCAGGGGAATACGGGTCAATGCCCTGGCGCCGGGCTACTTTCACACAGCCATGACGGCAGCGTTTTTTGAAGATGGCGCATGGCAGGAGAAGATGCGCGCGCGCATTCCGCTTGGTCGCTTCGGTATTGGCGAGGATCTCGCCGGACCTCTCCAGTTCCTGTGCTCTGATGCCTCTGCCTATGTGACCGGTCAGACCCTCTATGTCGATGGCGGTGCGCTGGCCTCCCTCTAATTCCCTCTTTTTATCCGGAAAAGCGCTTCATGACCGACAGAATCAGCTTCCATGATTTTTCAGGGGCAGCCCCCATTCCCGCAGAGCTACTGCGCCGCACGGAGAGCGACCTCACCCCCTATCTCGAACGGGTGGCGCCCATCATCGAACGCGTCCGCCAGGAGGGTGATGACGCCCTGCGTCATTTTGCCCGGCAATTCGACAAGGTGACGCAGCCCGACCTCGCTCTCAAGGTCACTGAAGCCGAGATCGACGCGGCCATGGAGGCGATGGACCCGGAGATTCTGGACTCCATGCGCTATGCCATCGCCAACATACGGCGCTTTCACGAAGCACAGAAACCCGAAGAGAGTTGGATGATCGAGGTGCGACCAGGAATCTGGGCGGGTGATCGCACAATCCCCATCGAGTCGGTCGCCTGTTATGTGCCCCGCGGCAAGGGATGTTTTCCAAGCGTGGTGGCCATGACCGCCATCCCCGGCATGGTCGCGGGCGTACAGCGCCTGGTGATCATCACCCCTCCTGCCCCCGATGGCAGCGTGGATGCCGGCACACTCGCCGCGGCCAGACTGATTGGCGTGACCGACATCTACAAGAGCGGTGGAGCCCAGGCCGTCGCGGCTATCGCCTATGGCACGCAGACCATTCCGGCCTGCGACAAGATCGTAGGACCGGGCAGCCCCTATGTGGTCGCGGCAAAACGCCTTTTGAGCGACCGACTTGACCCCGGCGTTCCTGCAGGGCCGAGCGAGAGCATCATCCTGACCGATGACAGCGTCGACCCTGTTCTTGCCGCTCTGGACCTGATCATCGAGTCCGAACACGGTCCGGATTCTTCCGCATGGCTCGTCACCAGCAGTCGGCGCGTGGCTGAAGGCGTCATGGAGGCCCTTCCCTTGCATTGGGCCGCCATGGAACCGGGAAGGGCCGCTTTTTCGCGCGCGGTGCTCTGCGGGGCGCATGGTGGCGTACTCCTCACCGACACGATGGAGGCCGCCATCGCTTTCACCAACGCCTATGCGCCCGAGCATCTGGAAATTCTCACTGCCGATCCGATGGCCGATCTGGGGCGCATCCGGCATGCTGGCGAGGTTCTGCTGGGCAGCTCAACGCCCGTCACGCTCGGCAATTACGTGCTGGGCCCCAATGCGGTGCTTCCCACCAACCGGGCGGCCAGAACCCACTCCCCGCTCTCCGTGCATGATTTCACCAAGCGCATGTCCTTCGCGCGTGTCGCGCAGAACGCCTACCCTGAGGCGGCACGCCATGCGGAAAGACTGGCACAGTATGAGCAATTTCCGGGTCATGCCCGTGCCGTCTCCACGGCGCGCCCACAGCCGACACCCGGATCGGATCACATGCCTCTTCCTGGCGCCAATATGCCGACGTCATGAGCCACGCCCTGCCCACCCCCCTGAACCTTCCCCCTGCCGGAAAGAACGAGACCCGACCGATGGACGACACCCTTCCCCTTTCCATCGAGAACGAGACGATCTTTCCCGTTCCCGAGGCACGTCGCCACGGCAATGCCTGGTCGCTTTTCAAAGTCTGGGTAGGGGCCAACCAGAATGTCATGGCGGTCATGACAGGGCTGCTCTATCCCGGCATCTGCCATCTTTCCCTCGGCTGGTCTCTCCTCGCCATTCTGACGGGAAATATTGTCGGAGGCGTGTTCATGGCGCTTCACGCCGCCCAGGGGCCTCATCTCGGCATTCCGCAAATGCAGCAGACCCGCGGGCAGTTTGGATCGACCGGGAGCCTGCTGATCATTGCGGTGATCATCATCATGTATGTCGGCTTCACCACCACGTTCTTCGCCATCGGGCGGGAAGAGGCGCGCAGCCTGTTTGGCAGCGGGTTCGGGCAGCTTCCCATCTGGGGCACCGTGCTCGTCACGGCCCTTCTCTGCATGATCGGTCATGATCTGATCGAGCGATTCATAGCAGGTTTCATCCCTGTGGCCTCGCTGGCCTTTCTTCTGGTCGGACTGGCCTATCTGGATCTGGCGCAGGGGCATCTGGCCCAGGCCATCTGGGCGACGCCGGCTCTGCATGATTTCCTCAAGGCGCTCTCACTTGGTGTGCTGTGGCAGATCGCCTATGCCCCTTATGTTTCCGATTACACACGCTATCTTCCATCCAGCACAGGCGAGAGAACGGCCTTCGTCGTGTGTCTTGCAGGCAGCGTTCTGGGAACGGCCTACCCGATGGTCATCGGAGCGTTCATCGGCAGCACCGGGTTCAACGGATCCATGTACGATGCGGTACGCCCCTGGGGCACAATCCTGCCCGCAGTGCTGTTTCTGGTTGTCATGATCTCCACACTCGTAAGCTGCACGATGCAGATCTATTGCGCAGCCCTGTCCTCACTCACCTTCCTGCAGACATTTCGCCAGAACTGGCACCCAACCGGTCGTGCGCGCGGCATGGCCGCACTGATCCTGCTTCTGATCTGCGCGCTGATTACCGAGATGCTGAGTGGTGATGTGCTGACCATTCTCGACAATGTCATCGCGCTCCTCTTGGCCGTACTCTCGCCGTGGACCGCGATCAATCTGGTCGATTATTATCTGATCCGTCACGGACATTACGATATGGAATCGCTCTTTCGTCGCGATGGCGGTATCTACGGCACAGCCAACCGACCGGCGCTTTCGTGCTATGCGCTGGGCGTGCTCGTCCAGATCCCATTCCTGTCCAACGGGCTCTATACTGGTCGCATCGCTCATATGCTGGACGGGATCGATCTTTCTTGGATACTGGGCATTTTTGTACCGGGCGCTTTCTACTGGGCATGGTCTCGGACGCGGCCATGCAAGCGATGAAAAGACTCTCCTGCCGTATATGACGTTCTGATACTGCATCAGAGCAGCAGCCAATCAGGCACGACGCCCATGCCAACCTCTTCTTAGGTTTTTCCGAAGCTCTTCCCCATACTTCCGTTCTTTCATTCGTTGCGTCGCCTTGCAATCATTACTTTATCGCACCGAATAACATTGCAGATCGCAAGTCAGGGGAGAGATATCCATGCCTGTCCATACCCGCATACGGCCCTTCAATACGAAAGATACCTATCCGGAACAGAATCTCGACAACGACCTCTGTCAGGCAGTCGTGGCAGGGAAGACTGTATACCTGCGCGGCCAGGTGCCACAGGATCTCGACACCCGGGAAAATATCGCGATCGGCGATCCGGCCGGGCAGGCCGAAAAGGTCATGGAGAACATCACACTCCTTCTCGAAGAGGCCGGATCAGCCCTTTCGCATATCTGCAAGGTCACGGTCTATCTCACTGATATTCGCCACCGCGAGACGTGTTACCGCGTCCTGGGAAAGCATCTCAAAGGCGTGTTCCCAGTATTCACGGGGCTGGTGGTGGTTGCCCTTGCGCGACCGGAATGGCTGATCGAGGTCGATGTGATCGCGGTACTGCCAGACTGAGGGGCGGAACACCCCCTCAGCCTTCCCACTCCCCCTCGCCCCTCGCCTCACAGGCCGGGGGAACCACCCGCTCAGAGATACCGCCATGCAGACGAAACCCACGCGCTCTTGCCTGCTCCTGTCATCAACCTTCCTCCTGCTCGGGGGATATGCGCAGGCTGCAGCGGTCACCTCTGGCAAGCATTCCAACCCCCACGTGACCCGCAATCACCGCACGCCCTCTTCTGTTGGGGCGCCAACAGCCACGACGCCGGGTCAGCCCTCGACATCGCAGCAGGCTAAGAAAGCCTCTTCCCGCACGGCAAGCGGTCCAGGCGAGACCATCAGCATTTCGGCTAATCGTCATCGCCCGGGCGGGGGGCTGATCCGCCCGGAAACAGCGGCACGCTCCATCAGCACTGTCGAGCACGAATATATCGCCAAGCAGTCCCCTGCCTCAAATACTCTGGCTCTGGTCAATCTGTCGCCCGGCGCCAATGTCGCCATGGGTGACCCCTTTGGCGTGACCGACCAGTCCGCTGTGAGCGTGCGCGGTCTGAACCAGCAGGAAATCGGCTTTCTGTTTGAGGGGGTTCCCATGAACGACCCCGATAACTACACGCCCAATTCCTCCGAATGGGTGGATACCGAGAACATGGAAGCGGTTCAGCTTCAGCAGGGCGCTCCCGATATCGAAATGCCCACTGTATACTCCGCCGGTGGAACCATGAATGTGCGCATGCGCGACCCGCAATACACACGATCGGGCCAGGTCGATGTGAGCTATGGCTCGCACCAGATGAACCGCCAGTATATACGGTACGATAGTGGCGAGATTGCCCATACCGGGCTGCGTGCCTTTGCATCGTTCTCGAACCTGACGAGTCAGGCCTGGCGCGGCCCCGGCCGCAATAATCGTCGGCACGTCGATTTCAAGGCCATCAAGGACTGGGCGCCAAACAGCAACACGGCACTCTCCTTCACCTATAACAATGAGAATACGGCCTGGTACAGCACGCCAACCCTGTCCGACTGGCAGGCGAAAGGGCTCGGGGGCGGCATCAACCTGGATGGTATCTACAAGTTCGGGGATGCCAATTATTACAAGGGATATGGAACCAACTGGACCAACTACTTCCTGAGCAGTCAGTCGCATTTTGCCCTGACCGATCGTCTTTCCCTCAACGTCACGCCCTATTTCTATCGCGGCTTCGGCAATTATCCTCTCGGGGTGTATACCCTCCCTACGAGCGGCACATTCTATAACGGCACGCAGCCTGTCGATGGCGCGATCGCTGGCTCGCCTTATGCCCAGGATGGCTCGATGGCGGCGCGCTGGAATTTCGACGAGCATGAGAGCCTGACCGGGCTCAATGCCGCGCTCCATTACGACACGCGGCACAACCATCTCGTCTTCGGTGCCTGGTATGGCTACACCGACATGAACGTGAACGAGCCCTTTTCGGCCATCGATTCGGCCGGCAATATCTCAAAATCCTATCTGCATCTTGATGACGGCACACAGTTGAGTGGCTGGCGCTATCACACGATCACACAGATGGTCAGCCTCTATGTCGGCGATGAATTGCGGCTGCTGAATGACCGGCTGCTGATCAATCTGGCATTCAAGGAAGTCATGGCCGCGCGTAACGGGACGCTGCAACAGCCAGGCCCCCAATACGCCACCAGCTACAATACCGCCCAGCCTCTGCCGCGTATGTCGATCAGCTACAAGATCAACGATCACGTGCAGGTTTTCGCGAACGCGACGACAAGCTTTCGAATCCCGATCGGCTCGGCCTTCTACAACCAGTACAACAGCCCTTACGATCCGAGCCTTTATCAGACCGCCAGCACCAATCTACGCGATGAATACAGCATCGCCGAGGAACTTGGTGCGCGGTACCATGATCGCTGGGTGACCGGTTCTGTCACGCTGTTCAACAACAACATGACTCACCATGCCATCAATCAGTATGTGGATGCCGTACCCTACTTCCTTGATGCAGGCGGGCTGACCACACGTGGCGTCGATGCGGAAATCGGCCTGGCCCCCTGGCATCATCTCTCGCCCTATCTGTCGGGCGAATATCTCTACGCTACCACCGACAATAATATCACCATGGGTACGACGACCTATGCCACCCGTGGCAAGGTCGCTCCGTCCGCACCGCGCTGGATGGGCGCGATCGGCGTGCAATATGACGATGGCACGTTCTTCGGGAGCGTCTCAATGAAGTATCTCGACAAGGAATACGGGACATTCATGAATGATGAACGCATTCCTGGACACAAGCAGGTCGACATGATGCTGGGCGCACGCGCCCATGATATCGGCTTTCTCAAAAAGCCGAGCCTGCGCCTGAATATCGTCAATCTGGGCGATAATCATTACCTCTCGGGCGTCTATAGCACAGGAATGGTCGCGGGCACCTCGACCTATTACGTCGCGCCGTCCTTCGCCTGTCTCGCCACCTTCTCAACCGGGTTCTGAACCGCACGGCCCCCGCCACACGCAAGAAGGAGGATGCCATGTCCGATGATCTCGCCCAGACCTTCGATTACCTCGTCATTGGCGCTGGCTCAGCGGGGTGCGTTCTGGCTAATCGACTCAGCGCCGACGGGCGCTTTCGGGTCGGACTGATTGAGGCCGGCGGGAGCGACCGCACGCCGCGCATCAGCATCCCGGCCGGCACCCTCACGCTCTATCGCAGCCGAAAGTTCGCCTACCAATTCTACTCTACCCCGCAGCATCACCTTATGGATCGCCGCATTCACGTACCGCGCGGCAAGGCTTTGGGCGGCTCTACCACGCTCAACAGCATGATCTATATTCGCGGCGATCGCTCTGATTACGACCATTGGGCATCTCTCGGCTGTACAGGGTGGGAATGGCCCCGGGTGCTCGATGCATTCATGTCGCTCGAACGCAGCCATCGAATGGCCGATGCGCCGGGAGCAGAATTCCACGGTCGTGACGGGGCGCTGGATGTCGTCGCGCCCCGCGACGTCAATCCCCTCTCGCATGATTTCGTTGCAGCGGGCGTTGCGGCTGGGCTGACGCGTAATCCTGACTTCAACGGGGCTCAACTCGAGGGCGTAGGCATTTATGACGTCACGCAGCGCGACGGCCTGCGCCTGAGCGCCTATCGTGCCTTCATCCATCCGGTACGAAAGCGTCCGGGATTATGCATTCTGTCCGGGGCCAGGACACGTCGCCTCCTGATCGAGAACCGCCGCGTATGCGGAATTTCGATCGAACATGAGGGCATAGTGAAGACACTCCATGCCCGTCGCGAGGTCATTCTCTGTGCCGGCGCCATCGGATCTCCCCAGATCCTGATGGCATCGGGCATCGGATCAGGCGCCAATCTGATCGCCGCCGGCATTTCTCCCATTCATGTCTTGCCGGGCGTCGGTCAGAACCTGCAGGACCATCTGGATGGTCTGGTGACCCTGCGTTCCACCGACCCGCGTACATTGGGTTTCTCAGCGCGTACTTTGCCCAGAGTACTGAGCGCACCCTGGCAGTTCGCGCTGGGGCGCAAGGGCTGGCTGACCACGAATTATGTAGAGGCCGGGGGCTTTGCCCGGACAAAACTGGCCGAGGGCTCGGTGCCGGACATCCAGTTTCATTTCGTGCCAGGATATCGCAGCCCCCGTGGCAGGCTCTTCGAATGGGGGCATGGATTTGCAATCCATACCTGCGTGCTACGTCCCAGAAGCCGTGGGACAGTCCGGCTGGCGACCGACGGCACGCTGAACCCTCAGATCGATTTCAATTTCGCATCGGATCCTCATGATCTCGAGACGCTCTGCGAAGGGATCAGGATAGCCCGCCACATTCTCTCCCAGTCGCCTTTCGCCAATACACGAGGTGTCGAAATCGCCCCGGGTGCATCGGTTACAACGAAAGCCGAGATCATGGCCTATCTGAGGGCGAGCGCAGCAACGGTCTTTCATCCGGCAGGAACCTGCCGCATGGGGGTCGATGAGCAATCGGTCGTGAGGCCGGATCTGAAACTGCGCGGGATAGACGGGCTGCGTATCGCCGATGCGTCGATCATGCCGACCCTGGTCAGCGGCAATACCAGCGCGCCCAGCATGATGATCGGCGAAATGGCCGCGAGGATGATACTTGCGCAAGGCGACTGAAACGCCAGCCCTGTGTTCCGGCGTTTCAGTGGAGCAGCTCAGGAATCGCCGGGCACGCCGTAAGAAGGGGCTGTCGTAGGGTCCAGCCCCCGCGTGACGTAATCACGCATCTGTGGTTGCCAGAGCAACCACAGCCCGCGCAGGGCAGCAAGAGGCGTCTCGCTCCAGTCCACCCGCAGATCGGTCAAAGGCCAGCTCTGCGCCTCGACGATGAGTAAACCTGCGGAGTGAACAGGCCCCTCTTCACCTCCAGCGGCGAGCCCGGCCTCCATCGCGAGCAGCAAACGCTCTCCGAGTTCGAACTCAGGGGAAGACGCGCTGAATGACGTGACCATGGCCTGAGGAATCTGCTCATCTGCCAGCATGTTTCCGGCCGCTGCAACATCCTCTGCCGAGGCCTGACCGTAACGCCCCAGAATGCGCTCTCCCGCCCAATAGGCCGAACGCCCCGACGCATCGAGAATCATCACTTGCCGGAAGGCGCTGAAAGCTGCGGTACGCATCATGATGTCACGACATTCGCGCGCAGAAGCCCCTGATTCGAGTAGAGCAAGCGCTTTGGGACCCAGCCTAGGATCGGTCACGTTCTGCGTTGCCACAACCCCGACACCGGCGCGGGCAAAAGCACAGCGGCTGGCGACGGCGGGTGATGACGAGGCTACCGCCATGCCGAATTGCCCGGTTCTGGCGCAGCGCGCGATGATGGAAAACGTCATGGGTCACCCTCCTGCCTGCCGGGGAATTCCGGCATCGCTGTTATCTGAGGCGCGCGACGATCGCATCGACAAAACGCGCCCCCTCTTCGAGCTCGGCCTCTGTGATGTACTCATCAGCCTTATGCGCGCGATCGATCGAGCCTGGGCCGCACACCACGCAATCCAGAGACAGGATTTCTCGAAACAACCCTGCCTCGGTCCCGAAATCGATCGTGGTGGTATGATTGCGTCCGGCCTCACGCAGGACGGTGGCGCAGAGTACACCGCCCGGCTCCATATCCAGACCCGGATAGGCGTTCGTGACCTCAATCTCGACCCTGCCACCGCCCAGATCTGCCACGGCCCGCGCACCCGCATCCCGCAGCCAGTCCAGATAGGGGCCGGGTTCATAGCCCGGCAGCAGACGCATCTCGGCAGAGAGAACACAATGATCGGGCACAATATTGAGCGCTGTTCCGCCCGTTACCAGACCGATCTGTACCGTTGAGAATGGCATGGCAAAGCGGCCGTCCGGGCGCTCGCTTGTCTTTATCTTTTCCTGAAGCTCGGAAACCGCCCGAATCATGGAGCCTGCCAATGTGATGGCATTCAGCCCCTGTCCCGGATTGGCAGAATGGGCGGCCACGCCATGACAGGCGATCGTGAACGCTGTCTTGCCCTTGTGAGCGAGCGCAACCTGCATTTGCGTCGGCTCCCCCACAATACATCCCTGTATGGCACGGTCCGGCCCCTCGCTCAGAGCTTGCAGCAGGGAGCGTACACCCAGACAGCCCAGCTCCTCATCATGGGAAATCGCGAGGTATAAAGGTCTGGAAAGCGGTATGGGATGCGTGACCACGCGTTGCACGGCATCGAGCATACAGGCCAGAAAACCCTTCATGTCGCTGCTTCCCCGGCCATAGAGCCGGTCACCCCGGCGCGTCAAAATGAACGGGTCGCTCGACCAGTCCTGACCCGCCACGGGCACGACATCGGCATGGGCCGAGAGTATGATCCCCCCCGGCGCCTCAGGGCCGATGATCGCAAACAAACTGAACCGATCCGGCACTTCGCCCGGAATACGCTGTACGCGCGCACCCGCAGCGAGGAGCCGCGCCTCTATCCAGTCGATGATCGCCCCGTTCGGGGTGCCGCACAGACTGGGAAACCCGACGAGGGTCGAGAGGAGTTCAACGAGGTCAGACATGCATCACATCGTCCTGCGCCTTGCCCTGTGCGGAATGGTCGGGGGCGATATGCGCGGCCAGGCGGGCCGCGTCATGCCAGACCCCCCAGATGAAAGGCGAGGCACGGCGGGTAAGCCAGGATAGTCCAAGGAAATAGAGCCCCGGTTCAACCGAGACGCCCCCCTCATGGCGCGGCGCACCGCGCGCATCCAGAACGTCCAGATCGAGCCAGCTATAGTCATAGCCATAGCCGGTCGCCCAGATGATGCTGGTTACCCCGGACTCTGCCAGATCGAGTTCGGTCAGGGGCGTCGTTACGCACTCCGGCAGATCGCCAATCCGATGTGCCTGTGGCTCTTCGGGCAGATCGAGACCCTGGGCAGTGACATAGGCATCGGCGGCATCGAGCATGGCAAGGTAATTCGCATCGCCTGCCTCTATGTTTTTCTGCAGATCCGTGGCGAAGGAGAGGACGCCCTCATGACAGGAGAGTGTGCGCCCCACCAGTGTGATACCGCTTGCGGCGAGATTACGGAAATCGACCGTATGACCACCTTGCGCGCCACTGACGGCAATCGTCACATGTTCCGTCCCCGGCCCTGGGGTTTTCATGTCCCACATACCGAGAACGCCCAGCCACCAGACAAAATCCTTGCCACGATAGCGCCGTGCTGGCCGGTCATGCGGCCCGACAGAGAGCCACACCGCACGCCCTGCACGCTTCAGTTCCTCGGCAATCTGTACGCCGGATGCCCCTGCGCCAATCACCAGCACACCGCCTTGAGGCAACTGGGCTGGATTTTTATACCCCTGTGAATGGGTCTGAAACAGATTCGGGCTCTGCGGGATGAGGGTAGGAACAAGAGGCTTCTGGAAAGGGCCGGTTGCCACAACCACGTTGCGCGCCTGAATGGTCCCCGCAGCCGTCTGAGCCTCGAACCCGTGCCCCGATGATGCGCGGGATAATTTGCGCACCTCAACCCCACAGCGAACGGGCATATCGATCTGGCGCGCATAGGCTTCGAAATAGGCGGCGATCTCTTCCTTGGGCACGAAGCCGTCAGGCGCGATACCGTCAAAACGCCTGTTGGGAAAACGATCATGCCAGGCCGGGCCGTTGGCCACGAGGGAATCCCAGCGCTCGCTTCGCCATCTTTCGGCAATGCGCCCCCGCTCGACAACGAGATGCGGCACATTGCGCACGCGAAGATGCTCGCTCATCGCCACGCCGGCCTGACCACCGCCAATGACGAGAGTATCGACGATTTCAACTGTCATGTCAGAGATTTCCCGTTGAAAAGATCTGTTCTTCCATTTTCCAGAAGATCTTTCCGTTCTTGTATTGAAATGATCTGACAGCCGAAACAATCGAATTGATTAGCCTTGATTAGCCTTTTCCTAAGAGTTCGTTGAGACCGATCTTGCCGCGCCTGCAGGGCTCGTCTGCCCGGCGCCTGTCTGCACGATATGGCCCACGTCGCCTCGCGAATTCCCTAGCCCTCATCGAGCGGGCACATGCCGGGTATCGTCTGATCCGAAATCGAGGCGCGGCAATGCAGAATGAAATGTTCCAGAAGGCGCGACTGGCGTTCTCCCTGACGCATGGCCATACCGATGACCATCGGGCGATGGTCACCCCTCAGCCGCAACCTGACAAGACGCTTGCCATCCAGCGCACGATCGGAGCGGGGACGCACGTTAGCCAGTGTGTAGCCATAACCGTTCGCGACCATGGTACGCACAATTTCCTGCTCGGCCGCACGCGCATAAACGTTCGGGCGCAGGCCTTCACGCTCGTACAACTCATTGAAGTAGTGACGGCTCAGGGGCAGGTCGAGCAGAATGAGTGGGTCTGCTGCCAGTTCCTCGAGAGTGACCTCTTCCATCTCGGCCAGACGATGCGATCTGGCCACCAGTGCGTGAGGTGGCAGACTGGCCAATGGCTCAAATGCGATACCGGGCGGCAACGGGAGATCGTAGCTTATAACGAGATCGATTTCCGCCTTGCTCAGTTTTTCGCCAAGCGATTCATGATTGGCAGCAACCTGCCTTATCTCCGACGCAGGAAAATTCTGCCTGAAATTATACGCGAGCTCTGGCATGATCATGGGAGCAAGGGTGATCATCGCCCCGACCCCTAGTAACCCCCTGACCTGACCTGTAGTTTCTGCCGCAAGAGCGTGAAGATTTTCTGCCATGGAGATCACTCTTTTGGCTTCTGCCAACAGAGTCTGTCCGGCACCTGTCAATGACAGTCCCTGAGCATGATGCCGGACGAAAAGCTGGACTCCGAATTCAATCTCCAGATGAGAAATCGCAGTGGAAATCGAAGGCTGTGAAATAGAGAGTTTGTCAGATGCGCTTCTTATCGATCCGGCTTCGCCTGCTGCGACGAAATATTCCAACTGTCGTAATGTATATCGCATCGCATTTCTCCAGAGAGTATTTTTTCACAGATGCCGGCACATGATTTTATCCCGCTCTGAAGCACATAGCCAACGATGATCATTGATAATGCGATTGGTAACGTTATTTTAACTCCAGTATTTTCCAGGATTGGGGGGGGGCAGCTGGGACATCGTTCTGTGCGGCAAACAGAGCACGACAGCTCCATCGAACGCAGAGGGTGCATAGGCCCCTCTTCTGAAACAAGGATGAGACGAACTCGACTGCAATTTGAGACGAATCTTGCTCATCTTTCCTGAACAACGCGACGAGTCCGTCAGGTTTGATGAACGAATATCAAACCCTGCGTCAGGTGCCAGGGTGCAACGCCCTCTCTCGGCGCGTATCTATCGCCGCGGCTTTTTGTCGGGGAGAGCAGCAATCGAGCGCTCCACCCAAAGCCGGAGCTCTGCAGGGCAGGTGTGTAAAGCCTCGGGAATGACGACATAGGTCTTGCTGGGTGCGGCTTGCGGCTCATAGCGCAGGGCCTGCGCGCCCGGCAGCGCCAGCAGTGCCTCCCGGTCCTTCCCGTTCATCTTGAGTGCCAGACCGATATTGGACAGCGAGGCAAAAACCCTGCCGCCCGCATAGCCCATGATCCCGCCGAACATCGGCCGGAACGACAGATCAAGTGCTGTCAGTTCAGGGATCATCAGTATTTTTTGCAGATCCGCAGGATCGTAATCCGCCATGTTGCCTCCTCCCGGAAATGTCGTCTTTCAGGATCAGCAATGGGCGCGGAAAAATCCCGATCCTTTGCCTGAGAAAGCAACGACTGCGTTGCATCTCAATGAAAATCGCGTGCCTTCAAGCGCGGCGATACTGCCCCTTCTTCTTCCTCAGACACGGCAATCCGGCGCATCAAGGGGGTCAGGTCCTCCAGACGCTGCATCACCACATGAATGACCTCGCCTTCACGCTGCAGGATACCATGACAGGCCACGGCGTTGACGCCAATCACAATACGGCGCTGGGCCTCGGCACGATCTTTCCAGATGATGATATTGGCTGTGCCGGTTTCATCTTCCAGCGTCATGAACATCACGCCATGGGCCGTTCCTGGACGTTGCCGCATGAGCACCAGCCCCGGCACCACTACGCGGCTTCCATCGCGCAGCCGGCGCAGATCGGCGCAGGTGACCATACCGCGCGCGGCAAACTGCGTGCGCAGAAAAGCCATCGGATGTTGGCGCAGGGTCAGACCCAGCGTGTTATAATCCTCGACCACCTCACGACCTGCACTCATGGGGCGAGGCGTATAATCGGGCTCGATCACTTCGGGGCCTGGGCGGTTCAGCTTGCGATCTGCGGCAGCGAAGAGCGGCAGAACCGTATCGGCCAGCCCCTTGATGGCCCAGAGCGCAGCCCGACGATCGAGGTCGAGGCTGCGAAAGACATCGGCAGCCGCCAGAGCCTCAAGAGCAGCAACGGGAATATCGGCGCGGCGCCAGACATCGTCGAGCGAGTCATAGGCCGGAAAGCGATTGGCAATGAGCCTCCCCGCATGCTCATTCGAGAGGCCTTTCACAAAGCGAAACCCCAGACGAACGGCCAGTGTCGGCCTGCCCCGGTCAGGCTCGAGCACACAATCCCAGCGCGAGGCGTTGATGTCGATGGCATGCACGGTCACTCCATGCTCGCGCGCATCGCGCACCACCTGGGCGGGGGCATAAAAACCCATGGGCTGCGAATTGAGCAAGGCCGTACAAAAGACATCGGGATGATGGCATTTCAGATAATTAGAGACATAGGCCACAAGTGCGAAACTGGCGGCATGGCTCTCGGGAAAGCCATAGGACCCGAAGCCCTCAAGCTGGCGGAAGGTGCGCTCGGCAAACGCGCGGTCATAATGATTGGCCACCATCCCCTCGATCAGCTTTGTCCGAAAATGCGACACTCCACCGGTAAATTTAAAGGTCGCCATGGAGCGGCGCAGCTGATCGGCCTCACTAGGGGTGAACCCGGCGCAGGCGATGGCCACCTGCATGGCCTGTTCCTGAAAAAGGGGCACGCCCAGCGTCTTGCCAAGAATCTGCTCGAGTTCCGGCTTGGGGTAATCCGGTAGTTCGACACCGTCACGGCGACGCAGATAGGGGTGCACCATATCGCCCTGAATAGGACCGGGGCGCACGATGGCTACCTGAATGATCAGATCATAGAAAGTCTTCGGCTTGAGGCGCGGCAGCATGGACATCTGGGCGCGGCTCTCGATCTGGAACGTACCCAGCGTATCGGCACGACGAATCATGGCGTAGGTGGCGGGATCTTCAGGCGGCACCGAGGCCATGTCGAGCTGACGGATGCGATGCTGGGCCAGCAGCTCGAAACCACGGCGCAGACAGCCCAGCATGCCAAGGCCCAGCACATCGACCTTCATGAATTTGAGAATATCGATATCGTCCTTGTCCCAGACGATGATCTGGCGGTCTTCCTGGGCCGCAGGCTGGATGGGCACGAGTTCATCCAGCCGGTCGCGCGTCAGCACGAAACCACCTGGATGCGTGCCGAGCTGGCGCGGTATGCCCACAAGCTCGGCAGCCACACGTAGAGTCAGGGCCAGACGCCTGTCCGACAGATTGAGATTCAGTTCTGCCGCGCGCGCCTTGAGTTGCTCGGGGTCTCCCAGAGAAGAGGCGAGATATTTCGAGAGCAGACCCAGAAGATCCTCACTCAGCCCCAGCACCTTGCCTGTTTCACGCAGGGCGCCCTTGGGACGATAACGCATGAGTGTAGCGCAAAGCGCCGAATGGCTGCGGCCATAGCGGCGATAGATCCACTGGATGATCTCCTCGCGCCGGTCGCTTTCGAAATCGACATCGATATCGGGCGGCTCGCGACGCTCTGCGGAAATGAACCGCTCGAACAGGAGCCCAGAGCGTACCGGATCGATAGCCGTGATGCCCAGCACGTAACAAATGGCGGAATTGGCGGCCGAACCCCGCCCCTGACAGACAATCTCAAGCGCACGCGCCTGATGCACGATGCTGTGAACAGTCAGGAAATAGGGAGCGTAATCGAGCGACCCTATGAGCGCGAGTTCATGGGCAATCTGTTTTCTGACCGCCTCGCTCGCTCCGGCCGGATAGCGCCGTGGCAAGGCGTCGCGCACGAGCCGGGCCAGAGTCTGCTGCGGGGTCTCATCCGGCCGGTCGGTCTCCTGCGGATATTGATAACAAAGATCCTCCATCGAGAAGCGACAATGCGCCTCGATCTCGGCCACACGCCCAAGGGCTTCGGGAAAGGCTTCATAGAGCTGCGCCAGAGAAACTGGCGTTTTGAGTGCGCGGTCAGCGTGAATTTCGCGCCGTCCGCCCAATGTCTCCAATGTGCAGTTCTCGCGGATAGCCGTCACGACATCCTGCAACACATGGCAGCGTGCCTCATGGTAGAGCACATCCCCCGTGACCAGTGCTGCCACGCCAAACGAAGCTGCCAAAGCCTCCAGGGCTTGGAGACGCAGCAGATCGCCCGGTGCGCTACGATGCGCCAGCCCGCAATAGACAGGCTGGCCAAGGACTGCGCTGATCCGTTTCAGGTGGCGAAGTTGCTGCTGCGCCTGCGCATCGGGCTGATCGGGTAGCAGGACAAGAACCAGATTCTGGGCACCCTGAAGCAGATCATCCCACCCAAGCGAAAAAACCTCGCGCGCCCCCCGGCGATGCCCGAGAGTCAGAAGACGGCAGAGCGCCCCCCATCCCACCCGGTCGACCGGATAGACCAGAAGAGTCGATCCATCGAGCAGATCGAGTCGACACCCTGGCAGAAGCCGCAAACCGCTTTGCCGCGCTGCATCATGCGCGCGTACCATACCCGCCACCGAATGACGGTCCGTCAAAGCCAGAGCCTTATGCCCCTGTGCATGCGCGACGGAAAACAGGTCGTGCGGCGAACTGACGCCACGCAAGAAGGAATAATAGGAGGTGACGTGGAGCGGGGTCGTCATGCCCCCTGCCCTTGTGGCGCGTCATGAGGATGGCGATGCCCGCTCGTATCATGCGCCACGGTATCGGCACGCTTCATGAGCACAAAACCACAGCGCGCCAGATGCGCCACCAGGCGCTCGGCCACGAGGGTTGCCATAAGCTCATCGGCATCATGCACACGGCGGCGTCCGTCAAAACGCAGCGCATGGGTCAAGGCATCGGCAATTTCCCTTGGCTCGGCGGCGCGCATGACGGAGGGGACGGAAAGATCCTGTGTCATCAGAACAGCCCGTGGACAAACCAGGCGCCATCACCAGACCAGAGATGCTGACCATCTCCCCGGCGGAAAAGCCAGAAACGGTCCCCCGCTTCGGTTTCCACAATCCAGTAATCGCGTATGGCCCCGGCCTGAGCCGGGTGCTGCCACCACGCACCATGCAACCGTTCGGGGCCGTCAGCTCCAATGACACGCATCATATGCCCCTGCCAGACAAAGCCGCGTGGTGTTTCATCTTCGCCCAGAAGTGGCGCTCCAATAGCGCGAGGCGGCGCGAAAAGCCGTGTCGGACGGGGCCAGCGCGCGCCACGAGGCAAGGCTGCTCCTGACGCAACCGGGGTCAGGCTGCTCATCTGCGCCTCTTCGGGAAAAGGACTATCGGTTGCGGCCAGATGATAGATGGCTTGCAGGCCCGGCTTGTTACGCAGACGTTCTGCCAGAACCACCAACGCTTCCTTTTCCTGAAGCGCGGAGACCGGTGAAAGAACGGATGCCTCGGTGGCTGGCAGACGCGGTTGGGCGTGATCCACCTGGAGGTTCATGGCTTCGATGCCGAAGCCCGGATCGATCGTCTCTATTTTCTCCTGCAATAACCGGGACAGACGCCCTGCATCGTCGACAGGCTCTGCCGTACCCACACGCACAGCCTGGATCAAATCATCCACGCGATGGCACAACAGATCGACCCTGCGCGCACCCAGCCCTTTTTTCTGCAGCAAGGCAGCCATATCCGCGCAGAGCACCGATATGACCTGCGCAATGCTTTCTGCCGTGCCGATCGGTTCAACCAGATGGCGTTTGACGCTCAGAACCGTTTCGGGCTGTTCGAAGCACAGAGCCTCTTTCTGCTGACCCAGCGCCTGATCGAGCCGACGCAGGACCGTCCGGCCAAAACGACGTGTCAGTCCGGCACGGGGCACGGCACGCAGTTCAGACACACGCACGATACCCAGCATAGTCAGTGCAGACTCGTCCTCCTCGTCCAGCCGAAGTGCGGCGACAGGCAACGGGTCAAGAGCCATATCCGTACCGCCAGACGGTACGACGGTCAGATCGCACAAGCCGAAACGCGCCAAGGCATGAGCTGCACCTGCCGTATCGGCCAAAGCTGCACGCACACCATGCCCCTGAGCAGCCAGTCGGGTCTTCACACTTTCAAGCATGGCGCTTTCACCCCCGAAGAGATGGGCACAGCCCGTAACATCGATCCACAGACCATCCGGCGGATCGGTGGCCACAAGGGGAGAAAAACACCGGCACCATGCCGCCAGTTTCTGCAAAGCCTGTGCATCGGCTTCAGGCGTAACCGGATAGGCAGCCAGGTCGGGCACAAGGCTGCGCGCCATAGCCAGAAACTGCCCGTGCTGCACGCCATACTGCCGCGCAGCTTGGTTGACCGCCACGATTTTACGGCTATGCTTCTCACGACCATATAAGACCAGCGGGTGTGCCGCATCGGCTTCGGGATGCGCCTTGAGCCAGAGTGTCGTGCGCCAATGCGGCAGCCACAGGGAAAGCAGTCGACGCGTCATGGTCCGTATCGACCCTCCAGAACAAGGGGTCGCCCCCGCGACGCCGCAGCAGGGAAAGAGACATCCCCCCGGAAAAGGACAGAACGTCACGGCCGCCTACACGGCATGGGGCAGAACAAGCCGCGCCGACCTGCCAACGCGTCCAGCATGAATTGGGCAGGAGAGGATGCCTGTGACGATGTACGACAAACCCGGTCACAGATGTTTTTTCTGCCGCCAGATGAAGACGACGCGATGCGGTGAGAGAAAGAGGTTCGGTCAGATCGGCCACGACCGCCGTCACATTTCTCGTGCGCAGGATATCCTCCATCGTGCCGACAAGCCGGGAGGGGTCGACCTCGACACAGAGCAGACGTTGCGGATCCAATCCTGCGGCGCTTATCCCCGCCAAAGTCAGTGCGGCTGAGCCGACACGATCCCTGCTGCTTTCCACTGAAGCAAGACCATGTGGGGCATTTTCATGAGCGGCCATTCGGCCGGCTGGTTTGTGAAAGCCCGCAATGCTTTCGGAGTGGGGAGCTTCCTTGTCCTCAACCGGCATGATCCATATGACGGGACCCGTCGTGCGGGCGAGAATTTGCGCAATCAATCGTGTAGGGCGGGCACAAAGAACCCTGTCATGTCCCTCCCCCATGAATTCATGCACAGCGCCGCGACGCAGACCGCCCTTGAGCGCGTCATCGACAGCAATCATGCCTGTTTGCAGATAAAGCGCTGCAAAATCATGCTGATAGCGCCGTTCAATCTGCATGATGCTGTCACGCAGCATAGCCATATCCGCCATAAAAGAACTCCTTTCACGGCAGCGATATCACAAGAACAAAAAGAGAACAACGATTCCACAATAAGCTGCGACGATCCCCGGGCGCACAGATCACGTTTTTACAAACGAAACACTACATGTTTTGGCAAACACGAATTTCGCCTATATGGAAAAAAAATTAGCGCGAGATGATAGTAATGAAACGCGACTGCTTCGTCATTCCATCCAATCTTCCAAAGGCCAACTGGCTGATATCGTTCATTAATTCTGTAGCGGCTCGGACAAGGAGCTTCAGCTTCGATATCGTGATTGGCACATCGAACGAGCAGGAATATCGCCGCTATGCCAGGCTGATACCTACCATGTCTGTCAATTCGACAATAAGACTGGTCGATATCTCCGGCTATATCAGCAGGGTTCTGCAATCAGAGACACTTCTGGATCGATATAACCGTAATGCCGAAGGCTGCATCATCAACGTCAAGAAATTCGCCTTGCTGAAATGGGCCTGCGATCAGGGTTATGAACGCATCGGCGGCATCGATGGAGACACGGCGGCCATCAGGGATATGGATGGTGTGTTCGACGCCATGCAGGAAAATTACCGGAAGAAACTACTGGTCGGGTCGAGCTTCCGTCATCATGAAGCCACACATATCACCGCTGCGTGCCTCAGACATTTCAGTGATGCGAATATAGAAGAGCTCAAACTGAATGACGGCGATTATCTGTATAGCTGGTTCTTCGATGTGCCCTACTACGAAAGAAACGATCTGAACGAATTCTTCGACTTCATGAGTGACCAGTATGGCTCACTCGTGGCGTGGTTCGAAACCATTCGCAAAGAAGATTTTGAACATCAGATTTTTCACTACTGGCTGTATTTTCACAAAGGGTACAAGCTTTTCGATACGCGATTTATCACCAGTTATTTTATGCCGGAATCCTGCCTCTATTCGCATTTCATGGCGATCAGAGACCATGTGGATTACAGCCCGGTCTGGATCTATACGTGGGAATACCTCCATCAGCCGGATATAATCGACAGCTTTCCCAGTATTTTCATGCTGAGTCACTTCGATCGTATGTTCCTCTGACATGATACGCCTGCGCGCAGCTTTGGTCCTGACGCTATCTGCGCTTTGCTGGGTTCAAAGCGGGAGAGCTCAAACGGTCTGGTCATCGCACTGGGAGCGTATCGTGCTCGCCCCTGGCAAAGATCTTCCTCTGGCGGTACGGGACAAGGAAGCCGGGGCAGTTCAGGTCATCAATATTGCCCTGGCGGGCGAAGGCCCGGATGTTGACCGATCCGGTTTCTATTTTCTCGTCGATGAGGATCACACGCCCAGCATCGTTCTTCCTATGGGGCTCACAGGCACTTACGGCGCGACACGTTTCCACTCGCGCTTTGTATCATGCTCGAGTTCTGTCGGTCGTCTGGGATGCACCGTGACGATGCGCATGCCCTACCGTCATGCCCTGCGTGGCTTCTTTCATAACGGAGGGCGACATCCCCTCACATTATGGGGCTGGATGCAGGGCGAGACGCTACACACGTCAGTTCCGACTGAGGAACTGCATTCGGTCAGTGGCGGCGATCAGTATGAGGGGCAGATCATGGTCCACCCCTATCAGGAGATCACCCTGTTGGATGTCGATGGACCAGGACGACTGGCGGGTCTGCAGTTTTTCATGGATCGCCATAATGATCGCCCCAACAGTAATGAAAACTGCGTGGAAGGTAATTTTCGCTATTACATCGACGGAACTGACAACCCTCAATATGAATCGTCCGGCACAGAAGACTATTTTGGATCGTCCTTCAATTTTCAGGACGCTCCTTATGCCAGCGACAGTTTCGGCGTTTTCTACAACCGCTATGCCGGTGTGAGCGGCCCCGGCGCCGCCGATGATCAGGTTTCAGCATGGCGGTGGCATCATGATGATTCCATCCACTTCGACCATCACCTGCGAGTGACCTGGCAATGCGGAGACAGGGGCGGACCGGAAATTCCCGTTTCTCCCGCCGGTATTGCCTGGACAGCCTATTATTACCGTTCTGCCCCTACGCATTAACGAAGACTCATCCGACAATGGAAGCGCACGCGCCTGTTCTGGTTCCCCCGATGGGCAGGATCCCGGGCAAGACAGGCCCCCATGGTAACGATGATCATGGCGCATGAGAGATCGATGCATTGCTCATGGCTATCAGCTTAAGCTTACCAGGGAGGCGACCTCCTACAAAACCCTTCCTCGCCCCGTCACTACGACCAGAACTTGAACCCACACGCTCCCGACGAGCCAACAAACAGACATTACCTAGGCCCAATCTAAGTCACACATAAACTTCACTTGGTGGCAGGTGTAAAACAGACGCCGCTGGCGAACTCACAAAAGCGGCGCGAAGCGTAAGTCTACGCACTGGATGGATGACAGTATCGCCAGTCACAGTCCTGAAGAAACGCATGCCCTGCCGCAGTGATGATCAACCAAAACGCAACTTTGGAATAACAATCTGCATGAAGTGGCATCACCATCCCCGGCACTAATATGCATCACGCCACGCGCCATATGAAACGCCGCCAGATTTCTGGCGCATTCCCTGCTGTCTGCCCCTTCTGCCGAACCGTTCATATCCAGTGCTCCAGTCAGACCGTGCTCTGTTCTCGGTCGTTCCCGGAATTTTCACTGAACTGACCATTGGGAAAATCGTTTTCTAAGGACTCTCTATGGGCATACGGCGTTGTCCTTGGCGCGATCATGCCAACAACTCCCAGTTGTCATCATCCATGCCTGTCTGGCAGGCCAATCTGGCGAGGATCTGCCGTCCGTGATTACCGTTTATCTTTGGGTCATCCTGAAGCTACTTATAGGCTTCTCCCTGATCATCACCTATCTCAATCTGACGGGGCGCAACCAGATTGCCATGATGTCTGCCGTTGATCTGGTAGGCAATTTCATATTAGGCGGCGTCGTCGGGGGCATTCTGTACAACGACAAGCTTCCAATCCTGCATTACATCGCCTTGCTGATTCTGTGTATTCTCTTCATGGCGCTGTTCAATTACTTATCGCGCAAAATCCCCGATCTCAGAAAGCGGACAATTGGTGAACCGATAACCCTCATCCGAGACGGTGTTTTCCTGATCGATAATTTCAACGAAAACGCCAGTCGCATCGATCTGAAAGACGTGGCAACGGCGCTGCGCATGCAGAATATCTTCAGCTTCGACAATATCGATTTTGCGCAGATCGAGACAACGGGCCATGTGAGCGTCATCATGAAGGAGGAAGCCAAGCAACCTGCTCGTTTCGTGATCCACCGTGGAGAGATTTTCGATAAAGAGCTTGAGATACTGCAACGTTCAGAAAAATGGCTGATGGACACATTAGCCGGGCTGGGCTTGAGCGATCTCCAGCAGATCTTCTTGGCGGAATGGGTGGGGGATCACCTTCTCGTCGTAACGACGGATGGTAGAACACATGGGAGCAGGAAATAAGCTATGACGTTGTGACCGGAGGCATAAATCAAGGTCCCCAACAGATTGGACTGTGATACCCACAGTTGTTTTTTCACGGAGACCATTCCTGAAATGGTCGACCGGAGTTTGGTCAACGAGTAGAGGCGCGGGTAGTTGGAAGGCAGCGTATCGCTTATTCTTCTTTTTCAAGAGATGGTTGTTATGTTTGCCGGGCTTGTGATGCCAGCACGATCCCCCCGAAAGAGGTTTGCGCCGCCGCTATGCGGGTGCATGCCTGCTCTGGCCGTATCTATTGGACGCTCTGCCTGTTCTGAGCGTTCACGCGACCTGACGTACGTGCGCTTGGGCGCCTGTGCTGAGCGCTGCTGGGTCTATGTATGTGTGGGGATATGGTTGCGGGGGCAGGATTTGAACC
>NZ_BAPV01000005.1 GCF_025995175.1 Asaia krungthepensis NRIC 0535
TCACCCTTCAACGATAACCGCAATACAGGCATGTTCACTTTCGGCGGCGACGCCATGATCGGATTCTGACAAATAAGGGGGTGGGAAAACTCCCCCGCCCCCTGTCGATGCTCGTATCAGCAAGGCCGCCTCCCCCATTGGCGCGGCGCTGCCCTGTTTGCCGGTCTGCTTAGAGCGCGTCCAACAGGTTATCGACATCGCGGGCCTCGGTTGCCCAGCAGGTGACAAGGCGGATCAGAACGCCATCCACCCCCGGAGGTGTTGTCCAGCGATAGAAGCCAAATCCCAGTGCTTCCAGTGCTGCGACGCTTCTCTCAGGCAAGACCACGAACACTTCGTTGCTCTGCACGTCGAATGGCAGGGATGCTGCCGGATGACGCCTTAATCCATGCGCCAGACGCTGCGCCATTAGATTGGCCTGTACCGCGTGGCGCAACCATAATCCGTCTTCGAACAGGGCCATCAACTGGGCGCTGAGATAACGCTGCTTCGACCATAAATGCCCGCTGCGCTTGATCCGACGCAGGAAATTCTGTGCCAGATCCTCTTCGAAAATCAGCACCGCTTCGGCAGCCATTGCGCCGTTCTTTGTGCCACCAAGGCTCACCATGTCGAACCCGGCTTTCCATGTTGCCTCGGCAGGGCTGCAGCCAAGCGCGGCAATGGCATTGCCCAGTCGCGCGCCATCCAGATGGGTGGTCAGCCCGACAGCTCGTGCCCGCCCCGTCAGGGCGTCGAGTTGATCGAGTGAATAAACGGTTCCCCACTCCGTGCTCTGTGTCAGAGACAGGGTCTGAACCGGACTGGTATGAACGCCGCCTCCGGCATTGAGCGTCAGCGCGGTATCGAGCGCGCCCGGATCCATCCGTCCATCCGGTGACGGCAGCGGCATGAGACGCGCCCCGTGCATGAAGAACTCCGGCGCCCCGGCTTCGTCATTGTTGATATGTGCGCTCTGGTCGCAGATCACGGCGCCAAACGGTGCTGTGGCGGCGGAAAGCGCCAGGCTATTGGCGGCCGTTCCCGTGGCGACAGGAAAGACCCAAGTCCGGCATTCGAAGAGATCTGCCATCCTGACAGCAAGAGCCGATGTTTCACTGTCCTCGCCATAGGACGCTGCACTGCCTTCATTGACCCGCGCCAGCGCGGCCATCACCTCCGGACAGACAGGTGCGATGTTGTCACTTGCAAAGTTCTTGCGTATTGCCTCGGTCACGACCGTACCCCGCTCTTATTAGAAGCCGTCACACGAGCCGCTGCCCGCCTCGGCCACCCCGCTAAAGGAAGTCCTGCCATGAAACACGATCCGGCGCTTTCAGGAAAGCTCATCGACGGCAAGGCGATTGCACGCCGCCTCACGGATCGGGTCAAGGCCGAGGCCGAGGCGCTGCGTGAACGTACCGGCAAGATTCCGGGCCTTGCCGTGGTGCTGGTTGGCGACGACCCGGCGAGTGAGGTGTATGTCAAGAACAAGGCAATCCAGACCCATCGCGCGGGCATGCGCTCCTTCATGCACATGCTGCCCGAAACCACGTCGCAGGACGAGTTGCTCGAGCTGATCGAGCGCCTGAATGCCGATCCCCAGATACATGGTATTCTGGTCCAGCTGCCGCTGCCACGCCAGATCGACCCCATCCTGGTTACCAATGCCATTGCCCCCCACAAGGATGTGGACGGACTGGGCGAAGTCAATGCGGGTCGACTCAGCTTGGGCATTGACGGGCTGGTACCCTGCACACCTCTGGGATGCCTGATGCTGCTGAAGGAGACCCTGCCCGATCTGCGCGGACTTCACGCCGTGATCATCGGTGCGTCCAATCTTGTGGGCAAACCGATGGCGCAGCTTCTGCTCAAGGAGGGCTGCACCGTATCGGTCGGTCATATCGACACGCGTGACCCCAGGGGGCTGGCGCGGGAGGGCGATATCCTTGTGGTGGCGACAGGCAAGAATGGTCTGGTGCGTGGCGACTGGGTCAAACCCGGTGCCACAGTGATCGATGTAGGAATCACACGGATCGCCCTGCCGGATGGAAAGACGCGACTGGTCGGAGATGTGGCCTTTGATGAAGCGGCTCCGGTTGCCGGACATATCACCCCGGTGCCGGGCGGCGTCGGCCCCATGACCATCGCCTGCTTGCTGCACAATACGCTGCAGGCGGCGCGCGCCATTCTCGATCATGCCTCCCCGGATCACAAAGCGTCATGAGCCGTATCGCCATCGAACTCATACCCCGCGATACCGAAAGCCTTGGCGACGGCCTGTCCAGCGTCAAAAGCATCGCGCCTGACATCACGACAATCAATCTGCCCGACCTGCTGCGTTTGCCCCTGCGTTCATGGCAGGGAGCCGCCCTTGCCCGACAGGCTGGATATGGCGCCATTCCCCATATACGGGCGATCGATCTCGCCCCGGATGCCCCTCTACCCTGCGCCGAGCAGGAGGGGATCAGCGAGGTTCTGGTCATTGCGGGTGACCCGCCGCCAGACGACACCCATCGCACTTGGCCCAATAACAGCGCCGATATCATCGCCCGTTATCGCCGCGAAGCACCGCATCTCAAGGTCTACGCGGCTTTTGATCCCTATCGTCGCGCGCCGTGGCAGGAACTGGAAGACATCAAGCGAAAGCGCGATGCCGGTGCCGCCGGATTTTTCACACAGCCGCTTTTCGACCGCCGCTTTTTCGAACTCAGTGCTGCATGGCTGGAACAGGACACAGTGTTCTGGGGTCTCTCACCGGTCATCGGCCCTAAATCCCGCGCCTATTGGGAGCGCGTGAATCATGTGGTTTTCCCAACCGATTTCGAGCCGAAGCTGGAGGCCAATATCGCCTTCGCGCGCGAGATCCTGTCTCTTGTGCGCGAACGCGGCGATAACGCGTATCTCATGCCTTTGCGCGTCTCACTTGATGCCTATCTGACCCCGTTGCGCGACCTTCTGACGGCCTGAGTCCTCCCTTGGGAGAGAGACAGATCTCTCTCCGGATGAGGCGGTCAGAGTTTCGCCTGGGTCTCCCTGATCACCTCATGAATGAAAGCGAGCTTGTGCCGTATGGCGGGCGTGAGCACGAACGGATAGAAATCCTGAAGGCCCATCGACCGGTTCAGGCTGTTGACGGCCATGCTCAGGGGCAGCCAGGCATTCATGATCTCATCGAAGCCCAACTCGAGGTAGGGGTCCGCACTGAGGGCCGGGCTGGAATACTGGGCTGACTCAGGCGTGCGGGGCGCAATGGCAATGCCGTAGAGCCACGCCGTCTCGAGTGTAGACACGATATGCAGATAATGCGCCCAGGTCTCCGCGAAATCTTCCCAGGGGTGTGAGGCCGCATAGACACTAACATGGGTTTCACGCCATGAATCGGACGGGGGATTGGCGTAATGCGCCTCGAGAGCCTTCTGATAATCGATACGGTCATCACCGAACACGGCGCGGCAGCTCTCGAGCCTGCCGCCATCGCGTATAAGGACATTCCAGTAGTAATGGCCGACTTCATGGCGGAAATGACCGAGCAGTGTGCGGTAATACTCTCCCATCTCGACGCGCATATGCTCACGCTGGTCGTCATCAGCCTCACGAACCGCCAGGGTGATGAGGCCATTGTCATGGCCCGTCATGACGGGTGATGATCCATCCGGCCCGTCATCGAGGAAGTCGAAGGCAAGACCGTTTTCCGGGTCTTCCCTCCGGCTGATCAATGGCAGTCTGAGCCTGATCAGAGCATGGAACAGGCGATGCTTCGCAATCTCGATCTTGCGCCAGCGCTCAAGATTCTTGGGGTCATTCAGATCGGGAATTGTCCGGTTGAACTGGCAGGCGAAGCAGTATGGCCCCTGGGCCTGTTCCTCCGGATCGAGCAGCCAGTTGCACGCATCATAGGCGCGGTTGGCGCAGAACACATGCGGTGTCTTGTCGAACCCGGCCTCGTAAGGCAGCCATTCTCCCGGCTTCTGGCCTGGCTCAAGCGCGCTCAGATCCGATACCTTGTGGAGATACCCCACCTCATGATGGCAGGACTCGCAGCGCGTATTCTCGAAGAACAGGGGCTGGGCGCAGCATTCGCACGAAAAAAGCTTCAAGACACAATCATCCCGATGACGTAGTCAGCCGGAACTTCCTGTCAGGGCTTTGGTTCCCCTCCCCGATCCCTGTGCAGAAAATGAGCCTGCATCAGGACATCGAACTCAGCCTCGCAATGATCGAGCAGACCCGAAACAGGAGCCGCCTTGTCGGGCGTGTCGGAAGCCGCCAGAGGAATGTGATGCTGGGCGGCAATCAGGCCTGAGGTTGTGTCGAAACCTACCCAGCCATGATCAGGAACCCATATTTCCGCCCAGGCATGCAGATCGCATACCAGACGGTCCGGATCGACCTGAAGGGCTGAAGGTTCGATCAGATAGCCTGAAACGAAACGGGCCGCGTAGCCGAGATGGCGTGCCATCGCGATCAGCAGCCATGCGCTGTCACGACACGACCCTGCCTCACGCGCGAGGGTTTCCTGGGGAGCCCAGACGCCGGGTTCCATCCGTCGCATGTAATGAAGTCGCGTTGCAATCCGGCGCGCCAGCGTACGCAGACGGGACAGATGTGTTTCCCCGGGTGATGGATCATCCGCCGCGAGGAAGGGCAGCAGCACGGCAGGATCGACGACGGGACGCCGGTACTCCGGCTCATGCAACAACGGGGATGGTCCCGCGCCGGAGCCGGGATGCAGAGGGTCGAACGGCGCAAGATCCACGATCATGCTGACATCGACAACGAATTGCGACATCCGGGAGTTGAAGACGACCTCGGAGATCATATTGCCGTGTGAATCCTGCCCCCAGGTCAGACCCGCATGGTCGGGGCCGATCGTCATGGCATAGGTCGTCATGGCATTACGCATCCGCAGAGGCGGTCGCAGCCTGATGGTCTGGGGCCCCAGAGAAACCGGCCGGTCATACCTGTAGGATGTGCGATGGTTGAGCAGGACCGGTCTGCTCATCGTACTCCTCCCGCATGGCCTGAACTGATCATTCTTCCCCCGCCTGCCGGGATCATCCCGGCGGCTCCGATAACGGACCCTCGTAGCATGGTCCGGGCGTGACGCAACCAATACGCCGCTTTTCTGTTGTCGCATGATGAACCGCACAACCCGGCTCACACAACTTTTCTTTTACCACTTGGCAACCTGAGGACTATGGTAGTTTAATAAAACAACGTAACGTTTCGCCTCAGGATGAACCATCCCAAGCAAGAAGGTGAGAAAATATGGCGCTCGACGCCTCGCCAATTCATGAAGCCGGTATTTTTTCCACCTACGATGTCTCACCTTTCTATTGCGAGCTGATGAATCGCGGCGGCGCGCTGCCCGAAGCCCTGCGCAAGGTGCAAGAGCGTCTGGCCCATCTCACGCTGACCGATCTGCGGGAAAGGACAACCGACGCCGAGAACCTGCTTTGGCGTCTGGGGATTACTTTCACTGTCTACACAGAGCGCGAAGCGATCGATCGTATCCTGCCGTTCGACATGATTCCCCGCCTGCTGACCGCCGAGGAATGGGCTTTCGTCGAGAAAGGTGTCCAACAGCGCGTCAAGGCCATCAACCTCTTTCTGTGGGACATCTATCACGACCGCCATATCCTCAATGATGGCATTGTTCCTTCGGATCTCGTTCTGAACAATGCCAATTACTGCAAGGCCATGATCGGCGTTGACGTGCCGGGCGGCGTCTATGTTCATATCAACGGGACCGATCTGATACGTGACCGCTCTGGACGGTTTCTGGTACTCGAGGACAATGCGCGCACGCCTTCAGGGGTGTCCTATGTCATCGAGAACCGGCACATGATGCTGCGCCTCCTGCCCGATCTGGCTTCCGGGATCGCCGTGCGCTCTGTCGAGGATTACGGGATCAGACTCCACCGGGCGCTCTGCGACGTGGCGCCCGAAGGGGTGGTCGATCCGCAGGTCGTTCTTCTGTCCCCTGGAATGTACAATTCGGCCTATTTCGAGCACGTGTTTCTCGCTCGTGAGATGGGTGTTCCCCTTGTGGAAGGGCGTGATCTCGTCGTCGAGAACCACCATGTCTACATGCGTACTGTGGCGGGACTTCGACCCGTTCACTCGATCTACCGACGCATCGATGACGCCTTTCTCGACCCGCAGGCTTTCAATCCCGAGAGCCTTCTGGGTGTACCGGGGCTTGTTGATGCCTATTGCAGAGGCAATGTCACACTGGCCAATGCCCTTGGTACAGGTGTTGCGGATGACAAGGCGATCTACGCCTATATGCCGCGTATCATCCGTTATTATCTGAACGAGGACCCGATCCTCGACAGCGTGGACACCCACATCTGTGCAGAGCCCGAGGGCTTGGCCCACACCCTCGATAATCTGGCCAATCTGGTCGTGAAACCGGTTGGCGATTCCGGTGGATATGGATTGATCATCGGTCCCCACGCCACGCCGGATGAACTGAAGGCGTTTCGCGACAAACTCATCGAGAACCCGTCCAACTATATCAGTCAGCCCGTCATAGATCTTTCAGTCGTCCCGACGCTCTGCCCGGCCGGGGTCGAGGCGCGCCATGTCGATCTTCGACCTTTTGCCGTTACCGGAAAATCGACCTGGGTTCTTCCTGGCGGCTTGTCGCGGGTCGCGCTGCGCAAAGGCTCTCTGGTCGTCAATTCCTCTCAGGGGGGTGGGTCCAAGGATACATGGGTGATGTCAGCATGAGCCGTTTCAATCCCCATGTGACGGGTATTCAACCCGACCTGAACACTCTCCTCTCGCGCTATGCCGAGAACATGATGTGGCTCGCCCGCTATATGGAGCGGATCGAAAATCTGGCCCGCGTGCTCGAGGTCACCGAAGCCTTCGTCCGTGGGGCGGATGGGCGTCCGGTCTGGGAGTCGATCGTTCAGATCAACAGTGATGAGGAGAGGTTCCGCGCCCTTTATCCCTCGGCGACCGAAGATAACTACCTGCAATTTTACATCACTGATTGCGCCAATCCGAGCTCGATCAAGGCCATGGCGCATAGTGTGCGGGAAAATGCCCGCTCTGCCCGTCCCCTGATCTCCACCGAAATGTGGATGCAATTGAATGTCTTCACGCGCTGGATGCTCGATCTGACAGCCTCGGATATCAGACGAACCGGGCTTTCCACCCTGTGCAACCGCATCAAGCAGGAATGCCAATCCCATGCAGGGGTCACAGAGGGCACCTTGTATCGCGATCAGGCGTGGCTCTTTTATCTGTTGGGACGCCATCTCGAACGCAGCGACCAGATTACTCGCCTGATCGACACACGCTATCACACCCTGTTGCCGGATGCGGCAGAAGTCGGCTCCGAGATCGACATGACCCAATGGGCGTCAGTGCTTCGCTCTGCCGCAGCCTATCATGCCTTCAGGCGTCTGAAACCCGTTACGACAACCCCGGCCAATGTTGTCGGGTTTCTGCTCAAGAATGAGGGCTTTCCCCGTTCTCTCGCGCTGAACCTGCGACACGCCGATTCTGTGCTTGGAACGCTCTCTTCTCATTACAATCTTCGGCGGCAGAGCTCGGCCGTGCAGGAGCGCTTGGCCGAACTGCGCGCCATGCTCGAAGACCAGACCGCCGAGGAAATCATCATTCGTGGGCTTCACGAGTGTATGCACTGGATACAGGAGCAGATCGAAACCTGTCAGAACGAGCTTGCAGCAGCTTACTGGCCGCAACCCGACCTCGCACCCGCTCAGGCAATGAGCCAAGGGCAATAGACTGGGTAGATACGAGCAGACAGCCCAACGCGTTGGGAAATATTCTGCATCGTATCTGACGGGCACCCATCCAGTGTCGGTTGTTTTATTGTGCGGCTGAAGGGCCCGTCATTTCCGAGACCGGAAACGGGCTGAACAAGCGCATATGTCTTCCTGCAGGGACGCAGAGCCACGGTCCGCTAGCGCAAAGGCGACCGATCAGCCGCCTTTGCGGGTCGTTGTTCACCCCTCGAAAAAGGGCGTATCCCCTGCCCCCTGCGACACCGCTTACGAAGGGTGATCGCCCTTTACGCAAGCGTGTGGAGAAGACCGCCATCAGAAGAAACCCCCATCACTCAGGACTTCGTTAGCGGACCGTCCCCTCGTGAAGAGAGGGGGGGCCATCTGGTAAGCGGCCTCAGGCTTCGCTGTCGTCGTCCTGCTGCTCGTCGGGCGAGGTCATCAGAGCCTCGGCCACCACACCAGCCTGTTCGCGGATGCGTCGTTCGATATCAGCCGCCATCTCAGGGTGATCGCGCAGGAACTGCTTGGCGTTCTCGCGGCCCTGGCCAACGCGGGTGCTGTCATAGGAGAACCAGGCGCCAGATTTCTCGACGATATTCGCTTTGACGCCCAGATCGATCAGTTCACCGACCTTGCTGATCCCCTCGCCATACATGATGTCGAACTCGACCTGACGGAAAGGCGGAGCCATCTTGTTCTTGACCACTTTCACGCGGGTCTGGTTGCCCACCACCTCGTCGCGGTCCTTGATCGAACCGATACGACGGATATCGAGACGCACCGAGGCATAGAACTTCAGGGCGTTACCGCCCGTGGTGGTTTCGGGATTCCCAAACATCACGCCGATCTTCATGCGGATCTGGTTCAGGAAGATAACCATCGTGTTCGAGCGCGAGACAGTGCCGGTCAGCTTGCGCAGGGCCTGGCTCATCAGACGGGCATGCAGGCCCACATGACTGTCGCCCATATCGCCCTCAAGCTCGGCGCGGGGCACGAGGGCGGCAACGGAATCGACCACGAGAACATCGACTGCGCCCGATCGTACCAGCGTATCGGCGATCTCAAGTGCCTGTTCGCCGGCATCGGGCTGGCTCAGGAGCAGATTGTCAACATCAACGCCCAGCTTGCGGGCATAACCAGGATCGAGCGCATGTTCGGCGTCGATGAAGGCGCAGGTCCCCCCTTTTTTCTGAGCTTCGGCGATGGCATGCAAGGCGAGCGTGGTCTTGCCCGAGCTTTCCGGACCATAGATCTCGATGATACGTCCACGCGGCAGCCCTCCGATGCCAAGCCCGATATCGAGGCCCAGGGACCCCGTCGAGATCACATCGGCCTGCTCTTTGGGGCGCTGCCCCATACGCATGATCGAACCCTTGCCGAAAGCACGTTCGATCTGGCTCAGCGCACCCTCGAGTGCTTTCGTCCTGTCCACGCTCATCTCTTGTCCTCCGCTCTCGTCAGTCTCGCCGAAACCTGCGGGATCGGCAATCAGCCACGAGGCGATTCGTGTTGATCGTTCACTTTTGTTCTGGGGAACATATCATGATCAAACCCCTCTTGCACAAGGGGGATAGAAGCGAAAATGCCCCCTTGAGGAGGGGGCATTTCCGGGGGTCATATTCAGTTGTTGACGCTCCCGACCGACAGGCCGCCCCCACGGGGATCCGTATCGCCCTGGCAGGTGCCGCCATGGCAGAGCGAGGCATTGACGCGGCCCTGGCCCTCATGCGGTACCGTCGTGCCGGATACTGCCGCATGAGCAGCCTGTGCCAGCGCATCGGCGGCATCGTTCTGGCCGGATGCGGCCAATGCCGCAACCAAGGAGCCCCGGCGCTGCAGGATCGCTGCCGACAGCAGCGGCGCCGGGTAGCGCCCCGGTGCCGCTGCCAGCAGAACGCCCGTGCCATCGGCAATACGCCCGGTGCCGAACAGATTATTGTCGGTCAGGGCGCAGGCAACCGCGCCGCCCTTGTTATCGGTCACGACATAGGAGGTCGAAGCGGGCAGCGCGGGCAGAGCCCCGGAGCGGCTCGATCCCGCATTGACCAGCGTCTGGGCGGCGCTCAGCAGCGCGTCTCCGCTCAGGCCGTGTCGGTCTTCGCCGCGCCATGTGCCCACGACGCCCTGAGCCGAAGCCCCAGAATGGAAGGCCGCTGCCGCACCGATACCACCATCGGCGGGCGGGGGCAGAAACGACGCTGTGTAGCCATCCTGTTCGACCTGAAGGGCCGCAAGCTGCATCGGCATGGCCGTGCGCATCGACGCGGTGGTCAGACCGGCTCCGGCGCGGTTGGCGCCATCGACAAAAATACCACCCAGCGCGCCGTTGTAGAGATCGCCCACACCCAGATTGGTCATGCGCTCGAGGAAGCTCGCCAGCTGCGGCTGCACCAGTGCGTCGCCATTCTGCAATGGCGACCCATCGGGACGGCTGAAGATTGTCCGCGCGGCTTCGTCGGCGGAAAGCGGTGTGTAAACGGCCGCGATATCCTGTGCGAGAACACGACTGACCGTGGTGCCGCTGCGGGCCAGACGCACGGACGGCCCAAGCAGATCGGCGAATTCGACCGAGCCATAGCGCAGCTGCATCGTGAACAGCCCGCGCGGCGTCATCGGGATCGCCGCCTGTCGCGAGGCGGATGCTGCCACCGGCGGCGCAGCGGGCAGGAAGACGAACGCCTGCGGCGCCTCGCTGCCGCGGCTGACCAGACACGCACCGCCACCGCCAAGCGAGGCGCGCGACGGCAGTGTCACGGAAAGCGCCATACCCACAGCAGCCGCGGCATCGGCGGCATTGCCGCCATGAACCAGCACGTCGCGCCCGACCAGGGCGGCGCGCGGCTCATCGGCCACCACGGTGCCGATATAGCCGGTCACGATGGGCGTGGTCTTGCCGAACAGGCTGTGACCGATATGCGAGACATCACTGCACCCGGCAAGCAGCACGGCTGCCGACATGGCGCAGGCCGTGCGCGTAAGACGTCCTGCCATCGGCCGGGGAGCGGTCGTCCGGGAGGCGGTCGTCCGACGATGCGCCACGTGCTGTGTCTCCATGACCCGGCAAGCCTTCTCTCTTCTGGTCCAGTCAGGATGTCTCCGGGGTCGAAGCAGCAACCGACAGGAAATTGGGTTCGTTAACGCATCTAACCGTGATCCGGACGATGGGCAACCTGCCAGCATCGTGATGGTTTTGCGAAATTGCCCGCCCTGTCCTATTCAGGACCTCCTTGTCTTATGCCTCGCAGGATCGACCCCATGACCCGCCCGACCCGCACCAAGCTCGCCGGCGCCCTTCTGGCCCTCGGTCTGAGCGCCTCGACCAGCATCCCCGCTTTGGCCGAACCCGCGAGCAGCTTCTCGCCCCAGCAGCGCGCCGAGATCGTCTCGATCTTGCGCGACGCCCTTAAGAACGACCCGAGCATTCTGAGTGACGCCATCGTCGCCTTGCGCCAGGGCGCCCAGCAGAAAGCTGCCGATGACGCGCTGACCCATGTGAAATCGGATCGCGAGCGCCTGCAGAAGGGGCCCGACTACACAATCCGCGGCAACCCCGAGGGCGATCTGACGATCGTGGAATTCCTCGATCCGCGTTGCGGCTATTGCCGCAGCATGGTGCCCGTCGTCGACGCCTTGCTGAAATCGGACACTAAGCTGCGCCTTGTCGAGAAGCTCGTCCCCGTCCTGAGTGAAAAGAGCGTGCTCGATACCCAGGCCATCTTCGCCGCAGCCCTGCAAGGCGGCTATGAAAAGATGAAGCGCGCGCTGATGCAGGATACGACACCGCCCACCCTGGACCGTATTCGCCAGCTTGCTACAGCCAATGGCCTGAACGCCGACAAGCTCGTGACCGATATGCACGCTTCGAGCGTTGCCGCGCAGATCAACGAAAACCTGGCGGAAGCCCGTCTGATCGGCCTGGACGGCACACCCACCTTCGTTTTCGGTACCAGCGCGATTATCCCGGGCGCAATCTCCGCCGAGGAAATGCGCAGCCAGATCAAGACCGCGCGCAGCGCAGCCCGATAAGCCTTACATAACAGAAGATCGAGCATGACCCGGCTATGCCGGGATCAGACAAAAGGCAGGTCCCTTCTCCCCGGCATGCTGACGGGATTGGCTCCCATAGGAAGCGTATCTCCCGTCAGTGTGCAGAGCCTGACCCCACCTCCCGACTAGTCGGGAATTTTGGAAGCCTTGATCTTGGCTTCGAGGCGTCCGAGATTTTCGAGAATCTCTGGCGAAGGCGGCGGTGGTTCCGGGCTCAGGCTCTCAAGCTTCTCGATGAGGGCTTCCATGACGACCAGACGCGAGAACCATTTCTTGTTCGAGGGCACGACAAGCCATGGGGCATGTTCGCACGCTGTAGCCCGGA
This sequence comes from Asaia krungthepensis NRIC 0535, assembly GCF_025995175.1. Classification (GTDB taxonomy): domain Bacteria; phylum Pseudomonadota; class Alphaproteobacteria; order Acetobacterales; family Acetobacteraceae; genus Asaia; species Asaia krungthepensis. The sequence goes on from NZ_BAPV01000005.1 coordinate 12,121, forward strand.
TTGCCTTCTCGTAGGCTGACTGATAATCGGGCCAGAATTGTCGCTCTGCGAGATCGCTCTCATCGAATTTCCAGCGTTTATCTGGCCGATGCAAACGACGCAGCAGCCGCTCCTGTTGGCAATCCGCAGACATATGCAGCATGACCTTCAGGATATGGATGCCCTGACGGCTCAGATAAGCCTCGAAATCGCAGATATCCTGTAGACGGTGGTCCCAGAATTCGGGCTTTTTCGGATCGCCTCTCATGCCGTTGGTGTTCAGCGTATCGGCATGAACGCGCGCAACCAGCACATCCTCGTAATGGCTGCGATTGAATACCCCAACCTGACCACGGCCGGGAATCGCCATGTGAACGCGCCAGAGAAAGTCATGAGACAGCTCGATATCGCTCGGCTTCTTGAACGACACGACCTTGGTGCCTTGGGGATTCATGCCTGTCATGACGTTCAGGATGAGGCTGTCCTTGCCAGCCCCATCCATTCCCTGCAGCACCACCAGCAGGGAATGACGATGCTCCGAGGCAAGCCGCTCCTGCAATTCTCCCAGATGGGCCCGTCTCTTGCTCAGCCACGCCTCGACATGCCCCTTGTGAAGGCCGGCATGATCTCCGGGATTTACCGATTTCAGTTCGAAATCGCGGCCATCCCTGACGAGGTAGTGCCCGGGGAGCTTGCGGGCCACGCTGAGAGTGAGTTCAGTCACTTTTTCTATCCACTGCAAGACCACCGGCCGCCTGACAGACAGGCATCATTTCGATGGCGTTGATATTCACATGGGGCGGCAGGCTGAGAAGCCATGAAACCGTTCCCGCAATATCCTCGGGCGTCAGCGGATCGGTACCTTTGTACACATCCGCAGCCTTCTGGTTGTCGCGAAGCCGGACATTGCTGAACTCACTGCCACCGCACAGACCAGGTTCGATCGTGCTCGCACGGATAAGCGTTCCCAGAAGATCCGTGCGTAGATTACGCATGAATTGGGCAACGAACGCCTTGGTCGCACCGTACACATTACCCCCGACATAGGGGTAGGTGCCGGCAATACTGCCAAGGGTGATGATATAGCCGTGGTTGCGTTCGATCATTTGTGGAAGAAACGCGCGAGTGACCTCGACAACACCCGTCACATTCGTGTCAATCATCGTTTTCCAGTCTTCCAGCTTGGAATCCTGGGCTTTACCGACCCCGAGGGCGAGCCCGGCATTGTTGATCAGCACATCGACCTTGCGCCAGTCTGTGGGCAGGGTTTCAGGCAATGCAGCCACCTTTCCTGCGTCCGTCACGTCAAGAACCTGGGGCAGAAACGCATCGCCCAGTTCACGATGCAGGGCTTCCAGACGGTCGGCGCGACGGCCGGTGCCGATCACACGATGCCCTTCCTTCACCAGACGCACGGCAATAGCCCGACCGAAACCGGCCGTCGCACCTGTCACAAGAATAACTGCCATCGTCTTTTTCCTCTCTGCCTCGGGGTCATGCGGATCTCGCTCCCGTTCTGACGGGTCACGTCCATGATGGTTGCCGAATTGCCCCGGACTTGCAAAACCCCATCCGATGGCCGACATTTTCCCCCATGGCTTCTGATTTCACAACGTCCACCGATGCGCTGACGGGGCGCCTCCTCATTTCGAGCCCCGTCCTCGGCGATTCAGACTTTGCCAGAAGCGTGATCTATCTCTGCGCTCATTCCGAGAAGGATGGCGCTATGGGGCTGATCATCAACAAGCGCGTGCCGCATCCGACGCTCGAGACCCTGTTCGACCAGCTCGAAATCACCCCCTCCCCGCCTAAGCGACGCATCAATCTCTGCGCCGGTGGTCCGGTAGAACCGACGCGTGGCTTTGTGCTGCACTCGGCAGACTGGCAGCGCGACGATAGTCTGGTGGTGAATAACGAGAATTGCCTGACCGCGAGCCTGGACATCCTGCACGAGATCGCCAAGGGCGAAGGCCCTCGACAGGCCCTGCTTGCGCTGGGTCACGCCTCATGGGAGCCGGGGCAGCTGGAAGACGAGATCATCCGTCAGAATGCCTGGCTGAGTGCCCCGGCATCGGATGATCTGATCTACGGGATCAATCACCTGTCCAAATGGCGCAAGGCGCTTGCCACGATCAATATCGACCCGCTTTCACTGTCCAATCTTGTTGGGCACGCCTAAGGCGCCTTAACGGCATTTTTCGGCCATAGGTGGCTGCGCATCCAGAATACGCGCCGCCTCGTTTTTATCGATCGGGTGGCGGTAGAATTTCCCGTAGAAGCTCTGGATCTGACCAATCATCGCGCCCCGGTCGATATGACCGTCGCGGATGATCTGACGCGCCCAGATCAGTTGCAGCATGAGTTCCGGGCTGTAGCGATCCCAGTTGAACACCCCGGCAGGGTTGCGAAAAACATGATGGCTCTGCACAGCCACCAGACGGGCCCAGAGAGCATCACCGTTCAATACGTCCACCGATCCCGCATCGGCCCCCAGGATAATTATCTCAGGGTTCCAGCTCAGGATCTGTTCCATGGAAACAGGGCGCTTGTTGCCATGCACATTCTGCGCCGCATTGATGCCCCCGGCATCGCGTATCCATTCATCCACGATACTGCGATCGCCATCGACCGTCAGGGGATCGAGCGACGCGATATGCAGGATACGGGGCCGCGAGGCTGCGGAAGCACTCGCCCCTTGAGCCAGAACTTTCTCGAAATCGGCACGATAGGCTGCGGCCTGATCTCTCGCCAGTTTCGTGCCGAGCCGCGACGCGGTGTCATCGATCGTTTTCAGCATCCCCCCGAAATCGGTAAACCCCACAGGGGCAACATCCAGTCCTACAGCCTCGAGTGAGGGGGCCACCCCGGAATCGCGCGTGACGAAAACCAGATCGGGATGAAGTGCCAGAACCGCCTCGGCATTGAGCGCCATGCTGTCGAATATCCGCGCCTGTCTCAGGGAAGGCGCCACGCAAACCATCCAGGGGAAACGGGCGGGAGTGATCACACTGCCAACGACCCTGTCGACCGCGCCCAGCATGATGAGCGTGGCATTATGGGCGTACCAGCCATCGACGATGCGCGCGGGCGCACCCTTCAGGGGAGCGGACTGCGCCGGGGTAATTCCGGATGCTCCGAACGCCAGAAGAGCGCATAACAGCGCAGAGCGCCCCAAAGAGACGACAGTCATAATTTAAGTCTCCCCCGCAAAGAAACGATCATCCGCAATATCGTGGTGGGTGAGCGGGGTCTCATAGAACGCGCTGAGACGCCCGGCGTCCAGAATGACATCAGGTGTGCCCTGCGCGAGAACCCTGCCATGCTCGAGCAGCACCACATGTGTGGCATAACGATAGACCAGATCGGGTTGGTGCGCCGTCATGAGGACCAGCCGTCCCGCTTTTCCAAGCGCCCCGAGCAACGCCATGAGCCGGATCTGATGACCGAAATCCAGTCCCGAAAGCGGCTCATCCAGCACAAGGACCGGTGTTTCCTGCACGAGGGCGCGCGCCAGAAGCACGCGCTGATACTCTCCGCCCGAAAGGGATGTGCAGGGTCGGTCGCGCAGCGCATTCAGCCCAAGCCGGGTCAGGATGCGCGTCACAATGCCCTGGTCCTCAGGCCGACTTTCCCGCATGAGCCCCTTATAGGGCAGACGCCCCATCGCCACGATCTGGTCGACGCTGTAAGGCGGCGGGGTTTCGCGGTTCTGCGGGACATAAGCCAGAATACGGGCCAGATCGCGTCGCCCGAAATCATGCACGGCACGCCCGTCAAGCATGATCTCTCCGTCACTCGCCCGCAGGAGCCCGAGAATCAGGCGCAGCAGCGTGGTTTTCCCTGCCCCGTTTGCGCCCATCAGACAAACCAGCTGGCCCGGCGCGAAGGAGAGTGACAGATCCCGCAGAATGACCCTTCCCTGACGGGTGAAACCCAGTTTTTCGAGCCTCAGATGGGGCATCCTAGAGACGTCCTTCGCGGCGGAGCTGCCTGAGCACCAGAATGAAGCCCAGTGCCCCGAAAAGCTCGGTCATCATTCCGAGCGGTATCTCGGAAGCGGAAAGGCTCCGCGAGGCCGTATCGGCCAGAAGCAGGCAGGATGCCCCGAGCAGACCCGCAAGAGGCAGCAGGATACGGTGAGAGGGACCCACCATGATCCGTGCCATATGAGGGATAATCAGTCCGACCCAGCCGATAATTCCCGCCATCGAAACGGTGAGGGCTCCGAGGGACGTGGCCAGCACCAGGACGACCATACGCAACACGCCCACCGGCAAACCGAGGCTGCGCGCCTCATCATCGCTCAAAGAGAGCGTGTCGAGCACCTGTGCCCCTATCCAGAGAAGTGCCATGCCAAGGCAGAGCACCGGCACGACCACCGCCAGCTCCGTCCAGCTCGTACGGGCCAGACTGCCCAGCAACCAGTAAATGATGGCGGGTAACTGATCATAGGGATCGGCCACGTATTTGAGCAGGGAAAGCAGCGCGGTGAACAGGGCGCTACTGATCAGCCCCCCCAGCAGAAGAGGCAGTACCCCCGCCTGCCCGACCAGACGGGCAATGGCAAAACCGCAGGCCACGGCGCAGCATCCGCCGCAGAAACTGGCCAGCCCGATGAATGGGCCTGTGGCATGAAGCAGGATGGCTCCAGCCGCCCCGAAAGCCGCCCCGCTGAGCACGCCCAGCAGATCGGGTGAGACCAGCGGATTACGAAACACGGCCTGAAACGCGCCGCCCGACACGGAGAGTGCCGCCCCGATCACGATAGCGCCGATAATGCGCGGCATTCTTGCCTGTATCAGAACCAGATGCGTCGAGGCATCTCCCTTCCCGATGCAGAATTGAAGAAGCGCGGAAAACGAGACGGGATAACGGCCAATCATCAAGCTTGCGCAGCACAGAATGCCGAGCCCTATAAGCGCCGCGAGCAGATAAAACCGATAACTCACGCGCTCCTGTCCTTCCGCCCCTCAGACCTCGTTCCAGCGATAAAGGGCCTTGGCCGTCTTGGCGAGAGCCAAAGCAGCGGACGGTCTGAATGCCGCACAGGGAACAGCATCGCCGCGCTGAAGAAGGGGTTTCATGAAACGCAGGCATAACGCCTTACCGAAGGCACCCACTAATCGCGCGCTCACCCCTGGTCTAGGTTCTGAACGGCAGGCGTGAAGCGGAGAGAAGCTTTTTCCACGCTCATGCCGCAGGAACACGTGTCGAAAAAAGAGGTCTGCATGAACCGCCCCGATATTCTTTGCCATATGATGAGCAGCATCGATGGACGGATCGACACTGACCGATGGACGCTTCCGGCTGACGGTCAGGCGCGCGACACGCTGGTCAACCAGTATTTCGCGCTGGAAGAGAGCTTCGACGCCGATGGATGGATGATTGGCCGGACTACAGCGTCGGCCCATTTTCTCAAGACGGACGATCCGATACCCCAGGGCGCGCGCCTGCTGCCCCGAATGTCCCATATCGCCGCGGCACTCGAGAAAAAACTGGCGATCCTGATCGATCCTTCCGGCAAGCTTCGTCATGAGCGCGCCGATCTGGACGGAGATCCCGTCGTGGCCATTCTGGCCGAGAGCGTGGCCGATGCCTATCTGGAGCATCTGCGTAAGGTGGGGGTGTCCTATTGCTTTGCCGGGGAGGACGGTCACGACCTGCCGGCCGCAATGCGCGCCCTTCATCGCGATTTCGGGCGTCGGCGGCTTCTGCTCGAGGGCGGTGGGCGGATTAATGGTGCGTTTCTGGAAGCAGGGCTGGTCGATGCGATCAGCCTGCTGATCTATCCCGGTCTGGATGGACAAGCTGGCATTGCCAGTGTCTTCGATTACAACGGCACTGCCTCGGCACAACCGGCGCAAGGCCTGAGCCTGCGTCTCGATCATGTGGAAACCCGAGACGCCGGGGTCGTCTGGCTACGCTACAGCGTGCACGGCCCGAGCTAAACGAAACGGGATCGCGCCACTGACATTTTTTTGCGGAAAAGCACCGCTTGTAATCGGATAATATTACCGATTGCGGCGCTGGAAAGACCTGACCTTGAAGGAAGATCTGGTCGGAGTGAGAGGATTCGAACCTCCGGCCCCTGCGTCCCGAACACAGTGCTCTACCAGGCTGAGCTACACTCCGAACCGATGGATGGGGCTATACTGCCTGAAGCGCCCCACCGCAAGGGGGTGAGCGCTCAAAGTCGATGGGTTTGCGCTTTTTCCTCGCGCTTTTTCTCTCGGCCGAGCACGGCCAACGCCTCGGGCACGCTCTGCACCACCTGATAAAGCCCGCGCGCTGAAGGATCAGCCAGCCCCTGCTCGATTGCTGCCTCCAGCGCTGCCACGACATGCACGGCCCAGTTGGCGATATTCACGATCACGATGGGTTTGTCGTGCAGGGAGAGTTGACGCCAGGTCATGATCTCCATGAGTTCGTCAAAAGTCCCCAGCCCGCCCGGTAGAATCAGAAAGGCGTCGGCTTTCGCAAACATCAGGCGCTTGCGCTCGTGCATCGACTCCGTGACGATCAGGTCCGTCACCTTGTCATTCATGACTTCACGATCATGCAGGAAAGTCGGGATGATACCCGTTACCTCGCCACCTTTCCTGAGCGCTGCGTCCGCCACCACCCCCATGAGCCCTACCGCGCCGCCGCCATAGACCAGATGGATGTTTCTCTCGGCCAGCCCAGCCCCCATTTCACGAGCGGCCTCGCCAAAGGCAGGCACAGAACCGTGGCGCGAGCCGCAAAACACAGCGGCGGCAGCGGTCGTCATATGAACTTCTTCCTTACGAATTGACTGAGTGCCATCCTGAGGGAAGGCTTGCCCCCTCACAAGGGGATATAGATCAGGCTCTGGCGGCGCGCTTCAGCCGGAGGACCTGAACAATCCCGAGAAATGTGACGCAAGCCGTGAAGATGAACAGCGCCATATAGCCTGCCGAATGAATGACCAGGCCCAGAAGCGGTCCTGATATACCGATGGCGAGGTCGAGAAAGACCGAGAACGCTCCAAGCGCAGCACCACGATTCTGCGCCCCTGCGCGGTCTACTGCCAGAACACCCAGCGCCGGAAAGACGAGGGAGAACCCGGCCCCGGTGACCGCCGCCCCAAGCGTGGCTGCTTCCGCAGAAGGAAGAAAGGCCAGGATCAGTAGCCCCAGGGTTTCCACCCCCAGTGAGATGAGTGCTACGTTTGTCCCGCCGATACGACCGATCTGACGGGCAAAGACGAAGCGAACAATCACGAAGACCATACCGAATACGGCGAGAGCCTGCGCCGCATCGGGCCAGCGCTCTGCAGCGAAATAGAGCGCAAGGCAGGATGAAATTGCGCCGAACCCGACGGAACCTGCGGCCAGTGCGCAGCCATGGGGCAGGACAAGGCGGAACACCTTGGAAAACGGCATGGCCGGTGCATCGTGCTTGATCGGGGCGACGGCGGGGTAGGCCCGCGCGAGTGCTGTCCCGATGGCAGGCAGAACCGTGGAAACGATGCCCAGCGTCACCAGCCCGCCCCAGCCACCCCCGAGATGAGAGAGCTGCTCGCCAATCGTGGCACCCAATGCAATGCCGCCATAAGAGGTAATGCCGTTCCAGGAGATGACCTGCGCGGTATTGGCGGACCCAACCCGGCGAATATTCCACACGATGGCCGCAGTCGAGGCCCAGCTTTCTGCCCAGCCAAGGGCAAGACGACTGATGAACAGGCACAGGAGCGATACAGGGATCAGGGCGGCGCTCAGCCCCGCAACGAGAAGCAGGAGCCCCGAACCGATACCGAGAGCGAGACCGAGAACCGCGACCGGCTTGGGCCCTTGGGTGTCGATACGCCTGCCCGCAGAAGCGCGGGAGGCGAATGTCGCAAAATACTGCAGAGAGACCGCAAACCCTGCGATGACCGTATTACAATGCAGGACATCGTGCACAAAGATCGGGATCACGGCCATGGGCAGGCCGATCACGACATAGATGATCAAATTGAGGGAGACGACCGGCATGATGCGTCTGGTCGTGGAACGCAGTGCCTGAGCCTGCCCCGCTTCCATCACGATTTCCTTGAAATTGATCGGATACTGAACGGCTCAGCTTTGCCAGCCCAAGCGAGGGCTGTCACCTTGCGTGTTTGTAATCAATACCGGTCGGTGTGGTTCACCCTGCTCCCAAAGCACAGATCACGATGGAGAAAAGAGCGCCCAGCCAGAGGGTGGAAGACGAAAATACTGAGAGCATGACGGCAGATCCTTCGGCCGGAGGGGATGGACTCCTCCAACGCCCCGGCAATGGAAAAAGCTGCTTTAGGACTCACCAAAAAGTGTCAGCTGCGCCTTTTTTTCGCCTTCTTCCTCCTCCGACAATCCGGTCAAGGCCACGCCCATGAGCCTTATCGGGCGTTCCAGAGGAAACAATCCTGCAAGCAGGCCATTGGCCTGCTGATGCATGGCTTCCTCTCGATCGAAGACGGTCGGGTTGGACCTCGTCCGCGTGGTGATCTGGAAATCATTATACTTGAGTTTGAGCACCAGGGTACGACCCGAAATGCCGTTAGCCGCGCATTGGGCCCAGAGCTTGCGGCACAGTCCTTCGAGGATTTGCCGTGCCTGGGGAAGGGCACTCACATCGCTCTCGAAAGTCGTTTCCGTGCCGATAGATTTGCGTATGCGGTCAGGCACCACCGGACGCTCATCGATACCGCGGGCGATGCACGCGTAGAAAGCGGCGCTCTTGCCAAAATGCCGGGTGAGAACATCGAGCGGAATGCTGCGCAGGTCGGCACCGGTGAAGATACCGAGTTTGTTCATTCGCGCGCGCGTGGCGGGACCTATGCCATGAAACTGCTCGACGCGCAGCGAGGCAGCGAAGTCCGGCCCCATGGCGGGCGTAATGACGAACTGGCCATTCGGTTTGCGATAATCCGAGGCAAGCTTGGCGAGGAACTTGTTATAGGAAATGCCGGCCGAGGCGGTTAGCCCGGTTTCTTCCGCAATCGCGCCCCTGATCTGGCGGGCAATATCGGTGGCTGAGCCATGATCCTCATAGCAGTGGGTCACATCGAGATAGGCTTCATCGAGAGAGAGCGGCTGGATGAGCGGGGTGTAACGCGAGAATATCGCGTGGATCTGGCGCGAAACTGCCCGATAGACCTCAAAGCGCGGCGGAACGAAGACGAGTTCGGGGCAATGCCGCAGGGCAGTTCGTGACGGCATGGCGGACCGTACGCCAAAACGTCGCGCCTCGTAGCTGGCGGCAGCCACCACACCACGGCCTTCGCCCCGCCCCACGGCAACGGGACGCCCTCTGAGATGGGGAGCATCGCGCTGTTCTACCGACGCGTAGAAGGCATCCATATCGATATGGATGATCCGGCGCGCATTCCCGTAAGGATCATCCCCTGACATGCCCCCTTTATGCCACCGGTATCAGGAACAAAACAAGATCGCGCAACCGATCTCTCCTTTGCCAGTCGGGAACTTCAGACTGGTCCTGCTGTCTCCGGGTTCCAGGAAGGCGGACAGGCTTCCCGGATCAGCGTGTCCAGAAGATCGATCGCCGGATCGCTGTCATTCAGACAGGGAACGAGGGTGAGTTCTTCTCCCCCGGCCTCGATGAACTCGTGACGCAGTTCGTTGCCGATTTCGTCGAGTGTTTCGATACAATCGCTGATGAACCCCGGCATGATCACCGCAATGCGCGTGATTCCCTGTTCGGGCAGGGCCGTGACGAATGGCGCCGTGTAAGGCTGGACCCATTCCATAGGCCCGAAGCGTGACTGGTAGGTGATCGGCATCTGCTCGTCGCTGAGATCGAGTGCCTTGCGCAGAGCCGCCAGGGTTCGCTCGCAATCGGCCGGATAATAATCGCCCTTATCGACACAGAGCTTGGGCAAACCATGGAATGACGCCACAAGGCGCTGCGGTTTCCAGGACAAGCTCGCCAGATGCTCGCGTACGCTCTTCTCCAGACCGGCGATATAGGCCGGATGATCCGGAAACGCCGGAATGGTCTGGACCGAAGGCTGACGGCGCAGCTTCATGAGCGACCGGAAAAGCTGGTCATTGGCGGTCGCCGTGGTCGTTGCGCTGTATTGAGGATAAAGGGGCAGGAAAAGGATACGGTCGCATCCCTGATCCATCAGTTCTTCAACGGCTTCCGCGATGGACGGCTTGCCGTAGCGCATTCCCCATGCGACCGGGAATCCGGTGCCGAGCCTGATGGCCAGCTTGTCAGCCTGAGAGCGTGTATAGACGCGCAGCGGGCTGGCATCTTCCGTCCTGTCCCAGATACGCGCATAGGCTTCGCCGCTCTTGGAGGGACGTGTCGTCAGAACAACGCCCTGTAGAATGGGCTGCCAGAGGGCCGGAGGCGCCTCGATGACACGACGATCTGACAGGAATTCACCAAGGTAGCGCCGGACTGAGAAGAAGTCCGTACCATCAGGCGTACCCAGATTGGCAATCAGAACGCCGGTTCTGCCCTGGGACGGGACCGGTTGGGTGGGGGTCTTGTTGATGAACGCCATGTCTCTCGATCAGATCGGTGAAGAGGAGAGACAAAGAACCGTTCAGCGGTGATCCGGTTTCCGTTTGACCCGTACCGGCACCATGCGGGGCGCCGGAGCAGAGCGAAGCGCTCCCAGGGCCAGGAGCGCCAGGAAACCGGCGGCAAGCGTGTCGATAACAGGCATTGTCATCTCCGTTCAGGCCCTTGCGGGAGAATCCCGCATTCACCCTTGAACAGAGTTTGGCACTGCGCGTTGCACAAGCAATGCCAAACTTGCTCTGATGACAGAGATGTAATCTTTCGCGGCCGTATCAGGCTCTCGACTTGATCAGATCGAGCGCAATCAGCGCCTCCGCGATCTGAACGGCATTCAGGGCTGCGCCCTTACGCAGATTGTCGGACACGCACCACAGGGCGAGTCCATTCTCCACTGTGTCATCGATACGCAGACGCGACACATAGGTCGCATCCTCGCCGACACACTCGATGGGGGTGACGTAGCCACCGTCATCACGTTCGTCGCGCAGGATCACGCCATCAGCCTCACGCAGGGCCTCGCGGGCGCGGGCCAGATCGACCGGCTCCTCGCATTCGATGTTGATCGCTTCCGAATGACCGATGAACACCGGGACGCGCACGCAGGTTGCGGCGACCTTGATATCGGGATCGAGAATCTTGCGCGTCTCGACCGCCATCTTCCACTCTTCCTTGGTGGAGCCATCCTGCATGAAGCTGTCGATATGCGGGATGACGTTGAAGGCGATCTGCTTGGTGAACTGGGCAATCGTCGGCGGATCACCCACGAAGCTGCCCTTGCACTGGGCGAACAGCTCATCCATGCCATCCTTGCCCGCGCCCGAAACCGCCTGATAGGTCGAGACCACGATACGCTTGATGGTGAACAGGTCATGCAACGGCTTGAGCGCCACAACCATCTGAGCCGTCGAGCAATTCGGATTGGCGATGATGTTACGCTTCATCTTCTTCAGCGCGTTGGCGTTCACCTCGGGCACGACCAGCGGCACATCCGGATCCATGCGGAAATGCGAGGTGTTGTCGATCACGATGCAGCCCGCAGCTGCGGCGCGCGGGGCATGAACGGCCGAGATCGATGCGCCGGGCGAGAAAAGGGCAATATCCCAGCCGGTAAAATCGAAGGTCTCGAGGTTCTGGATTTTGAGGACTTTCTTGTCACCGAAGGACACGTCCTGTCCCGTCGAACGGGCAGAAGCGAGCGCCGCTACTTCTGAAACAGGAAAATCTCTCTCGGCAAGAATGCGCAGGAGTTCACGACCAACTGCACCAGTCGCACCTACGACCGCAACGCGGTAACCCATTATCTCTTTACCCCAGTCAGACTTAGACGGTCACCGCGCGAAAGACAGGCGCTTGAACAGTGCCGACAGGCGATGACGGCGCAGTTCATAGCGCGCCTTGTTATTCGTGGCCATGTAATTCAGCTGTATAGTGTAGCGCGGCCCGACATATTGACGGTGCCCGTGCCAGGTTTTGGGGCCGTTGGGGAAAATCAGCAGTGTCCCGTGGGCGGGCTTCACCTCGACATCATAATCCTCAATGTCATCGGGGCCGTTCAGCAGGCGCAGACATCCTTCCTGAGCTGACCAGGCCGCGCTTTCCGGGTTGAGGTAGAGCAGGATTGTGACGAGCTTCGCTTCGGAGTCACGATGAATGCGCCCGTCCTTCTCGCGCGTGCGTCCGCGCAGTGTCAGCATCGAGGGAGATTTTTCGATCTCCAGGCCGAATTTATCCGCCACGATCTTCTTGAGCTTTGGCCCCTGAAGCTCCCTGGTTAGCGCCTTGACTGTGGGGTGCAGGCTGAGGCCCTCGGGCGGAAACGATCCTCCCGAGCGCATGGCCGGCATCAGATTGATAAGGGTCTGGAGGTCCTCTTCGCGGACGAAGTTCGGAACGACCACATGTCTGAACGGGGCCTCGCTGATCGGGGTCCGTTCAAGGGCTTCATATTGAAGAGCGATCTGTGACATGGATGGCGAGCCTATTCCTGCTCACCTGCGCACACAAGATGCTTCTCACCCCTTCATGCGGTGATGGGGGTGACGCACAGCACTGTTGCGCACGAACTGGGTATAACCCGCCCCGATACGATCGGTGTCGCTGAAGCAGGAGCGCAGTGAAACAGTCCTGCCCGCGCCGTTTTCCTCAACCTGCGCTACCGGCGAGCCTGTATTCTGACCCGGTTCATAGGCTGTGCGAACCAGATGAGGCGCTGTGGAGCAGCGCAGCGGCGCACGGCTGTCGAAGTCCAGATGACGACCTTGCTGTTCAACAGGGCGCTCAGGAGTCGCGTGGGCGCAGGGCATGGCCTGGACCAGTAGCAAAATCGTGACCACCGCGAGTGCGGGCATGCAACGCATGACAGACCCCTCCAAACTGCAATATCGGAACGCTTCGCATTGAGCTAGACCACGAAACGCTCTGGTGCGGAGTCTATAGACGAGGCCGCGGAATGAAAGTTTCGACTCTTTCTCGCCCCGTCTTCAGAACGTACGATTGTGAACTGAAATCGTTCGGAAAAGTTTTATGCTTGTTGCTGATCGGCAAGAGTTTCATGGTTGTTGCCGCCATGAGGGTGCCATTTTAAGTCGATATCCAAATCCGGACGAGACAGCCGGGGAGGGCTGCAAGCATGGGTGAGATCGGTTCGTTACCAACAGCGTTGAACGGGGCCAATACCGTCTATCTGGCTGATTTACATGCCAAATGGGCCGCAGATCCCCGCAGCGTGGACCCTTCCTTCGCCGATCTGTTCAAGGCGCTCGACGCTGAACAGGCCGCCGCCCTTTGCGGTGCAGACCGTGCGGCCTGGGGCGAGCAGGCATCGCTCCTGGAAGCTCGCGGCAAGAGCGCCCCTGCATCACGGCTCGGAACCGAGTTCTCCGCCACCGATCTGCTTTCAAGCGTGGATGACAGTGTGCGCGCCATCCAGCTCGTTCGCGCCTATCGCGTGCGCGGCCATCTGGAATCGCGGCTCGATCCGCTGGGTCTGCAGGTGCCGAAATCCTATACCGAACTCGACCCCGCCACTTATGGCTTTGGCCCCCAGGACCGCGACCGCCCGATCTATCTTGGTCAGATGGTCAGCTCGCTCCTGCCGGAACGCGCAAGCGCCACGATCAACGAACTTCTCGCGGCCCTGCGCCAGACCTATTGCGGTCCGATCGGTGTGGAATACATGCACATCCAGGACGCCGCCCAGCGCCTGTGGCTGCAGCACCGCCTGGAGGGCGATGACTGGCGTCACATGTTCTCCGCCACGGAAAAGAAGACCATTCTGAACCAGCTCACCGAGGCTGAAGGATTCGAGAGCTTCTGTCAGAAGCGCTTTACCGGAACCAAGCGCTTCGGTCTCGAAGGAAGCGAAGTCACCATCCCTGCCCTGCACGCCATCATCGAGCAGTCGGTGCAGCATGGCACGCGCAGCGTCTCTGTCGGCATGGCCCATCGCGGCCGTCTGAACGTGATGGCGAATGTGGTGCAAAAGCCTTTCGCTGCCATCTTCTCAGAATTCGCCGGTGCCTCGTTCAAGCCGACCGATGTGCAGGGGTCAGGCGACGTGAAGTACCATCTGGGGACTGCCGCCACGCTACATGTCTCAAATGAAAAGGTGCGCGTCACCCTTCTGCCCAACCCGTCTCATCTCGAGGCCGTCGATCCGGTCGTGGTGGGGCGTGTCCGCGCCATCCAGGACTCCGAGGGCTGCGTCGGGCTGGAAAACCGCTATCGCCATCTCGGGCTCCTGATCCATGGCGATGCCGCCTTTGCCGGACAGGGCATCGTTTACGAAACCATGGCGATGTCGCAGTTGATTGGCTACCGCACGGGCGGGACCATTCATGTGGTCACCAATAACCAGATCGGGTTCACCACCATCTCGGCCCATGCGCATTCGGGCTTCTACTGCACCGATATTGCCAAGGCGGTCCACGCGCCAATCCTGCATGTGAATGGTGATGAGCCCGAGGCCGCCGCCTATTGCGCGCGGCTTGCAGCCGATTACCGTCGCGAATTCGCGGCTGATGTGGTGATCGATCTCGTCTGCTATCGACGCCATGGCCATAACGAGGCCGACGAACCCGCTTTCACGCAGCCCACCATGTACAAGGCCATCGCGGCGCGTCCGACAACGCGTGCGCTCTATGCCAAGAAGCTGGCCCGCGAAAAAATCATCGATGCCGAGACGGCCGATGACCAGTTCCAGTACTTCCAGGATCATCTTCAGGAACAGTTCGAAGCTGCAAAATCCTACGAGCCGAGCCGAGAGGACTGGCTCGAATGCAATCAGGATCCGTCGCGCCTGTCCGATGAGCCCCTGCGCGAACAGCCCGTCACCGGGATCAGCATTTCCGGCTTGCAGCGCGTTGGCGCTGCCCTGACGCGCATCCCCGAGGACTTCGCCCTGCATCCCCGCCTGCGTCGTGTGATTCAGGCCCGCGGTCAGGCAATCGAGACCGGCAGCGGCATCGACTGGGCGCTGGGCGAAGCCCTGGCCTTTGGCTCCTTGCTGCTGCAGCATCACCCCGTACGCTTGTCGGGTGAAGATTGCCAGCGCGGCACGTTCAGCCAGCGCCATGCTGTGCTCGTCGATCAGCTCAATCAGAGCGATTATGTTCCGCTGAACAATATCGCCGATGGTCAGGCCAGGATCGAGGTCTATAACTCCCTGCTCTCCGAGTTCGGTGTCCTCGGCTTCGAATATGGGTACACGCTGGCTGCCCCGAATTCGCTCGTCCTGTGGGAAGCCCAATTCGGCGATTTCGCGAATGGTGCTCAGGTCATCATCGATCAGTTCATCGCCTCCGGCGAAACCAAATGGCTGCGCACCTCCGGCCTCGTGATGCTGCTGCCCCATGGGTATGAGGGTCAGGGTCCCGAGCATTCCTCCGCGCGTCTGGAACGTTATCTCCAGCTCTGCGCCGAGAACAACCTGCGCGTGTGCAACATCACCACGCCGGCCAATTACTTCCACGCCCTGCGCCGTCAGATCGCGCGGGAATGCCGCAAGCCCCTGATCATCATGACGCCGAAATCCCTCCTGCGTCACAAGGAGGCTGTCTCCGAGCTGGCTGATTTTGGTCCGGAAACGCGCTTTCGCACCATCCTCCCCGAAACCGACGCCTTGCTGCCGGATCAGGACATCACCCGCGTGGTTCTCTGCTCTGGCAAGGTCTATTACGACCTGCGCGCCGCGCGTCGTGACAGCAATCGTCAGGATGTTGCAATCATCCGCCTCGAGCAGCTCTATCCCTTCCCGCGCGATGTGCTGTCGCAGCAGCTCGCCCGCTATCCGAATGCGCGGATCGTATGGTGCCAGGAAGAGTCGCAGAATGGCGGCGCCTGGGCGTTTGTCGATCGACGCATCGAGAACTCGGCCGAGCGGTGCAACCACGCCCATTCTCGCCCAATCTATAGTGGTCGCAAGGCTTCCGCCTCTCCAGCCACAGGCCTCGCGAGCGAGCATCTGGCCGAGCAGGCGGCGCTGGTGAGGGAGGCCCTTGGCCAGGCCTCCGGCTAGAACGTCCCTCCGAAGTCGCCCCCATAACCCCGCGAAAGGGCAGTCAGCCTTCACAAACCTGTCTGATCACGCGGGGATAAAAGGGACATGCCCCTTTGCGGGGTGCGGGGCGGCGCCCAGAGAACGCATCACCTGTCGAGATGCTGCCTTCATCGGGCTCCGCCTCGCACCCCGCCACGAGTCAGTCGTCCTCTGGGAACCAGTGCGAGACACCCTGGAATGGCTGAGGGAGTGATCTTCAGACAGCCTGCGCGAAAAAACCTTGCCTCATCTGAGGGCCGGATGAGCGGCGCAGGCTTTCATGAGATGATGGGTAAACTCTTCGAGCACGGCGTTCCTGATGCGAGGACGTATCCAATAGAGATTCACGGCGATCCGGTTTGACGGATCGATCTCGACCAGACTGCCATTTGCGAGCGCGTCCAGCGCGAGAGACATCGGGTGAAGGGCCCATCCCAGTCCTTCGAGCGTGAAATGCAGCAAGGCTTCGGTAGAGGGCACATGATGCGTCCATGCCGGCAAGGGAGGGTTGCCGTGACAGGCCAGCCACCGGCGTTGCAAGCTGTCATGCTGATCGAAGCAGATACAGGGGGCGGCCTGAAGCGCCTCTGGCGAAAGCCCCTGCGAAAAATACCGATCACGAAAAAGCGGGGTCGCACACGCAATATAACGGAGGGTCCCGAGCCGCACGCTGCGACATCCCGCCACATTCTCGTCCTGTGCGGTGACGGCAGCGGCCACCTCGCCCGATCGGAGACGATCCACGGTCAGACTCTCGTCCTCCACAACCAGGTCGAGGCGAATATTGCGCTCCTGGGCAAAACGGGTGGCAATATCGGGCACCCAGGTCGCGAGACTATCGGCATTCACGGCAAGGCGCAGAGTCGTGACCGGTGTCCCCTCGCGAGAAGGCAATCCGGCATGAGACATGATGCCGTCTTCCAGTTCGCGAACCTTATCGACATGGGCAGCGAGCAGCGCGCCCAGTTCCGTTGCCGTGCAAGGCTGTCCACGTATGATGAGGTGCGCGCCCAGACGCTCCTCGAAACTGCGCACGCGCTGGGAAATGGCCGAGGGCGTGACGCGCAGAGCGCGGGCCGCCGCTTCGAAAGATCCCTCACGGATGACGGCGCTCACGGCACTCAGCGAAGCATAATCGAGCATGATTTAAGCTTTGCTTCATCGGCCTTAGAAGAACAAGTTTTTCTTAGCCTGCTGCCCTACCTATGAGGGGGGCACGTCGACCTGTCTCGCCTCGTTCATGGCTGGCTTCACTTTGTTTGCCTCGCTCATCGGTGCGATAGGCGCGCAAAATCTCTACGTTTTGCGCAAAGGGTTTGAGAAGACCCATACCGGTATGGTCGTGCTGTTTTGTGGTCTGTCCGATAGCGTTCTCATCATCGCCGGCATTGCCCTTGCCGGGTCGGCCCTGACCCTCACGCCCGTCGTCAGCCGGGTTTTCGTTTTGCTCGGCGCGGCTTTTCTGCTCAGCAACGGGATACAGGCTTTACGTCAGGCCTGGAGAGAGGACACCGCCACACTGACGGCAAACGCACCGCCCTCAAGACGCACCACACTGACCACGCTTGCCGCCCTGACCTGGCTCAATCCCCATGTCTATCTCGATACGGTGTTCATCATTGGCACTGCCTCTCTCGGCGTGCCCGATAGCCTGAGGATCTGTTTTGCAGCAGGGGCGATCACGGCGAGCTTCGTCTGGTTTACCGGCCTTGGCTATGGCGCCCGATTATTGCGTCCAGCTCTCCAGTCCACGACCGCCCGTCAGATAATCGATATTGTGACAGGAAGCGCCCTGATCCTGTTTGCCATCAGGCTTGCGCGTCAGGGGCTCGGACCCGCCTTTCAAGGCGCGGGGTGATTTCGCCCATCATGACGCTCCCCTCTCTGATCATACGGCCTGGCAGCGGCAGGCATCCATGACCAGCATCATGACATGGAACGTGCCCCTCTACCGGCGCGGCGCGTTGGATTGCCCGGCCGTGCTCGTCGCCCTGGGGCGCGCAATACTCACTCTTGATTTTGCGAGGCGACACTACGCCATCACCTTGCAGGGCGGCGAGGTGCTGAGGGGCGTGATCCATCGATACTACGCGGGCCGGATCTATCAGTCCTACGGGATGTTCGGTTTCAGCAGCCAGGACACGGTTTTCGTCTTTGGCGAGAACGAGACGTTCTACCCGGGCCGCCTATGGGGCACGCGGGAGAATACCGGGGATCTGGTCTGGCTGGCGGAGACAGGGAAAAGCGGTCCTTTGCTTCGCGCGAGCCGGACGCCAGAACTGCCGGAGGGATTGGCAGAGGGCAGGCGTGATGCCCCGATGGCCTATCTGAGCGGGACGATGATCGCGACGCCTTCGGGTGCGCGTGCGGTTGAAACCCTCACGGTTGGCGAGAGAATCATCGTGTGGCGCGAGGGAAAGGCGCAAAGCGAGGAGATCGTCCGGACGGGGAGCGTGACGTATGAGGTCGATCGCATGCAATCCTGCGAGGACGAAGCCGGATATCCTGTCTGTATCCGAAAGAATGCCCTGGGTGCAGGCACGCCGACGCGTGATCTGCATGTCCATGGCGGGCATTGCGTCCATGTCGAAAACTGCGTCGTACCGGTGCACATGCTCGTAAACGGGGTGACCATTCTCTACGATCGCACGATCTCGTCCTATACCGGTCATCACCTCCGCCTTGCCCGACACGGTCTCATCGAGGCTGAGGGGATGGCCGGCGAAAGCTGGCTCACGACGGGCACTCATCTCGTGTTCCAGAAAGACCAGGCAGACCCGAGTTTCGAGGCTGAGCGGACGCGACCCCTTATCTGGTCGCATGAAGCCTGCGCACCGCTGAATGTGGAGCGCCATTTCGTGCAGGCCCTCTGGGAGCGCCTCTCACCGGTCAGTGCCCGGACCTTCCTGTCCTGGCGTCGCACGACCCACGAGCCCGATCTCCATTTGCGCCAGGTCGATGGCTCCAGGATCTATCCTTATCGCAGACGGGGCAGGACCTATCTCTTTTACCTTCGGGGGACACAACGGCGCTGGTCGCTCTGTTCGCGTCAGGTCCGTCCCTGCGATGAGACAGGGCCTTTCATCAATGACAGGCGCAGATATGGCGTTCTCGTGTCTAACGCGACTCTCTGGACGAGTGCGCGCGTGACCCCACTCATGCTCGATCGTCTGATGGGTGCGCAGGAGGGCTGGTACGAAGCGGAGGGAAAACAGGGATACTGGACCGATGGTGCGTCTCCCCTCGCGCTGGGTGAGGAATGCTTCGATGGGGACGAAGCGATCATCCTGTCGATTACGCTTGCTGCGACGCGTCTCTACCCCGTTCACTTCACGGAAAAACCTACGCATCACATGCACCCGCTCCCCTGATACCGGCTCGGGCCATTCTGGCGCGGCGCCGATCAGTGGTCCTGTGGCGATGGTGGGCACAAGGCAGGATGCGCAGCGCATTCCTGCGTCAGATGACGGGTCAGATCGTCCAGAACCGCACTTTTGAGCCGCGGCAGGATCAGATAGAGCGGCACCTCGAGCCTGTTGTCAGGATCGAGCTCCACAAGCCTGCCCGAGGCCAGATGGGGCGCGGCGAGCGTTGTCGGTTGCAACCCCCATCCGAGACCGCTCAGGGTAAAATCGAGAACGCCCCGGCTCGACGGGACATAATGTGTCAGTGCGGAGAGATGCGTACGGCCGGCATGGTCGAGCCATTGCCGCTGCAGGCTGTCCTGGGCATTCAGGCAGATACAGGGCGCCACATCGATGGCCTCGCCCGTCAGACCTTCCGGAAAATACCGCGCTACAAAATCCGGTCTGGCACAGGCCGCATAATGCATCGCCCCGAGATAGACTGTCCTGCATCCTGGCAGCAGATCATTGCGCGTGGTCACAGCAGCCATCACATCGCCAGAACGCAGAAGATCGGCCGTCTGGGCCACATCCTCGACAATCAATGTGATGCAGATCTCAGCCTTGTTCGCGTAACCCGTCAAGATATCGGGCAACCAGGTTGCGAGGCTGTCAATATTGACTGCAAGCCGCAGGGTGGTCTTCTCGCCACTCTGAAACAGCGCTGCACCTGTCTGCTGGCTGATCTCGGCCTCGAGCAGCTTGACCTTGTCGACATGGGCGCAGAGCATCTGGCCGAGATCCGTCGCGCGGCATGGCGACCCGCGCACGATGACCAGCGCGCCCAGACGTTCTTCAAAGCTGCGTACACGCTGGGACACGGCAGACGCCGTTATCCGCAAGGCACGGGCTGCGCCCTCGAAAGACCCCTCACGGATCACCGCCACAACCGCATTTAGTGCCGCATAATCAAGCATGGGCGTAAGTTATGCTTAAGACCCATAAGAAAGACAAGCTTTTCTTAAGGCAAAGTATCGCCTAGTTTCCCAGCATGTCGCGGGGGTGAAGGTACCGATCGATACTCCAGTCTCGGAAATATCTCACCTTTCCCGGCAAACATATATCGCCATTACATCCCATGATATGGGATTTAGAATCGTTACCACAAAATAATGTTGGGTACAGACCGCTCGCCGGTAAATCATTTTCGGGTAGGAATCATGTCAAACATTCAGAAGTGGACGGTGCCGGGATATTCTTGCACGCTTACCGGCAATCGAACCCCAATTACCTCCCTGGGTGAGGTCACAGTTTACATCGACTTCGATAAGAAGCAGTTCCAGATCAACCTCGCGGATGGCAGCACCATCAGCGGACCCTATAAGGCCCTGCTCAGCGGCTCCATCTATCAAGCCAAAGGGATGTTCGGCTTCTATATCGGCAAGAACTACTACCTCTTTGGCGATAATGCCTCCTTTGCGGACGGTTATCTCGCTTATCCTGCCAGTGGAACCGCTGACATGGTATGGGTTTCCAGCCAGACCGTGTTGAGCGGCCCCCTTCTCAAAAGCTCCTCCGACACGTTCTACTATACCCCCTCGTCCAAGGGTGAGCCGGTAGCCGCCATATGCTATCTGGCGGGTACCCTGATCCTGACTCCTTTGGGCGAACGGGCCATCGAAACCCTGCAGCCCGGGGATGAGGTTCTTGTGAGACGCGCGGGGACGGCACGACCAGAGACGATCCGTTGGGTTGGGTCGGCGCATCAAGATGTCGATGCGCATGAGACTCATGATGATCGCGCCGGATACCCGGTGCGCCTGCGTGCACACGCCCTCGGCATAGGCCTGCCGCATCGCGATCTGTATATCACGGCGGAGCATTGCCTTTATCTCGACGGCTGTTTTGTCCCTGCGCGCATGCTGGTCAATGGCGACACCATCGCCTACGACAGATCGAAATCGCGCTTCGATTATTTTCATATCGAACTCGAAACGCATGGCATCATCCTGGCCAATGGCGTCGAGAGCGAAACCTATCTCGATACAGGTAACCGCCTCGTGTTCGCACAGAGCGCAATCGAGGGCCCAACACTCCGGCGCCTGCCCGAAACGCTCTCCTGGGCAATACATGCCTGTGCACCCCTGAATGTCGAGCCGGGTTTCGTTCGGGGCCTCTGGGAGCGATTTGCGCCTGCTTCGCCCAAAATATCCGTCCCGGCCCGACCCACTACCACCGATCCCGCGCTCCATCTGGCACGCAAGGATGGGACGGTCCTCGCTCCTTATCGTCGTAATGGTCAGACCTATCTCTTCAGGCTGACCGCCCCCCTGGCACGTATCGTCTGCGCTCGCGTCACACCCGTCCCTGCGACGAGACCGGCCCATTCCTTGATGACCGTCGTGAATTCGGCGTGCTGGTCTCGTCTCTCATGCTCTGGACCGGCACAGGCACAACCCTGCTTTCTCTCGATGACTGCGCCGCATCGCATGACGGCTGGCATCGTGAGCGCCGAAATGACGGGGTATGGACGACCGGCGATGCCGAACTCAGACTGGATGAGACGGCTTTTGAGGGTCTGGGCGACGTCATCCTCTCGGTGAGGGTGGGTGAGGCACGGCTTTACCCGCTCCATCCCGGCGAATGGCCGCTTCTCCCTGTCACGGCGATCAGCGCGCACTGATGATCGGAGGTTGTCTTCCTCCCCTCGACACCGTTGGCAAGACAACCGGGGACAAGACAACCGGGGCGAGACGCCGTATCCATTCTTTTAACGAAACGAGATTCCGATGAGACGCATGATACGCCCCTGGCTGTCCCTGAGCCTGCTGGCCCTTTCTCCGATAGCGTCGACACGGGCAGACACGCTGGATGACAGGATCGAAACCGCCTTCGCCCCTCTCGTCAGCCGCTATGATGTGCCCGGCCTGGTCATCGGCGTCACGCAAGACGGCGTGCATCATTTCTATGCGACAGGCCTCGCCTCACGCGCTGACAAGCGCCCCGTAACGCCAGATACGCTCTTCGAACTCGGCTCCATGAGCAAGATCTTTACGGCAACCCTCGCGGCCCTGGCCGTGGAACGGGGGAAGATGGCGCTAGGCGACACAGTGGCGCATCATCTATGCAACGACCAATGCAGGATCGGTAACGACCTGACCCTGCTCGATCTGGCGACGCATCATTCAGGCGGCTTGCCTCTGCAGGTGCCCGAGACAATCCACGATATCAACGGTCTGATCGCCTGGCTGAAAACCTGGCAGCCGCCAGAGCCCGGAGCGCGTAGCTATTCGAATGTCAGCATCGGCCTGCTGGGCTTCATCTCCGGGCAGTCGCTCGGTCTGCCTTATGCCGAGGCTGCCCAGACGATCCTGTTCCCCGCCCTGAATCTCCACCATACATGGATCCAAGTGCCCCATGACGACATGGGGCACTATGCGTACGGGTATGACCGCAAGACGGATGCGGCCATCCGTGTACACCCCGGCGTTCTCGCCGATGAAGCCTATGGCGTGAAATCGACAGCGCGCGACATGCTGGCGCTTCTGGATGTCGAACTCGGGCTGGGCCATCCGCCCGCCGAAATTGGCAGGGCGGTGGCGCTCACCCAGAAAGGGCGCTTCCTGACCGCGTTTTTCACACAGGATATGATCTGGGAGCATTACCCCTGGCCGACGCCCCTGCAGCCGATGATGCTCGGGAATGGCTATGATTTCATCCTCAAGCCGCAGCCGGTCAAGGTACTGAGCCTGGACACGCCGCAGAACAACGCCGTGATCTTCAACAAGACCGGTTCGACGGACGGGTTCGGCGGGTATATCGTCATGATTCCCAGCCGCAGGATCGGCATCATCATGCTGGCGAACAGGAATACCCCGAACGAGGCACGCGTTCAGGCTACCTACACATTGCTCCGGGCGCTTCTCAGGAAATAGATGATCCGGGGCAGCGCCAGACGCCCCAGAGCAAAGGCTGAGAACCTGAAACCGGACGGGATCCACTCAGCAGCGAATGAAGGCCCTCAGAGATGCAAGGCCTGATCGAAGGCGCCCAGAGCGGCTTCCTTCAGTGCTTCCGAGAGCGTCGGATGGGCATGACACGCCAGCGCCACATCCTCGGCGCTCGCCTTGAACGTCATGGCCAGCGTGGCTTCGGCAATGAGTTCGCCCGCGCAGGCCCCCAGAATATGGACGCCAAGGAGGCGATCCGTCTTGGCATCGGTCAGAACCTTGACGCCGCCATCCGTTGCTGCGATGGCCCGGGCGCGTGCGCTCGCCATGAAGGGGAAGCTGCCGCTCTTGTAAGCAACGCCCTCCTGCTTGAGCTGCTCCTCGGTCTTGCCGACCATCGCGAATTCCGGCTGGGTATAGATGACCGAAGGAATGGCGTCATACGGCACGTGCCCGATTTTTCCGGCCAGTTGCTCAGCCAGAGCCAGCCCCTCCTCCTCGGCCTTGTGGGCCAGCATGGGCCCGGCGATCACATCGCCAATCGCATAGATGCTGGGGCAGGACGTCCTGAAATGTCCGTCCACGGGGATGCGACCGGCCTCATCCGTATCGATGCCGACCGCGCCCAGGTCGAGCCCCTGTGTGTAGGGCTTGCGACCGATCGCAACCAGAACGACATCGGCTTCGAGCGTCTCGGTCTCTTCCTTGCCGACTTTCTGCACGGTCAGGGAAAGCGCGTCGGAGCCGGTTTCCACCCGGGTGACGCGGGTGGAGAGACGGAATTTCAGCCCCAACTTCTCCAGCGCACGCTGGAACTGACGGCCCAGACCGCGATCGAAACCGGGCGCGATATGATCGCCATATTCGATCACCGTCACCTCGCTGCCGAGACGCTTCCAGACGCTGCCAAGTTCGAGCCCGATCACCCCGGCCCCGATGACCGCCAGACGCTTCGGCACGGCCTCAAGGCTGAGTGCACCGGTCGAGGACACCACACGTTTTTCGTCGAAGGCAAGACCCGGCAGGGCCGCAGGTGCGCTGCCCGTTGCGATCACGATGGAACCTGCCGTGACCGTCTCTCCGTTGATCGTGAGGCTGTGCGGCCCGGTGAGTGCCGCCTCACCCACACGGAAGGTGACCTTGTTCTTGCGGAAAAGGAAGCCGATCCCTTTCACGGTATCGCCTACCACGCGCTCCTTGCGGGCCATCATCTGGCCGAGATTGAGCACTGGCTTGACGTTGTCGATCCCCAGCCCGGCGAATTCCGTCTCGGCCTCATGCAGACGCTCGGAACTGTGCAGCAGGGCCTTGGAGGGAATACACCCGACATTCAGACATGTGCCGCCCGGCGTTTCACGACGGTCGACGCAGAGCACCTTCAGCCCGCGCTGTGCCGCCTTGATCGCACAGACATAACCGCCAGGGCCCGCGCCAATGACGGCCAGATCGAATTCATGAGTCTCCGACATGGCGGTCTCTTTCGTTTCAGACATCGAGAAGCAGGCGACGGGGGTCTTCCACATACTGCTTGATGCGCACCAGGAAGCTCACAGCCTCGCGGCCATCGACCATGCGATGGTCATAGGAGAGCGCAACATACATCATGGGACGGATCACCACCTGGCCATCCACGGCTACGGGGCGGTCCTGAATGGCATGCATGCCCAGAATGCCCGATTGCGGCGGGTTGAGAATGGGGGTGGAGAGAAGCGACCCGAACACCCCGCCATTGGTGATGGAGAACGTACCGCGCGAGAGTTCGTCGAGCTTCAGCGTTCCGGCACGCGCCCGCGTACCGTAGTCATTGATATTACGCTCAAGTTCGGCAAAGCTCATCTGGTCGGCATCATGCAGCACCGGCACGACAAGACCGCGCTCGCTGCCCACGGCAATGCCCAGATTCACGAAGCGGCGATAGATGATCTCCTCGCCCTCGATTGTCGCGTTGATGGCCGGGAATTCCTGCAGCGCCTTGATGCAGGCACGCGCAAAAATGGACATGAAACCCAGCTTCACGCCATGCTTCTTCTCGAAAATCTCGCGATATTCAGCCCGCAGCGCCTTGGCAGCGCTCATATCCACCTCGTTGAAGGTGGTCAGGATGGCGGCCGTGTTCTGAGCATCCTTGAGGCGGCGCGCGATAGTCTGGCGCAGACGCGTCATGGGCACGCGCTGTTCGCGGCTGTCCTGCTCGCCCTTGCCCAGCAGCGCGGCCAGAGCAGCGGCCATGGCGGGAGGGGGCGAGGCCGCCTGCCCTGTTGCCGGCGTTTGCGGGGCCGAGAGCGCAGGGGCAGACGCAACGGGCTCCGGTCGGGGTGCGGCGGCAGAGGAAACCTCTTCGTTGCGAGGAGCAGCTGCTGCCGACCGCGCCATTTTCGCCATCACGTCGCCCTTGGTCACGCGCCCGTCGAGACCCGTGCCCTGAGTCACGGTGTCGGGTGCGATATGGGCCTCAGCCATCAGGCGCGTCGCAGCAGGCATCGGGTCATGCGACGTTGATGGTGCAGCTGGCGGGGTCTCGGGCTTCGGGGTCGGGGCGCTTTCTGCCTTCGACGGAGTGGACGCACTGGGCGTTCCCTTGGGGTCGAGCGTGCCAAGCACACTGCCCACGGCAACTTCCGCACCCGCTGCCATTAGATCACCACCCAGAACGCCTGCCTGCGGGGCGGGCACCTCCACGCTGATCTTGTCGGTTTCCAGTTCGACCACCGGCTCATCTGCCGACACTGCCTGACCGGGTTGCTTGAGCCAACGGGTTATTGTTGCCGAGGTGACACTCTCACCGAGTACCGGCACCCTGATCTCGACCGACATCATCTCTCCCTTTGCCCGTTAGGACTTCTGTCGTGCGTCTGTGCGACCGACTATAGACAGGCGACCATAGACAGGAACAGTGGCCATGCCTACTCCGCCTGCATTCATGGCCGGACTGCAGAAATAGAGAGGGCGACGCCGTTTTGTCAGGTCATCCCCCATACAAACAGGTTTCTTCAATGGGGTTTCACCCGATTGTGACGCGACAGCTTGTCAGGCCCGGCGCTTTCATCGGCACCTCGATACGCCTGAAATCCAGGTCTGACCGGCATCCTCTCCGGGCATCGCCTCTCTCCGGCGTCCTTTTTCCTTCCGGTTCGTTAAGACGCTCATCACGCTCTTCCATAAGGTCCGTTAATCCATGGTTTCTGGCATGTATCTCGGTATCGATCTCGGCACTTCCGGCATCAAGGCGGTGCTGGTCGATTCCACGCAGAAAGTCGTTGCGGCCCATACCGAAAAACTGGAGGTCAGCCGCCCACATCCGGGATGGAGCGAACAGAACCCCGAGGACTGGTACGAGGCGACATTGCGCGCGCTGGATGCCCTGCGTGAAACCCACCCGGCCGAACTCTCTGCGGTGCGTGGCATAGGCCTGTCCGGACAGCAACACGGCGCTGTACTTCTGGGCGAAGGCGGCGAGGTTCTGCGCCCATGCCTGCTCTGGAACGACACACGCGCCGAGACCGAATGCTCCCTTTTCGAGCATCGCTTTCCATTATGCCGCCAGATTACCGGCAATATCGCCATGCCGGGCTTCACGGCCCCCAAGGTTCTCTGGGTGGCGCGTCACGAGCCGGAGATCTTTGCGCATGTCACCCATGTGGTGTTGCCCAAGGCCTGGCTGCGTTTTCGCATGACAGGCGCGCTGATCGAGGACATGTCCGATGCCTCCGGCTCACTCTGGCTCGATACAGGGCGCCGCCTCTGGTCGGATGCCGCGCTCGAAGCGTCCAATCTGCGTCTCGCCGCCATGCCCGAACTCTGCGAAGGCTCTGCCCCCGCCGGGCAACTCAATCCTGACCTGGCCACACGCTGGGGCATGACGGAATCCCCGATCTTTGCCGGAGGCGCGGGTGATAATGCTGCGGGCGCGGTCGGGCTTGGGGCGATTCATACGGGCGACGCTTTCCTGTCCCTCGGCACATCCGGTGTTGTGTGGGTGACGACCGATAGTTTTCATCCCGGCGGCAATCATGCCATCCATTCATTCTGCCATGCCGTGCCGGATCAGTGGCATCAGATGGGGGTCACGCTCTCGGCGGCGGCCTCTCTCGCCTGGTGGTCGCGCGTGACAGGCATGGATGAGAAATCGCTCCTCGCCGAGTTGCCACAAGCTCCTGAGGCCCCCTCCCCGGTGCTGTTCGCGCCTTATCTCTCCGGCGAACGAACCCCCCATAATGACGGCACAGTACGCGGCGGATTCATGGGGCTGACCCAGGACACGACCCGTGCCCAGATGACGCAGGCCGTTCTCGAGGGCGTGGCGTTCTCTTTCCGCGATGCCCTTGAGGGTCTGGCAGAGTCCGGCACTGTCATCACGCAGGCCGATGTGATTGGCGGCGGATCGCGCAGCCCTCTCTGGACGTCGATTCTGGCAAGTGTGCTTGGGATCACCCTGCACCGGTTGGCCAATGGCGAGCAGGGCGGTGCATTCGGAGCAGCCCGTCTCGCCCGGCTTGCCGTCACCGGCGAAGCTGTTGCGGAAGTCTGCCTGCCCCCCGAGCGCGTGGCCTCCATTGCCCCGGATGATCGTCTGAGCGGGCCCTATCGTCAGGCCTATGCGCGGTATCGCGCTCTTTATCCGGCCCTGAAATCCATTCCCTGACCAAGCGACTGCCTGGAAACCACGGGAGTGAGAACGGCCGTATCCTTCGAAGGAAAGACGAGGCGCCTTGCAGCCCCGGCCTGGCCCGGCGAGCGACATTCATGAAGCACCAGGTCAGACCCTCAACCGCTCAGGGTGCAGGGCTGACGCGCTTGATGAAGCGGTCGAGCACTGCGAGGCCACCATTCTCGATCAGGGTGGAATGCGATCCCTGCTGTGTCGTCCAGATCTGCTTGGGCTCAGGGGCAGCGTCGAATACCGCAAGGCTTTCGGACGGAGGAACCGTCTTGTCCTGCAGCGTGCGCATGACAAGAAGCGGCATCTTGAGGCCGGGAATGCGGCTCAGCGTGTCGAACGGGTTTCTGAGCAGCAGATGGACCGGCATGTAGGGATAACGCGACGCCGCGACATCGGCGATGCTGGTATAGGGTGCATCCAGCACTAGCCCCGCTGCGGGAAAATCCAGCGCCGTACGCAGGGCGATGTTCGTCCCCAGGGACTCGCCATAAAGAATGATCCGGTCAGGGGCGATGCCTTCAGCCGCAAGAAACCGCATGGCTGAGGCGGCATCGAGCACCAGCCCCGCCTCGCTGGGTTTGCCTGGATTGCCTGCATAGCCGCGATATTCGACCGCAAGCAGGCCCGTATCCCGCTGCGCATCCCCCTGGGTCATCAAGACGAAGCGATGGGCGCGGGACGTGATCGATCCTGCATTGCCGTGCAAGTAGACAATGACCGGCCCGTCCTGGGCAGGCGCATGGTAATAGGCTTCAAGCGCCAAACCATCAGCTGTGCGGAGCGTCACGAAAGTCGTACCCGGGATCAGGGAAGATGGATTCGCAAGCGGCGT
The DNA here is from genome assembly GCF_025995175.1 of Asaia krungthepensis NRIC 0535. Classification (GTDB taxonomy): domain Bacteria; phylum Pseudomonadota; class Alphaproteobacteria; order Acetobacterales; family Acetobacteraceae; genus Asaia; species Asaia krungthepensis. Next base: position 40,955 of record NZ_BAPV01000005.1, read on the forward strand.
CGATTCGGCCGGAAAAACCAGACGGTCCTGCCGCAGATACAGAAAGGCTGCGAGCGCGAGATAAAGAGCGATGGCAAGGCCGAAGGCAATCGCGAGGTATCTGATCAAGGTTAAGGGTCTCGGAACGTTTTTGGCGTAGACGCGTAGTCAAGAAGATGTGACGCTTCCGTAACCCGATTGTCGAGAGCCAGATCAATGAAATATTTATGGCCCATACCGCTTCTCTTGGCATTTCTGGCAGCGGCAGTCATGGCGCAGGCAGCGGACAACAACCCGACGAAGCCTTTGCGCAGCTATCAGCATCTCTGGACCGATACGAATGGCATAAGCCATGTCGCGCGATGCCCGGTCTCGAATTTCTTTCTCAAAAGCATGTCGCCACCGGCGGGACCGCAATGGCAAGACCCCATGGAGCCCCAGACCGCCACGGTGATGATGACCGTTCAGCCGCGCCACTGGAATGGAGCATGGCATCCCGACCCCAAGCCGCAATGGATCATTCCGCTCAAGGGCCGCTGGTGGGTGCGCGCAATGGACGGAACGCGTGTGGAGATGGGCCCGGGAGATATCCTGTTCGGCGAGGATCAGGACGTGCGCCCCATGACCGATGGCCCTTATAAGGGCAAGAAAGGCCATGATGCGGGCAATGTGGGCGACGACGAAGTGACGCTTCTGGTCATCCAGTCCGCCAATCCGCCCGAACGCAACAAACCCTGCCGTTATCACTGATCGCGCGCGCTCTGCCTCCAGCCGCACGACGCCGTATCGCGTCACGCCATGACTTCATGGCATAAGCGCGTCATGACCAAGCGTGTGATCACCTCGATCGATGTTGCCCGCCTTGCTGGGGTGTCCCAGTCGGCCGTCTCCCGTGCCTTTTCCACCACCGCCAGCATTTCTCCCGCCACGCGGGAGAAGGTGTTCAAGGCGGCAGAAGCGCTCAATTACAAGCCCAACCGTATCCCCTCGATCATGCTGACAGGGCGTTCGGGCATGATCGGCATCATCGTGGGTGGGCTGCGCAACCCGCTTTACGGCTCGGCGCTCGAGCAATTATCGGCGGGAATACGCGAGGCTGGCTTTCAGGTGCTCCTGGTCCAGGTCATGGACACGGTCACGCTCGAAATGGCGCTGGACACTCTTGCAGGATATCGCGTGGATGCGCTGATCACCGCATTGGCGATCGGCTCGGAAGACACGGCTGCCGCGCTCTCGGCTCTGAATATCCCGGTGATCTGCTTCAACTCGGCCCTCATCGGTCCGGGAATTTCGTCGGTACGCTCCAATAACTTCGACTCAGGACGACGCGTTGCAGCCCTCATGCAGGAATGGGGGGTCGAGCGCCCCTACTGGCTGGCGGGTCCGGTCGTCAATGCCGCGTCACGTGCCCGTCGGGCAGGGTTTCTGGAAGGCTGGGGGGCGAAAAAACTGAGCGTGACCGAACTCCAGGGCGATGACCATTACGACTCTGCGTTCAGCGCCGTTTCCGAAGCCCTGCGCGCGGGACACAGACCCGACGGATTATTCTGCAGCAATGACTTGATGGGCTGTGGCGCGCTGGATGCGCTCAAGGATACAGGCGGCATGAGTTGCCCCGAGGATGTGGTGGTGGTCGGTTATGACAACATCCCGCAAGCCGCCTGGCATTCCTATCAGCTCAGCAGCTTCGATCAGCGCCCCGACGCACTGGTTGCAGCCTCGCTTGATATCCTTGCCCGCTCACTGTCAGCTCCGGATGAGCGCCTGTCGGAAACCCATGTGATCGAGGCCGATCTCGTGCTGCGACGCAGCACGTCCCGCACGCTCGCTCCTTAAAACCGTCTTCATGGTGCAACCCTTGCTGTGTTCGTCGCTTTTCTGCATAGCTATGCAAGTTTAAGCGCGACCCATTGCGCGCTCTGGAGAGCCCCTCATGACAGACCGTTCCTTTCGCTCGATCCTGACCGGGTCTTTCTCGACCCCATGCGCCAAAAACCCTACCGTCGCGATGATGGAAGCCGGATATGCCAAGGCCGGGCTCGACGCCCGCTATATCAATTGCGACGTAAAGCCCGAAAATCTCGCTGCTGCCATCGCCGGAGCTAAGGCCATGGAATGGGCCGGATTCAACTGTTCCATCCCCCACAAGATCGCGGTGCTCGACCATCTCGATTCTCTCGCGGAGTCCGCCAGAATCATCGGGGCGGTCAATTGCGTGCAGATCCGCCACGGCAAGCTGACGGGCAACAATACCGATGGCAAAGGCTTTCTGGCCTCGCTGCGCAAGCTGACCGACCCGAAGGACAAAACCATCCTCATCCTGGGGGCCGGAGGAGCAGCGCGCGCCATCGCAGTGGAACTCGCTCTTGCTGGCGCAAAATCGATCACCGTGGCCAATCGCAGCGCGGACAAGGCCGATTCCATCGTGCGCCTTCTCAAGGAAAATACCGGGTGTGAGGCAAAGACACTGGACTGGTCGGGCAATTTGGCTGTGCCCGAAGGCGTGGATGTGCTGATCAATGCGACCTCGATCGGTCTTGGCGATGCAGAGGCGATGCCTTCGGTCGAGATTGAAACCCTGGCCCATGCGCGCATCGTGGCAGATGTGATCCCGAACCCGCCCATGACGAAGCTGTTGCGCAGCGCGAAGGAGCAAGGCTGTCAGACGCTCGACGGGCTCGGCATGCTGGTCAATCAGGGCATTATCGGTGCGGAACTCGTTCTGGGCGTGAAGCTCTCCGCGGAGATCATGGAAAAGACCCTGGCCGTTATTTTCGGCGTGCAGGACTGAGCCTTTCTCTCCGGGGCGCGCCTGTCCCAGGGTACGCATCCGGCACGCGCGTCGCGCCATGCAAGGAGTCCCGTCATGCCGGATAACGCCCCCCGCCCCGCCGACGCACGCCTTACGACAGAACTCGACATCGAGCTACGCAGGCTCGAAGCCGCGCCTGACAGGCGGGACAGCGCTCACCGCATGGTCGCTCTGGCCGCCTCGGTTGCGGCAACAGGGGGGCTGCTCTTCGGTTACGATACCGGGATCATCGCCTCTGCCCTGATCTATATTACCCATAGTTTCGCGCTGGACAGTACAGGCCAACAAGGAATTGCGGCCGCGCTCAATCTTGGCGCGGTGTTCGGGGCCATCATGAGCGGCCCGCTCTCCGACCGGCTGGGACGTCGCCCGTCTGTCATGGTGGCGGCGCTCGTTTTTACCCTTGCCTCTCTGGGCTGCGCGCTGGCCCCATCGCAGACCATGCTCATTCTGGCACGGTTCGTTCTGGGGTGGGCCATCGGCGCAACCACACAGATCGTGCCGGTCTATGTGGCCGAACTTGCCCCGGCAGAGCGTCGCGGCGGACTGGTCTCGCTGTTTCAGCTTGTCTTCTCTCTGGGGCTGCTCGTTGCTTTTGCCGTTGGCTACGCCCTGGCCGGGCCGCCGGAATGCTGGCGCCTGATGTTCGGGCTTGGCGTCATCCCGGCCCTGTTTCTCGCTCTGGGTATGGTATTCCTGCCTGAAAGCCCGAGATGGCTGCTCGAGCAGGGCAGAACCGCGCAAGCCGTTCAGGTGCTGTATCGCCTGCGCGGCCATCACGAACCGATACGTCAGGAACTCGATGCGCTGCGCGAAGCGCAGGATCAGGCGTCGGATACGCCCGGATGGTCGGCCTTGCGCACATCCTGGCTGCGCCCGGCCCTGATCGCGGCGATCGGGCTCGCGGCGCTTTCCCAGCTCTCCGGGCCGAACGTGATCGTGTATTACGCGCCGATCATCCTATCCGAGGCAGGGCTCGGTCACTCGGCTGCCCTGCTGACCTCGGTCGGGGTTGGCGTGACCTCCACAATCACCACGTTTATGGGAATCATGCTGATCGATCGCGTCGGACGGCGACGCATGTTGCTGGCGATGCTGCCTTTTGCGGCACTAGCACTTTTTGCCCTCGGGACACTCCTTGCCGGCACCGCCCCACTGGAGGGGATGAGACTCGTTTTCGTGGTGCTGGCTCTGCTCGCCTATATCTTCTTCAATTTCGGCTCACTCTCGGTCGCGGTCTGGCTGGTTGCCTCCGAGGTTTTTCCCCTGATCATACGCAGCAAGGCCATGGGGCTGGCGAGCGCAACGGTCTGGCTCTCGGATACGCTCGTGTCGCTGTTCACCCTCACTCTGGTGCACGATCTTGGGCGCAGCGGGACATTCTGGCTGTTCGGGGCGATCAACGCCTTGGCATTCTTTTTTGTTCTGCGCTGGGTGCCGGAAACAAAAAACACGACGCTGGAGGAGATCGAGAACAGCCTGCGCAACGGTACCTTCCGCCCCTGACGTGTAGAGGCGCAAGCAGAGCTGCGCTCAGATACGCGCAGCCTCGCCCGTGTTCTGAGTCTGACGCCTCTCGGCAGAGCGGCGCCAGAAATTGCACAGCACCATGCCTGCAATACCGGCCAGCATGCCAAAAGCCGTCGAACTCAGCCGTGTCGGCGGCAGAAGCGCCATGAGGATGCCGCTCGACCCGCCAATGGCGAAGGCCATGGTTCCCAGCAATGCAGAGGCCGCCCCTGCCTGATGCCCATGATGGGTGAGCGCCAGCACGTTGGCATTCGGCCCGATAAAGCCAAGGGTGAAGGTGGTGGTGATAATCAGCGCGCAGAGCGGCCAGGGGTCGTTCTGCCCGACGATATGGCTGGCGCTCACGGCCAGAAGCACGAGCCCGGATGCCAGACACGCTGCCAGTCCACCCTGCATGACCGACGTGAATTTGTAGCGATGGGACAGCTTGCCATTGATCTGCGTGGCCAGAATGAACCCGCCTGCATTGATTCCGAAAAAGATCGCAAAGGCCCGGGGCGAGAACCCCAGAAGATGCTCGAAAAGCAGCGGCGCGTTCGAGAGATAGGCAAACATCACGAAGGTGCTGAAACTCGACAGCGTGGCCGAGGACATGAAAACGGGCTCGCGCACGAGACTCACATAGCGCCGCAGGATCTCGACCGGAGGCAGGGCATAGCGTCGCTCGACCGGCAGGGTCTCGGGCATGACCATGAGCCAGAGCGCGGCAAGAACCGTGGCCGCCACCGCCCCGGCCCAGAAAATCAGCCGCCAGCTTCCGAAGGCAAGAAATGCGCTGCCCAGAGTCGGGGCAAGGATGGGCCCGACACCGAAAACGAGCGTCAACTGGGACATGAGCCGCACGGCCTCATGTCCTGTCGCCACATCGCGCACAATGGCGCGGGGTATGACGCTGGTGATGGCCCCACCCAGCGCCGCCACGAGGCGCAGCAGGCAGAACGACCAGTAAGACTCCGTGGTGGCCAGGGCGATCGTCGCTGCCACATAGATGGCAAGCCCCACAACCATGGGCTTGTGTCGCCCGAACCGGTCCGAAAGCGGACCGAGGCAGAACTGCCCGATAGCCAGGCCGATGAACCACGCCGCCAAAGTGAGCTGTGCCGAGCCCGGCCCCTGCCCCAGATCGCGCTCGAGCTGGGGGAAGGCCGGCAGATACATATCGGTCGAGATCGGACCGATGGTGCTGACAAGACCGAGCAGAACAATCTGCCCGGTTGAGAAGCGTATGGCGGGATGAGGCGATGAGGTCAGCACGGGAAAACCGGGTCCAATCAGTCTTGGCCCTCAGAACACGAAGAGCAACCGGCAACGCGAAAAGCGCTCCGGTGAAAATCTGGAAAGAGAAGAATCCAGTTTCGTCGGGGAGTCGTGTCCGTCAGACATCTACGACACTTCTCTGCCTCATCCGCCTGAAAGGCAACCGGGGTTTTTGCAACTCGCCTTCACACGCGTATCATGTAACGGGTTTGTGTGACAGGAACCCAGACCGGTTCTTTGCCTCGAAGCAAGCTACCCTCCTCGGCCTGCTCCCGTGATCGACAGAATACACCCCTCAGGCCTGTCGGCTCATGCCGCAACCGGACGCCGAACCACCGTCCTCTGACGACGCCAGGCGCCTCGGATCGCCACAAGACAAGATGGTCGATTTATTCAAATATAACTTAGAAAATACTATATTTTGATTGAGGAACAAGATCATTATTGGAATTATAAAGAAATGAAAACAAGAATATGTCTAAACAGAACAATCCCTGTAACGGCCATGATCATGGCCCTGGTATGTGGATGCGCACAGGCTGCCGAACTTCCTCTCTGTCGCACGCCCGATGATGTCCTTTCGGGAACCCGGCTGAGCGTCGGAACAATGGACGGATATTTCGATTGGCAGAGCGAGTTCAGAGGGTTCAAGACGAGTCCGGTTTTCCACCTTGATTTCGTGACCTGCATCCCAGACATCCTCAGACATATCATTGGAATGTTCCAGACGCGCGACGCCCAGCTTTTCGAGCTGCAGCCACGAGGGCTTATCCGTGGAGGCACCGCGCGCAGTGTTGACCCCTCGTTCTACGATCACGGGGAGCGAAGGCGCTGCAGCCATCTCTCGACAACAGCCGATATCTGCATAGAACGGGCCCCCGATCGGTCTGTCATTTTCGTCGAAAAAAATACTCCCCCCTTCCGGCGCATTCCGCTCATCGTCTCCAGAGCCAGACCCATCAAAGGCTTCGCTTTTTTGGGCTCACCCGATTCACCTTCGGGGCTTGTCAGTCTATGGGTCGACAGACGTACCGGCTACGATTTCATCATCTTCGGTATCTATCAGGCACCATCGCTGAAGGGCCTCGGCTCCATTTATATCAGGTGATCACCGCCCATCGACGCCTGCCATCCACCCCGCACGCTTTATCCCGCGCGTGGTTTGAGCTACGCCCTGCACATTCAGGTTTCGCACAGGATAAGAGATCACATGCGCATAGCGATGATTGGCGGCGGTTATGTCGGACTGGTTTCCGGCGCCTGTTTTGCCGAGTTCGGCACCGATGTGGTGATTGTCGAGGCCGATCACGACAAACTCGCCGCCCTGCGTGCCGGCAGCATTCCGATCTATGAGCCCGGGCTCGACAAGATCGTCTCGGCCAATACCGCAGCCGGGCGTCTTGCCTTTACCGACGATCTGGCTGGCGTCATCGACAGTGTGGATGCGGTGTTCATTGCCGTCGGCACACCCACACGTCGCGGCGACGGCCATGCCGACCTGACCTATGTCTATGAAGCCACACGCCAGATTGCGCGCCATGCCAGCAAGGGCCTGCTGGTCGTGACCAAATCGACCGTGCCCGTCGGCACGGGACGCGAGGTCGCCCGCATTTTGCGCGAAGAGCGTCCCGAACTTGCGTTCAGCGTGGCCTCGAATCCGGAATTTCTGCGTGAGGGCAACGCCATCGGCGATTTCATGCGCCCCGATCGCGTGATCATCGGCATCGATGACAGCGCGCCCGATCAGGGTGCTCATGCCAGCGCGCTCATGCGCCAGCTCTACCGGCCACTCTATCTGATCGAGACGCCCATCGTCATGACGGGGCTGGAAACCGCCGAGCTCACCAAATACGCCGCCAATGCCTTTCTGGCCATGAAAGTCACCTTCATCAACGAAATGGCCGATCTCTGCGAGGCAGTCGGCGGCAACATCCACGACGTGGCGCGCGGCATGGGGCTGGACCAGCGCATCGGTCGCAAATTCCTTCATGCCGGGCCCGGCTATGGCGGGTCATGTTTCCCCAAGGATACCCGCGCCCTTACCGCCATCGCCCGCGATGCAGGCGCGCCTTCGCGTCTGGTCGAGGCCACGGTCGCCATCAACGAGGACCGGAAATCCGCCATGGCCGAACGCGTCATCGCCCTCTGCGACGGCACGGTGCGCGGCAAGACCATCGCCATTCTGGGCCTGACCTTCAAACCCGATACCGATGACATGCGCGAAGCCTCTTCGCTGCCGCTCATCCATCGCCTGATCGGGGAAGGGGCTCATATCAAGGCCTTCGACCCCGAAGGCATGAGAGCCGCCCGCCCCCTCCTGCCCGAAGCCGTGATCTACGCAAGCTCCGCGCAGGAAGCCGCCACCGAGGCGGATGCCCTCGTCGTGTTGACCGAGTGGAACGAATTCCGCGCTATTGCCCCCGCCAAGCTGAAAGCCGCCATGCGCGGCACGGCCATCGCCGATTTTCGCAATATTTGGGACCCCGCCGCCTTGCGCGATGCCGGGTTCACCTATCGTTCGATTGGACGCCCCTGAATCACGGGATGCGCGAAGCAACACGAGGATTTCGGGAAGGGGCGCGGCCCCTTTCCTTCCCTGTAGCCGATTTCAAAACGCTCACTATTCTCCAGCGGATGCGGGCCAGAGCCCGGTGCTCAGTCTGCCTACTTCCAAGATGAGGTCGCTGCCTCGACTGCGACAGGGGCACTCCGCTGTCCGTCGGAAGAAGCCTCCTCTTGCCCCTTCAAACAGGTTTCCAAAGGATGACTATCCTTTGGCGGGTGCAGGGCAGAGCCCTGCAATTCCCCATGACGCAAATCCACACTTAATGGCAATTTACGCCACTACAGCTACGACCACTCCCTGAGACTGGTCATGAACGCAGTCTTGGCACGGTTCTTGCAGGACCCTCCTCATGAACGAGATCTCACCCGCCTCACCCCTCAGCTTCAGCATTGCGCCTGGCATTCCGCTCGGCGAGTCCGTGCTGCCGCAGCAGATGACGCAGCTGGTAGTAGGTGAGCCCGAGCGCGAGCGCGGCCTGCTTCTGGTTGAAACGGGCGTCACGCAAGGCGCGGTCGAGCAGGGCATGCTCATAAGCTCGGGTGGCCTCGGTGAAACTCGTCCCCTCCGGCAAAGTGACGGACGGGGTCGAGGATGGGGCTTCACGCGCGGGAAGCGTGGTGGGCTCGGCCGTGACGGAAACAGGGGCCAGCCCAGCCGCCTCGCTGGCGAGAGGGCGCAACCAGTCGGGCCCGTTGCGGAAGGGGTCGAACACGATATCGTCGAGCGGACGCTCGGGGCGTTCCATGCGGTAAACGCTGCGCTCGACGACGTTGCGCAATTCGCGCACGTTGCCGGGCCAGTCATAGCGCATCAGCCGGTCCCGGGCGCGGTCTGTGAACCCGGCGAAGAGCTTGCGCCCGAGGCTTGCGGTCATGCGGGTAGCGAAATGCTCGCACAGGATCAGGATATCCTCCTGACGCGCGCGAAGCGGCGGCAGCATCACCACATCGAACGCCAGACGATCGAGCAGATCGGCGCGAAAATCACCCTTGCGGGCCATGTCGGGCAGATCGGCATTGGTGGCGCCGATGATGCGCACATCGACGTGGATGGTCTCATTGCCACCCACACGCTCGAAGCTGCCATACTCGATGACGCGCAGGAGCTTTTCCTGAACGGCCATGGAGGCCGAAGCGATCTCATCGAGGAACAGCGTGCCGCCATGGGCCTGCTCGAAACGCGAGAGTCTGCGACGCTGGGCACCGGTAAAGGCCCCGGCCTCATGGCCGAACAACTCGCTATCGAGCAGCGTATCGGGCAGGGCCGCGCAGTTAAGCTTGATCAGCGGCCTGTCCCAGCGCGGCGAGAGCAGGGCCAGTCGCGCAGCCACAAGCTCCTTGCCTGTGCCGCGCTCACCGATGATCAGAGCCGGACGGTCGAGCGGCGCAAGACGGGAGATGTGATCGAGCATCTCCAGAAATGCCGGGGACTGGCCGATCGGTGTCGGATTTTCATCGTTTCTGGCAGATCGCGCCATGTTCTGGCCAGTCTCATCAGGGGTGTTGCAGAAAACCTATCTTTCACCCCGGATCGTTACGCTTGCAAGAGAAGCCTGTGTTCTCCTGCCCCGATTTCCTGTTAAATTCGTCCCAGCATAGAAAGAGCATCACATGGGTATCTTCTCCCGCCTTGCGGATATCGTGAATTCCAACCTCAATGCCATTCTGGCCAGCGCCGAAGATCCTGAGAAAATGATCCGGCTCATCATCCAGGAAATGGAAGATACGCTGGTCGAGGTACGCAGCCAGGCCGTCACCATGATTGCCGAGCGCAAGGGGCTTGAGCGCCGCGCGCGCGCCATGGTGCAGGAAGAGGATGAATGGCTGCGCAAGGCCGAACTGGCCCTGACCCGTGATCGTGAGGATCTGGCCAAGGGCGCTCTTGCTGCCAAATCCACCATCGAACAGTCGCGCAAATCGCTGGAGCAGCAGATTGCGCAGGTCAATGAGAGCCTCGATCAGCAGCATGACGATATCGGCAAGCTGCAGGCCAAGCTGGCCGATGCCAAATCACGCGAGAAATCCCTTGCGCTGCGCCACAAGGCGGCAACCAATCGCATCAAGACGCGCGAGCGCCTGTACGATACGCGCGTCGAAAATGCCTTCAACCGGTTCGAGCAGGTCGAGCGCGCGCTTGACGCCCTTGAGGGGAAGGCCGAAGCCTATGATCTGGGTCGCGGCCCGGGCGGGACGCGCAAGCCGAGCCTGCAGGAAGAGCTGGCCGGACTCGAAACCGACATGGCGGTCGAGAACGAACTCGAGGCGCTGCGTGCCAGGATCAAGAGCCGCCAGGGATGAACACAGATATGAGACGCGTTGCAAGCAAGGATAGGCCGTCATGAGTCATGGTTCCGGAACCGATCTGGGTGATCTGATCGGCCTCGCCGCGGTTGTGATGCCTTTCGTCATGGTCATGTATATCGTGACCATCCGCGCCCGGTCGAAGGCGACGGCGAGCAAGCTCCAGGAATCCGACCTTGCCGCGCTGAACATGGCGCATGTTCAGGCGCGCCGCCTGGAGGAGCGCGTGGACCAGCTCGAGCGTATTCTGGATGAGGATGTTCCCGGCTGGAGAACGCGGAGCTTCTCATGATGTCTGACCGTCTCCTGGGCCGCCCCATGCATCGTCCTGTTCATCGGCCTTTGCGACGCGTCGCTCTGGCCGCCCTGCTGCTTTGCGGCCTGGCCGGAGCGCCTTCGCTGCATGCTGCACCCCAGGTGGTGGATGCGGAAGATCTGGATCTGAGCGTTCCCTGTCTGGGACGCTTCGAGATCATGGTCGATCCGGCAATGAGCGATGGCGTATCGATCGACAGCGCGCCGTCAAACGGGGCGCATCTGACCATGCGCACGGGCAAGACCCAAGGATCGTCCAAGGTTCTGATCACCAGCAAGGCCTGTGCGCCCAATGCACGGGTGTCCATTCTGGTCGCCCCCAATGTCGGGGTGATGATTCATGACAGCCACGACACCCATATCGTCATTCACGGCACACTGGCCTCGCTCGAAGCGAGCCTGGAAGCCGGGCAGCTCGATGCCGATACCATCCAGTCGCTCGATCTCAGTCTTCGCGGAACCGAACAGGTGCATATCGCCCATCTGAACCGGGCCGCGCAGGTCGTGGAAACCGGCGCTTCGGGGCTTGTCGTGGATCAGGCCGATCTCGACGCCTTCTCGGCCCAGCTTTCCGAAACGAGCCATCTGAGTGTGACTGATGGCCGCTTCGACGTCCTGACCCTCATGGTTGAAAACGCGGCCAGCGTCCGGCTTGGCGGATCGGTCAACACGGCCACCGTCTCCGCGACCGGGACGGGACTGGTCGCCATACCGACTGTGAGTGGCGCACTGACACGCACAGGCAATGTGCAGATCGGCCCCGGCGCCAGCGCGCAAGCCGTGTCCGCCCCGCCAACACCTCCCCCGGCGGCGGTGGCATCGCCGCCTCCGCCTCCGGCGCCATCCATCAGCGCGCCGCCCGGTGGGCAATCTGCACCCGCTATGCCGTCATCACCCGCCATCCCGTCCGCAAGCGGTATCCCCGGTCAGACACCGGGTACGCCCCTTGGCAACGGCCAGACCCAGGGCGTTCCAGATCAGGATATTTCCCCTCAGGGTAACTCCACTCAGGGGATACCGGCCCAGGCGGTTCCGGCTCAGGGAGTTCCGGCTCAGAACATACCTGGTCGGGCCAATGCGGGGACATCCCCATCGGCTCCCGGCACCGATGGCTCAGGCATTCCGCGTGACGGACTGAACGTGCAGAATCTGCCGACGCAAACCGCGCCCGTTGAGAGTGCACCTGTCCGGACAAATTCGGCCCCTCCGGCTCCCCCTGTTCCTGTCCCGGCGTCCCGGTCATCCGCCTCGCCTCCGGCGCCGCCGCAATCCCAGCCGCTGCCCACGGACCGTTCTGTGGGCCGTCCGGTTACACCTTCTGCCTCACCCTCTGCCCAGAGTGGAAACGGCGCGGTTCAGGCTGGAACCCAGACAACCCCCGCCTCCACCACCTCCCCCGCCGGTTCCTCCACGGCGCCCGGCGGCACGGCTGCCTCCGATGGGGCAAATGGTATCGGACCCCAGGGAGACCATAACCCGTGATGCGCCTCAGCCTGAACCTTGCGATCGCTCTGGGGGCAAGTGCCGCCCTGGCCCTGCCCATCGAAGCGCAGGCACGAGCCACGTCGCCTCAGGCTGTGATGGAAGCCGCCCCGTACAAACTCCGCCTTGACGCCCCCTGCGCCTCGACCCTCACAATCGAAGGCGCTTCCGGGCAGAACGCGCCGGCCATTCTCGACCCATCCAGTGACGACTCCCCTTCGGGTCTCTCGCTCTCGGTATCGGGAAACGACGCTGTCCTGACCGGCGAACGTTGCGAATCCCCGGCCACGCTGCATGTCGCTCCCGGCACGGCCATCGAAGCCACGATGCGTGGCTATGGGGCCCTGCATATCAGCGGCGTGAACGGTCCGGTTTCCCTCGACCAGGGGGGCAGCAATACGGTCACGCTCGATCAGGCAACGGCGCTCATTCTGAACACGCATGGCTATGGGTCGTTCAAGCTCGGCTGGCTGAACGGCCCGGCAATACTTGTCTCCGGCGGAAGCGGAACTGTCACGATCGGGCGCATCGATGCCCCTGAAGTCAAGGCCACGCTGAGCGGATATGGGTCCACGACGATACAGGCGGGCACGATCGACACGCTTGACGCCCGACTCAGCGGCTCGGGTCATCTGCGGTTTGACGGCACGGTACGCGATGCCGATCTGGTGGCAAGCGGCTATGGGGGCATCAGCCTCAATAATGTCACCGGCGAGATGCATCAGGAAGCCCATTCCCCGGCAACAATTTCGGTGCAACGCAGCACGTCACGGCGGCGGATGGCCGCGACGACCCATCCGATCCTGAGCCTGCCTGACGGGACAGTCATTACTGCCCATAGCCTGATCCGCCCGGACGGAACGGTAGTCAGTTTCGACGACGGGGATGACGCCGATGATAACGTCCCTGCGCATCGCTCCCATCATCGCCTGATCTGGGCACTGGCCTATATGGCGGTCTTCTATATTGTTTACCGGCAGAGAGTCCGGCTCTCCGGCCTTTTCATGGGGCTGATGCGGCGGACAGGCAGAGCGTTCGACCCATCGGCGCCCTGCGACAATACCGAGATCGTCGATCTGCGCGCGCGCCTGAGCCGCCTCGACGCGCGTCTGGGCGCCGTCGAACAATGTGTGACCTCGCGTGATTTCCATCTGCATCGCCAGTTTCATGACCTTGCACGTCGCCACGGGTGAGACCGTCCTCTTGCCCTTCGGCCTTGTCGTGGCTCGCCCCTGCCCCCTCGAAAAACCAGTAGGAGAGACGCCATGAGCCGTTTCAGCCTGGGCTTTGCGCTCGTTCTGACGATCTCCCCTGCCTATGCCGAGGCCACCACCCCCACGAGCGCGACCTCGAGCCCGGAGGCCGCACTCGCGGCGGCGCCTTATACCCTGCATATCGACACCGGGTGCGCTGCCCATATTCATGTTCAGGGCGCAGGCGGACTTCTGCAAAATGCCGACATGCAGGAAGTGCCCGCCGGACTCTCGTTCGAGGCGGGCAGCCATGATGCTTGGCTGACCGGCAATGCCTGCGGCGAGGATGCGACGATCCAGCTGCGCGCAGGAGCCGCTATCGTCTCCACCGCCATGAGCTATGACAAGCTCGAGATCAATTGGGTCAATGGGCCTGTTTCCCTGCGTCAGGGACGGGGCAACATCACCGTTGACCTTGCGACCGCCCTGCTGTTCCGTGGAAGCGGCCCGGGCGATCTCGTCATGGGGACCCTTACGGGCCCGGCAATTTTCGCCATGTCCGGCCCGGGCGATGCCCATATCGACAGCGTCACAGCCCCTTCGGTGGTGATCGGTACGACCGGACCCGGCGATGTCGTGATACGCGGCGGTGCAATCGACCAGCTTGCCGTGACCCTGTCTGGCCCCGGCGACGCCATATTCGATGGCGTCGCCAGCAATGCCATGCTGCGCACCAGCGCGTCGGGTGACATACGCGTGCATCAAGTATTGGGCGAAGAACACGCCCATTCGAGCGCCAGCGGCACCATCACGATTGCGCAGCGCTCTTCCAGCGCCACCAGTCGCGCCAGCACAGGCAGCATGAGCGCCACAGACGGCGATCTGCAGCTACCGGACGGGACACGCATCAACAGCCATCGCCTGATCAAGCCGGATGGCACAATCGTCGATTTCGACGCGTTGCGGCGCATGAGCAGCGAAGCGGTTCATGCCTCCCCGCCAGAACCTCCGGAACCCCCTGAGCCGCCCGAGCCGCCTGAACCACCCGAGCCGCCTAGCAGCGCCAAGCAGAGTGTCGATCATCATGCCGCCAGCCCCCCCAAAGTCACGACGACAATAAAAGCCGATTCCGGGGGCAATGTCGTTTCGGGGCTGGTGGTGCTTCTTGTGCTCGGCATCGCCTTGATGCGCCGTCGAATCATCCCGAAACTTCTGCCCGTGCTACACCGCCACAACCCGGCTTTCGCCCGGCGCGTTGAACCGTTTCTGCTGTCCCTGATGACAAAGGTGACTGCACCCATGCCACAGACCCAGTTGCCGCAGCTGCTCGATCTCACGGAACGTCTGAAGAAACTGGACCGGCGCGTGGGCGCGGTCGAAACCTGTGTGACCTCGCGTGATTTCCACCTGCACACCCAGTTTCGCGATCTGGACCGCCGACAGGACCGACACTGAGGGCACGGACGCCCTCATGTGAACCCTGAGCGTTATCGCATCGTTAGCGACTGGACGGTACAGGCGCTCTCCGTCATGCGGTCGGGGAGAAGACGGGATGTCCCGCTCACCCTGCGACGCATGAGGTGGCGAGTCACCCCCAGGCCCTGTCGCACCGACGAGGGCTTTGACGTGAGACGCCAGTCAGGCTAGGGCTTGATGCATGAATTCCCCTGATGGCGGCTGCTGACCGTGAATTTAATCCTCGATCCTGTCGCAGCCATCGGGCGTGCCTTTCTCGGCATCGTGCGCAAGGCCGGTGCTCTGGCGCTGTTTGCCCTGGCCGGACTGTCCCATCTGTTGCGCCCCCCCTTCTACTGGGGTGTCTTCTTCAACAGCCTGATCGAGATCGCCTTCTATTCGCTGCCCGTTGTCGCGCTCACTGCCATTTTCTCGGGCGGCGTGATTGCCCTTCAGTCCTATGCGGGCTTTGCCCAGTATCACGTCCAAAGCGCCATTGCGGGCATTGTGGTACTGGCCGTGGTGCGTGAGCTCGGCCCTGTTCTGGCCGGTCTGATGGTGGCGGGCCGCGTCGGCGCCGCCATGTCGGCAGAGATCGGCACCATGCGCGTGACCGACCAGATCGATGCGCTGCGTACCCTTTCGACCGACCCGATGAAATATCTGGTCACCCCACGGCTGGTGGCCGGTACGCTGGCCCTGCCCTTCCTGGTGCTGGTGGCCGATATTCTGGGTGTGCTTGGCGGATTTACCGTCTCGGTTTCCAAGCTCGGTTTCGACCCGCAAAACTACATCATCGCCACCTTCAACGCGCTCAAGCCGCTCGACGTGCTGGTCGGGCTTTCAAAAGCCGCCGTGTTCGGCTTCATCATCAGCCTGATGGGCTGCTACCATGGTTATACCAGCCGTGGCGGTGCAGAGGGTGTCGGCTCGGCCACGACAGCGGCTGTGGTCGCGGCTTCGATCCTGCTTCTGGCTTTCGATTACCTTCTGACGGATCTGTTCTTCGCCCAATGAGCGCCCTGCCCAAGATCCGCATTCGCGGCCTGACCAAATCCTTCGGCTCCAAAACGGTGCTGGACGGGATCGATCTCGATGTCGAGGCCGGCACCTCCATGGTGATCATCGGAGGCTCGGGTAGCGGAAAATCCGTGCTGCTGCGTTGTATTCTCGGTCTGATCACCCCGGATTCCGGGACGATCGAGATCGACGGCGAGAACGTGCTCACCGCCTCGCCCGCACGACGCAACGCGCTGGTCGAGCAGATCGGCATGTTGTTCCAGAATGGCGCTCTCTTCGACAGCATGAGCGTGGCCGACAACATCGTGTTCGGTCTTCGCGCAAAGGGTCGCGGCAAGGCCCATCGCCTGAGCACGGCTCAGGCGCGTGAACAGGCGGGCGATATTCTCAAGCAGGTCGGTCTCGACCCGTCTGTTGGCGCATTGGCCCCTTCGGAACTTTCAGGCGGCATGCAGAAGCGTGTCGGTCTGGCGCGCGCGATCGCCGGGACGCCCAATATCCTGTTTTTCGATGAACCGACGACCGGGCTCGATCCCATCATGGGCGCCGTGATCGACGGGTTGATCGTGGATTGCGTCAAGCGCCTAGGCTCGACAGCTATTGCCATCACCCATGACATGCTCTCCGCACGGCGTATCGGCGACCGTGCGGCCATGCTCTATCACGGCAAGCTCGTCTGGCAGGGCCTGGCGTCGGAACTGATGGATAGCGGCAACGCCATGGTCGATCAGTTTACCCATGGCCGCAAGGATGGGCCGATCGGGATGGAATTGCGGCGTTAGCGGATAGAAGGACGTTCTTTTTTGCAAAAAAGAACCAAAAAACTCTCCCTAGCAAAACACCTCGGACCGTACCGGTTCTCAGTCCTCTGACAAGTCAGGAGCCTTTTTGCTTCTTTTTCTCCAGAAAAAGAAGAACCCCACCTGTTCTTGTTATGTTTCCACACCTGCCCTATCTTCCGCTCTGAACCCCAGACCGGAAGATCTCCCCCATGGCCAAGCGTCCCACAGCCCGTTTCGTGTGTCAGGCCTGCGGCGCCGTCACCAGTAAATGGTCGGGCCGCTGCGATAGCTGCGGGGAATGGAACACCATTGTCGAGGAAGCGGTCGAACCGACCAATCGCGAGACACGCAAGCGCGCCGGGCGCCTGACGCTCATGCATCTGGACGGCGATCTAACACCGCCACCGCGCATCCAGACCTCGATTGCCGAGTTCGACCGTGTGCTCGGTGGTGGGCTCGTTCCGGCCTCTGTCGTTCTGGTGGGCGGCGATCCGGGTATCGGCAAGTCCACGCTGCTGTTGCAGGCCACCTGCGCTCTCGCTCAGGCCGGACGACGCGTTCTATATGTGTCCGGCGAAGAAGCGGTGGATCAGATTCGTCTGCGCGCCCGCCGCCTGAAGCTCGATGCACCAACGCTCGATCTGGCTGCCAGCATCAACGTGTCCGAGATTGCCGGATCGCTGGAGCAGGACCGCGAGCATCATGTGGTGGTCATCGACTCCATCCAGACCATGTGGCTGGAAACCATCGAGAGCGCCCCTGGCTCTGTCGCCCAGGTCCGGGCGTGCGCCTTCGAACTGATCCGTCTAGCCAAAACGGTCGGGTTCTCGCTCGTTCTGGTGGGCCATGTGACCAAGGAGGGCGCGCTGGCGGGGCCACGTGTGCTGGAACATATGGTGGATGCCGTCATGTATTTTGAAGGTGATCGCGGCCACCAGTTCCGCATTCTGCGCGCGGCCAAGAACCGTTTCGGCGCCACGGACGAGATCGGCGTGTTCGCGATGACAGATACAGGACTGACGGAAGTGCCCAACCCTTCCGCGCTTTTCCTCGCAGAACGACGCGGCAATATTGCGGGCTCGGCCGTTTTTGCGGGCATGGAAGGCACACGACCCGTGCTTCTGGAAATTCAGGCCCTCGTCTCTCCCAAGGCGGGCGAGGGCGCGGCAAGACGTGCGGTGGTCGGATGGGAAACAGCACGCCTCAACATGCTGCTGGCCGTGCTTGAGGCGCGATGCGGCCTCAAGATGGCGGGGATGGACGTCCATCTGAACATTGCCGGGGGCCTGCGTATCAGCGAGCCCGCCTGCGACATGGCGGTGGCGGCGGCGTTGATTTCGGCGGCAACGGGCGTGCCGACCTCGGCGGGGGCCACCTATTTCGGCGAGGTCGGCCTCTCGGGAGAGGTACGACAGGTATCCCAGACCGATCTGCGCCTGAAGGAAGCGCAGAAGCTCGGTTTCGTGCAGGCCATTCTGCCCCGACGCGTCGCCAGCGGCGGCGCCCGACCCAAGCCCCCGGAAGGTCTGGCGCTGAAAGAGATCGGGCATCTGAACGATCTGGTGGAGCTGTTTCAGGCCCTTGATGACTGAATACGCGCCGGAGGCTCCGGTATTTTTCTAAGGGTGATTAAGTTTTTCACCGATTATAAAACACAAAGAAATAAATAATTCCGACGGACCGATCGTATTGCAAGAGCATTTCTGAGGTGCAAAAAGTTGGTCCGACGATAGAGATTGCAATAACCGAGTCTGCACCGGGCCCTCTCGTATCGTTTATCTGCTCAACACCGCAGGACGAGCCAGGGGGACGCTCCCCTCGCTCTGTCATTACGATAGGGGAAGCGCCTTTCAATGGACGCCATCTCATCCAGTCCGGTCAGGTTTCGGTCGCCCGGCCCCGCTCTGTCATCGCTCGATCTGGACAAGAGGCGGCCAATCGCCGCCCTGAGGCTTCTCTTTGCCGTACAGCTGGTCGTGTTTGCGATCGTGGTCTGGAAGATTGCCATCACCACGCCCTATCTGGACATGCTCACCTGGCAGCACGACGCGCTGATCGCCCTCAGGACGAATACCGTTTCCGGATGGTGGGCGCATCTGCTTCATCCCCACAATGAACATCGGCTCGCTCTCGTCAGATTGATGACCCTTTTCGACCTGACTCTGGGCGGTGGAAACCAGCTCATTTTCATTGTCGTAACGCTGTTCGCCGTTCTGATGATGGCGTGGGGGCTCTGGCGCGTGATGGCCGATAATGCCCGGAGACAGGACAGGGCGCTCGCCCTGATCGTCCCCATGCTCGTCCTGAGCAGCACTGCCGCACTCGACGTCGGTCTCCCGATCAACTGCGTCTATCCCCTTTCACTCGCTTTCCTCGTCGGCGCGCTCGTCCTGTTCTCGGGAGCCATCGTCGCTCCTGCCTCCGCAACACGGCTGTTCATCGGCGCCATAATATGTGCGTCGCTCGCCCCTTATGGCAACATGACCGGGCTCGCGGTGTGGCCGGTCCTCCTCTGGCTCGGCCTGCGTGGGCGCCTCGCCCCCGCCCTGCTCTTATGCGTGCTGCTGATCGGTGGCGCAGAGAGCCTACTCTATCTCTGGAACAACATGCCGGGCAGCCATGCGTCGGCGAGTGGCCTGTCAGCGGGACATGCTGCCTCCTCCCTCGCCCGCATCGTCGCTTATGCGGGCATATTCCTGGGGCTTCCTTTTTCCCGCATTCCCGCCCTGGCCGTTCCCTCCATGGTCCTTGGACTGGGCCTCGCCGGGGTAACGATCGCACTCCTCCTGCGGGATTGTGTGACGCGCGCACCCTCAACCAGAGCCTCTCTCGTCTCGACGGGGCTGCTTCTTACCGGGATTGGTGTCGCCTGCATGGCGGCGCTCGGCCGAGCGAATGAGGAAGAAGCGCTGATTGCCCCTGCCCGCTACGCCCTCTACGTGCTGCTGCTCTATGCCGGTCTTGTCATGCGGTTCTTGCTCTGGCTTCGTCGTCACCCTCTTTCGGGACGCATGACGGACCTCAGAATCGGTCTCGGCTTTGCGTCGCTGCTGGTGCTCTTTCAGGGTGTCTCGGGTTTCGCGGGGTTCCGTGCCGCCGATACGCTGCGTAAGTCGGTGCAGTCCTGGCATCCAGGCCAGCACGATGAGTGCTACCTGAAAACCATCTTCCCCGATCTCGGCTACGCCGATAGGGTCCGGCGCGATGTGGATGCCTATTTGCTGGAGCGATGAGCCGGCGCGGCCTTCGCCCTTGCATGACTGGCTGCACCCTGCTTCTTGAACGCTGCGTGGCCTGAATACGCCGCAAGAACCCGCAAAGGGCAGGAAGGGAAAGATGAGCCGAACACTGGTGGCAGAAACGCAGCATGACACGGTGGTCAAGAAAAGCCTGTTTCGTGTTCACGCCTGCCCCATCTCCGACGAGGCGGCCGCGCAGGCATTCTTCGAGCGCGTACGCGACCCCGACGCCACCCATAATTGCTGGGCGTGGCGTATAGGCGGTCGGTATCGCAGCTTCGATGACGGCGAGCCGGGCGGGACGGCAGGGCGGCCCATCTTGCAGGCCATCGACTCACAGGAGTTCGATCGTGTTGCGGTGATCGTCATACGCTGGTTCGGCGGAATCAAGCTGGGGGCGGGCGGACTGGTGCGCGCCTATGGCGGCGCAGCTTCCTCCTGTCTTAAACAGGGTGACGCCGTCGAAATCGTTCCGAGGCAGCGTCTCCAGTTTCATGCGTCCTTCAGCCTGTTACCGCTTATTCAGGCCCGCCTGACGGAATGGGAGGCCGCCCAGGACGAGTGTACATTCGATGAAAGCGGGGCGGTTCTGACCCTCGACGTCCCCCTCTCCCGTTCGGACGCCGTTCAGGGCGCTCTGCAGGATATGTTGCGCGGCGGCATCGTACGGCGACTGGTCGAGACATCGGGAGAGGACCTTGGAGAAAGGGCCTGATCGATACGCTCCCGCACCATGAAGCAGATGGTTTGACGCTTTCCCGTTTCCTTCCTACGGTAACATATCATGTTACGATCGTAGGATCCTTGTTCATGCCCGTTTTCAGACATGCTGCGGCTCTTGCAGCTGTTGCTCTTCCCCTTCTTTCTTCCACGGCGCTGGCAGCCCCGGCCAATCCCCTGTTCCAGGCGAGCCCCCTGCCCTATCAGGCGCCGCCTTTCGACAAGATCAAGGACAGCGACTATGTGCCGGCCTTCGAGAAGGGCATGGCCGATCAGCTGAAGGAAATGCAGGCGATAGCCAATAACAAGGCCGCGCCGACATTCGACAACACCATTGTGGCGATGGAGCGTTCCGGCCAGCTTCTGAACCGCGCGCAAAGCGTATTTTACGGCGTCTATTCGGCGGACAAGGACGACGCCATGGACGCTATCGACAGCAAGGAAGCGCCCAAGCTCAGCCAGCATCAGGATGAGATCTATCTCAATCCCAAGCTTTTCCACCGCATCAAGACGCTGTACGATAATCGTGCCAAGCTGAATTTGAACACCGAGCAGGCCATGTTGCTGGAGGTCTATTACCAGCAATTCGTGCATTCCGGTGCCGAGCTGAACCATGCTGACCAGCAGAAGCTCCGCGCCATCAACACGCAGCTTTCCAAGCTCGAGACGGCCTATAACCAGAAGCTGATCGCCAGCACCAAGGCCGGGGCTCTGGTCGTGGACAAGAAGGAATCACTGGCAGGGCTCGATGACGGAGCGATTGCATCCGCCCAGAAGGCTGCCGAAGGTCGCAAGCTATCCGGCAAATATGTCCTGCCGCTGCAGAACACCACCCAGCAGCCCGACCTCGCCTCGCTGAGCGACCGTAACACGCGTGAGGCGCTGTTCAATCAGAGCTGGACGCGCGCCGAGAAGGGCGACGCGAACGACACCCGCCAGACCATTGCCGAAATCGCGCAGCTGCGCGCAGAAAAGGCCGCGCTCTTCGGCTATCCGAATTATGCCGCCTATACGCTGTATGACCAGATGGCCAAGACGCCCTCTGCTGTGAACAGCTTCATTCGTCAGCTCGTTCCGGCGACTGCCGCCGAACAGCATCGTGAAGCCGCCGAGTTGCAAAAGGCGATCAGCGACGACCACCAGAATTTCACGCTCAAGCCCTGGGACTGGAACTACTACGCCGAACGCGTGCGCAAGCAGAAATTCGACCTCAACCAGAACGACGTGAAGCCGTATTTCGAGCTACATACCGTGCTGACCGATGGCGTGTTCTATGCCGCGAACCAGCTCTACGGAATCACCTTCGAGCCCCGCAAGGACATCCCGGTCTATAATCCCGATGTCATGGTCTTCGAGGTCAAGGACAAGGATGGCTCGCCGCTGGGCCTGATGTATTTCGACTATTTCAAGCGCGACAATAAATCGGGCGGCGCCTGGATGTCGAATTTCGTGGGTCAGAGCGACCTGCTGAAGACGCGTCCCGTCATCTACAACGTGGCGAACTTCACCAAGGCCGCCCCTGGCCAGCCGCAGCTGATCACGTCAGACGACGTGACGACCATGTTCCACGAATTCGGACATGCACTGCACGGTCTGTTTGCAAGCCAGACCTATCCGACACTTTCGGGCACGGCCGTAGCACGCGATTTCGTGGAATTCCCCTCGCAGTTCAACGAGAACTGGGCGATGGACCCGAAGGTGTTCGCCCATTACGCCCGCCACTACAAGACCGGTGCCCCGATGCCGGCCGAGCTGGTCGCGAAGATCAAGAAAGCCGCGCATTTCAATCAGGGCTATGCGCTGGGTGAAATCGTGGCCGCGGCCCAGCTCGACATGTCCTGGCATGGCCTGTCCGCCGATGCGCCGCGTCAAGATGTCGATCAGTTCGAAGCCAAGGCGCTCAATGAGACGGGTCTCGATGTCGCCGATGTGCCCCCGCGCTATCGCTCGAGCTACTTCCTGCATATCTGGGGCAATGGCTACTCGGCTGGTTATTACGCGTATCTCTGGACCGAAATGCTCGATCAGGACGTGTTTTCCTGGTTCCAGTCCCATGGTGGCCTAACCCGCGAGAACGGCCAGCGCTTCCGCGACATGATCCTGTCGAAGGGACACACCATGGATTACGGCCCGATGTTCAAGGCCTTCTACGGCAAGGACCCTGAGATTGGTCCCATGCTCTCCCATCGTGGTCTGCTCCCCGACGGGAAGTAACGGTACTGCCCCTCAGTACGTTTGTCCGTACTGAGGGAGTTATCTTTCATCGACTCACTGTCCTGCGGGGACGACGTCTCGCTGTTCTCTCAGGGCAGGGCAGGTGATTCGGTGGAGGCGATTATTCTGCCACCGCTCCACCCTCAAAAAATCTCATACGCTCTGGTGACGACCGCCGTTCAGTTGTTGCGGAGAAGACTGATAACTGACCTAGCAATGGCAGATCTGTAAGAACCCGTCTCTCGCCCCGAACCCGTAGCCTTTGCCTGCGAGTCGATACGGACGCGAAATTACTTCACTAGCCAAGGCTCAAGGCGCGCTCGGATTAAATACGGGAAATCGGCTGACCCCACGAAAAACGGCCGAACCGCAGGGAAATTCTGCTCGCATTTGAGCCTTTCGCGACGCTGGAGTCCCTCCCCCAGGCCCTGCGCCTTAAGATGAACCGGGCGTTTCAATGTGATAACGCGATCACCCTTCAACGTCCTCACGCACATCGCCCTCTGACAACGGGAAGGTCATTATGGACTACGTAAGGACCCCCATCGAGAATCTCGACAGACAGACGACGGATACCCTCATGCACGCGCGCAGGCAGTGGAAGCAGCGCATTGCCCCGTGTCCAACGCATCGTGCCCGCGATTTCCTTCTCCCATCCGGGCAGCGTTTCTGACTCGAGATGCGTCGTCAGGCGCGTGGACACACCTCCCTCATCGAGAGTGACAGAGCCGACAAGTACGCCCAGAAGACGCCGATCATCAATGAAGGGCCCAATCGCATCGCATGGTCTGCTGGCCCGGCTCATTAGATAAAGAGACTGCACGTCATTGGGCAATGAGAAGTGGATGAACGCACCCTTGCCTCCGTAGCCGTCAATTCGCCTCCCCTTTTCAGTAAGTAGATAGAGGCCATTATCTTCGGTTGTTTCGGTTGACAAACGATCGACTGTGTCGCTGAAGGACGCGGCGCGGTCCTCGAATTGTTGATGGAGAGGCTCGACAAACTTTCTGGATGTTCTCAAAGGTGCTGCGGCCTGGCTCCAGTCGGTCGTGAGGCGCGGTGGCAGAGTCAGTGACGCATTATAGAGCCTGCCACCGTGACCTGCATCCATGAGCGTTTCGCTCAATGCCCCGTCTGCGCGGATAATACTGTGCGGTTCGGTCTCCAAATGATAATAATTATAGGATCTGATGGTTTTATCGTAGTAAATCGACCGCCCGTTTACGAGCATTCGAACCGGCACGAATGCGCCTTGCAGGTAGAGGCAATGCTCTGCTGTCAGGAGCATATCCTTGAAGGGCACATTGTCTGCCAGAGCGCTCTTTCGCACGCGTATTGGCCACCCGGCGATATCATCTGGCAGGTTTGCCATGACGTTGGCCTGCCCGCACCCGACCGCACGTATCGTTCGCACGCCGGAAGTCAGCTCATCATGAACGATAACCTCGTCTCCGGCTTTCAGTCGCTCGATCGGCATATCGCCGGAGGGTGTCTCAATAAGCGTCCCGGGAAGATAGCACGCTTCGAGGTCTATCTCACTCGCATAAGGCCCCATGTAATCGGTGATGCTGGCAAGTGGTATCGGCTGATTGAGATACTGATTGGGGATATCGAAATAATTTGCCGTGATCCTGATGATGACACCGTGATCCTCACCGTTCGGTATGAGGTTTATTAAGGTACCACCCGACCCTGTATAGGTGATTGTGGACGCACTGTTTTCGGCTGGGTTTACCTTGATCGAGAACTGACCCACGACATAGACGGGATTATTCACCATAGCCGTGCCAGATTGGACGTCTCCCCACGGGGCATCCAGCAACCTCCTGCTGCACCCGTCAAGGATCAACACTGCATCAGGACTCGTCCCAGTGTAGATGTTGATTGCAGACCATGCGCTTGGTTCAAAACTGCTGGAACGTAATTCCGTAGAAAAATAGTGATATTCCATCATGATTTTGGAAATCCCCCACCGAATTGTTATATAGTTCTCCTATATATTTCCATATAATAGATCTTACCGGTAATCACTTCTGATTATCGCATCTGATCAGGAAAACTTTGATAATACAGATCTAATTCGCATTCATATCTGTTACGCAATGTAGATAGATGAAGGTCGTTATTCCTGAAACCACTCTCAGCCCCAAGGCTGGCCTGTCAGTGGACACGCGATGCGTGACATTGCCTCGGGAAAACAGGATCGCCGGTATAAGAGGCAGACAACCCAAAGCTTGTCCCGGTGCAGGCCGGTCATGACGCCGAGAAGGATACGTGCAGCAAAGGTCAATCAAAACACCGTCACCAGGTAAGGGGCGAACGAGATGAGACGGCGAGGAGATAAGCAGACTGATATCCGGGCAGACCCGAACTATTGCGCCATCCAGCCACTCGACCGCATTTCATCCAAGCGCGACGCTGTACGTTCGAAAGCCCTGGCGTTTTCCCCGGTCTGATAGAGGGCCTCTGGCTCGGCAGCCGCAGTGGCAAAAAGCGCCGTATGATGTTCGTACAGGACATCGATCAGTGTGATGAAGCGCCGGGCCTTGTCATACTGGTCCGGCACCAGGGCCGGGATACCCTCGATGAAGAGCGTTCTGAACCGTGCGGCAATCGCCAGATAATCTGCCGGGCCGAGCGCTTGACCGCAAAGCGTCTCGAAGGTGAACCAGGCTGTGTCCTCCTTGCAGGAGGGCACAGCGATGCGTCGTGACCCTATGGCAAGAAATCCCGGTTCGGCCATGCCGCCGGTCACCGTTTCGAAGAGCTGACGCAGATGCGCGCGGTTTTCCTCTAAGTCAGGCACCAGCCATCTCAGAACGTCGATCTCGCGCCCCCGACGATAATCGCGCGCCGAATCCAGGGGAAGAACCGTGATATGAGCGGCGAAAGCCTCAAGATACGGGCGCATGGTGGCGCGGTTCTGCGCCTGATGCTTCATCAGATCGGCAGGAGCCGTGTTCGAGGTCGCCACCACCACCGTTCCCAGTTCCATTACCATGTCCAGCAGGCGCAGCACCAGCACCGCATCGGACATGTCATTGATCTGGAATTCGTCAAAGCAGAGCAGATCGTACTGGTCATGCACTTTCTGCGCCAGTTCGCGCACGGGATCTTCCTTGCGCTCGCTACGACTCTGCCCCTTGTGCAAGGCCCGCAGCACCTCCTGCATGAAGACATGAAAATGGATGCGGCGTTTCTTCGTCACCGTTATCTCGCGGCAGAAGAGATCCATCAGCATGGTCTTGCCCCGCCCGACCTGCCCGACAAGGTAGAGCCCTTTCACAGGGGCCGGACGCCTCTTGGACAATCGGGACAGCAGGCCTGGCTTCACTTCGTGCCGCGCCTGCAGGGCCTGGGCGAGATGCTCCAGGGCCAGTGCTGCCTGCTTTTGCGCCGCATCCGCCTCGATCTGTCCCTGATCGATCAGTCGCTGATAGGTTCCGAGCACACCTTGAGATGTGGAATGGAGCGGGAGGAGACTCACGTCAGACATCGAACTCTCTTTGGACACGCGTCAGGGATCAGCCATCGATGTCCTAACACGTGCAGGCGTGTAACGCGCCCCTGAAACAGGGTCACGCCTTGGTGAGACAATATTCCCCCAAAATGACGCAAACGCCGGATATACAAGACGAAAACGGTGCCAATTCTCACATCAATATGCACATGACGCGCCATAGGAATGAGACTATGTGGGTTATGTATCGCATAGCCCGAAGCACAGAATTCCGAGGTATCGCCATGGCTTCCGACGGACGCGAAGCGTTCTATCACGGCACCGACACTGATGGGCGGGCCATTCGACGTCCAATGTCACCGCATCTGGATATCTATCGTTTCCGCCTGTCCATGGCGCTTTCGATCGGCAATCGCATGGCGGGCGTCGCCTCGTCTCTCGGCGCCGGTCTGGCCGTCGCCTGGCTGGCCGCCCTCGCCCAGGGTCCGCGCGCCTTTGCGCGTGCCCAACGTGTGGCCACGCACCCGCTCGGTCGTCTGGTCTTTTTGGGCTGGGGCGTTGCCACGCTCTATCATTTCGTCGCCAGCATCCGTCATCTGATCTGGGATAGCGGTGCGCGCTTCGAGAAAAAGGAAATCGACGAGGATGGCAAACGCTCGGTCTTCGTGACCGCCGGGCTGTCGCTCACGCTGGCCACCGCTTTTGTCGCCCTCTCCCGTCGCCGCAGCAAGGGAACACGCGCATGAACCGCTCTTCCGACATGCGCACGCCCCTGGCGCGCGCCAAAGGGCTTGGGGGCATGGCCGATGGTGCCGAACACTGGACGGCCGAGCGCATCTCGGCGGTACTTCTCGGCCCACTTTCCATCTGGGGTGTCGCCCAGATCCTGCGTCTCGCCGGGCGAGACCGCGAGGCCATTCTGGCCTGGGCGGGACGCGTTCAGAATGCCGCCCCTCTGGGCCTGCTGATCGCACTGACTGCGCGCCATGCCCAGCTTGGGCTTGAGGTGGTGGCCTCCGATTACTCACGAGGCTGGCGGCGTTTCGGCCTGCGCCTGGTCATTCGTCTCAGCACCCTTCTTTTCGTGGCGCTCGGCTGTGCCTCGCTCGCCCGTATCCTCATCACCCGCCCGAAGGAGGGACGCTCATGAGCGCGGAATCCGCCAAGAAATACCGCATCGTCGATCACGCCTATGATGTCGTGGTGGTCGGTGCCGGGGGCTCGGGTCTGCGCGCCACGCTGGGCATGGGCGCAGGCGGTCTGCGCACGGCCTGCGTCACCAAGGTCTTCCCCACACGCAGCCACACCGTGGCGGCGCAGGGCGGTATCGGTGCCTCGCTGGGCAACATGTCCGAGGATAACTGGCGCTGGCACATGTACGACACCGTCAAGGGGTCTGACTGGCTGGGCGATCAGGACGCGATCGAGTTCATGTGCCGCGAGGCCGAAAGCGCCGTGATGGAGCTCGAGCATTTCGGCGTCCCCTTTTCGCGTACCGAAGACGGCAAGATCTATCAGCGTCCCTTCGGCGGCCATATGAGCGAATATGGCAAGGCCCCTGTGGCTCGCGCCTGCGCCGCCGCCGACCGTACCGGCCACGCCATCCTGCACACGCTGTATCAGCAATGCCTGAAGCATCGGGTCGACTTCTACGTCGAGTATTACGTACTCGACCTGATCATGGACGAGGCGGGCGCCTGTCGCGGCATCGTGGCCTGGTGCCTCGATGACGGCTCCATTCATCGCTTCAGCGCCAAGATGGTCGTGCTTGCAACCGGCGGTTACGGGCGTGCCTTCCAGAGCTGCACCTCGGCCCATTCCTGCACGGGTGATGGCGGCGGGCTGGCCATGCGCGCCGGTGTGCCGACCCAGGACATGGAATTCGTGCAATTCCACCCCACCGGTATTTTCCCGGCAGGGTGTCTGCTCACCGAGGGCTGTCGCGGTGAAGGCGGCTATCTGACCAACTCCGAGGGCGAGCGCTTCATGGAGCGCTACGCGCCGACCGCCAAGGATCTGGCCTCGCGCGATGTCGTGTCACGCGCCATGACCATCGAGATCAATGAAGGCCGTGGCTGTGGTCCCAAAAAGGACCATATCATGCTGCATCTGGAGCATCTTGGCCCGGAATTGCTGCATCAGCGCCTGCCCGGCATCTCAGAAACCGCGCGTATCTTCGCAGGCGTCGATGTGACCAAGGAGCCCGCACCGGTGCTGCCGACGGTCCATTACAATATGGGCGGCGTGCCGACTAATCTGCATGGCGAAGTGCTCCGCCCCACGGCCGAGAATCCCGAAGCCGTGGTACCCGGCCTCATGGCCGTGGGCGAAGCCGCCTGCGTTTCCGTGCATGGTGCCAACCGTCTCGGCACAAATTCATTGCTCGATCTCATCGTGTTCGGTCGCGCAGCGGGCAAGCGCGCCGCCGAGATCATCGACCCGAACGTGCCCGTGCCGCCTTTGCCGAAAAATGCCGGTGAGGCCATTCTCAAAGGCTTCGACAAGACACGTGAGGCTTCGGGAAAATTCACGGTGGCAGAGCTGCGCGAGCGTCTGCAGCGCATCATGCAGAGCCACGCAGCCGTCTTCCGCAACACCAAATCCCTTGCGGAGGGCTGTGACAAGATCCGCGAGCTCTGGAAAGACGCCCAGCATATGGGGCTGGCCGATCGCTCTCTGATCTGGAACAGCGACCTAATGGAAGCGCTCGAATTCTCGAATTTGCTAGCCAATGCCACGGTCACCATCGAAAGTGCCCATGCGCGTCATGAAACACGCGGCGCCCATGCGCATGACGATTACCCCGAACGAGATGACGAGCACTGGATGAAACATACCGTCTCCTATCTCGATAAGGATGGTGCGGTGAGCCTGCTCTACCGGCCGGTGCGGATGCAGACCCTGACCGATGATGTCGAGGTCTTCCCGCCCAAGAAACGTGTTTACTGAGGAGCCTCACCATGGTTGAACTCCGCCTGCCCAAAAACAGCACGACCCGCCCCGGCAAATTCTATCCGGCGCCGAAAGACGCCACGCGCAAGGCGACATTTCAGGTCTATCGCTGGTCGCCCGATGACGAGTCCAATCCGAGCCTCGACAGCTATGAACTCGATCTCGACAAGGTCGGGCCGATGGTTCTGGATGCGCTGCTCTATATCAAGGACCATATCGACGCGACGCTGACCTTCCGGCGCTCCTGCCGTGAGGGGATCTGCGGGTCATGCGCCATGAATATCGATGGCGAGAACACGCTGGCCTGCCTCAAGCCCATCAGTTCGATCAAGGGAACGGTCAAGATCAATCCGCTGCCGCATATGCCCGTGGTGAAGGATCTGGTGCCCAATCTGAACGGCGCCTATGCCCAGCTTGAATCTATCCAGCCCTGGCTGAAGAGCGACACCCCACCGCCGCCCGATACCGAACGCCTGCAGAGCGTGGAGGAGCGCGAAAAGCTCGATGGCATGTGGGAGTGCATTCTCTGCTTCTGCTGCAGCACGTCCTGCCCGTCTTATTGGTGGAATGGGGACCGCTATCTCGGCCCGGCCACATTGCTGGCCGCCAATCGCTGGATCATGGACAGCCGCGACGACCATACAGGCGAACGTCTGGAGGCCCTCGACGATTCCATGAAGCTCTATGGCTGCCGCACTATCATGAACTGCACCCAGACCTGCCCCAAGGGTCTGAACCCCGCCAAGGCCATTGCCAACATCAAGAAATTGCAGGTCGAGCGCGAATAGACACTCTCTCCGCGTGCAGATCAGGATAAAGAAAAGGCCGGGATTTTTTCCCGGCCTTTTCTGTTCCCATGCGTCTATTCGGCCAGGCGTGAGTTGCGCTCGACATAAGGGCGCGACACGATGGCGGCGAGCAACCCGCACGCTGCCGCTGCGGAAAGCCACAGGGCGGGCATGGCCCTGTCATGCGTGAAGGCAATCAGCCAGGTGCACACGACCGGGCTGAACCCGCCGATGCAGGTGGCCAGACTATAGGCCAGGGAGAAACCCGTCGTGCGAATACGCGTCGGCACGATCTCGGTCAGCCAGACGATCGCAGCCCCGTTATAGGCGCTGTAAAGGACCGCCAGCATCAGCTCGACACAGAGCAGCCTGCCGAAGCTCGGCGCGGTGTCCAGCCATTTCATCATCGGCCAGGCCAGACACAGAACAAGCATCGTTGCGCCGATCAGGAGTTTCTTGCGGCCAATCCTGTCTGAAGCGAAACCGAAGATCGGCACCAGTACGAGATTGGCCAATCCCGCGCAGAGCGTGACCAGAAGCGCATCCTGTCGTCCCAGGTGAAGCACCTGAGTACCGAAGGCGGGGCAATAGGCGGTAATCACATAAAACGAGACCGTGCTCATGACCCCGGTGAGAATACCGATCAGTCCCACATACCAGTTGCGGACCAGAGACACGGCAATCTCCCAGATACCGGGATGGGTCGTCTGGGAGGCAAAAGCCTCCGTCTCCTGCAGATTGCGTCGCAGGACGATCAGGACAGGCACGATCATGCAGCCGAAGACGAGCGGAATACGCCATCCCCAGACCGACATGGTATGACCGCCCAGAACGGATGTCAGCCCGAAGCCGATCGCCGCAGCCAGCACGACAGCGAGCTGGATGGAGGCGGACTGGAACGCCACGATGAACCCGCGATTTTTCTCCGTGGCGATTTCGGACAGATAGACGGAGCTCGATCCGACTTCGACCCCGGCAGAAAATCCCTGTATCAGACGCCCGAGCAGCACCAGCACGGGCGCCAGCATGCCGATCCTCTTGTAGCTGGGCGTCAGGGCGAGAGTCATGGTGCCGATCGCCATGAGTGTAAGGGTCAAAATGAGCCCTTTGCGACGCCCGATACGATCAACATAGGCGCCCAGCACCAGCGCGCCGAGGGGACGCATCACAAATCCCGCACCAAATGTCGCGAAGGAAGCCATCATCTGGATCTGCGCGTCGGCTATCGGAAAAAACGCTTTGCCGATATCGATCGCGTAATAGCCGAACACCATGAAATCGTACATTTCGAGCATGTTGCCGCTCGCCACCTGCCCGACGGCCCTTGCAAGACTCACGGGCTTTGAATCGGGTGGCGTGGCCTGCGCAATATTGCCCTGTCGCGTATCCATGTTGTGTTCTCGCCCTCTCGTTACCTGCCACGGGACACCCCGTTATTCCATTGGAACGGAATCATGATGGAGCCGACACTACAGGCAATCGAACGGAAGCCGAAAGAGCATCGCCAACAGCAAGGTCATGTTATCGCCAGCATAGAGGTGATAAAGCAGAACAACAGAAACGGGATTGTCCCACACTAGAGCGGCTTGTGCGCCTCATATTCGGTCATTAACGCCGCCAGACCATGCTGGCGCTTCGTCTTGAGCCGAGCAGCCACGAGAATTGCCTGCGCCTCGCGCACGGCGCGGTCCAGTTCAGCATTGATGATCACATGATCAAATTCGCTCCAATGCGAGATCTCGGCCAGAGCCGCACCCATACGCTTGTCGATTTCCGACTCCGCATCGGAAGCCCGTGAACGCAGACGCCTGTCGAGTTCCTTCATCGAAGGGGGCAGTACGAACAGGCTTACGACATCGTCGGGCAAAGCATCACGCAGCAGTCTGTGCCCCTGCCAATCGATATCGAACACCATGTCCCGCCCGGCGGCGAGGGCCGCCTCGACCGGCGCACGCGGCGTGCCATAGCCGCGACCGAAGACTTCGGCCCATTCCAGCAATTCACCTGCCGCAGCCATGTCACGAAACTGCTCCATGGTGCGGAAATGGTAGTGCACGCCCTCTTTCTCGCCGGGGCGCGGCGCGCGCGTGGTGACCGACACGGAATGAACAAGACTTGAATCACCGGCGCGCAGCGCATTGGCGATGGTCGATTTCCCAGCGCCGGAGGGGGCCGAAATCACGAGGCAGACGCCACGTCTTGCTACGGTCGTCATGTCACTCTCCCATTCAGGCTTGATCGACTGCGCTGAGCCATAACGGGTCGGGCCGCATTTGGGAACATGGGAGCGGCGGGGCCTTACGGAAGATGGGCGCCAATTAACGTTACATCCCGGCTCTCTTTCCGCCATAAAGCGCCTACACAGTTTGACACGATCAGGGCCCTTCGAGCCTCGATCCCCGGTTGCGCCACCCATGCCAGTGAGGCGGAGGCATCATGCAGGTCGTCGATGTGCAGAACAGGTTTGGCTGGGGCGCCCGCCTCGATGAAGCCCCTCCCCGTGAATGGCGTGCATGGCTTGCCGGGCAGATCGAAGGGCCGGACCGAGTCCTGTTTGAGGGAGTCGGCCCAAGTGCCGAAGGCCTGATAGCCTTGCGCAGCCAGAGACAGGACAAGCTGCGTGGCAACCCGCTGGTCAAGCCCATACTCCAGGCGGAACTGATCGCACAGCTTAGCGCCGTGCTGGAAAGCCCGCAGCCTTTTCGCGAGAGACTGGCCTGGTTCTGGTTCAACCACTTCACGGTCAGCCTGAAACAGGACAGGGTCAAATCCGTCGCGGGGGCCTATATGCGTGAGGCCATACGCCCCCATGTCACAGGGCGTTTCGTCGATATGCTTGTGGCTGTGATGCGCCATCCCGCCATGCTGATGTATCTCGACAACGTCGCCTCGGTCGGGCCGCAGAGCCCGGCCGGCCTGCGTCAGAACCGGGGTCTCAATGAAAACCTCGCGCGTGAGTGTCTGGAGCTGCACACGGTGTCGCCCGCGTCCGGGTATACCCAAGCGGATGTCACCTCGTTTGCCGCAATCCTGACCGGATGGGGCGTGGACATGAAGGCCGACACCCCTGGCTTCCGCTTCAATCCGCGCGCCCACCAGCCGGGTGACAAATCCCTCATGGGACAAAGTTTTCCCGAGGGTGAGGAAGGCGGCGTGGCGGCGCTGGCCTTCCTCGGCACCCACCCTGCCACCTATCGTCACATCGCGACGCAGATGCTGCGCCACTTCCTGACCGATACGCCCAGCCCCGGACAGATCGCCCTGCTTGTCGCGGCATTGCAGCGTAGCGACGGCAGTCTTCTCGCCGCCACCCATGCGCTGATCGATTGCGCGGCCACCGTACCGGCCGGGACGAAGCTGCGCACCCCCATGGAATATGCGGCGGCGGCACTGCGGGCATCCGGAATCGGGAGCACTCTGGATGGTCAGGCCGCCAATGCCCCGCACCCGCCCGCTTTGGCTCTGGCTTCGGCCTGCGGCGCGTTGGGCCAGCCCGTCTGGACCGCTCCCATGCCCAATGGATGGAGCGATCTCGCCTCGGACTGGTCGGCACCCTCTGACATGCTGGCGCGCACCGACTGGGCCTATCGTCTGGCGGGCGGACTGCATGACGCCAATCCCGAAGAACTGGCTCAGACCGCTCTTGGCAGCGCACTCCGCCCCGCCACGCGGCTGGCCATGCAGCATGCCGGCTCGCGGCGCGATGCACTCACTTTGCTTTTCTCCTCACCCGAATTCCAGAGGCGTTGACCCATGATGCTTCGTCGTCGCTCTGCCCTGCTCGGTCTGGCTGCAAGCTGGACCCTCGGTCGCTCTTCCCTTGCACTGGCCGCTCCCTCCCTGCGCCGGGACGATCCGCGCTTCGTGGTCATCCTGATGCGCGGCGCACTGGATGGCATGGCTGCGGTCACGCCCTATGGCGATCCGGGGCTCATGGCCCTGAGGCGCGCCCTCGTCCTGCCCGAGCCCGGTCAGGAAGGAGGGCTGCTCGATCTGGGCGGGTATTTCGGTCTGCACCCTGCATTGGCGGGGCTGCATGCGCTCTATGGCCAGGGGCAGATGCTGCCCGTCCATGCGGTGGCCGCGCCCTATCGCACGCGCTCGCATTTCGACGCGCAGGATTATCTGGAGAGCGGGGCCGATCATCGTCTGACGAGCGGCTGGCTCAACCGCGCCGTGTCGGCCCTGCCGGGGCAGAATGCCCGTCCGGAAGGGCTGGGTCTGGCGCTCGGTCTCGATGTGCCGCTTCTCCTGCGCGGCCCGGCGCGGATCGGCAGCTATGCCCCGGCTGGAAGCCAGCACCCGAGCGATGCGCTGTACCAGCAGATCGCCCAGCTCAACACGCATGACCCCCTGACCGGTCCTGCCTTTCGTAACGGGTTGCAGGCACGCGGCTTTTCGGACACGGCTCTGGCGACAGCACCGGGCGAGAATGCCACCATGACGGGCGCTCCCGGGCCGGGCGGCGCACCTTCCATGGGGCAGGCTAATAATAGGCAGGATGGGTTTACCCGCCTCGCCTCGGCAGCGGGGGTGATGCTCGCGCAGCCCGACGGACCGCGCGTGGCGGCGCTGGAGATCGGCGGCTGGGACACCCATGCCGGGCAGATCGCTGCCCTGCGCTCGCCGCTCTCGCGCCTCGATGCCGGTATCGCGGCGCTCCGTGACGGGCTTGGCGATGCGTGGTCGCACAGCGTGGTTCTGGCCATGACCGAATTCGGGCGCACGGCGCGCATGAACGGCACAGGCGGCACCGACCATGGCACAGGCGCCGTGGCGTTTCTCGCGGGTGGCGCGGTGAAAGGGGGACGCGTAGCCGGGACCTGGCCAGGGCTGCGCCAAAGCCAGCTATTCGACAATCGCGACCTTGCCCCCACCACCGATCTGCGGAGTGTGATCGCCTCGGTGCTCTGCGATCACCTGCATATGCCGCGCTCTGCCTTGGGCAGGGTCTTCCCCGACGGCGCCCCGTCGCCTCAGGCGGGTCTGGTCGCCGCCTGAAGAACGCCCGTGACGATCAGGGGATGATCTTGCGCGCACGCAGCAGGGAGAAGAGATCGCCAAACGAGACCCGCGTGTCACGATATCCCGTAAAGCCGAATGCACGACTTTTGCTCATATCGGTCACGCATTCGATGGGTCGCCCCAGATCGGCATCGGTATGCCAGGGTGACGCCACACGGCCGAGATCGCTTTCTGCAAGACCATGACGCTGCGCCAACTCGGCCCAGACTCCCTCTTTCCCGGCCAGCATGGCCTCGAGTGAGCTCGCCTGGCCCGGATAGGGCGCGGCCTCGATGCCGAACCAGGCAGCGATCTCAGACCAGAGCGTACTCCAGCGGAACACATCGCCATTGACGATATTGAACGCCTCGTTTCGCCCCGCGGGGCTGGTTGCGGCCCAGTGAATCTGACTCGCCAGCTGACGCGCATCGGTCACATCGGTCAGGGCGGACCATTGGACGGGCGAGCCCGGAAACACGAAGGGCATGCCGGTTTCGCGGCAGAGCGACGCATAGACGGCCAGGGTCGTGCCCATATTCATCAGATTGCCCAGAGCAAAGCCGATGATCGTATGGGGCCGATGGACCGACCAGGCAAAACCGTGACGCGCCGCCGCGTCGAACAGCACATCCTCCTGGGCGTAGTAGAAATTCTCACCGTCCAGACGACCCATGCTTTCCCGGAACGGCGTGACCGGCGGCGCCCCTTTGGCATAGGCGTCGAACGGGCCGAGATAATGCTTGAGACCGGTGACGAGGCTGGCATGGACCAGCTTTTCTGGATGGGGCAAGGCCTCGAACACGTTGGCCAGCATGGCCGCATTGGCGATGCAGTTCTCGCGTTCGGTGCTGCGCCGCGTCCAGGTGGTGAAGAACACATGGCTCGGCGTCAGCCCGGCCAGCGCCTCACGCAGCGAGGCAGGATCGAGCGTGTCGGCCTGCACCGGCAGGATCGTATCAGGCAGCGATTCCACACGGCGCGCGAGCCCGTGAACGGTCCAGCCTTCCGCCAGCAACCGGTTGGCGAGATTTTGTCCGACGAGACCCGTCGCACCGATGATCAGGGCAGTCTGGGGCATGGTGGCCTCCTTGTCTCAATTGTGCTGGTGAAGCTGGCCATAACCGCTCAGAAAGGACAATCCGGCACTATTTTGTGCCCTGGGTACCAAAAGGGAACCATGATGGCCGATTGCATCCTGCCTGCCGAAACCGACGCCGATGATCCCATCGTCGCGTCATCGGACCTGCCCGCTCTGCCTGAAGCTCTGAAACAGGCCCCTTTCACCGAAGATTGCGCGCCACGCCGCCTTCTGCGCCTCTTCTCCGGCAAATGGATCACCATGATCCTGCACGCCATCCATCTGATGGGGGGCAGCGCCCGGCCCGGCGCGCTACAGCGCAACATCCCTGGCCTGTCGAAAAAGATGATGACACAGACCCTGCGTGAATTGCAGGAGCGCGGGCTGATCGCACGCGTGGTGCTCGAAATCATGCCCCCCCGCGTCGAATACCGCCTGACCCCGCTCGGCCAACGCTTCATCGAGCCGATCGAGCTGCTTTATCGGTGGGGCGCCCATCATGCGGAGCTGCTGGACAAGCTCGACTAAGGTTTCTCGGAAGTTTCACATTGTTTCTGACCGCGTAACGATAAAGACCCGTTCGACCTTCACAACGATCCGGGCCTTGTCGTTTCATGCTTCGTCCTTCCAGGCTTGCCCTGCCCTGCTTCATCGCGCTCGCCGTCCTTTCCGCGCGCGGCGAGAGGGCGCTTGCACAAAGCGTTTCCTCCACCCCCTCCGGCAAGGCGACGAAAAAGCCAGCCTCTCATACCCCCCGCGCGCCATCGGCTCTCCGTGAGACCGACGCCGCCTCGAAACCAAACAGTGAGTCCATCGTCGTCGCGGAGAAACGCTCGCGCTCCCAGCTAAGCGTGGGTCAGACCGCGATCAGCCGCCAACTGCCGGGTACCTCACCGCTTCAGGCCCTGCAGATCCTGCCGGGCGTGGTCTATACGACGGCCGATCCGTGGGGCGCGACGGAACAGAACGCCGCACTCTATATCCACGGTTTCGCGCAGAGCCAGCTCGGCTTCACCATGGATGGTATCCCGCTGGGCGATCAGACCTATAACAACTATAATGGCCTCTCTCCCCAGCGCGCCATCGCCAGTGAAAACGTCTCGCGCGTTTCTCTCTCCTCGGGTGCGGGCGATCTTAGCACGGCCTCGACCAGCAATCTGGGAGGGACGATCCAGACCCTGTCGAGCGATCCGGAAAAACAGCGAGGCGGCCAGATCGAGCAGAGCTTCGGCAGCTATGCGGCGTTTCGCACCTTCGTGCGCCTCGATACCGGGACGTTCGGCCATGAGAACCGGGCCTATATCAGCTATCTGCGTCAGGATGCCCGCGCCTGGGATTATCACGAGCATCAGGGCGGCCAGCAGGTCAATCTGAAGTTCCTGCATGATGGCAAGCGCGATCGGATCACGGTCTATCTGGACTGGATGGACAAGGCAGAAGGCAATGAAGATGCCGTGGTGCTTCCCTCCACGCTCTATACACGCCCCTCTTTCTATCCCGATCTCGACCAGGCCATGGCGTATCTCGATGCCAGTGGCACCCCTCCCAAGGCAGCAGGGCTCAATTTCCGCGATTACGCCAGCACCGCGCTGCGTCAGGATTTCCTCGGCTATATTCGCGACGAGCACCATTTTTCCGACCGCCTGACGCTCACCACGACAGTGTATGGCCACCGGGACGCCTCGGCGGGTGTGGTCACGACGCCGGTCGGCGCTTCCGGCATTTCGAAAATCCTGACCGCCTATTATCCGGGTCAGGACATACGCAGCCTGTTCGGCGGGTCCGGCTATACCAATCGCACTACCGAATACGGCATCACGCGTGAAGGCGCGATGACGGCCCTCGCCTATCATCTTGGCCATCATGACATCGAGCTTGGCGGCTGGTACGAGCGCAATGTGAACACGTTCGAACGGCGCTGGTATCCCTTCTCGGCGACGAACCCGCTCTCGCCGTACAAAAGACCCACTGACCCGCTGATCAATCAGTTTGCCAATGATTTCCAGACCAACACATTCCAGACCCATATCCAGGATCGCTGGGCCGTCACGCGAGCGTTGAGCCTTCAGGCCGGGTTCAAATCGAGCCTGCAATATACCAATGGGCGTCTTACCGTGCCGGGGCTTCCCGCCTCTCTGTCTCCTGCTGGCTCGACAACGGCGTCAGGCGGCCAGATCGACGCGACAGAGGCATTCCTGCCAAGCTTCGGAGCCGTCTGGCGCCTCGGGCCGCATGACCAGCTTTTCGCCAATATCCAGAAAAACATGCGGGGCTATCAGGCGCTGGGCTATGGCTATGCCACGCCCTGGGGCATCCCGAGCCAGGCCGGTTTCGAGAACTTCCGGCGTACGGGACACCCCGAGACGTCATGGACCTATGAAACGGGTTGGCGTTTCAATCATCCGCTCACCCGCTCGCCCGCCCTCAGCATCGATGGCCAGCTCTCCTATTACCATGTGGATTTCTCGAACCGTCTGCTCACGGTCAGTTCCTCGCCACAGATCACGAGCCTGACCGGTGCGGCATCGCTTCTGGAAAATGTGGGCGGCGTGACCACCAATGGCGCCGATGCCGAATTCACCCTGCATCTGCCCTGGCATCTCTCACTCTACGACGCCGCCTCCTATAACCGCTCGACCTATGACAATAACTACCAGTCCGGCAGTGCCGTCGTGGCAACAGCGGGCAAATATGTGGTGGCAGTGCCGGAATGGATGAACAAGTTCATCTTCGCCTATAGTCATGACGGGTTTTATGCCCAGTTGACGGGCGACTATATCGGCAGGCGCTATGCCACCTATCTGAACGATCTCTCGGTCACGCCCATGACCCTGTTCGGCTTCAGCAGCGGCTACACGCTGCATCATCTGCCGGTTCTGCGCGATGCCAGCGTTCAGTTCACGATCACCAATCTGACGAATACGCGCAACTGGTCGACCATTCTGGCCACCAACGCCTCCAAGCAGTTCACCGCCTACCCGCAGGCGCCAAGACAGTTTTTCCTGACGTTCACAGGGCATTTCTAAGCGCCGGTCCGGCGCTATCGGGACCGGCATGCCCGGTCCCGAGAACAGAAAGTCAGCGCCCGACCAACGCCATGAGACTGGCGGGGTAGCGGTCACCCACCACATCGATCCGGGCGAGAGCTTCATCGATCGCAGTGCGCTCATCAGAGGTGAGCGGATGGGCCGCTCCGCCCAGATTTTCCTCCAGCCGTGTCAGACTGCGTGTACCGGGGATCGGCACGATCCAGGGTTTCTGCGCCAGCAACCATGCCAGGGCGATCTGTGCCGGCGTGGCCTGACGCTCAGCCGCAATGGTTTCGAGCTGAGCGATCAGAGCGCGATTGGCCTCCAGCGCTTCAGGCGCAAAGCGTGGCACACGCTTGCGAAAATCCTCGTCGCTGAATTGCGTGGCAGTATCGATCTTGCCGGTCAGGAACCCCTTGCCCAGCGGGCTGAACGGCACGAACCCAATCCCGAGTTCCTCGAGCAGCGGCAGGATTTCCTGCTCCGGCTCGCGCCACCAGAGCGAATACTCGCTTTGCAGCGCCGCCACGGGCTGCACCGCATGCGCCTTGCGGATGGACCCCGCCCCGGCTTCGGACAGGCCGAAATGACGGACCTTGCCCTCCCAGATAAGCTCCTTGACGGCACCGGCCACGTCTTCCATCGGCACGTCGGGATCGACGCGATGCTGATAGAACAGATCGATCACATCGGTACGCAGGCGCTTGAGGGACTCCTCTGCCACCTGTCGGATGCGCGATGGGTGGCTGTCCAGCCCGTCAGCGGGACGCCCGTTGCGAAACCCGAATTTGGTGGCAATCACCACCTCCTTGCGAAAAGGCGCCAGCGCCTCACCCAGCAGGGTTTCATTGTCACCCGGCCCATAGGCCTCGGCCGTGTCGAAGAACGTCACGCCACGCTCATAGGCCCCCCGCAGGAAAGCCACGGCGCGGTCATGCTCCTCGGCCGGCCCGTAGCCGAAGCTGAGCCCCATGCAGCCCAGACCGAGCGCCGAAACCTCGAGTCCGCCTTGTCCCAGAATACGCTTTTCCATGTCCTGTCTCCGTCTCACGGGTTCTTTGGGAGAGGCACGGGGCACCCGGCCTCTCTGATCGCTGGCTACGGCGTCGCGCTCAGCGGCTGTATTCCGTGTCGCTCACCTTCTCCAACCAGGTGGTCGAAACACCCTCCACGCTCTCGGTGATGGCGATATGGCTCATCGCGCACTGGCTCGAAGCGCCATGCCAGTGCTTTTCTCCCGGTTCGAAAAAAACGATATCACCGGGACGCACTTCGTTGATTGCCTCACCGTCGCGCTGCACCCATCCCAGTCCGGAGACGATGAGAATGGTCTGCCCGGCCGGATGACTGTGCCATGCCGTGCGTGCGCCAGGCTCGAATGTGACCGTGGCGCAGGCCAACGCCCCACTGCCGGTAAAGGGCGCATCGATGCGGACCCTGCCAGTGAACCATTCTTCCTTGCCCTGAACCGAGGCCGTGCTTCCTGCGCGTGTGATTTTCATCGTCGTCACTCCTGTTGCTCCGGCCCAAAGGGCCGTTTTTCCTACAAAACCATTCTCGCCATTCTGCGATAAGCGCCTATATTCGGCACGCAGCCATATCGGGAATTCATCAATGCGCCGCGACGAGCTGGTCGATCTGAACGCCTTTCTTGCCGTTGCGGAGGAGCAGAGTTTCACCCGCGCCGCGGCCCGGCTCGGCACCTCGCAATCAGCCCTGAGTCATACCGTCAGACGCCTTGAAACCCGTCTTGGCGTGCGCCTGCTGACCCGCACCACGCGACGCGTCTCGGCAACCGAGGCCGGTGAGCGCCTGCTTCAGACCCTGGTTCCCGCGCTGGACAGCATTGCGGGTGAAATCGCCTCGCTGAGCGAACTCTCCGAGCGTCCGTCAGGGACGATCAGACTGACCGCCTCCGAACATGCTGCACAGACCCTGATCTGGCCCGCGTTGAAACGCCTCTTGCCGGATTACCCCGATATCGAGGTCGAACTCGCCATCGATTCAGGCCTGACCGATATCGTGGCAGAACGTTTCGATGCGGGGGTAAGGCTGGAGGAGACGATCGCGAGGGACATGATCGCCGTGCCGATTGGACCGCCGCTACGCATGGCGGTCGTGGGCGCGCCCGACTATTTTGCACGCTACCCGTGCCCACGGTCGCCGCAGGACCTTTCCGCCCATCAGTGCCTCAAGCTGCGCATGTCCAGTTCTGGCGCCATCTATGCCTGGGAACTGGAAAAAGGACGACGCAGTCTGCGCGTACGTCCTGAAGGCCCCCTGACAATCAATAATGCCGCCATGCTTCGCCAGGCCGCGCTCGATGGATTTGGTCTTGCCTGCGTGATGGAAGACCAGATCATGGACCATGTGGCGGCTGGAAGGCTCGTGCGCGTGCTGGAGGATTGGTGCCCCCCCTTCCCCGGTTACCATCTCTATTACCCGAGCCGACGCAATGCCTCGGCCGCGTTTCGCATTCTCGTTGAGGCCCTGCGCTATCGCGGCTGATCCCCGTCCCATCGCCCCAAACGTGGAATGAGGATCGGGGGACCGAGATCAGTATTGCTGTGCCGTGGGGCGGAAGAGGATTTCGTTGATATCAACCTCCTCCGGCTGGCTCATGGCGAACACCACGCAGGACGCAAAGGATTCAGGCGGGATCGCATAATTCTCGTAGAATTCCTTCATCGAGCGGGCCGTGTCCTCATCGGTCACGCTGTTGGGGAGTTCCGTTGCGACCGCCCCCGGGGAGATGATGGTCGTGCGGATATTATAGGGTTTGACTTCCTGTCTCAGCCCCTCGGACACGACGCGCACAGCACTCTTCGTTGCTGAATAGACAGCGCCGCCCGGCCCGACCTTGTGCCCCGCCACGGAAGAGACATTGATGATATGACCGCTCTTCTGCTTCTGCATCTGGGGAAGGACGGCGGCAATGCCATAGAGCGTACCCTTGAGATTGACGTCGATCATGCGATCCCAATCCTCGATACGGCGCTTTTCGAGCGGAGAATGCGGCATGAGTCCGGCATTGTTGATCAGCACGTCCACCCTTCCATGCAGGGCGATGGCGTGATCGACGAGCGCCTGCACCTGCGCGCTGTCGCTGACATCGGTCTTCCTGACGGCATCACGCCCGATCGACAGATCATCGGCGAGTGTCTCGAGACGGTCGAGACGACGCGCACCGAGAACGAGCTTCGCCCCTTCAGCCGCAAGACGACGCGCAACCGCCTTGCCCAGCCCGCTGCTTGCGCCGGTTACAACCACCACTTTCCCTGCAATCTGTGCGCTCATGATGCTGCGTCCTTCCTGTCCTCGAAAATCTGTCTGGCGAGCGCGAGCGCCGAAGACGCTGTGGGCCAGCCGGAATAAAATGCGAGATGGGTGATGATCTCGATGATTTCCTCCCGGGTCACACCGGTATCGAGAGCCTTGCGCAGATGAAAACCGAGCTCATTGCCGCGATAAAGCACAATCAGACAGGTTATGGTGATCATGCAACGATCGCGCTGGGACAGGCCAGGCCGGGCCCAGACCTCATCGAAAAGCACCGTATCGGTATAGCGGGCCAGATCCGGGGCGATATCGCCGAACGCCTGACGTGCCGTGGTGGATGGTTCAGCCATGATCAGGCCCTTCCCCTCTTTCTGTGGAACGTGAAGGACCATAGCCTCGGCCGGACGCACCCGATTAGATCATGAATTCAGCATGGGCTTATGCGGGGCATTCATGAAACCCCTCGTGCCGATTAAGGGCAGATATGCTCCGTCACCAGTATCCACCTCTCCCGGCTTATGCCCTGAGACCAAGGGAAGACACGGTTGCTTGCCCTCGGTCAGTACCGACAGGACAAGGGTGTCGCGCGTAGAGAAAAAACTGCCATTGCCCCGGCTTTCATTTCGACACCTCTGGTTATTCGTTCCCAGCCCCAATCGCCGCAGCCGGTTGCAGGATACATCTCAAAACGCGCGAGGCGTCTTGGAGGGGCGGACGGGACGTGAAGGATAGTCTCAGCCACTCAAGCATCAGCCCTCAGACGGAAGCCAACACTCCGGCGAAACACGACTGGATTGCCGCGCGCCCTCGCGTGACGGCAGCCAGAGGTGGTGCCAGTGCCGGGTCCTGTTCAGCCTCGACGACCATCCAGCCCCGATAACCACTCTGAACCACGAATTGCGCGAGGGGCGAAAAGTCGATGCATCCATCACCCGGCACCGTGAACATGCCAGCGCGCACGGCAGCGTTGAAACTCATGTCCTGGCCCCGTACCCGCTCCAGAATGGCCGGGCGCACATCCTTCAGATGGATATGGCAGATACGTGCCCCGTAGCGGTCGATCAGCCGTCGGTAATCGAACCCGGCGGCCATGGCATGACCTGTGTCCAGAAGCAGCCCCGTCTCGACCGACAGCGCATCGAAAAGTGCACGGATCTCCTGCAAATTCTCGGCCACCATCATCAGATGGTGATGATACGCCAGTCTCACCCCATATCGGGCCCGCAGCAGGGCATCGAACGCGCTCAGCCGATGCGCATAGGTTTTCATTGCCTCGCGATCCAGTACCGCCCGTCGCGACATCGGCTCATCCAGGGGGGCCGCAGACGGCGTCATGGCCCCGCACTCGCCATACACCATGGTCTGGCATCCCAATGCGCGCAGAAGCTGGGCGTGGCTTGCCACATCTTCCCACTCTTCCTCGACGCTCCGCTCCGCAAGGCGGCCTGAATACCAGCCCGAGGCCAGAGAGAGGTGATGCGCCTCAAGAATGGGCGCCAGTTCCGAA
Organism: Asaia krungthepensis NRIC 0535; assembly: GCF_025995175.1. Lineage (GTDB taxonomy): Bacteria > Pseudomonadota > Alphaproteobacteria > Acetobacterales > Acetobacteraceae > Asaia > Asaia krungthepensis. Next base: position 84,916 of record NZ_BAPV01000005.1, read on the forward strand.
ACCGTGCGCGGATATTTCCGGCCAAGCTCCGTTCCCTCATATCCGGCTTCCGCCATCTCGCTCAGGCAACGCGCCAGGGGTGTATCGTCCCCCAAATCCTCCAGAACGTCATTCGTCCAGGAGAGCGGACTGCACCCCAGCCTCACACCCTCGGGCATCCCACCCTTTCCGGTTCTCGATCCCATCATTTCACTCCTGCCCCGCATCCGGGTCTCGCGCGACATCCTCGTCTGGCACCTGTCGCTGCCACGCCGACCGGACGGCCGCGCCGTCTGTCCTGAAGCGACGCTATGAAGGGAAGAGGCAGGGAGCGCGCACAGAATTGATGTGTTCGCATCAATGGAATGAGATAGATCACATGAAGAAGATCACATTCCCGTTGGGAGCGTCATGTCGCAGCGTGCCACGATACAGGATATTGCCCGTTACTCCGGTGTCTCGACCGCCACGGTCGACCGCGTCATCAACGGACGCGGTGGCGTACGACTCGACAAGGAGCGTGTCGTCCTCGAAGCGGCAAGGGAGCTTGGAGACGGGCGTCGTCTGGTAGCGCTCCACGCCCGGCTGGCCCGCATTGCCGTTGTGACCCAACCCCCCGGCAACCCGTTTCATGCGGCCTTGCAGGAGGCCTTTCGCACCATCATGCCCGCCTATCGCGAGCAGAACATCGCCTGTTTCGAGCACCATGCCGCCATCAGCCAGCCGGAACGCGCCGCTTCCCTCATTCGCGCGCTTGCACGCGATTATGACGGGCTGATCCTCTGTCTGCCCGACCATCCCTCGATCCGTCAGGCCGTGACCGATACCGGTCGCAAACTTCCGATCATCACCATTGCCTCCGACATCACCGCCTCCGAGCGTCTCGCCTATATCGGCTCGGATAACCATCGTGCAGGCCGGATTGCTGCCGACATGATGGGGCGGTTGCTCGGCCCCCGCTCAGGGCGGGTCGCGCTGATTGCCGGCACGATGCATTATATCGGCCATCAACAGCGCTATGCCGGCTTCATGGAAGCCCTAGACGAACGCTATGCCGCCCTGAGCGCCACCCCCGCCCTGGAATGCCTTGAAAACGACGACCGCGCCGCCGACGCCGTGCACGCCTTGCTTCATGAGCATCGCGACATAGTGGGCATCTACCATTTCTCTACCGGCGCCGACGCCATCGCAAGCCTCCTCGAAAAACTGGGCATGGCCGACAAGCTGATCTTCATCACACACGAGCTCACCCCCCATCGCGCCAGCCTGCTGCGCTCCGGCATGATCGACCTGATCCTGGACCAGAATCCTATGCTCGAAGCCCGTACCGCGCTCTCAACTCTCAGCCACCATCTCGGCCGCAGCCCCGCCCCCCTCGACGGCCCCCTTATCCCCCTCTCAGTGCATACACGCGAGACGGTCTGACCCCGCGCCCTGCGAAGGCTCCCTGCTGCAAGAACCTCCCTCCATGGGGCTCCGCCCCATACCCCGCCAAAGGACGGTCGTCCTTTGGAAACCTGTTTGACTAATCCGGGATGAAAGGGGCACGCCCGTTTCCGGGGAGCGGGGCAGTGCCCCGCGAAGGCTCCCTGCCGCACGAACCTCCCCCGTGGGGCTCCGCCCCGTACCCATTTTTCACGGACGCGCTTCGGCAGGGAGATCGGCAGTGTCGAAGCGGCGCAAGGTCGCGACATCGGTAGCGCTTGGGGTCAAGGGGGTAGAGCCGAAGCGGTCGGTGACGAAATGCACCAATACAGCGATTTGCTGGTCAGTAAGGTCATGACGGAACGCGGGCATACGGGCCGCGCCATCGGCGCCGTCGCGATGCACACCCGCAAGGATGGTCATGATGAGATTATTCGGTCGCGAGGCCTGCACGGCGCTGCTCTGTCGGAGCGAAGGGTAGAAATCATCCCGCGTGCCGCGCCCGTCGATCTGATGGCAACTGGCGCAAGCCGCCATGTAGAGGGCGGCCCCGCCGTCGATATCGCGGTAATTGCGCCGATCGGCGTAAAGGCCCGGAGTGGCGTTACGCTCTGCACGCGCGGCGTGGCGGATCAGACGATCATCGGGTGAGTCGAGCTGATACGCACGGGCTGGATCCGTAGTTGGGCGAACGGGTCGACCGCTGGAATCGGAGCGATTCTGCTGACGCAGATAGGCGGTGATAGCCTGAAGGTCGGACTCGGTCAGGTAACGCAGGGAATGCTCGACGGCTTCGCCCATGGGGCCTGCGGCGACGCCTCTGTCGCGCGCGTGGCCGTCGCGCAGATAGGCTTCGATTTCGTCGTCGCGCCATGAGCCGAGCGGACCATGCGTACCGGCGGCGATATCGGGGGCGTACCAGCCGCCCACCTGAGCCCCTTCGAGTTTATGGCCGGCTTTTGCGGCCATCATGAAGTTGCGCGGCGTATGGCAGGTGCCGCAATGGGCCACGGACTCAACCAGATAGCGTCCTCGCGCCTGAGCGACGGTCTCGCCGGGGCGGGGCGCAAAGCGGGTGCGATCGAGATAAAGCCAGTTCCATACGCGCATCAGGTTGCGCATGTTATAGGGAAAACGGAGCCTGGTCACAGGCCCGACAGGTGTATCGACCGGCGCGATAGCGCCCTGAAGATAGACATAGAGCGCGTGGATATCCTCATCGGTCATACCGGCGTAGGAATCGTACGGCATAGCCGGGTAAAGACGCGTCCCATTGGGCGACACACCTTCGCGCACGGCGCGCGCAAAGGCGGCCTCCGACCAGCCGCCAATGCCATGGGTCATGGAAGGCGTGATATTGTTCGAATAGATCACGCCCATCGGGGACTGGATACCGTATCCCCCGGCGAAGGCTACGCCGCCCGGCTTTGTATGACAGGCTACGCAATCAGCCGCGCGCGCAATATAGGCGCCACGATCGATCGTGGCTCGGCTATCTCCCGCGCTTGCGGCCCATGCGACGCTGACAAACGGAACGATGCACCCTGAGGCAATGATGGACAGGCCGAGGGAGCAGACCCGACGCGCCCTAAAAAGGCTTTGTGCCGCAGAGAAGAGCGAAACAGCCATGTCTCAGATCTCCTTCAGCATGATGGAGGCCGAGCGAAGGGACAAGGCGCAGCCGGTCAGGGTCGGGTTCACGACCGAGGCCGCAGGCATGACGCCCGTGGTGGCGATGAAAAGATTCTCGTGGTCGTGGCTGCGCCCCTCATGGGTGACCACCGAGTCACGCGGATCGCTCCCCATGATCACAGTCCCCATGGGGTGGTCGCGGTTTTCCCAGACGGAGAGATTCTGTTCGAAGATTTCGCCGCCGAGAAGCCTGAGAAAATCGGTGTAGTCGCTTTCGATGACGGCGCGCGCTGCGCGGGCGTAATCATTGACGTCGTAATAGATATCCATGAGGGGCAGGCCGTAGAAATCGCGTTTGCTGGCGCTGAGCGACATGCGGTTTGTCGGCTCCGGCAGCATCTCGACATTGGTGCCCATAAACACCCAGCGGGCTGCCATATGGCGTATCTTCGCATCCAGCTCGGGGCCGATCACGCCCTGGGCGATAAGCCGCTCGGTAATCTGCACATTGCCGACGAAATTGCCCACCTCGTGACGGATACAGCCATGCTGTCGACGGAAATCACCGTCACGCCATTTCAGCACATCACCCTGCTGCACAGGGCCGCGTCCGGACCACATCGGCTCATCCGCGATCATCATGAGCGAGAACGCATTGTGGTCCATCAGATTGCGACCGACCATGCCTGAGGAATTGCCGACATCGGAAAGCAGCATGAGACGCGGGGTCTCCAGCGCGTGGGCGGCTACCAGCACCATGCGCGCGGTCAGACGAATGGATCTCCGCTCCGGCGTGTAATAATGCACGGCAGCGATACGCTTGCCGTCGGGCGATTTTTCGAGGCGATAAACCGTGGCATCGCTGATCAGTCTGGCGCCGGCACGCTCGGCCTTGGTGGCGTGGCGGTCACCGCTATATTGCGCGCCGATGGGACAAATGGGCGAGCAGTTATTGTTGCCCACGCAGGCGGGTCGATCCTCATAGGGGTCCGTTGCGCGCCCGTTGGGTTGGTAGGTGAAGGGATACCCCCCCACGGCCACGCGCTCCCGAAAACGCTGATTGAAATAGCTGAATGCCTGAGGGCGCACCGGAAAGGGCGCCTGACGCGGGGGATAGGGTGCGCCGTTCTTGCCACTGTAATCGGCGGTATCGTCCCCCGAAACACCCATTTCGATCTCGGCCTGATGGTAGAACGGTTCCAGATCGTCATAGGAGATCGGCCAGTCACGTCCCACGCCGTAGAGCGTTTTCAGCCTGAAATCATTGGGCAGAAGCCGCCAGCAGGCGCCGCCCCAGTGCCAGGTGGTGCCACCCACCATACGGAGCATGCCGGGCACGTACTCGATGGGCCCGTGGTTGGTAATGTAATCGGGCACGAAAGAACTCGGTGCCCAGGGCTCGTTGGGGTAGGGCTGATTGCGATTGCCCGCATCGGTGCTGACATTGCCGCATTCGCGAAAACTGTCGAGGATCTTCCAGCGCGGCACATGTGTGCCAGCTTCGAGAATGATGACCGACTTGCCATTGCGGGCGAGGTGATGCGCGGCGAGGCTCCCGATGACGCCCGACCCCACGACGATGACATCCGCATCGTATTCTTGCTGTGCCATCAGAATATCAATCCGTTTCGAGTGACAGGGGCGGCTGCGCCCAGAAACCGGGACCGCCCCGTGCATAGGTCGGGAGCACGGTCACGTCAGAGGTGGGCCGCCACATCATTGCCCCTTCATAGGTAATGAAGGCTGGCGTCCCGGCCTCGGAGCGGGGGAGCATCGGCCCCACCCGCCCCAGATACCAGGCTGCGACAATCTCGACCGAGACCTCGTGGAGGGCTTTTTCGGCCCGGAGCCCGGAAGCCGCATAATCCTGCGAGCGATGGATGCCGCGCTGCCTCATGGCCTCTGCCAGAAGGCGATAGCGCGCGGGGAATTCGGGATGTCTGGCCAGAAGCGCCACCCAGACGCGGGGAACGAGGGCCTCATCAAGATCCTCATGGCCAGTCAGCGCCATCGATACCGCGTGAAAGTCAGGCGGACAGGCTCCCGCTCCAGGCAGCGCCTCAGAGAGCGCGTCTGAGCGCGCCTCAGATGCGGCTCTTGTCAGGGCGGGAAAGGCAAGGAACGGCAGCGCCGCCACACCACAGCCCAGAAACCCCCGTCTCGTTGTGTTTACCATGAGAAGTCCTGCCATGACGCTCCGATTGGAGCCCGTTCTCCTGCGGGACGGCTTTGGTCGGGAAACCGCCTGAAACGGTTTCTCATGCCCTTTGCCGATGGTCAGGTCGGCCTGAGGAAAAGGCCTCACCCGTCGTCACACCTGTTTGATCAGGCGCCCGCGCTAATCGGCGTTACTCTATCCGTACGGGTGGGACGCGAACGATCATTGTGATGATCTGATCTCATCATCACGGTGGGACGGGGACATATGCTGGACAAGATCACCCCGGAAAATGGCCGACGAAAACGTGCGACATTGCGGGATATCGCAGCCCTGGCCGGCGTAGGCACGGCAACGGTCGAGCGGGCTCTGAATAATCGAGGCAATGTGCGCCCGGACACCTGTCGCCGTATTCTCGGTATCGCGCGTGATCTCGATTATTTTCCTACCCTGCCAAGCCTGCATCAGGGTGTCCTGAGGGTCGATGTTCTGCTGGTGCGTCCCGACACGCTTTTCTACTCGCGGATGAGCCAGTCTTTCGAGAAACTCGCCGCCTCACTCGGCAAGGATATCCAGATCCATCGCAGCTTCGTACCGGAGAGCGATGTCGAGGCTTTTGCCGCGCGGATCCAGCAAGCACCCTATCCGCGTTCCGCCCTCATCCTTGCCTGCCCCTCCCATCCGGTCATTCTCGATGCCCTCACGCGCGTGGCCGATCAGGACATGCCTGTGATCCAGCTCGTGTCACGCAATCTGGCGAGCCTGCCCTATGTCGGGATCGATAATCGCGCGGCGGGACGTACGGCGGCTCTGTGCATGACACGCAGTCTGAGGCAGCGTCCCGGGTCGGTGATCGCGCTGTGTCATTCCATGGCCTATGCCAATCATCGCGAGCGTATCGAGGGATTTTCCGAATATCTCGCGAACGCGCCCTCACCCCACCCCGAACTGAGCGAAGTCCTCTTTGATCGTGACGACCCGGAAGAGGCAGCCCGCCTTTTGCATCAGGCCATACGCGACCGTCCCGATCTGGTCGGGGTCTATACGGCCGGTGGCGATAACCTGCGTATCGGCGACGTTCTGCGTCGACATGCCACACGCCGTCTTTGCTGGATCGGGCATGAGGTCAATCCGATCACGCGCGGCTGCCTGATTGACGGCACAATGGATTTTGCCATCGACCAGACCCCGGAAACACAGGCGGGGCTCGCCTTGCACCTTTGTTTGCAGAAGCTCGGGATCATCCCTTCCCTGATCGGGTTCGATCCGCCGAAATTCCGCCTGGTGACCTCGGAAAATCTCGACTGAGACAACACCCTCTGCCCGAAACTGTGACCTCTCTCCAAGAGGATCAACCGCGCGGGGCGGACAGCGTCCTCCGCATAAGTCCGGTCGCAGGACAGTATTGGAAAATGCAAGGCTGCAGCCCTGCGTAGGAAATGACTGCCGAAAAGCAGGCTGAAGACATGAGGCGCATCAAGTAATCTTGAGGCACCTTTCAGGTCGGCTTGGCTCTCACGATGATGACAAAAAATGTCATTCTCTTTATCTCCCAATGCTCATGAAGCGCTGCAAGAAAAATTTCACTATTCAGGATCCGCCCCCCAAGCAATTGTTGAATGACAGGCGAAACGGCGCATTCAGACCGCTCCCGCGTCTTGTCCGATAGTTATGGGAGTGGCCCAACGCCCCAAATCCGCTTTGGGCCGCCTTACTGGCCGAGTGAATAGAAGCCGCGGAGCGACGCCTCATTTTTCGGCTCTGTCTCCGGCCGCGCTCATAGCAAGCCCGTTCACCTGGCCTGATTTTTACGGCCTATGAGAGAATCAAGAGAGCATGTTTCTGAAGAAAACGACCCTCGCCCTGCTGTCGATGACCACGTTGAGCTGCATTGCCATGGCCCGCGCCGAAACGCCGGGCACGACCTCCGTGCAGTTGGAGATGGTCCCGCGCTACACGCTCACCTGGCCTGCATCGCTCGGTACTGTCGATATTTTTGCCTCGCTGACACCCGATGCTTCCGCAATGAAACCGGTACAGCACCATGTGACAGCCCAGACTGCTCAGGTCACCGCCCCTTTCCAAGGAACGCATCGCGTCTATTTCTTCATCAAACCGGTTTCTGGCAAAGGCGGAGAATGGATAGCGAACCGCGTTCTTCCGCTCGAGGGCGTGGCGAATTTCCGCGATATGGGCGGCTATGAGACAGCCGATCATCATCATGTCCGCTGGGGAGAATTCTACCGTTCTGCAGCGCCGAGCGGCCTTACACCGGCGGATTACGCTTTCGTCGATACGCTCGGCATCAAGAGCGTGACCGATCTGCGCACCCAGGCCGAACAACAGAAACAGCCGACCCATTGGCAGGGGGCGTCTCCTGCTTTCTTTCCCTCGGACAAACCGACCCTGCCCGCTGACATGACCGACCGCTCAAAGCTCGCGACGCTTGATGAGCCCCGCGCGAAGGCGCTGATGGAGAGCTTCTATACAAAGATGCCCTCGCTCTACGCACCCGAGCTCAAAGGGATCTTCGCCCGTCTTCTGGCGCATCAGACGCCCACACTAACCCATTGCACTGCTGGCAAGGATCGCACCGGTTTCGCCTCGGCGCTAATCCTTTACGCGCTGGGCGTGCCGGAGGAGACGATCCTCCGTGATTACGCCATGAGCGGTGATCTGCTGCGGGCCCATCTGACGCCAAGCTTCAGGGCGGCCATGGCCGATCATCAGAATGGAGGCGCTATGGCCGCCTCGCCCTCCATGCGCGCGATGCTGAATTCCGACCCCGATTATCTCAAGGCGGCGTTCGCTTCGATCAGGCAGCATTACGGATCGATCGACGCCTATATGGCTCAGGAAATTGGCGTAGGCCCGCAGGAAGTGGCCACGTTGCGCCGTCTCTATCTCGATTGAGCGTTCCGCGCCGCGTCATGCCATGACCATGGAGCAGCGCCGGTTTGCATCATGTTCCCGACCCGCTTGTCAGGCAGGCGCCACTGCATGGCAGGGCGCAAGGCATGAAAAAGGGGAGAGCCAGAAACGGCTCTCCCCTCCTGCGCACCTCATTTCGGTGGCGTGGCTCAGCCCTTCTGGGCAAGCACCGCATCGCGGATGCGCTGACCGATTTTTTCGTCCACCTTGCTCCAGTAGTCGAAGACGCGCGACAGAACCGGCTCTTCCACACCGCCAGAGATATGACCTGCAGCATTCTGGACCAGACGCTCACGGGCCGCGTCGTCCATAACCTTGTTCACCAAGGCATTGGCCTGGCTGAAATCGTCATCATCGGGGCGCAGCGTATAAGCTGCACGCACGAACTCACCATCGGCCGCCCAGACCGCATTTTCGGGGAAACGTTCGGCGTCCGCCACCGGACCACCCTTTGAGTTGGGCACATAGACCGGATCGGACGCGTTATGTGAGCGCATGGTCCCGCCCTTGGAGTAGGAATGAACCGGGCATTTCGGCGCGTTCACCGGGATCTGCTTGTAGTTCACCCCGAGGCGCGCACGATGTGCATCGGCATAGGCGAAAGAGCGAGCCAGGAGCATCTTGTCCGGAGACAGACCCGTGCCGGGAACATGGTTGTTCGGCTCGAAAGCCACCTGCTCGATCTGCGCGAAGAAATCCGTCGGGTTACGGTCCAGAGTGAGCTTGCCCACTTCGATAAGCGGGTATTCGCCCTGAGGCCAAACCTTGGTCAGGTCGAAGGGATTGATATGATAGGTCTTGGCATCTTCATAGGGCATGATCTGCATCTTGAGCGTCCAGCTCGGGTTTTCACCGCGCTTGATTGCCTCGTACAGATCGCGACGGTGATAATCCGCATCGCTGCCAGCCAGCTTGTCAGCCTGATCCTGCGTCAGGCATTTGATGCCCTGATCGGTCTTGAAGTGATACTTGACCCAGAAGCGCTCACCCGCCTCATTGACCCAGAGATAGGTATGGCTTGAGAACCCGTCCATGTGACGCCAGCTCGCGGGAATACCGCGATCGCCCATGAGCCAGGTGACCTGATGGGCGGATTCCGGGCTGAGCGTCCAGAAATCCCACTGCATGTCGTTGTCGCGCAGACCGTTATCGGCTCGGCGCTTCTGCGAATGGATGAAGTGCTGGAATTTCATCGGGTCGCGCACGAAGAAGACGGGCGTGTTATTACCCACCATGTCGAAATTGCCTTCCTCGGTATAGAACTTCACCGAGAAGCCACGCGGGTCGCGCCATGTGTCCGGACTGCCCGACTCACCTGCCACCGTGGAGAAACGAACGACCGTTTCGGTCTTCTGACCCTTCTGCAGGAATTTCGCCTTGGTATAGGCGCTGACGTCATGAGTGACCTCGAAATGACCGAACGCGCCACCGCCCTTCGCGTGAGGCTGACGATCAGGGATCATCTCACGATTGAAGGTCGCCATCTGCTCGATCAGGTAGTGATCATGCAGAAGGATCGGGCCGTCTGCCCCGACGCTGAGCGAGTAATCGGTACTGGCGACGGGTGCGCCAGAATCGGTGGTGGCGGTCTTGATCTGATCGTCAGACATCGGCGTTCTCCGGTGATGGATACATGCAGCTATAAGAAGCCTGCGCGTATCAGGTTCCGAAGCTCGTTTATCGGGAATATTTATGAACGAAGTCCTGACAGGGAGCACCAGTCACTGCATTAAGTCAGTTGATAATGGTTATTACTATCATCTGTTGTCGCGCTGCGTTTCGTTGCCCCCTGTCAACGCTGGGCTTTACTTGCAGTTGCGGGTTTTTGCGCAGGTGTCAGGCGGCGATTCTTCCGGAATCAGCACTCGAGGCTGGCCATAAGGCAATCATCTCTAAGGTCAGGGGTCGATCTCGTCCAGTTCGAAGCTTGCGGCAAAACGCTGGAGTGCCCTCTCGCTGCTGCCATCTGCCGCCCAGGATTCCAGACCGATCACTCCACGATAATCGAGGCGCTGCAGCGCACGCGCTACGGCCCTGTAATTGATTTCGCCTGTCCCCGGTTCGCAACGGCCCGGAACATCGGCTACCTGGATCTCGCCGATAAAGGGCAGGGCCTTCTCGATCAGGGCAATCAGGTTCCCCTCGCCAATCTGGGCGTGATACAGGTCGAGCATCAGGCGGAGCGCGGGATGATCGACGCTCTGAACCAGAGAGAGGCAGTCCTCCGCGCGCCCGAACGGTACCCCGGGATGATCGACCTGCGCATTGAGGTTCTCGAGAACGAACATGACATCATGCTTCGCTCCCAGATCCGCGAGGCGGCATAACGTGTCGCGCGCAGTCATCCACATGGCCCCTGTGGCGGGCCCCATGCAGGGCAGGACGGGCAATCCATCAGGACCCAGCCCCGTACCGTGCAGATTGAGCCTTGGAACCCCCAGTTCCTTCGCAGCATGGATGGATTGCATGGCGGTTCGCACCATTTCCGAGGCACCGTCACGATCGGCCAGTGTACCGCGTACATAACCGGTCATTGAGGAGAACATGGCCCCTGTCGCGGCAAGTCGTTTCAGATCGTGCCGGGTCCAGTCCCAGATCTCGACCATGAATCCTTCCCGGGCGATGTGCCTCACGCGCTCTATGAAGGGCAGGTCGAGAAACTGCATCTCGGCACATACCGCGAGAGCGAAATAGCGCTCCGTGCTGTGCACAAATGAAGGAACAGGATCGAGGCGGGTGTTAGACGACATAGGGACTATGTTTCCTGCTGGAGAACTCTCACAGCTCGCCCGTCAGAAACTGAGCGCGTCCATGGCCGAACGACCAGTGCGCATCGTTATTCTCGACAACCGAGACCATGACGTCAGAAGGCTCCATAGCACAGCTTGCCTGCAGACGATCGGTCAAATTCCTGTAGAATTCGGCGTTCTTCTGATCGCCACGTGGGCGTGTGAACATCTGCAGAAGTAATACTTTCTCGGTTCTCGGTATATCCAGCCCGGTATCCTCGACAATCAGATGGGTCTTTTTGTGCTCCGAGACGATCTGATAGCGATCCCCTCGGGGGACCTCGAAGGTTTCTAGCATGGCTTCATGCGCTGCATCGAGCATGGCCTTGATATCGCTCTCGTTGCGCCCTTCGACGACATGGAAATGCAGAAGTGGCATTGTGTTTCCCTGTTTTCAGAATTCATGCCCCCGTGCCGTGCACGGGGGTGAGGCGTCGCTCAGAGCGTGAGCCAGCTACGGTCCTTATGGGACATCACGGCCGCATCGATCAGGCGCTGCACCTCCCAGGCTTCCCGGAAATCCGGGCTTGCCGCGCGGTTCTGATCGATGGCGCGGATGAACTCTGCCATTTCGATCGTCTTGAGATCGTTGAAGCCCAGATGATGGCCACCCGCGACACAGAAGGCGCCGTAGGGCGCATGCTGCGGACCGGACTCGATGACCCGGAACCCGTTGCTGCGGGAGTTCTCGCCAACCTTGTAGTAGTGCAGCTCGTTCATGCGCTCCTGACTGAAGGCGAGCGTTCCCTTGCTACCGGAAATCTGGAAGGCGAGTTGCATGTTGCGTCCTGTCGCCAGCCAGTTGGCCTGCAGCGTTCCCGAGCACCCGCGCTCGAACGACACGATCATGCGGGCAATGTCATCCACCCCCACCTCCTTGCGCTCGGCAGCCCCCTGCCTCACCGGTCGCGTCTTGAAGGGCGTGTCGAGCTGGGCGAAAACCTGCGAAACCGGTCCGAGCAGAAAGCGTGCGATGGCGATGATATGGCTGCCCACATCGGCTATCGCCCCCTGCCCGCCCGCCGGGTCACAGCGCCATGACCAGGGCGTTTCAGGATCGGCCATGAAACCCTCGGCATGGATCCCATTGAAATCGGTGATTTCGCCCAGTTCCCCCGAAGCAATCATCTCGCGCGCATATTTGAGCAGAGGGTTCTTGAGGTAATTGAACCCGCTGGCGGTCCGCACCCCCGCCTTCTCGGCAGCAAGCATCATGTCCTGTGCATCGGCGGCGCTGACCGCCAGCGGCTTTTCACAATGCACATGCTTGCCTGCGGCGATGGCGGCAAGCGCCATTTCCTTATGGAACAGGGTCGGAGTGGTGATCGAGACGATATCGATCTCTGGGTCCGCAACCAGATCCCGCCATTCCGTCATGGCTTTCTGGAAGCCGAACTGGTTCCTGAACTGCTCGGCCCGGGCACCGTCGATATCGGCCACCGCATGCAGAACGGGTCTGGAAATATCATCGAAGACACTGCCGGCGGCCTGATAGGACAAGGCATGTGCCTTGCCCATGAAACCGGTGCCGATCAGACCGACGCGAAGAGATTTGCGCATGATCCTGTTCTCCTGCTCAGACGTGACGGGTGGAATTGCGGGCAACCGAGGAGGATGCCGCAGAGAGCGTGCGATGATTGATCATCGTGTCCTCGATCTTTTCCAGCGCAACGCCCTTGGTTTCGGGCACGAACTTCATCACGAACCACAGGGCGAACAAGCCAAGGATTGCGAACAGCCACATCGAGAAGGCGCCATGAAACTGCTCGGAGAGATATTTATTCTCGCTCAGCATCGGGAAGAACTGGCTGACCACGAAATTCATGCCCCATTGCGATGTCACGGCCAGGCTGATGCCGACGGCCCGGAAACGATTGGGGAAGATCTCGGAAATCAGGATCCAGCATACAGGGCCCCAGGAAAGGCCGAACATGAGCATGAAGACGAGCATGCCCGAGAGCGCCATGAGCCCGGTGGACTGGGTGTAAAGCCCCCAGGACACCACAAGCAGACCGAGCACCATGCCAATCGAGCCCCAGAGCATGAGCGGCTTGCGGCCATGACGATCGACAATCCAGGCACCGATAATGCAGCCGGCCAGCAGGGCGAAACCGATCCAGATCGTCTGGAACAGAGCGGCCTGAAGACTGCCGCTGGTCGATTTCAGCACCATCGGGGCGTAGTACATCATGACGTTGATGCCCGTGACCTGCTGCAGCGCAGCAATGCTGGCACCCACGAAAATGATCCAGCGTGCACGCGCATCGCCCAGAACCTTGGTAAAGCCAAGCGAGGATTGCGCGACGGCACCCAGGGACTGCTTGATTTCGGCGTGGAGGTTACGGGCGTGATGCTCGTTGGAGATACGGGTGAGCGTCTTCAGTGCCTCGTCATGCCGTCCCTTGAGCACATGCCAGCGCGGTGACTCCGGAATGAAGAAGATCGTGGCGCAGAACAGAATACAGGGCACGATTTCCGAGCCGAACATCCAGCGCCACCCCATATCGAGCAGCCATTCCGGCGTGGCAGAGCGCGCGATCAGGTAATTGACGATGAACACCACGACCTGACCGAACACGATCGCGAACTGCTCCATGCTGAGCGCACGGCCACGCATGTCCTTGGGCGAAACCTCGGACATGTACATGGGGGAAACCGCCGAGGCGACGCCGACGGCGATACCGCCCAGCATGCGATAGACCACGAACCATGTGAAATCGGTCGCGAGCGCCGTTCCCACGGATTGCAGGCTGAACAGAAGGGCGCAGATGAAAAGGGTCATGCGCCGACCCAGACGATCGGCCATGGTGCCCGAGATCATCGCACCGACCATGCAGCCGATGACAACGTTGGACACCGCCCAGCCAGTCTGTGCGGGAGAGAGGTGAAAATATTCCTGCAGGGGGGAAATCGCCCCCGAGATCACCGAGGTATCGTAACCGAAAAGGATACCGCCCAGGGCAGCGATGGCGCAGATACGCAGCACATAGCCCACATCATGGCGCTCCGAAGACACCATGACCACGTCTTTTACTCTTCTCATCGAAGATTCTCCTTCCCCGGCGCTTCATCGCCGGGCGGGATATTCATTGAACGGGGTGAGATGAGCCCTTGCCGGATCCTGTGCGCCCTGTGCTGCAAGCGGGCCGCTCCCTGTATGACGCGGCAGATCCGTTCGGCTCGATTTCGGGTCTGACTCTCCTTTTTCCGGAAAGGTCAGACCGTGTAGAGGGCCGGACGGGCCGACATTTCGATCGGCTCGATCCGACCGCTTTCCTGCGCCTTCACGCAGGCATCGGCGGCCACCGAAGCACAATAACCGTCCCATGACGTTGCGCCGTTGAGCTTGCCTGCCTTCACGCCATTGATGAAATCCTGAAGCTCGACGTCATAGGCTGCGATGAAACGCTCCTTCCAGTCCGTCATGATTTCAGTGGAAAGCGCGGCAGATTTGCGTAATTCGACGGCGGGCGGCATGGGCAGGCTTGCCTCGCCCAGTTCACCGACCACTGCGCATTTGATGTCATAGCCGTACTGACAGTTCACGAATATTTCGACATCGATACGGATGCCTTTTTTCGTCTCGAGCAGCACGATCTGCGGATCGCGCATATGCTCCATGGCCATACCGCTGCGCCGTGGGAAAATGACCTGCGCGCTGACATAGTCATCGCCCAGCATCCAGCGGAATACATCGAGCTCGTGCACCAGCGTATCGGTGATGCCCATATCGGTCTTGTAATTGGCCCCCACGCGCTGATTGCGATGGGCAGCATGAATCATCAGCACTTCGCCGATCTCACCCTTGTCGATCAGGGCCTTGAGGGCGCGATACCCTGCATCATAGGGGCGCATGAACCCGACCTGCACAAGGCGCTTGCCATGGGCGGCCTCGGCCTCGACGATCTTCAGACAATCTGCGGCTGTCGTTGCCAGCGGCTTTTCACAGAAAACATATTTGCCGTGTCTGATCGCCTCGAGCACATAGCGCGCATGCGTACCACCCCAGGAGGTGACAATCACCGCCTCGACCTCGGGGAGGGCAATCAGGGACTCCCCATCTTCGGGCACTTTCGCACCGGGCGCGTATTGATCGGCCACTTGCCGGGCGCGATCCAGATTCACGTCGGTCACGGCCACGATCTGCGCGCCCGAGAGGGCCTGCATACAGCGGCGAATATGGTCTTCACCGATGGCACCCGTGCCGATAACACCAATCTTGAGGGTCATGTCAGCGCACTCCGCTTTTCCGGATCAGTAGGGAAGATGGGCCTGGTCGGGATCCATGGAGAATTTCCATGCCCGGCGCGGACCCGCCATAACGTTGAGATAATAAAGATCAAACCCGTGTGGCGCGCCGACAGGGTGATAGCCCTTGGGCACCAGCACCACGTCGCGATCGGCCACGGCCATGGCCTCATCGAGCGACCCTTCCTTGGTGTAGACCCGCTGAAGCGCGAACCCGCTGCCGCGTTTCAGGCGGTGGTAATAGGTCTCTTCCAGATAGGTCTCGTTCGGAAAATCATCCGTGTCGTGCTTGTGCGGCGGATAGCTGGACCAGTGGCCGCCGGGCGTAATCACCTCGACCACCAGAAGCGTTTCGGCCTCTGCCGTATCGGGCAGGATATTGCGCACAAAGCGCTGATTCGTACCCGTGCCGCGCGTCAGTTCCCCTACATCCTCGGGGCGGATCACGCGGGCGGGGTATTTTCCTTTTGCAGGTGAGGCGCAAACGGCAAGTTCCACCGCGGTTTCGGCCTCGACGCGCCATTCTGCACCGGAGGGCAGATAGACCGACCAGGGCGCGCCGCTGAAAGGGTCCATGCGCTCGCCCAGAACACCGAAATCCTCTCCGGCGCCGATGATACGCGCCTTGCCGCTGACAAGCACAAGGCAGACCTCATTCGGCCCGGTACGATCGGATATCCGTTCTCCTGCCTCGAGCGCTCGCACATTGAAACCGATATAGCCCCAGCCCGCGCTCTCCGGCGTGACGGAGACGGTACATTTCGAGTCATCGCGCTGATGCGAATGAACCAGAAGCTTCGAACTCATGACACGGCCCCTTTGATATGGCCGGTCGCAATCAGCGTATCCACCAGATAATTGCGGCCCATACGGGCATAGACGAGCGGATTGGCGAGTTCGGGATCCTGCTCGGCTTCCAGCACGATCCAGCCGGCATAATCCGGCAATTCGCGCATCACCCGGGCATAATCGATGCAGCCATCGCCGGGCACGGTGAAAACGCCCGACAAGACGCTGCGCAGGAAGCTCCAGTCATAAACGTCGGCCTGGGCGCGCTTGAAAGGACGGATATCCTTGCCATGAACATGGCGAATACGCTCACGATAGGAGCGCGCCAGTTCAGCAGGGTCCGAGCCGCCCCAGAGCGCATGGCCGGTATCGAGCAGCAGCTTCACCGAGGGGCCTGTCAGATCCATGAAACGCGCAATATCCTCACGCGACTGTACGACCGTGCCCATGTGATGGTGGTAAACGAGGTCGATGCCGTGATCGGCCAGGAAGCCCGCAACCACTGTCATGCGCTTGGCAAATTCAGTCCATTCGCTGGCCTGAAGATAGGGACGCGCCGATAGCGGTGTGTCGATCTGCCCGTGAATGGCATTCGAGGTTTCGGCGGCGATGCAGACCTTGCATCCCATGCCCTTGAGCAGTTCGAGACGAGGCTTGAGTGCAGCAATTTCCTCATCCGCACTGCGGGTGAGCAATTCGGTGGACCACCACCCGGAGATGAATTCCATTCCGAACGGCTCAAGCGCGGCCTTCATCCCGGACACGGTCCGGGGGAATTTATGCCCCAGCTCCATGCCCTGAATACCGGCCTTCTTAGCCTGGGCAAGGCACATTTCGAGCGTGGTGGTTGCCCCCACCGACTGCATGTCGTCATTCGACCAGATGATGGGGTTGGCGCCGATCTTGATGGTCATGTCTGCCTCCTGAAACAGGGGAATTCGCCAGATTGTTCTAGTTGCCGATGCGCTGCGTGCCGCGCTGGCGCTCATAGCCTTCGCGTGCTGTCGTAACCTGGGCGCGCTCCGAAACCTCCGGTACGGCCACATCCCACCAGGCGCCACCATCGGTCGTGGTGGGAGCGGGATCGGTATCGATCACGATGACCGTGGTGCGGTCGGCAGAGCGGGCACGTTCGACTGCCTCCGTCAGGGAGGGGAGATCAGGCACTTTTTCGGCATGCGCGCCCAGCCCATGGGCCAGTTGCACGAAATCGATCTTGAAGGGACGAACCTGGCGGCAATCTTCCCAGAGATTATTGAACGGCGCGCCACCACATTCCTGCTGCAGGCGGTTGATGCAGCCATAGCCGTGATTGTCGAGAAGCACGACGATCAGCTTCCGGTCGAGCAATACGGAGGTGGCGATCTCGGTATTGAGCATGAGCCAGGACCCGTCGCCCAGCATCACGATCACCTCGCGATCGGGGCAGGCCATCTTGACGCCCAGCGCACCCGCCAACTCGTAGCCCATGCAGGAAAAACCGTATTCCATATGGTAGCCGCCCGGCTGCTCGGCCTGCCAATGCTTCTGGAGTTCGGCAGGCAGACCGCCCGCCGCACAGACCACCGTATCGGTGGGCCGCCCTGTGCGCTGTACGGCCCCGATAACCTGTGCATCGGTCGGCAGTCCCGTCTGGCTGCCATCGGGCAGCGCCTGATAACGGGCTGAGATCTCCATCCAGTGGCGATAGGCACGTTCGGCCTTGCCGGTCCAGCTGCTCTCGGCCTTCCAGCCTGTCAGGCCGGCTTCGAGCGCAGAAAGGGACTTGCCTGCGTCGCCCACCACGGCAAGGGCCTGATGCTTGGTCGCATCGAAGGGCTGCACGTTAAGCGAGACGATCTTCATGTCAGGATTGGAGAACAGCCCCCAAGACCCGGTCGTGAAATCGGCCAGGCGCGTGCCCACCGCAATCACCAGATCGGCCTCAGCCGCCATCTCATTGGCCGCCGAGCTGCCACTGACGCCAATCCCGCCCATATTCAGGCTGTTTGAGGTCGGCAGGGAGGAGCGCCCGGCCTGCGTCTCGCCTACCGGGATACCCTTGGCCGCACAAAAAGCCGCAAGCTGCTTTTCGATCCCGGCATAGAGCACCCCGCCCCCGGCAATGACCATCGGCTTGCGCGACTGGCTGATAAGGGCAATCGCCTCTTCCAGCTCACGTTCATCGGCACCCGGGCGACGAACGCGATGGATACGCTCGGCGAACAAGCTCTCGGGGTAATCGAAGGCCTCGGCCTGCACGTCCTGACACAGCGATAAGGTGACAGGGCCGCATTCGGCCGGGTCGGTCAGAACCGCCATGGCGCGCTGGAAGGCCGGAATGATCTGCTCCGGCCGGGTGATCCGATCGAAATAGCGCGAGACCGAGCGGAACGCATCGCTCGCACTCACCGTGCCATCGCCGAAGTCCTCGACCTGTTGCAGCACGGGATCGGGGATACGATTGGCGAACACATCACCCGGCAGAAGCAGAACCGGCAGGCGGTTGACATGCGCAACGGCAGCGCCTGTCACCATGTTCAGCGCGCCCGGTCCGATCGAACTCGTGCAGGCCATCACCTGACGGCGGCGCGATGCCTTGGCAAAGGCTGTCGCCGCATGAACCATGCCCTGCTCGTTATGCCCGCGCAGGGTTGGCAGAGTATCGCGTGCGCCGTGCAGGGCCTCGCCGATACCCGCCACATTACCATGGCCGAAAATAGCCCAGACCCCCGCAAAGAAGGGCTCGATACGCCCCTCGATCTCGGTCTTCTGCGCGATCATGGCCCGTATAAGAGCCTGGCTCATGGTCAGACGAATGGTTTTCATATCCGTATACTCTTCCCTGACGTCACACGCTGGCCCCGGAGAGCACCGCCTGATCGCGGGACTCCCAGGCATTTACGAAGGCTTGGAACCGGCGGGCCATCTCGGCCACGGCTTGCTCGTCGCTGGTCTTGCCGGCCAGCCAGTCCCGTGCGGGCTGGGCAAAGATCGTGCGACCAATGGCGAAGCCCTTGACCCAGGGTGTGGCTGCCGAGGCCCTGAAAGCCTCCATCAGCTCTTCCGCCGGGGCATCGAGCCCCAAAATCACGACCCCACGGCAATGCGGGTCCCGTGCCTCGATGACGGCGCCGATCTTTTCCCAGGCCTTGGGGTCGCGCTGGCCCTCGAGCTTCCACCAATCTGGACGCAGCCCGACATCGTAGAGACGCGAGAGAATGGACGAGACGGTCTCGGAGGTCAGGGTGCCGTTCTTGCCCGCGATAATCTCGATCAGAATTTCCTTGCCGAGCTTGCGGCAGGCATCCTGCGCGCGGACCAGTTCACGCTCCTGACGCTGCTTGAGCTCCTCGGAATCATCGGGATGGTAGAAGCACAGGCATTTGATGACCTGTTCGCTGGGCCATTCCACCAGATGCGCGCCAAGGGAGCCACCACATTCGAAATCGAGCGGGCGCGACCCCGTCTTCTCGATCGGACGGGCGGTCCAGAGCCCGGCATGGGACGCTTCGAACAAGGCATCCTGACCGTAGCGCCCATCCATGAACACGCCAAAACCCGGGCGTCCCTGCGCCACGGATTTCGCGGCTGCAACTGCCAGCGTCTTGAATTTCGGGATACGGTCGAAAGAAGCGCCGACGGCCGTTGCAATTTCCTCGAGCTGGAGACGGTGATCGCAGGCGAGCGCCATGATGGGCGTGGTCTGTGCGCGACGTGTCGTGACCCAGTGAAGATGGTTGATGGCCTCGTCACGGCGGAGGGCGCGATGGGTGCTACCCTTTTGGAGGAAATAGCTCAGCTCTTCCCAGGTCGGGATTTCAGACGAGCAGAGAAGACGCGACACCGCAAAAGCACCGCAGGCATTGGCGAAGCGGCAGCATTCGACAATCTTCTCGCCGCGCACCCAGCCCCGCAGGAAGCCGGACATGAAAGCATCGCCCGCGCCCAGCGTGTTATAGACCTCGACCGGAAAACCGGGGCCAGAAATACCGTCTTCCAGCGATTGCGGAATAGGCCCTTCGAACACGACACAGCCCATGGGGCCGCGCTTGCAGACGATGGTCCCATCCGAGACAGCCCTGATGGCGCGGATAGCCTCAAGCGTGTCCTCGCTCCCACCCGCTATATGCAGTTCTTCTTCCGTACCCACGATCAGGTCGCAATGAGGCAGGATCGTCATGAGATGACGGGTGACGTTATCGGATTTCACATAGCGTGATTCCCCGTCCCCGATACCGGCAAGCCCCCAGAGATTGGGGCGATAATCCACATCGAACACGACCTTGCCGCCATGCTCATGCACGAGATCCATTGCCTTGCGCTGTGCCCTGGCCGAGGCCGGGCGCGAGAAATGCGTGCCGGTTACGACGACCGCTCTGGTGCGCGCAATCAGTGCCGGGTCGATATCATCCTCGTCTAGGGCGGCATCGGCACAATCGGTGCGATAGAACAGGAGCGGGAAATTCTCCCGATCGCGTACGCCGAGAATGGCGAGCGCCGTAAAGCGATCGGGATCGACGCGCACGCCATCGGTACAAACCCCTTCACGCTGCAACTGCTCGGTGATGAAGCGGCCGAAATGCTCGTGACCCACCCGGGTGATGATCCCGGATTTCAGACCGAGGCGTGAGGTGCCGATGGCGATATTGGCGGGACATCCGCCCACGGCCTTGCTGAAACTCGCCATGTCTTCCAGACGGCCGCCAATCTGTTGTCCGTACAGATCGACCGAAGAACGTCCTATTGCGATGATATCGAGATCCTGTCCGCGCATCCCCGACTCCTGCAGCATGTTACGTTGCCCATGATAAGAACATACATTCTGTTCTTGGTCACGTCATAGAACGTACATTCCCTAATATTCTTTAATTTCGCACGGGGATGTGATTAAGCTTCGGGTGACCCGCCCTTGCGGCTCGGGCCTCTTCGCGGAGACGCCCCGCTTTGGTATGGAATATTCATTCCCTTTCTGGATTGCGCTGCCTTGACCGAGTTTCCCGAAGACGCCTCGCCCCCCCAAACGGATTTCGATGCGTTTCACCAGCGTCTGCGCGGCTGCTATGCCGATTTGCCCAAGCGCCTGGTTCAGCTTGCCGATTTTGTAACGGCCTCGCCTGATGAGGTGGCGCTCGGAACCGTGAGCTCTTTGGCCGGACAAGCCGGAGTGCAGCCTTCGACGGTGGTGCGTTTCGCGCGCACGCTTGGGTTTGCGGGTTTTTCGGACATGCAGGCAGTGTTCCGGGACAGGCTGCGTGTACGCAATGTCGCCTATCGCGATCGGGTCAACGCGCTGCATCGTGTGGATGGGGAGCCGCTCGAAGCATCGGTTATTTTCAACGGTTTCTATGAGGCTGCTCTGGACTCCCTGCGCGCCCTGCAGGCGCATCTTCTACCCGATAGGCTGGAAGCGGCGGTCACGACACTGGCCCAGGCGCAATGCCTCTATCTGCTGGGGCTACGCCGCTCCATGCCGGTCATACGGTATCTGTCCTACCTTCTGGCGAAGCTCGATATACGCCATCAGATCATCGGGCTGGAAACCGGAATGGAAGAGGAAAGCTTTGCCCATGCCGGAGCGCAGGATGCGGCACTCGTGCTGAGCTATACGGCCTACGCCCCCCGGACGATCGAACTGTTTCAGGCGCTCGAAGCGCGCCACGTGCCAGTTATCAGCATGACAGACAATGCAGCGAGCCCTGTCATCCCGCAATCGGGGCTGTGGCTCGAAGTGCATGAGGCGGATTTTCAGGGTTTCCGATCCAATGCCGCCTCGATGGTGCTCGTCTCGACCCTGGCCGCCGCCATCGCGGAGAGGCGGGGCTGAAACGCCCCCTGCTGCCCATCCCGTGGTGGGAGAACCGCACGCGGATTGTTCGGGTGGCCTCTCACATGGGTGGCTTTATCCCGCCTTCGCCCACGACAATGCGCATGGCCTCAATCTCGTTTTCCCCCTTTGCGTTGCCTGAAACCGGGCCGAACGCCACGACCTTTGCACCGGGGGTGAGGAGAGACTTGTCACCCGGTTCGAGCATGACCACCGGTATTGTCGTGGGCAACGTCACACTCTGCGAACCGCCCTTATAGGTGACCGTGATCTGACGGTCCCTCCCCATGCCGTTCCCTGGCCCCATGGCGCCGACCACGCCATTGGTCATCGACCCGGCCGGTCTGGCCGGCGCCACCGTCCCGTTGGTCATGGAAGTGACTGCGCCGTTGGTCATCGAACCCGCTTTTCCCAAATCCCAGGGATAATTGCCTTCCCCCATGCCCCTCATGGAATTGGGGAAGATCGTGACCTCCAGAGCGCGGAGACGGCCGTCGCCTGAGGGAACGGCCGCCGTGCCGATGAAGCTGTCAGGGTGGATATCGTCCAGATGCGCCGGTTTGACTCCCGCATAGCCGGTTGTGGCGGTGAGATGCGCGGTGACAGGTCCCATGAAGGTGCTGATGACCGCCTCGTTTCCACTGACTGAGGTGATGACGCCACGGATACGCTGGGGGGCGCCTGCCAGAGCAATACCGGGGAGAGACAGGAGAGTGATGGCAAGGCAGGAGCCCAGGGCCAGTATACGCATGATGTTTGTTTCCTCTCAGGCCGCCACCAGGAGGGCGCGTCCCTGCACGGCTCTTCGACGCCGGAGCGCAAAGGGTTACAGCGTGCCCGAGTAAAAACGCTCGCCCGCTCGTTGGGGCCACCCGGTCACTGGGCAAGCCTGTTGTGCCATGGTCCTTTGCGCTCTGGACGTGTCGCCTTACGAAGCCCGGCTGATGGTCGAGAGGGTCTTGTCATTCGGCGAGATAGCAAGTGGCGGAAAAGCGCCATAGGCGTCGATCTGGCTGAAATAATAGGACGTCACGACGTCTATACCGACATTGCGCACCATACGGTCCAGACCGAGTTGCTGATATTCCTGTGCGCGTAATGGCAGGCAGCATTCCAGAAGACGGCGCGCGCCTTTGGGTGAAATGGCGTAGGCGCAAAGCCCGAACCCCTGCAACAGCCGGAAGAAACTTGCGTGGCGGTCCTGCAAGGGGAAGAAAGCGGCGTTTTTCTGCATGCGCTTTTCATCCAGCGTCACGACGCTTCTGGTGACGCCAGGGAGCGCATCCAGCGTGATGGGCGCGTTGAAATTATAGCCCAGCAGCGCGATGTCCCAATCCGGGGGCAAGGTCGCGATCAGCCTCGCGCTCTCTGTCTCGAAATTCTGGCAGAGCAAGGCGTCATCTTCGAAAATCATCAAGGGCTCGCCCTGCTGTACCGCCCGGCTCCACAGGCCAAGATGAGACAGGGCCGCCCCGATGGCGCCCGGCGTATAGACCAGCCCCGGATCGGCCATGCCGCGCTCAACGAGGCTCGCCAGCGGAACGCTTGCGCCCTCCGTACCCTCCACGCGCTTGATCGACGCAATATGGGCATTGCTGGCCATGAATGCGCTCAGACGCGCCGTATCGCAGGCCCTGTTGATGACCAGTTTACGCATGATCTCCCCCCCTCCTGTTCGGCGAGATGGCTTATCACATCCGGGCTTTTCTACTGCAAAACAGGCCGTGAGGGCGAAGCGCAGCGTTTCAGTAACCGCGCCGATGGTCGAAAAGAAGCGCAGGCATCTCGCCGCGTTCAAGCTGGGCGATACTCTGGGCCAGATAGCGCACCTGAGCCTCTCTTGACGCTTCAGAGGCGACATGGGGCGTGAGCGTGATGGCAGGATGATCCCAGAGAGGCGAGACTGGTGAGAGCGGTTCCTGCGCAACGACATCGAGCACGGCCCCGGCGAGATGTCCCGCCTCCAGCAGAGCCAGAAGATCGGCCTCGACCAGATGATCGCCGCGCCCGACATTGATAAGCCCCGCTCCGCGCTTGAGCAGAGACAGGCTTCCGCGGTTCAGGATCTGGCGGGTCTGGGGCGTGCTTGGCAGCAGATTGACCAGTAGATCGGTGCCAGCCAGAGCGGAAGCAAACCCCTCCTCACCGCCGAGGAGCCGAACCTCGCCATCGCGGGTCTCACCCGAAGCGCGACGCCAGGCCGTAACCTGAAACCCTGCCCGCGCCAGTCTTTGCGCCACGACCGAGCCGATCTGCCCATAGCCCAGCACTGTCACATGCGTGCTGGCAGAGGTGCGCGAGACTAGGTTGCGCGCCCAGACATGACGCTCCTGCTGCAATGCCCAGGTGCGTGCATCGCGCAGAAGGGTCATGCAGGCCCAGAGCACGTAATCGGCCATGAGCGTTCCGGTATCGCCGCCACCCATACGCACCAGAGGCACATGGTGGGGAAAATCGGGACTGCTCACCAGATGGTTCACGCCAGCGCCAGTGCAGAGAATGCCCCGCATGTGATGCATGGCCCGCAGATCATGATCATCGGCTTCCCAGACCAGCGCATATTGCGCCTCTTCTCGCGGGGTCTGGGTATCGAACCAGGAGACGACGTCGATTTCCGGGGCATGCTGCGCGAAGGAATCGCGCCACCCCGCATAAGCCTCGGGTCCATCCGCACTGATTATCAACCTTGGGGCCATGATCTGTCTCTCCTGTTCCCGGAATCGCACCGGGTTTCCGGCCCGGAGACCTTGTGGCGGATCAGGCCAGACTGGCACGTCTGAGCGGCATCGTCATGCAATGAATGCTGCCGCCGCCCTGGGAAAACTGGTCGAGTTCGGGCTCATAAACCGTCAGCCCATGATCGCGCAGCAGCGCGTTGACCCGGCGCGAATGACGGGGGCTGACCACGCGGCCGTCACCCAGAGCCAGAACGTTGCAGGCCATATCCCGCATGGCTTCCTTGTAGCTTACCGGCAAGATCCGGATGCCCTGCGCCTCGAACCAGGCCAGGTCTTCATCCTCGAGCACATCGGTCACGCCAATCGCCAGCCCTTCGGACACCATGGTGAAGATCACATCCAGATGCAGGAAATGCTCGGGGAAATGGATCATGCGGCAGGTCCATCCCGCCGCTTCGAAAGGCTTCAGGAATTCCTGTGCGCCCGTCACGTCGGTGCGTCCCCCGCTCACGCCGACCACGACCAGGCCCGGGCGGATGATATGGATATCCCCACCCTCGACATAGCCTTGGGTGCAACGACCGATGATTTCATCCTCGCCGTAAAATGCCTCGATCCCCTCGCTTTCAGGCTGGCGCTCGGGGCGCATCAGGCGGGTGACCACCGTGCCCCATGGCGTGGTCTGGGAGGAATCGCGGGTATAGACCTGATAGATCTGCCCTTCCCTAGGCGTCAGGAAGTGACAATGGACGCCTGCCTCCTTCAGCACGGCCACAAGACCATCGAATTGGGCGCGCAGCTTTGCCGGGTCGGGGCGTGCGCCACTGGCAAGGCTGCGTATGGCGATATCGTTGCTGGGGTTCCAGCTATAGAAATCGGGTGGGCAGAGCAGCACATCCGTCAGCGTTCCGGTTTCACTATCGACAAACCAGCGATTGGCGGTCATGCGCGGCTCCCCTTGATCTATCAGGCAGGAATGAAAGGCCTCGAACGGGCTGAAAGAACGCTAGGGGGCCGCACGCCATTGCTCAATCATAATGAGATGGAGTTTGGTTTGGCGTTTCATAAATTAAAAGACGCGACAAACCCCGTCATACTGCTCGAAGAAACCGTCATCCCACAGCATGGGCAATCGAAAAGGGCAGGTTGATCACGATGACAGGGGGGATATCATATCATGCTGTCTGAATCAGGATTCCTGCCCTTGTCCCGTGCGCGTACGCCCAACCAGCCTCGACGCCTCCCCCGTGCCAGCGGATTTCAGGGCCGCATTGCGGAGGTCGATCTGCGGTTGCTGCGGGTCTTTGCCTGCGTGGCGCAACATGGCGGGTTTGCCGCGGCCGAGCTTGCGCTGGGCAAGAGCAAATCCTCCATCAGCATCGATATTGCCGCGCTCGAAAACCGCCTCAGCATGGTGCTTTGCCATCGCGGTCGGGCAGGATTTGCGCTCACGAGCGAGGGGGAAGGCGTGCTCGATGCCACGACGCGTCTGTTCAACGATCTCGATCTGTTTCAGCAGCGAATCAATGACGTGAGCGGCACGCTGTCAGGCCGTTTCTGCCTCTATCTGCCCGATAACATCCAGTTCCATGGGGAGACGGCGCTTTTGCGCGCCATACAGATCTTTACCAGCCGTTATCCGGCGGTCGAACTGGATGTGCGCTCCGCCTCGACACGCGATGTCGAGTTCGCCGTTCGCAACGGCACGGCAACCGCAGGGATCACGCTCTACCCCCATCAGCAGCCGGAAATGGAAGCGACCGCGTTGTTCAGCGAGCGGTCCAATCTCTATTGCGGCCCACGTCATCCGCTTTTCGAAGTGCCGGAAGAGGCTATCGATATCGCGGCTCTGGCGCAGGCACGCATGATCAGCGTGAGCGATGCCGCTTCGTCCCCGCGCTGGGACGAATTACGCCCCGCCATGAATTTCGCCGCGAAAGCCGAGAACATCGATTCCCGCGCGCTGCTGATCCTGTCAGGCATGTATGTCGGGTTCCTGCCTGAGCTGTTCGTCACCCAGATGGTCCAGCAGGACCGGTTGCGTCATATCCGTTTCAATGACCTGCATCTGGTCAATCACTTCTATTTCCTGATACGCCCCACGCCGGAAAACGGTCTCATGGCCGAAACATTCCGCTCCATTCTCGAAGAGACATGCTGATGCGGCTTCTGACCTGCCTGCTCCTCTGCCTCGCAGCTCTTCTGTCGAGCGCGTCTGTCAGGGCGCAGGAGCGCCCCTCCTTCATCGAGAACAACACGCTGAGTGTGTGCACCAACCCGACCCTGCCGCCCATGACCTTTGTCAATGGGGCGGATCTCTCGGCGATTGACGGGTTCGATATCGCACTGGCCAGGGAGCTCGGTGCGCTGTGGCATGTGCCGGTCACCTTCAAGACCATGGATTTTACGGGGCTGTTCCCGAGTCTGGCCGCCGGGCGGTGCAGCTTGGTCATCAGCGGGGTGCTGAAGCAGGCGGCACGCGAGCATCTTTTCGACGCCGTTGCCTATCTCGACACCTCACCGGTTATCGTGGCCCCGAGCCAGATTGCGCCGGTTACGAGTTTCGAGGCTCTGGCCGGCCAGAGCCTCGCCGTCGAATCCGGGACCAGCTATGCGGCCCGTATCGAGGAGATCAACCGGACCCTGATCTCGCGCGGCAAGCCCCCCATCGCCTTGCAGCAATATCCGAGCGAGGATCAGGTGGTGCAGCAGGTGCTTGTCGGGCGCTCGCAGAATTTCCTCAGTCAGGATGTCGAGCTTTTCTATCGTCAGGCCCAGCTTGGCGGGAAGCTCCACGTGATCTTCAGTCCCAGCCTGCCGGGCTATTCCGAGTTCGCGCTCTATCTGCGCCGCTCCGGTCAGGACAAGGCGCTTCTGGCCGCTGCCATCGACACGCTGAAGAGACAAGGCAAAATCACGGCCCTCGAGAAGAAATGGAATGTGGGTAAAGCCGCGCGCGCCGCCCTCGGCGTGACGAGCGAAAGGCCGCGTTTCAATACCGCCACTTTCTTTTCGGCGCTGTTTTCCATGGCATTTCTCAAAGGCGCCGTGATGACACTGGTCATTGCGTTGGCCTCCCATGCCGCCGCCATCGTGATTTCCATTCCCATCGCGCTCAAGCTCAACGCGCCGCGCTCCCTCTGGCATCCCTTCCTGCGCGCCTATGTCGCCGTATTCCGGGGCGCGCCGACCCTGCTGCAATTACTGTTCATCTGGAATGCCCTGCCGCAATTCTTTCCCATATTTCGTGAAGGATGGTTCTCGCCGTTTCTTGCCACCTGGATCTGCCTGTCGATCAATGAATCGGCCTATCAGGTCGAGATCAACCGTGCCGCGTTGAGCGCCATCGACCCCGGGCAACTGGCAGGCGGGCAGGCTTTGGGCATGAGTCCGTCGCAAATCTACCGCCATGTGATCTTTCCGCAGGCATTGCGCGTGGCCCTGCCGCCCACCATCAACGAGTTCATCTCCCTGCTCAAGACCACCTCGCTGGCCTCGGTCATCTCCCTGCAGGAACTGCTTTTCATTACCCAGGTCCAGGTGGCGCGCAGCTTCGAGTTCACCGAGTATTACGCGGCGGCACTGGTCTATTATCTGGCTATGGTCTTCGCCTTCCTGCATCTGCAAAAACGCATCGAGACCCGCTTCGTCTGGGCCAGTCGCGCCAGTGCCGGAGGAAAGACAGGACCGCGTATCGAGAGCCCAACAGACGGAACGGAGGCGTCGCGCCATGCTGCATAATCTGCCTCCCGATCCGGATTGCGCGCTCAGCCTGCGCAAGCTCAGCAAATTCTATGGCGAGTTTCTGGCTCTGGACCGGATCAGCCTCGATATCGCCCATGGGGAGAAGATCGTCGTGCTTGGCCCTTCGGGCTCGGGAAAATCGACCTTCATCCGCACGCTCAACCGGATCGAGCCGCATGATAGCGGTGTGCTGATGATCGATGGCGAGGTGATTGACGACAAGACCAGCCTGCCTTTGCTGCGCGGGGCGGTGGGCATGGTATTCCAGAACTACAATCTGTTCCCGCATCTGACCGTGCTGGAAAACTGCATTCTGGCCCCGCGTCTAGTGCGCAAGGCCCATCGCGATGCGACCGAAAGCCTCGCGCGTGCCTATCTGGATCAGGTCGGTATCGGCGAACAGGCCGATAAATACCCGATCCAGCTTTCAGGCGGTCAGCAGCAACGCGTCGCCATTGCACGCGCCTTGTGCATGGCCCCCGATATCATCCTCTTCGACGAGCCCACCGCTGCTCTGGATCCCGAGGCCATCAAGGGTGTGATCGGGATCATCGATAGTCTGGCCGAGCGCCGGATCACCACCATCTGTGTCACCCATGAGATGGGCTTTGCCCGTCACATCGCCGATCGCGTCGTCTTCATGGACAAGGGCGTCGTACTCGAAGCCTCGCCGCCCGAGCAATTCTTCACGGCTCCGCAAAGCGCGCGTGCACGCCAGTTTCTGGACCAGATGATCCATCACGCCTGAACCAAGGCACGAGATTCAGGCTTCCTCCTCTCCGCCCCAGGAGAACGGGAGAGCTCGTGCGCTCTTGCGTCAAATTTCAAGGAAGGCGCGAAATGGGTAATGATCTGACAAAGTGAGGTTTGGTTTTTTCCAATCGACCATGATGTCGTTTCGCCTCTTCAATGACAGGGAAGCCACTGACGGGAGTCCTTTTCATGATGACGCGCCTGCCCAAAGGATTTCGCCGCCTGACCAGCACGGCGCTTTCGCTCTCCGCCGGAATCGTGCTGGTTGGCTCGGGATTGAACGCGCCCTGTATGGGCGGTGTGGCCCATGCAGCCACCGCGCCAAGTGTCGCGGCCCAGAAGAATGCCACTCATCGCGCGGTGTCGTCCCGGGTCGGTCAGGCGTCGCGCAGTGGCATTCGTTCACGGCGTCATGCAGCGCCCCATTCCGACCCGGAGGCCATTCAGGTCACGGGCTCGCGGGCGCAGCGCTTCCTGACCACGGCCGCGACGGTCAATGTGCTGAGTGGCCGCGAATTGCAGGAACTGCACATCACCAGCCCCAAGGATATTGCCGCCTATACGCCCGGCCTTACCGCGGTGAATGCCACTTCGGGCAGCACGCCTGTCTTCTCGATCCGCGGGATCGGGCTGGACGATTATACCGGCAATAATATGGGCGGGATCGGCATCTATCAGGACGGCGTCTTTGCCCCCTATCCTGTATTCTATACGGGGCAGATGTTCGACACCCAGTCCGTCGCCGTCGAGAAGGGGCCGCAGGGTTTCGATTACGGGCGCAGTTCCACGGGCGGGAACATTGCGGTCGAGACGGTCAAGCCCGATGGCAAATTCGGCGGCTATGTGGATTGGGGCTATAGCAGCTATGGTACCAACACGGCGAGTGCAGCGGTCAATGTGCCAATTACCGACCGTATCCAGAACCGCACCGCCTTTTCCTATATCAATGGCGATGGCTGGCAGCGCGATATCCACACGAACAAACGCTATGGCTCGCAGGATCAGCTCGGCTTGCGCAATCTCACGCGCTTTCTGATTGATGACCGTTCTAGCCTGCTGCTGAACATCCATTACACGCGCGACAAGGGTATTTCGATGTCGCCGCAGGATACGGATGGCGATGCGGTCAACGGCTTTCCGACCGGAACGGTGGGTGTGGGGCCGAACGCCGCCTATAACGCGGTCAATGTGGGCACGAACCGTGTGGGCCGCAACGAGAATGGCGGCGGCGTCTCGATCAATTACACGCATGATTTCAACTGGGGGCAGTTTGTTTCGACCACTGCGTTCGACGCCTTCCGTCGCAGCGATTATGATAATTACGATGGTGAATCAATCAACGTCGGTGATTATCATTGGAACGACACGTCCCTCGCCCAGTCCCATGACATGCATCTCAGGATGGATCTGGCAAAGCGCTTCCACCTGACGGTGGGCGTCTACGAATCCTGGGATAAGATCAACGGGGCCTATACGAGTTACCGCTCCTTTCTGCTCGGCGTGCCCAACGGCAATCTGACGGATCGCTTCGTACAGCAGAATGTCTCGTCCGGGCTCTATATCAACACGGTCACCAATGTGCTGCGGAACCTCGATTTCATCGCCTCGGGCCGTTTCTCCTGGGATGATCGTGGCTTCAATGGCGGCACGATCGACGATGCTGGTGCGCTGACGACCAAGGGTGCCTATCTGTCACGCCTCGACACCACCCATTCCTATGCCCGCCTGACAGGGCGCGTGGGGCTCCGTTACACCATCGTGCCCGGCACACAGGTCTATGCCACCATTTCCAACGGCTACAAGGCGGGCGCCTATTTTGCGGCCCCTGTTTCAGCCCCTCAGGCGCTCGATTACGTGCGTCCTGAGAACATGATCGCTTATGAAATCGGCGCCAAGACCAGCCTGATGCACAACCATGTGCAGATCGAAGGCGCACTGTTCGATTACGAATATCACAACCGCCAGACGCTGTTCGTGGCTGAAATGCCCATGAACATCACCTCGCTCAGCCTTGGGCCGATCCCCCGTGCCCGTACCCGTGGCGGTGAATTGTCGAGCACGCTGTATGATCTGATCCCGAATCTCGATCTGCGTGGCTCTTTCGCCTATCTCGATGCGCAGGCGACCAATGCGGTCAATGATATTGGCGGTCTGCCGCTGCTTTCCTCCGTTACCGCTCATTCGGTGCTGCCTTTTGCCCCGCGCTTCTCCTGGAATGCCGTGGCACGCTATGGCATCGACCTGCCGCGCGCCTATCGTATGACGCTCCAGACCAGCTACACCTGGAAGGACAATATGCTCGTGGCTCTGGGCGACCCCAATGGCGTGACCGACAAGATCAGCTCTTTCGGGATGCGGATGGAAGTGGGGCCGAAAACCGGCAAATGGACGGCTGCCGTGTATGTCGACAACATGCTCAACAAGCACGGCAACACCTATTCCTTCACCGGGTCGGATAATTCCCGCGTGCAGTTCCTTCAGACGCCACGCTGGATCGGCTGCGATCTGCGCTATAATTTCTGATCCGACACGAGCATGACGGGAGACGACACGCCGATGCGCCTCGACAGCTTCCTGACACTCTGGGGCGATCTCCGCCCCTGGGATACCGTCATCGCCGATGCCCATCGTCGAGGCTATGACGGTATCGAGGCGCGTATCCCGGAACCGGAAAACCTCTCAGCCCGTTGCATGGCACTGCGCGACGCAGAATGCCCCTATATCGCCATTGCCCTGACCGGGGGCGGAGTCATACCCCGCCAGAGCGCGACGCTGGACGATCATCTGGCCGATCTGGATGATGCTCTTGGGCGCGCCGCGCTCCTCTCCCCCCGCTTCGTGAACGTGCTGGGCGGCAATGATCGCTGGAATACTGCGCTCCAGGCCGAATTCATCGGTCGTGCCCTGCAGCTGGGACAGAAGCACGGGCTGACGCTCAGCTTCGAGACCCATCGTGCCCGGCTCTGCGCCACGCCCTGGATGACGCTCGATGTTCTCGCGCAGATACCTGAGGCGCTTTTTACCGCCGATATCAGCCATTGGGTGGTGGGCTGCGAAAGACTGCTCGATGACCCCTGCGATGATTTCAGCGCTTTTATCGCGCGCGTGCATCACGTTCAGGCGCGCGTGGGCTACGATCAGGGACCGCAGGTTTCGCATCCCGCGGCACCTGAAAATCGCGCCGCACTCGATTTTCACCGCGATTTCTGGTGCCGGATCTGGGTGTCACAGCGCGCTCGCGGCTACGATGTCACGACGCTGACACCGGAATGTGGCCCCGATGGCTACACCCATACCTTGCCCTTCACCGATCTGCCCCTTGCCGACCGCCACGCCATGAATGACTGGCTCAGGCAGGATCAGGTCAGATCCTTCGCGGGGTGCTTCCCCGCTTCAGCAGGAGAGTCCTGACATGACAGAAGAGACGTTCACGTCCATTCCGGTGATCGATATTGCCGGGCTGTATTCGGCAGACAAGACCGATCGTCAGAAAGTGGCGGCGGCGCTGCACGAGGCGGCCAGCAGGATCGGGTTCTTCTATATTGCCGGTCATCGCGTCGCGCCCAAACTCATCACCGATCTGCGCCAGGCCGCGAAGGATTTCTTCTCCCAGCCTCTGGAGGAGAAAATGAAGCGCTATATCGGGAGTTCCGCCTCTCATAAGGGCTTCGTTCCGGAAGGGGAGGAAATCTACAACAAATCCCGACCCGACCATAAGGAAGCCTTCGATATCGGCTTCGAGGTTCCTGCCGATCACCCTCTGGTCCAGTCCGGAACGCCGCTTCTCGGTCCGAATGACTGGCCTGAAATCCCGCTGTTCCGCGAACGGGCAAGCGCCTATTACAAGGCCGTTTTCGAGCTGGGGCGCGCGTTGTTTCGTGGTTTCGCCCTCGCACTGGGGCTCGATGAACATAGTTTCGACGATGTAGCGCAGTTCCCTCCCTCGAAACTGCGCATGATCCATTATCCCTTCGATGGCGAGGCCCATGACGCACCGGGCATTGGCGCGCATACGGATTATGAGTGCTTTACCATTCTGCTGGCCGACCAGCCGGGTCTGGAGGTGCTGAACGGCAAGGGTGAGTGGATCGACGCACCGCCCATTCCGGGGAGTTTCGTGGTCAATATCGGCGATATGCTCGAAATGATGACGGCGGGTACCTTTGTCGCCACCGCCCATCGTGTACGCAGCGTGAAGGAGGAACGCTATTCCTTCCCGCTCTTCTATGCCTGCGATTATCATCACGAGATACGTCCCCTCCCCGCTTTCGAGAAGGGCGACACCGCCTATGAGGCTGTGAAGATCGGCGATCACATGTGGGCGCAGGCCATGCAGACCTATTCCTATCTCATCGCCAAACGCGAGCGCGGCGAGATCAGCTTGCCCGAGGGAACGCGACGCACCAACACGTTCGGGCATTTCAGCAAGACGGGAGTGACCGCATGACCACCCGGACCGAGAGGGAACTGCGCGAGGAACTGGCTGCCGCCTATCGGCTCTACGCGCAGTTCGGCCTGACCGACATGGTCTACACCCATCTCTCCGTGCGTCTGCCCGGAGAGGGGCATCGCTTTCTGGTCAATCCCTACGGGCTGCTTTTCGAGGAGATTACGGCAAGCTCGCTTGTGGTGGTGGATTCAGAAGGGCACCCCCAGCAGGAGACGAGCTGGCCGGTCAATCCGGCAGGATTTGTGATCCATTCTGCCGTCCATCGCGCCCATCCCGAGGCCGACTGCGTGATGCACAGCCATACTCTGGCGGGCATGGCCATTGCGGCGCAGGAAGACGGAATCCTGCCCCTGAACCAGATCAATATGGAGTTCTACGGGCGCATCGGGTTTCACCCCTATGAGGGCATTGCGGCAGACGACAATCTGAGTGAGCGCGAGCGACTGGTGCGCGATCTGGGCGACCATATGGGACTGATCCTGCAAAATCACGGCCTGCTGACCATTGGCAGCACCGTGGCTCAGGCCTTTTATCGCATGTATTATCTGGAACAGGCCTGCCGCGTGCAGCTCGCCGCACAATCGACCGGGGCCAAGCTGCACTGTCCGAGCGAAGCCGAGGTATTGCGCGCGCGCCAGCAATTCGAGACAGACCCCGATCAGGGCCAGATGATCTGGAAAGCCCTGCGCCGCAAGCTGGATCGCGAACAGCCGGATTACAGGGACTGAGCTACGCCACTCTGAAGCGCTGCGCACCCATGCCTCTCGTGTAGATCCCGATCGGACGATGTCGTTCAATCGGGTCAAGAAGCGCGCATAAACAGGGCTATAAAGCGTTTTCCATGCATCAGGGTGCCGGGAAAACGCTTTCGTCCGTCCTCTTCGGCATAACGCTATCGTGCCCGCCCGTGCCTCAGACCTTCGCAACGGCATTGGCGTGTGGCCGCCTCGCTTTTCCAGCTTTCCAAGCATGAACGCGCTTTTGCAGGGACTACCCGTCATGCTCCTCGAGCTTGCCCTGACACGCCCTGTGCCTTTTCGGGCGCAGGTCATGCCCGGAACGTAAAAAACCCTCCGGGCGGTAAAGCCCGGAGGGTTTTTCATGTCAGACGTGTCGGACGATCAGAGAGCGACCTTCACACCGAACTGGAAGGAACGGAGAACGACACCGTTCTGCGTCCAGGACGGGTTGTAGAGATAGCCACCATAAGTGCCGAAGTCGTAAGGCGACTTGAAACCGAGGAGGTTGTAGACGTTGGCATAAGCGCTCCAGCGGCGATTGAACTGGTAGTTCACCGTCAGATCGACATCCCAGAAACCCTTGACCTTGCACTGGCCCAGCGGAACGAAGCTGCTGGACTGGAGGGCATCGGCGCAGTTGCCTGCTGTGTCCGATCCGGTCTGGTCTTCAGCCGTCGTGCGATAGCCGCTGGTGTAATAGACCGTCGGCGTGACGGCCAGCTTGCGCCACGAGAAGGTGTTGGACCAGTTGGCGCGCCATTTCGGCGTTCCCGAGGCGGAGACAGCGCCATAGGGGCCAAGCGTACCGGCGAAACGATAGACCGAGCCATCCGGATTGGTCAGGTTCATGCGGCGCACGAAGGTGGCCCCGCCCTTGCTGTACCAATGGACTTCGCTCAGGGCACCGGGGAGCTGGGTATTGATCTCGATCGAGAGATCGAAACCGTCCGTCACCAGCTTGTTAGTGTTCACATAACCCAGATTGATGATGCCAGGACGAAGCTGACCGCCGGGGTTCTGCGGATCGGCGATATCCGGCGTCACGGTCACGCCCGTCGGGAGGGCTTCACCTGCCAGATAGGCATTGGCCACATTCGTGGTGCCCACCGGGTTCGGTGCAATGTAGTGGTTCTTGCGGATATAGTAGTAGTCGGCGCTCAGCGTCATCCAGCGCGTGGGACGGAAGATCGGCCCACCCGAGAAGTTGGTTGAGGTCTCAGGACGCAGATTCGGGTTACCGGCGGTGTTCGAACCGATATAGTAGTTCTGCGCGTAGTTATTGGGGGTACCGTTGGCGTTCAGATGCTGGCTGATGAAGTTGGCGTTATTGGGCGTATAGGTGGTGTAACCCACATTCGAGCCACCGGTTTCAGCAAAGCTCGGAACGCGGAAGCCCTTCTGGAACGTGCCACGCAGGGTCAGCTTTTCGGTCGGTTTGAACTGCACACCGAATTTCGGCGAGAAATGGCTGAAGCCTTCCGAGTAGTGATCGTAACGGCCCGACGCATCGGCGCTCAGCATCTTCACGATCGGCGCATCGGCCTGGAAGAAGGCCGACTCGACCCAGCGGCTGCCCTGGGCATTCACCGGATTGATATAGCTCGTGTACTGATTGGCCGGATTGGCTGTGTCGAGCGGATTGGCGTTCGGGTCGTTCAGGGCTTCGTAACGTATGTTGCCACCGATCGCGAGCTTGGCCATACCGCCCGGCAGGCGGAACAGACCCTTGCTCAGCGTCGCCTCACCCGAATATTCCTGCGTACGCGCATTGATGACGTTGCGCGGTGCGATCGAGTTCAGCACCGATTGCGAGTTCTGCGACGGATCCACGAAGTTGTAGCTGCCGCTGGTAATGGCATTCTGGATGCCCGAAATCGTCGGCACGCCCGTGATGGTCTGGTTCAGCAGCGTGTTCATGCCAACGAAGTTGACGTCGTAATTCCAGTCCGAACCCCAGCGCGACGGGTGCCAGCCATTATAGCGCACCGAGCCACGGAAGTTCTGGCTGGTTTCCATGGTGGTGGGGATCAGATCGCCGAACCGGTAATTGACCTGCGCCTGCTCGCCAAGCGCTGCATAGGGATTGTTCGGGTTGAGCGAGCCATCGGGCAAATAAACCGGCAGATAGGTGTTCTGCGCGGTGGCCAGCTTGGCCTGGCTGTACGAGGTGCTGCCATAGGTGGAATAGGGCGTGCCGGTGATGATCGAGCGCGCCTGCGACCAGGTGAACATGGCCGTGAGTTGCGAGCGCTCGGTCACATTGGCTGTGAAATGCGCGGTGGCGCTGACACGACGCAGATCGGGCGCTACCTGCGCGTATTTCTGCGTGTTCCACGAGCAGGCCTGGCTGGTGCCGGTGCTGCCACCGACCGAGCCGGTCACGACACCGCCCAGACTACCGCAGCCTGCCTGCTGGTTCAGCAGTGACCATGGTGCCGTATTGGTGCCGGTCCCCGTCACGGGGCGCACGAGGGCCACAGTCGAAGGTGAGAAATTGGTGATCGACCCGCCAGAGGCGATGTTGTCGTTACCATTGCCACCACCGATTCCGGTCAGATCGCCGTTGTTATAGGGCGCGCCGAGCTGACGGTAATAGAGCGGATCGTCCTGCTGGTATTCCGAGTTGATATAGAAGTTATAGCCGTCGCGATGCAGGTCGCCATGGCCCCATGTCGCGTAGAGACGCTGATGCCCAGCATCGCCGCGCTGGGTCAGACCGCCTTCGGCATTGCCTTCAAAACCCTTGATCTCCTTGCGGGTGATCATGTTGACCACACCGGCAACGGCGTCGGCACCATAGGTGGCCGAACCGCCATCCTGCAGCACGTCCACACCCTGCATGATGGATTGCGGCATCCAGTTGGTGTCGACGAAGTTGCGCTCGCCGTCATCGGCCAGCGGATAATAGGACAGGCGCTGGCCGTCCATGAGCACCAGGGTCGAGTCCGTGCTGAGACCGCGCAGCGAGGGAGCCGAGGCACCGGCGGCGAAGCCCCCCCCCTGCCGACCAGGCATTGGTAAGGTTGCCAGAACCGTTGGATGACAGGAGCTGCAGTGCATCGGTCACGGTCTTGATGCCGCGCTGCTGCATGTCCTTCATGGTGATGTGGGTGATGGGCGAGGCGCTGGTGGTGTTCGGATCGCGGAACAGCGAGCCTGTCACCATGATCGTCTCGGGGCGCGAGGTCGCGGGAGCGTCCCCAACCGGAGCGGAAACAGCCCGAGCGCGCGTCGAGCGGCTCTGGGCATTGACCTTCACCTTGCTCTTGGCAGGAGCCTTCGCGGCGTTGACTGGGATTGTGGATGTTTCAGGGGCTGCAACACTCTGTGCTCTTGCGTCGCTGACAAAATGCAACAGGGCGATACAGGCGGTGGCACTCATGAGACCGGCGGCAAGTGGTCGCTTGCGTCGGGTTGACGGGGCGACGATTGGGGCAGAAATGCCCGATTCGTGCGTCTCTCTTGGGGACAGCGTCATGGAACGTTCCGTCAAAATGGGTTAATTCGCGATATTACGCATCGCAACGTTCCCAAGGCGTAACGGCAGATTGTTAACGCTCGCAAGGCGGGTTACACTTTTATTACATAGTTTGAAAACGACTGTGCAACAATGTCACAGTAGCGAATCCAGAGTTACCGAAGGGAAATCATTCCTTTTCAGTTACTTACAGCCGCATGAATTCGAGACCCATTCAATCGGTGCAGCGCTGTTTCGAAAAAAATCGAATTTCCTGGGAACCGTTAATCGTTAACGATTGACAGGCATTGGAACACCGGGAGCAGCGCCTCCTTGCGGGGCATGCGTCATGGCCTTTCGCTGTCCGTCATTGTCATGCGGAACAGCGCAGAAAACAGAAAAGGCGGGGCTTTTGGCCCCGCCTTTCGCTCCTTCGTCTCAAGAAGGAAACCGGTCATTCAGTGGCTGAAGCCTTTGGCCGAGGCACGGGTAGAGTGCAGATGGGCTTCCACCTCAGGATCCAGCTTCAGGAAATACGTCAGGACAGCGCTGATGAAGTAGATGATGGAGTAGACAACCATCACGCCGAACACCCCGAAGGAAGGCTCGAAGATGTAGACGATGGCCGGTCCGATCCAGACGCTGGCGCCTGCGCCGAGGTTCAGCAGCGACATGGCTGCGGCTTTATTCTCGGGAGCGAGGTAAGGCATCAGGGCCGAGAGCGGCACGTAGCCAGCCAGGGTCATGCCGTAGAAGGCACCGGCGATCATGACGATGAACAGATGATCAGGGCCCAGCATGGTCGGCGCGAAATAAAGCGCCATGGTGCTGAGCGTCGAGCCGATGCCGCCCATGATCAGAACCGTATAGCGCCAGCTCAGCTTGTCACTGATGATACCGAGGAACAGGTTGAAGAAGATATTGCTGATGAAGATGGCCTGAAGCACCGCCAGCCACTGGCCCATGGTGAAGCCGAGCGTATGGGTGAAGTAGAGCGGCATGAACACCAGGAAGCCGAACTCGGCAGAAGTGTTGATGGCGCGCACAATGCAGCCAATGCCAACCTTGGGGCGCTGCCAGCCAATGGCCAGCGACATGAACAGGGTCTTGATGGCGCCCTTATTGCCTGTTTCGACGCGGGGAACGCGGTTCATGCCAAGCAGGGCCAGCGCACCGCCGAAGACAACGAAGCTGAGTGCGACCCACAGCGTGGCGTAACCACCGATCACAGGCAGAAGCACACCGGCAATAGTGGTGCCGAGCGTGGGCAGGCCGGCCGTGAAGCAGAACCAGAACCAGCCAACAGCCGATCCGAGCTTCTGAACAGGTGCGGTGTTCACAACCCATACGAGGAAGCCGAAGGCGAAGAGCGGATAGCCGAAGCCGCGCAGGCCATAGAACAGCGTGATCAGCGTCCAGGATTTGGACGGCAGGGCGAAACCGAGAAACCCGATCTGGAACAGGATCCAGATGGCCAGACCGACGAGCATGACCTTGCGGCTGCCCCACATGTCGGACAGGGCACCCGAAGCCCAGGCGGAAACAGCCGCCGTCAGACCATAAATGGTGAAGAGACCGGCGACGTCATGCTCCTGAAACCCGAGCGAGACGAGATAGGGTGACAGATAGCCACTTTCCACGCCATCGCCGATCATGAAGAGCAGTGTGCCGATGAAACCCCAGATCATGATCGGCGGAATGCCGGCCCATGAAATGACGCGTCCGAAAGCCGTCTGTGGTTCAATGTCTGGCAAAGTGTCGGTTGCGGACCGTGCCCCTCCGACGAATGTCCCGCCTGCCATCATGTGTCTCCTGAGTCTCAAAAAGGCATCTTGCTGCCGAGCAGCGTGCCTGGCCCGACCTCCTTTGCGCGGGTTGAGCCGGTCCGGCAAATCACAAAAAAGAGTTATAATTACCAGAGCATCTGTTCGTATGTGACGTTCACCCTGGGCGATTTGGTATGATAAACGTTTTTTAATACGTTTATATGTGAACATAACACGAACAAGTATGGGGATAACGTGGATAAATGACACAAACTTGAATGGAACCTCAGAGCCGATCCTTAATCATCCGATAAGATGGGATAGCGAATACGGATGGAATTTCGATATTCCCATCACGCCTTTATGATTTATGAGCTCTATGCTTATGTCATATTTAGAGACTAGTTTTCGTGACAATGGTTTCGTCAGTAATGATCATTTGCGACAAAGTAGGTACCAGTCATGCTTTGCCAGACAGGGTTTATGAACAGAGTTTAATACATATCATTTCATCAGCAATCATAACATTCCCGTCCATCGTGCCGGGGAGATAGAGGGGATATCTCATGACCACCCGAACACAGCGCGCCAATGCCATTCGCATCCTGGCGATCGATGCCATTTTCAAGGCGCAATCGGGCCATCCCGGCACCCCCATGGGCATGGCCGATATTTCCGAAGTGCTGTGGCGCGATGTCATGCGATACAACCCCGCCAATCCCGCCTGGTCCAATCGCGATCGCTTCGTCTATTCGAACGGTCACGGCTCGATGCTTCTTTACGCCCTGCTGCATCTGAGCGGGTTCGACCTCGGTATCGAAGACATCAAACAGTTTCGCCAGCTCCATTCCAGAACGCCCGGCCATCCCGAATTCGGCTATGCCCCTGGCATCGAAACCACGACCGGACCGCTGGGTCAGGGTATCGCCAACGCCGTGGGCATGGCGCTGGCTGAAAAGACCCTGGCCGCGCAGTTCAACCGCCCGAATCTGCCCATCGTCGACCATCACACCTATGCCTATGTCGGCGAGGGCTGCCTGATGGAAGGGATCTCCCACGAGGCCTGCGCGCTGGCCGGGACGCTCGGCCTTGGCAAGCTGATCACGATCTATGACCGCAACATGGTCACCAATGACGGGCCGATCGAGGGCGTTTATACTGACGACACGCGCAAGCGCTTCGAGGCCTATAACTGGCAGGTGATCGGCGAGATCGACGGTCACGACCCCGATGCTGTCCTTGCCGCCCTGAATGCCGCCCGCGCCGAAGCTACGCGCCCGAGCCTGATCATCTGTCGCACCACCATCGGTCAGGGCTGCTCCGAGGGTTATGCCGGCACGCATAAAGTGCATGGTGGCGTCCTCCCGGCCGATGAAATCGCGAAGATCCGTGCCCGTCTGAACTGGACCGCCCCCGCCTTCGAGATCCCCGAGTCTATCGCCCGTGACTGGGATCACCGCCCGGCGGGTGCTACGGCTGAATCTGCCTGGAATGATCTGTTCACGCGTTATCGCGACGAATATCCCAAGTTGGCCGCCGAATTCATCCGTCGCCAGAACAGGGCTTTTCCTCAGGGCTGGGACAAGCTTTCCCGTGATTTCGTCGCCTCACTTCAGGCCGTGCCGAAAGACATCGCGTCCCGCAAGGCCTCGCAAAATGCCATCGAGGCTTTCGCACCCCATCTCCCTGAGATGTTCGGAGGCTGCGCCGATATCACACCGAGTTGCCTGACGCGCTGGTCCGGCTCTTCCTCGGTCTGCTTCGACCCTGCCGGAAATTATGTCGATTACGGTGTGCGCGAATTCGGCATGGTCGCCATGGCCAACGGCATCGCGCTGCATGGCGGCCTTATGCCCTACACCGCCACATTCCTGATGTTCATGGAATATGCGCGTAATGCCGTGCGCATGGCCGCGCTGATGAAGCAGCGTCAGGTGCTGGTCTACACCCATGACTCCATCGGACTGGGCGAAGACGGCCCCACCCACCAGCCCGTGGAACAACTGGCCTCGCTGCGTCAGACCCCGAACATGGTCACCTGGCGCCCCTGCGACCAGGTGGAAACCGCCATCGCCTGGGTCAGTGCGCTCGAGCGTCTCGATGGCCCCACAGCCTTTTCACTGTCGCGCCTGCCGCTCAAACAGCAAGAACGCACTGCTTCGCAACTGCGCGATGCCTGGCGCGGTGGCTATATCCTCTCCGACTGCGCGGGCACACCGGATCTGATCCTGATCGCCACTGGCTCGGAAATGACCCTGGCCCTCGATTCCGCTCAGGCCCTGCGTGCGCGCAACATCGCGGTACGCGTCGTTTCCATGCCCTCACCCGAAACCTTCGATGCGCAGGATTCTGGCTATCGTGAGAGCGTTCTGCCCGACGGCGTGCGCGCCCGTATCGCCATCGAAGCCGCCAGCTCCCTCTACTGGGCGCGCTATGTCGGGCTCGACGGCGACGTAATCGGCATGACGGGCTTTGGCGAATCCGGCCCTGCCGAGGATCTCTTCCGTCATTTCGGCTTCACGACTGACAATGTCGTGACCCGTGCCGAAGCGCTTCTCGCCCGTCACGCAGCACGCGCCAAAGCCTGATCTTCCTCTTCGTCCAGGCGGTGCAGGAACGCACCGCCCCCATCCTGACTGGATAAATCCATGGATCTTTTCGATCTCTCCGGCGACATCGCCTTGGTAACCGGCGCAGGCAGCGGCATCGGCCAGCAGATTGCCATCGGCCTCGCCGAAGCTGGCGCCTCGGTCGCCTGTTTCGACCTTCCCGGCTCACGCAAGGGACTTGATGAGACTGCCGACCGTATTCGCGGCCTCAAGCGCGCCGCCCTGGTCTGCACCGGCGATGCCACCGACGAAACCAGCCTGGCCGATGCTGTCGCAGCCACCCAATCCGAGCTCGGCCTGCTCTCGGTTGCCGTCAACGCTGCAGGAATTGCCAATGCCGCCCCTGCCGAGGAAATGGACCGCGACCAGTGGCAGCGCGTGCTCGATATCAACACGACCGGCGTCTTCCTCTCCTCTCAGGCAGAAGGGCGCGCCATGCTGGCCAA
Source organism: Asaia krungthepensis NRIC 0535 (assembly GCF_025995175.1). Lineage (GTDB taxonomy): Bacteria > Pseudomonadota > Alphaproteobacteria > Acetobacterales > Acetobacteraceae > Asaia > Asaia krungthepensis. The sequence continues at coordinate 127,316 of NZ_BAPV01000005.1, forward strand.
TGGCCGCGGTTCGATCGTCAATATTGCCTCGATGTCGGGCGTGATCGTCAATCGCGGGTTGATGCAGGCCCATTACAATGCGTCCAAGGCCGCCGTTATCCATCTCAGCAAAAGCCTGGCCATGGAATGGGCCACGCGCGGCATCCGTGTGAACACCATCAGTCCGGGCTATACCGCCACCCCCATGAATACCCGCCCCGAATGGGCAGAGCGTGTGAAGGTCTTCGAAAACGACACCCCCATGAACCGCATCGCTGCGCCGCGCGAGATGGTGGGACCGGCGATTTTTCTCTCTTCTCGCGCTGCGTCCTTCTGCACCGGGGTCGATCTTCTGGTGGATGGGGGATTTTGCTGCTGGTGAAAAGGTCCAGGGCTCTGCCCTGAAACCCGCAAAGGGGCGTTGGCCCCTTTGATCCCGATTTTTGGTTCATGGGTGCCCAGATAACGAACAAACACCCCGTTCAAGGCGGAGCACTTCGCTGTGCCTCCGATGCCAAACGAGTGACGCGCCCCGTGACGATTTTTATCGGAGCCGTCCGAGGGTCTCTTATGGCAGCACCGCCGGGAGGAGGTTGAGGACGCAGCCTTCAGACCATCAAATGGGCGGCGGGTCTTTTCGATATGCTATTCAGAGGAGTTGCCCATTGGACAATCCCGGACCTATCCGAACCGGGGCAGGGCAAGCTCGGTCTCTCGGCCGATTGACCCAAGCATAGCGATCCATTGCCCGGCTTGTACGCGCCGACCATTTCACTGTTTGTCATCACGGCCTCGCTGCCGGTGAGGCTACTCGAGTCTTTGGCCTGGCCACCGACCGAATAGGCGTAGATCTCCCCGCACACCGCTAGCTGGAGGTAAGGCGCTCAATGGGGAGTTCAAGCGTATGCTTGATTTCCGACAGCGCAACCATGGAATTGACCTCCTGAATGCCTGGGATCAGGGCCAGCCTTTTCAGGAAGAACTGCTCATAGGATTCGATATCGCGCGTCACGATACGCAGGATGAAATCGACCGAACCCAACAGCACATAGCAATCCTGTACCTCGGGAAATTCACGGATAGCCTCTTCGAACGCCGCCAGATTGGCGCGCGCGTGGGCCGTCAGCTTCACCAGTGCGTAGAGCTGGGCATTCAGCCCGATTTTCCTTCGGTCCACCAGATAGACCTGTTTCTGCAAGATCCCGGCATCCTTGAGCCGCTGGATGCGCCGCCAGCATGGTGCCTGTGACAGCCCGACCGCCTCAGCCAGTTCCGCCGTGGATCGTGACGCATCCTTCTGCAGAAGCTGCAGCAAATGGCGGTCGATCGCGTCCAGATCCTCGAGCATCAACATCTCATCCCATCGGTTTTTAGCGCATAAATTATGCAGGTTTATGAGATAGATCTCTACGAAAACGCAATTTTTATCAGCGTTGAGCATGATACCGTGTGGTCAGCGGGACATTCCAGCCATGAGACGCTCCCCGAACGAAACGCCTCTCCACAGGATCCAGACCATGACAGCCAGCTTTGCCAGAACAAGAACCCTCGACGCCCGCAGCGGTGCGGATATCCTGCTCGAGATTCTCGCCAGTGAAGGGGTCGAGTATATCTTCGGCAATCCCGGAACCACCGAGTTGCCGCTGATGGATAGCCTGCTGCGTCGTCCGGATATCCGCTATATCCTCGCCCTGCAGGAGGCGAGCGCCGTGGCCATGGCCGATGGCTACGCACAGGCCGCGGGCAGGCCGGGCTTCCTGAATCTCCATACCGCCGGTGGCCTCGGCCATGGTATGGGCAACTTGCTCAATGCGCATGTCTCCCAGACACCTCTCGTCGTGACGGCGGGCCAGCAGGATCTGCGCCATGCGGTAACCGACCCGCTGCTTTTCGGCGATCTGCTGAAAATCGCCGAGCCCGCGGTCAAATGGGGCAAGGAAGTCGCGTCGGCCGAGCAGCTTCCTACGCTGGTGCGCCGCGCCTTTCACGATGCCGATGCAGCTCCTTCCGGTCCCGTCTTCCTCTCCCTGCCCATGGACGTGATGGAGGAGATGAGCACGATCAGCGCCGGCGCCCCCTCACGCATCGACCGTAACGCCATCGCGGGTGCCCTGCCCGATCTCGCAAGCGCTCTCGCTGCCATCGCCCCCGGTCGGCTCGCCCTGATCGCCGGCGACGAAATCCATGCCAGTCGGGCCGCTGCCGAGACGGCTGCGTTGGCGGAGACCCTCGGCGCGCCGGTTTATGGATCATCCTGGCCATCGCGCGTGCCCTTTCCAACGGCGCATCCGCTCTGGCGCGGCAATCTGCCCACAACGGCGCGCGGCATTGCCGAGGTACTCTCTCACTATGACGCCATCTTCGCCATTGGCGGAAAATCGCTCATCACCATTCTCTATACCGAGGGTTCGGCCATTCCCGAGGGCTGCACCGTCTATCAGCTTTCCTCCGATGTGAACGATCTGGGGCGCACCTACCCCACCACCCTCTCGACCTGCGGCCATCTGAAAGCCTCGCTCACGGCTCTTCAGCCTTTGATCGAAAACGCCTCGAGCGCCCAAAGCGCCGCTTATGCGAGCTTGCGTCGGGACGCGGCTATGAAGCGCGCCACGGAACGCTCCACACTGCATCGTCGCGCCGATGACGCCCTCTCCGAAGCGGTCATTCCCCCGATCCTCGCCGCGCGCGAGGCAGTGCGCGCCATTGGCCCTAATACGCCGATCGTCGATGAGGCCATTGCCACATCGGGCTTTGTCCGCAGCTTCCTGGAGAGCAACGATCCCGCCCAGTATTCCTTTCTGCGCGGTGGGGCGCTGGGCTGGGGCATGCCCGCCGCCGTCGGCTGCGCGCTGGGACTGAAGCGCGAACCTGTGGTCTGCCTCGTGGGCGACGGTGCAGCGCTCTATTCGCCACAGGCGCTCTGGACAGCAGCGCATGAAGATCTGCCCATCACCTTCGTGGTCATGAATAACTGCGAATATAATGTCCTGAAAAACTTCATGCGCGGCCAGCAGAATTATACTGCCGCCCAGACAGGCCGCTTCATCGCCATGGATATCGTCAACCCTACCATCGATTATCAGGCCCTCGCCGCCTCCATGGGCCTGCCTGCGCAGCGCCTGACACGCGCAGGCGATATCGCACCCGCCATTCAGGCGGGAATTGCGAGCGGCAAGGCGAATTTGATCGAGATCATGATCAGCCGATAATACATGGCGCGAGGATTCACCCCTTCATCCTGCTAAAAGGCCCGTTCCTCGTGCCCGGTATCAGAGTGTCAGGTGAAAGAACTGGTTATGGGGGCTCGCCTTGTAGGGGCCGAAAGGCGGCCCGCTCTCAAAACCATTCCGGCGATAGAGTCTTATTGCGGCCTCGAAAGACGGGGCCGTACCGGTCTCGAGACTCAGGCGTCTCAGTCCGCGCGCCCTGGCCGCATCGATAATCGTAGCGAGAATTGCGGCCCCGGCCCCACGCCCGAGAAAATCGGAATGGGTGCGCATGGATTTGACCTCGCCCACCCCCTCACCGAAGATTTTCAGGGCGCCGATCGCTGCAACCCGCCCTTCAATGCGTGCAGACCACACCGTCACCTCGGGTACCGTCAAACCGGACAGATCCAGTGCGAACCGGAACGCCTCAGGCGAACTCTCGGCCATGCCAGCCAGATGCACGGCAAGAAGAGCCCGCGTTTCCTCGCTGGAAAGATCGTCAATCCCGATGTTCATCTCTCGATATGCCCCTCGCACTGCCTGAACTGCTCCGGGACAGGATAGTGAAGCCGGACTGGAACGAGGTCCATGCCCTCTTCTCATCTTGCATCCGGATGAGCCATAAGTCCGGATTGGGGATTGGAGATGCAGCTTCCTCTTATCCCAATTTGCGAAAAGCAGTGAACTCAAACTGTTGAATCATTCCGGTCGGCGTTGTGTGGTTGTGGGAGCACCCCTGCAACATGATGAATTCATCGCCCAGAAGACCAAGCAAGGACGCGCTGTCATGCTGAATGACGGGAAGGCCTGAGCAGCGTGAAGGCCCGTTCGGGGCGAAGCCACCAATGACCGCGATACCGCCCGGTGCAAGGGCGGATCGAAGGGCGGCGCCATAGCGCTTCTGGTCTTCGGGATCGGTCAGAAAATGAAGGGCCGCGCGGTCGTGCCAGACATCATAGTGCCTATCGGGGGACCACCGCGTGACATCCGCCACGATACAGCGATGGCGGTCCCCATAACGGGCGAGACGATGGGCCACACGCGCAAGCGCCACCGCGGAAAGATCGAGGCTCGTGACCCCGGAGAAACCGGCCTCAAACAGGTGGTCGGGCAGGAACGAGGCCCCACCCCCGATATCGATCACATTCCCCTTTACAGGCGCATTGTGGAGAATGAGGTCGAGAGACGGTACAGGATGACGCTCATACCAGCTTACTGCCGTCTCCATCTTTTCAGTATAGACCCGGTCCCAATAGGCATGACGCGTTTCCATGATACCTCCTCTGACACACCCTCCTTTTTAATGTGAAAAATCTGCCACCCTTCTCACAGCTGCGTGCATAAACCATCCAGCCTGAACGATCGCGAGCCCGTTTCCCCAAGGACGATTGCTCTTTGGCAGGAGGCGGGGCAGGACCCCGCCTTGCGCTCAGAAATCTGCAGCCAGCGTCGCCATGGCCGTGAAGGCCGACCCCACGACAAAGACCGGGCTGGATGCCCCCACCTTGTTGCCGAAAATACCCGTGCGTGGCTGAGCGGTGATGCCGAACCCGCCGAGACCCGAAAGATAGTTTGCCCCGCCCAGATTGGTCAGGCTCAGCATGGCGCGCGGGTGAACACGCGTTCCGAAAGAAGGAAGTTTACGCCCCATGGAAAGATCGGCCGTGACGAAAGCGGGAATGCTCTGGTCGTTCATGAGGGTGGAAAACTGGGAGTCCTGATAACGTAGATTGAAATTACCGAACCAGACGCTGTCATCGAAGGTCAGGCCGATGGCACCGGTATATTTCGGGGCGCCAGGAGCCGATTTCCCCGTGGTCGGGACGTGATCATTGCCGGTGCTGACATTATTGCCAAGCCGCGTGTGGAGATACTGACCTGAGAGATATGCACTCAGATGATGCCAAGGGCGCGTCGCCAGTTCGGCCTGAATGCCCCAGGCCTCCTCACCACCGGCAGCGATCTGGCTGCTGACCAGAATTGTGCTGCCCGGCTGATAGGCGAGACTGCTGATCTGATGATTGGTCAGGTTGTAATGAAACCCGGCAATCGAGACCGAGACACGTGCATTATGGCGATAGCCGAGTTCCTCGCCGATAAAATATTCCGGTTGCAGATTATTCGGCGGAATGGAGGTCGGGTTGGGCGACGTGTTGCCGAAAGACGGCACATAGGCGGAATACCCGGCTGGCAGACGATAGGCGGTACTCGCATTCATATAGACCTGATCTTTGGATGTAATCCGGTAGCTTGCGAGGAACTGAGGGGTCGGGATGAAATTATTGGGTGCAACCTTAAAGGGTATCGCACCGGGCACACCCTGCGAGGTCATGCGGGAGACCATGGTGGCTTTGAACCCGGCATCGAGTGTCAGGCGGTCTCCCCACAAGCTAAGCTTGTCGTCGAAACCGAGCGCGTTGAGTTGCTGCGTCTGACTGATATCATAGCCCGTCACCAGACGGCCATTAGCCGTCAGCGGATTTTTCCACGTCACTGAACCATCATCGCCCACCACGAAGCGGTCCTGACGCTCCTGATGATCTGCATAGGAATAGAAGTAGAAAAAGGTGATCGTGTTATGCCGCGTCTTCCAGTCGAGAGACGCCGTCACACCCGAACTGCGCTGCTCCCAGGGATGGACGCTCTGCACCAGAAGCGTCCGATTCTGGCCCTGATATCCGTCAAGATAATCATAGCGTTGCGTGCCGATATAGCCATTGGCCGTAGGAACCGCCATGCCGTAATTATTCGGCCCCATCTGGCTGATGCCATAGGGTGTGACATGCAGGAACCAGTGATCGCCGAGACGGAAGTCGTTGCGGATGGTGCCGAAGGCGACATTGGTGAAGCGCTCGTTGAGCTTGTAATAGGCGTAGCCGCCAGGGGTGTAGGGCGCGGTGTAATTGAAGCTCGTCCCGTATTGCTGCCATTGCGCGAGATTGGGATAGCGATAAATGGTTTGTCGGCCCTGATTATAGCCGAAGATCACATCGCTCACATTGCCTTTCGACCAGCGCTTTTCGAGATTGGCATCCACATGATAGCGCGACACATCTCCCGGTCCGCGCCACAGATTGGCCGATGAATGGGAGAAAGAAGCATAGGCGCGCACATCGCTATGGCCGATTTCGCCCGTATTGAGGCGCAGGAATCCCTTTTGCAGGCTATGCGTCCCCCCGCCGAGCGAAAGCGTCCCGCCTGCCTTGTCGGCGGGACGAAGCGCCTTCATCGTGACCTGCGCGCCATCGGCATTATAGAGCGGGGATGCGAGATCGATCGATCCTTGCGTCACGCTGATCGAGGCGAGATTTTCATTATCGACCATCGCCGCATTCCAGGGCGCATAGCTGAAGACGTCTGCAGCGGGGATGCCTTCGAACACGAAACCGATCTGGGTCTGATCGAGCCCGCGAATATGCAGGGTTTCCGCCTGGGTGCTGAGCGGGGATTCATTGCCCGCCTGCACACCGGGCAAGCTGGCGATCAGACTGGTCGGGCTCAGTGTCGGGGCCTGTTTGGCGATATAGTCCTGCGTCACCTCGCTGATCGCACGGGGCGCGGTCTGGGTCTTCATCAGGCCGCCACCCACCACTCTGCGCTTTTCGTGGATACTGATCCGCTCAAGCCTCTTTTCCTGGGCTACATTCTTCTGGGTGGCGCCTCGTTGAGTGACAGCATCGTTCTTCTGTTCGGCCCATGCCGGAAACCCGAAGCAGAGCGCCGACGCGGTGTACAGGGAGAAGCGCCCGTATCGCTTTATCAACCGTTGCAAATCAATAACTCCGCTTTCACGCGCTTTTCGTTCTTAGCGATCTTTTCTATTATCACCGAAGTATATTTGTTATTATTTGTCATAACTTCGATCTGTATCGATTTTTACACAGATGACCCGATATCGAATGTGATCGATACGTGTATAATTTGTTTCTTATCCGGTTCAATTTGATGAACTATTTATGACCTGTGCTTTTCGTCTGGTGAGCGGCGAATGAATGATCTTTGATCCGCGCCAGGATTTTCAGCTTCAGGATCTCAGAATGAGACTTTCCAGCTTCCTTGCCCTGACCGCACTGGCAGGATTTGCTTCCATGACGCAGGCCTTTGCCCAGCACCCGCCTCTGGACCAGGATATCCATGTCAACCAGATCCAGGTGATCGGGACCCATAATTCCTATCGACGCGATATCTCGCCAGTCACGCTCCAATGGCTCACCAAGTTGTCACCTCAGGCGGCCATCGCGCTCGATTACCACCATGACACGCTGACAGCGCAGCTCGATCACGGGGTGCGCCAGCTCGAAATCGATATTTATGCCGACACCCAAGGCGGGCGCTACGCCCACCCCAAGGGACCGGAATGGGAACGCAAGGCCGGACTGACACCCGATGCCGACCCGACACCGCCAGGGGCCATGCAGGGCACCGATTTCAAGGTGATGCACATCGTCGACATCGATCAGAGGTCGAGCTGTCAGCCTTTCAGGGCCTGCCTCGAGCAGGTCAAGACATGGTCGGATGCCCATCCGAACCACGTTCCTGTATTCATCGATCTGGAAACCAAGCAGGATATCCCGTTCGGTGGCGGCAAGCTGCCCTTCACGGCTCCCGAAGTTTTCAGTCCGGCCACCTATGACCGTCTGGATGCCGAACTCATCTCAGTATTCGGGCGCGATCGTCTCATCACCCCCGATGACGTGCGTGGCAATGCACCCACGCTGGATGAAGGGGTACGCAGTCACGGATGGCCCGACCTTGCTCATGCGCGCGGCAAGATCGTTTTCCTGTTCGACAGGCCGCACGATACCGCCCGCTACACGCAGGGTCATCCTGCCCTGCGTGATCGTGTTGTCTTCACCAATGCCCACCCGGGAGATGCGGATTGCGGTTTCACGGAGGTGAATGAGGGCTTCATCGGCGCCAAGGGGAATGGCAGCGACGCCGTGGATAACAAGGCGGCCTCCAAAACCATTCCTGCTCTTGTGCGCCGGGGCTATCTGGTGCGTACCCGCGCCGATGCAAATACGATCGAGGCCCGACAGAATGCGGTCGAACGCCGTGATGTGGCGTTTTCCTCCGGAGCGCATCTGATCAGCACGGATTATCCCGCTTTCGAGCCTGCCCCATGGCACGGATATGCCGTCGGATTCGGTAAGGGTCTGGTAGCGCGATGCAATCCGGTCAACGCCCCGGCCTCCTGCCGCGATTCTTCTCTGGAGCCTGCCGAGACAGCCCAAGAACAGCCTTGAATACAGTGGTCGCCTCACGCATTCCGGGGGCGGAGGGACTCAGGTTTGCCATGAGTCCTCTCATTATCGCAACGAGAACAGGTAGCGCCTCTCAGCATCCTGACGGGCAACAGCGCGGAAAAGAGGAAGAAAATACAAAATTCTTTCCTCCCCCTGTTGCCAAACAGAATGGGGACTGGTAGTTCCCCGTTCACCGAAGACGAGGTGGTCACTGACCTTCCCGGAAACGGTCGCCGGAGCGGAAACGCTCCATGCGGGTGTAGCTCAGTTGGTTAGAGCGCCGGCCTGTCACGCCGGAGGTCGCGGGTTCGAGCCCCGTCACTCGCGCCATTTTCTTTCCGAAAAACAGAATAAGATCATGGTGCGCAAAGCAGAGCTTCAGGCTCGGCGTTCAGCTGTACGCATGATCGCCTTTTCCGTGACCAGGAGCGACACTGTCCCTCCCGACTCGTCTATGGCTGGTATGACCGCCCCTTCCGTCTAGGCGGCCAGATAAGTATCCAGAACCTCATCTGTCGGCCCGTCCTGACGGATGCTCCCGTTCTCAAGCCAGATCAGCCGAGTGCACCATTGCCTCATGACGTCGGGCTGGTGCGACGACATGATCAGCGCATCCGATTCCTGCACCAATGTCTCGAGTCTGGCGCGCGCCTTGGCCAGAAAGGTGATGTCCCCTGCCATGAACCACTCATCCATGAGCAGGACATCCGGTGTGATGGCCGTGGCAAGGCCGAATGCCAGGCGTACCAGCATGCCACTGCTATAGGTCTTGACCGGCAGTGAGATGAAATCGCCCAGCTCGGCAAATTCGGCCACATTATCGAGAACGGATTGCGTGGCAGACTTGCTCATCCCGTGAAACAGGCAGCGCAGGCGCACATTCTCGATGCCCGTCAGCTCCATGTTCATGCCAAGCTGCGTGTCCAGCAATGTGCCGATTACACCACGCACCCGCACCCGACCGGAAACAGGCTCGTAAATTCCCGCAAGAGCACGCAACAGGGTTGTCTTGCCTGCGCCGTTGCCTCCAATCAGCCCCAGGCGCTCACCGCTCTGAAGCGAGAAGCTGATCTCCCTGAGAACATCGACCGTGACCCGGTGGCGGGCATCCTCGATGAGCGCACTCCCAGCCCTGTTGACCGTCCTGTTGGCCAGAGCCTGTGCCATGGAACGCTTCAGCATCCGGCTTTCAGCGTGATAGACTGGAAAATTCACACAAAGTCGATCGACAGAAACTCTGGTCATGGTCAAACCCAGTATGCAATGCGGGCGCGAAAACGCGTGAAGACCAGAACAGCCAGAGCGATCAGCACGGCACTATGGGCCAGCGCCATACCCCACAGGGCCCCAGGCAGGGGCTCGCCCAGCAGAGGGGTGCGCATGATGGCCAACAGGGGATAGAACGGGTCGAGCAGGATCCAGTGTTGCAGCGTCCCCACAAGTTCAGGGCGCCAGATGATGGGCGTGATGAAGAAGAAAACCTGAAGCAGGGAAGTGACGATGGGTGGGATGTCGCGAAACCGCGCGCCGAGCAGCCCGAGGCAGAACATGACCGCAAAGCTATCGACAATCCACAACCCCAGAGCGGGCAGGATCAGCCAGACATGATAGGGTGTGACGCCGAAGATCAGGAAAACGGCCAGCACCACCACCGCATTATGGAGCAACACAAGCAGGTTGCGCGTGATGGCCTGACAGGCGAAGACCGTGAACGGCATACGGGCCGCCTGGATCATGCGGCTTTCCTGCGAGAACACGACAGTGCTCTCGCTGATCAGGGTCGATATGTAGCCCCAGAGCACCAGTGAGAGCGCCAGAAAAGGCAGATAGTCCCTGAGCACCATGTTGAAGAGTTCGGCATAAAGAACACCGAGCGCCGCCACCATGACGGCCGTGGTGATGGTCAGCCAGAACGGGCCGAGCATCGAGCCGCGATAGCGCATCTTTATATCGAGCCAGCCAAGGGTCATGGCCAGGGGCAAAAGCCGTAACCCGTCACGCAGATCCGCAGCAGCAGCCTTCAACCGGCCTGACCCGTCAAGGGGCGACAGATCGAGCAGAGGCTCTTTCCTGCGTGTCTCTGCGTTAAGTGTGTTCATGCTTCTCGCTCTCAAGCTGACATGGCCCCTGACAACCTGGCCGCGCACCGATCTCTAGCCTCTCGTCCGCGCCGCTCCAAGAGGCGAGACCGGGTTGTCAGAGGTCACGCAAACGAAAACCCGCGTCATGACGGGCATCGGTGGATTCACAGGGGCAGTGTCGGGTATGATGGCTGTCTCACTTTCCGGAACACGATGACAGGCATGACGGCCGGCGATTACTTCATGATTGGCTTTGTATTTGCCGCCTATGCGATTGGCCCGCTCATGGCCGGCCTTCTGGTCCGGCGGATCAATCGGTCAGGCCTGTTCGATCATCCCGAGGAATAGACCCTCAAAAGGACAGGGCTCGCCCCTGCTCCGCGAGGATGAACCTGAAGCCGTCGCGGTTGCCCTCTGCCAGTTCCCTGGCAATAGTCGTGCGTACCGCCCCGTTATCGTCAAGCGTCGGCTTGATATGCGAGACCAGCACCGGGAATCCTTTCATCGAAACCCCAGCATGGTCCCTGAGCACGCCCAATTCCTGCAAAAGCCAGCGCGGCGTCAGATGCCCGTAGAGACGCGAATCGGGCTGGCGATTGTCATAGGAGCACTCGATGATGATCCCACGCAGACGCCCCGCGCGTACAAGGGGGGCGACGTCCTGCCAGAGCGCTTCGAGCCTGTGGCTGTGCTCCACGTTATCGGGACCCGTATCGCCGAGATAGAGCAGCGCATCCTTGCCCGAATGGACCAGAAAAGCCGTTGATTCCACGCCGCCATGGCTGAGCGGATAGGCCGTGACGGTCAGTCCCGTATGGGCCAGATCCATCATCTGACCGACCGCGAGGTCACGATAATGCAGCAAACCGAAAGCCGGCTTCACGCCGCGATCCCCCAGATTCGGCCAGATACGATGATTGAACAGGTTGTCCTCGAGAGCCGCATTGACCGAGGGCAGAGCGTAAACAGGCTTCCCCGGGTCGTCGGGCGAGACGATGACCAGCCCTGCCACGTGGTCGAGATGGGCATGGCTGATCAGATAGCCCTGAATGACCTTGTGCAGGATAGTACCGGTCTGCGCCGGAGTGCCTTTTCCTTCCAGGGGCAAGGTATCGAAACCATGGCTTTGTTCCGCCCTCTCGATCCCGTTGAGCACCGTGCCTGCGTCGAGGAGCACTCCCGTTGCGGCACCGTGCTCACGCAGCAGATAGGCGCTGAGATTGCCATCCTCAAGACCTCCAGCAGCACCGAGAATGGTGACATCGAAGCGTGGTGTGGTCTCTGGTGAAACCGGATCCGGACGGGACGGGGAAGTCGAGCGGGACACAGAGGCTGTCGAAAGCCGGGAGGTCTGGGCTTTTGCCGCTGGGAATGCGATCGCCTGGATTATGAACAGAAACGTCCCAAGCAGATGGCGTCGCCGATCCATGATTGCCCTGTGATACAAGCTGAGCACCCTCACCCTCCCTCTCCGGTGCCTGCATATACCATAGTCCGTTCCATTGCTGTCAGGGGTGGGACCTGAAGCCTACCTGCCCGAGCGCGGCCAGACCATGGCTGACCGGGCTGCTGTTCTCGTAGGCTTCGCCAAATGGCTTGAGGCTTGCACCCGTATTCGGATCCCGCCCGGGTGTCTCGCCATTAGAGATCGATATCTTTCCCAACCAAGGCAGGGTCATGGAGGAGTCAAACGGTTTTACCACGGTGCCGGGAGTATCGGTGGCTGGGTCCAGAACCTTATGCCGTTTAGCCGTCACCTCCAGTTGCTCGTCTGGCATGGGGGCTGGCCCCGGCCAACGTCCGGCATAGACCGGGGCGGGCGCGGCTATTCTGGCGCGCGCGCCGGCCGCCTGGGGCATGAGCGTACCCCATGAAGCAAGACCGGTCAGGAAAATGACGCGACCATGGCGTAATCGGGTCGACAGACGCAGTCTCATAGCCCCATTCCCCATGAACAGACACGATGTATCGTCCCGGGTCCCGTTCGAATCGCGCCTCGTATCACGATTTCATCACAGGGATGGCCGGATGCACCAGCCTGCATCGTAACGACCAGGAAACCGCCTTCTAGCAGTCCCGTGCGGGGTGGAGTCCGGCACCGGCCTATGTAACAGTCTGTGCCAGTCGCGATAGAAAACTGGCAGGACAAGTCGCTCATGGCGGGAAAGAAACAACACGCACCAACCGGAAAACGCAGGATCTGGTTCGCAGGGCTCGCCGTTCTGGGCATGCTTGCGGGGTGCGACGATCAGCCACCGCTACAGCCCGGTCAATGCGAGATCCAGACGTTTGGACGGATGCATCTATGGAGCCTCCAGAATATTCCCGTTGTCCAGACCAAGATCGATGGCAAACCGGTTCTGTTCATGGTGGATACCGGTGCGTTCAACTCCGTCCTTTTCAAGAACAACGCAAAGTCGCTCAATCTCACCTATACGGGCGCCACAGCCCATACCCGTGGGGTGCGGGGCGACGAGATGCAGTCGATTGTGAAAGTCGACAAGCTCGATCTCGGAACAGGATCAACGACGGATCATGTTTTCATGCTGACAGAGAGCCCGGGACCGCAGGTGAAGGCTCCGCTTCCGCCGATCGTCGGCTTGCTCGGCGCTGAATTCCTTCTGGCCTACGACCTCGTTATCGATATGCCGCATCATGCCATGTATCTTCTGGATATGCGACGCTGCCCCTATGTCACCCCGATGTGGAAGGGAACAGTCCACGCCGTCCCGATCGAGGATGATCGGGACGACAACAAGATCAGGATGAACTTCACCATCGATAACAGCAAGCCAATCCCCGCAATCCTCGATACGGGTGCCTACGGGATCACGATTCCCTACCATCTCGCGCATCGCAAGATCGGCATCACACGCGATGATCTGAAAAAGGATCGCTTCACGACAGATGTTCATGGGATCGGTGATGACGACGTCACCTCCTATATACACGAGTTTTCCAAACTCGATCTGGGAGATTTCGAGATCACGAATGTAAAGGTCGAGATCGATGACGCAGACAATATCGATTACGCGCTTTTCGGGGCCCGCTTTCTGCACAGCGCGCGCATCTGGCTGACCACGAAGAACAAGCTCTACGTGCAGCATATCTCTGAAATGCAGGATGCGCCTCCAATCCCGATGGCCAAATAACGGCCTCGATGGGCACAGCGTCGTTTTTTCTCTTGCATATGCTGCCCGGCTCGCCGACATGCGGAGCATGCCATACGCTGTAAAGGAAATGTTCGCGACGCTACAGGGAGAAGGCGCCCATGCGGGGCGCGCTTCGGTGTTCTGTCGCTTTACCGGGTGCAATCTCTGGTCCGGCCGTGAGGAAGACCGCCACAAGGCTGCATGTTCGTTCTGCGATACCGACTTCATTGGCACTGATGGCACGGGGGGCGGTCGTTTTGCGACGCCGAAGGATCTGGCTCGGGCATTGTCGGATTGCTGGCAAGATGAGGCAGGCGACCATCCGGGACGCTATGTGGTGTTCACGGGCGGCGAACCCCTACTCCAGATCGACGACCCCTTGATCGAGGCCGTCAGAGCGGCCGGCTTCGAGATTGCAATCGAAAGCAACGGCACGATTGCAGCCCCTTCCGGAATCGACTGGATCTGTGTGAGCCCCAAACCCGCCAGCGTGGTGACACAACGTTCAGGCCAGGAGCTGAAGCTCGTTTTCCCGCAGAAGGCGCTACCGCCTTCGCTTTTCGAGGAATGGGATTTCACGCATTTCTGGCTTCAGCCTATGGATGGACCGGATCGCGTGGCGAACACGGCCGCCGCAGTAGCCTATTGCCTGAAAAACCCGCGCTGGCGCCTGTCGCTGCAAACTCACAAGCTGATCGGGATACCCTGATGCGTTCTGACGACAAGGCCATCGTGCTGTTTTCCGGTGGGCAGGATTCGGCCACGTGTCTCGCCTGGGCGCTTGACCGGTTCTCCCATGTCGAAACTCTCGGTTTCGATTACGGTCAGCGCCACGCTATCGAGTTGGATTGCCGTGCCACACTGCGCGAAACCATGCTGGCGCAGAACCCTCAATGGCGTGACAGGCTTGGCGAAGACCATACGCTCGATCTTTCGGTTCTGGGGCAGATATCCGACACGGCCCTGACGCGTGAAGCGGCCATCGAGATGAACGAGAATGGTCTGCCTTCTACATTCGTGCCAGGGCGCAACCTCATTTTTCTGAGCTTCGCCGCAACACTGGCGGTCAGGCGTCACGCGAAACACATCGTCACCGGCGTGTGTGAAACCGATTATTCGGGCTACCCCGATTGCCGTGACGATACCATCAAGGCTTTGCAGGTCGCCCTGAATCTCGGCATGGAGACGCGGCTCGTGTTGCACACGCCGCTCATGTGGCTCGACAAGGCGCAGACATGGCGTCTGGCCGAGGCCATTGGCGGCACTGACCTCGTCACGTTGATCAACCGGGACAGCCATAGTTGCTATCTGGGCGATCGTACGCATCGTCACGACTGGGGATATGGCTGCGGCACATGTCCGGCCTGCGATCTGCGCGCCAAGGGATGGGCCAGCTATGTCGGCGCTTGAGCTGAGTTTCACACGACGATTCAGCATGGGTCATCGCCTGATCACCGGCAGTTCCGAGCGCTGTGCCATCCCTCACGGCCATAATGAGTTCGTAACCGTGACGCTGGAAGCCAGAACACCCGAGCGGCTGGATGGCGCACGCAATATGGTTGTGCCATTTGCCGAGGCGAAAAAACGCTGGCACGACTTCATCGACACCCGGCTGGATCACG
Source organism: Asaia krungthepensis NRIC 0535 (assembly GCF_025995175.1). Classification (GTDB taxonomy): domain Bacteria; phylum Pseudomonadota; class Alphaproteobacteria; order Acetobacterales; family Acetobacteraceae; genus Asaia; species Asaia krungthepensis. The sequence goes on from NZ_BAPV01000005.1 coordinate 142,605, forward strand.
CGTTTCAGATCTCGGAGTCCGATCCCCTGCTCAGCTGGTTCCAGAACCATGAGCCGCATCGGGTCGATCGGCTTGTGGTCACGCCCGGCGACCCGACAACCGAACTCATGGCTGCATTGCTTTATAGCAAGCTGCAAGCCTTTCTCGACGATGAGGGCGGGGTGCTGCGCTGCACCAGCTTGTCGCTCGAGGAAACACCGACGAACACGGTGTGCCTCCGGGGCAGCCCTGAGCCCTTTCTGCCAGAAACGGCGTTAGTCTCGCTGCCGTGGTGGCGGCGCGCTGATCAGTCTGTATCTGATCTTCTCTGACACGCGGCCTTTGAAGTCAGGTATGGACATCACTATCAGTGCTTACGCGACCACTCCGACCCAAGAAGCTGCACGTGGACCTTGAAGTCCCCGTGATCAACGGATTTGGTGTCGCGTACAGGTGTGGTGGCCGTCTTGATGCCCTGATCGAGGATACGGTTTTCCACAGCGGGGGAAGTCGTGGTTTCGGTCATCACCTTCTCCTTTATGTCAGGACAACAAAGGAACGTGGCATCAATCTGGCAGCGTCATGAAACAATGAGGCACATGATCATGACGGCGAGCGTGTTCCCTGTGCATCTTCAACGCAGCCTCCTTGCGAAAGTTCTGACCCTTCGATGAGTCATCGCAAAGATTTTCAGGTTATCGAACCATCGTGACAAGCAATGGTTGAACAAGAACACGCTCTCATTTGAAAAGACGATCCATAACATGACCTTGCGACTGCGCGTTATTGATCTTGAAACAACGGGAGCGCATCCCCTCTCTTCAGAGGTGATCGAATTCGGGGCGGTTGACGTGTTCTGTGACAACGATACATGGCAGATCGGCGATGTCCGGACACGGCTTTTCCGGCCTTCAGGCCCGCTCACGCCCGAGACACAGGCCGTCCACCATCTGATGGACGAGGATTTCACGCCGGACATGCCCCATGCCACCCCCGAGGCATTGTCGTCGCTCATTCTTGGCGACCCCGCGCCGGACATGCTGGTGGCCCATCACATCGCTTTCGAACGACACTTCCTGACCGATGCCATGACCGGCGGCCTGCCCTGGCTCTGCACCTTGCGCGCCAGTCAGAAGCTCTGGCCCGAGGCACCACGCCATACCAACCAGATCCTGCGTTACTGGCTCGGTCTCGACCTGGACCGCCATCTGGCCTCGCCCGCGCATCGCGCCGGACCGGATGCCTATGTGACGGCCCATATCCTGATGCGGCAACTGGCTCTGGCATCACCCGAAGAACTTTTCCGGCTCACGCAATCACGCCATGTCAGGCGTGGCGCAGCCCTGCGTGCAGGGCGCGACCCGTACCGCCAGGAGCAGCTCTTCGGCTGACACTCCCGAAAACAGGATCCTGCTCTGCCGGGGTCTAGAGCATGGAAACCGGCTCATAATGGGGAATGCCCTTGATGGTGATTCCCAGCACGCCCGGTGCCGAAAACGACCGGGCACCGAGAGGCAGCCGGGCATTGCCCCCTGTCCAGCGCGCAGGGGCCTCCTCGAGCCCGTACCATCCTTCGAGCATCTCGTCGCACAGATGCGCGTCAAGGCGGGTCATCCCATTGCTGTCCCAGATATGGACGTCGCCCACCAGCACACCCAGATCCCGCCTGTCGTCGACAAAGGGCCCCTCTGCAATGGCGGGACGCGACGCCCGTGACCGAAGGCGCACCTCATCGAGATCGGGCGGCAGATGGAAGATCATCATGTCATTGACCCTGCGTGCTGGCCGTATGACCTGCCCGTCGCCTGCCACGAGATGCAGATCCGGATCCTGGTCCGCTGTGCCACGGGTCGAGCGCAGGCTCAGACAGCCCGCACGCGCGGCCAGACGGCGATGCAGGGCTTCGACCACGTTTCGCTCGACACAGAGCGGCGCCGCGCGCTTTGGCGTCTCCTGCAGGATCGCAGCCCTATCCTCCCTGTCTGTCGGGCAGTCCGGAACCGGGCTGACCGGAAGCAGCCCCATGGAATGACCGTCATCGAACAGGGTTTCGGTGGTCAGGTTATTGGACCAGATGATCGCATGCTCTTCGGTGCGGAAGTGATGAATGGTGAAGCGCGTCCTGCTCCGGTCATAGGCAATGCTCTCTCCATTGACGAGCATACGCGCCGGGACCAGCAAACCATCGACGCAGATGCAATGCTCGGGCGTAATAAACAGATCGCGGTCGGGAACGGACGGACCGAAAGCATCTGCACGCAGACGAACCGGATAACCGGCTTCGTCATCGGGTCGGGAGGCATTGACAGCGATCTCTGTCGAACCGACCCAGGTAATACGCCGGGTTTCCCGACGCCCCTCGGTGAGAACGCAGACTAGGTCGCCCTCGCGCAGGGTTTCGACTGGCCGCTCGCCGGATGGCGTGCGGATGAGGGTCCCTGCAAGAAAGCACTTGTCGTAAACGAGTTCGGTGCTGCCATCGCTGTCAGCCTCGAGATGGAAATCACCCGCCTTGTATGACCCGGTAAGGGGGGTAAACCAGCTTGTGCCATCCGTATGGGTGACGGTCAGCGTGCCGCCACTGATCGTGATCTTTCCGCCTGGCTTGTAGGACAATCCCTCGATATCGATGCGTCCCCGCCAGCCGACAGTGACATTGCTCAACACGGCTCCCGGCGTGACGACCAGCGTACCCGCAGGGCCCGTGCTGGTGGAGGCACCGCCAATGGCAAGGGTCAGGATGGTAGCCCCCGACGCCACGACCATCGAGCCCCCCGCAGAGATCGCGGCATTCTGGACTGTGGCACCCCCCTGGACGACCTGGGTACCGCCCGAGAGAATGGTCGCGCCGCTTACCACCCCGGAAGACTGGACCATTTCCGACCCACCGGATGAGATGGTGGCTCCGCTCACGACACCGCCTGAGGAAACGATAGCCGCGCCCGCTGCCATGACGATCTGGTTCAGGATCACACCGCCAGCCAGAGCCACCGCGATGCCGCCAGGTCCGACACTGACCGTGACAGCCGTGCCTCCCTGCCCGACCCGGATCACGCCGCCGGAGGAAACGACCGAACTGGAGGCCAGCCCCCCCTGGACAAGCTGGACACCTGCGCTGAAGATACTTCTGAGCGCCAATGCGCCCGATGAGACGATCTGCGTTCCACCGAAAATACTGCCGCTATCCGTCCCGCCGCTCGCAAGCTGCTCGGTGGAACCGACATCGAAGGTACCGCCCGAAACGACACCCGACCCCGAAAAGCTCTGGCCCTTGACGGTGAAGCCCCCTCCGACGATGGCCTGTCCGCCATTCATCACATGCGGCGCAATGGCCCGCGCGGGGTCGCCCTGATAGCCGGACAGGTTACCGACGGCGAGACCGGCCTGCGAGGTGATGGTTGCACTGACCACCACACCCTGGTTGAGCGCGGCAAAGGACCCGCTCTCATAAGCGGTTCCGCCATAGGTTGTGCCATTCGCGGCGGCGGCGATCACCCCACCCGAGAGGGCTGTCGCAGCCGATATGACGCCTCCCGATGCGAGATCCACCGCGGGATGATCGGTCCCGCCATTGAGCCCATAGACCACATCATTCGACGCCGTCTGGCCCGAACTCACATAGCGGGTCGATCCGCTTGTGATGACGGCGCCCTTGGCTGATCGAGAGATGGACATTCACTTCCCCGGGTAGAGATGCAAATTCAATATTTGCGATTACTCAGTTGTTATTGAGCGTTGCGGCAAGGCCGGGCTCATCAGGATGCAGGGTGATACAGAGTGTGAACGGCTCGTGACAAGCCTTATCTCAGATGCATAGCGATGCATTCTTAGTTTATTTTTTGAATAAAACTAAGGGCTTATAATACCTGTCAGTGTCACAAGACGTCCCTGTTGACATTCTTCATCCCAAAATGAGGGTAGGAAAGTACTGTCATAATGACATGGAAATGTTACGGGAAACCTGTAGTATTGATCACTTCCAATACGAAGACGTGGAGCACTCAGACGGCATTCCGATTGGCACAGATGGAAAGAAGATCAGGCGTCGCGCGCGATACATCCAAGCAGACGATGCCTGATTAAACCGCTGACCGGCCGTATGAGGCGCCAATACAAAGCCATCTTCCACCTCTCGTCGGGGCACGGGCAATAGATAGTCGTGCGTGTGATCAGGCGCGTTTTCCCTACGGCAACAGGCCTTGTCTCGAAGCTGAGGAGAAGACGACAGGAGGTGTCGTCAAAGCTCCAGAAATCGGACGGCATGATCGTGAGCGGATCGAGGCCATAATCAGGACGCCAGAAGCGACCCGCCAACCCGTATCTGACGGCCCTATCCCCCTCACGGCCAAGAGGGATAAAACTTGCCATGCCAAAACGGTGTGCATGCGTGCCCCTGGTCAGACGGCCAGGCAGATCCCGTATGGCGAGCAGGCAGCGGCTCAGCCAGTCATCCTCGATCCGGAAACGTTGCACCGCGTCAAGACAGGCTCCGGGGATAGCATGAATCAGGCGGCTATGGGTTTCACTGAAATGCGCCACAGGCAGGGTCGAAGGGCGTGCCTGTCTGGCGTCTTTCGCCGTGATTATGGTCATGATTCCGCTGTTCCTCGGTCTGTCGTCATGGTCAGGCCTTAGCCTGCAATGTGATTCGGCGCAGGGCAAACTCTCCCTGTAGCATGGAGAAATACGACCGGAGGAGACAGCACCATGGCGCGACTGGATGGGAAGTTCGCCCTTGTAACCGGGGCAGCGCGAGGGATAGGCCTTGCCATCGCCCGTCATTTCCGGAGGGAAGGATGCAAAGTCCTGCTGTCGGACCTCGACCGTGAAACCGGGGAGCGCGAAGCCAATGCGCTCTCCTGTCAGTTCATCCCGCTCGATGTGCGAGAGGAAGCACAATGGCTCGCCCTTGAAGCGGCCCATAACGAGACGGGCACGATTCCGGATATCGTTGTGAATAATGCAGGGATAACGGGGTTTGAGAATGGCATCGTAGCCCATGATCCGGAGCATGCCAGCCTCGAGGATTGGCGCGCGGTGCATCGCACCAATCTGGACGGGACATTTCTTGGCTGCCGCTATGCGCTGCGGCGCATGGGGCTGAGAGGCACAGGATCGATCATCAATATCTCCTCCCGCTCAGGGCTGGTGGGCATCCCCGGGGCAGCGGCCTATGCCTCCTCCAAGGCGGCCATACGCAATCATACCAAATCGGTGGCTCTCTATGCCGCGCAGAAGAACTGGGCCATTCGGTGCAATTCCATTCACCCGGCTGCCATTCTCACCCCGATGTGGGCGGCGATGCTGGGCGACGGTCCCGAACGTGAAATCCGCATGGCAGCCCTGGTGGCGGATACACCGCTCAAACGGTTCGGCACGGTTGATGAGGTGGCGTCGCTCTGCGTGATGCTGGCCTCGGATGAGGCATGCTACGTGACCGGGTCGGAATTCAATATCGATGGGGGACTTCTGGCCGGATCGGCTGCGCAGCCGGGCTGACCCCATTTCCTGTCGTGCCGTCGTTTCCCTCACGTCAATCCCTATCGGCCGACCTCCCTCGACAGGACCACATGATTTCCCCTGAATAACATTCTCACGGTCCCGCGGAATAAAACAAACCGACCTGTATGTTTTACGTTGCAAAAACGATTCGTTTCGCTTCATCATGCATGCGGAGCAGATGCTCCTGATCCTGTGCGGCGGAGTTTCCGACATGACGCTTAGACCGGTTTTTCTTCTGCGCGCCTCCTCGGTGAGCGCCCTGCTTGCATCGACCGTGATCAGTGCCGGCAGCCTTCACGCCGCACCGGCAAAGGCCGGGAAAACGGCGCATCCTGTCCAATCGCAGCCGCATCACAAGGCGCCTCGAATCCAGCAGGACCCGGAGGAGATACGCGTCAGCGCAGAACGTCCCCTGGCTGGCGGATTGATGAAGCGTCAGCATGCCCCGGAGGCCACGAATTCGATCAGTGCTCTCGCCATACAGCAGAGAGGCGCCGCTTCATCCCCCCTGCAGATTGCAGCCTCCCTCCCCGGCGTCAATTTCGGATCATCGGATGCTTATGGTCTGTCGGTGCGCAACAACATCTCGGTGCGCGGTCTCGATTCAACCGAAATGGGCTGGACCATCGAGGGCGCCCCGGGTGTGGATCAGGCCTATTACTGGCCCTATACGGAAACATGGGCAGATAACGAGAATATCTCCGATATCACCCTGATCGCCGGCACGTCGCGCATCAATGACCCTGTCCAGACCGCCTCGGGCGGTGAGATGATCGAGAGCGTACGCGATCCATCACACAAGCGGGGCGGTCTGGTTGATTACAGCTATGGGTCATTCCGTGGACAGCGCATTTTCGGTCGGCTGGAGAGCGGGGATATCGGTCAGACCGGCATTCGGGTGATGGCATCCTATTCACGCACGGCATCCGATAATTTCACGGGTCCGGGGCGCAATACGCGCGACCATGCCGATTTCAAACTGGTGAAGGAATGGGCCGATCGCGCCAAGACCTCCCTGTTCATCTCCTATTCCAACTGGAACAATGCGCGTCTCGCACCCTTCACGCTTGCTGCATGGGAAAAGGCGAACAAGGCTGGCGATAATTTCTCGGCGGGCACCTATGCAGGGACCTATATCCCGGGTCAGACCACGAATTACTGGAAGGCCTATGTCTATACGAGGCGCAATGTCCTCATGTCCTGGCAGAATGAGGTAAGCCTTTCAGACACGTTGCGTCTGCATGTCGTCCCCTATTTTCACTGGTCCCTGGTCGACAGCCCCGGACAGACCACGATCAACAGCAATGCCTTTTACTGGGGCGACCAGAAGGTCAATCCGGGACTGAGCACCACATCGACGCCAGCCATGATTCATTCGAACCAGGCGGAATATGCGACCGGTGTGAATGCCTATGTGCAATACGACCCGACACGTCATAACCATCTGATTGCCGGATACTGGTACGACCACTGGAATATCGAGCAGAGCGGCGGGTTGACGCCTCTGAGCGCCAATGGGGGCTCACCCAATGCAACCGGGCGTTATGTCCTGCGCTCGCCGCTGGGTGCGATCTATGCCGGAACGCATTTCCAGGAAAGTTCGCAAACCAACGAATTCTATGTGTCGGATACGCAGGGCTTTTTCGGTGACCGGGTCAAGGCCACATTCGGCCTGAAAACGATGCTCTATTACCTCTCGGGCACGAATGAGATCCCGGGAGGGCCCTATCACTTTTCTTCCGCCTTCACACAGCCCATGCCACGCTTTGCCCTTTCATGGCAGGTCAATCACGCATTGCAGGTCTATCTGAACGCCACGACCAATACGCGGGCGCCCGTGCCTATCAGCACATTTCCAACCACCTATAGTGTGTCGACTGGCAAGGTCACCCAGGCGGGAAATCCCGGTGCCAAGCCCGAATATGCCATCGGCGAGGAAATCGGATTGCGTTATTACGGCGCGTTCCATTTCGATATGGCGCTGTTCAACATGAACCTCACCAATCACCAGCTCGTTGCTCTGACCTATCTGAACGGGGCCCCGGTCCAGCAGGCGATTTCGGCAGGAGGCGAGACAATCAGGGGGGTTACGGCCGAGATCGCATCGAAGCCTTTCCACGGTTTTTCGCCCTATGCGAATGCCCAGTATCTGCACACCACCATCGACAATAATCTCGCCGTCAATGGCGACCTGCTCCCGACAAAGGGCAAGACGATGGTGGCCAGCCCCAAGTTCATGGCCAATATCGGCGTGAATTACACGCACGGTCCGTTCTTCGCCAACCTCGCCTTCAAATGGGTCGACAGTCAGTATTCGACATTCATGAATGACCAGTCGATGCCTGCCTACAAGACTGTCGATCTGGGACTCGGCTATCACCTGCCTCGTATTTCGGTTTTTACCAAGCCCACGATCCGTCTCAATCTCAGCAATCTGAGCAATGTCTCCTATCTGAGCTCGATCGCGAGCATCCAGACGAATGCGCGCCCTGTGACGGGAATCTACGGCACCAAGATCGCGGCCAGCACACCCTCCTATTATCTGTCGGCCCCGTTCTCGGCCATGGTGACTGTCGGATCGGAATTCTGATGGGGATGTCCAGCCTGCCCGATTGCCTCATACGCGCCCTCTCCGGTTCGCTGGACGAGGGAGAGGAAGAAGCCACAGCCAACGCTGCCGGATCGAACTCCGGTGACCATGAGGTCATGAAGCAGGACCGCCTGAATGAGGGGTTCGCAGCGCTCCAGGGTTTTCTGGCACGACGACCCGGTTTCAGGCTCTTCACCATTCTGAGATATGAACCCCGCAATGCCCTGATACGACGGGCCTGGACCAGTGAAGCCGAGGCTTACCCCGTGGGGGGAACAAAGCCTGTGCCAGATTCCAGCTGGACGCAGACCCTTCTGATCGAGGGTAAACCCTTTCTGTGCTCTACGGCAGAAGACATCCGGGCGACTTTTTTCGATCATGAGGTGATTGCGCGGCTCGGTTGCGCCAGCGCGCTGAATCTGCCGGTCTCGGCGGACGGGGTGGTGATTGGCAGCCTCAATCTTCTGCACGAAGCGCATCATTATGACGGGGTCGATACGACCGAATATCACGCCCTCCTGCAGATTTGCGCGCCGGCTCTGCGACGCGTGCCGGTCCACGGCGATGCTTGATACAATATCCCTCCCTTTGCCGGTCGGGGATACGCGCTCTACTGTTCTGCATCGAGACATGTCTCGACGTGATGAAATGGAGCAGATCATGCAGCCAGGCCTGTCCGAGCGACGTACGCAACGTGAAAAGAGCGACTCAATGCGCGCTCTCTTGCTTGAGACGACCATCGAGCTCCTTTACGAAAAAGGCTATACGCGCCTGACCACACTCGATGTGGCCCGTCATGCCAATGTCTCGCGCGGTGCCCTGACCCATCATTTCGCTCATAAGGAAGACCTCGTCGTCGAGGCCATCTCCTGGCAGTTGCGCAACGTCTCGGACGAGCTCGAGGATTTCGTCACGACACTCGAGGAAGGGCCACTGGATACGGACAGGATCGTCGATCGCCTGTGGTCCATGCTGTCGGACCGGCTTTTCCATATCACCATGGAATATCTCCCCGAAGCGCGCCACAACCTCCCCTTCCGCGAACGCCTGACACCGGTCGTCGCCATTTTCCATGCAGCTCTGGACAGGATCTGGCTGCATCTCTCGGAGCGCAGCAATCTCTCGCCGGAACGCGCCCGGACCATCCTCAACACGACCATGTGCCTCATGCGCGGCATGATCGCCCAGCAGATCCTGCGCGAAGACAAGGATTACTACGCAGACCTGCTGGATTACTGGCGTGAGGGGCTACGCCGCGAAATTGCCCAGGCCCGTACCCTGACCCCCGTGGGTCGGGCCGGTCCCGCATGAGCGCCGTCGGCCATCGCCTCGACACTTTGCCTCTGGGGCGGTTTCACCGCCGGCTCCTTTTTATTGGGGGGAGTGGTTATGCTTTCGACGGGCTCGATTCAGCCATTATTGCCTTTATTCTTCCGGTTCTCCATGAGCTATGGACCCTCTCCCCAGCGGCCATGGGGGGAATCAGCAGCATCACCTATATCGGCTTCTTTCTCGGCGCGTCGCTCTCCGGTCTGATTGGCGACCGTTTCGGCCGACGTCCCATCATGATGTGGGCGCTTGCGCTGTTCTGTGCGGCTTCGGTGCTCTCGGCGTTGATGCCTCAATACAGCGCCTTCATGGCCTGCCGCTTCATTGCCGGGATCGGGCTCGGCGCCGAGTCAGCCATCATCGCGCCCTATCTGGCCGAATTCGTCGCATCGCGTTATCGCGGCGCCTTCACGGCCAGCCTCGCCGGTTTCTTCTCCTTCGGTTTCGTCGCGGCTGCCCTGCTTGGTACCTTCGTCGTTCCAGCCGGTCCGCAAGGGTGGCGCTGGGCCATCGCCCTCACCGGGGCTCCGGTCCTGCTCCTGCTGTGGTGGCGCCGCGCGCTGCCGGAATCGCCACGCTGGCTGGAGAGCACGGGCCGGCACCATGAGGCTGCCGAAATCCTGCGGATCATTGAGGAAGAGAGCCGACCGGCAGGACCGTCCCTCCCCGGAAATTCCGTCTTTCCAGCACCTGCACCGCACACACGCCTCTCCCTGCGTGAGCAGATCGACATGCTGTTCTCCTCCCAGATGAGGCGCCCCCTTGCGGTGAGCTGGTCCACATGGTTCTGCCTCACTTTCAGCTATTATGCGGTCTTCACCTGGATACCGAGCTTCCTGATCGCCCATGGTCTGACCATGGCACATGGGATCGGCTTTTCGATTGCCATCTATGCTGCGCAGATACCTGGCTATTTCTCGGCGGCCGCGCTGATCGAAATTCTCGGCCGGGGCAAGACCATCGCCTTCTATCTGTTCGGCAGCACCCTCTCTGCGGCAGCCCTGATTCTCTCTCACGGCAGCGCACCCATCATCGGCACTGCCATGGCACTCTCTTTCTGCCTCACAGGCGGATATGCCGGGCTGTATGCCTACACGCCCGAACTCTTCCCGACCGCATTACGCGCAACCGGTGTCGGCAGCGCTTCGGCGATCGGGCGCCTCGGGGCCATCATCTCGCCGCTTCTGGTCGGGCTGATGCTGCCACGTGTCGGTTATGCGGGTGTATTCACGCTCATCACCGTCATGCTCCTTGCCGGTGCAGCCATCGTTCTCGCCTTCGGTCCCGCTACTGCCGGGCTCTCGCTCGACAAGATCGACGATGCAGCCGAGAGCCCGACCGCCCATACGCTCCCTGAACAAAAAGATAGGACGCCATGAACGCGCTTCTCCTGCTCAATGCGACGCAACTCGACGCCACCATGGCCTCCCCCCGTCTTGGCAATGTCCTGATCGAGAACGGGGTGATTGCGGATATCGATGCCCCTTCCCGCGCCGCGCCCGGCGTTCGGACCCTCGATCTGCGCGGAAAGATGCTGCTGCCGGGTCTGATCGATTGCCATGTGCATGTCGTCGCCAGCACCATGGACCTGACTGCCAATGCACAATTGCCCGACGCCCTCGCCATGGGCAGGGCCCTCCCCATCATGCGGGGCATGCTGCATCGTGGCTTTACCACGGTGCGCGATGTGGGCGGCGCACCCCATGCCCTGAGTCAGGCCATCGAGGAGGGCCATATCGAAGGGCCGCGCCTGATTACCTGCGGCAAGGCACTCTCCCGCACAGGGGGCCATGCGGATAATCGGCCACGCCATGATACGTATGATGCGAAACGCTGGGCGCGGAATTTCGGCGCACTGGGCCGTGTCGCCGATGGTGCAGAGGAAATACGCCTTGCCTGTCGCGAGACACTCAGGGAAGGCAATGACTTCATCAAGATCATGGCCAATGGCGGTGTGTCCTCACCGACCGATCCCGTCGCCGCCCAGGGATATTCCGTAGTCGAAATCGAGACCGCCGTGCAGGAAGCGCGAGATAACGGCACTTATGTCGCGGCCCATCTCTATATGCCCGACGCCATCGAACGTGCTGTCCGGGCCGGAGTGCACTCGCTCGAGCACTGCAACAACATCGACGCGAAAACGGCGCGTCTGGCTGCTGAGGCGGGCGCTGTGTCGGTTCCGACGCTTGTCACCTATGAAGCGCTCGCCACGGACGGAGCGCGTTTCGGCCTGCCACCCGTCTCGATTGCCAAGATCGCCGATGTGAGAACAAAGGGGCTCGAAAGCCTGTCGATCATGCGCGAGGCAGGGCTGACCATGGCGTTCGGCACGGATCTTCTGGGCGACGCCCATGACCGGCAGAATGAGGAATTTGCCATTCGCGCACGTGTCCTTCCTTCCCGCGAGATCTTCGCGTCTGCCACAACCATCGCCGCACGACTGATCGGCATGGAGGATCGTCTGGGGGTCATCCGTCCGGGTGCTTTTGCCGATCTGATCGCCGTGACCCGCAATCCCATGGAAGATGTGAGTGTTCTGGCTCACGCCGCAGACATGGCGCTGGTCATGAAATCAGGTGCCATTGTCAGAAGCACGCTCTGACGCGGGCAAACAGGCTGCGACAGGACGCGGGGCCTCAAAAGCTCCAGATCATGTCGCAGGAAAACCAGATCATCGTCGGGTCACCCTTACGGACGATAGGGTCCGAGGCCGGAGCGTCGCGATTGAAGGGGCGGGTGCCATTCAGGCTCCTGTCGAACCGTATCTCGGGACGCAACACCACCCGCCCGAGCAGCCTGTGGCGATCGAGTAAATTCGGTTCATAGCGCAGCCCCAGGGTCAGGTCTCCATAGGTCGTGGGTGGCGCGGCGTAGAAGGGATAAGGCTGATTGCGCAATTGCTTGCCGAATGACGTCGTGCCCGGATAGGCCGCGATAAGCACCCCGGTATTATCGCGAAAAACCTCCGCCCGGAGAGTGAGTCGCAGGGCTGGCGTCATGTCCCAGGCCAGATAGGCCGTGCTGCCCCATGCATCGTCATCGGGCACCTCATCATGCAGCCAGGTGCTGCCGAAGGTGACGGACAGGGTCTTGCTCGGGTGATAGGCGAGCAGAAGATCCGCATTGATCTGCATCCTGTGCGCAGCTGCATCGCCGATACCCGCGCTGACCCAGCCCTCAGGTGAAAGACGCGGATCGCCGTCATGCCCCTGAGGACCGGCGCGTCCAATCAGATGCCCATTGAGACGATTCCCCGCAAGATGGGCGAAAGAAACGCCCAGATAGCCTTTGGGCCGGTTGTTGTTTCCGCTTTGTCCAAAAGTGGTCGAGTTCCCTGCATCCACGCCCAAGACACCATCGACATGCGCCCCCATATGGGCCGTTGCGATCACGCCCACGGTCTGGAACGGGACGATGAAATCCGAGCTGTAATTGAAGCTGTAGAAGGGGCGGGAAAGAGCCGCCGTTCCCTCTGTACCCATCAAGCCGTAGGAGTGGCCGATCTGGAAATCGATCCCGCGGTCGAACAGCCAGGGCGTGTGCAGATCGATATGCGCCTGTGTCGGGGCCCATTGATACATTCCACTCAGCGCCCGATCGCCCATGCCGATCGTGACATCGAACCGGGAATCGGACCCGTACATGGCCTCCGCCACAAAACCCAGACGATACCCGGCGCCGATATCGGTCATGGCGTGAGACACGGTGCCCAGGATCTGATTGAGAGTGAGCGTATTCGCCCGGTCGAGATAGAACTGGCCAAAATTGCGGGCGGAACGCGTCCAGGGATTACCCGCTATGCCACCTTCCAGAGTCATATGCGTCTCAACGCCGTCCCAGTAGTCGGCATGGCGCGGCAGTGAGGGGCGCCGCAACGGTGGCGGCACAGGACTGCGGTGTCTGTACCCTTGCGGTGACGCACGATCTCTGCCGCCGACGACGATCGGCGGTGCATCGGGAGTGCCTTGGTGAGCAGCCGCCCATGCGCTGGAAGGCAGATGGCCTTTCGTGGACGAAGGGTGTGCGAGCGTGCCAGCAAGCAGAGGAACAGGCTCCATTGCGTGCGCCGCCGGGACACACAATACGAGCGGCACAAGGCACATGGCCCAAGCGAAGGCGCGCGCGGCAGAGGCGTGGCGTTGCATGTCCCGTGCGCTTCGGATGCTCCGGTACACCCTTTTCCTTCCTCTCCGATACACCCCGAGATCGAGCGCGACACCCTGGACCGGTTCGGCACTCACGATCACGTGATATAGTATTGCCGAACGGAGGAATTCAGTCGGAAAAGCCCCGTGTGACGGGTGGGCGCAGGAAGGAAAACCGACTAGACAGGCCGGGCCAGCCAACCAGCCAAGACTGGATCTCAGATGCGCTTCATCGAGACCTTCGACCTCCATTCCTTCACGGATTCGAGCATCAGCCTGTTGAGTGCCTTCGTGTTCGGCACGCTGATCGGCGCAGAGCGACAATATCGGCAACGGACCGCGGGCGTACGCACCAATGCGCTGGTAGCACTGGGTGGAGCAGCCTTTGTCGATCTGGCTCAGCGCATAGCGGGCGATGTCGAGTCCCTGCGCGTGATCGCCTATGTCGTTTCGGGAATCGGGTTTCTGGGGGCCGGTGCCATCATCAAGGAGGGTGCGACCGTACGCGGCATGAATACGGCCGCAACGCTCTGGTGCTCCGCCGCTGTGGGCGCTTGCGTCGGTAGCGACATGCTGGCCGAGGGCTTTCTGCTCACTTTCTTCATCATTGCGGGGAATACGCTGCTGCGCCCCATCGTGCGCGCAATCGACCGGATCCCGCTCCAGGCAAAAGCAATGGAAACCGGGTATGGGCTGCGCGTCCTGACCTGCCGTCTGAGCGTGCAGGACATGACCGCACTCCTGAAAACGCAGCTTGAGGAGGCGGATTATACCATCGGCAAATTGTCGCTCAGCGATGAGGATGACGACCAGATCGCCATCACAATCGCCCTCATGGTGTCGTCCAATGGTGCTGGGGCGCTCGAGACCCTTGTGAGTACCCTCATGACAGACAGCCGTGTCAGCGCTGCCTCATGGTCGCTCAATACCGATAACTGAGTGCCCGCATTCCGCTTACCAGCAAAAAAGCGTGCCCTGTGCCCGGCTTCTTTGACTGGGTCCAGAAGCCGGACGCCACAGCGACGTCTCAGGGCTGATAGGGTGGCAGGCTGACCTTCACCACCAGCCAGGGGCGCTGCTCCTTGTCCATCCCGCCATTCAGGGCGGGCTGACGCGACCACTGCCCGATCGTGGCATAGAGCGTGTTGTCGCTATAGGCCAGACCATCCGGAGCGATCAGACGGGGGTCATGCGCCACTACGGAAATCGCACCATCGGGCGCGCGCTGCAGAATACCGTGGCGCTCGATATCCGTCAGAAACAGGCGTCCATCCGGTGCGGTGGCCATGCCATCGCCCATTCCTGCCTCGCCCTCATCCTTGACGCTGAATTCGATCTCCGTCTCGGTCGCCTTGGGGTCGGCCAGAACCGCGGTTGGTGCGGAATAGAGTTCGCGGCTTGTCAAGGGCTGCCAGAACAGGGTCTGCTGGTCGGCACTCAGGCCGATCCCGTTCGCTCCGGCCTGGGCCATGGTCGGCTTGTCCGGGCTGTAACGCGAGGCCTTTCCATCGAGCACCGCAAGAAAACCATGGCGCGGCATCACCGGCTCGGTATCGGCCAGCAGGCGCCTTTGCGTGTTCGTGGCGATATCCACCACGATCAGAGCCGGATGCACCGTCAGGGAGGAATCCGTGATGAAGGCGGTACCACGGTCGCCATGGGTCAGGTCGATACGCAGATCATTGGGATGACTGTCGGAACGAAGCGCGGGCGCGCTGAGCTGGATTTCCTCGACGATACGCGCGGCGGCGGGGTCGATATGAAAGAGACGTGCCGCACCGGGAACGGTGCCCTTGCCCGCCAGAATACCCTCATCGAGCACCCAGAGCTGACCGCTGGCATCGACTGTCATGCCCAGTGGCGAAACGAAACGCCCCTGGCTTTCCGCATCCGGGAAAGGCGTCAGCTTGCCATGACTGTACAGCGCCAGTCTGGGCCCGTCATGGTCATGCAGGCTGCGAGGAAACCCGAGCACCATGCGATGATCGGACAGGATGGCAATGCCCGAAGGCTGGGCGTCCTGAAACCGCCCAACGATCTCGACATTGCCGCTGGGCTTGTACCCGGCATCGATACTGTCCTCTCCCTGCTCGGGGGGGAGGCTCCCGTCATCAGCCCGGGAGGATGGCGCAATGAGCGCGCTGCCCGCGACCGACAACAAGAGGGTATACAGGGCCAGACGCTTTTTCATGGTCTCTCTTCCCGTCCGTCATGAAAGCGATCATGCCCCTCGCGTCAAATGCCGGAGACGTCAAACCACAGCCGCGTGAGGCGAACCCCCACGAGCCATGACCGACGCTCACCCCTTGAGCAGGGACATGATCTCGGCACGTAACGCAGCATCACGCTGCCAGGTGCCACGCACAACGGTCGTGACCGTGCGGCTGCCCACATTGCGGATACCGCGCATGGCCATGCACATATGCTCGGCCTCGACCAGCACCATGACGGCCTTGGGCTCGAGCACCTCAATGATCGAGGCGGCGATCTGATCGGTCAGGCGCTCCTGAAGCTGGGGGCGGCGCGCCAGAACGTTCACCGTGCGCGCGATCTTGCTGAGCCCCGTGAGCCTGCCACCCTCGGGCAGATAAGCCACATGCGCCTTGCCGAAAAACGGCAGGAGATGATGCTCGCACATGGAGTGGAAACCGATATCGCGAACGATCACCGCCCCCTCATGTTGGTCGGCGAGGAATTGCTTGTGCAGATGCGTACGCGGGTCCTCATGCAGCCCGCCCAGCACGTCCAGATACATGCGCGCCACCCGCCCCGGTGTCTCGAACAGCCCCTCGCGATCGGGATCTTCACCCAGAGCCTGCAGGATTTCACGCACCGCTCCTGCGATGCGGGCTTCCGCATCTTCGGGCTTCGCAATCGGTGCGATGGGGCGTTCTCCCCCCTGCCCCTTGTGGCGAGCGGCATCCAGCGCCACGAGATCGGCAGTCGGCTTGGTCATTTCAGGTCCTCGGCAATGCAAGACAGGCGTTCCGCGCAGGGGACAACGTCATCGGCCTCGCGGGGGAGCCTGATCAACATGTCCGATACGGAAAGTCCACTGATTTTCTGTTCGGGAGCGATTTCTGCAAGGGGGACCAGCACGAAAGCCCGCTCGGCAATGCCACGATGCGGCAAAGTGAGCACGGGCCCATTCACGATCCTGTCCCCGAGATAGAGCAGATCGACGTCCATTGCGCGCTGCCCCCAGCGCAGCCCCGGCACACGCCCGAGGCGGCTCTCGATCTCCTTGCACACACGCAAGAGGGCCAGAGGCTCGAGGGCGCTGCGCCCCATAACACAGAGATTATAGAAATCGGGCTGTTCAACCCCACCTAAGGGCGCGGTACGATACAGTCCCGACACGGCCTCGATCTGCACTCCCGGCGTGACACCCAGCCAGGTGACCGCCATGGACAACGCGCTTTCGCGATCGCCCATATTGCACCCCAGCGAGAAGCCGACCGGCAGGAAACGCTCTCGCGTCGTCTCGACACTGACCATGCCAAACGGATGCGGAATAGGGGCTGAGGGCTTGTTCACACGCACCGTCAGGCGCGTGAGCGTCGGGAACGCGGCCAGAAGATCTTCCGCAATCCTGTCCGCCAGGGTCTCGATAAGCTGAACAGGTTCACCCGCGACCAGCGCCACAACACGATCGCAAAGTGCGGCGTAGCAAACCGCTGCCCGATAATCATCGTTCTGCGTGGCGGCCAATGTCTCGACTGTCGCCACCAGATCGATCAGGAAATTCTGCCCAAGCCGGGTTTCTTCCGGCAGGACACCATGGCGACCGAACACGCTGAGCCGGTCGATGCGAATGGTCGAATGGGTCATCGTGAACGCGGCGCTCCCGAGGCGGGCGAAAAAAAGGGGCTCATCAGCTGCATGTGTCCCGTGGTGGTGAGTTGAGCAGGCTCGCTATCCTCACCGCATCCACATGGGGGGCCACATCATGAACGCGCAGGATTGCCGCGCCTTGCTGCATGCCGCAGAGATTGGCCGCCATCGTGCCAGCCAGTCGCGCGTCCACTCCGCGCCCGAGCAAACGGCCGAACAGGGATTTGCGTGACAAACCCAGCAGGACCGGCAGGCCATAGGTTTCACGCAGCCTGCCGATCTGACGGATGCTCTCCAGATTTTGTGGGTCGGTCTTGCCAAACCCTATGCCAGGGTCAAGGACGATACGCTCACGCCGAATTCCTGCGCGCTCGGCCTGCCCAAGCAGGACATCGAAATACCGTTGCAACGTGTCGCCCATTTCGAGCGCGGGATCGATTTCCTCTCGATTATGCATGAGAACGGCTGTGGCACCCGTCTCTGCCATCACCCGGGCCATTGCCGGATTGCGCTGCATTCCCCAGACATCGTTGATCATGACCGCGCCAGCGCGTACGGCTTCCTTCGCGACGCTTGCCTTGTATGTGTCGATCGACAGAAACGCGGCTTCATCGGCAAGAGCCTTCAGGACCGGGCGTGTCCGCGCGATTTCCTCGGAAGCAGGAACAAAATCGGCACCGGGGCGGGTGGATTCACCTCCGATATCCAGAAGGGTCGCACCTTCAGTGGTCAGACGCCGCGCATGGGCCGTTCCAGATGTCTCGTCGTCATGATGGCCGCCATCGGAAAAGGAGTCCGGAGTGACGTTCACAATCCCCATGATCAGGGGAGAGTGCGTCTCGTGGGCATGCCAGACCGCAGCGACAAGGGCATCGCGTTTCTGTTGCCATTTGGTCAGCTGACCAGCGGAACCGACCGCGCTCATCTCATCCATTCATGCAGGACTGAATTAAAGACCCGCTCTTAAAGTATGGGAGCAGACAGGTCCAGAAAAACGAACCCTCCTCCGGCGCGGGTGTTTGATCCTGTGAAGGGTCGACAGACCGACAAGGAGATGCGCCATGGCCAATGACCAGTTCGAGACCCCGATCTTCGACGGGGAAGATAACAAGCATCACAGCGCACGCGCTCTGGCCGAAGCCGCTTTCCGGGCAGAAGATGAGGGCGAGCACGAAAAGGCCGAGAGTCTTTTCCGTCAGGCCGAAGCGGCCGACCCTTCCGCGCTGGAGAGTGTCCTGCTGGAACGCCGCAGCGAGCATCCCGGATTTTCACCCCAGCCTGCTGCCAGCGACGAGGAAGTCGCCGCCATCAGCCGCACCATGGAGCCGGAACGTCACAGCCCGCCCCCGGAAGCGCTCGACGAAAACTACTGAACCGCGCGACACAGGGACGAGGGCAGTCCGATCCCTATATGAGGCCCAGACTGTTCCCCCAAAGGCGCTTGCCCTTTGGGGGTAAGTAGTGAAGCCGCAGGTCAGAGTTTGCGCCCGCCCCCGGGACATAGACAGAAGCTGCCCCCCAGTTCGAGGGAGGCGCTACTCTGCTCGTTCAAGTGATGGCGTGGATCCAGCCGTGCGCATCATTGGTCTTGCCCGCCTGGATTTCGGTCAGGGCTTTCTTGAGACCCATTGAGACTTCGCCAGCAGTCTTGCCATCGCCGAATAGGGCTTCGCCACCCGTACGGCGCAGGGAGCCGATGGGGCTGATGACTGCCGCCGTGCCACAGGCGAAGGCTTCCTTGTAGCGGCCCGATGCAGCCCCAGCGAAGATCTCATCAATTTCCAGTGGTGTCTGCTCGACCTTGAGCCCACGATCCCTGGCGAGCTGCAGGATAGCGTCACGCGTGATACCGGGCAGAATGGTGCCGGTCAGAGGCGGGGTGACAAGCGTGTTATCATCGCGCAGGAACATGACGTTCATGCCCCCCATTTCCTCAATGAAACGTTGCTCGCGGCTATCGAGAAACAGGACCTGATCGCAGCCATGGGTCTTTGAGTCGCGCTGGGCCACGAGGCTTGCCGCGTAGTTACCGCCGCATTTGGCCGCGCCCGTCCCGCCGGGAGCCGCGCGCGTATAGTCCTCGGACACCCAGACGGACACGCAGCCGGAGCCGAAATAGGCCCCGACCGGGCAGGCGATGACGATGAACAGATATTCCGACGCGGGCTTCACGCCCAGGAACACTTCGGTCGCGATCATGAAGGGACGAAGATACAGGCTTTTGCCTTCACCCGCAGGCACCCAGTCCTGATCGATCTTCACCAACTCGTCGACGGCCTGCATGAAGATTTCCTGAGGCAGATCGGCCATCGCCATACGCTCGGCCGAGGCGCGAAAACGTTTCGCGTTCTCCTCGGGACGGAAAGTCGCGATGCCGCCGCCTTCGGTACGATAGGCCTTCATACCTTCGAAGATTTCCTGCGCATAATGCAGAACCGATGCGGCCGGATCGAGTGTCAGGGGCTTGCGCGCGGTGATCTTCGCGTCATGCCAGCCTTTGCCCTCGCTGTATTTGACGATGGCCATATGGTCGGTGAAGATTCGTCCGAAAGCAGGGTTGGCAATGAGGTCCGCACGATGATCAGCCGGGGTCGGCGTGCTCGTGGGCTCAATGGTGAAATGCAGGGCGGCGCTTTCGGAAACCATGATCTGATCCATCTTCCTGTCCAGTAGGCGGGCAGTCTATCCCGTTCGGACCATCTTGACACCCTTTGAAAGGGAGAGAGAAGAACGTGCCCCCCGACTGACCTCTTCGTGATGGCGCAAAGGCGGCCCGTGCAGACCTGGCGCCGCCGGACTGCGGTGCTGAAACGAACCGGCAATCGGGCCTGACAAAGAGAAGCTGAAAGGGCTGTCATGAGTGCATCGACCCCGGTCCATAGTCTTACGCCGCTGGGCGTCATGGCACGCAAGGGCGGCACGCCTCTGGTCTGCCTGACCGCCTATACGACCCCCATTGCCCGTCTGGCCGATCGTGACTGCGATATCGTGCTGGTGGGCGACAGCGTGGGCATGGTGCTGCACGGTCTGCCTACAACGTTGGGGGTCACGCTGGACATGATGATCCTGCATGGCAAGGCGGTCATGCGCGGTCTCGAGCGGGCGCTTTGCGTGGTGGACCTGCCTTTTGGCAGCTATGAAGAGAGCCCGGCCCAAGCCTTTCGCAACGCCTCGCGCCTTCTCGCCGAAACCGGCGCGGCGGCGGTCAAGCTGGAGGGCGGTGTCCATATGAAGGAAACCATCGCCTTTCTCGTGGCGCGCGGCATTCCGGTCATGGGCCATGTCGGGCTGACGCCGCAAGCGGTCAATATGCTTGGAGGCTACAAGGTACAGGGGCGAGACAGCGATGCCGCGCGTGTGCTGGACGACGCTCGTGCCGTGCAGGAGGCGGGTGGCTTTGCCGTGGTGCTCGAAAAACTGCCCCGAAGCCTCGGGGACAGCATCACCCGGGCATTGACCATTCCGACAATCGGCATTGGCGCGGGGCCGGAATGTGACGGCCAGATCCTGGTGATCGACGACATGCTGGGGCTCTTTGCCGCGTTCAAGCCGAAATTCGTCAGACGCTATGCCAATCTGGCCGATCAGGCTGGCGAGGCGATAGGTGCCTATGCTCAGGATGTACGCAGCCGCGCCTTTCCGGGGGCAGAGCACAGCTTTGGGGACCGGTCATGATCCTCAGGGACAGTGCGGCGCTTCGAAGCCGTGTGACAGAATGGAAAAAGACGGGCGCCTCGATCGGGCTGGTGCCCACGATGGGTGCGCTGCATGAGGGGCATCTCAGCCTCGTCAGGGCGGCGCAGGCAGAATGCGCCCGGGTGATCGTCTCGATCTTCGTGAACCCGACCCAGTTCAATAACGCGCATGATCTGGCGAATTACCCGCGCAGCGAGGCAGCGGATGTCGCCTTGCTGGCCGGGGTGGATGGCATCTTCATCCCAACGGTCGAGGCAATGTACCCCGAGGGTTACAGCACCAGCGTCCAGGTCAGCGGTCTGACGGACCGGCTGGAAGGTGCCCATCGTCCCGGTCATTTCAGCGGCATGGCAACGGTGGTGACCAAGCTGTTTGGCATGAGCGGGGCAGATCGTGCCTATTTCGGAGAGAAGGACTGGCAGCAACTGCAGATCATCCGGCGCTTCACGCAGGATCTGAACCTGCCGGTCAGCATCACGTCTTGCCCGACCCTGCGTGAGGCAGATGGCCTGGCGCTTTCGTCGCGCAACCGCCGCCTGCCGGAAGCGGCGCGCCTCCGCGCCCCACGGCTTCACGCCATCATGCAGGAGACGGCATGGGCGATCCGTGCGGGGCGCCCCATCGCTGCGGCACTCACTGCGGGCGAGGCAGACCTTGAAGCCGTCGGGTTCGGCCCCATCGATTATCTGGCCTGTTGCGACGCTCAGACCCTGATGCCTGCACGGGAGATGACGCCGGGGCAGACGCTTCGGCTGCTCGCCGCAGCTGCTCTCGATTCTGTGCGCCTGATTGACAACATCGTTATTTAGCGCCCGCCCGGGACCATGCGACATTACCCGCATAGTGAGGCCTGATTATTTTATCGGGCCTCCGGCGCGGCCCTGACAGGACGCGCTGAAGCACAAGAAGGTATGTAAGCATGTCGCTTCCACTTCAGGACAAAATCGCTGCCGTTACCGGTGGCGCCTCGGGCATCGGCCTGGAATGCGTCCGCCACCTCATCAAGGCTGGCGCCATCGTCTATGTTCTCGACCGCGACAAGGCGGCCATGGACAAGGCACGCGAAGAACTCGGCGACAAGCTGCATGGCGTGGAAGTCGATCTTTTCCGTCATGCCAGCATCCAGCAGGCCGTTGACACCGTGCTCGCCGAGCAGGGCCGTCTCGACATCATGTTCGCCAATGCGGGCTCCTATGTCGGTGGCAATGCCTGGGAAGGCGACCCGGATGTGTGGGATCGCATGCTGAACCTCAACATCAATGCGGCTTTCCATTCGGCGCGCGTCGCCATGGCGCCCATGATCAAGCAGGGGAGCGGCGACATCATCATCACCAGCTCCGTGGCGGGCGTGGTGCCGATCGTAGCCGAGCCGATCTATACGGGGTCGAAATACGCCGTTCAGGCCTTTACCCATACCTGCCGCCGCCAGCTGGCGCCGCATGGTGTGCGCGTGGGCGCCATCCAGCCCGGCCCGGTCGTGACGCCGCTGATCAATGACTGGGACCCCGAGCGCCGCAAGGCCGCCCTCGAAGGTGGCGGCATGATGCAGCCTTCCGACGTGGCCGAGGCGCTGATCTTCATGCTGACCCGTCGCAAGGGCACGGTGGTGCGCGATCTGGTGCTTCTGCCCAACGGCTTCGACGTCTGAGCACGAGACTGCCACAACGCACCTCGAAACGCTCAAAGGCGTGACAGTTGCGCTATTGACGCAATGGAAAACCTCGCCTGAACAGGCGGGGTTTTTTTTTTGCAGTGATCACGCCAGGGCCTCTCGAGACCTGTCGCTCTAAGCAAGAGATCGACCTGGCAGACCCCCTCTCAGGCCGCGGACTGACCAGCGCCTGACTTCGGCCCATCTGACCAAGACCTCCAAGCTCCAAGCTCCAAGCTCCAAGCTCCAAGCTCCAAGCTCCAAGCTCCAAGCTCCAA